>NZ_CAAJGM010000248.1 GCF_900996235.1 Paraburkholderia sp. BCC1885
TCCGGAGGCCCGCGTTCGTCCTTTATCTGGAGCAATCCATGCACGAAACGAAATTCATCCACCTCCCGCCGCGCCCACGTCCCGTACTAAAGGGACTCAGCGTCGTCGCTGGTATCACCGCGATCAGCTTCGCCGCTGCATGGGCATTCGAGCAACACCGCAAGCGCGAGCTGATGCGCGCCCTCGCCTCGATGCCCGGAGCCGCAAAGATCCTGCCGGCACTCCGATCGCATTCGGAACTGGTGCTCGCGCAGTTCAGCGCAGGCGTTACACCGAAATCGACTGCCCGCAAGTCGTAACTTCACCTGTTCATGACCGGCGCGCCGCCGGTCTTCTTTCATTTCCCGCACGCATCCGGCCCGTTCCGGAGGGGCGTGCTCACCCATCCTCAGGAGCGGAAATGCATCAACCTACCCGACTCAAACCGCTGTTCCATCCCGGCCGGCTGCGCATCACCGCTTCGGCACTATCCGCGCTGCGCTCCAACGGCATTCCGGTCATCAGCGTCGTGCTGCGGCACATTGTGGGCGACTGGGGCAGCTTATCTGACGAAGACTGCCAGCAGAACGACGTCTCCATCGCAACCGGCCTGCGCCTGCTGTCGCTCTACTGTCTGCCTGACGGCGCCAGGCTTCTGGTTGTCACCGAATGGGATCGCTCGCATACCACGATCCGGCTGGTCGATGACGTCCTGGTCCCTCCCGCATCCCGACAAAGCCAGCCCCGCCAGTCACCCATATGGCACCAGCATCCCGTCCCACCTCCGGTACGTTACCGATGAGCGCGCTGATCCAGAAACTGCACCCGGCCTTGCGCCCAGGCCAGCAGCTAGCGTTGGCGAGTTCGGGAGCGGCCCTGTTCAGCCGGCAGGGCGACTGGGACAGTGGCAGTAGCTTGCACTGCGTCGCAATGGCCCTCGCGATGCTCGGCAAGCTATCCGACCCGGTGGATATCAGGGGGCATTCTGGCGGACCTGAAGCAAGCTTCTGGGATCGGGCATGGCCACATTATCTGCATGGCCTGACGCTTTCGGAGCTCGCCAGCTTCATCTGGGAACTGAACGCGGGCGTGCGACCGGTCAGGGCGCACGGCACCCCGGCAAACGTCCTGCGTTTCTGCGAACAGGAGATGGTGAGCGGCGCACCGGTCATCGTTGGCTGGCGAAGCCGTCACCCGTTGCAGCGACGAACCTCGCTTGCAATCGGCGTCGAGGGACTGCGGCGCCAGCGGACCTTCTTGCCGAACGCACTGCTGCTGGTCGATCCAGCCGGCGTGGAACCAGGGCTAGCCGCGTGCAACGCGCGGCTGGAATTCGGCAACGCGAGGCGCACCTCGTATGTCACTGCCACGGCAATGCATCGGGTGGCCATCGATGGCGCCGTGTCTATCCGCCTGCTGAAAGCCTGGTCCTAGCTACCGCAACCGGCTTCGCTTGATCTCGGGCGGAGTCGCCGCGTTAGTGCGGCGTGTCCCGGTGGGCTTCAGTGACACACCCGCTAACGGCTCGAACAGCCCGGAAAGCGTCACGTTCAGCGAATAGCAGATATTCGCGAGCGTTTCGACGGACGGGTTGGCGATACCGCGTTCGATCGCCGAGATGTAGGTACGGTCGACGTGCGCCTCGAACGCCAGCGTCTCCTGCGATTTCCCGGCCTCGTGCCGGCACTCCTTGATCCGCTTGCCAAGGGCAATCGAGATCGGCGCGGGCCGGGCAGGTGGCGAAGTTGAGCGCTTGGCAGTCATGGCTTGCAGGATGCCCGCCCGTCGACTGAATCTCGACGTTGTAAACACTTCAATTCATGTCGTGTTTACTCTTCAGTTTTAGCATTCCCGGCCGATATACCTGTTCGTGGACTATCCGGCTCAGGCCAAACTACGCGCTGATTTGTAGAGTAAACACGACAATCCAATCAATCCAGAAACGCGGGACGAGCTCAATGATCTCCCCGTTTTCCAAAAGAGAACGTCATGACCCACCCTCGATACAAAAAGCTGGCTCACCTCGCGCTGTGCGTCTCCATGCTCACCGCACTGGCCGCCTGCGGCCATTCTGCGCCGAGCGCATCCGACGCCAAGGCCGTTATCCAGTCGCAGCTCGACGGCTGCCCATACCTCTCACTGGAGGACTTCAAAAAGAGCAACGGCATTCCCGGCGATGACCCGAACAGCTACCGGGTCGATGTTGCTTACACGCTCAGGTTCAAGCCGTCCGACGACGAACGGGACAGCATGAAGCAATGGGGGACGCTGATGAAGCAGCAGGCGGCCCTGAACCAGCAGGAAGAGCAGGATCTCAACGCTGCATCGGCGAAATACACCTCCGGCACGGATGAATCTGCCGCCGCCATGAAAGAGGTCGAAGACAGGTACAAGGACCGCCAGGACGATCTGAAGCAGCAGTTGAGCCAGACGCTCGACGCCCGGAGTTTCCTCAACAGCCTGCCGGACAAGTGCTCCAATCTGCCGCGCTCGTTCTGGACGAATTTCTTCGCGAGCGACCAGGACATCAAGGACATGGTCAGAGGCGGCGTGGAGAAGTCCTATACCGAGACGATCTCGATGGCCAGGACCGACAACGGCTGGCAGGCCGCCCGGTAACCAGTCATTCACCCCTATCGGCCGCCGCGTGTTCGGCGGCGGGTGCTCATCCGGGTTCCCTTCGGAGCCCATTACTTCAACAGGAAAAACGAAATGAAGAAAAAACGCGCATCGGGGATCGCGCAGCTTGCGCTGTGTGTTGCCGCGACCGCCGTGCTCACGGCATGTGGTGGCGGCTCGTCGGGTGGTGACTCGTCGGGCAGTTCCGCACCTGGATCGACGGCGTCATCTTCCGCCAGTTCTCTGGGTGGGACGGTCGCGATCGGTAACGCACTGGTCGGCGCGCCCGTCGCCGTGACGGACGCTACCGGCAAGGCAGTCACGGCCACTTCCGGGAGTAACGGTACCTACAGCGTCTCGATTACCGGCATGACTGCACCGTTCGTGATTACCGCGACTGACCCGTCTGGCGCGACCGGCACCCTCTATTCGGTCGTCGCGAGTACTACAACCAGTAGCGGCGCCCCGGTCACGGCGAACGTCACGCCACTGACGACCGCGGTCGCGGCGCTGCTGACGGCGAGCGGTAACCCGCTCACCCTAACGCAGAGCGGCGGTCTTTCGGCCGTCACACCCTCGGCCGTTGCCACGGCAGTCACGACCCTCGACACGGCACTTGCGCCGGTCCTTGCGGCGAACGGCCTGTCGGCCAAGGCGTTCGATCCGATTGGCGGCGCATTTACCCCGAACCAGACCGGGGCAGATGGCGTAATCGATTCGGTAGCGGTCACGCCTTCGGCGTCCGGTAGCGGAATGCAGATCACGAGCCTTGCCGATCCCGATACCGCCATTCAGCTCAATTCCTCCACGACCATTTCGACCGCGCTCGCGGCGCCGTCCCAGCCAGCGAACTACCTCGCGAATCTGGTTGCTGAACTCGGCCAGTGCATGTCCGACGTACAGGGAGGCGCGACCGACACGAGCGACACCGCCTGTACGTCGGCGATCGACGCGAGTTACCTGAACAATGGTCAGGGGACGGGCGTCGCGGGTTTCGCAGTGCGCCACACGCTCCTCACGAAGGGTACGACGCTGCAAGGCGTGAAAACCGTCGCGTTCCTGCCAGCAGGTACGCTACCCGCCATCAGCAATCCTGCGGCACTCGTCTATTTCCTGGTGACCGATCCGAACGGGACGCCGGACTTTGCGAGCGACATCGTGCAGCAGTTGCCCAACGGTGGCTGGAACATCATCGGCAATCAGCAGCAGTACAACGTCGCTATCGGGTCGTTCCTGGGTCGTATACAGTTCACGGATAGCGCTGATGCAGGCAACGGGCGATACGAGTCGGGGCTGAATATCCAGATCCCGGCAAACGTCACGGTCAGCGGCACGTCGACCAGAGTCGGGTCGGCCCTGGTGCAGGGACCGGGGCTGCCGGCGAGCGGGCTCTATCTGCTCAATACGGCCTTTGTTCCGGCAAGCCTGACGATCCCGTCGACGGCGCTCACTGCACCGTGGACCGGGTGTGGGGCCTGCGCGCAGTCGAACAGCACGACCACCCAGTACAAGTGGGACTGGACATCGCTGTCCGGCAGCAGCACGTTCTCGCCGACCACGGCGGACTATGCTTTGCAGCAAGCTAACGTGTCAGCCATCAAGGTGTTCGGCGAATATACGGTGACGCTGTACTCGATGAATGGCACGCAGATCGGGCAGCCACAGTCGGTAATCAATGTTGCACCCAACATCGCGGCGGCGGCCGGCGCAACGGTTCCGTGGCCGACGCTCGGTAGTGACGTGGTGAGCGGCTTCCTCTCTGCGGGCGGTTCACAGACGACTGCTGCAATATCGGCGCTGAATCTGGACTGGACCGTTCCCACAACGAGCAACGCGTACCCGAACTTCTGGGCGTCGGTTGGCATCGTCACGGCCGCAACCGCCAACGGTCCTGAAGAAGCTGCTCTGAACACGAGCTGGAACACCCCCACGGTAACCAGCACGTCGTATTCTGAGACGTTCAACCCGTCGCCGTACAGCGTCGCCAGCGAGGCACTGAGCGCTGAAGCCGCGCGCAATGTGCAGTTAGGCTGGGCGGCCGATGGGGAGTTCTACACGAGCACCTGGCAATACAACCATTAACTACTGGTACGAAGCCGTGACTCACGGGTAACGCCGTGGTCACGTTTCGTGTTTGTCCGCAAGACGGAGCCACCGGTTTTTCCGGGGCTCCATTTTTTTTGCTCTTCGTAGCGTTGCAGGGAGTGAAGGTCGCTTGTCGACATGAGCCGTTCGAAATTTTCGAAAGCGGACATTGGCGCGTGCGAGATTGCAGATAACATCGATGCGGACTTAAATGAAAAATTTGCTGGAAATCCTTCGTCAGGTGATGGATGCATGCCACTAGTTACAACCCACTATAGGCGATTGTTGCTGGACTACGGTAATCCCCAGTTACGCGGCATAGATGGCGCAAACAAATTAGACATCAAGTCTCGCGCTACAATGCCGCCCTTGTGCTCGATTAATAAATTTTGGTACTTTTTTTGGAGTTCTGGATTATTAAGCGGATCTTTGAATTGAAAATGCGCAAATAGCGGATTATGAGCCTCCCAAGCCTGGGTGGAAAGTGCACCCATAGCTACGAAACTTCCTTGTTCAGCGGCTTTCTTATACCAGACGTCCGCCAGTTCCTCATTTTTAGTAATTCCGTTACCAGTTTCATAGTCACCAGCTAGATAGATTTGCGCATCAACCAATCCTTGTTCGGCAGCATTACTTTCCCAATGGACCATTTGATTGAGGTCGCGAGGAACTCCGAAACCTGCGGTGCGGTACATATAAGAAACGGCGAGTTGAGAGACGGCTGAGCCTTGTGTGGCTGCGTCCAAGCACTGCTGAACAGTTGTGCTTTGCTCAACTTTTTTTGCCGAAACGATATCAAAAAAACACTGCGCATCGGTTCGATCTCGTTGCGCCGCCTGCTCAAATTCAGCTTTCGCGAGAGTAAAGTTTTTGGTGACTCCTACACCCATTAAATAATCGAAGCCAAGTTGCACCATGGCATCCGTCTTGCCTTGGTTTGCAGCGTCAAGCGTATGCTCGAACTCTTGCTTTTCTTGTGTGGCTTGCTGGACCAATTCCCGCCACCATGGGCCAGCCCCGTTGACATCGACAGGATTGATCTGACCGGAGTAGAACATATTCATGAGAGTCCTGCGTGCATCGATGTTTCCTTGCTCCGCAGCTTTTCTATACCAGAATTCGGCTTGAGCGGTATCTTTCTCAACTCCCAAACCGTCAGCATAACTTTGGCCTAGTAAAAATTCACCCCGGACATTTCCCCGTTCAGCTGCCTGCCGAAACATGACCACGGCTCGGGTATATTCTCGCGGGTACCGAGATGCATAATCCTTGCCCATCTGGACCAGCGTATTGGTATCCACTGCATCCGTATTCGAAGCCACCGTTATGCCTGAATTGGTTGTTTCCGCGTGCACAGCACTGACAAGTGAGACGATAGCAATCAAAATGCAAGCACTGACTCGTTTTTGCGCCACCGCGTGTAGCTGCCTCTGAAACAAAATAACCATCACGTTAACCTTTTCTTTGGTCCATTTTCTCCGGCACGAATTGCGCCCGAGGACGAAACGCCGTGGATCGCCGATCCTCTACGATTCGGCGGTTGGCCCCCAGGACTCCATAACCGCGATTTCCTCGATGGCGAAACCGCGATTGTCGACGATCAAGGCGACCGTGTCGAATGTCTCAAAGTGGCCGGCCCCTGCCTGTCGTCGTCTTCCCGAGGTCATCCCCGAGTCGCCGCGCCCGCTTCTTCGAAGCAGGCGCTCATCACAATATTTTTACGTGGGTCGCGGTCTCATCTTCGATTGCGCTAAAGCCGAGTCGCGCATAGAAGGCAGCAGCGGCTTCCGTATCCGTCGAAAGCCGAACCACACGAAACGTTCGGGGCGCTTCTTTGAGAAGCGCCCCGACTAGGGCCTCGCCTACGCCCTGACGTCGAAAGTCATTCGCGACATACAGACGACGCAGCCGAGCGGTATCGCCAATCGGCCTGTATGGGTCAACGTTCAAACCGCCAATACCCACCGCGAGATCCGACGAGGCGTGGACCCGCCGTAACCATGTGTTGAACAAATCCATTTTCGAGCCCGACGCGAAGGGAGCGACAGGAGACATGCGATGAAAGCACCGACGATTTCCATACACTCACTATCAGCCATCGGGTTAACCTGCCACCGAGGATCGGCCAGATTCACGCATCTGCGAGCGCTGCGCAATCAATCTCATCTCCTTTGAACATGCGTGACTCCATAAAAGAAGCGAACGTCCTAGCCTTCGCACTCACCTGCCTCCCTGTAGGGAATACCGCCCAAAGATCAATCGGAGGCAACGACCACTCTTCAAGCACCTCCGAAACCTCGCCAGAGTCAAGCTCGCGCGCAAACATCCATTCGGTTGTGATGGCGAAACCTAGATCGGAAAGAACCGCTTCCCGGATCCCTTCAGCCGCGGTCGATCGGACTCGACCGCGTATCGTAATCGAAGCCTCAGCAGCGCCTTGCCGGAAGGTCCACGCCTCCCCGCCGCCTCGTTGATCGTAGATAATAGCCTGATGCGTGACCAGGTCCATCGGCGAAGTCGGCACCCCAGCCTTGTGGAAATAGGCGGGAGTTCCTAAGACAAGGCGCCGCCCCTTGCCAATGCGCCTTGCCGTCAACGATGAGTCAGCAAGCTTGCCCATTCGCAACGCAACGTCGATACCCGCTTCGATGAGGTCAACGTTGCGATCGTCTAACAAGAGGTCCACGTCGAGGAGGGGATGCGCGTCAAGAAAAGCCGGAAGGTGTGGCATTAGATGAAGACGGGCAAACGTAACCGCGGCGCTCACACGCAAGCGTCCCGAAAGTGCCGCCCCTGCACCCCTCGCCGCCACTACCGCCTCTTCAGCAGAATCGATCGCATGTTTTGCGTGCTCGTAAAATCTCTGACCAGACTCTGTCGGCGTGAGCCCATGCGTTGAACGCATTAGCAACCGAACACCTAGATACTCCTCAAGTTGCGCTATTGCTTTCGAGACGGCAGGTTGGCCGATTCGTAGCTGGCGCGCTGCGCCCGAGAAAGATGCAGAATCGCACACGATAACGAAGGCTTCCATAGCCGACAGCCGATTCATTGTTAGTCCTTGCCGGAATGATCGATATCACCGCGCCATAATTACCACGCTTTAAGCCGCTCTCCGATTGGAAAGTCTCCACTGCAAGCATGATTCCTAGCCCACCTCCCATGCAAAGTGAGCTTCCCTTTGTTTTCCGCCTTCCAGAGGCCAGAGGTTATGCAGCGACATCCTTCGTGTTCTGAGCTTTGATCCAGTCTCGAAGGAAACGCTCCGGAGAAACAAAGCCAAGTGAAGAATGGCGACGACTGCGGTTGTAAAACACCGATATATTTGAACAGATCGGCCTTCGCGTTCGGTAGCACGCGGCGTAAACTCGTTCGCTCTTCAAGCCGTTGAAGAAGCTTTCCGTCCGGGCGTTATCCCAACGATTTCGCTTACGACTCATCGAGCAGCGCATGCCGTAATCGGTCAACTTGCGCTGGAATTCATGGCTCGCATACTGGCTGCCGCGGTCGGAATGGCACAGCGCATCGGGCACTGGCCGACGGCGGAACCATGCCATCGCCAACGAGTCCGTCACGAGACACTATGTCGAAGCAGTCGCGCATCTGGGATTTCGTGGATACCAGAATCCACCTCACGTTTTCAGCGCGTGTGCATTTCCTCAAGAACAGCGGCAAGCTCTATGAGGTCCCGCCGCAATCGCGATACTCTCGATTTGCCAAGCTTTGCGATAGCAATGGACTGTAGCTCCTGTTTCACCTCCGCACACGCCGCGTGTAAGGCAATCCCGCTCTCCGTCAGGCGCACGATCTTGGCACGTGTGTCAGTTGAGTCGGGTACCTGCTCAACATAGCCGCGCGCTTCCAGCTCCCGAACCAATTGACTAATTGCCTGCTTGGTGATTCCGGCGCGCTGCGCCAAGGTGGTGGGACGGACGCCGGTCGCATCCAGCAACGACATGAGGCTCGCGAAGGCGGGGGTCATGTCGTTGAACCCACAACCAGCAACCTTGGCCATCATGGTGGCGGTCAAGGCGCGACTGGCGGCAGCCAGGGCCGGTGCAAAGCTGTCTTCCTTTCCTTCCTTTGAGTTACTCATGAGCGTCTACGTCGTCCCAGCGCAAATAAAAAATCAAGGTGCTTGACCACATAGTCAAATACCTTTACTTTATAAAGTCAAGGTAGTTTACCAGATCGCAGAACTCGAACAAAGGAGATTCAAATGCCAATACCAACAATCGCACAAAAGGGTCCATATCCTGTTGAAGTTGAAGCGGGTAAGAGCTACTACCGGTGTTCCTGCGGACGGAGCAAGGGTCAGCCCTTCTGTGACGGCAGCCACGCAGGCACAGGCCTCTCTCCGATAAAGTTCGAGGCCGCAGAAACCAAGACGATTTACCTCTGTGGCTGCAAGAGCAGTAAGAGCGGCGTTTTCTGCGATGGTAGCCACGCAAAGCTCTAAAGATCGTTGCGACTCGGTGGATCGAAATGCTGATACAAGTCGGTTCTTCAATATCCGGCTTACTTTCCTCCGGCACGACCACCGTCGCGGCCGGACCCTCGTCAGGCGCCATCTCTTCTCGCCCAATCTAACAGCCGCCGTAAGCGGAATAAGGAAACCATCATGAACGCGATTAACCAAGTCACCCCGCAATCGGCGGGAGCTGTAACCTTCAGCCCCGACGGAGTCCTCTTTTTAGGCGACAACAAGCTCGGGGCCGTCTTTGCCTTCGAGACGGAACGCGGTCAGGCTCCAGCCTCACTGGATCCCTTCCTCTTCGAATCGATCGACGAGAAGATCGCCGCGGCGCTGGGCGTAACGGCGAAAAGCCTGGTGATGAACGGGATGGCCGTCCACCCCGTGACGCGCGAGCCCTACCTGTCCGTCGGCGTGCGCAATGGCGATCGTCTGGAGCCCGCGGTCGTGAGCATCTCGCTTGCCGGCGAGGTCCACCCATTTGACCTCTCATCATCGAAGGTGACGGTGCACCGACTCTCCGACGTTCCCGACGAGGGCAAGGCTTTTAAGTCGCGAGCCGGTTCTTTCCCATACCCGCCAGCCGCGGTCTTCGACGAGAAAGCGCGTACACCGATCCGATCCATGACGATCGTGGATCTGAAGTTTCATGCCGACGAGGTGTTCGTCGCCGGCGTCTCAAACCAGGAGTTCTCCTCCACGCTGCGGCGGATCCCTTATCCGTTCACCGGGGAAGCCAGCGAGACCAAAGTGGAGATCTACCATCTTGCACACGGCCTCTATGAAACGCGTGCGCCGATCCGGACCATGCAGTTCTCCACCATCGATGGAGAGGACACGCTCGTCGCCGCCTATGCCTGCAGCCCGCTCGTCACCATTCCGGTTTCAGCGTTGAAGCATGGCGCGAAGGTTAGGGGCAAGACGATTGGCGACATGGGCAATGGCCAGCCCATCAGCATGGTCGCCTTTCGTGATGGAGACGAGGACAAGCTGTTCATTACCAATGTCGGTCGCGGCCCCATGATAGTTCCGCTCTCCGGAATCCGCTCCGCCGAAGGCTACACGCCCGAGAACCGGCCGACCCAGGACAAGATGCTGGACCAAAACCCGTTCATGCCAGCCGGACCGGTTGGCAAGCAGGTGCTGTTCGTCGGATCGTCGCTGCGGGCGGACCTGTTCAGCGATCGCTTCTTCGTCTCGCTGACCCGCTACGCGGATACAGGCGATCTGACGCTTGAGACCCTGATGACCAGCCCGCTTCCCGCACGGCTAGACAAGGTCTGGGTGGAGTTTGATTTCCCGGGCGCCCAATTCCCGCCGAAGCCGGCGGCATGAACGGCGGCCTTGACCTTTGATGGCACCAGAGATGTGGATCCGAACTTCCCCTGGGATGCCGATCCGCATCGCTGACGCCCCCCACGGTTCAAGCGCGGCTCACTTATTCCTCGCGGCAATAAGCCATATCGGACGGATCTGGCAAGCGTTCGTCTGGCTAGAAATCGCGTTTGCCGTCTAACTGAAAATCCTCTCCCCGGGCCATGCCAGTCTATTCTGGTTTGGAAATATCAGCTCTACAACCGATCCCGCCGAGGATCCATTTGATCTCTTCGGCAAACGCCTCTTCGGGAGTGATTTTATGACCGAAATACCGATCCGCATCTCTCCTCAAGCCAAGGTGCTCCCCGCCAACGCCCTGCGTTTTTACATACATTTCCCGAGGCCAGGAGAGGCGCACTTCGATCGTGACCAACTCTGGCTGCTGAACGAGGAGGAGCAGGTGGTGCGCGACCCCTTCCTCATCCTGTCGCAGGAGCTCTGGTCGCTTGATGGGCGCCGCCTAACAGTGCTGATGGAGCCAGGAAGGATCAAGCGCGGCATTGGATCGGACCCGCCTCACGACCCCGCGCTTGTCGTCGGGCGGGCGTACAGCCTGGTCATCACGGCACGCGGGCAGACAGCGCGCCATGCCTTCCGCGTAGGCGATCCGATTCTGAAAGCGATCAAGGAGACCGACTGGCGTATCGTCTCCCCAGCAGTCGGGAGCCTCGACCCCGTCGTCGTGTACTTCGACAGAGTCATGGATGCCGCCCTCTGTGAGGATGAGATCCGGGTCTTGACCCCTTCCACAGGGATCATTCAGACGCGTGTGTCACTCGCGCCGGACGGAACCGCAGCGCAGCTTATCCCAAGCCTTCCTTGGAGCGCCGGGGAGCACCGCCTCGTCGTCTCTGAACGTCTCGAAGACGTTTGTGGCAACAGGCTGGGCGAGGCTCTGGACCATGACCTGAGCACGATCGGACGACCGCGGCCTGGCATGATCATCTTCACTCCGCGCGGCGCCAACGCGCCCTCGTCTGTCCACGCCAAAGCCCAGCGATATGCGCCAATAGTTTCCCGACGCTTCTGGTCGCGCACGCTTTAGCTGGAATTGCTGGCGGCCGCGCTCATGTTATTTGGTGCGTTCTGAGTTGGCCGTGTAAAACCGGCGTTGGAGAAAGCGGCTCCGCCGCCTATTTCGACGGAGCCGCTTAGGGAAACATAGCCGCTTCGTTGTCATTCCAAACTGGAATAAACATTAGTCTCAGCCGCCGGCTACAGATGATCCGTTCCATCGCCTATTGTTCCGATGCTTCAACGCCTACCTTGGCGCCGTCGAAACGCTCCGACATGAACGAACGGCGCATAGCAATCCAGAATGAAGGAACGAAATCATGAGCAGAAAACTTGAGGGTAAGGTCGCCGTAGTTACCGGTGCCAGCGCCGGTATCGGCCTCGGTGTCGCCAAAGCGTTCGCCAATGAAGGCGCACGCGTGTTCATCACG
>NZ_CAAJGM010000249.1 GCF_900996235.1 Paraburkholderia sp. BCC1885
CTTGGGCAAGGCGGCCGTGTTCCTCGCGTCCGAAGACAGTGCTTACATTACGGGCGTTGAGCTGGATGTCGATGGCGGCGTCTCTCAATACTGACCGATTGCCCGAAACACGTGGCGCCGGACCGGCGCCACCCGGGTGACGAAGAGCTCAATATGGCGAAAGCCAATGCGGAACAGACACGAAAAGTAAGCGCCGCAGGTACGATGAGGCCTCGAACCAGTTCTGAATGACATCGAAACACAAGGACGAACAGCGCTGCGCCAGACACGCCCAGTACGGCCATGATCCAGCCCTGGCGCACCTCGCGATCGATCCAGTTTTTGGTCAGATGCAAAACGTTCACGGGGTCTTCCTGTGATTGAAAAATCGTCGGTGAACAGCCCGCTCATGACGGCTGCCCACACCGATGCAACCACCGAGCCACAGAAACGCTCGCCGACCATGTGCTCGCTCTTCGCACACAGCGCCTCAGCGTGTTCAGGATCGAACGCATATGTTTCTCCAAAGTCATGGTCGAATTACCGCACAACGAACGACCGCAGAAGGCTCCGCGGACACGACTTTTCTCACCGATTCCTTCCATTCAACCGCACAGGTCCGCGCAAAGTGGCACGGGGCGGACCCAGGCGCGCCACTCTGCGTCCCGCATTCGCTTTCTACTTTCTACGGAACATCGGAGAGTGCGCCGAATTTCACACGCGTCAGGCGCTCAGATTCTAGCCAAAGCCGCTTCGCAACCGTTTCGTCCAGCGCATTTTTCGGAATCGACGCAGCCCTCGGAGACCCCTTCACCTCCGCGAAGCCGTCCGGATTGCGGCGCCGGGAAATAAAGCCCGATTACGTCGCACTCGAGCCGGGCGATGTTCGTCATACCGTCCCGGGGCGGCGTAGTCGCGTCAGTCCTCACCCCATTAACGTCGGGCAGCGTTCAACGCTCCGAACCTCCCCGAAGCGCTTCGTTGAGTTCTTCTATCGCATAGGGTTTGCGCAATACCCTGCACGGAAAGTGCGACAACACATCGTCGGACAATTCATCTCCCGACGCGAATATGACCTGCAGGCCGGGATGCGCCGCGACGGCCTGTTTTGCAAGCTTGAGTCCGGAGACGCCGGGAAGGTTCAGATCAGTGAGCAGGACATCGAATCTCCCAGCATCGAGCCGCTCTGTGGCCTCGGACGCATTCATCGCCTTTGCCGCACTGTGACCGAGCATCTGGAGAATTTCGCAGACCGCTTCTAATGAAGCCTCATCGTCTTCGACGACCAGGACATGCAATGGCCCTGCGGGTAATGCGGCAGTACCCACCCGCGCGGCGTGCGCATTACCAGACGCCATGTCGATCGCCTCGCCAGGCGTGCCGAGAATACGGCGCAGCTTGTGCGCAAGTTCTTCCTGGCTATAGGGCTTGCTGAGAAGTTCAACGCCGGGGTCCAGCCGTCCTCCATGCACGATCGCGTTCTGGGTGTAACCGGAAGTGAAAAGGATCTTCAGGTGTGGCAACAGCAGGGCTGCCTGGCGAGCCATGTCGGGACTTCGCAGCGTGCCGGGCATGACCACATCCGTAAAGAGAACGTCGATGTGAACACCGCTCTGGATCACAGCAAGCGCCTGCTCGGCGTCGTCGGCCTTCAGAACCGCATAGCCCAGGTCCGTCAGCATGCTGACGACCGTCGACTGTACCCTGGCATCGTCCTCCACGACGAGGATGGTCTCCTTGCCGCCCCTCATGACCGTGTGGCCGTGTCTTGCGTGCGGATCAACAGCCGTTTCCGTTGATCTTGGCAGATAAATCCGGATGGTCGTGCCGTGTCCCACTTCACTGTAGATCCTGATGTGCCCGCCACTCTGCTTGACAAATCCATAGGCCATGCTCAGACCCAGGCCCGTACCCTGACCTTCTGGCTTGGTGGTAAAGAACGGATCGAAGGCACGCTCGACAACCTCGGCAGGCATGCCGACGCCGGTATCGGTCACACCAAGCATCACGTACTGGCCAGGTGGGACATCCGGGAAAGGACGCACATAGCGGTCGTCCAGCATCGCGTTGGTCAGCTCAATGGTCAGACGCCCTCCTGTGGGCATCGCGTCGCGCGCATTGATAGCCAGGTTCAGCAGCACATTCTCGAGCTGGTGGGTATCGATCAGCGTGTTCCACAGCCCCGCTGCCACCACCGTCTCCACATTGATCGTTTCACCCAGCGCGCGAGCAAGCATGTTATCTATTCCGTGCACCACCGCGGAAAGATTGACTACAACCGGGCGTAACGCCTGCCGCCGGCCGAACGCGAGGAGTTGCGACGCGAGTTTCGCACCCCGCTCGACGGCATCGATCGCATGGGCAAGCCGCTCACCGCTCCAGGCGTCCCGGCGATGCCGGTTCTCGAGCAGTTCGAGGTTGCCCCTTAGTACCTGCAGGACGTTGTTGAAGTCATGCGCGACGCCCCCCGTCAGCTTGCCGATCGCTTCCATTTTCTGTGCCTGGAACAGCGCGGCCCGGGTTTTTTCCAGAAGTTCATTGGCCTCGCGCCGTTCGGTGATATCCCGCGTGATCTTCGCAAATCCCAGGAGATGTCCGTCGTCGTCGCGGATCGCATCGAGTACCACGTGCGCCCAGAAAGTCGTCCCGTCCCGACGCACCCGTCGGCCTTCTGCTTCGAACCGGCCCTCGCGGGCGGCGGTCTCCAGACCGCGCTGGGGTACCCCAGCGGCAGCATCTTCCGGCGTATAGAAGCGCGAGAAATGCGAACCGACAATCTCTTCGGCGCTGTACCCCTTGATCCGCCGGGCGCCGCTGTTCCAGTTCGTCACATATCCGTCGGGCGAGAGCATGAAGATGGCGTAATCGGTCACCCCTTGCACCAGCAGCCCGAAACGCTGCTCGCTTTCAAGCACGGCCTCGTGCGCCCGGCGCTTCTCGCTCACGTCGCGCACCGCCTGAACGGCGCCGTCGAACAGTCCCTGGCCATCGCGCAGGGCGGTGGTGACCACGCTCGCCCAGAAGGTGCTTCCGTCCTTTCGACGGCGCCATCCTTCCGAGTCGTGACGCCCCGTTTTCCGGACACTGTCCATCACCGCATCGGGGAAACCGTCACGACGGTCCTCATCCGTATAGAGAACGGAAAAATGCTGACCGAGGATTTCCTCCGGCCGGTATCCCTCGATGCGGACACCGCCCTCGTTCCAGCTGGCCACCCTGCCATCCGGGCTAATCAGGAAAACGGAATAGTCCACGGTCGACCCGACCCACCGCCGGGTCCAGTCGCTTGTATCGGGCTGCATGTTCGTCGGTTCGGGGATCGTCATCTGTCGGGTGCATTGCTTGCGTATCTGTTTCCGGAACACCGGCTCCCGGGCCTGACATAGAAATCCGGCATGGCATCTGGGCCCACATCACCTGTACGACAGTCGATTCTATCAGCGCCAGGGAGAAGAACAGATGGATCAGAACTTGCTTCGTGCAACCGGGACGCGATGGGCGATAAAGATGATCAGGGTACTGCTGGTGGATGATGAACCCGCCGTCCTGGAGGCGCTGCAACTGGCCCTCGCGGAATACGGACTGGAAGTGCACACGGCTGCCAATGGCGCCCGTGCGCTCGAATCGCTCGCGCTGTGGCGGCCAGACGTCGTCGTCTCGGACTGGATGATGCCTGTGATGGACGGCGGCCGCCTCGTGCGGGAACTCAGGCGCGCGCCAGCGCTGGCGGACATGCCGGTCTTCCTGATGAGTGCGCTACAGCCGCCAGGCGACCTGCCCATCGATGGATTCCTGCACAAGCCGTTTGGGGTACTGCAACTCCTGCGGCTCATCTACCGGCATGCTCCTGCCCGTCCGGGACATGTCGACATGCGCGCCCCGGAACGGTGACCTGATGCCGGCTGCCCGGCGACCAGCTACAGGGGTTCCGGGGAGTTGCGCGGCTCGGGGTTATATAGGATTCTTACAATTCTTCCTGTCGCGATTACATCACGGGACGGCGTCTCAGAAGGCAGGTGGGTCGTGAAGATAAATGGGCTTGGGGGAGGGAGGGGGCATGTCATCGTCTACGGAAAACGAAACCGAGCAAAGCCGTCTCACGGCGCTTGCGGAGTACGGCGTCGGATCGGCACTCGCGGACCCGGGGTTTGACCGTCTGGTGCACCTCGCCGCCAGTATTTTCGGTGTGCCGATCGCCCTGATATCGCTGGTCGAGGCCGAGCGGCAGCTTTTCGCTGCGAGTGTGGGGCTGGACGTCTGTGAAACGTCGCGCGACGTGTCGTTCTGTGCCCACGCCATCCGTGGCGACGACATCATGATCGTTCCGGATGCCCGCACCGATGCGCGTTTCCATGACAATCCGCTGGTAACCGGCGCACCCTTCATCCGCTTCTACGCGGGCGCGCCGCTGCGTACGGCCACCGGCCACGCGCTCGGCACGCTGTGCATCATCGGGCATCAGCCTCGCGAGAATTTCAGTGAGCACGACGGGCGCAACCTGCGCGATCTCGCCGCGCTCGTGCTGGACAAGCTCGAGATCCGCAGACTGGAGATGGCGCGGCGCACGAGCCAGTTCCGGTTCGAGAAGATCGCGGGTACCTCGCCCGATGCGATCATCTGTGCGGACCACCAGGGCCTGACCACGTTCTGGAATCCGGCCGCGGAGAAGCTGCTGGGGTATCGGGGCGACGAAATACTGGGCCGCAGCATCGACCTCATCGCACCGGAGCAGTTCACCGCCCGTCTGTACCAGCTCGCCGCGGCTGGCGAATCGCTCACCGAGGGGCGCACCGTGGAGATGGTGGTGCGGGCGGCCGACGGGTCGATGATCCCGGTCGAGCTGTCCGGCTCGATGTGGCGCGAAGACGGTCGCCCCAGGTTCGGCGCAATCCTGCGCGACATTACGGAGCGGCGTCAGAACGAGGAGCGACTCCTGCGGCTGGCCCATATCGATCCGCTAACCGACCTGCCTAACCGGACCATGCTCAGGGAGCAGGTCGAGCTGGCGCTCGGTGAAGAGATGTCGGCTTGCGTGATGATGGTGGATCTCGACGGATTCAAGGACGTCAACGACAGCCTTGGCCATCCAGGCGGCGATGCGGTTCTGGTCAATGTTGCCCGTCGCCTGCGGGCCTGTGCGCGTCCGGGCGACACGGTCGCCCGGATGGGGGGTGATGAATTTGCGATCCTGCTACCGGGAATACCCGATGCGATCGGGGCCGGACAGATTGCAGACGGTGTGATCGCAGCCGTATCACAGCTGCTGACGGTTGACGGGCAACCCGTGAACATCAGCGCGAGTGTCGGCATCGCGATGTTTCCCGGAGATGGACTGACAGTCAGGGAGTTGCTCTCCAGCGCTGACCTCGCGCTTTACCAGGCCAAGGCGGAGGGGCGAAATTGCCGGCGTTTTTTTAGCGCAGACCTGCGCGAGGCGGCGACGCTCAGACGCGCCTATCAGGGCGAACTTGCCAGGGCACTCGCACAGCAGGAGTTCGAGTTGCACTACCAGCCCCAGGTGAGACTGGCCGACGGGTCACTCGTGGGCGCCGAGGCGCTACTGCGATGGCGCCATCCGGAAAAAGGCCTGCTTGGCCCCGGGGCATTTCTCACCGCGGTAGAAGCGGGCCTGCTCGCGCCGCAGATCGGCGACTGGATCATCCGCACGGCATGCGCGCAGGCGGCGCAATGGCGCGGGGCGGTCCCGGACTTCCGCATGGGCGTCAACCTGTTCGGCGCGCAGTTTCGCACGGGCGATCTGGCGGACAAGGTTCTTGCTGCATTACAGGCGTTCAACCTGCCCCCTGCCGCGCTCGAACTGGAAATTACCGAGAACATCATCCTGCGCCACGATGAGCACATGCTCCGGCCGCTCCGGGAACTGCACCAGCGCGGCGTGGGCATCGCCTTCGACGATTATGGTACCGGCTATGCGTCGCTCAGCATGCTCAAGCGCTATCCGTTGTCACGGCTGAAGATCGACCAGACGTTCGTGCGCGCCATGCTGGAGTCTCCTCCAGACGCGGCCATCATCCGGGCGATCCTGTACCTCGGCCATAGCTTCGGTCTGGACGTTATTGCCGAAGGAGTGGAAACAGAAGAGCAGGCTGCACGGCTGCGCAAGAAAGGTTGCGAGACCGCGCAGGGCTTTCTCTTCGGCAAGCCGATGCCGGCCGAGGAGTTCAGGCAGCAACTTACCCGGGGCGGCTTGGTGGCCGGCGCGTCCGGTCAATAGTTCATCGAACTGCTGCGCCAGTTCGGCTAGCGTCCGCTCACCTTGACCGCCCCCATCGCCACTTTCGCTTTGAACGCGGCCGAATGCGTCCGTCGGGTTCTCTTCGTCATCTTCAAGGTTCCTTTGTCGGCATTATCGCCGGCTCAGGCCCCGAACGTTCCACTTATCCGGCTGTCCGAATTTGCACGGCCACCTCTCACCTACTCACAGACGTTCAAGCGATTGGTAGCCTCGCTAACAGGGATTGCTTCCGCCTGTGCTTGCAGCTTCTTGATCTTCACCTGGATGGTTTCGAGTGTCGGCTTAGCGACCTCCAATGATTTAATTGACGCCACTATGCGATGATTGCCCGATGCTCGGCATAACGCGGCTATCCGTACGATGCGGCGAAGAAGCAAGAATATTCGATAGAGCCGTCCAACACTCCTACGCCGGGACGATAAGGCTAATCTATGGTCACGCAAGCACCGTGCGGCGCATTAATTACCATCGACCAGATAACAAGAATCGGAGTTCGTGTATGGGTCATCTAAGTGGAAAGCTTCTCTTTGCCGCAGCCTTTTTCGCCGGCGCATGTGTCGGATGGTTTATTCGGTTTCCGCCTGCGGATAGTTCGTCAGCGGCTGGATGGGCACAAGCAGCAGGTACCGTGGCCGCCGTCATAGGTGCTTTTGGGGTGGCGAGATACCAGATCCAGGCTGAGAGAAACAGACTTGCGCGTACCGCGATTGCGGACCAAGCTAGAGAACTCCTCGGACTGCAGCAACTCGCTGCGGAACTGGCGCAGATATGCGTCCTCTCGAATTTTGAAAGATCCAATCGAGTCGAAATGACGATCTATCCCGATGCAGCAGCTGAGTTTCGCTATATTGCAGACATGCTCGCGGCATTTCCGACAGTCGCCGTGACAGCCTTGGGAAAGATGGAGGAAGTACTGCATCTACGCCGGATCGCTATCGGCGCGTCTCGCATCTTCGCAGGCGACCCAGACCTTACAGGCGATGCGTTCGTCTTGAAGCACCGCGAGATCTTTAAAAAATACCGTAGCGACAGCCTCAAAATCTCGATTGCGCTCGCCGAGCGAGTTGAAGAGGTAGCGCCAGGTGAATTTACGTTGCAGATCCGTAGACACCTCTAATGCGCAGCCTCGATTGAAAAGAAAACGTTGCATGACGTCATCCCTAACAGAATTCTTGACGATGTTGACGGCACTCACCGGTGTATACGCTGCGGGTCTGTGGGGCCGAGCCAGCAAGGCGCCAAATATTCCCACTTGGGTGCATAGCTGCGGCATAGAACCCGGCAATCCGATTCGGGCCATAAATGAGTGGCTGGCCGGGATACAGCAGGGAGGCAACAAAGCGGCTGTACTTAACCAACGTGCTGCACAGTGGACAGCCGTCTCCGTTTTGCTGTCCGCGATCACAACAGTTGTCGGCAACGTACATTAGGAAGAAAAACCACCTGTGCGACGCCGGTCATTCTACAGTTCACTAGTCGGCCTACTATCAGTTACCTAGATCATGATCGCTATTCGAACGGAAAAGCTTCGGTTCACTCTGGAAGAGATGCGGATCACGTTGTATTTAACTGAGCATCTCACCGATCCCTTCGTAAGCCGCACCCTTGCTCGCCATATTCTCATCCGAGCCGGGTGCTTCATCGATATCGTCCGTAGTCTTCGCAAGCCATTCAATGTTGCCGGTCACGATACGCGTGAGTTCCATAAGACCAAGGAGGCTTATGCAGAAACGTTTGGTGAGATTCTTCAGAAGTCTAGAGATCGACTTGGTGCCCATGTTCAAGACCTCGATTTCGGCAAACGAATCGAACTGTGGAATGATATTGAGATCGGCAAGGTCGGCTTCTTCGTTGAGGAGGCGCGCCAGCTGTACGACAGCCTTTCAGCATTCAATCTGTACGGATATATCCCGTACGCTAATCCAACAGAAATCACCGATGCCAGTCTACTGGCACACCTTCAATCCTATCAGCGCACCCTCGACAGACGCACTGGAATTGAGCTTGGGACAGACTCGCTCGCAGCAACCCGTAACAATACGAGCGCCGCGGTAAATCTCACGCCCGTACATGCGAGGGCAGCACAGCTCGCATTGATCCGTCGCTGGATCGCACTCGAGCGAGATCTTCTCCAAGCACTCGGCTCGCATCCCCGTATCGCTAGGATCGTCAGGGCACGCGTTGCTACCGATATTGTCAGTTTCTGCGACTGTCTTGTTACGCGTCTGTTGCAATCCGGCGCCCCTCAGGAGATGGACGGGCTCGACAAGCTGGTTGAAGATTCCGGTCAGTCTGCGTCAGCAATCAACGATTTCGTCGCAGCTGCAAACTTTGGTAGCGAGTTACAGCCGATACGAGATGTACGGAACTATGTCGGCGCTCATATCGAAGCGAGCGATACCTCAACCATAACGTCACTCATCGCTGACTTGGATGCTTACGATCTGGAGCGAGGATTGAAGTTTTATGAGCGCATGCTTGCCGCTTTTCTCAAGACTTGCTGCAGCGCCCCATTTTTGCGGACGTACATTGCGGACGGTGCTCGTGTGTACGGCGTCACAATGGCTGGCGCGCAGGCCATCTCATATTCAGGAAACTCTCCCGCCAGCCTCGTCCCGATCGGACACCAAGCAATCGACGACGAAAGCGCTTACCACCAGAATCTGCTTCGGTGGATAGCGGGGGACGACTCGCAAAAGGGAGATGCTCGTCAGTTCTTCCTGGCGGCATTTGTAGGATCGACAGTCGTCGAGACGATCGAAGAGGCTGACCAATTCAGTCACGGCTACAGCCAATTGCACCATGAGTTCAGGCACGCCCATCAATTCCTGGTCACGACGCTGACCGGTGGTGTCAGCGACCCGGAGTTCATCAGCGTTCTCGAGCTAATTCAGGTCTGTGCTGGCCTTACACCCTATCAACTTGTCGAAGCGCTTGTCCGGTACGCACGAGACAGTCACAATCTCCCGCCGTTACGAATCTTTCTAATTTGTCGGGTGCTCGGTGAGATTGCCAGCGCGCCGCATGCGTCGGCACGGACATTTCTCGAAACTCAATCCCAGCATGGAAACTGGCAGATCGAGCTGGAAGCCATGCTTGCGCGCTTCAAAACGTATGTTCGTGAAGAAGGGATTTTCCGCATCAACAACAAAGGGACAGCACGCACTGACTATGACGAGACCGTTCGTTCGTTGATAGCAGAATTGCAGGAACCGGAAAGATCGATGGCCCTTTTGGCATTTGCGAGTGCATTCTGCAACCAGAGAATAGGGTCCTGCGCTAAACCCTTCATGATCCACTACGCAGACCTTCAGCGTCAGATCGAATTGAGGTGGTCTTCGTTGCTAGCGGGCGACGACGAAAAGATCGCCGCCCTTAAAAAGCTCATTGCGGCCCATGACTATGTTGGCATATGTGTACTGATCGCGCTGTCCCTGAACACGCCGAATGAGCAAGTTTTGCGTGAAGCCTTACTGGACGGATGCTGCAACGGCACCATCACTCTAGCCCCCCATGACGAGGCATCGCGCAATCTCGTCTCCTGCTTTCTACTGAAGAACGATTACCTTCGAGCTTTCGAAGCCACCTCCAGCCTTGCGTCAAAAAACCCAGAGCAGATCGATCTGCAAATTCACGCTGTGGAAATACTCATGCAGATTCCAGGGGAAGGAACAGATGTCTCGCAAAAGATCACATCGATTCGACAGGCATACAAGCTTAGTGATACAGACAAAAAACGCTTGTTCGATCTCGAACGGGTATTGGCAATACGCAACGTATAGACTCATGCGAGTTGAATTGACCGCCGTTCGGTATCGCGTCGATCAGAATCACCTTCTTTCCAGTCTTCTTTGTAATGCCTTGAATTGCGCGAGGTGGCTTCCTGGTCGAGCTATTCGCAATAACCTGTTCAATAGGATGCTGATTCGTGGGGAGAACACCATCGAGCTCAAGCCGGATCCCCCGTCCTCGGCGATCTTCAGCCATCCCGTGACATGCTTTTCCGGCGCAAACTGAGTGTCAGGATATTTCTCGTCACGCCACCAGAAATAGCCCTGTTCGTTCAAGATGTAATTTTTCTCCATGGCGCCCCGCTTCCCTATATTTATAAGTGTCTTGCAGGACTACCGCCAGCCCTGCAAAGCACTACCATACCTCACCCAGCCTTATGCTACGGTAAACTCCCACGGGATGTCGTCGGATGCATTCGTGCAAGACGCAGCGATTATCTGCCCGACAGCCTCATCGTCTTTGATGTCGAATCTATCGGAATCGACTCGCGGACGGCCAGCCTTCAACTTCTCCGGCACTCGACCCATATCGAACGTGCGAACACGATCCGTGCCCTTGATCATCAGGTATTGCGATGCCTTCGCAAGATAAAGCAAATTCTTTCTCAGCGATTCGCGTTTCTCGACGTCCTTGCGATCGATCTGCCCCGTACCGACACCATGACCGAATCTGGCATGGAATGCCTTACGAGCATTGCTGTTCCAGTACGCGCCCTTACCTTCCGTCACGACATCAGCCCAGTATTCACCAATACGCTGCGCGAGCGACACGTCACGCTTGTGCTTCGCTTCGTAGTACAGGATCACATGCAAGTGAAAGCCAGTCTTCTCGCCTTGCTCGATCGTCCAGACGTAGTTCTTGATGCCTGACATCAGTTTGT
>NZ_CAAJGM010000250.1 GCF_900996235.1 Paraburkholderia sp. BCC1885
CCTTGCTACGTTTGAATGACACCGATCCGGTCTCGAATTCCGCCCGGTCGGCCTCGCCCATTGCCTGCACGATGGTCTGCCTGAGTTGTGACTCGACCTGTTCACGAGTCTCGATGTCGGCACGCACGGCGACGAGATCGGAGAACAGGGACGACAGCTTCCGGTCGTCCGTGAAATCGGCCGTACCGCCTGTACCCGGATACAGGCAGCGTAACGCGCGGTCTGCAGAATCCGAACCGTCTGCTGGCGGCGGCGTGTCCGTCTCCACGAATCGCCAGAACGCGGCTTCAAGTTCGATCAGACGGGCAATGAGTCTGTTGTCGCGAACGATGCGATGTACTTCGAGCTTCTGGCCGCAGACGAGCACGGCAACATCGGCCGCCTGCTTGCCCGTGACCGCGAGTTGATGTTGCACCTGAAGCACCACGTACTCAGGTACGCCGTCACGCCAGAGCCGTGCGCCGAATTCGCCCGCGGTCTTGCATTCGAGCAACTGCACATCTCGGTCGCCGACGACTTCCCGGTCGATATTGGCGATCATGAACGGGATGCCCTGGTGTTGGAGTACTGCATTGACCCGCCTTACCTTGTTGCCAGTCTGCTTCGTGTACGACGCAGCTACGATGGGTTCTAGCAGCGTCCCCCAGTAAATCGGCTCTGTCGTATCGTGCGGATCAGGGCGTGGCAGATTCGCATCGCGCCCCGTCTTGATCAACCAAAGTTCGAGTGGACTCATGTACGGCGAAAGTCCCACGGCAGCGGCTGCGTCCGAACCCCCTATCCCGTTTCTTCTTACCTCCAGCCAGTCGTCACGAGACAGGTCTTTGGTCTCGACCAGCCGCAATGCGGGGCGTTTGCGACGCCCTGTTGGTTCAGGCAAAGGCATATAACCTCCGAAATGAAAGAAGCGCGGCGGAGAGATCCCGGCCGGGCTGTATGACGTTACGCGGGAACCTTTAGGCGATCAGCTTCATCGCCTCGTCCCACGCCTTTTGCTTAAGTGCGGCACCTGCACCGAACCACGCGGCGTCGCGCCGGTGATCGTCGCTGCGGGACTGACGACGGTGATCCACGTATTCGGTGATCGAATTCACCAGACCCCATGCCGTGCTGGATGCGGACGCCAGCGTTGCGCCCATCCCCTTGCCCGCGTACAGCGATTGCGCGGCCTTGATCGCGCGATCGTTTGTCGCCTGCATCTGCATGTTTGGGCCGCCACTCGGGTACGTGAGCACACGTCGAAAGAACATCTCGGCCACGGTATCGCTGACCTTACGTTCGGAGAGTGCGTGCATACGAACCATGAAGCCGTCCCATGACGAAATGGCGATACCGAGTTGACGTTTCACAGCCTGCGCATCGAACTGCGAACGGTGCGGCACCTTGATGGCGCCGGCACTGTCGCCGAGTGCAACCTGAAGGGTGTTATTGCAGACGACGCGCACACTCGTGAACTGCGCGGTGGTCGCAAGAGTGCCATCGCAAGCGGTAGCGAGCAGCAGGTAGCCTTTGACGGTGTCTTTGCCCTTGAGCGCGACGGACTGGCCGGTACGAGCCAAGGCCCAGAGCTTTTTGCCATCCTTGAGCACACCCGCTGTCTCTAACTCGAATCCGCCCGCCTCTGTAAGATCTTTGTAGAAATCGAGAATTTCGCGAGGCTGCACGACTTGATACCGAGACGAAACGACGGACAACGGCGCTTTCGTATCGGACCGATAGAGCACACGCTGTTCGGGGAACGCGTGAATCGAGCCGAGGTTGCTGGAGTTGCCAGCTACGAACCGAACCTCCGACGATTCGACGCTCCAGTCCATCCCTGCTTGCTTTGCCCATACCTCGATTGGCTGGCGCGGAGAAAGTTGATTACCCAAGCCGTGCCACGGTTGCTCACCGACGTAGGCCATTGTTTTGACGAGATGCATGAAAAACTCCTAGTAAACGGCATAAAGCCCGGCACGTAGCCGGGCAGATGCAAGAGAAAAGTGAGGGGATACTACCGAAGGGAAAACGACTGTTCAGGGAGATGCTTTGGGCTGACTGAATGTGTGTCCGCATGCGTGACAACGATAGTTGTCGAGAACCTTTTCGTCGACGATTTCGCCGAAGACGGATCCGGTAGCGCATGCTGCCGTACCGCCGATGAGACCAGCGATTATGGCGCCGGCGATGGCTCCGCATGCAGCACCGACGGGGCCGGCGAGTATGCCGACAGTTGCGCCGGTTTCGACACCGGACAGGGCGATGGCAACGCCGCTAGCTGTGCCAGCGACTGCGCCAATTGCTCCGCCAGTCTTGCGGGCGCGATGGCGCGCATCGACGACCGACGATCGGCATTTCGGACAGGCTAGGGTCGCGCATGGCCGCACACTACAGCGATCGCGTGGGCGTGCATTTGGTGCGACGAAGCCTTGCTCGAAGGGCTCGTCATCGTCGTGCGCGTGCAGATACATGTCGTCCGGATCGTACGGATCGTGAATACGAGGATCACGCATGAGCGGTTGCCTCGCGCCGGATCTTGTCGGCGTACTGGCGCATGCCAATCGAGGTCAGCATGCCAGCCGCAAAGAGCAAGCCGAATGCAAGTAGATATTCAAAAGGGGACGGGTAGGTAGGCATCACGGCTCCCGGAGAGGTGCGCCGGCGCAGGATTGCGTGGGCGGAGCGGCGGTGGGTTGCCATGCTCGAAGTGGTGATATATATCTCAAATTCTTTCGAATCCGATTCGCCCCTTGACCACTTCAGCGAATTCAAGTCGAAACCGCCGATTCGGGCGGCATCGTAGTAGACCCACGGATTTGGCGAAGCTGTTTTCATCCAACTGGGCCATCGATTGAACGAGATCCATGAGTTGGCTCCGGGGACGTAAACGCGTAGAGCCCGGCCGAAGCCGGGCTCTGCTATCGATGGATGACGCTGAAAATCGACTACTTGGCGCCAAACGTATGGCTGTAGGCGAGACATCGGCGGTTGCAAAGAATCTGCGTGTCGACGGCTTCGCCAATCACGGTTCCGGCGCCGCAACCGCTGGAGGCACCGAAGAGACCCCCGAGGATGGCGCCAGCGATACCTCCGAGCGCAGTGCCTACGCGGCCGGCTATGGAGCTGACTAGGGCACCAGTTTCAGCATCGGTGCGATAGCTGCTGCGCCGTCTATCGCACTGACCGAACCGCTTATCTTGTAGCCACGTGGAGGTTTTCAATTTGAGTGCAATTGCAGTGGGGATACGATAAAGGCCTTGGCTCACTCCTGCAAAATCGCGGGCAGATGGAGCCTGTTTTGTAGAAGTGGTAGATGCTTCTCTGTTTTTAGATTCCCACGCAAACCGTTGTCGATCGGGCATTGGCTGAATTTTTCTTTTGAGCAAGTCATTTTCGGTGTAGCACTGATTCGTGCGTCGGGCAGGTCGGGAACTTCGACGCGGCAACTCGGAACACAGTTTTTGCTGTCGTGCATCGAATCGCCGCCTCACCTTCTTCGGAGGTGTACAAGGAGTATGTATAGATATACAGTGTCGCCAGATGCGTCCGCGGATCCTTCAGTGCAGGTAGTGGGCGCCGTTTAACTGGCATAATACGCGCGCGCCATGACGGCGCGTCAGGTTGTATCCATTGAGAACTAACATCAACGCTTTTGGGCGCAAATGAAGTCTTTCCGTTTCGTCGACTTGTTCGCCGGGCTCGGCGGCTTCCACTTGGCGCTTGAGCGTCTCGGTGGAAGTTGTGTCTTCGCAGCCGAGTGGCAGGAGCACCTTCGTGACCTTTACGAGGTGAATTTTGGGCTCAGACCTGAAGGCGACATAACGAAGATATCGCCGAAGGATGTTCCTGTTCACGACGTGCTGACGGCAGGTTTTCCGTGCCAGCCGTTTTCAAAAGCAGGTGACCAACTCGGTTTCGAATGCACGAAGCAGGGCAATCTGTTTTTTAACGTCGAGGCAATCTTGAAGGAGAAGATGCCTCGATTCTTTATTCTTGAGAATGTTCCGAATCTGCTAAAACATGACGAAGGCCGGACATGGGAGAAGATTCAGGAAAAGTTGGGACTTGATGGCCTAGGCTACCACATTAGAGCAGAGAAATTGTCTCCGCACAATTTCGGTATACCGCAGATTCGAGAGCGGGTGTACATCGTGGGCTCGATTGAGCCATTGATCGGCTTCAATTGGCCCGAAACGGTAAATGCAGAGACCTCTATCGAGACAATTTTGGATGAGAATCCGGTGGACGCTAGGCGGCTTTCGGCGCAGGTCACTGAATGCCTCGAGGTGTGGAATGATTTTCTCGTTCGAAGTCCGCTGAAGGTGGAGTTGCCATCGTTTCCACTTTGGTCGATGGAGTGGGGAGCAACCTACCCTTTTGAAGAGTCGACACCGTACGCTGCGCTGGTCCAAAAGGGAAAGCGAGGCCTATACGAGATGCGTGGGTCGCACGGTTGCCTGCTGAGCGACTGGGAGTCTGTAGATGATCGCTGGGCGGCGTTGCCCAGCCATGCTCGCACAGAGCAAATGCAGTTTCCCAAATGGAAGCGCGACTTCATTAGGCAAAACCGCCAATTTTACGCCGACAACAAGAGATGGATTGATACTTGGCTTCCGAAGATTCTGAAATTCCCTTCCAGCTTGCAGAAGTTGGAATGGAATGTGAAGGGCGGCGAGCGGAACATTTGGCAATATGTATTGCAATTTAGAGCGTCTGGGGTGCGGATAAAGCGTCGAACCACAGCTCCTAGCTTGATCGCGATGACAGATACTCAGGTGCCAATAATCGGATGGGAGCGGCGCTATATGACTCCCCACGAGTGCGCTAGGCTACAGAGTTTAGACGAGCTTAAGCAGCTTCCAAGGAGTACGACTCAAGCGTTTCACGCTCTCGGCAATGCTGTGAACTCGAATGTGGTCGAGCACGTCGCACGAGCGCTACTTTCTCCTCGGGCGAAACGTCAGGGTCGATTGCTGGGGTCGGAAATAGCCGAATGTAGATAAAGGATATTCCGGAATCGTTGAATACGGCCAAGATTGAACTGAAAATTACGGCTATCAGGTTACGCTATATTTGGAGACAGGTTTTGGAAGAGCTAGATTTTGATCAAGTTGCGACACTGCTCTCGGAACTGTCGCAGCCAAGTGCGTTGCCCAAGTTAGACGGGCGTCGGCAGGCTGTGTCGCCGTTCGATGCAGCCGAGATCGAGTTCTCGTCGAGCGCCTGGCTGGCGCGCGTCCTTGAAATTTCTGCGTGGCTTAATCTTGACTCAACTTTCGAGGATCAGGATTCACCTAAGTCCGTTGCGCTGCGCTTGTTCGATGAATTGTCGCCGGGAAAGGCCGAGGCCAGTTTCTATTTGGAAGACGGTCGCGTTCTGCTAACCGAACTGGGTGCACAAACGCTTGAGGAGCGGTTAAGTCGGGCAGTGAGCAATCGCACAGCATTTCTCCAAATGCTCGAGGATGAGTTTTCAGTCGCGGCTGCCACGGAGGCTTGGGTTGATGTCTGGAATGAAGCGCCTGCGACTGAGCCGCTCTCGATCAATGCGACCGTTGACAAATGGCGAATCTACGACCTGGCAGGCCGCGCCGGACAAAATCAGTTGGAACTTAACCCTACATACCAGCGTGACTTCGTGTGGTCGAACGCTGACTCGCAGATGCTGATCGAATCAATTTTGCGAGGTATCCCGCTCCCATCGATTATCCTAGCGCGCGTGTCAAGCAGTCAACGCTTTCAGATCGTGGATGGGAAGCAGAGGGTAACGGCGATCTTGCGCTTCATGGGTGCCCATCCGGAAGGTCTCGAAAACGCGAAGAAAATGAAGGATTTTGACCTGTTTGGGAATAATTTCGGTCAGTTTGCAAAGCGCAATAATTTGCGCGCGACGGACATTCGCGAAAAATATCTGCCCTACAAGACGAAAAAGTATGCCGATGATAACGACCCATTGCGGCTATTGGGTGATCGATACTATTGCGAAATTAGAGACAAACAGGTTCGTATCGCGGGTGAGAGCATCACGGTAGCGGATTTATTCGAGCGCGCGTGTGATTATTTCATCCCGGTACTCATCTATCGCGACACGCAGGTTCGCGATATCCACAAGGTGTTCAGGCTCTACAATCAGCAGGGCATGAAGCTCAACGCCGAAGAGATTCGCAATGCGGTCTTCAACCATCTAATGATCTCGCGCCTTATGCTATTCGTAGGCGGCGACAGGCCCGAGCCAGAGATAGCTCCAGAACTGGTCAAGCTTGGGATCGATCCGACAACGGCGCATGAGAACATTAAGGCATTAGGCTTCGGCATAACGCGGTTTCGGCGCACCAAAGTTCTGTTCTGGATGGTGGCGACATTAATTCTCAAGCCGGCGCAGGCGCCTGACAAGACCTATCGAACCCCGTCCACCGCAAGTCACATCGACGATTTCCTGCGCTCGATCGACGACAATCGTCTCGCGCAGTTCCGCGCCAAATCGACACTTGAGAATCTCGCGAATGACCTCATTGCCGCGCTCGAACTCCATCAGACCGTATCGGACGCTTGGCACCCGAGATTCCGGCGCAAAGGCAAAAGCGAGATGGCTTCTCGATGGGAGGAGTTGCCGGTAGTTGCTAGCCTGCTCGCCTGCCTTGTACTCATCATCACCGGCGAGAAAAGCAAACTCGAAAATGGCATCGAAGAGGTGCGCAGCCTCACCTCGAAGATGGTCGGCCCCGCGAGTACACAGAATAAGACACAGTGGGCACACATCGCAAATGCATCAACGAGCATCCTTGAGACGCTTGGAGTCAATTTCACGGACGCCGACGCGGCCGTGAAGGAACGCTACGGTGATAGCGCGATCGACGCCCTGCTTGAAATCCGCAAGATTCCAATTAACTAATATGGATGCGGGTAAAACAAATCTCGGGCCGGCGGCAATCGTCCCTATCGGCGATTCAAGCGCTGCGGTGAACGACTCTGACGGTAAAGGGCTCGGTGGCGCTTGGTGGGCACGCTATTACTCGAGCGTCGAGGGTCGCCTATCACCAACCGCACTAACCGTCCTCGAGTCTGATGCTCGCTACATCATCGAGAATGCCCTTCCCCGCGACGAAGGTGGTCTCGATTTGTCTGCGTGGCCCGAATCGCGGGTCCGTACGGGCATGGTTGTTGGGTCTGTTCAGTCGGGTAAGACGGCGAGCATGCTTGGCGTCGCGGCTAAGGCGCTCGATGCAGGCGTCGACCTTCTTATCCTCCTCGCAGGTACGCGTGTCAGCCTCTGGCTGCAGACCTATGAGCGCTTTCTGGCGCAGTTGGACGGCTCGACTGCCGACAATGCATATCGTCGTCGCGATGAACGACTGATTCTTCCTCAACCGGCCGACATTCTTCATGAGCAGCGCGCCGATCCAGCGCGGTACCTGCAACGTCCGCTCGCACGCCAGGCACTGCGCGCTGGCCGACCGATCATCTGCGTCGTTCCGAAGGAGGATGACCATCTGCTCATGCTGCGTCGCTTTCTTGCCGATATAGTCACCGACGAATATCTCGAGGCACGCGACCGTCCTTATTCAATCTTGCTGCTTGATGACGAGGCAGACGATGCGAGCGTGCTGGACAGCGCGCGGTCGCAGAAGGTTACACCGCGTTTGATTTCGGCACTTTGGAGCGGCGATCCTGATGAGGCGTCGACCCGTCATTCCAAGATCGTTGCGACCTATGTCGCATACACGGCGACGCCGCAGGCAAACTACCTCCAGGCTACCCACAATCCGCTGAGCCCAAGGGACTTCAACGCCGCACTCCGCACGCCCGGGACAATTGGATCTGTAACACCTCGCTCGACAACCTATGCTGAGTTCGCAGGCGTCCGCTCCTACTATTGCGGCGGCGAAATGTTCTACGAGCGGCTTCGGTTGGCAGGGGACGGCGCTCTCTGCCACGCGTCGCTATTCCCAGATCTTCGCCCCGGCGAGACAGGAGCCGAACTCGCGGAACGACGTGAAGCTTTGCGCTGGACGATGCTATCGGATGCTCTGCGCTGCTTCCTCGTCGGCGCCGCAGTGCGCAGCCTCGATCAAGGTTGGGAAAATGCCTTCGACCACGATCGCCGTTACCCATCGGCGGAGAGTGCGCGTGCTGCCGCTTGCGGTCCTCACACAATGTTGATCCATCCTTCCGCAAGGAAGGACGATCATTTCAGCACTGCGATGGATGTCGTACGTTGGGCGTCGGCGATGCCGGGTCGTGAGGCCGAGGTCCAACTTGACGAGGAAACCGAATGTCTGAATATCTCGGCGGACGGTCTTACTCGGCGGCTCGTCCTTGAGGAAGCGGATTGGTTGGTATGGCTTAGCCGGTTTGAGGCATCTCGAATAGCTCTTGCGACGTTACCGCATGCACCTTACGTCCCGATCTCCCGTGCTGAATGGCCGGCAGTTCGCGAAGCGCTTATTAAGCGCATTTTCCCAAGCGTAAGGCTGCGCGTTCTGAACAGCGACCCTGTTTCCGACGACCGGCCGCTTTTTGAGATTGCTGAGGATGAAGGAGAATTTCGCATTGCGGCGGACAGCCTCTCCATATTTGTCGCGGGCAACGTTCTTTCACGCGGTCTGACGTTGGAGGGGCTTACCACTAGCCTGTTTCTTCGCGGCGCCGCCGAGCCGGCCGCTGACACACAAATGCAGATGCAACGCTGGTTTGGCTATCGTGGGAGCTTCTTGCCGTTTTGCCGGGTTTTCACATATGAGGATCAACTGCAACTGTTCAGACGCTACCACGTGAACGACAACGCGCTGAAAACTGAGATCATGCGTTCCATGGACGGAAGCGAGGGGACCGCCGGCCCAGCACTTGTCCTGCAGGGAGCATCGTTCGTAGCGACGAGCAAGGTCGAAGCACGAAAGGTTCCTCTTTCACCAGGTCCGCGACCCTCCATCAAGTTGGTCGAGGCCGATAACGATGATTTGGTCAGACACAACATCGATGTCGCCGTCGGCCTTCTAGATGATGGGGCGTGGGTGAGGCTGAAAGATGACAAGGGCCTCGAGCGCGGGCTCATTCGCTCCGAGCCTGTTAGCCTCTGGCGGCTCGCCGAGATTCTCGATACGTTGCGTTACTCGCATCACGATCCTGATCTTGGCGACGAGCTTAGCCAGCGCTGGGAGCACTATGCGCGGTTGCTCGGTATCGGCAACCCGCTGTTCACTCCGCCGATGTGCAATCCACAGGGCTATGGTGCGGAGCCACAGTCTTGCCCTTACTCGATCGCCGCGTACCTTCGGTTGTGGTCTTACCTGGCGAGCGATCGCTCGGCGCCAGGCTTCTATCCGACCGATCGTCCAGAAGTGCCATGGAATTACACGGATACGATGCACCCAAGCACGCCGCAGTTCTACCTTGCCTTTCGCTTTGGACAGAACCCGGCGCGTGACCCTCGGTTGGCAGCAAGAGGGATCAAGGCCGTCACGCGCGAGCGAACCTCCAACGGACACGCACTCCAAACCTTGTGGGGAACGCGGGGCTATGGCGGATCCTATTACGGAGACGAACTTGTCGACTATTACTTCCATGGCACTATGCCAGTGCCGAGCATCCAGGGCGGCGCCAGTTGGCGGCCACGCGGTCACCCGGGGCTCGCGCTCTTTCATGTGGTGAGTGCGCCTGAATTGCCGAACGACTTACTCGCGATCGGGCTTGGAATACCACACGGCGGCCCTGACCATATCGCGGCGCTGCGGATATGAGTGACATACACTTCGAGGCTCTACGCGCGGACCTTGATCAATTAAGCGTTCCGCAGGGACAGGTCCGGCATATGCGCTGGCTCGTGCCACCGCTGGCGATAGGTCGGGTGGCGTCGGGCGACTTTGAGGTCTTTGTTCGCGGGCCAGAGCTTCACACGGTGTCGTCATTGGTGAAGAGGCACGTTCAGCATGGAGAGTGGCGCCCTGAAGAAGGAGGCGCGCCTTTCTCTGCGAATAGGATAGTGCTGCCGTCGACGTCGCATTTTGCCTCAATCGCAACTCTGATCGCGATTGAACTAATGCGCGCCGGCATCGCCGGCCCGCGAGGCGTGCAGCCAGCGTTCACGCATGTAGAGCCAATCATCGAGATGGCTATCCGAGGCGGCGCCTTGTCGGAAAATGTCGTGACCGGCCTCCTCGGTGAACTGAGTGTCTTGCGGCAATTGATCCTGTTTCAGACAGATCGCCCTGGCGCGATGATGCGCTGTCTCGACTTTTGGCAGGGATGGCAGGAAGGTGGCCGAGATTTTCGTATCGGAAGCTATTCAATCGAGGTGAAGACGACACAATCGGGCGCGTCTATTCACGAATTTAGCGGTCTGCATCAACTGGAGCCAATGTCGCTTCCCTCCGGCGCCGCAGAGCAACTGAAGCTGATGAGCCTTGGCCTCGCCTCTTCGTCCGTAATGGGGGAAACGCTCCCATCTATGGTTAGTAGCATCGTTATGCTGCTTTCGACGGCGACATCAGGTTCGGACATCGCCGACGAGTTTTTGCATCGTGTGTCGCTGTATGGATCTCAATCGGGTGCGGGTTACGTACATGGGACGATGCGGGAATGGGCCGCCTACGGCGCGCGCTACACGCATACGTTCCTCCCTCGCCTCTATCGCATAGACGATCCGGCCATGCGCCTACTCCGCCGTGACCTGCTTGCCGATACGTTTGTGCAAACGCAGAGGCTCTCCTTCAGTAAGCGGCTCGGCCCGACCGTTTCGCCATGCTGACTTTTCCAAAGCATGATGAGGGCGTTCAGATCAACGGAGCCAGTCAGCCATGTCGAACGCAGGGGGCGCAGCCCATCCCCGTCGCACGTACGCGCGAAAATTCAAGCAGCAGGTGATCAGAGAGACGTTGGTGCCTGGCATGTCGG
>NZ_CAAJGM010000251.1 GCF_900996235.1 Paraburkholderia sp. BCC1885
CTGCTGGCGATCCTGAAGGCGGGCGGTGCGTATGTGCCGCTGGACCCGGGCTACCCGGCGGAGCGGCTGGCCTACATGATGGAGGACAGCGGGATCGGGCTGCTGCTCACGCAGTCGCATCTGGTGGCGGGGCTGCCGGTGCCGTCGGGTGTGAAGGTGATCGAGCTGGACACGCTGGATGTGTCGGGCGAGGCGGACCGGGCGCCGGAGGTGAAGGTGAACGGAGAGAACCTGGCGTACGTGATCTACACGTCGGGTTCAACGGGCCGACCCAAGGGGGCGGCGAACCGGCACAGTGCGCTGTCGAACCGTCTGGCGTGGATGCAGTCGGCGTACGGGCTCGATGCGGGCGACGTAGTGCTGCAGAAGACGCCGTTCAGCTTCGACGTGTCGGTGTGGGAGTTCTTCTGGCCGCTGATGACGGGCGCGAAACTGGTTATGGCGGAGCCGGGCGCGCACCGGGATCCGCAGCGGCTGGTGGAGCTGATCAATGGTCACGGTGTGACGACGCTGCACTTCGTGCCGTCGATGCTGCAGGCGTTCGTGGCACACGAGGGGGTGGCTGGCTGCACCGGACTGAAGCGGATCGTGTGCAGCGGCGAGGCGCTGCCGGCGGAGCTGGCGAACCGCACGCTGGAGTTGCTGCCGCAGGCGGGGCTGTACAACCTGTACGGGCCGACGGAGGCGGCGATCGACGTGACGCACTGGACGTGCGAAGCGGGGGCCGGGGTGGTGCCGGTCGGTCGTCCGATCGGTAACGTTCAGACGCACGTGCTGGACGCTTCGATGAATTTGGCGTTGCCGGGGGTGGCGGGCGAGTTGTACCTGGGCGGTGCGGGTCTGGCGCGCGGCTACCTGAAGCGGGCGGGGCTGACGGCAGAGCGGTTCGTGCCGGACCCGTTCGATGCGAACGGCGGGAGGTTGTACCGCACGGGTGACCTGGTGCGGTGGAATGCGCAGGGAGCGCTGGAGTACCTGGGGCGCATCGACCATCAGGTGAAGGTGCGGGGCTTCCGGATCGAGCTTGGGGAGGTAGAGGCGGCGCTGCTGTCGCAGGCGGGTGTGCGCGAGGCGGTGGTGACGGCGCAGGCGGGGCCGGGCGGGATGCGGCTGGTGGGGTACGTGGTGCCGCAGGCGGGGGTCGAGCTGGAAGCGCAGGCGCTGCGCGTGCAGTTGGGCGGTGTGTTGCCCGAGTACATGGTGCCGTCGGCACTGGTGGTGCTGGAGGCGATGCCGCTGAGCCCGAACGGGAAGGTGGACAGGAAGGCGCTACCGGAGCCGGAGTATATGGAGCGCGAGTGCGAGGCGCCACAGGGCGAGGCGGAAGAGGCGCTGGCGAGCGTCTGGGCGGACGTACTGCAGGTCGCGCGCGTGGGCCGGCATGACAATTTCTTTGCGCTCGGCGGCGATTCCATTCTCGGGCTGAAGCTCGTCTCCGGTCTGCGCAGCGCAGACTTCAATCTCACATTGCGTCAGCTCTTTGCGGCGCAGACCGTTGCCAGCCTTGCGGCATTGATTGAAAAGCGGCCGACCGATGAATCTCATAAGGTGATTCCTGCAGTACCGCGAGGTGAGGCGCGTGCGTTCCCTCTGTCGCATAGTCAGCAGCGAATGTGGTTTCTCTGGCGGCTTCAGCCGGAAAGCACTGCGTACAACATGGCAGGCGCACACAGGGTTCGTGGTCATCTGGACCGGGCTGCAGTGCGCCAAACCTTCGATAGCCTGGTGACGCGGCAGGAAAGCCTGCGGACGATATTTGTTGAGGATGCGAGTGGTGTCGTGCAGCAGTTGATCCAGACGGATGCGCGCTACGAATATCGGGAGGTTGACGCCTGCGCGAACAGTGCAGAGGGTATGCCTCACATCGAGGCGCTAGCGGCGTCTATTGCGACCACGCCATTTGACCTGAGAAACGGGCCGCTGCTGCGTGTTGGACTTATCCGTGTCAGTGACGTGGATCATGTGATTGTGGTGGCAATGCATCACATTGTTTCCGATGGTTGGTCAGTGGAGATACTCCTGCGAGAGTTTGCCGCGTTATACGAGGCTCACACAATGCGTGCGCAGGTGCATCTGGCACCGCTTCCGATCCAGTACGTGGACTATGCAGTTTGGCAGTGTGAGTGGCTGGAGTCGGACGGGCACGCGAGAGAACTCTCGTACTGGAAGAGCCGGCTTGGCGACGAGCACCCGGTAGTTGCTCTGCCGCTTGACCATCCTCGGCAATCTCTCGGTGCTTACGGTTGTGGGCGCTACGGGATGGACCTGTCCCGCGAGCTGTCGGCAGATGTCCACAGGATTGCGCAGCAGACGAACACAACGCCTTTCATGGTGCTGCTTTCCGCGTTTGACGTGCTGTTGCACCGGTACACGGGGCAAAGCGACATTCGTGTCGGTGTCCCGATTGCGAACCGGCACCGTCCAGAGACCGCCGGCCTGATCGGCTTCTTCGTCAATACGCAGGTCATGCGCGCGCGGGTCTGCGCGACGTCCACGCTGGCGCAAGTGCTGACTGGCACGCGGGAGGCCGCGCTAGCTGCACAGGCACATCAGGACCTTCCATTCGATGTGCTGGTGGACGAGCTGCAGCCGGAGCGCAGCCTGAGCCATACGCCGCTGTTCCAGGTGATGTTCAACTACATCAGGGGAAATCTCCTTGCGTCTGGAAGTCTGGCAGGACTGTCTGTCGAGCCGTACCCTGTCCCGGAAGGTATGGCGCAGTTTGAGATGACGCTGGATGTTGTTGAGGCGACCGACGGAGCGATTCGCCTCAGCTATCGCTATGCAAAAGAGCTCTTCGAGCCCGGAACGGTCGTGCGTATCGCACGGCATTACCTGGAAGTGTTAAAGGCTTTCACGAGCGATCTGGGTATTACGGTTGAAGAGACTGGAATCCTCGACGATCCGGAGCGTCAGGCACTGCTGTCGTGGAGCCGCCATGAGGAATCCGATCATGACGTGCGCTCGGTGCACGAACTGATCGCCGGGCAGGCGATGGCGAGGCCGGATGCCACAGCGGTTGTCTTCGGTGACGTGCAGGTGAGCTACGGGCAACTGGATGCCCAGGCGAACCGTCTTGCGCATCGTCTCGCGAAGCTCGGCGTGGGGCCGGAGGTGCGGGTGGGCATCGCGGTGGAGCGCTGTGTCGAAATGGTGGTAGGGCTGCTGGCGATCCTGAAAGCGGGCGGTGCGTATGTGCCGCTGGATCCCGAGTATCCGGCTGAGCGCCTGTCGTACATGATGGGCGACAGTGGGATCGGTCTGTTGCTCACGCAGTCGCATCTGGCGGGCGAGCTGCGGGTGCCGGCAGGGGTGCAGGTGATCGAGCTGGACGCGCTTGACGTGTCGGGCGAGGCGGACCGCCCGCCGGAGGTGAAGGTGCGCGGGGAGAACCTGGCGTACGTGATCTACACGTCGGGCTCCACGGGCAAACCCAAGGGCGCCCAGCTCACGCACCGCAACGTGTCCCGTCTGCTGACGGCGACCGACACGCGGTTCGGCTTCGGTCCGTCGGACGTGTGGACGATGTTCCACTCGTACGCGTTCGACTTTTCGGTATGGGAGCTGTTCGGCGCATTGTGTTACGGCGGGAAGTTGGTGGTGGTGCCGTACATGACGAGCCGCTCACCGCAGGAGTTCCTGGCACTGCTGCAGCAGCAGGGTGTGACGGTGCTGAACCAGACGCCGTCCGCGTTCCGGCAACTGATGCAGGTTCCGGAGTTGTATGAAGCGGGAAACCTGAAGCTTCGCGTAGTGATCTTCGGGGGCGAGCCGCTGGAGCCAGAGAGCCTTCGGCCGTGGTTCGGATACTTCGGTGATGCGAATCCGCAGCTGGTCAACATGTACGGGATCACCGAGACGACGGTGCACGTCACGTACCGGCCGGTAACGGTGGCGGACATGGACGGTGGGCGCAGTCCGGTGGGCCGGGCGATCCCGGACCTGGGCGTGTACGTGCTCGACGGGGCAGGCAACCTGGCGCCTGTCGGCGTAGCGGGTGAATTGCACGTGGCTGGTGCGGGCCTGGCGCGAGGTTACCTGAACCGTGCCGGGCTGACAGCGGAGCGGTTCGTGCCGGATCCGTTCGGCGGGAACGGCGGGCGGCTGTACCGCACGGGGGATCTCGCGCGATGGAATGCAGATGGTGCACTGGAATACCTGGGGCGCATCGACTACCAGGTGAAGGTGCGGGGCTTCCGCATCGAGCTGGGCGAGGTGGAGTCGCAGTTGCATGCGCAGGCGGGCGTGCGCGAGGCGGTGGTGACGGCGCAGGAGGGACCGGGCGGCACACGGCTGGTGGCGTACGTAGTGCCGGAAGCGGGCGTGGATCTGGAAGCGCAGGTGCTGCGCACGCAACTGGGCGGTGTGCTGCCGGATTACATGGTGCCGTCTGCGATCGTGGCGCTGGATTCGATGCCGCTGAACCCGAACGGGAAAGTGGACAGGAAGGCGCTTCCGGCGCCGGAATATGCTGAGCAGGAGTACGAAGCACCGGAAGGAGAAGTGGAAGAGATGCTAGCGCGCATCTGGCAGGAGGTTCTGGGTGTGGAGTGCGTGGGCCGACATGCGAACTTCTTCGAGTTGGGTGGGGATTCGATCCTGACCCTGCAAATCGTGGCGAAGGCGCGCGAAGCGGGTTGGAAGGTGACGCCGCGGCAGCTGTTCGAGCAGTACACCATCATCAGCCTTGCCCCGGTGCTGCAACGGGTCGTGGATGAGTTGCAGGGATTCGATATCGAACAGTTCGCGCTATCGGGCCTGACACAGGCGGAGCTGGATGCATTGCCGGTGCTGCACGCGCAGCTTGAAGACGTGTACCCGCTGTCACCGATGCAGTCGGGGATGCTGTTCCACACGCTGTATGCGCCGGGCGGCAGCGCGTACCTGAACCAGTTGCGTGTCGACATCGAAGGACTGGACGTGGAGCGCTTCCGCGCAGCGTGGCAGGAGTCGACGGCGCACAACCCGGTGCTGCGCACGGGGTTCCTGCCGCACGGCGAAGGGTGGCTGCAGTGGGTGGCGAAGACGGTTGAGGTGCCGTTCGAGGAGCACGATTGGCGCGACCGTGAGACGGTAGACGCGGGGTTGGAGGAATTGGCGGGCGCGCAGCTTGCGCGGGGCTTCGACCTGTCACAGCCACCGCTGCAGCGGCTGGTGCTGGTGCGCGCTGGCGATCAGCAGTATCACCTGATCTGGACACACCACCATGTGCTGCTGGACGGCTGGAGCGTGTCCCAACTGCTGGGCGAGGTGCTGCGCCGCTACCGGGGCGACGAGGTGGTGACTCAGGGCGCGCATTACCGCGACTATATTGGGTGGCTGCAGCGACGCGATGCGGCTCAGAGTGAGGCGTACTGGCGCGGGCAGCTTGCGCAGCTGGATGAGCCGACGCGGCTGGTGGGGACGCTGCCGGCCGGGGAAGCTGGACTGCAGGGCTACGGCGAGCACGAGGTGAGGCTGGACGACGCTTCGACGTCGCGACTGTCGGCGTTTGCGCGGGCCGAGCGTGTGACGGTGAACACGCTGGTGCAGGCGGCATGGGCGCTGGTGCTGCAGCGGTGCACGGGCCAGGAGACGGTGGTGTTCGGGGCGACGGTGGCGGGGCGGCCGGCGGAACTAGCGGGCTCGCAGCAACTGCTGGGTTTGTTCATCAACACGGTGCCGGTGATCACGCGGGTGCGTGGCGATACCGTGCTGGGCGAGTGGCTACGGGCGTTGCAGGAACAGGCGGTGGCTGCGCGTGAGCACGAGCACACGCCGCTGTACGAGATCCAGCGGTGGGCAGGCGCGAGTGGCCGGGGGCTGTTCGACAGCATCGTGGTGTTCGAGAACTATCCGGTGGATCAGGTGCTGAAGGAGGCGGCGCCGGGCGGGCTGCGCTTCGGCTCCGCGCGAAGTAGGGATGAAACGAGTTATGACCTGGCGCTTCTTGTCGCGCAGGGCAATACGCTCGTGCTGAAGTTCAGCTTCAGCCGCGACGCTTTTTCCGACGTCGGCATCAGGAAACTGGCTCAACAGGTCAAGTATCTGCTCGATGGATTTGCGGACAACTCAGCTCGTGCGCTCGGCGAAATCGTTCTGACCGATGAGGCACAACGGCGAGAGATGCTGGCCTGGTCGCGCAACGAGCAGGCCTATGGGAGCCTCCAGCCTGTACACAGGCTGTTCGAGGAGGTGGCGGCAGCACATCCCGACAACATTGCACTGGTCTTCGGCGACGAACAGTTGAGCTACGCGGAGCTGAACGCGCGGGCGAATCGTCTTGCGCAGCGGCTCGTGAAGCTGGGCGTGGGACCGGAGGTGCGGGTGGGCCTGTCGGCGGAGCGCTCGGTAGAGATGGTGGTGGGGCTGCTGGCAATCCTGAAGGCAGGGGGGGCCTATGTGCCGCTGGACCCGGAATATCCGGCCGAGCGGCTTGTCTACATGATGGCTGACAGTGGGATAGGGCTGCTGCTGACGCAGTCGCATCTGGTGAAGGAACTGCCCGTGCCGGCAGGCGTGGAGGTGCTGGAGCTGGACGCGCTGGACGCGTCGGGCGAGGCGGCGAGTGCCCCCGATGTTGAGGTGCACGGGGAGAACCTGGCATACGTGATCTACACGTCGGGCTCCACCGGCCAGCCCAAGGGCGTGGCGAGTCGCCATCACGGGTTAACCAACCGGCTGGTATGGGGCCAGCAGGCATACGCGCTGTCTTCGGACGACCGGGTGCTGCAGAAGACGCCGTTTGGATTCGACGTTTCCGGGTGGGAGTTCTACTGGCCACTGATTGTCGGAGCGCAACTGGTGATGGCTGCGCCCGGAGACCATCGCGATCCGCAGCAGATCGAGGAGCTGATTGTTCGTCATGGTGTGACGACGGTGCACTTCGTGCCGTCGATGCTGCAGGCGTTTGTGGCGCACGCCGACGTGGCGCGATGCGCCGGTCTCAGACGGATTTTCTGCAGCGGCGAGGCGTTGCCAGCGGAACTGGCGCAGCGGCTGCTCGAGATGTTACCGAAGGTGGAGTTGTACAACCTGTACGGACCGACGGAGGCGTCCATCGAGGTGGCACACTGGACCTGTCATGTAGGCGACGCTGTCGTACCAATCGGTCGGCCAGTCGGCAATGTGGAAACGCTCGTGCTGGATTCCGCGATGAATCTTGTGCCGCAAGGAATGGCGGGTGAGCTATACCTTGGCGGGGTCTGTCTCGCGCGTGGGTACCTGAAGCGGGCGGGGCTGACGGCAGAGCGGTTCGTGCCGGACCCGTTCGATGCGAACGGCGGGAGGTTGTACCGCACGGGTGACCTGGTGCGGTGGAATGCGCAGGGAGCGCTGGAGTACCTGGGGCGCATCGACCATCAGGTGAAGGTGCGGGGCTTCCGGATCGAGCTTGGGGAGGTAGAGGCGGCGCTGCTGTCGCAGGCGGGTGTGCGCGAGGCGGTGGTGACGGCGCAGGCGGGGCCGGGCGGGATGCGGCTGGTGGGGTACGTGGTGCCGCAGGCGGGGGTCGAGCTGGAAGCGCAGGCGCTGCGCGTGCAGTTGGGCGGTGTGTTGCCCGAGTACATGGTGCCGTCGGCACTGGTGGTGCTGGAGGCGATGCCGCTGAGCCCGAACGGGAAGGTGGACAGGAAGGCGCTACCGGAGCCGGAGTATATGGAGCGCGAGTACGAGGCGCCGGTGGGCGAGGT
>NZ_CAAJGM010000252.1 GCF_900996235.1 Paraburkholderia sp. BCC1885
TCCGCGCTCGCCAAGGCGATCAACTACTCGCTGAACCACTGGGCAGCCCTCACGTTCTACTGTGAAGACGGTCGGGCCGAGATAAGCAATGTGCTTGCCGAAAACGCCTTGCGCTGTGTCGCGCTCGGACGCAAAAATTATCTGTTCGTCGGCTCCGACAGCGGAGGCGAGCGGGCCGCCGCGATGTATAGCTTGATCGGGACGTGCAAGCTCAACGGAATCAACCCGCGTGCCTACCTGGAATACGTCCTGACCCACATCGCTGATCACAAGATCTCTCGCATCGACGAATTGCTGCCTTGGAATGTGGCTGACAAACTAAAACCCCTCACCCCGCCACACTCTCAATCGGGTAGATCTGGATAGATCGTGTCCACGATCGCCGATCGTGGACACGATCTCCCTTGATCTACACGGACTCCAACACGCCATCACCATCATGCCTTGCTCGCGCGCGCGTGAGGACACGGCCCAGCCGAGCCGCTTACGCCAGAACAGCTGACTGTATGTCATGCATCCATGCGGTCTGACCTAACGTCTGAATTATCTGACCAGTCCCGAGCAAGGCCGAAAACAGCGCCATGACATCTGCTTCAGACAGTACATTCGCCCCTTTGCAAATGGACGCTTGCTGCATCGCTTCTTTTCGAAATTGAGCAAACAGCGTCTAAATGCCCTTGGGATAGACATCATCGGCGGCCGCCTGCTCAGGCAAATAACTCCTTGAGAAGCGAATGCCCGCGTCGGGCAACTGCGCTCCTGCGCACGCGGCATGAAATAGTGGCGCACCACCGCGTCAAGCCTATCGCCCGTCTTGCCACCGTGGCGCTTTCTGGCTTCCTGCCACGAGTATGATGCCTGCCCAAACGCAAGCTGGAATGCTTCATGGATCAGCATCCTCCTTGGATGCGAAGTGCTTGTAGAAGCCTCAGCCACAAGCTCGTGGTTGCGCTCGGCCCGTTCCCGCGATACCCGTCCCGTCTATGCCTGCGGCCTACGAAAGACGACAAGCTTCGTCACCAAGCGCTGGCAGACCTCGTCGTCCTGGTTCAGAGTCAGGCATTCAACCGTGACCATGCCCCGATCCTGCTTGGATCGGGACGGCGCGATGTCGAGGATCTTGCTCATCACGTGCAGTCTGTCGCCGGGCCGCGTGGCGCGAGGCCATTGCGCTTCGCCACCTGCCCCGACGATCCCATTGCTCAGCGGCAGGCTGCCGACCAGCAGCTTCATGGTGATGGCTGCCGTGTGCCAGCCGCTTGCCACGAGCCCCTGGAACAGGGTGCTCTTGGCCGCGTTTTCATCCATGTGGAACGGCTGGGGATCGAACTGGCGGGCGAAGTCGATGATCTGCTGCACGTCCAGCACATGCTCGGCGCTTCGATATTCCGCGCCGACGGCAAGGTCATCAAGAAACACGAGATCGGGTTTGGTCATGCCACGATTACTCCGGAAGTTGATGTCACTAAGAGATCGTTGTGGGTTGAAGCATAGCGCAAAATAGATTATATATAAAATCTATTAAAGCTCATACTCCTTTTGCCTGCTATTATAGATTTTGCTTGACCTCTATTTTTCAACCTCGGTGGCCCTAGAGAAGACCATGACAACGACTTACGACCCGAAGATCACCGCGCTCTTGTGTGTGGACCTGTACAACGACTTTCTTGCCGAGGGCGGCAAGCTGTTCTCCTGGGTCAAGGACATCGCCAAGGAGAACAACATGCACGAGAACCTGCGTACCATAGTCAAGATAGCGCGCGAGGCTGGCATCACCGTCTATCACGTGCCGCACCACCGGTGGGAGCCGGGCGATTACGCGGACTGGAAGTACCCGTCGCCCTATCAACTGGGAGCGGCAAAACGCCAAGCCTTCGCCAAGGACACCTGGGGAGGCACCTTTCACGACGACTTCAAGGTCCAGCATGGCGATGTCGTCGCGACCGAGCACTGGGCATCCAGCGGCTTCCCCAACACCGACCTCGAACACAAGCTCAAGCGCTACGGCAAGGAAAAGATCATCTGCATCGGCCTGCTCGCCAACACTTGCTTGGAATCCACGGCGCGCATCGGCATGGAACTGGGCTTTCATGTAACGCTGGTACGCGATGCCACCTCTGCCCGTTCGCACGAAGCCCTGCACGCCGCGCTGGACATTGATGGGCCGACCTACGCGCATAAAGTCCTGACCACGGTCGAGCTGGTTGCCGCCATCAGAGCGTCTTTGGCCACCGCCTCCGCCTAAGCGGCAACGCAAGGAGCATGCTTATGGCATCGGCGCAACGAGGCGTGCAGCTCAGCCACGACTGTTCGTCCGGCCGACCAGGAATGTGCATGAAAAGAAGCTGCTTTGGTCGTCGGCGTTGGCTCGCGACGGGAGCTTGGCGCGGCGATTGCATCGCGTTTTGTCGTCGGTGGATTTCAAGTCTTTGTGGCGGGGCAGGAGCGTGAGTCATGGGACGGGAGGCCTCCGCTAATCGTGACCACGCAAAACCGCGGTAGTCGTGAATCGCTGCTATCCGATCGGAGCTTGTCAGGGTTAGCCGACTGATTGCCCTCTGGAGCGACCAATCTCCCACGACACGCGACCGCCGCATACTGTGGCGGCAAGTTGCTGACCTAGCCGTTGTTCGATCACCGGCTTCCACGGCACCAGCGAGAAGCCTATCTCGTCATCAAGCATGGCGTATCGCCCGCTGGCGAGCATGACGCTGCGCCGATAGATGCCGGCCACACGCTGCCCGTCGGCCACTGGCCGATGCTCCAGGCCAGTTTCGGCGGCAATGTCCTTCCCGGTCTGTGTTAGCTCGCGCCCGCGCAGCTTCGCCATCAGGTTTCGAGCGAGGACGATGCGCTGCCCACGATGCTCGGCCAAGCCCTGTTCGGCCAGGAAGTCGGCACGCTCGCGTAGCGCATCCTTGACCTCGGCACCAAAGCCCAAGTCACCCATCCCACGGCTACCACCGATCAACTGCTGGTCGAGCCAAGTAGTCCCGATCACGCGGGCCTGCCGCTCGATGGGCAGGTGCGATTTCAGTTCCACCGCCACGCCGCCACCGAGCCGCTGCACGTCGTACTGGCGGCCTCGTTCGGCCAGGTCGCCCGGGACACGCCAGACGCCTTCGGCTTCGCGCTCCACGATGCCGACGCGGCGCAGTGCTTCGAGCCGACGCACATGCGCGGCCACCACCCCGCGCGGGTCGCGGTCGAGCGTGGCGTGGCCTTGGGCAACGGCCAAGTGATGATCAATGCGGTACACGCCGTCGACGGCCAGCGCGGTGATATTGCGGTCGGCGGCGCGCACGTCGGCCGTGCCTTTGACTTCCACCACGGCACCGGTCGGGTACTGCTCCAAGTCCGACCGCGGCGGCAGCGCGACGTAATGCGCCTTGCCGTCCGTGCCATCGACGATCAGATAGCCCTTGTCGTACAGCTCGTCGGCCAGCCCCTTGCCGACGACGCGGCCGATGACGGCGCGGCCATCCTCGCCGGGCTGGAACACGGCCAGTTCGCGCTGCTTGCCGCTCATGACGCGCTGCATCGTGCGGATGATGTCGCCACGCTCGCCCATCGCCCGCAGAGCCGGTTCGGCGTCGGCGTGGACGGCCCACGCGCCGGGCTGCGACTCGAACGCCAGCCCCATGCACTGCAAGCGTTGCAGGCGCCCGATCAGCACTTGCCGCAGACGTTGCAGCCGGGGCTCGGCGAAGCGTTCGACATGCACCAGGTGATCGTCGCCGGCCTCGCGCTGCAAGGTGCGATCGAGGCCCGTCCATCGTTCTTGATCGACTTCGCGCAACATGGCGTGCCGCATCTCCAGTTCGGTGCGCGGCCCCAGCCATTCCGTTGCCAGTTCCGATGCCCGCCGGCGCATCCCCTCGGCGATGTAGTCGCGGGAAATGATGAGGTCTTTGCCGGTAGCGTCCTTGCCGCGCAAGACGACGTGGGTGTGCGGGTTGTCGGTGTTCCAGTGATCGACCGCGACCCACTCCAACCGCGTGCCGAGGTCGGCCTCCATGCGCGCCATCAGGTGCCGGGTGTAGGTGCGCAGGTCGTCGAGCTGTTCGGCGTCCTCCGGGGAGACGATGAATCGGAACTGGTGGCGGTCGTCGACACCGCGCTCCTTGAACGTTTCGAGATCAGCGTCATCGGTCGTCGGGCCGTAGGCATGACCTGGGCCGCCCTGACGATCGACGCCCTCACGCTCGATGTAACGCAGGTGCGCGGCGGTCGAGCGCGGCCCGGCCTGTTTCAGATTCACTAGCCTTGCCTTGATCGTCACGCGCCGCGCGTTCGGCCCCAATCCCCGACCAGCGAAGCGAGCCGCGACGTGGCCGCGCCCCAGCCGGGAACCAGGGCGCTGACCGACTTTGTCCGCCGCCTTGCCGAGCTTCGCGCCGGCCTTGTTCGTCTGCCGCAGCACCTTGTTGATGAAGGCGTCGCCGCGCTGTTTCGGCGCACCGGGACGGACACGGAAACGGTCGCTGTCATTCTGATCCTTGCGCTGGCTCATGGTGCGGCTCCATCCAAGACCGGCGCAGTCCAGCGGGCGAAGCACGCGCCTTCGTCAACGCTGATGCAGCGTTGCGCACCTTCGCGGCACGCTGCTGCCCCATAGCGCGTGCCGCGCTTCCCCCATGTGCAGACAAGGTTTTCAAGCGGCCATGTGCCGCGACCTTTTATCTTGCCTTCCGCCTTCGTCCTTCGCTTTCGCTCCGGGCCTCGGCGTCCCGACGGTGCTGCGCCGCCCGCAGCCAGCCCGCCGGCGAACGCGGCCACGGCCATAGGCCGGGCACGTTCGAGGCAAAGCGCCTGCACATGGAAAGGTGGCGCCGGATGTTGCGCGAAGTGCGGCGCGAATGCGCACGCACTGCACGCGCGACGACGCTGTGACGACCAGCGGAACGACATACCCGATGGCACGATGAGATGCACGGGAACGTGCAGCGAATCGACGGCCATCATGGGCGTGTCTCCAGCCAGACTGGATGCGCAAGACCGACCACCGTAGAAGCCGCAATCGGCCCAAAGTAGCGGCTGTCGAACGACGCCGGATTGGTCACGCTTAACAGGAACAGTTCGCCAGATGCAAGACGGCGGCACTGCTGCCAAGATGGCAGCCGGCGGCCCTGCCGGTCGGTCGGCAGCACGGCGGCCGCAGGCACGCCGTCGATGCGAACGATACCGCCAGCGATGCATACCTCCTGCGGTGATACGGCGCCCACTCGCTTGAGCAACGGAACGCGCGTCGGTAGATAGCCGCGCTGCGCAGCGAGTGCGGCGGCTTCGGTCGGCAGTGGGACAAGGACGATGCTGTCCACGGACAACGGACGTGGCAGCGAGGCGGCCCGATGGCTGAACGGTTCGATGCGATACCAGCCGACCGCCACACTGTCGGACGGGTTGTAGGTCAGGCGCGGCAGCGGCGACACGAATGCGGCCCAGGCCAGCGCAGCAAGGCCGGCAGCGGCGAAGCCCGTCAGCGCGATGCGAGCGCGCAGGCGCGAACGAGGGTGCGGTGCGATGCTGGATGTGGAAAGCGTCGTCATGGCAATGTCCTCCCGGCCAGCCAAGCCGCATGTCGCTCGGCGGTGTATTCGGGTAGTGGCAAGCGCGCAGCGAGCCGGTTGCCGAGCGTGCGCCAGTACGCGGGTGACACGTCGGCTGGCGCAATGCTCAGTGTCTCGATGGCGTCGAGCTGCGCAAACACAGCGCGGACGGCAGGTTCGCCTTCGGCGTGCAGCAGCAACCGCGCGCCGGGCAGCACGCCGGGGATGCGCTGCGCCGCATCCAGCGACGTGCAAGCCTGCATCACCATGAGTTCCCAACGGATCGTGCCGTAGTCATTGGCCTGCCACCGGATGCGGCAAAACACGGCCCCCGACAAGAACACCGCGACACGGCGCCAGTGGTCAAGCCGGACGATGCGTGACGGTTCTCCGAAGCGCAGATAGAGGTCGATGCGCCGTTCGACGTAGGCGAGCGACACGCGGGTCAACGGCACGGTGCCGGCCCGTCTGGCGAGCATCGCGAGCGAAAACGGATTTGTGTTGGTCGTGGCGGCCGTGACCGCCGAAGGTTGTACGTTCATTGGGAGTTCTCCGGAAACTCGCGTTCCAGCAGTGCGCGCAGCAGTTCGGCCACCGTCACGCCACGCGTGAAGGCAGACACCTTGATGCGCGCCCGCATGGCAGGCGTGATGTCGAGGGTCAGGCGCGCGGTGTAGAGGTCGCCCTTTTGCAAAGCATCGGCGTCGCCCTGGCGAATCCACGCTTCAGCGTGCAGATTCGCCTGCGGACGAGCGCCGATGCCGATGCGTTTGCCGCGCGTATTCGTCATGTTGGCCACCGCAGCAGTTCGTCGGTGAGTGCGGCGATCTCGCGCGCGGCGGCGCTCTCAGGCGCCGTCTCGCGTGCGAGCCGGCCGGCAGCCACGCTATCGGCGAAGACGATGCGTTGATGCACTTCCGAGCGCAGTGCTGGCAGCGGTTGTTCGGCCAGCGACTGCCGCGCCTCCCGGCCGATGATGGTGGTACTGACGCGCCGGTTGATGACGAAGGCCGCGCGCAGCGCGGGTCGGAACACTTGCGCTTCGCGTATCAACGCCACCATCTCGGCGCTGGCCCACAGGTCGTAGGGACTGGGCTGCACCGGGATCAGCACGCGCTCGGCCGCCAGCAGCGCAGAGCGCGCCAAGGCGGCGATACGAGGCGGCCCGTCGATGATGACGTGATCGGCCCGCCTGGCGAGTTCTGGGGCCTCCTGGTGCAGAGTCTCACGTGCCAGACCCACGGCGCTGAACAGCCTGGGCAGACCTTGCTGACTTCTGCGCTGTGTCCAGTCCAGCGATGAACCCTGCGGATCGGCATCCAGCAGGATGACCGCTTGCCCTCGTAGCGCCAGTTCGCCCGCGATGTGCGTGGCGAGCGTGGTCTTGCCCACGCCACCTTTCTGATTGAGCAAGGCAACGATCATGGCGCGGCCCTCCGATCAGGAAAGCCAGCCTGTTTTTGCCCTAAAAACCGGGGTTGTTTTTGCTTTCGGGGTTGCTGTGTTTTTTGCCTTTCGGCAGTTGTCCACCGAAACGGGGCGCTTCTACTAAAAGTTAGAGAATTTAAGTTAGGTAAGTTAAGGGGCGTCGAAACCCGCGCCGTTATTGGCTTTTCGGGCGATTCGTACTCCTGATAGCACGATAGGCGTACTCCCGATAGCACGATACCCGCTACTCCTGATAGCACGAGCCCGTCCACAGGTTGTCCCGCAGTTATCCCCGTGCCGTGAACGGCACAGGCCGGAAGGTCAATAGCTCCGTCCGATCGCCCGGCATTCGTTCGATGCCCAGGACGTAGCCCGGCAGCGATTGCCGCGCCACCAAAGCGCGTAAGTCGTAGGCGAAGTCCGAAAACCGCGTGCTGCTGCCAGACTTGCGATACAGGTGTCGGAAGTCGAACTGCCAGCCAGCTTCCTGTCGGCCGCCATGCTTGCGCACCAGCCGGTACAGCCAGCGTTCGATGCCGCCTGTGAGTCGGAAGTACGCAGGGTCGATGGTGAGCACCAGCGCCGCGTCGAGCACGCCCGCGTAAAACCAGTCCGGCAGGATCAGCTCGATGCCCAGCGGCGTGCCGCGGGCGTCGGCCAACTCTTTCCACTCGTTGATCCAAGAAAAGCGGTGCAGCCGCCGCCCAGTCGTTTCGCGAATGGAAGTGGCCACCGTGGTCGACTGCAAGCGATCCAGTGCAGCCTTGAGACGCTGGTAGTCGCGCAGCGACGTTCCACGACCGATGAAGCGCAGGATCTCGTAGGGCGTTGCTTGCATCAGGCGCGATGGGCGAATGCCCGCATCGCGCGCTTCCACGATTTGCGAAGCGGCCCAGATTAGGATGTCCGCATCCCAGATGGTGGCGATGCCATGCTCCAGTGTCCCTTCCACGCGTATCGTGACGTTGCCGCTGCGAAAGTCGATGGGCGCTGTGCGCCGCGATTTCGCAAGCGAGAAGAACGGAAAGGCCATCAGGTCCTGGCTGTCGCGCGGCGCTATGTCGCCCGGCAAGGCGCGGAACAGATCGAGCTGTTCCCGCTCCCGCGATGGGTTGGACAGGGCAATGGCCACCGGCGAGCCACCGATCAGCGCGCACGGCTATCGGCCGAGTGGTGCTCGGCGTATTCCGGGTCGGACGTGGTTTCATAGCTGCGCTGGTCGGCCCAGGCATCAAGGTCGGCCACCGCGTACATGACGCGCCGGCCGAACTTGCGGAATTTCGGCCCGTTGCCGATCACACGCTGTTTCTCCAGCGTGCGCGGCGAGAGGCGCAGGTAGTCGGCGGCCTCATCATTAGTGAGATAGCGTTGTGGCTGCGCCGGCGTGGGAGCGGCGGCAGGTTGCAAGGGAGCGGGTCGCATGGTGAGAACCTCCATCGGTCAGGAACGCCCGGCCACACAACGCGACCGGATGGAGGCAGTCTCAAGAAAGAGGTGCGGAGCGCAGAGGGTCGTTTTGCAGTGAAGGCAAAGCGACCCTCCCCAGGTCATTCGAGCTGTGCCAGACGGCGATAGCCGCCGCGCATCAGCAATCGGCCGCGCTGCACCAAGCGGCGCACGCGCGAACGCAGGCCACCGTCGGCGTACCAGCCGCCGGCCACGGCTTCAGCGCCGAACAGCCCAGCGGCTGTTTCGCGCAAGGATGCGCCCGCCAGGGTCGCGTCAAGTGCCTGGAGCGTGTGCAACTCCAGCAGCGCGGCAGGCGTGGGCCGGGAGCGGGCCGCTGCCGCAGGCACGGTCTCGGCGACCACGGCCAGCTTGTCCAGTTCGGCCGCCATCGTGTGGTAGCGCCCGCAGGGCGCAGCACACGCGCGGACGGCATAGAGATAGGCCATGCCATCGGCCAGGCCCGGTGCCAGTGCGAGCCGCACACAGCAGCCAGGCCATCGTGCCACCAGCACCAAGCGCTTGCCATCGTGGATCAGATGCTTGTGGCCCGGGATGCGCCAGAACTCGAAGGCGTCGGCATCGGGTGGCGGGTCGGCATCCGGGTAGAGCTGGAGCACGGCGTCATGGTCGGGGAACCAAGCTGGATGCGCGTCGCGCGCATCCAGCGTCGGGTCTTCCAGCAGGCGCAGCCCCCAGGCGTGCGCCGCATCCGGCCTGTTGCGACGGCGTAGCCAGTCGCGCCGATAGTCGGGATGGCGGCGCAGGTACTCCCAAGCCAGCGCGAGGCCGTCGAGGTGCAGCACGTAGAGATACGCGGCAGTTGGATACCAGGACTCGGCGCTTCGATCAGCCATAACGCAACCTCCTGTCGGACAGGAACGTCGCTACGGGCGTCGAAGACAGGAGCTACTGCGTTATCCGAAAACCGTCATCAAGAAGGGCTAACCTGGCAGTGGTCAAGACCGATTGGCTCCGAAATCTTACGGGTTTGTCCGAGTGCGACGACCGCGCATCCCGGAAATGGGGCGCGGCACTGACACCGTGCCGCAGCCCACGCCACACATCATGTCTTTCTGGGTCATGCTGCACCCTCTTGGTGCAAGAGTACCGATTCAGACCCCAGCCGTCTTGAGTCAGATTGAGAAAGACACAATGCGCTGCAACGGCCTGTGTCTCGATGCCCGCCGCCGGGAGCAGGTTGTCCGTCAGTCGGGGATCGAACCATCGCGCTGCGCCAGGCGGGCGTATTCCGATAACGGCCGCGAGGCGCGGAAATACAGGTCACGCAGGACGGGTCGCTGCTGCGGTCCCACGATGCCCGCTAGGTCGGACAGCTTGGCCGTCCCCAGTGCCGGCAAGCCAATGCCGAGGTCGATCAGCCCCCACGCGGTATCGCCGTCGGTTGGGTCGAGCGCCGCCAGCAGCCAGGTCGCATGCGCATCCGGCGTGAACAGTCGCAACACCGGCAGCGGGTCGATGCTCTGGCCGGCGGCGCGCGCCGCGCCGTTCGCGAGCAGCCGTACGCGTTCGTCGGCGGTGGTGAGCGGCTGGGTCATGGGCGGAAGTCCCACGTATCCGCAAATGCACGAACACGCTTTTCCGGAGAAGCACGGAACCGCCAAGCCGGGTATGTGACTTCGTGCGCAAGCACGAATGCACAAGCTCTCAAATCCGTACGTGCACAGAAACGTAGACGTGGAATTGTGGATGTCAGGAAAAGCACGAATGCGGCTCCCCGGTTCTGGCGAAATCCTCAGATGCGGATTTCCTTAAAGGCACAAATACGGAAAACAAAACACCAATTGAACACTATAGATTGTAGCCCTATAGGGCGCAATAGGTTGTCATCTTGGTTTTATAGGGAAAACCATTGGTGGCGGCTAAAAACTCATTGGCAACGGCAATACGGACGGTCAGAAAAGCGCGTGGCTTGAGCCAGGAAGCGTTTTCTGACGTGTCGAGCCGCACCTATATGAGTTCACTGGAACGCGACCTGAAAAGCCCGACCCTGCACAAATTGACCGAGCTGTGCGAGGTCATGGAAGTGCATCCCCTCACTCTGCTGACGCTGGCCTACGCCGGCGACAGCCCGCACAAGGCCGATCAGCTTCTGGCGCAGATGCGCCAAGAGCTGGAGGCAATCTTGAAGAAGCGCGACGCGCCGTAGGCGCGCGGTGCTGCCACTAGCCGCACTGCGCCCCGCCGCAATGGGCGGGGCACTGGTGGCGGCCGTCAGGCCGCTTGGGGCTTGCTGCGCGACCAGATCAGGTCGTGCGTGCCGCCCTCGCCTTCGATCAGGCGGGCATAGACCGTTGCCGAGAACGAAGGATCGTCCACGGTCACGGACAGGTAATCCCGCCCGGCTTCGCTGGTCTTCTTCCACGCCGCGCCGATGTCGTGGCTTGCCGCCTGCAGGCGGAAGTCGGGGGCGTTCTCGTTGTTGCCCTTGTCGTTGGGAACCAGCTTGACCTTGACGTTGAGCGTCAGGGTGCGGAGCGTGCCGGTGTAGCCGTCTTTGTCTGCGGTGAAGGTGCCGATGTTAGCCATGGTGATTTTCCTTTCGGGTTGAACAAGATCGCGCCAGTGCGTCCTTGTTGTGATCCGGTCGGCGGGGGATGGGCGGGCCGCACCGCGCAGCGGTCGCAACACCGTGGAAGACCTGGAAGCGCAAACAATTTGTCTCGCGAGGAAGCCGCGCAGCGGCGGGGAAATTGTTTGCGCTGCAAGGTTGCGGCCATGAAGCCCAAGGCGCAGCCGTGCCCTCGCCAGGATTCACAACAGACCAAGGACGTACAGGCCGACCGCTCCCAAAAGGAGACATGGCCGACTCGACATCCCCGCGTGATGGTTTCACCGGCTTGTGCCCTGATGCGGCAAGGCCAACACCCCAGCGACAAGGCGGGAGCGCCCCTGCCGCAGCTTGCGGCACCCAGCTTGAGGCGTGGCGTGGAAGTTCCATGAGCAAGGCCGGGCGCGTGTCGGTGAACCGTCCTTCGTGACGTACAGGCGATGTATCGCCAGCGTCGAGGACAGCACGCTTTTGCACAACCTGCCGCAGCAAGCCGGGGCGTAGCCCCACATGCCCCGCTCATGGTGGCGGGGCGTCATCGAAACCTTGCCCGCATCGGCGGGCATCGATCGCCGTACCGCGCGCAAGGCACTTGTGCGCTCGCCACGTCGCCGCCTGGTCGAAGGCGGCGACGTGGCGATTTTGCTTTGGACGTTGTTATTCCTTCGTTTCGATAATCCACCACACGGCGCGCGGCAAGGCGCGGCCTGTGATGGGATGTAGGTCGGTCAGGTCGGCGCGGGCCATCCAGCCACTAGGCGGACGGTAGCCGCGCACGTCGCCATCGCCATGCCAGCGGCGAGCGCGTAGCGTGCCGGGGGCATAGACCGCCGCCATACGGGGGCGGCTCGTGGTGTTGCGGCTCATGGGAAATCCTCGGAATGAAGCGCCCCGGTCGGAACCGGGACGCTTATCGGCGGTGCAGGGTTACGCGGCCAGTGCCTCGACCTGCGGTTGCTCATCCGCCACGGTGGCGGCATCCTTCGGCGCTTCGGCTTCGGCCGCTCCGTCCTGCGCGATCTGCTGCGGACCTTCGGGACGGAAGATGGCGGGCATCCAGCCGGTGCCATCGGCCAGCCGTTCGGCCTCGCTGGCAATGTCGACTTTCTTCAACTTCGCCAGTCGGGTGACGTGGGCCGGGGCGAACTCGCCCACGGCTTCCAGAATCACGACCTTGGAGACGTGGCGGAAATAACCCTCGGTGGTCGGCTTCCACCATGCCGCCATGTCCAGCCCCACGGCCTGCGCCAGTTCCCCGCCGGGCTGGCGCTCTGTGGCGCGGGGCGTCACCACGTCTACGATGGATGCAACGCACACGGCCAGCAGCCGCACCAGCTCGTCTTGCGGCGTCGCCAGCAGCACGGCGAACAGTTCGGCGCTGTCCTGTGGCAATGCCTTGCCCGCGATCTGCTGCAACTCGCGCAGCGCCACGGCGGCAGGCGATTCCGGCCAGTCTGGGGCCATGCCTTCCAGCCGCTCTTGCACGGTCAGGCGCACGCCAAGCGGCAGGTCGTGGCCGTAGTGGTTTTCCAGCAAGACGGTCTGCACCATGCCATGCACCAGCGCAGCCAGCGCCACCTGCGGATGCCGGGCCACTTCGATTTGCAGCGCGGCAGTGCGGTGCGCGCTCAACCGTTGCGCCAGTCGGTCGGACAGGCTGGCGGCGGTCGTCACCGGCTCGGCGTCCTCGCCCTCGTTGTCGTCCGCGCCTTCGGTTCCGGCGAAGCCTTGCCGCAACCGTTCCAGCGTGCGCAGTGCCTTCGCCTCTGCCTCACGCAACAGGCCGCGATGAATCACGGCCTCGCCGCTGCGGTCGATGGTAACGATTGCACCGGCGACAGCGCGCACGTCCGGGGCGTAACCCTGCAAGGCATCCTCCACGGCCTGCAGTTCTCCGGCCACCTGTTCGCGGCGCGATTCCAGCGATTCCGCCTTGCCACCGTCCTCGACGTCGTAGGCGTCTTCCAGTTCGGCGTCGATCTTGTCCAGGCGGTTTTGCAGCGAGGCGATGCGACGGGCTTCGCGGGCAGTCGGCTCTCTGAGCTGGCGCGGGGCATTCTGGAACGCCTGCCGTTCGGCATGGCTCAAGTGCGGCACGGCTTCCACCCACGCCCAGCCTTCGGTGCGGATGCCTTCGGCCAGTTCGTCCAACTTGCCGCGCACCAGCGTTTCCAGCAGCGCGGCGTCGGTCAGATAGGTGCCGCTATCGTCGTCGGCGAACAGGTCGCGGCGGACGCCGCCACCCGCCGCCGTGTAGGCATCCATTCCGATGAAATGCACCAGCGGGTGCGATGCATCGATTTCGCGTTCCGTCAGACGCTCGCGCAGTGCGGATGCGCTGCGCTGCCACTCCGGCGCGGAGTAGAACGCGGTTTGCTGAGCGGCGTGGTCGTCGGTGATGGTCAGGGCCATCAACTGTTCCAGCGTCACGCCACCAGCCCGATAGTCGGCCATCAGGCGCGGCGAGACGTTCGCCAGCTTCAAGCGGCGTTGCACCACCAGCGGAGACACGCCGAAGTCTGCGGCAATGTCCTCAATCGGACGGCCTTCCTTGACCAGCGCGGCGAATGCCTCGAACTGGTCGGCGGGCTGCATCTGCTCGCGCAGCAGGTTTTCGGCAAGGCTCACGGTGCGCGCCGAGGCATCGGGCACCAGCAGGCACGGCACCTCGTAATCGGCGGCGATCTGCTTCCTCTTCGCCAGCAGCTTCAAGGCGGTAAGACGGCGATAACCGGCCACCACTTCGTACTGCTCGCCATCGGCCGCGAGGATGACGACGAGGTTTTGCAGCAGGCCGATGCGGGCGATGCTCGCGGCCAGTTCAGGGATGGACAGGCGCGGGGTCGTGCGTGCGTTGCGCTTGGAGCGGCGCGGCAGCAACTGCGAGAGCGGAACCAAAATCAGGTTCTTGCTCGGGTCGACCACTTCCAGCGGTGCGGCGGCTTCGATGGCGCGGGTTTCGGTTTGAGTAACGGCGTTCATGGTGATAACTCCTTGCGGTTAGGGATGCAGCAGCGAAAGAAGCGGCAAGGGCTGCTGCCTGCCCCTGCCGCGTGGGGATTCAGGCCTTCAACTGGCGCATGCCATCGGCCAGCAGCCAAAGCGCGCGGTTGAGACGAATGTTTTGGTCGATGCCTTGCACCGGACGGGTCTGCTGGCGGCGTCCGTTGGCGCTGCGCCCGCGCAAGCCGCCTTGGATCAGGTTTTCTTGCGTGCAGTTGAACACGCTCCACAAGTCCGGGCGACGGTCGTCGAAGCGACGCGGCATCAGGATTTGCGATTCCGTGATGGGCGCGGGCTTATCGGGGTCGTCGTACTTGAGGGCCAGCGCGGCACGGGCGAACACTTCGGATTCGCCATCGTTCAAGGTGATGGCGTGCATGGCATCGCGGGATTCCTTCACCCGGTCGAAACCGCTCAACACTTCGTAAGCGCCTTCGATGACGTGTCCGGCCACGTCGCCTTTGTGGGGCACGCGCACGTCCGCCACCGTGTCGCCGCAGACAAGGCCATTGCTGCACACGAACCGGAACATCCCGGCCAGCATCTGATAGCTGCTCGTGCCGTCATGCGAGTTCAACAGCACGATTTCATTGGCTTCCGCGCCGTTGATCTGGCTGGCGTGGCGTAGGCGCAGCATGTGTTTGGTGTAGTCGCGGCGGTCGTCGTGCCGCACGCGGGTTTGCGCTGCCATGAAGGGTTCAAACCCTTCCTTGCGCAGTTCCGCCAGCACGGCGGCGGTGGGGATGTAGGCGTACCGTTCGGAGCGGCTTTCGTGTGGGGCGTCCGCGAAGATGGACGGGGCCACGCGGCGGATTTGGTCGTCGGACAGCGGGGAATCGCTGCGCAGCGACGGGGAACGGGAAGCGAAACGGGATGCGAGTTGCATGGTCTTTCTCCAAGAGTTGCTGCTGTGGTTTCAAAGCTGACCGGATTCCAAGATTCGGAGCCCGTTGTGGCTTCGGTTGGTTCGGCGCAGAGACCTGGGCCGGTCCCTGTTTGCCGCCGTCTTTCCTGAGTTCATCGCCCGCGAAAAACCGGGCCAGCGAGGGACTGGCTGTCAAGGAAGAAGCGCAGGGTTGGTGCGGCCCGCAGCGCAGCGAGGACTCGGCCCTGCGCGCCTTGACGGCCGGGCACCGCGGGCTACGGTCGCGGGAAAAAGCGATGAACTTGGGGAAAGACGAACAGCGGCCGATGGGCCAGGAGATGCACTGAAACCAACGCCGCGCGGCAAGCGCCCCTGCGTGCCAGCAGCACGCCTAGCTGGTTGACTGTTGGCCGATCAGGTGCAACCTGTTCGGCTGCATTCGAGGGGCGCCAAGCAAGGCTCGGCGGGGATGGGCTGCCCAGCCGATCCCCTGGAGGGCAAGCGTCGCGCGCAGGCCAGGAGCGGAGAGACGGCCGGAGGCATCAGGGATCAAAGCCGCATGGCCGCGACTCGGTACGAGGCGCGGGGCAACGCCCGCGAGCCCGACGGCGGCACGCCGGGATGCCAATATGCCGGGACGCGAGTATCTTTATGTACTTATGCAGAAGCAAGGAGAAAATCCGATGGAACGGAAAGATCAGAAAATGTTCGAGCTGGATGAACCAGCCGCGAGAAGCCATACACCAGCAGGCTGGCCGATTCAAGTCATCGAGATACAGACCAGCGGCAAGGCACCAAAGAAATATGGCCCAACGACATATCGGTTCGGCGCTCCGATGACGTTAAGTGTCATTCTTCCGAGAAGGGGGTGGACTCTTGTTAAGAAAACAAAAAACTACATCTATCTCACTCCCCCTGCAGATCAGATTGCGCCGCCGTTTCAAATTTCTATTGCAGTGCCGACACCAGCGCAATGCCTGGAGCTTGCGTTCAGAAATTATGCAAGAGGGCAATCATGGATGGGCCAACTAGGTGAATGGCCGGCTTGGTATCTTCATGAGCGCAACACCGATATGCAAGAAATGTGGCGAGATCCCGCAACGGGCGATTTGGCATCGCGCCTTCACAAGAATCCACCGGAATCGAGCCTATCGATTGGCGAGTGGGGAGCATGGAACTTTCGTGTCGCCGGCGTCGCCGGGAAGTTTTCGCTCGGTGGACTTGCTCCGTCAGCCGACGTTTCCCATGAAAAGAGCGCATCAGCAGCCGATTCAACGTTCCTTGAAGGCGCGTTCTTAGCGGTAGAGCTGACAGTGCATGAACGCAATGCTTCGGCTCGCCGTCTCTGCATCGAACACTACGGTCTGAACTGTCAGGCGTGCGGAATGAGCTACGAAGATAAGTACGGCGCAATTGGCGCCGAACTCATTCATGTTCACCACGTGACACCGCTGGCTGCTATCGGAGGAGAATACCGAGTGGATCCCGTACGCGACCTGATACCGCTTTGCGCAAGCTGCCATCAGCTCGCCCATCGGCGCTCTCCACCTTACTCGGCGGCTGAGATCAAGTATGCCATTGAGCAGCATGCCATTCGCTCATGAGCATGTGTTTCGCAGCGTGTTCAAATAAGCGATGTAGGCCGCTCTCTAAATCTGGTTGTCTGGAGCTACTGCGGCCGGCGGCTTAGTCCATACAACTCGGCTATTTAATATCTCTCAGCTTTTTCGTCGATTGGGTCAGCAGCGACGACACCGACAAGCCGTGCGCGTCCACGAGCTTCTGAATCTGGGTCGCCGAGAGATCTTTGAAGTTGAATGCCTCGAAAGATTTGAAGAACTCTCGCAACTGCTTAATAAATCGCCTAAGTTCAGCTTCCCGCATTGCCTCCACCTCATGAGTGAATGATGCTGCGCTGGCTACCGTGCTGGCCGGGTGAACGATGATGCGTTTGACCTTCATGCCTGCGTAGTGTTTGTCGAACCAGGCGCTTGAGCGATTCATCTGCTCGGCCTCGCGCTTGTTGATTTCGGAGCGACCGACGTCAACTTCATTTTTACATTCCCAGAGAATGTACTGGGTGTCGTCCAACGCCCACAAGTTGTCCGGTCCCTCCTTCCATTCCTTATCCGGCCGCTCCCCGGCAAACCCGATGGCCCGGCTAATCTCATCCAGTGCCTGTTCGAACTTGTCTGCCTTAGTGCCAAACACCAAACGCCCCAAGATGTCAGACAGCGCGATATCGAGTTGTTCATAGCTCTCGAATTTTCTGACCCAAGCGGTGATCCGTTCGATCCGCCCTTGGCTGACCACAGTCAACTTAGCAACAGTCACACCGTCGGACGGTTTTAACAGCAGCCGGTTATCTTTGTGCGCGGCGATCTGGAGACGCTGGGATTCAGGACGGTTAGCACGGTACTGATAGCGCGCCATCTCCTGCAAATACCAACCTTTGTCCTGCCCATCAACCAGCTTCTTGTCCAACAGCTTTTGAAGGGACTCCGCTGCAGTGGCGTAGTCTCCATCGCGGTATGCCTGCTCAGCCGCAAGTTCTGCAGCATATGCGCGAAGAACACGCTCATTGGCCCCCGATGGCTTGACCTTAGCCATCTGCTCGACGTAGAACGCTTTCCAATCCTCGTCACGCTGAAGGCACTGGCGAACCAGGCCATTGAAGGCATTGGCAGGCGTTTCGCCTGCCTCGATATCCTGCTTTGCCATTTCTGCGATCTCAAGGCCAATCTCAATTTGCCGTGACATTTGCGACGAGAGGAACTTGCGGGATTCCCGATCTCGAACCAGTCGTGTGAGGTCAGAGCCGACGATAATGACGACCGAATAGTCCTTTTCGCCGCGTACGCTGCGCCCCATTCCTTGCTCCACTGTGCGCACGGTACGCATCAATGTGGCCACACTGTCCGGACGACATGCTTCCTCGTAAAGGTCGATCAGGCTCTCGGAATATGGTTTGCCATCGAAGATCAACATACGGCAGGTGTCGTCGGGTAGATCGATGCCGTCATAGCGATTGACCAGGACTACCGCCTTTTCATACTCGCCCTTGCGCAGGTCGTTGATGACCTCGCCCACCGATTCTTTATCGGCTACAACTGCGCCGTAGGACTCCCAGTCTTTTACCCTTGCGAATGCGGTCGCAAGTGCAACAACACCATGCCGACGTTTTGGCTTCGGTACAGCATAGCCTTTGACAATGCGCTCGCGGTCTAACTCCTCGTGGATTAGCGAGGGGAGCAGCACCATCTTCTCGCCTGACCAGCCTTCTTTTGAATAGGTTAGCGGGTGAATGATTGTCTCGGGCTTGAGTTGCAAGCCCTTGATGAGGAAGGCATCATCAGTTACCGTCGCCGACATGAAGATGCGATGTGACGCATCCGCATAGCTGCCGAAGGCGGTCAGCGGTGGGATGTGGGGCTCGATTTCAATCGCCACGCCAGATACCACGCACTGGCAATGCCCGAGAATGTTCTTTAGAAGCGGCCATGCGAATTTGATCGATTTGCGTTCGGTGCCGGCGGAAAGAATTTTGGCAACTTCGGCTTCCCGTTCGATCCACGCCCAGTAAGGTACTGGAAGCAGCGCATCACGTTTATCATTGTTGATGTCTGCGAATGTGCCCAGGCCTTGTTGCTCCAGATCGTCGGCAAACAGTGCCTTTATGGCTTCGTACGCTGGATCCTCTTTGGGTATGCGAATCCGGCATGCCTCGCGGATCGTATCAGCGCAAGCATGTGCATCGTCCATCAGCAGCGTGCCGACCGGTATTGATTTTCGGTTCAACCCGAATTTCGTCAATCCGTTGAATAGTTTTTGCACCGAGGTGACCAGAATCTTGTCGCCATTCACAAAGTCATCTGGCAATTCAGGATCAGCCTGGCAGGTAGCAATGCCGAACTGTTTGGCCTGCTCGATCGTCTGAGCGATCAAGAAATTGTCTGGACATAAATAGAGCGCAGGCCCTTTCCCGCTGTTTAGCTGTGCCTGCAGCATCAACAGTCCGATCAACGTCTTTCCTTGACCAGTGTGCAGCTTGACGATCACGTCCCGGTCATCGCGATGGCTGGCAAACCAGTTCTGCAGCACGGCCAACTGAGCCGGGCGCAACGGCCCCTTGTCATGCGCACGATCCAGAGTGTCATAGAGTTTGACCGGATCGGTCGGGCGCTCCGCTTTTTTCCCTGCCAGTCGCTTCTTGAAATCAACCAATTTCGTCTCCTAATATTTAGTTGCTATTTGCTGCTGCACTAGCGCGGCGGCAAATAATCTTTCGGACTTCTTCCCTGACGCTTCGCGCTCATGCGAGTTTAAAGAGGGGGCTTGGGTTGTTATCTGGTATGACCAGAGTTAGGGAATTTTTCGCCCGGCTCAGTGCCACGTACATTTTGCATTTTGCATAGGAGGTCGTTGTGAACTGAGTTTTATCGCACGCCATCAGCAACACGTTATCGCATTCAAGGCCTTTGGCCTTATGAATGCTGCTGAGAACGCGCTTTGGCGGAGAGGGGCGCGCATACGTGCGTTTGCGAGCGATTTCTGTGAAGGCCTCGTCTGCACCGACAAACTGGCCGATCCGGATCGCGTCCTTAAATTCGGTACGAAGATCGATTTTCACGGCATCGAAACCGGCCGCCTTACCGTCGATGAGCACACGAATCAGATCCAGCGCAGCCGCCACACCACTATGTGAAGGGTCAGCCAACAAGCGCTGCGCGACAGCCTGAATGTTGGCCGGTTTACCTGTCGTTGGACGCGCCGCCCCGTTTCGTACCTCTTCAAGAAGGCGGTCGCCGTGACTGCTCTTGCTGAAGCCGACCGCCACGCTGCCAACAAAGGTAATAAGTCCTTCGGTAAGTTCCTCCACATTCCCCTTCTCTACACGAAGCACGCTAACCAAGGTGGCCAGCGCTTCGCGTGTATGTCCTTCCCAAATTGGGATCGCGCGCCCCCAGAAGGCCCGCAGTGCGGCGACCAAGTCATTCTGTGAAGCCAAAATCATAAGTTGGTCGGCATTGCGAACCAGCTTGTCGATCGGCGGCCGATGGGATTTCGACAGCTGATAACTCGTGCGAGTCTGTGCCGTGTTGTTGCCGGTCAGTATTCGTAGTGACGTCGGCAATATTCCGGTGAGGTCGATCGGTTGCCCGCTCTCCAGGCATGCTCTCGCCGAAAGTATCCATTCGCCCAGTGCTGGACATCCACCCCTCCAACGATGAGGGGTCTCCAGCTTGTCGCATGCTGCGCCATCCTTGAGCGCTTCCCAGCGCTCGCGGTCAATTCGAGCAGCTTTGTCCGTCTTGGCACCGTAGATGCGTTGCAACGGATCGCCGAATATGCGCAGCACGGCACCACCGTCGCGCAAGGACATCACAACGCTGTGCTGGTCGACGCTTGAGTCCTGATGCTCATCACAGATGATGACGGGATACCGCTGCGCCAATGCATGGGCAACCATCGGTCGCAGGCAAAGGAACGCTGCTACCTTCGTTGCCATGATGTCAAAGCCTTTGCCGTTGTCATGCCATGCCCACGACGAAAGGTCCCGCGGTAAGCCGAGAGGCTTGTGATAAGCGGTGGCAATCTGTGCAATCAACGCATCGATAGTCTTGATCTCGACTCTGGAACTCGCGCCCTTGGTACGTTCCGCGAACACAGCACAGGCAGCGTGCGTATGAGTCAGGATCAACAAACGGCCGGAACCAATGGAACTGACAACGTCCCTTGCGTAAGTGGCCCCCTGATAGGTCTTTCCGCAACCAGCGGACGCTTCAATGATGACGAGAGGCTCGTTTGATCGAAGGAGTTTGGCGACCGCCTCGTCACTCATAGGTTTAGCTTTGTAAGCGCGGGCCGGCCCGCTGCGGTCAGGATCGCGTTAATCAGCGGCAGCAGTTGAGGGTGGATCGTCTCCCAGGCGCCGAGCGCGATCATTTTTTCGGCTAACTCGCGTCCTCCGATTTCCGACTTAAACCAGTTTCGCGAATGGCTCTTCCAGCTTTTCTCTGAACCCTCCGGCGCGCCCGCCTTGTTTCCGGTCGCCGCGTCGATGATGAGTTGACGCCAAGTCTTTCCTGTGGCCGTCAGCGCCTCCCCCATGGCTGCAGCTTGCTTGTCTTGGAGACCGAGCCGATCCGCCAATGTACGAAGGCGGTCGCCGTCCATCTCACCAGCACCAAGCTTGAGCAAGTCCTGTAGCCTGTCGTCGGGGATAGCGCCTATCACGTGCTGTTCGGTGCAGCCCTTCGGCCATTGATGCAACCGGTCCCCCAACTTGTCCTTGAGCGCCTTCCAGCGTCCAGGTGCGGCTCCTTCGTCATCCGCAAAGCCTGCGAAGAGCAGGCCGGCGGATGCGAGTGTCTCCAGCAGATCCAAGGTCGCGGGGTTGCCCTGTCCGTCGCAGACGCGGACACCGTAATCGAGCGGCTCCGTACCGAAGGCTTTTTCAAGCAGGAATCGGAGAAATCCAACCTCCGTTGGCCCTTCGGCAATCACCGCCACTCGTGCCAGAAATGTCTCGGGATCGCGACGCTGTTGTGGCCCGATCTTTTCGTGAGGCAACGCACCGATGTCGCCCTTGCTGTCCAAGTACCACAAATGGGCCTGATCAGCACAGGCGATAGCCACCGGACTGTGGGTCGTCAAGAACGTCTGACTATGCCGCTCTCGCAAGATGTTGATGAGTTTGCGCAGCCGATACGGCTCCAGCCCGCGCTCGATTTCATCAATGATCGTGACACTGGCCTCCTTCTCCGTAGATGAGGCAATTTCCAATGCCGTCATCCGGCGAGTACCGGCGCCCCAACTGGTCAGAGGCAGGCTAACCCCGTTCTTAGTAGCAAGCAATCCGATCAATGCTCCTATCGAAAGCCCCTGACTGGTCGTCAGTCCGAGCTTGAGGTCGCGCGGAAGCGCTGCCTCAATCATGCGTTCGTCGAGTATTTTTATAGCCTCCTTGCCCTGCTGATTCAACGAATCGTGCAGGTCCAGATCGGACACATGCTTACCAATGCGCGCCCGCAAGGCGCTGTCCGCAAGCAAACGGTCGAGCGCCGAACCGTAGACGAGGCGCAAGTCACGATCATTGCGCTCATCGGCACTCAGGCGTACCAAGCCGATCTTGCGCCGTACCGCTACCGAAAAGTGATCAGCATCATCGTGCGGTTGAACGATCTCCCAAACCAGCTCCAGTTCGGTGGTTCCTCGAACACGCACGCGATACACGGGATCGTCGGGGGCGGGCAAGTCATCCTCTTCCGATGCCGATGGCGCCACCGCGTCTTGCCCGTTCCAGGCCCATGGCCAGGAAAAGTTGTGCTGCGAACCGATACCCGTAGCCTCCTGCAATGTCATGACTGCCTCGATCACGAATTCCTGTGTGCTATCACGCTGCCAGTAATCGGATTCAGACACCACGGTCGCATTGGATGGGCTGAGCAACAGCGCGATTGCTTCCAGCACTGTGGTTTTCCCAACATCTCCGCCTCCGAGAACGACGTTCATTCCGGGCTGAGGGTGCCAGTCGAATGACTCCAGTCCCCGAAAGCGCTGGATTGTCAGTTTGCGAATCACCGCTGTTGTCATCATCATGTTCTGTTTCCACAGCCGAGTGCGAGCAAGTGCTCTTGCAGTTGTGTCACTGCCGGATCGTCGATGCCGAGTTTGGCTAGTTGCTCATGGACATCGACAACGTAGTCAGAGCACGCACCGCTTGTGCCGCGGGCCTGTCGAATAGACGCAACAAGTTCTCGCGTCGTTACTGATGGAAGGATGTTCTTGCCGGTGTACAGGGGCACCAACGCTTGTATGGGGCCCTCTTCCTTCACAATAATTTCCAAGCTGGAGAGCATGAAGCTCTTACCTTCCCGTTTCGCAAGATAGGTCTCGACTTCGCTCCTTCTCGTCTCCGGGAACTTGAACGCAACGCCAATGCACAGGGCATCTTCGCGGGACTCAAGATTGAGCGTTGGGCACGGACATGCGCGCGTCCCCCAGTTCACGACAGAAGCTTTACTAAAAGCGCGCCGGTAACCATGGAGTTCCGCGACGACGCGCTGCGCGCAACCGTAACGGCCTTCCCACCCATCCGTCATCAGCGACCCGTAGCCAAAGATCCACATAACGCCTCCTCTTTCATCATTTATATCGATCAACTGAAGACCGTCGCAGCCTTGGGCTTGGCCTTCTCCCATTCTTTGCGAGCCTTGCTGTAGCCCGACTTGATACCGTCAAACTGGGCCAGTTCGCTGGTCACCACGTCGAGTGTGAGCGGAACCTCGTGGAAGTCCGGCGAGTGCGAATGAGCATCGATATAGCGTGACAGCATCACCATGCGCGCATGGACTTGGGCCGCGATGCGCTCATCAAAATACACCTGGTCAAGCGTGAAGGTAATGTTCTCGCGCCATCGGCGCACGACATTGCCGAATAGTTTCTTCTGGATGAAATCCTCATAGGCGGTACGCAGGCTGCCACAAGCTTTTTCCAATCCATCGCGCTGCTTGTCGCCGTCGAGGAGCCGCGCCGCATCGAGGTATTTTTTTGCGCGGTCGTGCGCAGCGCCCTCGTAGTGCTCGTGAGGAAAGGCCAAAGTATCGATGACACCCGGCTCTTCAGCCTCACCTCGCCAGACCGTGCGTCCAGCGAAATCAACTCCCTTCCCCACCGCAGCCGTAGCCAAGTAGTTTGTGAACATGATGTCGTGAGTAAAAACGATCACCTGCCGCCGCGTGGCCTCGTCGGCCAGTCGCTGCGCGATTGCCTCCTTGCGCATGTGGTCCATCGAGGTCACCGGATCGTCGAACACGACACCCAGGCACGATCCATTGAGTTCAACTTCAGTGAGGAAGTCCGCCAGCGCGGCAGCGGTCTGCTCGCCTTCGCTCAACACCTGGGAAGGATCGATGCCGGTGACGATAGCGTTGGCAATCTCGATCTTGCGGTCTGTCGTTCCTGCGTCGCCGGCAAAGCGGAATTGCACTGGCAGTTTGAGCTGCAGGGCATCGCAGTTGGCGGTGAAGCGCGCGATGAACCCCTGTGCCACCAACTCTGTCGCCAGCGCCTTCTGTTTGCTTGTCACGCCGCGCTGCGTCGCGGCGAATGCGCCAAGACACACGTTTGCCTTACCTACCCACTGAAGATTCGCGACGGCCGCAGCAATGGCGTCGTATTGGCCAACCAGTCCCCTGCGGTCAAGCAACAATTGCTCTTCCAGCGACAGCGAATCGATCAGGACCTTTGGATCCTTCAGGCGCAGCGCATCATTGTCCTGCTCCAAACGTTCGACCAGAGCTGCGACGCGAGTGGAAATCGGGTCATGGCCCCAAACACTTAAGGCTGACCCGGACGTCACCATGACAATGTGGATCAAAGCTTCTATGGCGCCACGATAGCCCTCTACATGGTTGGTGATAGCCGATGTCAATTCAATGTCCAACTCTTCTAGCGTGCGGCGTGCGACGCTCCCCTCAGAAAAGAAGACAAGGCTCACCTCGCCCAGCGTCACGCCATAAGCAGCCAACGCCGCCTTTGCCTGGGTCAACTGCGCTTCGACATCGCTGCTGGCGACTTGATAGAACCGTGCGAGGCGAGCGGCGCTGTCCTCGTCCAGCACTTGATGGCAGAGCACACAACGGGAGCCATCCACCTTCGAAGGGAACGGCTCCCCCGGGTAGGCTTCCGTATTGAAGGTGATGGCCGCCGACAACAGCTCACGCCATGCAGCCGTGCCGATCGGTTGAACAGGCTCCTCGCCCAACTGCGCGGAGGATAAGGCCGCAGCCCTTTCGGACAGTGTCTGAACCTGCCCGACGGCTCTAGCAATGCCCTCCACCAACTCGGACGAAACGTCTGCGAACAGGGTTGTAAGGGATGCCTTCAGCGCATTCAGATCGACGATCCGCTGTTCGTTCTTCCGAATGATCTCTTTGGGGTCAGTAGTCCTGAGCGTTGCAAGCTGCTGTACAACTGCCTCAAGGCGGGAGGCTTCCGCCGCGCCGAATACCGCAAGGGCCTTCAGCCGAACAAGGTCCGTGCGCGCCGTCAGCGTCGCCAACAGAGTGGCAACCTCGGAGGTGCCGCCTTGAATCACGTACTTATCCGTGACCGGCGACCGCTGAGTGATGTCATCGCGAAGCTTGCGCTGCAGTTTGCCGAAGACATCCACCATGCGCGGGAAGACATCGAACAGGTAGGGCATCACCTGGAACGCATTGCGGTCATCCAGATGGACACGAACACAGGTCGAGTCAAAGACCGCGAAGTTGTCGCGTAACCGCTGGCAGGGCTCTTTGTAGACGAAAATCGTACTGGAGCCGTCGTCGAAAGTGAACGTAGCGTTCGGCTTAGGCTGCTTGTGCTTCGCAAGCTTCACGTCACCCAGGATGCCGGTCTGCTTGGAGCGGGTAAAACATGCAGCCTTAAGCACACGTGCGTAGCCCGACTTACCCGCGCCATTGGGGCCGTAGATTACTGTGAGCTTAGGCCCGAAGGTCAGCGTCTCGCCAGCGGCGAGTGCGTTGATGCCGGACAACCCGGTCATTGAGGTCATGACGCTGGCGATCGCCTGCGCACCACCCTGGAGTTGCGGTAAGACAATGTCCCACGTTGCACGTGGCGATTCCGACACCGCCAGCTCCTGATCAATCAGGTACTCGGTATACACCTCATCCAAAGCAGCATCAGGAAGCTCGACCGCACCGACTAATTTAGTCAATAGGCAGTGCTGCCAGTTCGGCAAGGTCTTGCCCCAAGCGGACAATGCATCGAAAATATTGAATGCCGCTTGAGACATAGAAACTCCTTCAGTTCAGGCTTGTCATGACGGGGCCTACACAGGTAAACCGGAAGAACTCTCTTCCGGAGATGATGGTGCATTTGCCTTTTGCTGGATAACCCGGCATCGCTGCAGCAAAGCCTCAAAAGGCTCAGCATCATCGAGAAACAAGCCGTCATCGACCATGTGTTGATAGTCGGAAGCCAGCGTGACCAGCGCACCGTCGTCAGGTACAAGTTGCAGGCCGCCAGAAACTGCCGCGTGGTAGTCGATCAGTTCGCCCTTCGGGGATTTCTCGGCGAAGAACATGCTCTTATGATCGGCAACTGCTGTACCGAGCGCCGCATCTGCGATAGCCGCATCCACGAAACCGGCCGCATCCAACCGAGCCACGTCATGCCAATGACGGGAGAAACGTTCACCCCCACGGAAAGTACCCTGGGCACAGAAGACATGGATCGCCGTGGCCTTCTCCCAAAAGGTGCGCTCAGCGCGCATCACTTGCGGCGTGGCCGTCGGGAATACAAGCATCGGCAGATATGCAGCCGCATCGCACTGGATAAGGCGTGGTTCGCTGGGCTCGCCGGTAGAGCGGGCACCAAATTCCAGCATGACGGCTGGGGCGACGTAGCCCGTACCTGCGGTCAACGGAACGTAGTCGATAAAAACCTTGTCATCTTCGGCGCGTACCGATGCGGGTAGAGACTGCTGCTCAAGATCCTGCTTGAGCCTCGGCACGATCTCGCTGGCAACCCATTCTGCCAAGCGTGCCCGGATCTCTTTGCTCCACTTCTTTTCTTGGCTCTTGCTGGCTGGCAGCGGCGCGTCAGCGTCTCCGACTAGATCGCCTGCGATCGCGCGGATATCGTAGGTCAGATCGACATCCTCCGAAAACCGGCGAATGACACCATAAGCCTTGGACAGCGATGTGCCCCCCTTGAAGACCAGATGACCGGCGTGGGGGCCATCGAACAAATGTCGCAACGACCAAACGACCCAGATGTCTTTTTCAAGTAGATGAGGCAGACGGCCGGAACTGCTAGCAGCCGCATTGAGCGCATCTAAGCGCTCAACAGTAGAGAGTTCGAAAAACTCAGCCATGCGCCAGCAAAGCGCTAACTTCTTGCGCCATCCAGGTCGGCAGGCGCGCACGCGCCGATGCGACTTCTTCGAGTTCGGACGGTTGCAGTTTGGACCGAAGCTTGCGCAATGCTTCGCCAGCCTTCTCAGGCCCCAGCCAAGCGAGCGCCCGCACTACTTCTCCAGCTGGACGGCCAGGAAAGATCAGTTGCCAGATTGGCGCGTGTCGGAATTCGACCGTTTGCGCACCGACCTTCAGACGCCGATTGCGCCCGGATGTCAGATAGATTGCCTTCATTGGCACTTGGGTGGTAAGGCCAAGCGCATTGGCCGCAGCCGCCCCATGGGGCACGATTGTTTCCCCACGCTGACCAGCCAGTCCCTCGACCAGCTTGTTGGTGGACGGCGCATGTGTCCCGAAACGGCTCTCCACGGGCAAAACGTAAATTCCTCGCCCAGCCCGCAACAAGGCACCGCGCTTCACTAGGCGAGAGAGCACTTGATCGACGGCAGCCCTGCCGCCCAAATGCAGAAGCTCTTTCGCAACCAAAGGAGTGCCTTCCGGCAACCCGGCTGCGTATTCCAGCACTTGTTTGGCAATGGTTTGCATGACGAAACGCTCCTATTTGGTAGAATTATGCAAAAACTTCTGACACTTGTCAAGCTGACTGACGGGCGACTTGGCAGCACCTTGCCCCAGCACGCTCTAGCGAGTTGTCTACAGGGCTGGTAATAGCCACCATTGCTCGACGTGACCAATTCCGAACGATGACTGATCAAGCATCGCCCCGTGAGGGAGCAAAAGATGGATAACCAAGATTCAGGCCAACTTGACCGCCTCAACGTTCGCAGCGCGTCGGCCGAACCGCCTCGCGGCGTCGACGGATACGAAGAACGCCACCAACTTGTCGTTGCGCACCCTCTCCCCTTCCGGCGCACCATCCGCCGACCCGAACTGCGCCAGTTGGTCCCGCTCGCTGATACGACGATCTACGACATGGAGCGCCGTGGCGAATTTCCGAGGCGCTTCAATCTGACGCCGCGCTGTGTGGTGTGGGATCTTGCGGAGGTAGAAGCTTGGCTGGCGGCGCGCCGCCAGGCCTCAAATGCAGACGCGCTGAAACGCGCCCCTTCACCAGACGTCCGCCAACGCAAGCGACGCCCCGTCAAACAAGCGCCCGCAGTGTAGGCACCGACAGCGACACCGGGAACTGCGTGGCCGTATAGGCACCGCCTTCAACCCAAGCATCAACCATATTCGCCCACTCCTGCAGCATGTGCCGGCGCTGCTCGGCATACTCGGCCTTGTTATAGATCGAACGCGATGAACGCCCGTCTTCGTGCGCGAGACACTTCTCGATCCAGTCGCGGTTAAAGCCGATTTCGTTCAACAGCGTCGAGCCAGTACGGCGTAGGTCGTGAACGGTGAAAGGCTCCAACGGCAGACCGGCGGCCTTGGCCCGTTCCGCCACAATCTGCGTCACCCGGTTCAAGGTCGCGTTCGACATGCAGCGGTCGGAGTCGTAGCGCGAGGGCAGCACGAACTTGGAGCCAGCGGCGCAGGTGTGGAGTGCCACGAAGATGTCGAGTGCCTGGCGCGAAAGGTAGACCACGTGGGGGTTGCGCCCTTTCATCCGCTGCTTTGGGATCGTCCAGGTCGCAGTCTCGAAATCGACCTCGTCCCAAGTAGCTTGGATCAGCTCGCTCTTGCGCACCAACGTCAGCAGAATCATGCGCAATGCGAGCCGGATGGTCGGATAGGTTGCCACCGATTCCATCTGCCGCGCCATCAGTCGAATCTCCAGAGGCGACAAGGCGCGATCCTTCGGCACGAAGGTCGCAATGGAGGCGGCACCCACACCTTCCGCCGGGTTGTCGATCTTCTCCCCGTGCAGGATGGCAAAGGTATAAACCTGCTTCACGATATCGCGGACGTGTACCGCTGTGGCAGGGGCACCGCGTGCCTTTACCTTGTTGCACAAGGCACGCAAGTCATCTGCGGTGATTTCGTTGAGTTGACGGTTCTCGAAGGCCGGCAAGATGTCTCGATCGACAATGCTCTTACGCATCGCCTTCGTGCTGTCGGCCATGCGCGCACCCGCGAGCCATTTCTCGGTCATTTCCCCGAAGGTCTTGGCGGCGGTCAGCCGGCGCTTCTCGCGTTGCTTTTCCAGCGCGGGGGACTTGCCCAGGGCGACCGCTTTCTTGGCGTCGATCAGCTTTTCGCGGGCGAGTGCCAGCGAAATGCCGGCGGCTCCGTAGCGGCCGATGGTCAGCGTTTCGCGGCGGCCATTGAGACGGTAATCGTAGCGGAAGGTGACGGTACCGACGGGCGATACCGTCACGTACATCCCATCTCGGTCAAAAGCCTTATAAATCTTGGACTTAGGCTTGAAATTGCGCAGTGCAGTGTCGGTAAGCATCGAGGTTTTCCTCCTGTTTGTGACGGCGTTTTACCGTCAGGGGTCAGGAGACCTGCTGATGCCGGGAAAGCCGCGTAGAACAAGCTTTCCCGAGGAGACATTTACCGTCAAAGACCGGTTTGGTCTGGATAGTAAACGGGAGGGTCTTAATCGAGCCTCCGGTTCCTACCGCCACTTCTACCGCCAACCTGTTCCGCTGGCCGGCGATAGCCACCGATAGCTGTCGTGACGTATTTCTTTCTAAATCAATACGTTACGTCTGTTTTTCGATAGCGGACGATAGTCCCCGAAAGACCTTAAATCACTCCCACTCAATCGTCGCCGGCGGCTTCCCCGAAATGTCATAAACCACCCGGTTAATCCCCCGCACTTCATTGATGATGCGGTTCGACACATGCCCAAGCAATTCATGCGGCAGGTGCGCCCAATGCGCGGTCATGAAGTCCTGAGTCTGCACCGCACGCAGCGCCACCACGTACTCATACGTGCGCCCGTCGCCCATCACGCCCACGCTCTTCACTGGCAGAAACACCGCGAACGCCTGGCTCGTCAGGTCGTACCAGGACTTGCCGGTTTCCTTGTCGATCGTCGTGCGCAGCGTCTCAATGAAAATCGCGTCCGCGCGGCGCAGCAGATCCGCAAACTCGCGCTTCACTTCGCCAAGAATTCGCACGCCCAGACCGGGGCCCGGGAACGGATGGCGATACACCATCGCCGGCGGCAAGCCGAGCTTCACGCCCAGTTCGCGGACTTCGTCCTTGAACAGTTCGCGCAGCGGTTCAAGCAGCTTCAGATTGAGCGTCTCCGGCAGCCCGCCCACGTTGTGGTGGCTCTTGATGGTCTGCGTGGCCTTCTTGCCCTTGCCCGCCGATTCGATCACGTCCGGATAAATCGTGCCTTGCGCCAGCCACTTCGCGTCCGTCAGCTTGCCGGCTTCGGTCTGGAATACTTCGACGAATTCCGCGCCGATGATCTTGCGCTTCGCTTCCGGATCCGTCACGCCGGCCAGTTTCGAGAGGAACACTTCGCTGGCGTCGACATGAATCACCTTCACGCCGAGGTGGTCTGCAAACGTCGCCATCACCTGCTCGGCTTCGTTCAGACGCAGCAGGCCGTGGTCAACGAAGACGCAGGTCAGCTGGTCGCCAATCGCACGATGCAACAGCGCCGCCGCCACCGACGAATCCACGCCGCCCGACAGACCCAGGATGACATGCTCGCTGCCCACCTGCTCGCGGATCTTCGCGACGGCTTCATCGACGTAATGGCCCATCTCCCAGTCAGGCCGCGCGCCGCAAATCTTCAGCACGAAGCGCTCGAGCATGGCGCGCCCTTGCACCGTGTGGGTGACTTCCGGGTGCCATTGCAGGCCGTAGAAATGGCGCGCTTCATCGGCCATGGCCGCAACCGGACACGACTCCGTGGATGCCATCAACTGAAAGCCCGCCGGCATTTCCAGCACCTTGTCGCCGTGGCTCATCCACACCTTCAGCATGCCGTGACCTTCCGGCGTGGTGAAGTCGCTGATGCCTTCGAGCAGGCTCGTATGGTTGCGCGCGCGCACTTCGGCGTAACCGAATTCGCGCACGTGACCGTTTTCGACCTTGCCGCCCAGTTGCTCGGCCATCGCCTGCATGCCGTAGCAGATGCCCAGCACCGGCACGCCGAGTTCGAACACTGCTTGCGGCACGCGCGGCGTATCGGTTTCCGTGACCGAGCTCGGGCCGCCGGAGAGGATCACGCCCTTCGGCGCAAAGTCGCGAATGAACGACGCGTCGACGTCGTAGGGATGGATTTCCGAGTACACGTTCGCCTCGCGGACGCGACGTGCAATCAGTTGGGTGACTTGCGAACCGAAGTCGAGGATCAGGATCTTGTCATGCATGGCAGCGGACGGCATTAAAAGTGAACGGATAAGGAAAGCCGCGCACGAGGCGCGGCGTTGAATTCAAAACGGCCCTGGCCACGAGGCCATGTATCGGAACGACGCCGGGATCCGACATCGCGCGGGCATACCGTCACACGCGCGTGAAGATCGCGCGCAGACGCAATCCGGAGGCTTCGGCAGTTGGCGGCCTGGCGGGACTCCCGCGTCAGCCGTTCAGCCATGAAACGGCGGCCGAGGCGCGCCGGGCGCATCCGCCGCCGAGCTACGCGCTTCGGCGTCGCTCGCCGAGAGGGTTCCCGGCCGGTGGGCCGCGGCGAAGTCCGGCTCGACCGGATGACCGGTGGCCGGACTAATGGGACTGGCTGGGCGCACGACCGGCGGCACGGCGGGATCAACCACGGCAGGCCTCACCACCGCCGGCTCTACCACCGGCTCGGCGCGGTAACCCACCGCATCGCGCCCTCGCGCCGCGTCTTTCGCCGCTTGCCTTTCGGCGCGCTCGGCGGCAGCGAGTTCGGCCAGACGCAGGCGTTCGCGACGCCGCACGGCGCCCGACAGCCGCACCCCACCCAGCCCGATCACGACCAGCACCACGCCCGCCAATACCGCCACGAGCTGACCGAAGCCGGTCAGCTCCGGCCGATGCATACCGATCAGCCAGACCAGCATCAGCAGGCCCGTCAGCCAGTTCACATGCCCGATGACCTTGGCGACCGTCGAGGTCAGCGCGCCGTCGATCGAGGCGTGAAAAGCCAGCCACGCGAGGCCGATCAGCGCGATGCCGAGCCCCTGGCCCACCAGCGTGGGCTGCGTCTGCACCAGTTGCAGCGCGTTGTACAGCGAGGTCCAGGGCGTCAGCAGGAACAGCAGGCCGAACGCCAGCAACAGCAACGCATCGATAATGAGTACAGCGCGCAGCAATGGCTTCATGGGCGATTAGTCCACGTGGTAGTTAGGCGCTTCCTTGGTGATCTGCACGTCATGCACGTGTGACTCGCGCAGCCCTGCGCCGGTGATCTGCACGAACTCAGCCTTGTCGTTCATCTCGGCGATGGTGCGGCAACCGCAGTAGCCCATGCTGGCGCGCACGCCGCCGATCAGCTGGAACAGGATGGCCGTGACCGAACCCTTGTAGGCGACGCGGCCTTCGATGCCTTCCGGCACCAGCTTGTCGATATTCGCGGAGTTGTCCTGGAAGTAGCGGTCTGCCGCGCCGTCCTTCATCGCGCCGACCGAACCCATGCCGCGGTACGACTTGTACTGGCGGCCCTGGTACAGGAACACGTCGCCCGGCGCTTCTTCGGTGCCGGCGAACATGCTGCCCATCATCACGGCGCTCGCACCGGCGGCCAGCGCCTTGCTGACGTCGCCCGAGAACCGCACGCCACCGTCGCCGACGACCGGCACGCCCGTACCCTTCAGTGCTTCCGACACATTGGCGATGGCCGTAACCTGCGGCACGCCGACACCTGCGACGATCCGCGTGGTGCAGATCGAGCCCGGGCCGATACCGACCTTCACGCCGTCCGCGCCGTATTCGACCAGCGCCTTGGCGGCCGCCGCCGTAGCAATGTTGCCGCCGATCACTTCCACCTGCGGGAAGTTCTTCTTGACCCAGCGCACGCGCTCGAGCACGCCCTTGCTGTGGCCGTGCGCGGTATCCACGACGATCACGTCGACGCCCGCCTGCACCAGCAATTCCACGCGCTCTTCGTTGTCCTCGCCCACCCCGACCGCCGCGCCCGCGCGCAGCTTGCCGTGTTCGTCCTTACAGGCGTCCGGGTGTTCGGTCTGCTTGGTGATGTCTTTTACCGTCATCAGGCCGCGCAGTTCGAACGCGTCGTTGATGACCAGCACGCGTTCCAGACGGTGGCTGTGCATCAGCGCCTTGGCCTGCGCCAGCGGTGTGCCTTCCTTGACGGTGACGAGACGCTCGCGCGGCGTCATGATGTTGCGCACCGGTTCGTCCAGACGCTCTTCGAAACGCAGGTCACGGTTGGTGACGATGCCGATCAGTTGTGCACCCTCCACCACCGGGAAACCCGAAATGCCATGCTGCTGCGACAGCGCAATCACGTCGCGCACCTTCATTTGCGGCGGCACGGTGATCGGATCGCGCACCACGCCCGACTCGAAACGCTTCACCTTGGCCACTTCACGCGCCTGCTCGGCCGGCGTGAGGTTCTTGTGGATGATGCCGACGCCCCCCATCTGCGCCATCGCAATGGCGAGTCGCGCTTCGGTGACCGTATCCATGGCGGCGGACACGAGCGGCATGTTCAGGGAAATGTTGCGGGTCAGCCTGGTCTTGAGGCTGGTGTCGCGCGGCAGAACGTCGGAGAAAGCCGGGACGAGGAGCACGTCATCGAACGTGAGTGCTGTTTGGATCAGACGCATGGCAAATCCTATAGGCGCAAAAGCGAATTATACGCGATACCTCCCCGGTTTTCACTGCACGAACAGCAGGTTAGCGAATTTCCGGTGATTTTCCAGGGTCTTTCGCAGGCGGAATTTCGCTTCGCCGTTCGGGTCGGGTTCGAACCGGTTTCGTTTCGCCAGACCAGTGCAGGATCGAACAAGACACCTCCCGTCTGCACGGGTAATCTGCACATCTGTTCAGTTTTTGCCGGAGTAGTCGATGCAGCGAGGGGTGGCGTATGGCGTGATGGCCGGGGCATTGTGGGGCATCGTGTTTCTGGTGCCGCGGCTGCTGGCCGATTTCTCCCCTCTGCTGCTAAGCGCGGGCCGCTACATGATGTACGGCCTCGTCTCGCTGCTGGCCGCCCTGCCGATGGCGCGCTCGCTTGCGAGACGGCTCACGCGTGAAGATCTGACGGCGCTCGTCAAGCTGGCGCTGGCGGGTAACCTGCTCTACTACATCCTGCTCGCCAGCGCCGTCCATCTGGTCGGGGTGGCGCCCACCTCGCTGATCGTCGGCGTGCTGCCCGTCACGGTCACGCTGCTCGGCCGGCGCGACCATGGCGCCGTGCCGCTCGCCCGCCTCGCCTGGCCGCTCGCCCTGGTGCTGGCAGGCATCGTCTGCATCAATGTGGATGTGTTCACGGTGGCCGGGCACGCCTCGGATGCCTCTGGCGCTTCAACCGGCATCGCCGTGAAACTCGCTGGGCTCGCCTGCGCGGTGGGCGCGCTGGTCTCCTGGACGTGGTTTGCCGTCGAAAACGCCCGTTATCTGCAACGCCAGACGCACTACAGCGGCAACGAATGGTCCGTGCTGTGGGGCGTGGTGACCGGCGCGCTCGGCGCGATCCTGTGGCTCGTAATCGCCCTGCTGCCCGCCGGCCCCTTGCAGACGTCGCCCACCGGCGCGCGCTGGCACAGCTTCTGGCTGCTCAATCTGGGATTGGCGATCGGCGCGTCGTGGCTCGGCAATGGTCTGTGGAATGCCGCGTCGAAGCGTCTGCCGTTGACCCTCTCGGGTCAGATGATTGTGTTTGAAACGCTGTTCGCCCTGCTTTACGCGTTTATTTACGACCAGCGGCTACCGCGGCCGCTCGAAATGGCCGCGATCGCCCTGCTGGTGGCGGGCGTGAGCTGGTCGGTGCGGCAACATGGGGATGACGACGGCGCGGACACCGTCTCGATTGAGGAGAAGGCGCAGGTGTCGGCGCATTGAGCGGCGAACGGGCGCGACGCGCTCCGGGTCAGGACAGGCACGAGGCGCGAGGCACGACACCGCGCCTTACCGCGAATCCCGGTTAGTCCACTTCCGCCCTTCGATCGAGCCGGCCTTGCGGGTTTTTTCGACACGCCGCTGGCGCGCCGCCTTCGGATCGACAATCAGCGGGCGGTAGATTTCCACCCGGTCATGGTCGGTCAGCACCGTATCGAGCGGCTTGAGCTTGCCGAACACGCCCACCTTCTGCCTGTCCAGGTCGATCTGCGGATAGCGCTTCAGAATGCCGCTGGCGTCCAGCGCCTGCCGCAGCGTGGCGCCCTGAGGCAGTTCGACGGGGATTAGCACCTGCTCATCGGGCAGCGCGTAGCAGACTTCGATCGACAGCAACGCGCTCATGCCTTACCGTAGCGCTGGTCGGCGCGCTTCACGAACGATTCGACGAAGGTGTTGGCAATATGGCTGAACACCGGCCCGATGATCTTCTCGAGGATGATGTTGGTGAATTCGTAGTGCAGCGCGAATTCGATCTTGCAAGCGTCCTCGCGCAACGCCGTAAAGCGCCAGAAGCCGGTGAACTTGCGAAACGGACCGTCCGCGAACTCCATGTCGATGCGCTCGGGGCGCTTCATGCTGTTGCGGGTGGCGAAGTGCTGTTTGATACCCTTGAAGTTGATGTCGATCTTCGCCTCCATGCCGTTCTCGTCCTGGCGACGGATCTCGACCCCGCCACACCAGGGAAGGAAGTTGGGGTAATCGGCGACGTCGGTTACGAGGTCGAACATCTGTTCCGCCGAATGGCGAATCAACACGGTTTTCTGGACATCTGCCATAAATTGGACAGCACGTGGCAAGGGTGGACAAGCGCCGCGGGCTTTCCTTGCCCCGCTTTGCTAAAATCGTGATTTTAAACGAGTTGGGCACTTTCCATTCATGAGCATCATAGACAACAGAAAAGCCTTCTACGACTACTCGGTCGAAGAACGCTACGAAGCAGGGCTCGTGCTCGAAGGATGGGAGGTCAAGGCGTTGCGCGCCGGCCGCGGGCAGATCAAGGAAGGCTACGTCGTTATCAAGAATAACGAACTGTTTCTGATCGGCACGCACATCAGCCCGTTACCCGAGGCATCCACCCACATCACGCCCGACCCGGTGCGTACCCGCAAGCTGCTCCTGCATAGCGAGGAAATCAGCAAGCTGATCGGCAAGGTCGAGCAACGTGGTTATACGCTCGTGCCGCTAAACTTTCATTACAAGGGCGGCCGCGTCAAATGCGAGATCGGTCTGGCGAAGGGCAAAAAGCAGCACGACAAGCGCGAGACCGAGAAGAAACGCGACTGGGAACGTGAAAAGGCGCGCCTGATGCGCAACCCGGCCTGAGGCCGGGCGCGGCCGCCGCCATCCGCGCCCGTATCGCTCCGTCAGGGCGAGTCCCCTGAGCCTTCTACCGCAGGTCAGTCGTCCCCTTCCCCTTGTTCACGATGGTCAGCGCCGAGGCGATCATCGAACTCATATTCGACAGATCGCCGGGAACGATCAGCGTCGTGCCCTGCTTCGCCACGTTGGCGAAGGCGTTCACGTACTGTTCGGCCACCTTCAGGTTCACCGCTTCCATGCCGCCGGTGGTCTGAATGGCCGCGGCGATCTTCTGGATCGCCTGCGAATTGGCTTCGGCCACCGCCAGAATGGCCGCGGCCTGGCCCTGCGCCTGATTGATCGCCGCCTGGCGCTCGCCCTCGGACTTCTGGATCGAAGCCTCACGCCCGCCCGAGGCAATATTGATCTGCTCCTGCTTGCGCCCTTCCGAGGCCGCGATCAGCGCCCGCTTCTCGCGCTCGGCGGTGATCTGCGCCTGCATGGCGTGGAGAATTTCCTTCGGCGGCGTCAGATCCTTGATCTCGTAGCGCAGTACCTTCACGCCCCAGTTCGACGCCGCTTCATCGAGCGACGACACGATGCTGTGATTGATGAAGTCGCGCTCCTCGAAGGTCTTGTCGAGTTCGAGCTTGCCGATTACCGAACGCAGCGTGGTCTGCGACAACTGCGTAATCGCAAACACGAAGTTGCTCGATCCATACGACGCCTTCATCGGATCGGTGACCTGGAAATACAGCACGCCATCCACCTGCAACTGGGTGTTGTCGCGCGTGATGCAAACCTGGCTCGGCACTTCGAGTGGAATTTCCTTGAGCACGTGTTTATACGCGATGCGGTCCACGAACGGCACCACGATGCTCAGGCCCGGCGTGAGCGTGGCGTGATAGCGGCCGAGCCGCTCGAGCACCCACGCATGCTGCTGAGGCACGATCTTGATGGTCTTGGCCGCGATCATGAATACGATAACCAGCAGCACTACCGCGACAATAGTCGAATCCATACTTGTTCCCATCTGTGGTTTGACTCCGGTTTGAATCGTTATGGTGCCGGGTGCGAATGCTTGCCCGCCACCACGATCAGGCGGCTGCCGTCGAGTGCGCTGATCTCGTAGACGCGCGCATCTTCCGGCTCACCGGGCGCCAGTTCGACGTCCCACGCCGCGCCGCGATAGTTCACGCGCGCACGCCGATCGCGCCATGCGCTCACGGCGAGCGTCTGACCGATATCGAGATTCACGTCGGGATTGCTTGCCGCCGCTTTGCGGGTCGTTCGGCGGCCGAAGCGCGAACGGCGCAACAGCAGCACTGCGGCCAACGCGACGAGCGCCGCTAGCGCAAACTGCACGTCGGGATTGGTGCCGGCAATACGCGCGATACCGCCGGCCACGAAACCCAGCGCGATCATCAACAGATAGAAGGTGCCGCTCATCAGTTCCAGCACGATAAGCACGCCCGCCCCGATCCACCAGAACAATCCACCTGGCGCCACGTCGACCTCCACTGCGTTACAAGGAACCGGAGCAGGAGCTTTGCATGGGGTCCGAGTAGGCACTACGCACGAACTCTGGCTGACAAAGCAAAACACCCCGGATCTACCGGGGTGTTTATAGCACGAAGCAGACGCACTTTACCGGGCGATGCGGTCCGCTTTGACGAACCGCACGCAACGGCTATGCGCGTTGCTTACTTTGCAGCTTGCTTCGTTGACGACTTGGCCAGCGCCTGCCACGTTTCGATGATCGTGTCCGGGTTCAGCGAGATCGACGCAATGCCCTCGTCCGTCAGCCATTGCGCGAAATCCGGATGATCCGACGGGCCCTGGCCGCAGATGCCGACATACTTGTTCAGCCGCAGACAGGTTTCAATCGCGCGCTTCAGCATGAACTTGACCGCCGGATCGCGCTCGTCGAAATCCACCGCGAGCAGTTCCATGCCGGAGTCGCGGTCGAGGCCGAGCGTCAACTGCGTCAGGTCGTTCGATCCGATCGAGAAGCCGTCGAAGAACTGCAGGAATTCTTCGGCGAGGATCGCGTTCGACGGCACTTCGCACATCATGATCAGGCGCAGGCCCTTCTCGCCGCGCTTCAGGCCGAACTTCTCGAGCAGCCCAACCACGCGCTCGGCCTGCTTGAGCGTGCGCACGAACGGCACCATGATCTCGACGTTGTCGAGGCCCATTTCTTCGCGCACCTTCTTCAGCGCGATACATTCCATCTGGAACGCTTCGGCGAAATCTTCTGCGATGTAACGCGAGGCGCCGCGGAAACCCAGCATCGGGTTTTCTTCGTCCGGCTCATAGCGCGAACCGCCGATCAGCTTCTTGTACTCGTTCGACTTGAAGTCCGACAGACGCACGATGACGGGCTTCGGATAAAACGCCGCCGCAATCGTCGCGATGCCTTCGGTCAGCTTGTCGACATAGAACGCGCGCGGCGAGGCATGGCCGCGTGCGACGCTTTCGACCGCCTTCTTCAGATCCTGATCGACGTTCGGGTACTCGAGAATCGCCTTCGGGTGCACGCCGATGTTGTTGTTGATGATGAATTCGAGCCGCGCCAAACCTACGCCAGCATTCGGCAGTTGCGAGAAGTCGAACGCGAGTTGCGGGTTGCCGACGTTCATCATGATCTTCACCGGAATCGGCGGCAGTTCGCCGCGCTGGACTTCAGTGATCTCGGTTTCGAGCAGACCGTCGTAGATCTTGCCTTCATCGCCTTCCGCGCACGAAACCGTCACGAGCGCGCCGTCCTTCAGCAGGTCGGTCGCGTCGCCGCAGCCCACCACCGCCGGCACGCCCAGCTCACGCGCGATGATGGCCGCGTGGCAGGTACGGCCGCCGCGGTTGGTCACGATAGCCGAGGCGCGCTTCATCACCGGCTCCCAGTTCGGGTCGGTCATATCGGCGACCAGCACGTCGCCCGGCTGCACGCGGTCCATTTCCGACGGATCCTGGATGACACGCACCGGACCCGCGCCGATCTTCTGGCCGATGGCGCGACCCGTGACGATCACCTGCGACTGGCCCTTCAGCTTGAAGCGCTGCTCGGCCTTGCCGCTTGCCTGGCTCTTCACGGTTTCCGGGCGCGCCTGCAGGATGAAGATCTTGCCGTCGCGGCCGTCCTTGCCCCACTCGATGTCCATCGGACGCTGGTAGTGCTTCTCGATGATCACGGCGTACTTTGCCAGTTCGATCACGTCGTTGTCGGTGATCGAAAAGCGGTTGCGCTGCTCGTGCGGCACGTCGACGGTCTTCACGCGGCCGGCCTCGCCCGCCTTGGTGAACTCCATCTTGATGAGCTTCGAGCCGATCGAGCGGCGGATGATCGGATACTTGCCTTGCGCGAGGGTGGTCTTGAAGACGTAGAACTCGTCCGGATTCACGGCGCCCTGCACGACGGTTTCACCGAGGCCATAGCTCGAGGTGATGAACACCGCGTCCTTGAAGCCGGACTCCGTGTCGAGTGTGAACATCACGCCGGCCGCGCCGACGTCCGAGCGCACCATGCGCTGCACGCCCGCCGAAAGCGCGACTTCGGCGTGGGTAAAGCCCTTGTGGACGCGATAGGAAATGGCGCGGTCGTTGTACAGCGAGGCGAACACGTGCTTCATGCGATCGAGCACCTCGTCGATGCCGACCACGTTCAGGTAGCTTTCCTGCTGGCCCGCGAACGACGCATCCGGCAAATCTTCCGCCGTGGCGGACGAACGGACGGCGAACGAAAGCTCTTCAGGCGAGCTGTTCTGAAGCGTCTCGAAACCGGCGCGAATGTCAGCTTCGAGCTTCGGCTGCAGCGGTGCGTCGACAATCCATTGACGGATTTCCTTGCCCGCTTCGGCGAGCGCCTTCACGTCGTCGACGTCGAGCGTCTCGAGACGTTTGGCGATACGTTCGGTGAGATTGTTGTGATGGAGAAAGTCGCGAAATGCCAGTGCCGTGGTGGCGAAGCCGGTCGGAACGCGAACGCCTGCCTGGGCGAGTTGACTGATCATCTCGCCCAGGGACGCGTTCTTGCCGCCCACAATCTCCACATCGGTCATCCGCAACTGCTCGAACGGAACTACATACGCCTGATCCTTTGCGACGTTAACTGCGTTAGTCATACAAGCCCCTAAGTGTGGAAAAAATACACGACTGTGCAAGTGGGCTTGGACGCGAGCGGTCATAAGAACCGTTTGATCAAACGAACTCGCGTCTTGCACAACCTGTTAGATAAGCAATCGCTTAACACCACGCGGCGACGGCTGCTTGCCACCGGGTCACGAAGCGCACGCAAAGCGCGAGGTAGCCGACGGTTTGACGAAATTGCTCACATTCGCCGCAAGTTACCGGCTAAAAGCAGGGCGATGACCGGGCGATAACCGCGAGTTAGGCACGGATTGCCTGCAATTGCTTATCCAACAGGTTGCCGCTATTCTACCGTGCCGACTCTCGAAATGTGACAGTCGGTCGAGAATTGCGCCTCGAACCGCGCCCCGGACCTGCCGTCGGGCTCATTGCGAGGCCGAGGGAGTCGGGGCGCGCAAGCGGCGCCCGGCGCGCCGCGCCGACGCCTCTGAAGATTGCGCGGTGGCTTCCGGATGCTTTGCACGCACATTCCGGTTAGCCACCGTACAGTGGGCATCGCTGCGACGCTGTTAGATTCGAGTGACATTTTCCACACACGTTCCCTGCCCCACTGATGCCGCCCACCGTATTCATCGTCTCCGACGGTACCGGGATCACTGCCGAAACCTTCGCGCATTCGATCCTCTCCCAGTTCGACCAGAAATTCCGCCTGGTGCGGGTGCCTTTTGTCGATTCCACCGAAAAGGCCTACGCGACGCTCGAAAAGATCAACGAAGCGCTCGTGCAGGACGGCCGCCGGCCGATCGTCTTCACGACGCTGGTCGACAGTGCGTCGAACAAGATCGTCAAGGGCTCCAACGCGCTGGTGCTGGACATGTTCCAGACTTTCGTCGAGCCGCTCGAACAGGAACTGGAACTGAAATCGAGCCACGCGATGGGCCGCGGCCACCAGAACGCGGACACCGAGGAGTACAAGAACCGTATCGAGGCGATTAATTTCTCGCTCGCCCATGACGACGGTCAATCGAACCGCAATCTGGCCGACGCGGACGTGATTCTGGTGGGCGTGTCGCGCAGCGGCAAGACGCCGACGAGCCTCTATCTGGCGATGCAATACGGCGTGAAGGCGGCCAACTATCCGCTGATTCCGGAAGATTTCGAACGCGGCAAGCTGCCGACGCCGCTGCTCGAACATCGCGGCAAGATGTTCGGGCTGTCGATCGATCCGCAGCGGCTCTCGGAGATCCGCAACGAGCGCCGGCCGGGCAGCAAGTACGCGGCGCCGGAGAACTGCCGTTACGAGATCAACGAAGCGGAAGGGATGATGCGGCGCGAAGGGATCAAGTGGCTCTCGTCGACGCACAAGTCGATCGAAGAGATTGCGACGACGATCCTGCAGGAGATCAAGCTGGATCGTCCGGGGTACTGAATTGACGAATTGACGCAGGTGTCAACGCGGGTATTCACGCCGGTATCAACGCCGGGCTTGGCGGGTGACGCCCGACCCGGCCCGGCGTGGTGTGGCGTAGCGCGGCGCGAAATTAACGCGCGCCGCCGCCGCGCTGCTGGCGGCACTGCTCGAACAGGCACACAGCGGCAGCCGCCGCCACATTCAACGATTCCATCCCGCCCGGCTGCGGAATCGTCACCCGCAACGTGACCGCATCGCGCCACGGCTGCGACACGCCCGCGCCTTCATTGCCCATCACCCACGCGAGCGGCCCGGACAGGTCGCAGTCGTAGATCGCCTCGGCGCCGTGCGAGTCCGTAATCACCACCGGCACGGCGAGACGTTCAATCAGCGTATGCGGTTCGACGTCTTCGTGGATCTGCAGCAGAAAATGCGCGCCCATGCCCGAGCGCAATACTTTCGACGACCACGCGTAAGCCGTGCCCGGCGCGCAAAACACCTGCTGGATACCTGCGGCAGCGGCACTGCGCAGAATCGAGCCGACATTGCCCGCGTCCTGCACGCCATCCAGCACGACACAGGTCTGCATCACCCGTTCCGGCAACGCGGGCGCGAGCTTCTCGACCAGCAGCAGAATCCCCACCCCGTTGACCACGTTCGATAACTGACCGAACAGCGCGTCCGGCAGCGTCACGAGCCGATGTTCGTCGATCCGCGAGACGATGGCCTGCGCTTCCTCATGACGCAGCGCGCCCTCGGTAATCAGACAGGTTTCCGGCTGCCCGGCCACCTCCAGATAAGCACTCGCCAGATGAAAACCTTCGAGCAGCGCGTGGCCGCTGCGACGCTGTTGATGCGTCGAGCCGGCCAATGCCTTGAGGCGTTTGTAGAGCGGATTGTCCCGCGAGGTGATGGCTTTCACAGGCGGTGAAGACAGTGAGAAAGTGAAAAAGGCGCGCAATGGAGCAGCCGCGCGGGCATGTCGGCGTGGCGGCGGCTCAACGGATCACGAGGAAAACGAAGTGCCGCTGAACGGCTCGTCCCACGCGGCGTCCATGACTTCAGCGGCGACCAGCGGAGCCGCGCCCGGCAGGCTCACGTCCACCTTGATGCCGGCGATGCGCAGATGCGCTTCCCGAACCGGCGCAAACGAGCGCCGATGATGCTCGCACGGGCCGTGTTCGCGCAGTGCCGCCAGATGCTGCGGCGTGCCGTAGCCGGAGTGCGCGTCGAAGCCGTACACCGGGAAGTTTTGATGAAGCTGCAGCAGCATCCGGTCGCGCGTGACCTTGGCGAGAATCGACGCCGCCGAAATGGATTTGACCAGCGCGTCGCCGCCGATAATCGCCTCGCTGCGGATGCTCAGCACCGGGCACCGATTGCCGTCGATCTTCACCAGCGTCGGCGTCACTGCGAGCCCTTCGACGGCGCGCTTCATCGCCAGCATGGTCGCGTGCAAAATATTGAGTGTGTCGATTTCTTCGACCGAGGCCGAGGCGACGCAGTACGCCAAAGCCCGCTCGACGATCTTGTCGTACAGTTCGTCACGCTTTTTGGCGGTGAGCGCCTTCGAGTCGTCGAGACCGCGAATCATCGGTTTCGACGGATCGAAAATCACCGCCGCGGCCACCACTGGACCGGCCAGCGGTCCGCGCCCCGCTTCGTCGACGCCGCAGACGATCTCGTCCGCCGCGTTGAAGTTCAAGCCCGGTTGCTGGGCCAGCAACGCGGCTTTGCGCCGGGGCGCGCGCGCAGCCGTCATCGACGCACCTTGCGCGTTTCGACCACGTTCGCCACCACTTCCGCGGCACGCTGGGCTGTGTTCTGCTTCAGCACGTGATGCATCTCCGTGAAAATTTCCGTCAGCGTGCGCCGGTTGGCTTCGTCGCGCAACTGTTTCAAGGTGGCATCGGCGAGCGCCTCGGGCGTCGCGAAGTGCTGCAGGATTTCCGGCACCACGAAGCGCCCCGCCAGGATATTCGGCAGCCCCACGTAGGGCAGATAGCCCTGACGACGCATGATCTGACCGGTCAGCCAGGGTACCTTGTAGGAAATCACCATCGGCTTTTTCAGCAACGCGGCTTCGAGCGTCACCGTGCCGCTTTTGACGAGGATCGCGTCGGCGGCGGTCATCGCTACCTGCGCCTGGCCTTCGACCAGCGTGAGCGCGAGGCCAGGGCTCGCGTCGATCAACGGTTGCAGCAGTTCGCGCAAAGCGGGCGTGGCCACCGGCATCACGAACCGCACACCCGGCTCGCGGTGCTGCATCAACTCCATGGCCGCGAAAAACGTGGGGCCGATCAGATTGATTTCGGAGCGCCGGCTGCCTGGCAGCACGGCGATCACCGGTCCGCTTTCCGGCAGGCCGAGCGTGCGACGCGCGGCCTGTGTGTCAGGCACCAGCGGAATTTCGTCGGCGAGCGGATGGCCCACGTAGGTCGCTGTGACGCCGGCCTTTTCCAGCAGCGCGGTTTCGAACGGAAACACGCACAGCATGTGGTCGACCGCCTTGGCGATCTTCTTGATCCGGCCCCCACGCCATGCCCAGATGGACGGACACACGAAGTGGACGGTTGGAATACCCGCCTCGCGCAGGCCGTGCTCGAGGCCGAAGTTGAAATCGGGCGCGTCGACACCGACGAATACCGACGGCGGCTCGGCCAGCAACTGCCGTTTCAGCTCGTTGCGGATGCTGAGAATGCCGGGAATGTGCCGTAGCGCTTCGACATAACCGCGCACCGACAGCTTTTCCATCGGCCAGTGAGGGTCGAAGCCCGTCGCGGCCATGCGCGGGCCGCCGATACCGTAGTACTGCGTGCCGGCCGGCAGACGGCTCGTGAGGCCGTCGAGCAGCGACGCGGCCAGCAGGTCGCCGGACGGCTCGCCGGCCACCATCGCGACGCGGAGCGGATTGGGTTGCAGGACCATCGCTTAGCGGATGATGCCGCGTTGCGACGCGACCACGAAGTCGACCAGCGCCTTCACCGGTGCATCGCCGTCGCCGCCGGCACAAGCCAGCTCGGCCAGTTGCGCCTTGGCTTCTTCGAGCGACAGGCCGTTCTTGTACAGCAGGCGGTACGCGGCGCGCAGCGCCGAGATGGCGTCCGGCGAAAAACCGCGGCGCCGCAGGCCTTCGACGTTGATGCCGTGCGGCTCCGCCTTGTTGCCGGCCGCGATGACGAACGGCGGGATGTCCTGCACGAGCGCCGAGGCGCCCCCCAGCATCGAATGCGCGCCGATGCGCACGAACTGGTGTACGCCCGACATGCCGCCGACAATGGCGTAATCGCCGATCGTCACGTGGCCGGCCATCTGCGCGTTGCTCGCCAGAATGACGTTGTTGCCCACGTGGCAGTCGTGTCCGAGGTGCACGTAGGCCATGATCCAGTTGTCGTCGCCGAGCGTGGTGACGCCCGCGTCCTGAACCGTGCCGGTGTGGATCGTGGTGAATTCGCGAATCGTGTTGCGATTGCCGATCACAAGCCGCGTGGGCTCGTCCTTGTACTTCATGTCCTGCGGCCGACCGCCGACCGATGCATAGTGGCCGATGCGGTTGTCTTCGCCAATCGTCGTATGACCTTCGATCACGCTGTGCGAACCGATGGTCGTGCCCGCGCCAATCGTGACATGCGGGCCAACAATGGCATACGGTCCGATTTCAACCGTTTCGTCGAGCTGCGCGCCCGGCTCGACGATTGCAGTGGGATGAATCCTGCTCATGCGCCCTCGCTTCTGATTGCGTTGCGTTATATGGATGCCGTCCCTGCTGGCAGTCCATTACTGGCCGTCGGTGTCCGTGTGGCGAACCGCGCACATCAGGTCGGCTTCCGCCGCCACCGCACCGTCCACCTCGGCGCGCGCCTTGAACTTCCAGATGCCGCGCATATGCCGCTCGAACGTTGCGTTCAGAATGAGCTGATCGCCCGGCTCCACCACGCGCTTGAAGCGCGCATTGTCGATGCCGACGAACAGGTACAGCGTGTTGCCCGGATCATGCGGCTCTTCCGAGAACGTCAGAAGCGCGGCGGTTTGCGCCAGCGCTTCGAGGATCAGCACGCCCGGCATCACCGGACGGCTCGGGAAGTGGCCCATGAAGTACGGCTCGTTGATCGACACGTTCTTCAGCGCTTTGATGCTCTTGTGCGGCTCGAGTTCGAGCACCCGGTCGACCAGCAGGATCGGGTAGCGATGCGGAAGCAGCTTGAGAATCTTATGAATGTCGAGATTGATTTTTTCGGTGCTCATGGTGTTTCTGCTCACGCATTGACGCGCGATGATGACTGCGGATACGGTTCGGTGGATGCGTGCCTGCTGCCACCGCTTGAGGCGCCACGGCAGTCCATGCTCCGGTGACTGCAACCGGTACTGCCTACATGGTTTGCTGCGTGGCTTGTTGCTTGAATCGCTGCCTGGGTTGATGCACGCGCTTCAATGTGCGAACTCTAGCGCACGAGCCCTCGTGCGCAGCAGCCGCCAGACCGCCGGCGGCTGCCTGAGCGGCGCTCACGCCGCGTGGCCCGGCGCGCCGGCTGCCGCGGCTTTCTCCAGCGCCCTGATACGGTCGCGCAGCTTGTCGATGTTGCGCAGCAAGGCCGCGCTGCGGTTCCAGTCGGCGTGCTCGACCGCCGGGAACGCGCTCGTGTACATGCCGGGCTTCGACAGCGACTTCGAGACGCCCGACTTCGCCGTGACGATCACATAGTCAGCCAGTGTAACGTGTCCGGCAATGCCGACCGCGCCGCCAATCATGCAATGCCGGCCAATATTCGTGCTGCCGGCGATGCCCGCGCAACCGGCGATGACCGTGTAGGCGCCGATCCGGCAGTTATGGCCGATCTGCACCAGGTTGTCGATCTTCACGCATTCTTCGATGACGGTATCGGCCATCGCGCCGCGGTCGATGGTCGTATTGGCGCCGATTTCGACATCCGGGCCAATCGACACGCCGCCCACCTGGGGAATCTTCACCCAACTGCCGGTGCGGGCCTCGCCTTCGCCGGTAAAGTCCGGCGCAAAGCCGAAGCCATCCGAGCCGATCACCGCGCCGGCGTGCACGATGACGCGCTCGCCGATCTTGCAGCCGTGGTAGACGCTGACGTTCGGATAGAGATGCGAGCCCGCGCCGATGCGCGTGCCACGACCGACCACCACGTTCGCATCCAGCCGAACCTGCTCGCCGATCACGGCGCCCGCTTCCACCGTGACGTGCGGACCGATTACCGCGCTCGGCGCGATCTGCGCCGAAGGATCGATCGTTGCGCTGGGATGCACGCCCGGCGCGGCCTTGGGCGCGGCCAGATCGATGAAAGCCTGCGCGACGCGCGCGAAGTAAGCGTAGGGATTGGGCGTGACGATGAAATTACGGCCGCCCTGCTCGCCGAGCTTCGCGAGATCGTCGGCGCTGATCAGCACGGCGCCGGCGCCGGTGGTCTCGACCTGGGACAGATACTTCGGATTGGCGAGGAACGCCAGCTGGTTCGGGCCAGCCTGGTCGAGCGGCGCCAGACTGCCCACGCGCTGCGACCGGTCTCCAACTACTTCACCGCCGAAACGCCGGACGATGTCCTCGAGCGTGAAAGCCATGCGTGTACTGCTCCTGCTGTTCAGTTGCCGTTATTCGTGGACGACGCGCCCGAGGTGCCGTTCGTGGGCGCCGCCGCCAGCGCCTTGAGCACCTGGTCGGTAATGTCGATACGCGGACTGACATACACCGCTTCCTGAACGATCAGGTCGTAGTGCTGCTGCTCGGCGATCTGCTTGATCACCTTGTTGGCGCGGTCGAGGACGGCGGCCAGTTCTTCATTGCGGCGCTGGTTCAGGTCTTCGCGGAATTCGCGCTGCTTGCGCTGGAAATCGGTGTCCAGTTGCGACAGATCGCGCTGCTTCTCGGCGCGGTCCGCGGCGGACATCGACGGGCCGTTCTTGTCCAGCGCGTCGGACATTGACTTCAGCTTCTGCGCCATGTCCTGCAGATCCTTGTCGCGCTTTGCGAACTCGGCCTCCAGCTTGGTCTGGGCAGCCTTCGCGGCAGACGATTCGCGCAGGATACGATCCGAGTTGACGGCCGCAATTCTGGCTTCCTGCCCGTGCGCTACTCCAACGCCCAAAGTCATCGCCAGCGCAAGCGCGCCCACCAAACGTTTCGAAAACATACCGGTTCGCAAAGTCATCCTCTCGATACTGTAAAGAGGTCCGGGATAAGCCCGGACCCTCCAATCAGAATGCCGTTCCAAGCTGGAACTGGAATTTCTGGTGCTGATTGCCGCTGTGCCGCATCAGCCGCATCCCGCTGCCGCCTGCATGGCAATTCCTGCGGATCGTCCAGGGTTGACCGCCCCGGCCGTGGCAGCAGCAACGCCGCGCCGCACGAGACCCGCGCCGAAATATACCGTATCGACTTCCGGGAATGGAACGCCGAATTTCAGGTCAGCGCCGGCGGCGACGGTCAGATTGCCGTTATCGACCGGGTGCCGACCGGAGCAATTGATCAACCAGGACCGTCCTCAATCTCAGGCCAAACCTGCCGGACGGCCCCTTCCGTGAGCGCCGCCAGACATTTTAAAAATGGATCAGACGAGCCAGATCGTTGAACAGCGCGATCGCCGACAAGGCGACGATACAGGCGAGCCCGGCTCTCTGGAGAACGAGCTGCAGGCGGTCTGAAACCGCTTTGCCGGTTGCAGCTTCAACCAAATAATATAACAGATGCCCTCCGTCCAATACCGGAATAGGCAGTAGGTTAAGTACCCCCAGGCTGATACTCACCAAGGCCAGGAATGACAGAAACGCCGAAGGGCCAAGTCTGGCGCTCTTACCCGCGTAGTCGGCAATCGTCACCGGGCCTGACAGATTTTTCAGCGACGCCTCGCCGGTCAGCATGCGGCCAAACATGCGTACCGAGTACGCCGCCAGATCCCACGTGCGGTGCGCGCCCAGTTGCAGGCTCTCGATCGGCCCATAGCGAACCTGGATGGACGGCACCTGGGTGGCCAGTTCCGCGCCGATCCGGCCAATCGACTCGCCGGTCGCGTCGTCGCGCTGCGCGAGCGGGACCACATGAATCTCTTCGCTCTTGCCGGCCTGCTGGGCGTCGCCGCCACGCTCGACCTGCAGCGTCATGGGCTTGCCTGCGTGCGTCTTCACGTAGGCGATGAACGCGGTGGCGTTATCGGCCGGCTTGCCGTCGATCGACACCAGCCGGTCGCCCGCTGCGAGGCCCGCGTGTTGCGCCGCGCTGCCGGCCTGCACGCCCGCGACGATCAGCTTGCCGCCGCCCGGCTCGAAGCCCAGATGCGACATGAAATCGTCGTCGACGTCCTTCTCGGCGACGTCGCGCAGATCCAGCGGGAAATCGGAGGTGCCGTGGCTGTCTTTGGCGCTCAGGATCACGCGGTGATGATCGAACGCGGCGCCGAGCAGTTTCCAGCGCAAGTCGGACCATGAACGGACCGGCTCGCCGCGACCGCCGTCCGAATTACGCACGGCGACCACCGTCTCGCCGCCGTCGAAACCGGCCAGCGCCGCCGGCGTATTCGCCGCGGGCGCGGCGACGATCGCAGCGGGTTCGCTCACGCCGGTGGCAAACACGGCGGCGAACAGCACGATGGCCAGGATGAAATTGGCCACCGGCCCCGCTGCGACAATCGCAAAACGCTTGGCGACATGCTGGCGGTTGAACGCGTGCGGCAACTGCCCGGCAGGAATCTGCACGTCCGCTTCACGCTCGTCGAGCATCTTCACGTAGCCGCCCAGCGGCAACGCGGCAATCGTCCATTCGGTGCCGGTCTTCGGACTGACCCACTGCACCAGCGGCTTACCGAACCCGATCGAAAAGCGCAGCACTTTCACGCCGCACCAGCGCGCGACACTGTAGTGGCCATACTCGTGGACCACCACGAGCACGCCGATTGCAACGGCGAAGGCGAGCACTTCGATCAGCAGGTTCATATTCGCCTCACTGCACGGCACCTTCCGCGCGAACGGCGTCTTGCGGCAGACGCTGGATAAAGTCGGCAGCCGCGCGGCGTGCGGCCGCGTCGGCTTCGATGACGTCTTCGAGGGCATGCGCGCTGCGGTTGGGCAACGCGTTCAGCACGGCGTCGACCACCTGGGCAATCGCCATGAAGCCGATCTTGCGGGCGAGGAAGGCGTCGACGGCGATCTCGTTGGCGGCGTTCAGCGCCGCGCTGGCGATGCCGCCCTCGGCGAGCGCCTTCATGGCCAGCGCGAGACACGGAAAGCGCGCATAGTCCGGCTTCTCGAACGACAGCGATGCGACCTGCACGAGGTCGAGCTGCGCCACGCCGGAATCGACGCGATCAGGAAATGCGAGTGCATGCGCGATCGGCGTGCGCATGTCGGGATTGCCGAGCTGCGCGAGCACCGAGCCGTCGGCATACGACACCATCGAGTGGATCACGCTCTGCGGATGGATCAGCACCTCAATGCGCTCGCCCGGCAGCGCGAACAGCCAGTGCGCCTCGATGACTTCGAGGCCCTTGTTCATCATCGTGGCGGAATCTACCGAGATTTTGCGGCCCATCACCCAGTTCGGATGCTTGCAGGCTTCGTCCGGCGTCACATTGACGAGACTCGCCGGTTCGCGCGTGCGGAACGGGCCGCCCGAGGCGGTCAGGATGATCTTCGACACGCCGCCATGCAGCGCCGCTTCGCGCGGCAGACACTGGAAAATCGCGTTGTGTTCGCTGTCGACCGGCAGCAGTACGGCGCCGTGATCGCGCACCGCGTCCATGAAGATCGCGCCGGACATCACCAGCGCTTCCTTGTTGGCGAGCAGGATGCGCTTGCCGGCACGCGCTGCCGCCAGACTCGGAGCAAGACCCGCGGCGCCGACGATGGCCGCCACCACCGTATCGCAACCGTCGCTCTTCGAAATATCGACGAGCGCCTGCGGACCGTAGGTCACCTCGGTCCTGCAGCCGGCTTCGCGCAGCTTCGCGGCGACCTGCGCCGCGGTTGCGGCGTCGCCGACCACGGCCACTTCGGGTTGAAAGCGCAGGCATTGTTCGACGAGCTTGTCGCCGTTGCGATGCGCGCTCAGCGCGTAGACCGCAAAACGCTCGGGATGACGCGCGACGACGTCGAGCGTGCTGTCTCCAATCGAGCCCGTGGAACCGAGCAGTGTCAGACGTTTTTGCATATCTCTTTCTCTAGCCGAGCAGCAGCATGGCGAGCGGCAGCACCGGCAATAATGCATCGATGCGATCGAGGACGCCACCATGCCCTGGTAGCAGGCCGCTCGAATCCTTCACGCCGGCCTGTCGTTTTAACATCGATTCGAACAGATCGCCGACGACGCTGAACACCACCAGAATCGTCAGGACGACCAGCGTGCGGACCGCGCCAAGGCGCTCCAGCAACGCGGAAAACAGTGTCGGCTCGAACGCATGCAGCACTATAGCCGCTGAAGCCACGATCAGGACAGCCAGCCAGCCGCCCACCGCGCCTTCCCACGTCTTACCGGGGCTGATGGACGGCGCCAGCTTGTGTTTGCCGAACGCTTTCCCGGCAAAGTATGCGCCGATATCGGCCAGCCAGACCACCAGCATCAGGGACAGAACAAATGGCACGCCCTTCGCACGCGCGGCGACAAGTGCATGCCAGCAGGCGACGAACACCACAATCCCGGCCAGAAACAGGAACGGGCGCCAGGCGCCCTGCGCGAGTGTCGGCTTGCGCAACAGCACATAGGGGCCAGCCAGCACCCAGAACACCGCCGCGGCCTGCAGCAGCGAACGCGGCGGATTGACTTCCGTGCCAAGCCGGGTGCTTGCCACCAGCGCCGCCGCCGCGACCAGCGCGTAGATCACCGGACCGACGCCGCCCGCCTTCAGCAAACGCGCCCATTCCCAGGCGGCGAACACGAGCACGAACGCGATCAGCGCGCCGAACGCGCCCACCGGCGCGAACAGCGTGACCGGCAAAAACACCGCCAGCAGGACGATCGCCGTGATAACACGGGTTTTTAGCATGGAAGCGAATCGACGTTTTGCGATTGCGGCTCGAGTTGAGCGCTGGTGCGGCCGAAGCGGCGTTCGCGCTCCGCATAGGAATCGATCGCGTGGCGCAGCGCCTCGGCGTCGAAATCCGGCCAGAAGGTGTCGGTGAAGTAGAACTCGGTGTAGGCGAGTTGCCAGAGCAGGAAATTGCTGATGCGCTGCTCGCCGCCGGTACGGATGAACAGATCGGGTTCCGGCGCGTAGGCCATGGCGAGATGCTCGGCGAACGATTCCTCGCTGATCTCGACGGCTTCGCCCGCCAGCGCCGACTGCTCGGCCAGCTTGCGGGTCGCCTGCATGATGTCCCAGCGGCCGCCGTAGTTGGCGGCGATGGTCAGGGTGAGACGGGTATTGCGGGCGGTTTTGGTCTCGGCGCGGCGGATCAGGTCCTGGATGCGCTTGTCGAACATCGCCAGGTCGCCGACCACGCGCAGGCGAATGCCATTGGCGTGCAGCTTGCCGACTTCACGCTCAAGCGCCGTCACGAACAGGCGCATGAGGAACGACACTTCGTCGTTCGGACGGCGCCAGTTTTCGGAGCTGAAGGCAAACAGCGTCAGATATTCGACGCCGGAACGCGCGCACGCTTCGACGGCGGCACGCACCGCGTCGACGCCGCGTGTATGGCCTGCCACGCGCGGCAGGCGGCGCTGCGTTGCCCAACGGCCGTTGCCGTCCATGATGATCGCGATATGTCGCGGCACCGCCGCGACATCAGGTACGCGAACGGTTGAGCTGGTATAGGTCATGGCCGTTGGGACAGTGACTGCAAAAAAAGAAGTAAAGACCTGAAGATGCTGAGCCTGGCGGCCTCAGACCGTCATGATCTCGGCTTCTTTGGTCGTCACGAGCTTGTCGATTTCCGACACGAACTTGTCCGTCAGCTTCTGGACGTCGTCGCCGGCACGACGCTCGTCGTCTTCGGAGATTTCTTTGTCTTTCACGAGCTTCTTCAGTTGCTCGTTCGCATCGCGACGCAGATTGCGCACCGCGATCTTGGCCGTTTCGGCTTCGCTGCGGGCAACCTTGGTCAGCTCGCGGCGGCGCTCTTCGGTCAGCGCGGGCATCGGCACGCGGATCACGTCGCCCTGGGTGGCCGGGTTCAGGCCGAGATCGGAGTCGCGAATCGCCTTTTCGACGACCGGCACCATCTTCTTTTCCCACGGCTGCACGCCGATGGTACGGGCATCGATCAGCGTCAGGTTCGCAACCTGCGAGATCGGCACCGGCGAGCCGTAATAATCGACCTGGATGTGATCGAGCAGGCCCGTGTGCGCACGGCCCGTGCGGATCTTCGACAGATCGTTCTTGAACGCGTCGATGGAGCGCTGCATCTTCTGCTCGACGCCCTTCCTGATATCAGCCACAGACATTTTTAAACCTCCGAACCTTCAAAACGGTGCGAGCCGGCCTGCGCGCGTTCAGCGGCGGCCCGGGCCCGCGTTAAAGCCCACGTTATGTGAACGAGAGTTTACACGTGGACGAGCGTACCCTCGTCCTCGCCTTGCACAATGCGCTTTAGCGCACCCGGTTTGACAATCGAGAACACGCGGATCGGCAGTTTCTGGTCGCGGCACAGCGCGAACGCCGTCGCGTCCATGACCTGCAGATTGCGGCCGATGGCTTCGTCGAAGCTAATGGTCGTGTAACGGGTGGCCGTGGGGTCTTTCTTGGGGTCGGCGGAATACACGCCGTCCACCTTGGTGGCCTTCAGCACGACTTCCGCGCCGACTTCCGAACCGCGCAGCGCGGCCGCCGTATCCGTCGTGAAGAACGGATTGCCGGTGCCCGCCGCGAAAATCACGACCTTGCCTTCTTCGAGCTGGCGGATCGCGCGGGGGCGGATATACGGCTCGACCACCTGGTCCATGCGCAGCGCCGACTGCACGCGCGCCTCGATGCCGGCGTGGCGCATCGCGTCCTGCAGCGCCAGCGCGTTCATCATGGTGGCGAGCATCCCCATGTAATCGGCTGTGGCGCGGTCCATGCCCGCCGCACCGCCCGCCACGCCACGGAAAATATTGCCGCCACCGATCACAACGGCCAGTTGCGTGCCGAGGCGCACGACCTCGGCCACGTCCGCCACCATTCTTTCGATCGTCGCGCGATTAATGCCAAAGGCATCATCGCCCATCAGAGCTTCACCGGAGAGTTTGAGGAGGACGCGTTTATAGGCTGTGGGCATAGGGATATCCAGATCGCGCAGAACAGGGCAACAACAAGGAGCTAACTGTAGGGGTGAAATGCTGATTCGGGCAAGCGTCGCCAAATTGACGAACCCCAAGGTTCGCCAGAGGCGGCTGCGCGGCGAGGGTCAACCCGCAGGCAGCCTTGCGGCGCCGCCGACCGCGGCAGGATCTTGCCCCGCCGCGGGTCCAACGGTATTGCGGTAAAGCAAGGCAATGCTTATTGCTGCTTTGCAGCAGCCACTTGCGCGGCCACTTCTGCTGCGAAGTCGTCCTGCTTCTTCTCGATGCCTTCGCCGACCACGAACAGCGCGAACTTCTGCACGCTCGAGCCTGCTGCCTTCAGCATCTGCTCGATGGTCTGCTTGTCGTTCTTAACGAACGTCTGGTTCAGCAGCGAGACTTCCTTCAGATACTTCTGCACGCTGCCTTCGACCATCTTGGCGACGATTTCAGCCGGCTTGCCCGATTCGGCGGCCTTCTGTTCGGCAATGCTGCGTTCCTTGGCGATCAGGTCTGCCGGGACGTCGTCCGACGACAGCGAAACCGGCTTCATGGCCGCGATGTGCATGGCCACGTCCTTGCCGACCTGCTCGTCCGCGCCGGTGTATTCGACCAGCACGCCGATGCGCGTGCCGTGCAGGTACGCCGCCAGCTTGTTGGCGGTGTCGAAACGCACGAAACGGCGGATCGACAGGTTTTCGCCGATCTTGCCGACCAGTGCCAGACGCACTGCGTCGACCGTCGAGCCGTCCAGCGGCAGTGCGGCCAGCGCGGCGACGTCAGCCGGGTTTTGCTGGGCGACCAGTTCGGCGATCTGCTTGGAGAAAGCCAGGAAGTCGTCGTTCTTCGAGACGAAGTCGGTTTCGCAGTTCAGTTCGACGATTGCGCCGACGTTGCCGCCGATGAACGACGAGATCACGCCTTCAGCCGTAACGCGCGACGCAGCCTTGCTGGCCTTGTTGCCGAGCTTCACGCGCAGCAGTTCTTCAGCGCGCTCCATGTCGCCGTCGGCTTCCGTCAGCGCCTTCTTGCATTCCATCATCGGCGCATCGGTCTTTGCGCGCAGTTCTGCAACCATGCTTGCGGTAATTGCCGCCATCATTCGCTCCTAAAGTCTGTCTTTCACACACCGCCCGCACTTCGATGCCGGCGGCAAGAATTCGTTTCCGCGCCGCGCGAATTTTTCTCGCGCCCGCGCCGGGTGTCACGACTTAAAAAAAGGGGGCCTGTAGAAAGCCCCCTTTTTTGCCGGACACGGGGCAGCTTTACGCTTCCGCGTTGACCTCGACGAACTCGTCGCCTTCACCGCCACGTGCAGCCTGCACCACTTCGTTGACCGCGTTCGCACGGCCTTCGAGGATCGCGTCGGCCACGCCTTGCGTGTACAGGGCGACCGCCTTGCTGGCGTCGTCGTTACCCGGGATCACGTAGTCGATGCCTTCCGGCGAGTGGTTCGTGTCGACCACGGCGATGACCGGCACGCCGAGCTTGTTGGCTTCGGTGACAGCAATCTTGTGGTAACCGACGTCGACCACGAAAATTGCGTCCGGAATGCCGCCCATGTCCTTCACGCCGCCAATCGACTTTTGCAGCTTGGCGATTTCACGTTCGAACAGAAGCGCTTCCTTCTTGCTCATGCGTTCCGTTTCACCGGCTTCCAGCGCTGCTTCCATGTCTTTCAGGCGCTTGATCGAAACCTTCAGCGTCTTGAAGTTGGTCAGCATGCCGCCGAGCCAGCGTGCGTTGACGAACGGCATGCCAGCGCGTTGTGCCTCTTCGGCGATCGTGTCACGCGATTGACGCTTCGTGCCGACGAACAGGATCGTGCCGCGATTGGCTGCCAGCTGACGCACATACTTCAGTGCGTCGTTGTACATCGGCAGCGTCTTTTCGAGGTTGATGATGTGAATCTTGTTGCGATGACCGAAAATGAAGGGGGCCATCTTCGGGTTCCAGAAGCGCGTTTGGTGACCGAAGTGGACACCTGCTTCCAGCATTTGACGCATGGTAACTGCCATGAAAATCTCCGCTAGGGTTGGGTCTTAAGCCGGCTGCCGTATCGGCCGCGCCGTTTTCGCCTGCTGCGAAAACCTGACGCGGCCAACACCCTGGGTGCTGCCGGCTTGCGAGTCATTCCTGTAGCGCGGACAATCGGAAAGAAATCAGACACGACTATCCGCTACAGGCCAGCCTCTCCACAAAACTGAATAATGTGGATCGACTTAGCCAGAGATTATAGCACGTGACTATCGGTAGACTCAACCTGCCCGGCCGCCCCGAATCGAGGCCACGGTTGCGCCTGCCGGTGACCGGCGGCCCATCGCCCTCTCAAAACCCTGCGAACGCAGGAATATGGTGCGATAATCTTTAAATAATCGCATTTCAGGCCCGACTCATGGCTATTACGCTCAAAAACGAACACGATATCGCGCAAATGCGCGTCGCCTGCCGCCTTGCAAGCGAAGTGCTCGACTACATCACGCCGTTCGTCACCGCCGGCATCACCACCGGCGAGCTCGACCGTCTGTGTCACGAATACATGCTGAAGGAACAGGGCACGGTGCCGGCGCCGCTGAACTATCAGCCGCCCGGCTACCCGCCCTATCCGAAGGCCACCTGCATTTCGGTCAACGACGTGATCTGTCACGGCATTCCGGGCGACAAGACGCTCAAGAACGGCGACGCCCTGAATATCGACGTCACCGTGATCAAGAACGGCTATTTCGGCGACACGAGCCGCATGTTCATCGTCGGCGAAGGCTCGATTCTGGCGAAGCGGCTGGTGCAGACCACCTTCGAATGCATGTGGCTCGGCATCGACCAGGTGCGCCCGGGCGCGCATCTCGGCGACATCGGCCACGCCATCCAGCGTCATGCCGAGGGCCAGGGCTACAGCGTGGTGCGCGAATATTGCGGCCACGGCATCAGCACGGTGTTCCACGAAGACCCGCAGATCCTGCATTACGGCCGTCCCGGCACCGGTTTCGAACTGCAGGCGGGCATGATCTTCACGATTGAGCCGATGATCAACGCCGGCCGGCGCGATATCCGCACCATGCCGGATCAGTGGACCGTGAAAACCAAGGACCGCAGCCTGTCAGCGCAGTGGGAGCACACGGTGCTCGTCACCGAAAGCGGCTATGAGGTGCTGACTGTCTCGGCCGGCACGCCGGCGCGTCCGCCGGTCGTGGCCTCTGCCGCCGCGGCCACCACGGCCTGACGGTCCTGAGTTCCCACTCGCGCGCGCCCATGAGCAGTGTTCCAGCCGTTCCCGTTTCCGACGCGACATCGCTCAAGGCGGACTACAAGGTGGCCAAAGCCAGGTTGCTGGAACGCTTCAAGCTCGCCACCAACGTCGAATCGTTGATGGGGGCGCTCGCGCGCGCGACCGACGAATCGCTGCGCGCCGCCTGGAACGCCTGCGACCTGCCGCCCTCGCTCGCGCTGCTGGCAGTCGGCGGCTATGGGCGCGGCGAGCTCGCGCCGCATTCGGATATCGACATCCTCGTGCTGCTGCCCGACCATCCGGTGGCGCATCTGGAGGCGCGCATCGAGCGCTTTATCAGTCTCGCGTGGGACCTGGGGCTGGAACTCGGCAGTAGCGTGCGCTCCGTCGCGCAGTGTCTCGAAGAAGCCGCCAACGACGTCACCGTGCGCACCTCGCTGCTGGAAGCGCGCCGCATCACCGGCAGCAAGACGCTGTTCGAAGACTTCGCGCAACGCTATCGCGAGGCGCTCGATCCGCGCACCTTCTTCCAGGCCAAAGTGCTGGAAATGCGCCAGCGGCACGCCAAGTTCCAGGACACGCCATACGCGCTCGAACCGAACATCAAGGAAAGCCCGGGCGGCCTGCGCGACCTGCAACTGATCCTGTGGGTGACCCAGGCGGCCGGTTTCGGCAGCAGCTGGCACGAACTGGAAACGCGCGGCCTGATTACCGAGCGCGAAGCCCGCGAGCTGGAGCGCAACGAGGGTTTTCTCAAAGCGCTGCGCGCGCGCCTGCACGTGATTGCCGGGCGGCGCCAGGACATCCTCGTATTCGACCTGCAGACCGCGGTGGCCGAGAGCTTCGGCTACAAGCCGACCGCCACCAAGCGTGCCAGCGAACAGCTGATGCGTCGCTACTACTGGGCGGCCAAGGCGGTCACCCAACTGGCGACGATCCTGATCCAGAACATCGAGGCGCAATTATTCCCGGACACAAGCGGCATTACGCGCGTGCTGTCGGCGCGCTTCGTCGAAAAGCAGGGCATGCTGGAAATCGCCCGTGACGACGTGTTCGAGCGCGAGCCGAACGCCATCCTCGAAGCGTTTCTGCTGTACGAGCTGACGCCCGGCGTGAAGGGCCTGTCCGCGCGCACGCTGCGGGCCATCTACAACGCCCGCGACCTGATGAACCAGCACTGGCGCCGCGATCCGGAAAACCGGCGCCTGTTCATGGAAATCCTCAAGCAGCCGGCCGGTATCACCCACGCCCTGCGGCTGATGAACCAGACCAGCGTGCTGGGGCGCTACCTGCTGAATTTCCGCCGCATCGTCGGCCAGATGCAACACGACCTGTACCACGTCTACACGGTCGACCAGCACATCCTGATGGTGCTGCGCAACCTGCGCCGTTTTACGGTGGCCGAGCACGCCCACGAATACCCGTTCTGCAGCCAGCTGATCGCCAACTTCGAGCGCCCATGGGTGCTGTACGTGGCGGCGCTGTTCCATGACATCGCCAAAGGCCGCGGCGGCGATCACTCGGCGCTCGGCATGGCCGATACGCGCCGTTTCTGCCGCGAACACGGCATGGACAACGAAGACGGCGAACTGGCCGTGTGGCTGGTTCAGCAGCATCTGACGATGAGCCAGGTCGCGCAGAAGCAGGACACCAGCGACCCGGAAGTGGTCAAGCGGTTTGCCGAACTGGTCGGCACCGAACGGCGCCTGACGGCGCTCTACCTCCTGACCGTCGCCGACATTCGCGGCACCAGCCCGAAAGTGTGGAACGGCTGGAAGGGCAAGCTGCTCGAAGACCTTTACCGGTCGACGCTGGCCGTGCTCGGCGGCGCGCGTCCCGACGCGCATTCCGAACTGAAGTCGCGCCAGGAAGAGGCGCTCGCGCTGCTGCGACTCGAAACGGTGCCGGAAAATGCCCATGAAGCGCTATGGGACAAGCTCGACGTCGGCTACTTCCTGCGGCACGACGCGGCGGACATCGCGTGGCAGACGCGCGTGCTGCATCGCCATGTCGAAACGCCCACGCCGATCGTGCGGGCTCGCCCGTCGCCGGTCGGCGCAGCCTTGCAGGTGCTGGTCTACGTGAAGGACCGCCCTGACCTGTTTGCCGGCATTTGCGCGTATTTCGACAAAAACGGGCTGTCGGTTCTCGATGCCCGCGTCAGCACGACCCGCCACGGTTATGCGCTGGACAACTTCATCGTCCAGCACACCGAGGACGACGTGCATTACCGCGACATCGCCAATCTGGTCGAACAGGAACTGACCGCGCGCCTCACGGCGGACGGCACCCTGCTGCCGGACCCGTCGAAGGGGCGCCTGTCGCGCCTGTCGCGGACCTTCCCTGTTACGCCGCGCGTCGACCTTCGGGCCGACGAACGCGGCCAGTACTACATCCTGTCCGTGTCGGCGAACGACCGGCCAGGCCTTCTTTATTCGGTCGCGCGCGTGCTGGCCGAGCATCAGGTCGGCGTCCAATCGGCGCGGATCAATACGCTCGGCGAACGCGTAGAGGACGTGTTCCTGCTGGACGGACGCGGCCTCTCGGACAACCGCCTGCAAATTCAGGTCGAAACCGAACTGCTGCGCGCGATCGCAGTGTGAGATTCCATGCGAGTCAAATTGACAGCCAAGCATCCGCGCTCGGGTTCGTCCGAACGCGCCCCTGTTCGCTCGGGTAGTACGACCGCGCGCAAGCCGACCCGCCCCCACGGGCCACGGCCCGCCACACCGGATGCCGGTGCGCGCGAACGGGCGCCGGGCGGTGCCGGCAAGCGGCCGGCGGGTAAGCCCGCGGGCGCGAGTGGCGACACCGGCCGCACGCCAGCCGGCGCACGTCCCGCACGTCCCGAGGGCTCGTTTTCGCGGCAACGCGATGCAGGCGGCTCCGATGGTCCGCGCCGCGCCCCGTCGGACCGGCCACCGCGCCGTGATGGCGATGCGGGTGCGCCGCGAAAGTTTGACGGCGAACGGGGCGAACGTGCGCCGCGCCGCGAGGGATTCACCGGCGCACCGCGCCGGGCCGAAGGTGCTGAGCGTACTCCGCGCGGCGCGGCGGGAGATCGTGGCGAGCGCCCGGCCCGCTTTGCGCGCGATGAAAACACGCGGCGGCCGGCAGCCGGCGGCCCACGCGGTCCCAGCGGCCCGCGTGGCGCGGACGACGCACGCCGTCCCTTCTCCGCTGCCCCGCGCGGCGAACGCCCCGCACGGCGCGATCAGGACGAATCGCGCGGACGCGGTACTTCCGAGCGTCCGCGTTTCGGCGCCGAGCGCGCCGGCGCTGAACCGCGCCGCACCTTCGAGCGCGCACCGCGAGATGAAAACGCGGCACGCCGCGGTCCGGCAGGCGGGCGCGATCAGCGCCCGGCTTCGGGATCTGGCGAACGCGGCGAGCGCTCGTTCGCCACGCCCGTAAAACGGGCCTATGGCGATCGGCCAGAACGTGCGCCACGCGACGATCGCGGCACGCGCGCCCCGGCCGCACGCGGCTTCGGCGACCGGCCGCCCTATGCCGAGCGCGGCGGCCGCAGCGACCGCCCGGATGGCGCACGCGCCCCGCGCAGCAGCGACAAAGCCACTTCCGGCAGCCGCTTCAACGAGCGTCCTGCCCGCAGCGAAAAGCCGCCGCGCAGCACCGCGCCGGTCGCCCGCCCCGGCCGCCCGGAAGACTCCGCGCCGCGCCCAGCCGCCAATCGCCGCGACCACGACGACGCCCCCGGCACGCTGCGCCTGTCCAAGCTGATGTCGGAACTCGGCCTGTGTTCGCGCCGCGAAGCCGACGAATGGATCGAAAACGGCTGGGTCAAGGTCGACGGTGAAGTGGTCGACACACTCGGCTCCAAGGTCCGTCCCGATCAGCGTATCGAGATCGACCCGGCGGCACAGGCCATCCAGGCGCGCCTCGTCACGATCCTGATTCACAAGCCGGTGGGTTATGTCTCGGGACAGGCGGAAGACGGCTATCAACCCGCCGTTACGCTCGTCACGCCGGATAACCGTTGGGAAGGCGACAATTCCGACATCCGTTTCTCGGTGTCGCATCTGCGCCGGCTCGCGCCGGCGGGACGGCTCGACATCGACTCCACCGGCCTGCTGGTGCTGACCCAGGACGGACGGATCGCCAAGCGCCTGATCGGCGGCCATTCGGAAGTCGAGAAGGAGTACCTGGTTCGCGTGAGCTGGGGCGAGATGACGAGCGAGATCGACAAGCATTTCCCGGCCGAAAGTCTCGAATTGCTGCGTCACGGCCTGGAACTCGACGACGCGCCGCTCAAGCCCGCCAAGGTGAGCTGGCAGAACGGCGAGCAGCTGCGTTTCGTGCTGCGCGAAGGCAAGAAGCGGCAAATTCGCCGCATGTGCGAACTGGTCGGTCTGGAAGTGGTGGGCCTGAAACGCGTGCGGATGGGTAGCGTGCCGCTCGGCGCATTGCCGCCGGGTCAGTGGCGTTATCTCGCATACGACGAGTCGTTCTGAGCGCGCGGCGCGATTACCGCGTGCACCAGGCGCCGCGGTATCTTGCAGGCGTCCATGCAAAAAAACCCATGCAACTGCATGGGCCTTTTTATGGCGCCGAGGAACGCGGCGCAAAAGCCTCGGCGGCCGCCGCCGCCGCGTGCACGTGCGTAGGTGCGCGCGCGCCGCGTCAATCGTCGCTATTCGGATCCAGATCCGGAAACAGCACCTCGGTAAAGCCAAACTTGGCGAAGTCGTTGATCCGCATGGGATACAGCTTGCCGATCAGGTGATCGCATTCGTGCTGCACGACGCGCGCATGGAAACCTTCGGCGACGCGGTCGATCGGTTTGCCGTACTGATCGAAACCGTGATAGCGGATCATCGAGAAACGGCTGACGGCGCCGCGCAACCCCGGCACCGACAGGCACCCCTCCCAGCCCTCCTCCATATCTTGCGAAACAGGCGTGATGGTCGGGTTGATCAGCACTGTCTCCGGCACCGGCGGCGCGTCGGGATAGCGTTCGTTATGGCCGAAGCCGAAGATCACCACCTGCAGGTCGACGCCGATCTGTGGCGCGGCAAGTCCCGCGCCGTTGGCGTCGTGCATGGTCTCGAACATGTCCCCGATCAGGGCATGCAACTCGGGGGTGTCGAAATGATCGACCGGGGCGGCGATGCGCAAAAGGCGCGGATCGCCCATCTTGAGAATTTCGCGGATCATGTTGTCTGCCCCTCCAGGAGCTTACGCATACCATCTTCGTCGAGCACGGGGACGCCGAGTTCCTCGGCTTTGGCCAATTTGCTGCCGGCTTCGGCGCCCGCCACCACGTAATCGGTCTTCTTCGACACCGAACCGGCCACCTTCGCGCCGGCCGCCTCTAACATTTCCTTCGCCTCCTCGCGCGCCAGCGTCGGCAAGGTGCCGGTCAGCACCACCGTCTTGCCGGCCAGCACGCCTTGCGGGGCTTTCGGCGCGGGCGGCCCCTCCGTCCACGTGACCCGGCCCGGTGCGCGCAACTGCTCGATCACTGTGCGGTTATGCTCCTCGGCGAAAAACTGATGAATCGACTCGGCCACCACCGGCCCCACGTCGTTCACTTCCAGCAATTCTTCGAGCGTAGCGTTCATGATCGGATCGAGCGAACCGAAATGCTTCGCCAGGTCCTTGGCCGTCGATTCACCCACCTGACGGATCCCCAGCGCGTACAGAAACCGGGCAAGCGTGGTGTGCTTGGCCTTTTCGAGCGAATCCAGCAGGTTCTGCGCGGACTTTTCGGCAAAGCGGTCAAGTTCGGCGAGCGTCGCAAAACCGAGGTTGAACAGATCCGCCGGTGTGCGCACGAGGTTTAGTTCGACCAGCTGATCGATGATCTTTTCACCGAGCCCGTCGATATCGAGCGCGCGACGCTGCGCAAAGTGCCACAGCGCCTGCTTGCGCTGCGCCGGACAGAACAGGCCGCCGGTACAACGGGCAATCGCTTCGTCAGGCAGGCGTTCGATGGCCGAGCCGCACACCGGACACTGCGTGGGCATCACAAACTCGGCGGCGTCGGCCGGCCGGCGGTCCATGAGCGCGCTCACGACTTCCGGAATCACGTCGCCGGCCCGCCGCACGATCACCGTATCGCCAATGCGGATGTCCTTGCGCCGCACCTCGTCTTCGTTGTGCAGCGTGGCATTCGTGACGGTGGCGCCGCCGACGAACACGGGTTCAAGCCGCGCCACCGGCGTAATCGCGCCGGTACGGCCGACCTGGACGTCGATCGCCAGCAACTTCGTCAGGGCTTCCTGCGCCGGGAATTTATGCGCCAGCGCGAAACGCGGCGCACGCGACACGAAGCCGAGCACGTCCTGCTCTTCGCGGGCATTGACCTTGTACACCACGCCGTCGATGTCATACGGCAGGCCGTCGCGCTTTTCGCCCACTGCATGGAAGAACCCCAGCAGTCCTTCGGCACCCTCGACGACCGCGCGCTCGCTGTTGACCGGCAAGCCCAACTCGGCATACCAGTCGAGCAGCGCGCTGTGGGTTGCCGGCATCGGCTCGCCATCCAGCACGCCAATGCCGTAAGCGAAGAACGACAGCGGACGCTGCGCCGTAATCTTCGGATCGAGCTGGCGCAAACTGCCGGCCGCCGCGTTACGCGGGTTGGCGAATTCCTTGAGTCCGGCTGCCCGTTGCCGCTCGTTCATCCGTTCGAAGTCGCGCCTGAACATCAGCACTTCGCCGCGCACGTCGAGCAGCTTCGGCACGTGCTTGCCTTTGAGCGTCAGCGGAATGGAACGGATGGTACGCACGTTTTCCGTGACGTCTTCGCCCGTCGCGCCATCGCCGCGGGTGGACGCCTGCACGAAGCGGCCGTCCACATAACGCAGCGAAATGGCCAGACCGTCGAACTTGAGCTCGCACGCGTAGCTGACCGGCGACTTGTGGAGCGTGTCGGCCACGCGTTTGTCGAACGCGGCGATATCTTCGTCAGCGAAGCCATTGTTCAGGGACAGCATGGGCTGGTCGTGCACCACCGGCCTGAAGCCGCTTGCGGCCTCGCCGCCGACGCGCTGGGTGGGCGAGTCCGGCGTGATCAGATCCGGGTGGTCGGTCTCGATCTGCTGAAGCTCCTTGAAGAGCTTGTCGTATTCCGCGTCCGGCAAGTCCGGCTGATCGAGCACGTAGTACGCGTGGTTCGCGCGTTCGAGTTCCGCGCGCAACCACACGGCTCGTTCCGCCGGGGTGCTGGTTGCAGGATTGGGGACACTAGTTCGGGCCATGCTGGTCGGAAGATTCGCCGGTGAAATTCAGACCTCAGATTATCGCAGGAACCGCCTGCCGTGGACATTGGCCGGATGGCCAGTTTCGTGCACCTTCACACACGCAAGCCGCGGGCCCTGCGCGGCGAGACATAAGCAAACGAAAGCGAAGCATGGAGCAGTCGCCACGCCAAGCCCGCCGGACAGCAACCGGGCAATGGGCATCCGGGATTGCCGCGTTGCCCTGGCCGAATGGCTAACGTGCAAGCCGCCGTATTGACACGTATGCGGCGCGATGCGACCGTAAGCGGGTGAATCACGCGCCGCACTCGCACCGCAACCCCAGGATCCAGCATGCCCAACCTGAGCACAATCAAGCATGAATTCAACCGGCTGATCAACCGGTTGACGTGGCTCGCCGCGTCGTTCTGCGTCCTGCTGCCATGCGTCTTGCACACGGCGGCCCGCCTGCGCGGCGGAACAGGTGGTCAGCGTGCCCGTGGACGATAACGCCTCGATCTCTTACCTGTTGACGCAAAAGGACGGCAGCCGCCCCGACTGGGTCCTCGTGATGTTCGCCGGCGGCGACGGCGCCTTGCAGCTTGCGCAAACGAGCGGCGGCAGCATCAGTCTGCGACTGAAGAACAATTTCCTGGTGCGGGCGCGCAGCCTGATCGTCGATGATCATTTCGCCACCGCGCTGGTCGATGCACCGTCCGATCAACCCGGCGGCTACTCCGACACGTTCCGCGCCTCGCCGCGTCACGCGCAGGACGTCGCCAGGGTCGTCGCCGACCTGCGTACACGTCTTCCGACGGCGAAGCTGGTTCTGGTCGGCACGAGCCGCGGCACGATTTCCTCGGCGTACCTCGGCCGTGCCCTGCCCGATACGTGGGACGCGGTGATCCACACTTCGACGCTCAGCAGTCCGGCGCGCGGCCAGGCACTGCCGCTGATCGGCTTCAATTACGGCGAGATCCACGCCCGACAACTGTTCGTGCATCACGTCGACGACGGCTGCTATCTCTGCTCGTTCAGTGCGGCAAAGCGCATTGCGGAAGACGGCCACGATTTCATTGCAGTCAGCGGCGGAAGCGCGCGCGGCAACCCTTGCGAGGCAATGGAACATCACGGCTTTTATGAACAGGATGCCGCGGTAGTGGCCGCGCTGAAGGCGTGGATCAGCGGCGCGGACTGGCCGAAAGAGGTGAACTGAGAGGGAGTGACGCGATAGCCGGTGGAGCGAGGCATCAGCGCGACGCGCGGACGCCCCGGAGGGAATGCCACGGGAAACCACGAGCCGCGCAGGGATGACGCGCGCAGCGCCGCCACACCGCCGCTCGACTACGGCATCAAGCAGCGACCCGGCATGCAATGGGGGAAGCCAGCAAACGTAGCAACGGCAAGGGCGCCAAAAACCGGCAGCAGCGGTTGCAGCACTAGCAGCACCAGCAGCACCAGCAACGGTAACAACGATTGCCGCGGTCGCCTCGGTAACAGCACCAGCAACCGCCGCAACAAACCCCGCTTACTGGCTAAACAGACGCCGCGTAGCCGGCGAACCCGCCGGAATGCCTGCCTGCTCGAGTTTGGCGTACAGGGTCATCAACTGCTTTTCGATTGCCAGCAGCGCGGTTTCCGGCAACGGCCGGCGCCCGTCGTCCACGACACGGCCGCCAATCCGCTCCGACAGCGACTTCGCGTAGTCGCACATCAGACGGAACGGCAGAATGTCTTCGTCGGCCACCGGCACGTCGAGCACCAGCGTGATCATCTGGCCGCCCTTGTACGTGAGGTCGTCGCGCAGGAAGTTGGTATCGCCGAACTGCAGCATGAACACCGGGCTTTGTTTCGCGTCGAGCTTGACGAAACGGGTGCCGTCGCGCGAGAGCAGCAGGCCGTCTTGCGAAGCCACCGCCTGCACGTAATTCGCCGACCACGGTGCACCATCGGACAGCACGTTGATCGACAGTTGCGCGTCGCATTGCGCGGCGAAGCCGTCGAGCTCGCGCGCCATGGCAACGGTTTCCATCATGTCGGGGAATTCCGGCGCGGCGTCGATTGCGTCAGCGAACTGCTGCACGCCCGTGACGAACTCGGAAAACTCGAGTTCGTTGAGCGGGCCGCTACGGTTGGCGAGCTGCGCCGCGGCGCGCAATTCTTCGTAGCGCACGCCGTTCTGCAGCAACTCCCACGCGCCGCCGCCTTCCGGCTTGCCTTCGATGTGCACCGGCTTGCTGCCGGCACGGCGCAGGCGCTGCGCAAGCGGAATCACCTTGTCGCCCGCCAATGGGCCGGCCAGACGAATCGGCACGATGCAGTCGATGCGGCGGTCGACAATGGCCGGCGGCGCCGAGGAAATCGTCGTCGCTGCGGGCAGGATGGGCTCGACCGGTTCCTCGATGTCGCCCTTGGCGGCCTCGCCTTCCTGCTCGGGGAAGCCGTTCGGCGTCGTGGTTTCGGCCTGGATGTCCGCCGGCGTATCGAGCGGTGCGGCTGTGCCGAAAGTCGGTTCGACGCGCGAGCCGCTATCGCTCGCCTCGTCCGGCGCAACCGGCTCGCGCCGCTGGCTGGGCCGCGCCGGTTCGATGAACGGGCTCTGTTCTTCCTGCTCGTCCCGCGCAAAGGCTTCGGCGGTGTCGGCCGGCATCGGCCGCGGCATCCGGCGGCGCACTTTTGCGCCCTGCCATGCGTTGTACACCACCACACCCCCGACCACCACGGCACCCGCGCCGATCAAACCGAGTGTCAACTCGTCCATGCATGCTCCATCAGCAATTCTTCTATTTGCGCGGCACCTTGCTTAAGCCTGCGCCGCGCGGCATCGAAGCCGCAGCGGGGCGCAGGCAGGCGCCGTCCGATCTCAAACGATATTCTGGGCGAAACCCGCGGCCGTTTCCATGTCGACCGCGACGATCCGCGACACACCCTGCTCCTGCATCGTCACGCCGATCAGTTGCTGGGCCATTTCCATCGCGATCTTGTTGTGTGAAATGAACAGGAACTGGGTCTTGTCCGACATTGCACGCACGAGATTGGCGAAGCGCTCCGTGTTGGCGTCGTCGAGCGGCGCGTCCACTTCGTCGAGCAGACAGAACGGCGCCGGATTCAGCTGGAACATGGCGAACACGAGCGCCGTCGCGGTCAGCGCTTTTTCGCCGCCCGACAGCAGGTGAATCGTCGAGTTCTTTTTGCCCGGCGGTTGCGCCATGACCTGCACGCCGGCGTCGAGAATTTCGTCGCCGGTCATGATCAGCTTCGCCTGACCGCCGCCGAACAGACGCGGGAACAGTTCGCCGAAATGCAGGTTCACCTGATCGAAAGTCCCCTGCAACAGCGTGCGGGTTTCCTGGTCGATCTTGTGGATCGCGTCTTCGAGGGTTTCGATTGCGCTATTCAGGTCGGCCGATTGCGCGTCGAGGAAGCTCTTGCGCTCGGTGGCGGCCTTCAGCTCATCGAGCGCGGCCATGTTCACCGGCCCCAGCGCGGCGATCGCGTTATTCAGACGCGTGACTTCGCCCTGCAGGTAGGACGGCTTCATGTCCGGCGTCAGCTTGGCCTGCAATTCGGCCTCGTCGACACCTGCTGCGGCGAGTTGCTCGATGAACTGTTCCGCGTTCAGGCGCGCGGCCTGTTCCTTCAGTTGCAGTTCGGTGATGCGATCGCGCAGCGGCTGCAGCGCGCGTTCCGCCGTGAGACGGGTCTCGTCGGCGGCGCGCAGCTTCGCGGTCAGGTCGTCGAGTTCGAGACGTGCGGCGTGCAGCGCCTCCTCCTTGACCGCGCGGATTTCCAGCGCGCCCTGCAAGCCGGTATGCGCGGTCTGCTCGTTGATGGTTTCGAGTTCGGCGCGAGCGTCTTCCAGCGATGCGGCGACCCGTTCGCTCTGCTCGTGCGCCACCTGAATGCTGCGCTTCAGCTCGTCGATGCGGTTCGCCATGTTGCGCGCGGCAAAGCGTGCGTCGGTGGCAGCGCGGTCGAGATCGCGCGACTGCGCGCGCGCGGCGGTCAATTCTTCGTCGAGGGCTTCGAAGGCCAACTGGTTGTCTTCGAAACGCGCCTGCAATTCGGCCAGTTCCGCGTCGTGACGCTCGAAGTTCGTCTCCGAGTCGCCGCGCAGCGCCCGCTGCTCGTCGATCTGGGCCTTGATCTCTTCGAGTTCCTCACGAATCTGCGTGCTGCGCTGCGTGTAGCGCTCGTGCGCCTGGGTGAGCTTGAGCACATCCATCTGCAAGGCGTGGACGCGCTGGGTGGCGCGCTCGGCCTGCTGACGCACGTCGGTCAAGCTCTGCGCGGCTTGCGTGTGCGCGGCCTCGGCGCGAATCGCCGCCGATTTGGCTTCGTCCGCGAGCAACCCCTGGGCGCGCACCTGGCGCGTCAGGCTTTCGATTTCCTGCTGACGGGCCAGCATGCCAGCCTGCTCCGAATCGGCAGCATACAGTTGCACGCCGACTCGCGTCACCACGTGGCCAGCCTTGACGACAAACGAGCCGCCTTCCGGCAGTTGCGAACGCGTCGCGAGCGCCTGCGCCAGATCGTCGGCCACGAAGGCAAGGCCGAGCCAGTCGTTCAGGACAGCGCGCAAACCGGCGTCGTCAATGCGCACCAGCGACAGCAGCGGGCGCAACGTGCCGGCACCCGCCGCCGGCGCACCCGCCGCGGGCGGTGCATAGAAGGCGAGCTTGGCGGGCGGCGCGTCGGTGGCGAAGGCCTTGACCCAGTCGAGATTCGACACTTCCAATGCCGCCAGCCGCTCGCGCAGCACGGCCTCCAGCGCGGTTTCCCAGCCGGCTTCGACATGCAGCTTCTTCCACAGACGCGGCAAGCTGTTCAGTTCGTGCTTTTCCAGCCAGGGCTGAATCTTGCCCTCGGTCTGGACGTTCTCCTGCAATTGCCTGAGCGCCGCGAGACGGGCGTCGAGCTGATGAATCTGCGCCGTTTCCGTCTGCACCCGGTCCTGCGCGCTGCGCCGCTCGCCATCCAGACGCGGCAGCGTCTCCTGGGCGTCGGCGAGCCGCGCCTGGGCGTCGTGCAGAATCTCTTCGTGCTCGGCCAGCTGCATGCGCAACTCTTCGAGCTGGGTTTCGTCGGGGGCGTCGAGACCGCCTTCTTCCGACTTCAGCCGCTCGTGACGCTGCTGCAACTGCTGCAGTTGCTGGTCGGCGTTGCGCTGATGCGCCGCTTCGAGCTTGAGCGCCTGCTCGGTCTGGGCAATCCCGCCGCGCTCTTCGTTGAGCTGCGTCTGCGCATCGCGCCAGCGCGCTTCGAGCGCCGGCATGGCGTCGTGCTTCGCCGCGGCCTCGTCTTCGGCGAGCGCCGCTTTTTCTTCCGCGACGGCCAGTTGTTCCTCGGCGTCTTGCAGATCGTCCTGAGCCTTCTGCGCCTGCGACAGCCACTGTTCGCGCTGCGCGGTCAGTGCGGCGATCTGCGCCTGCACCCGATTGCGCGACTCGACGATGAACTTGATCTCGGCCTCGAGGCGGCTGACTTCGGCGTTCGCTTCATAGAGCGCGCCTTGCGCGCCCTGCATCGCGTCGCTGGCCGAATAGTGCGCAACCCGCAGCGTTTCCAGTTGCGCTTCGACTTCGCGCAGTTTGGCCGTGTGAGCTTCAAGGTCGATCTGCGCCTGTTCGATGGCGCGCTTCTGACGCTCCTGCTCGCCACCGGCTTCGTTCTTGCGCAAGAGCCACAGGAGACGCTGCTTGGTTTCGCCGTCGGCCTGGAGTTCCTTGAATCGGGTCGCGACGACTGCCTGGCCTTCGAGCTTTTCCAGATTCGCGCTGAGTTCGCGGACGATGTCCTCCACCCGCGTCAGATTCTCACGCGTGTCGTGCAGGCGGCTCTCGGTCTCGCGGCGGCGTTCCTTGTACTTCGACACGCCGGCGGCTTCTTCGAGAAACACCCGCAGCTCTTCCGGCTTCGCCTCGATCAGGCGGGCAATCATGCCCTGCCCGATGATGGCGTAGGCACGCGGCCCGAGGCCCGTACCGAGGAAGATGTCCTGAATGTCGCGGCGGCGCGCCGGCAGGTTGTTGATGTAGTAGCTCGAGGTGCCGTCGCGCGTCAGCACGCGCTTGACGGCGATTTCGGCATACTGCCCCCACTGCCCGGCGGCGCGGCCGTCGGCGTTGTCGAACACGAGTTCGACGCTGGCGCGGCTACCCGGCTTGCGCGCCGTGGAGCCGTTGAAGATCACGTCCTGCATCGACTCGCCGCGCAGCTCGGAAGCACGCGATTCGCCGAGCACCCAGCGCACGGCGTCGATGATGTTGGACTTGCCGCAACCATTGGGACCGACCACGCCAACCAGCTGGCCCGGAACCTGGAAATGCGTGGGATCGACGAATGACTTGAAGCCAGCGAGTTTGATCGAGGTCAGACGCACGGCGATATCGCTGATTGAAAAGGGAAATAGAAGATGGACCGCAAGGGCCGCGCGCGCCGTTCGCCGCTACTGCGACACGACTCGCGCCAACTCCGCGATACGGGCGCCGCGCACGCCCGGCAAGGCGCACATCGGCAAGCAGGGGCAATCATACCATCGCCCGGGAGCCATTCCGGCGCTCAGGCCGTCGATTGATGCGGCGGGCGGCTCCCAAGCTGCTCCTGGCTGCGCGTGCGATGCACCCAGCTCGACAGCACCGACGCCAGCACGATGCACGCGCCGCCCGCCCATTCGCGCGGACCGGGCGTTTCCCCGGCAAAGAGCCAGGCGGAAAGCGCCGTCACCACGATCTCGAACAGCATGATGATGGAGGCCCGGTTGGCCGGAATACGCGCCACGCCGTATTGCACCAGCATGTTGTTCGACCCCAGCAGGAAACCGAGGCCCAGCACCAGCAGCGCCGCCATGCCGAGATGCGCGCCGGCAGGCGGATTGGGCATGGCTTCGAACAGCGAGGCGCAGGCGCCGAAGATCGCCGCACCGCCGAAAATCGTCGCCGTGCGCATTTCCGCTTTCATGCCGGGCAGGTCGCGGCTCGTCTTCAGGATCAGCACATTGCTCATGGCGAAGCCCATGCCGCCGACGAGACCGCCCCACTCGGCCAGATTGGCGGGCACCGGCAAGCCGATCTGCGGCGACCAGAGCATCGCCATGGCGCCCGCCAGCGACAGCGCCGCGAGCGCGACGCCGCTCCACGTCAGGCGCTCGTGCAGGATGAAATGGGCGAACAGCGCGGTCCATGCCGGGGTGAGATAGAACAGCAGCAGCACGCGCATGACCTGGCCGTGGATCGAGCCCCACACGAAGCCGAGGTTCGTGACGCCGGCCGCCAATGCCAGCGCGGGCAGCAACCAGTGCCAGCGCACCGTGCGGATGGCGCGGCGGCGCACCAGCAGCACGAACAGGCAGCCGGCGCCGCTCGTCAGGGCGCTCGCGGCGGTGCCGGTCACGCCAAGCGCCGCCAGCATGCGCAGCGGATACCAGATTACGCCCCACACCGACGCGCCCAGCATGATGGCGAGCGTCGGCCAGCTGGTGCGCAGCCAGTTACCGGTTGAGCCGCTCATTGCGCGGCGCCCTGCTTCTGCTGTACTGCGCCGGACACGCGAACAGCGGTCGGGCGCCGTCTTGCCGGATTCGTGTTGCGTTTCATGTCGATCTCGAGCACCGCCTGCATTGCGTCTCCCAGTCCCAATCTGTTTGTTCGGGGCCGTCCGGGGCCGGCCCGCGAGGCCCTGCGGCACGCCAGCCACGCTATAATCATCGGTCCGCCGCGGGTGCCGCTCAATCGTCGCCCTGTCGCCTTCCGGTCATCGTGCCACGGCGATTGCCGCCCCCGCGCGTGTCCGTCACTCTGCCCGTCTTCGATCAGGCTCGATCCGCCCAGTGAACCCGCTACTCGACTCCCTCCAGACCTATCCCTTCGAAAAGCTGCGCGCGCTTTTCGCGGATGTCACGCCGCCCGCCGCCCTGCCGCACATCAGCTTCGGTATTGGCGAGCCGAAACATCCGACGCCAGCGCTGATCCGCGACGCCGTGATCGCCTCGCTCGGCGGCCTGGCGTCGTATCCGGCAACCTTGGGCTCGCCGGCCTTGCGCGAGTCGATTGCCAACTGGGTCACGAAGCGCTACCACCTGCCGCCGGTCGATCCGGCCACCGAAGTGCTGCCCGTCGCCGGGTCCCGCGAGGCGCTGTTCGCGCTGGCGCAGACCGTGATCGACCCGAAGCGCAATGCCGCAGGCGAGCCCGCGATCGTACTCTGCCCGAACCCGTTCTACCAGATCTACGAAGGCGCGGCGTTGCTGGCCGGCGCCGAGCCGTATTTTGCCAATAGCGATCCGGCCCGCAATTTCGCCTGCGACTACTCGTCGATCCCGGAAGCCATCTGGGCGCGCACGCAACTGCTGTACGTCTGCTCGCCGGGCAACCCGACGGGCGCCGTGCTCACGCTGGAAGACTGGCGCGAGCTGTTCGCGCTGTCCGACCGCTACGGCTTCGTGATCGCCTCAGACGAGTGCTACTCGGAAATCTACTTCGACGAAGCCACGCCGCCGCTCGGCGGTCTGGAAGCCGCCCACAAACTCGGCCGCAATTTCTCACGGCTGGTGATGCTCTCGAGCCTCTCGAAGCGCTCGAACGTGCCCGGCATGCGCTCGGGCTTCGTGGCGGGCGACCCGGCCATCCTCAAGCAGTTCCTGCTCTACCGGACTTACCACGGCGCGGCCTTGTCGACGGTATATCAGGCCGCCAGCATCGCCGCGTGGAACGACGAAACCCACGTGCGCGAGAACCGCGCGAAGTACGTGCAGAAGTTCGCCACCGTCACGCCGATGCTGGCCGAGGTGCTCGACGTGCGTCTGCCCGACGCCGCCTTTTACCTCTGGGCCGACGTCTCCGGCACGGGCCTCTCGGATACCGAGTTCGCCCGGCGCCTCTACGCCGACTATAATGTGACGGTTCTGCCGGGCTCGTATCTGGCGCGCACGGCGCACAATACGAACCCCGGCCGCAATTTCGTGCGCCTCGCGCTCGTCGCCGACGTCGACGAATGCACTCAGGGCGCGCAGCGGATCGTCGACTTTTGCCGGGCGCTCAGGCGCTGAGCGCGTCTCGCGCCGCCCCGCTTCTTCAGGCTTCAACTCCATCTCACCTTTTCTCTACTCACGAATATGTCGCAACAACTTCAGCAGATCATCGATAACGCCTGGGAAAACCGCGCCGAGCTGTCGCCGAAGGCCGCCCCCGCCGAGGTGCGCGAGGCCGTCGCGCACGCCATCGAACAGCTCGACAAGGGTGTGTTGCGCGTCGCCGAGAAGAAAGACGGCGACTGGGTCGTCAATCAATGGCTGAAGAAAGCGGTGCTGCTGTCGTTCCGTCTCGAAGACAACGCGCCCATGCCGGCTGGCGGTTACTCCCAGTTCTACGACAAGGTGCCCTCGAAGTTCGCCAGCTACACCGCTGAAGATTTCGCGGCCGGCGGCTTCCGCGTGGTGCCGCCCGCCATCGCGCGGCGCGGCTCGTTCATCGCGAAGAACGTCGTGCTGATGCCGTCGTACACCAACATCGGCGCCTACGTCGACGAAGGCACGATGGTCGATACGTGGGCCACCGTCGGCTCGTGCGCGCAGATCGGCAAGAACGTCCACCTGTCGGGCGGCGTGGGCATCGGCGGCGTGCTGGAGCCGCTGCAGGCCAACCCGGTCATCATCGAAGACAACTGCTTTATCGGCGCGCGTTCGGAAGTCGTGGAAGGCGTGATCGTCGAAGAAAATTCGGTGATCTCGATGGGCGTGTACCTCGGCCAGAGCACCAAAATTTACGACCGCGAAACCGGTACCGTCACGTATGGCCGCATCCCCGCCGGCTCGGTGGTGGTGGCGGGCAACCTGCCGTCCAAAGATGGCTCGCATAGCCTCTACTGCGCGGTGATCGTCAAGAAGGTCGACGCGAAAACGCGCGCCAAGGTCGGTCTCAACGAGCTGCTGCGAGGCGATTGATGGCACGCGCCAACAAAACCGTGGTGTATGGCATCCCGAACTGCGACACCGTGAAGAAGGCCCGCGTGTGGCTGGAAGAACACGGCGTCGAGTTCGAGTTTCACGACTTCAAGAAAGCCGGCGTGACGGCGCCGCTGGTGCAGGACTGGCTCAAAGACGTCAAGCTCGACGCCTTGCTGAACCGCCGCGGCACCACCTGGCGCGCGCTGTCCGACGACATGAAGGCCGCCGCGGATACGGAGTCGGGTGCGATCGCCTTGATGATCCACAAGCCTTCGGTGATCAAGCGGCCTGTGGTGGTGGTCAACGGGCGAGTCAAGACGCTCGGTTTTTCTGCTGAAGACTACGAAGCGCTGTTCGCCTGAGCGTCCTGACTTACGACGCGCGCGCGTTAGAAGCTGTTGCCGGCTGCGGTGATTTACCTGCAGCCGGCATTTTTTCATTTCAAAGTGGCTTGTACTGAATCCATGTCCGGCACCCTCGCTCTTACCGAACAACTGATCGCGCGTGCGTCCGTGACGCCCGACGACCAGCATTGCCAGCGCATCCTGATCGAACGCCTCGCGCCGCTCGGCTTCGCATGCGAGACCATCGAATCGCACGGCGTGACCAACCTGTGGGCCGTCAAGCGCGGCGTCGACGGCACGCGCGGCAAGCTGCTGGTGTTCGCCGGCCACACCGACGTGGTGCCGACCGGTCCGCTCGAGCAATGGAGCTCGCCGCCCTTCGAGCCCACTCACCGCGACGGCCTGCTGTACGGACGCGGCGCGGCCGACATGAAGACCTCGATTGCCGGCTTCGTGGTGGCGAGCGAAGAATTCGTGGCGGCGCATCCCGCGCATCACGGCTCGATTGCCTTCCTGATCACGAGCGACGAAGAAGGCCCTGCCACCGACGGCACCGTCAAGGTGGTCGAAGCGCTGAAGGAGCGCGGCGAACGGCTCGACTACTGCATCGTCGGCGAGCCGACTTCGAGCGCGCAGTTCGGCGACATGGTGAAGAACGGCCGGCGCGGCTCGATGTCCGGCAAGCTCACCGTCAAGGGCGTGCAAGGGCATATCGCCTACCCGCATCTGGCGAAAAACCCGGTGCACCTGCTCGCGCCCGCGCTGGCGGAACTGGTGGCCGAACGCTGGGACGACGGCAACGAATACTTCCCGCCCACCACCTGGCAGGTGTCGAACATTCACAGCGGCACTGGCGCCAGCAACGTGATTCCGGGCCATGCCGACGTGCAGTTCAACTTCCGCTTTTCGACCGCGAGCACGGTTGAAGGCCTGCAAAGCCGCGTGCACGCGATTCTCGACAAACACGGCCTCGAATACGACCTGCAATGGTCAGTGAGCGGCCTGCCGTTCCTCACGCCGCGCGGCGATCTGTCGAACGCGCTCGCCCAGGCCATCAAGGACGAAACCGGTGTGACGACCGAACTGTCGACCACCGGCGGCACCTCGGATGGCCGCTTCATTGCGCGCATCTGCGAACAGGTGGTCGAATTCGGCCCGCTGAACGCCACCATTCACAAGATCGACGAACATATCGACGTCGCCCATATCGAGCCGCTCAAGAACGTGTACCGACGCGTGCTCGAACAACTGGTCGCCTAAAACGCGTCGCCTGATCCACGCCCGCGAAGCCCGCCAAGGACACTTTTCCCGATGACACTTCCGTTTTCCACCGTGCGCGACCTGCTGCGTTTCGCAGTGACGCGCTTTAATCAGGCCGAGCTGTCGTTCGGCCACGTCTCGGCCAACGCTTACGACGAAGCCGCCTACCTGGTGCTGCATACGCTGCATCTGCCGCTCGATCTGCTCGAACCGTTTCTCGACGCCAAACTGACCGCCGCGGAAATCGACGCAGTGCTGGGCGTGATCGAACGCCGCGCCAGCGAACGCGTGCCGGCGGCCTACATCACGCAGGAAGCGTGGATGCACGGCTTCCGCTTTCACGTGGACGAGCGCGTGATCGTGCCGCGCTCGTTCATCGGCGAACTGCTGCAGGACGGTCTGCAGCCGTATGTCGAAGATCCCGAGCAGGTCAGCGCGGTGCTCGAGCTGTGCACCGGTTCCGGCTGCCTCGCGGTGCTTGCGGCGCACGCATTCCCGAATGCGGATATCGATGCCGTCGACCTGTCGAAGCCGGCGCTCGAAGTGGCGACCCGCAATGTCGACGAGTACAGCCTCGACGAACGCATCGCGCTGTTCGAGGGCGACCTGTTCGAGCCGCTGCCCGAGCGCCGCTACGACGTGATTATCACCAACCCGCCCTACGTCAATGCCGAGTCCATGGCGGCCCTGCCGCCCGAGTACCGGCATGAACCGGAGATGGCGCTGGCGGGTGGCGCGGACGGCATGGACATCGTGCGCCGCATCATTTCGCAGGCGCGCAACTGGCTCACCGACGACGGCGTGCTGGTGGTCGAGATCGGCAATGAGCGCGCCAATGTGGAAGCGGCGTTTGGCGGCCTCGACCTCGTGTGGCTGTCGACCAGCGCGGGCGATGACAACGTGTTTCTGATTCAGGCGGCCGATTTGCCGACCTGAGGCGCCCGGCGCCTCGCCTGCTGGCGGCACGTTTTCCGCGTTGCCGCCGCAACGAATTGCAAAGAATCCGCCGAACCCGACCGCAACGTGGACGGGTTCGGTAAGATGAGCGCGACCGACTTCCCTGCTGTCATGCCGGATGCCGGACGCCGGGCTTCAGACCGCTGGATGCCGCACCGCCGGACAACAAAGCAAAAAAATCCTTCGCGCGCCTATGCAATTCGACTTGCTTCATATCGCCCCGCTCGTCGCCCTCGCCCATCTGCTCGGCGTGATCGCGGCGTGCCACGCCATCCTGAACACGCGCACCTCGCAAGGTGCGGTGGCATGGGCGGTATCGCTGGTGGCCATGCCTTATCTGACGCTGGTGCCGTATCTGTTCCTCGGCCGCAGCAAGTTTCAGGGCTATGCCGACGCGCGCCGTCTCGAGAACGAATCGCTGCGCACCCAGGCTCATCCCCACGCCTGGGACGAACACGCCTCCTCGGCCGGCCACCCCACCGAGGAACTCGGCCACCAGCTCGTGCGTTCCCTGACACATCTGGGCGGCATGCCGTTCCTGCCGGGCAATACCGTGCGTACCCTGGTGAACGGCGAAGCCACCTTTGCGGCGATCCTCGAAGCAATCGACGAGGCGCGCAGCTACGTGATCGTGCAGTTCTTCATCGTGCGCGACGACGCGCTCGGCGAGATGCTCAAAGACGCGCTGATCGCCAAAGCGAAGCAAAGCGTGCGTGTCTATTTCCTCTACGACAGCATCGGCAGCTTCGATCTGCCGCATCGCTACATTACGGCGCTGCGGGCGGCGGGCGTCGAGGTGCATCCGTTCGCCACCCATCGGCGCTTCGTCAACCGCTTCCAGCTCAACTTCCGCAATCACCGCAAGATCGTTTCGGTGGACGGCGAGCGCGCGTTCGTGGGCGGCCATAACGTCGGCGTGGAATATCTCGGCGCCAAGCCGCCGCTCTCGCCGTGGCGCGACACGCATATCGAAGTACGTGGGCCAGTGGTCGCCAGCATCCAGTTCGTGTTCACCGAGGACTGGTACTGGGCCACCCAGACCTTGCCGCCGTTCGACATGCCGGAGTACCAGCCGGACGGCGAAGGCATGCATTGCCTCGTCATGCCGACCGGCCCCGCCGACAAACAGGAGACCTGCTCGCTGTTCTTCGTCGAGGCGATCAATGCGGCGCGCGAGCGCATCTGGATCACCACGCCCTATCTCGTACCCGACGAGGCGGTGTTTGCGGCGCTGCGCCTCGCGGTGCTGCGCGGCGTGGACGTGCGCATCCTGATCCCGAGCCGGCGCGACCATTACGTGGTGTTCGAAGCCTCGAAGCTGTACGCCTACGATTCCGTGCGCGCGGGCATCCGCATCTTCCGCTACCGGCCCGGCTTCCTGCACCAGAAGGTCGTGCTGATCGATAACGTGGCCGCCGCCGTGGGCAGCGCGAATCTCGACAACCGTTCGTTTCGCCTCAACTTCGAGATCATGGTGCTGACCGTGGACCGTGGCTTTGCCGCCGAAGTCGAAGCGATGCTGCTGCGCGACTTCGCCGAATCCTACGAGATCGATCGCAGCGAATACCGGCTCGCGCCGGCGCTGCGGCGCGTGACCATGCACGTCGCGCGACTGTTTTCGCCGATTCTTTAGAGGACGGCGCGTGTGTCGCCCGCCCCGACCAGGCGTCAGTTCACCGCAACGGATACGCCGCTTACAGCAGCTTCTCGATGTCGGCGGTAATCGCGTCGGGCTTCGTCACCGGTGCATAACGCTTGACCACCGTGCCGTCACGTCCCACCAGGAACTTGGTGAAATTCCACTTGATGCCCTCCAGTCCCAGCAGCCCCGGCGCCTCGCTGGTCAGATAGCGGTATAGCGGATGAGCATTGGCGCCATTCACATCGATCTTCTCGAACATCGGAAAGCTCACGCCGAAGTTCTTCTCGCAGAAGCTGCCGATCTGCGTCGCGTCGCCCGGTTCCTGCTTGCCGAACTGGTTGCACGGAAAACCGAGCACCACGAAGTCACGCCCCGCATAGGCTTCGTACACCTTCTGCAAGCCGGCGTACTGCGGGGTGAAACCGCATTCGCTCGCCGTATTGACGATCAGCAGCACCTTGCCCCGATACTGTTCCAGACTGACTTCCTCGCCGCCGAGCGTGCGCGCCGAAAACGAATAGATCGATGTCATATGTTCCCCAGTTCATGCAACTTGTTTGCTGAAAGCCGCCAGTCTATGCGAAAAGCCCTGCCGATACAGTCGGTCAAACGACCGATGCATGTGCGGTGCATGATGCCGCAATGCGGGCCGTGCGCACAGTCGGCCGAATGGCCAATGCCCGAGTTGCACCGGGCAGTCTAAAATAGCGTTTTCTCCAAGCCGGCCTCCTCTTTGTGATCCGCTTTAACCAGTTCAGTCTCGCGCGCGGCACCAAACCGCTCTTCGAACAAACCACCTTCACCCTGAACCCCGGCGAGAAAGCCGGCCTGGTCGGGGCGAACGGCGCGGGCAAGTCGACCCTGTTTGCCGTGCTGCTCGGTGAACTGCACGCGGACGGCGGCGATTTTTCCATGCCGCCTTCGTGGCAGATCGCCCACGTGGCGCAGGAAACCCCGGCCGTCGACAAAAGCGCGCTCGCCTATACGCTCGACGGCGACGCCGCCTTGCGCGCCATCGAAGCGGCCATTGCGGCGGCGTCAGCCGCGCACGACGGCGCGGCCGAAGGCGAAGCCCACGCCGCCTTTGCCGACGCCGACGGCTACACCGCCCCGGCGCGCGCCGAAGCGCTGCTGTTGGGCCTCGGCTTCACGCTGGAACAAACGCGCCTGCCGGTAGCGAGCTTTTCCGGCGGCTGGCGCATGCGCCTGAACCTCGCCCAGGCGCTGATGTGCCGCTCCGACCTGCTGCTGCTCGACGAGCCGACCAATCACCTGGACCTGGACGCCATTGTCTGGCTCGAAGACTGGCTGCACCGCTATCCGGGTACTCTCGTGGTGATCTCGCACGACCGCGAATTTCTCGATTCGGTCTGTAACGTCACGCTGCATCTGGAGCACCAGCAGATCAAGCGTTACGGCGGCAATTATTCGCAGTTCGAAATCCTGCGCGCGCAGCAACTTGCCCTGCAACAGAGCGCGTATGAGAAGCAGCAGCGCACGGTCGAGCATCTGCAAAGCTACATCAACCGTTTCAAGGCGCAGGCCACCAAGGCGCGCCAGGCGCAAAGCCGGGTCAAGGCGCTCGAAAAAATGGAACTGATCGCGCCGGCGCACGCGGCGTCGCCCTTCACGTTCGAGTTCCGCACGCCCGATTCCGCGCCCAATCCGATGATGGTGATGGAGGGCGTGCGCTGCGGTTATCGCAACGAAAGCGGCGAGATTCCGATTGTCGAGCACGTCACGCTGTCGATCCAGAACGGCCAGCGCATCGGCCTGCTCGGCGCGAACGGCCAGGGCAAGTCGACCCTCATCAAGACGCTGGCGGGCACGCTGGAGGCGCTGGGCGGCGAGGTCCGCGAAGGCAAGGGGCTGCGCATCGGCTACTTCGCGCAGCATCAGCTCGAAACGCTGCGTCCGCAGGACTCGGCCTTGCAGCATCTGGCACGGCTCGCGCCGGACACGCGCGAGCAGGAACTGCGTGACTACCTCGGCGGCTTCAATTTCTCCGGCGAGATGGCGACGGCCGCGATTGCACCGTTTTCGGGCGGCGAAAAAGCGCGCCTCGCGCTCGCGCTGGTGATCTGGCAAAAGCCCAATCTGCTGCTGCTCGACGAGCCGACCAACCACCTGGACCTGGAAACGCGTCACGCGCTCACCATGGCGCTGGCCCAGTTCGAAGGCACCCTGATTCTCGTCTCGCACGACCGCCACCTGTTGCGCGCTACCACCGATCAATTCATGCTGGTGGCCAAACACCGTCTGCAACCGTTCGACGGCGACCTCGACGACTACCGCGACTGGCTGCTGCAGCACGCCGCCGAACAGCGCGCGGCGCTGAAGGCCGGCAACGGCTCGAACGCGGCAGGCAATGCAAACGGCAGCAATCCTGGCATCGGCGAAGACAGCAGCGCGAGCCGCAAGGTGCAGCGCCGTCAGGACGCCGAAACGCGTCAGAAGCTGGCGCATCTGAAGAAGCCGCTGCAAAGCCGCATCAACAGGATCGAAAAGGAAATGGACGCGTTGAACGCCGAAAAGGCGACACTGGACGCTTTCGTTGCCGATTCGGCCAGTTACGAGCCGGAACAGAAGACCAAACTGACGGAGGCGATCCGCCGTCAGGCGGATGTGAATGCGCGTCTCGAGGCGCTGGAAGTCGAATGGCTCGACACGCATGAGGAGCTCGAACAGATCGGTTAGCCGTGTGGGCATCTATGCCCAGCGCGTTTTCAAAACGAGAGAGAGGTTGCCCTTGACGTCTCCCGCTGCATTGCAAGGCCTGCGCGTACTCGACCTGACGCGCCTGTTGCCCGGTCCCGTCGCCGCCCTGCGCCTCGCGGAAATGGGCGCGGACGTGCTGAAGATCGAAGCGCCGGGCGCAGGCGACCCCACCCGCACGATGCTGCAGGCGTCGAGCGACCGCGTCGCCGGGCGCCCCGGCGCCTTCTACCGGATGGTGAATCGCGGCAAGCGCGAGACGCGGCTCGATCTCAAATCCGAAGCGGGCCGCACCGTGCTGCGGGCGCTGGCGCGTGAAGCGGACGTGCTGATCGAGAGCTTCCGGCCCGGCGTGATGGAGCGGCTCGGCATCGGCTACGAAACCCTGAGCGCGCTTAATCCGAAACTCGTCTATTGCGCGATCAGCGGCTACGGTTCGACCGGCCCGTTCGCCGGTCACGCCGGCCACGACCTGAACTACATCGCCTACGCGGGCGTCCTCGAACAACTGGCGAGCCGCGACGGCGCGCCGGTCTTGCCGAACTTCCAGATCGCCGACCTGCTGGGCGGGGCCGCCAGCGCCGTCGCGCAGATACTCGCCGCCTTGTGGCATGTGGCGCGCGGCGGGAATGGCCGGTTCGTCGACGTCTCGATAACGCACGCCAGCCATGCGAACAACTTCCTGGCCCAGGTATCCCTCGCCAACGACGGCGCCGCGCCGCCCGTCGGCGGTGGCCTGCTGAACGGCGGCGTGCCCTGCTACAACCTGTATCGGACCCAGGACGGGCGCTGGCTCGCGGTCGCCGCGCTGGAGCTCAAGTTCTGGGAAACGCTATGCCACGCGCTCGATCGCCCGGAATGGGCGTTTCGCCACTGGAGCGTCGGCCAGGCCATCGGCGGCCCGGATGCCGTCACGCTGACACAGGATCTGGCCGACCTGATCGCGAGCCGGCCGCTGGAAGATTGGGTGCGTCTGCTGGAGCCGCTCGATTGCTGTGTCTCACCGGTGCTGACGGCGGCGGAGGCGGCACAGCATCCGCTGTTCAATCCGGAAGCGAACCTCGAACCGGATGAAAACGCAAACGAAGAACCGGACGCGGCTGACGGTTTGCCGCGGTAGAAGCCATTTGCAGGCGCCGTCGCCAAGAGCCGCACCTATGGCGCGCGGTGCCCCCGAAAACGCCCCCCTCTACCGGCGCGGCAAAGTCTGGCGCGGCGCCCGTTCATCGTCGTGCAGCATATATTTACGGCCTTCGACGTGCCGGTCGATGGTGGCACGCACTTCATCCGCCGTCACGTTTTCGGCGACGACGCGGCGCGAGATCTGGCCGGTGGTATCGATCCATTCGACGATCCGGCACGCTCCGCCCCAAGGCTGACGGATAGGCGCGGACACGCGGGCGCCGCGCACCTGCATCGGACGCTCGGTCATGGTTTCATGAGACTGTTTCAAGGCGCGATCCTTTTCCGCTTGAGAGGGATGGCAGACCCGCCCAGCTTAGGGAATACGCGTGCTGCGTTGGTTACAGGCGCGCCCCGGTTATTTACGGAGCATTACGCAGCAGCGGCTCCATAAATGGGCCGCCAGCGACGTCTACTCAAGGGTCCGGATGCGGTCGATGGCCTGTTCGAGCCGGTCGACGGCAATAACCTGTAAGCCGTCGATCGGTTGCTTCGGGGCATTCGCCTTGGGAATCAGCGCAATCGAAAAACCGAGCTTGGCGGCTTCCTTGAGCCGGTCCTGGCCGCGCGGCGACGGCCGGATCTCGCCCGCCAGCCCCACTTCGCCGAATACGATCAAGCCTTTGGGCAGCGCCTTGTTACGCATCGACGAATGGATCGCCAGCAGCACGGCGAGGTCGGCGGCCGGCTCGGTGATCTTCACGCCGCCCACCGCGTTCAGAAATACGTCCTGATCGAAGCAGGCGATGCCGGCGTGGCGGTGCAGCACGGCGAGCAGCATCGCCAGCCGGTTTTGCTCCAGCCCCACCGCGAGGCGGCGCGGGTTCGGCACGTTGGCGGCATCCACCAGCGCCTGGACTTCAACGAGCAACGGCCGCGAGCCCTCCTGGGTCACCAGCACGCACGAGCCCGGCACCACCTGCTCATGCTGCGACAAAAACAGCGCCGACGGATTCGCCACGCCACGCAGGCCGCGCTCGGTCATGGCGAACACGCCCAGTTCGTTGACCGCGCCGAAGCGGTTCTTGAACGCGCGCACGAGGCGAAACGACGAATGCGTGTCGCCTTCGAAATACAGCACCGTATCGACGATATGTTCGAGCACGCGCGGGCCGGCCAGATTACCTTCCTTGGTCACGTGGCCGACCATGATGATGGCCGTGCCCGACTGCTTGGCGATGCGCGTCAGTTGCGCCGCGCACTCGCGCACCTGGGCGACCGAACCCGGCGCCGAGGTCAGCGCTTCGGAATAGACGGTCTGGATCGAATCGATGACGGCGACATCCGGGCGTTCGCTTTCGATAGTCGCCTGGATTTTTTCGAGCTGGATTTCGGCGAGCAGCCGCAATTCGCTTGCAGTCGACCCCGGCTCGAGCAGCGATAGCCGCTGCGCCCGCAAGGCGATCTGCGCGGCCGACTCTTCGCCGCTGATATAGAGCGCGCGCCGGTCGCGGGCGATTTCCGCGAGCGATTGCAGCAGCAGCGTCGATTTGCCGATGCCCGGATCGCCGCCGATCAGTACCACCCCGCCCGGCACCAGGCCGCCGCCCAGCACCCGGTCGAACTCGCTCACGCCGGTGGAAAAACGCGGCACGTCGGACGCTTCGATATCCGCGAGGCGCTGCACCGGCGCGCTCTTGGCGAGCGACTGAAACCGGTGCGCGGACGGCGATTCGGCCACCGTTTCCACCAGCGTATTCCATGCATGACATGCCGGGCACTGCCCCTGCCACTTGGGCGCCTGCCCGCCACATTCGGTGCAGGTGTACATCGTCTTCTGTTTAGCCACGCGCCCTTGCCCGTTCCTGTTATGTATCTGCTGCTGTTTGATGACTGGTTGGATGCCACAGCACCCGTTCGGCGGCGTTTATTCCGCCCGCACCGGCACCCGCGGCGCCACGGCGCACATCAGCTCATAGCCGATCGTGCCGCACGCCTGGGCGACATCGTCGATCGGCAACGCGTTGCCCCACAGCTCGACGCGCGCGCCGACGCCGGCCGTCGGACACGGGCTCAGATCGACCGTCAGCATGTCCATCGAGACCCGTCCGACCACCCGCGTGCGCACGCCGTCGACGATCACCGGCGTGCCTTCCGGCGCGACACGCGGATAGCCGTCTGCGTAACCGCACGCCACCACACCAATGCGCATCGGCCCGCGCGCCTTGAAGATCGAGCCGTAACCGACGGTCTGCCCCTCGGCCACGTTCTGCACCGCGATCAATTCAGACGCGAGCGTCATGGCCGGCTGCAGTCCGGTGCCTTCGATCGCCCTGGTGACGCCCGACGGCGACGCGCCATACAGAATGATGCCCGGCCGCACCCAGTCGAAGTGCGACGCCGGATGCCAGAGCGTGGCCGCCGAATTGGCCAAACTACGCGCCCCCGCGATGCCCTGCGCGCCGCGCTCGAACGCTTCCATCTGGTACTCGACGCCGCGTTCGCCGTCGGCATCCGAGAAATGGGTCATGAGCGTGATCTGGCCCACGCCCTGGCAGGCGCGCGCGCGTTCCCACGCCGCCCGGAAGCGCTCCGGCGTGTAGCCAAGGCGGTTCATGCCGCTATTCATTTTCAGCTGAATATTGACCGGCTTCGACAGGCGCGCCATTTCCAGCATGCGCAACTGCTCGTCCGAATGCAGCGCCGTGCTCAGGCTGTAGCGGTCGATCACATCAATATCAGTGGGGCGGAAAAAGCCCTCCAGCAACAAAATGGGCCCGGCCCAGCCCAATTCACGCAACTTCACCGCTTCTTCGAGGTCGAGCAATCCAAAGCCGTCGGTGGCGCGCAGACCCGGGAAGGCGCGCGCGAGGCCGTGTCCATAGGCGTTGGCCTTGACCACCGCCCAGATCTTCGAATTGCGGGCGTAACGGCGGACGACGGCGAGGTTATTGGCGAGTGCGGCGGTGTGGATAGTGGCTGAGAGGGGGCGCGGCATGGGAGATTTTCGTAAAGACGCTTGCGAATCAGGAGCTTACAGTGCGTTTTCAGTGCGCAGGAGCCCGCTGGGCGGTGCGATCAAGGATTCTGCTAGTCCGAATCCAGCTATTTTCATGATATAAAGCCGTGCGCACAACCCATTTCGAACGGAATAAGCCCGGACGCCTTGCACACGGCCGGGGCGGACAGACCGCAGCGAGGACAGCATCGCATCAGATGAAAAAAGGTTTTTACACCATCATGGCCGCGCAGTTTTTTTCGTCGCTGGCCGACAATGCGCTTCTGATTGCTGCTATTGCACTGCTGAAAGACCTTCACGCCCCGAACTGGATGACGCCGCTGCTCAAGCTGTTCTTTGTGCTGTCGTATGTCGTGCTCGCGGCCTTTGTCGGCGCCTTCGCCGATTCGCGTCCGAAGGGGCGCGTGATGTTTGTCACCAATACCATCAAGGTAGTCGGCTGTTTCACGATGCTGGTCGGCGCGCATCCGCTGATTGCTTATGGCATCGTAGGATTCGGCGCGGCGGCGTATTCGCCGGCCAAGTACGGCATTCTCACCGAACTGCTGCCGCCTGACCGGCTGGTCGCCGCGAACGGCTGGATCGAAGGCACCACGGTCGGCTCGATCATCCTCGGCACAGTATTGGGCGGCGCGCTGATCAGCCCGCATATCGCCTCGCACATCCTGCGGCACCACATCCCCACCGTCGACACCCCCGCCGAAGCGGCGATGCTCGTGATCATGGCGATCTACGTGATCGCGGCGCTGTTCAATCTACGGATTCCCGACACCGGCGCGCGTTATCCGCAACAGGAACGCGGCCCCATCAAACTCATCACCGATTTCGCCGACTGCTTCCAGATTCTCTGGCACGACAAGCTCGGGCAGATTTCGCTCGCCGTCACCACCCTCTTCTGGGGCGCGGGCGCGACCTTGCAGTTCATCGTGCTGAAGTGGGCGGAAGTGTCGCTTGGCATGTCGCTCTCGGAGGGGGCCATCCTGCAGGCGGTGGTCGCCGTGGGCGTGGCGGCGGGCGCGATCTTCGCGGCCTCGCGCGTGCCGCTCAAGAAGTCGCTGTCGGTGCTGCCGGTCGGCATCATGATGGGCATTGCCGTCATGCTGATGGCGTTCTACACCCGCACGCTGTTTCCCGCGCATTGGGGCCTGTACTTCGGCCATATGCGCGTGCCCGGCTATCTGATCTTCGCCTATCTGTTCCTGATGGTGGTGGGCGGTCTGTCCGGATTTTTCGTGGTGCCAATGAATGCGCTGCTGCAGCATCGCGGGCACGTGCTGCTGTCGGCCGGGCATTCCATCGCCGTGCAGAATTTCAATGAGAACCTCTCGGTGCTCGTGATGCTGTGCCTGTACGCCGTGCTGGTGTGGCTCGACGTGCCGGTGTCGGCCGTGATCGTGCTGTTCGGCACCTTCGTGTGCATCATGATGTGGTTCGTAATGCGGCGCCATCAGGCCAATCAGCGCGCGTTCGATTCGGTCGCGTTGATCGGCGAAGTGAAGCACTGAGCGGCGCAATTCACGCCGCGTCCGCGCTTCTTTCTTTCCAGCCTCCTCATGACCCAACCGATTCCCAACGTCCTGACGATTGCCGGTTCCGATTCCGGCGGCGGCGCCGGCATTCAGGCCGACCTCAAAGCCTTTTCGGCCCTCGGCGCCTATGGCGCAAGCGTCATCACGGCGCTGACGGCGCAGAACACCCGCGGCGTCACGGCGATTCACACCCCCGAGCCGGCATTCATCACGGCGCAACTCGACGCGGTGTTCGACGATATCCGCATCGATGCGGTGAAAATCGGCATGCTGGCGAACGCGCAGGTCGCGCGGGCGGTCGCCGAGGCATTGCGGCGGCACCGGCCGAAGCACGTCGTGCTCGACACGGTGATGATCTCCAAAAGCAATCACGCGCTGCTCGCCCCCGACGCGGTGGCCGTGGTGCGCGACGAACTGCTGCCGCTCGCCGACCTCCTCACGCCGAATCTGCCGGAAGCGGCTGCGTTACTAGGCGTTGCTCCCGCCACCGATGAAGCCGCGATGATCGAACAGGGCGAAGCGCTGCGCGCCCTCGGCGCGCGCGCGGTGCTGATGAAAGGCGGCCACCTCGCCGCCGCCGACAGCCCCGACTGGCTGGTACAGGACAGCGGCACGCTGCGCCTGTACGCCGCGCGGGTGCCGGTGAAGAATACGCACGGCACAGGCTGCACGTTGTCGTCGGCGATTGCGGCGCTGATTCCGCAGCGCGCGGACCTGGCGAGCGCCGTCACCGACGCCAAAATTTATCTGACGGGCGCGCTGCAAGCCAGCGACCAGCTCGAGGTCGGCAGCGGCGTCGGGCCGGTGCATCATTTTTATCGTTGGTGGTGAGGCGGTTCTGTGCGGCTCGTGCACGCGGCATTGATCCGTAGCGAGCACTGGGTCTACTGCCGTGCGAACGCCTGAGCTTTTTGCGGCCAGTCGTCCGGCACGATGAAACCGCGCGACCGCTCGACCCAGCGCCCGGCGTCGTCGAGATGAAAAGCGGCCACCATGGTCGGGCCGTTCTGATGGGCGACGCGCTCGCTCAAAGCGCCAGCTTCGACGAACGCGAGGCCCGCCGCTTCTGCCGCACCCGCTTCATGCCGGCGCGGCGCGAGCCATTCGAGCCGCGGCAAGATCCGCCACGCCTGCGCATGGTCCGCCGCGAAAGCCGGCCAGCTGGAGCGCGCCGCCCACCAGCCGCGCGTGTGCGTGGGATCGATTTGCGCCGGATCGTCCGTCGTCTCGCCGTGCGGATAAAACAGCCAGCCTTTGATGAACATCTGCGGTTCCCATGGCCCCGCGTGTCCCAATGACGCGAATTCCTCGCGCGCACTGAGCGGCAACTGATGATCGAGCACGTGGGCCAGCTTGAGATCGAAGCGGTCCTGCAGATTAGGGCCGACGTAATCGGCCAGTTGCGCCCGGCCCGCGCCAGCATGCAGATAGCATTTGACCGCCAGTTCCCAGTGCAGCCGCCGCCCCGTCTGGGTCTGAACCAGAAAATCGCATTCGCCGAGCGTAAGGCCGGCGCGCCGCAGCGGCACGTTCGCGGCGATCAGACGCGCCGCCGGGCCATGCTGCAGAAACCAGCCCAGCAGACATTCGGCGTAGCGGCCAAGACGCGTCAGGCGCGCCGATGCGAGATCGCGTTGCAGGTCGAGCGGGTCGGCGTCCAAGGCGTGCAGCCAGTCGAGCGTGGCGTTTAGCTCGTCCGCTGTTTCGAACGCGCTCGCCAGCATGCCGACCGGGGGTTGCGCCCGCAACAGATCGGCGCTGAACAGCAGCCACGCGAGATCGCGCACCGCCGGCTCGCGCAGCGCGTCCCACGGTGCCGCAGGCAGAGCGGCCGGGAAAGCGGCCGAAAGCGCGGCCGAAAGCGCAGCCGGCCGGAGCGAGTTCATCCGTTGGCCGCGGCGGCTTCGCCGCCCGCCTTCTGCCACGTGTCGCGGGCGAGGCACAGATCGGCCCACGCCTTGGCCTTGTCGGGCAAGGCGCGCAGCAGATACGCCGGGTGATAGGTGACGATCACCGGCACGCCCTCATAAGCATGGACGCGGCCGCGCAGCGACGAAATACTCGCATCCGTTTTCAGCAGACTTTGCGCGGCGAAACGGCCCAGCGCGACGATCAGCTTCGGCTTGACGAGCGCGACCTGGCGCTGCAGATACGGCTCGCAGCGCGCGACCTCGTCCGGCTCGGGGTTGCGGTTGCCGGGCGGGCGGCACTTGATGACGTTGGCAATGTAGACGTTGGTGTCGCGCGCGAGCGTCAGCGACCTCAGCATGTTGTCGAGCAGCTTGCCGGCCTGGCCGACGAACGGCTCGCCCTGGCGGTCCTCGTTTTCGCCGGGGGCTTCGCCGATCAGCATCCAGTCGGCGTTGCGGTCGCCGACGCCGAACACGGTGTTGGTGCGCTTCTCGCACAGACGGCAGCGCTCGCAGGCGGAGACGCGCCCGGCGAGGGCGTCCCAGTCGAGAGTCTGCAGCGAGGGTTCGGCTTGCTCGATGCGCTCCACGGGTTCGACAGGGACGACACGCGCTTCGGACGGCGGCTGGGACGGCAGGTCGTCGAACCAGGCGAAGTCGTCGTCGGGAGGCGCGGAGGCTGACGCAGTGGCATCGGCGGGAGCGGGAGCCGCAGCCGGACGGGCCGGCGGCGCGGGCCGTGCTGCCGGCGTCGCGCCGCCTTGCGCGCGTAGCGTTGCCTCGGGGCGTGGTTGCGCCGGACGCTCGTCGTGAGTCCGCACGGCCGCCACGCGCTCGACCGCGGCGGCCTCGTGGGCGGCCTCGTGGGCGGCCTCGTGGGCGGCCTCGTGCGCGGTTTGCTGGGTGCTTGCGGCGGGCGTGGCCGCTTCCAGCGCCTCGCCGGCTGCCTGCCCCATCCCGCGCCTCACCCACAGCGGCGCCAGGCCCAACTCTTCCAATGCAGATTCATGCAGCGCCATCTGCGCCCCCCCTGGCAAACGAAAAACGCATCACGATGGCGTCCTCCCGGCTGCGATGACGCGCCGGATAGTAGTTTTTGCGACGGCCGATCGAAGCGAAGCCGAAGCGTTCATAAAGCCGGATAGCCCGGTGGTTCGACGGCCGCACTTCCAGCAGCAGCCCGTCGAGTTTCTCGTTGCGCGTAATGCGCACCGCTTCGCGCAGCAGCGACAGGCCGGCGCCTGCGCCTTGCGCGGCGGGCGCCACGCACAGGTTCAGCAGATGCATCTCGTCGACCACCGGCATCAGCACGCAATAGCCGATCAGGGTGCCGGTGACGTGGCGCAGACAGACGCCGAAATAGCCATTACGCAGCGAGTCTTCGAAATTGCCGCGGCTCCACGGAAACTCATAGGCCGCTTTTTCGATGATGGCGACCTCGTCGAGATCACCTTCGGTCATTGGCGACATGTAGCGGTCCGCCAGCAACACTCCGCTCATCGTCCGCCCTCGCCTTGAGGACCGGTGGGAGCGGGTGTGGCCGCATCCGCGGTTCCTGCCGCCTCTGCCGCGCCTGCCGCGCTTGCCGCTCGCGCGGCCTGGTCGGCCTTGTTGGCCTGGTCCGCTTTCCCGGCTTTTTCAGCCTTGTCCGCCAGCCGTTCCGCCGTGGTCTGCGCAACCTTGTTGCGCACATATTCCGGCGCGGCCAGCTCGGCCGGCACGGTACGCCCGGCGCGCAAGGCGCGCAGCGCCACGAAGGCGAGCGGCAAGGCATGCGGCAGCGCGGCGCCGTCGATAGCCCGAGCCGCGGCACTGGCGCTCAGCCGCGCGCCGAACGCCGCAGCGGCATTGCCTGCGAGCGTGAACGGCACGTCCGGCAGATTCAGGCGGTCGGGGGCGTCGAGCGAGGCCGGCTGGATCGTGCGCCATTCGCCGGCGGCAGCGTCCCACGCGAAATCGGCCCAATAGACTTCGTCCATGCGCGCGTCGAGCGCCGCCACCACCCGCTCGACCGACGGATCACGCAGGCGCGCGCTCTCGGCGCAGGCGAGCAGCGTGCCGACCGGCACCACTGGACAGTTCAGGCCGAAGGCGAGCCCTTGCGCCACGCCCGTCGCCGTGCGCAGGCCGGTGAACGAGCCAGGGCCCGCGCCGAAAGCGATCGCGTCGCAGTCGGCAAGCGCGAGGCCCGCTTCGACGAACAGTTCGCGGATAGCCGGCAACAGGCGCGTGCTGGACACGGCGCCAGTGGCTTCGTGACGCACCCAGGCGCGCGGTTCATCGGCGATGGAAGCGCCCGCGGCGACGGGCGCGGCGGACAGCAGCGCGACCGAGCAGAATTCGGTCGACGTATCGAGGGCAAGCAGCACAGTTCGGGTCATGGCCGCTATTGTAATGCGGCGCCCCGCCTCGCCGGACACCGGCGGCGCGGCTTACCTGTGCGCGGGCGCGCAAAGGGCCGCCATCCTTGACCCGCCGCTCGATGCCGCCCGCCGCCGCGCGTCGTTTGGAAGAATCGTTCGAGCCGCCTCCAACCCATCCGGCGAGCGTGCTTGATATGATCGACAGCCCATCTTGAATTCGCCACGGAGAAAAACATGAGCGATGTCGACGCCCAATTCGCAAAAGCCCACGAAGAGGTGCAACAACTGCCCGAACGTCCGGGCAACCTGACGCTGCTGCGCCTCTACGCGCTTTACAAGCAGGCCACCAAAGGCGACGTAAGCGGCGACAAGCCGGGCTTCACCGACATCGTCGGCAAGTACAAGTACGACGCCTGGGCCGCCCTCAAGGGCACCGCTCAGGACGCCGCCAAGCAGCAGTACGTGGAATTGGTCGAATCGCTGAAAAGCGGCGCCTCGGCCTGAACGGGCGTAGAAAATACCCGGGCGCTGCAAGTTCGGTTCACGGAATTGTCTTAATTGTGGCGCGGTGCAGCAAAAGCCTATACAATGCTGCCTGCGCTTCACTGCTTTGCCCGGCTCTCTTTTAGCGGCCTTTGCGGCGCAGCGCCTCGTAGCGTTTTGCTCCAATCCAGTTTAGAACCTGTCCCCTCCTGCCTAGCCCCCTACGGGCGATCATGTACCAGGCTGGCGGCACGCCGTGTTGGCATGTCGCAACCGATACAGCTTCTAACAAAAAGCTCGCCTTGATTGTCGCGAGCTGCCCCCGTTTTTCGATTTGCTCGCTGCTTCTTTGCTCGCTGAATCCGACGACTTGGGTATGCCGATTGGCGCCGACGTATTTATTCCGTGCATCACCCAGGATCGTTTCAAGGATTCTCATGACTTCGAGCAATACCCCCAGCAGCCCGTTGAACGCCATCGCCGACCAGGCACTCGGTCTCGTCGACTCCGCCGCAGCACCCGCACAGGCAGCCGTGGCTGCCGCGCCGGCAGCCGCCGCAGTCGTCGCCGAGGCACCGGCCGGCCCGTCGTTCGCGTCGCTCGGCCTGTCCCCGGACGTCGTCTCCGCACTGACCGCCGCTGGCTATCAAACCCCCACGCCGGTTCAGCAACGCGCGATCCCCGCCGGCATCGCCGGCCGCGATCTGATGGTCTCGAGCCCGACCGGTTCGGGCAAGACCGCCGCGTTCATGCTGCCCGCCATCGAGCGTTTCTCGCAACTGCAAAAGGCGCAAGCCAGCCAGCCGCGTGAGCCGCGTCCGGCTGACGGCGCCCGCAACACGCGCCGTCCGCAACCGGTTGCCCGTCCGACCATGCTGGTTCTGACGCCGACCCGCGAACTCGCGATGCAGGTCACCACTGCCGCCGCCACGTATGGCAAGCACCTGAAGCGCCTGCGCACCGTCAGCATTCTCGGCGGCGTCGCTTACGGCCAACAGCTGATGCTGCTGGCGAAAAACCCGGAAATCCTGGTTGCTACGCCGGGCCGTCTGATCGACCATCTGGAACGCGGCCGTATCGACCTGTCGCAACTGCAGATTCTCGTGCTCGACGAAGCCGACCGCATGCTGGATATGGGCTTCATCGAAGACATCGAGACCATCGTCGCCGCTACGCCGGCCACGCGTCAAACGATGCTGTTCTCGGCCACGCTCGACGGCAAGATCACTTCGCTGACGGGCCGTCTGCTGAAGGACCCGGAACGTATCGAGATCGTTCAGCGGATGGAACAGCGCACCAACATCGCGCAAACCGTCCACTATGTTGACGACCGCGATCACAAGGACCGTCTGCTCGACCATCTGCTGCGCGCCGACGGCCTCGACCAGGCAATCGTCTTCACCGCAACCAAGATGGACGCCGACCAGCTGGCCGGCCGTCTGGCCGATGCCGGTTTCGAATCCGCCGCACTGCACGGCGACCTGCCGCAGGGCGCGCGCAACCGCACCATCAAGGCACTGCGCGAGCGTCGTGTGCGCGTGCTGGTGGCAACGGACGTCGCCGCTCGCGGTATCGACATCCCGGGCATCACGCACGTGTTCAACTACGACCTGCCGAAGTTCGCGGAAGACTACGTGCACCGTATCGGCCGTACCGGCCGTGCTGGCCGCTCGGGCATCGCCGTGAGCCTCGTGCATCACGCCGAGCAAGGTGCGTTGAAGCGCATCGAGCGCTTCGTGCGCACCCCGCTGCCGGTCAATGTCGTCGAAGGCTTCGAGCCGCGCAAGTCGGCTCCGTCGGGCAATGGCCGTCCTGGCTTTGGCGGCCGTGGCCGTCCGGGCGGCGGCAACGGCGGTGGCCGTCGCTTCGGTAGCGGCAGCGGCGCCGGCAAGCCGGCTGGTAACGGCGGCGGCGCTCGCACCGGCAGCGGTGGCGGCAATGGCGGCGGCTGGGCCGGCAAGCCGGCCGGCGGCGGTTCGCGCGAAGGCTTCGGCGGCTCGCGTGACGGTGGCTACGGCGCACGCCGCAGCGACGGTCCGCGCACGGCGCGTCGTGGTAGCTGAACAGACAGCTAGATGACCCCAGGTGGCCTCGGCCACCCGGACGTCAAAAGGAAACCGGTGCTCAGGCGCCGGTTTTTTTTCGTCCGTATTTTGGCCGCGCACCAAATTTCACGATGTGGAAAATTTTTTTGCCTCGTAAAAAATCGTGCTGCGTGGCACAACGAGGGCTGTTGCAGCAGGGAAAACGGCGTTTCTCAATGCGGAACAAAGCAATTAAACCATTGATTTAAAACATTTAAAAATCTCACATAAAGCGCAACGTGCGTCTGTTGCGTGCGCTTCCATTTGCCTAGACTCTTATACAAGACTTCACGAAACGAAACGCCAGCCGGCCTTCGCTTCGAGAAGAGAGAGTTCACCAATCCCACTATTCAGGCAAACAAGGAGCACATCATGACGTCACGCCAACAGCAGGCACAGCAACTCCAACAGCAATGGGAAACCGATCCGCGCTGGAAAGGCATCAAGCGCAGCTACAGCGCCGAAGATGTCGTGCGGCTGCGCGGGTCCCTGGCGGTCGAGCACACGCTGGCGAAGCGCGGCGCGCAAAAACTGTGGGAAAGCGTCAACTCCGAGCCGTTCGTCAACTCGCTCGGCGCGCTGACCGGCAACCAGGCCATGCAACAGGTCAAGGCCGGCCTGAAGGCGATCTATCTGTCGGGCTGGCAGGTGGCGGGCGACGCCAATGTGGCCGGCGAAATGTATCCGGACCAGTCGCTGTATCCGGCTAATTCGGTGCCGCTCGTCGTGAAGCGCATCAACAATACGCTGACGCGCGCCGACCAGATTCAATGGTCGGAAGGCAAGAATCCCGGCGACGAAGGCTATATCGACTACTTCGCGCCGATCGTGGCCGACGCCGAAGCCGGTTTCGGCGGCGTGCTGAACGCGTTTGAACTGATGAAGTCGATGATCGAAGCGGGCGCCGCGGGCGTGCACTTCGAAGACCAGCTGGCGTCGGTCAAGAAGTGCGGCCACATGGGCGGCAAAGTGCTGGTGCCGACCCGCGAGAACGTCGCCAAGCTGACCGCCGCGCGGCTCGCGGCCGACGTCTCCGGCACGCCGACCGTCCTCCTGGCCCGCACCGACGCCGAAGCCGCCGACCTCGTCACCTCGGACATCGACGACAACGACAAGCCGTTCCTGACCGGCGAGCGCACCGTCGAAGGTTTCTATCGCACGAAGCCGGGCATCGAGCAGGCCATTTCGCGCGGCCTCGCCTACGCGCCCTACGCCGACATGATCTGGTGCGAAACCGGCAAGCCGGATCTCGCGTTCGCGAAGAAATTCGCCGACGCGATCCACAAGGAATTCCCGGGCAAGCTGCTGGCGTACAACTGCTCGCCGTCGTTCAACTGGAAGAAGAATCTCGACGACGCGACGATCGCCAAATTCCAGCGGGAACTGGGCGCGATGGGCTACAAGTTCCAGTTCATCACGCTGGCCGGTTTCCACGCGCTGAACTATTCGATGTTCAACCTCGCGCACGGTTATGCCCGTAACCAGATGACGGCCTTTGTTGAAATGCAGCAGGCGGAATTCGCGGCGGCCGAAAAGGGCTTTACCGCGGTGAAGCATCAGCGCGAAGTCGGCACGGGTTATTTCGACGCCGTCACGCAGACGGTCGAGCGCGAAGCGTCGACGACCGCGCTGCATGGGTCAACCGAGGACGAGCAGTTCTTCGACAAGAAGGTGGCTTAAGGGACGGGCGGCGTCCCGCTAACAGACAGGAAACGGTCCCGCTCGAAGGCCGCGATCAGGGGGAGACGCGTCAGCGCCGGAAAGGGCTAGCGAGCGGGACTCACGTAGATCGTATTAAATGTGCCGCCGTCACAACAATAACTCTGTCGACAAGAGACACCGCCGACGCCGGCAGCCCATCAGGGGTGCCGGCGCCTATTAGCTCGCGCTCAATCCCGGTCTAAAGCGCTTTGCGTCAGTGCGCAGAGGCGGTAAGCATGGCGCTTACGTCAGGCTGAAGCGCACCGGCCAGACTTGCCGAAACAGAGGCGGGGACCGCGTACGCGGCCATCGCAGCCACAAGCGGGCTCAGGTTGACGTCGTCGGTGACCGCGGCAGACTGATCCGCAGTCAGCCCGGACATGCCGGCACCGCTGTATGCCAGATTCACCCCTGCCATCTGGCCGGTCGTACCGTTTGCATAGCCAAACGTACCTTGCACGACAATCTGGTTGCCGTTGTCGTTCTGGTTCGCCTGCGTGTCCTGCAGGCTCAGCGACGTAATGCCCAGCTGACTCAGGCTGTAGAGTTGACCAGTCTCGAACTGTCCCGTACCCGTCGTGTCAACCCAGACCTTCAAATCGTTCCACAGCGCATCCGACGAGGTCAGTTCGCTTTCGCCGATGCCATCAACCTGCTGCGCCAGCGTATTGAGCGCATTCATCCCCGCCACGAGCTGGCTGCCCTGAGTGACCGCGACCGTGTTCTCCGGGTCATTCGGATCATATACCAGGTAGCCCTCGCCAGCTGTACCCCAGCCCGTCTGCACCGGCTGGCCATTGCTGAGCAGGTCGAAAGTCGCAGGCGAGCTGCCCAATGCTGTAGTCTGAACCGCACCGCCGTTCAGATTGAGCATGATCGGGTCATCGTCGAACCACGAATCGTCATCGTCCATATCAGCGTCATCGAAGTAGTCGTCGTCGCCCGAATCGAGGCTGCCCGAACCGCCCGTGAACCACGATCCCCCGCTGTAATACTCTGTCTCGGCACCCGTCGAGATATTGAACATCGCACCCGAGGTTTGAACACCTGTGGCTGCATTGAAGTAGTCAATCTGCGAGAAATAGCTTCCGCCCGTTGAAAACAGCTCCTCCGTTGCATAGGGGTCCACGCCGTCATACAGAAAAAGCGAATCAACCGCGCCCGAGACCGGATTGAACGCTTCGTTCTCCGTCTCCTTGCACGTTGTTGTGTTGAATAATGTGATCTGGCTGGCGTACGGGCCTGACGTGCTGAACTGGTCGTATTGTGACTCCAGCCCCGTGGACGTATTGAAGTACATCGCGCTGCTTTCCTGTCCGGTAGTGGAATTAAACAGGTCCTGCTGCGTCTCCACGCCCGCCGAATTATATTGATAAATCGCGTTGGCGTAGTTCGCGCCAGGGGTGAACGACGCCATTTCCGCGACGTAGTTATTGGTTGTCGTGCCGGCATACTGCAAGAATTCCGTTTCCTGCCCGGACGAACCGAACTCGACGTTCGAGATTTCAGCACCGTTGGCAGTACTGAAATTTATCTGGTTCGTCTCGTAGTTGTTGCCCGCTGTCCCACTGAAATAGATCCCGTCTGTTTCGTTGCCCGCCTGGTTGTACTGCAGGTCGGAAATCTCAAGACCATTCAGTGTGCTGAAGCTGATCTGGTCAGTCTGATAGTTGTTTGACGTCGTGCCGGCGAAGTCCTGCAGACCTGTTTCCTGACCGGAGGAATTGAACTGGTAGTTCGAGACGACCGCGCCGTTGGTGAGACTGAAGTTGTACTGGTTAGTCTCGTAGTTATTGGTCGTCGTGCCAGCGAAGTCCTGCTCATCGGCTTCCTTGCCCGATGAGTTGTACTGGTAGTTCGAGACGACCGCACCATTGGAGAGACTGAAGTTGTACTGGTTGGTCTCGTAGTTATTGGCCGTCGTACCAGCAAAGTCCTGCTCATCGGTTTCCCTGCCCGATGAATTGTACTGGTAGTTCGAGACGACGGAACCATTGGAGAGACTGAAGTTGTACTGGTTGGTCTCGTAGTTGTTGCTCGTCGTGCCGGCGAAGTCCTGCTCATCGGTTTCCTTGCCCGCTGAGTTGAACTGGTAGTTGGAAGTCTCGGCGCCGTTTTCCGTACTGTAGTTCACCTGATTGGTTTCGTAGTCGTTGGTCGCCGTCCCGGTGAAATAAATACCGTCTGTTTCCTTGCCAGCAGAATTGAACTGGTAGTCCGACGTTTCTACGCCGTAGAGCGTGCTGAAATTGATCTGGTTGGTCTCGTAGTTGCCCGTTGTCGTACCTGCGAACAACTGTTCCTCGGTCACCTGACTGGAAGAATTGAAGATGACGTTTGACGTCTCTGCATTATTGGCCGTGCTGTAGTTGGTTTGATTGGTTTCGTAGTTGTTTGTTGTCGTGCCTGCATAGTAGACGGCATCCGTTTCCTTGCCAGTCGCATTGAACTGGTAATCCGAAACCTCCACGCCGTACAGCGCGCTGTAATTGATCTGATCGGTTTCTATTCCATTCGAATAGTCTATTGCTTCCGACTCGTTACCAGTTGATGTGTTGATCAGCTGATCCTGAGTCATTTGGCCAGAAGTGTTCCACATCTGGTACTCGGTCTGCTGTCCATCGACGTTGTAAAACGAACGGCTCTCCAGTTTTCCATTTTCATCGCTGAAGCTTTCTGTGATCTGGCCTGAGACATCCTGAATAAATGCGCTACTTTTGTCCTGATTGTAAATTGTGCTGGTGAAGCTGCTTGCAGAGGTGTAGGTGTCGGTTCCGTGGCTCCCGTCGGACGACGTCCACGAATCGCTGAGCAGAGTTCGCGTACCATTGGCGCCAAGGGCCGAGTATTGCCCGGTAATTGTGCATGTATACTGATTGCTATCTCCACACACTTCAGTTGTAGTTATAGTCGCGCCACCGTTTTGTGCTTCAAGTTGGTTGAGTATGGAAGCCGCTGTTCCCGCATCCCACTCCGGAAGCGATAGAGCTTGCATGAGAATACCGGAATTGACTCCAGCGTACGTTAATGCCCCATTGACATACGAAATACAATTATTCCCAAATACACCCTGCACGCCAAAGAAGCCACCAAGGACATTGTAGTCCGTATTAATCTCAGGCAAGGAGGAGTTAACGCTTCCGCCTGGCAATCCGGCGTCTGCGAGGGCTTCGTTTTCTGTGTTCTCGCCGTATGCAATAAGGGCTTGCACCTGAGCGTCAGTAATAGGTGCACTTTGTGTAAAGTATCGACCTTGATAAACGGTGGAGTCGTCGTTGACCACCTGTCCAGCGCCAAATGGAGACCCTTGTTTGATGGGATCAAATCCGAAAGTGTACGAATTTCCGCTACTATCAGTTACTGTAAACCAAACGTGTCCCGGCAGTGACTGGGATGAACCTCCAGTTTGAGAGTTGATTTCATTGGTTCCAGGTGCTGCGATATTGATAGTCAATGTTCCAGACATTTTTTCACCATAATTAGTAGTGCTATATAGTAGATCTAAAAATAATTTAGATCTCATTTAAACGGCTTTCACCGAATTTTATAAAAAATATGTGTCCAGCTGTTTTTATTAACATTCTCAGAGATAAAATTACAAAACCAGTATTTCCTATTTAATCAGATATCCACTGCATATTGCGGTTTGGATATCTCCGCCGAATCTTGAATCATTGGTGACTGATTCGACTGAAACACTATAGTCACCCGGCGGCAAGGCCATATCGTCTAGCGGAAACGACTTACCGGGACGGCACATGACTCTTCCTGACCCGTAATCGCTGTAGATTATCTTTTGCCTTAAAATATGGTCGGCGCTATCGCGCCACGTCACTCGGACATATATTCCCTGATGGGGAGACTTCGGTTTATCACCGGTGTAGATATAGTCTTCTCCGGTAAGATTTTTATATAGCGTCATGAACTTGTCAGAAGCATCTCGATCACCCCGGTTCTGGGGCGGCAGGAGCAACAAGGCAACTTCCGTAGGGTTTCGTCGAGTTAACCAGGATCTAAATTGAGAAACATGAATTTCCAAACGGGCTAATTCATCCTTCTTTGCCAGATTGAGATATGCAATATCTGCCTGCGCATCTGCATAGATGGCATACGGAAATAAAATCATACAAGACAAAATTTCTTTTACCATTTCTCAGATTTCAAATTTAATTAACTTATCGCACGAACCGAGATTTTGCTCATTACATTAGGGAACGCTGATTTGAAGCTCGGCGACCAACAATGTATCGAACGCAGGCGTGATGCTGACAACAGGATCGTTTCCATCGTTACCGCCGCCATGTGCAAGCAAGTCGGCATTCGCCCCTCCACCCGACGTCGAAACGCCAATGCTTATGAGCCCTGTGCCGGCCGCAAATGTAGTGATTTCATTCATAAGGGTCGGCGACTTTGCGATCTCCGCCTCCAAAGCCAGATATGCCTGACCACTTGTTCCACCAAGTGCGTTGACTGCCTGCTGAGAAAACGCGTTCATAACGTTCGTTCATACTCTACATTCCGCAGAATGATGCTCCTGCATCAGGGGTTAATATCGTGAGCGGTATCGAATCAAACCTATATTTACTATTGACTGATACCGCCAGCAAAAAAATGGCGACACAGATCAAGTGATTTCAGCGTGGAAATTTCACTGTTATCATTATCCCACTCCAATTTCCATTGATAACTTTTCCGGCACGCAGCCTATATAATGATTTACCGATATATAAATCCTTTCCAAATCCATTCGGGACGGGTTTGGGAAATAGTCCAGGTTGTGGCGGAGACCCGTCCAGCACTATGACTTTCTCGGCGCGCTGCCGGTCAAAATCGTCGATGTTCTGCCAGCCACCGCCAAAAGTCTCGCAGAAATCTTTGTATATTCCGTCCGACAATAAATCGAACTGCATTCTCCTCATTGCTGAGCGACCGTCTTTCGGCTTGTCGCGATAATAAATGGACACCAGTCCTGAAATATTGCAGTACAGCTGAACATGCTCCCCTTGACTTTTATGCAGTTCGCACTGTTGCCCCGGTGATTCGCCAAGCCTTATCGAAATGGTAAATGCCCGTTCATGATCTTCGATTAAATAGTCAGAAATCCGATGAACCTCCATTGCTCCAAATGCCTTTTGGAGCAACTGGTCTGAATCGTAGAAATTGGGATCGTCAAGTCGGTTGGCATAGACCAGGTAATGAATATTTTCGAAGAATTCGTCAATATTTTGGGGCACTCTCAGGTTCTGCGTATCCTGTTCCATAAAGTGGGACGAACTCTGCCCGTGGCGCGAAAGAAGGGACCCTGACGGAGACTCTCCCACGCAGCCATACTGAAACACCGCCAGCATGATGACCACTAGCAGTTTGACAATACGCAGGCGTTTATACATGTTGCCCATGAGCAATCTCTCAGAATGATGCATCTGAATCTCGCCGTGGACCGCAAACATATTTAAAACCTCCTTGCGATGACCAGATTAATTTATAAATCGATAACGCTTTTCCCTGGAGCGACCTTCTTATTGTCATAATGGACCACCAATGGAAGACGCCGAGTCTGGGTGAACACATACGCAACCATATTGAAACAGGATCAATATGATGGTCATCAAGATCGCAATGTTTTTGTATGCCCTGATACTTTTCATTACTTATCCTCAATCAGCGAATTTTTAAAAAATTCGGTCGAGAAGGAACATCGCTGCCTCAGGGAATATCTTCCCGCCCCAGTGTCCCGAGCTTTGAAGCGAGATCGACCCTCGCGTTATCCCAGTCTGCGAGCGCCTGAATCCTTCGCTGCTTCGCATTCGCCAGCGCCGCCTGCGTGTTCATCAATTCGAGAATGTTCCCAACGCCCACGTCATAGCGATGGCGCGCCGCATCGTATGAGCGCTGCGCAATCGCCACCAGGTTCGCGCTGTTTTCCGCATTTTTCGTTGCGCCCGTCAACGTCTGATAACTCGTCCACACGTCCAGCGCCACTTTCTGCGCGGCTTCGTCGATCGCGTCGGCCTGCCGTTCGGCCTGCGCTTTTGCCTGATCGATCTGGTAATGCCGCCCAAACCCTTCGAAGAGCGGAATGTTCACCTGCACGCCGATATACGCCTCGTGACCCGTGGCCGGAAACGTCGGCAGTCCGAGCCCTAGGCTTTGTGGCTGGTTGTTCCGGTCATACTTCCCCACCAGGCTGATGGTGGGCAAGCCCTGCGCGCGCGTCTGCGCGACCTTCGCGAGCGCCGCCTCGTACTGCGCGCGCGCCGCCCGTACAGAAGGGTGCGTGTCCTCAACATCGCGAATCATTTGCGCCACCGGTTCGCTGAACGTCTTTCCCGTCACCGCGCCTTCCGTGACCGGTGGCACCTCAAGTGGCACCGAGGGATCGAGGTTCATGTCGGCCGCAAGCATGCCGAGTGCTGTCTGCGCGTCGCTCTGTGCTTTCGTCAAGCTGAATACCGCCTGCTCGTGCTGCGTCTGCGCTTGCAGCGCGTCAGTGATCGGCGCCACGCCCCTGTCCGTGCGTGCCTGAGCAGCGGTCATGCTCCGGTGCGTCATGGCCTCCACGTCGTTTGCCGCCTGCAGCTCGCTCATTGCTGCCTGCGTTGCATAGTAATCCTTAGCTACTGTCGCAAAAGAATCCTGCAGGGTCGCGTCCTGCGTCGCGCGCGCTGCCTCGAGCAACGCCTTGGCGTTCCTGAGTGTCGCCTCGCGCCCACCGAAGTCGTACAGCGTCCAGTTCGCGCTCACGCCTGCCGAGCGCACGGTGGCGTTGCTATCCGAGCTCAGTTGCGGGTGGTTCTCGATGTCCGTCACCGAGCTTTCCCGCTCGCCCTGCCAGTTCGCGGAGATTTGCGGCAGATACGCCGCCCTCGCCACCCCAACGCCCGCCGCCTGCGCCTTCACTGCGGCCCAAGCCTCGCGCGTCTTCGGGTTGCTGCACAGCGTGCGTTCCACTGCCTCCTGCAGCCCCAACGGCCGGCCCGGCGTCTTGTCGAAAGCACAGACAGGCACGATCGAGGCGGCCGCCGTGGCGGAGATACCCTGTTCCGCGCGCAGCACGTCGAAGGCATGAACGCGTGTGCTCCATGCCGTCAGGGCCGCCAGCACGAGGTGCGGTATCAGGATGCGCGCTTTCTGCCTACCGTTCACGCATGCTCTCCCTTGAAGTCTGCAGCAGCGGATCCAGGAAGTACCCGATCACGCTTCTTTTACCCGTGCGGATGTCCGCCGTCACCGCCATGCCGGGTGTGAGCGTGATCCAGCGGTTATCGACGTGGATGCGGTTCGTCTCCAGGCGAATGCGCACCGGAAACGTCAAACCCAGTTTTTTGTCCTGCACGGCGTCGTTCGAGACTTCGGTGACGATCCCGTTCAGGAGCCCATAACGCGTGTACGGAAATGCCTCGATCTTCACTGCGGCGCGCTGGCCCACCTGCACAAAGCCGATGTCCCTGTTCTGGAGCCGCGCCTCGACTTCAAGTGCATCGTCCGGCACGATTTCCATGAGCGACTGGGCCGTGGTCACCACGCCACCCAGCGTATGCACGGCAATCTGCTGCACGGTACCTGCAACCGGTGCAGCGAGACTTAACAGCGCCTGACGCGTCTGTGCCTTCGATTCGTCGTCGCTGCTCTGCGTGAGCTGCTGCGTGGCCTTTTCCAGTTCATCGAGCTGGTCGCGGCGGAACTTCGACGCCGTCGCTTCGACCTGCGCACGCTGTTCCGCGATCGCCGCGGCGAGCTCGTTCGCGTGGCTGCGCTGAGCGGCCAGTTCATTCTCCTTGTCGAGCGCCTGCTGCTCCTTGTCCAGGTAGTCGTTGCGGGCAACATACTTATCCGTAACCAGCGCCCGATAGGCATCAGCCTGCTGCCGTGCGAGCGGCGCGGTGGCTACAAGCTTGGCGATTTCCACGCGGGTACTGGCCAGCTCTGCCTGCCGCTTGAGCAGTTCGGCCTGTTCGCCCTCATACTGGTCGCGGTATTCGGACCAGGCACCTTCGGCCTGGCGCTGCGCGTCCTGCACGCGTACGTCGGGCGCATCGGCCACCTTTGCCACCGCCGGTGGCCGGTTATCCCGCTGGGCTGCGAGCAGCGCGTTGTCTCGCGCTGCAGTGAGGGCTGCATCGAGTTTCGAGGAGCGCGCCTTGTCGGCATCGGCCGCGGCCTGTGTCGTATCCAGCTTCATGAGCAGTTGGCCGGCCGCAACCCGCTCGCCGTCCTTCACCCCGATCTCGCGCACCACGCCCGTGATCGCGGGCTGGATCGTCTTCACGCGCGCGTCCGGAATGAACTGGCCGCTTGCCGTCACCACGATATCGAGCCGCCCGAGGATGCCAATAAGCAGCGCGATGACGGTGAGCGCCACCAGCACCCGCATGGTCCAGCGCGGCGCCGGATGCACAGGCGTCTCGACGAGTTCCAGTTCGGCGGGCAGGAAGGCGAGCTGGTCCGCATCACGCGCAGGGCGCTCAAGCTGGGCACGAATCCGCCAGACTTCACGCCACACTGCGGCGTAACGTTTCACGAGGTCGGTGAACGCCTGAAGTTTCATGGAACTCATCTTCAGCCGTCCTGCAGTGAAACGAGGCGCGCGTAATAGCCGCCGTGGGCCAGCAGCGCCTCGTGATTGCCCTGCTCGACGATCTTCCCGTGGTCCATGGCGATGATCCGGTCCGCGTGGCGCACGGCGGATAGCCGGTGCGCGATGATGATGACAGTGCGGCCCGCGCAGATCGCCCTCATGTTTTCGCGGATGACGCGTTCGGTCTCGAAGTCCAATGCGCTCGTCGCCTCGTCGAAGATGAGGATGCGGGGATTCGTGAGCAGTGCCCGGGCGATCGCCAGACGCTGGCGCTGGCCACCGGAGAGGTTGCCGCCGTGCTCGCCCACCAGCGTGTCATAACCCTCGGGCAACCCGCAGATGAATTCATGGGCGCCGGCGAGCTTCGCCGCCTGGATCACCGCTTCGAGCGGCACACCGGGATCGGTGAGTGCAATGTTCTCGCGCACGGAGCGGTTGAAAAGCAGGTTCTCCTGCAGCACTACGCCCACCTGCCGGCGCAACCAGGCCGGGTCGGCCAGCGCCAAGTCTTGGCCGTCGACGCGCACCGCCCCCTGCTCAGGTACATAAAGCCGCTGCAGCAGCTTCGTCAGCGTGCTCTTGCCGGAGCCCGAACGCCCGACGATGCCGATAACATGACCCGCGCGGATATCGAACGACACGCCGTCGATCACGGGTGGACCGTCGGGGCGATAGCGGAAGCGGATGTTCTCAAACTGGATGTCACCACGGATCGGCGGAAGGGCCTGCCGCGCATGAGGAATCTCGGAACGCGCATTCAGGATGTCGCCCAGACGCTGCATCGAGATGCCGATCTGCTGGAAGTCCTGCCACAACTGCGCGAGCCGCAGCACCGGCGCGCTCACGCGTTGCGACATCATGTTGAAGGCAACTAGCCCCCCGACACTCAACCGCCCATCAATGACGAGCCGTGCACCGATGAAGAGCGTACCGAGCGTCACCAGCTTGCCGACGAGCTGAATCAGCTGCTGGCCGACGTTGCCCAGTTGGTTCACGCGAAAACCGGCGCTCACATAAGCGGCAAGCTGCGTTTCCCAGCGGCGGATGAACTGGGGCTCAACGGCCATCGCCTTGATCGTCTCGACGCCCGAGACCGATTCGACGAGGAACGACTGATTGTCCGCACCACGCGCGAACTTCTCGTTCAACCTCGCTCGAAAGGCGGGCACGAGCAGGGCCGAGACCACGCCATATACCGGCAGCGACGCAACAACGAGCAGGGTGAGCCACACGCTGTAGATGCACATCACACCGATAAAAACGAAGGAAAATGCAATATCGATGACAGCGGTGAGCGCCTGGCCTGTGAGGAAGTTACGGATGTTCTCAAGTTCGCGCACGCGGGCAACCGTGTCGCCTACGCGGCGCGCGCCGAAGTATCCCAGCGGCAAGGCGACAAGATGGCGGAACAGCCGCGCGCCGAGTTCGACGTCAATGCGATTGGTCGTATGTGCGAAAACGTAGTTGCGCAAGCCCGTGAGCAGCACTTCGAACAGAGACGCCACAAGCAGCGTGATGCACACGACGTTCAGCGTGCTGTAGGTGCGGTTCACGAGCACCTTGTCCATCACAACCTGGAACATCAACGGCGAGACGAGCCCGAATAGCTGCAGAACGAGTGACACGCCCAGCACTTCCAGCAGCAGCTTGCGGTAACGGACGATCGCTGGAATGAACCAGGAAAAGTCGAAGCGCGCAAGTTCGCCAGCCAAAGAAGCGCGTGAGGCGAACAGCAGCATTTGGCCGGTGCTGCGTGCGGTGATTTCATCGAGCGGTTTGATGACAGGCGTGGCCAAACCCGACTCCAGAATGAGCGCAGTCTTGCCGTCGGTCTTTGCAAGAATGAAGTGCCTGCCTTCGTAGTCGAGCACGAGGGCAGGCAGCGGCGTACTCCCCAGCTTCTCCGCACGCAGGGAAACGATACGCGCCTTGAGACCGAGGCTGCGGGCCGAGAGAACGAGGTCGTTGCTGCTGAACCGCCCGATACCGGTCGCGGCCGCATGCCTGAGCTGCGCCGCATCGGCGGCGACGTTGTGAAACCGCGCGATCCTGACGAGGGCGGACAGTCCCGGATCGTCCGCAATACTTAGTTCGTTATCCTGATTTTTTATCATTTTCTTGTCACTAACAAGAACATGGACTGCGGCCCCAATTCAGAGATACTCCCCTTTTTGCACAGGGAGGCCGGGGAACTGAGTGAGCTTCGCACTTCAACTGCCGGAATCGAAACCCAGCGCCGCAACCGACCAACTGAAGTCTAATCGATCCCTATTTTGAGAAGGACCCAATTGGGAGGCATATCATCAGGTAACGAAGGATATTCACTCAAAGTTGCGATAAGTCAACATTCAGGCGCCCCGAAAGAATTTTGTAATATTGACAACGCCATAGAAAAGCTATCACCCATTGCAATCACCAATTCCTCAAACAGGGGCAACTGCCGTGGCTTGGTAACGAAAACTTGCTTCGCTGCCATTAGAAATGGATATATGCGCGCGCAGCGCAGTGGATTTTCTGAGCATGAAACCTACGACTCACAAGGTCCCTCGACGAACCTGGGTGGACCGTGGAATCTGGGAGAGAAGCAGCTGGCGCAGCTAGCCGTGTCACGCAGCGGGCAACGCGCCGGCCTCGCCGCAGGCGCGTTTTCTTTTAGGCGACCGCTACCTCACCGATACACAATCACCGGAATCTTCGTATGCGTGAGCACCCGCTGCGTCTCACTGCCGATCAGCAGGCTGCCGAGCCCGCGGCGCCCGTGCGAGGCCATGAAGATCACATCGCAGGCGCCCTTCTCCGCCGTTTCGATGATGCCGAGATACGGCGACGGATGCACGCTGGTGCGGCTCGTGACGATCACGCCGACATGGCGCCCGGCGCGCTCCACCTCCTGCAGATGCACGCGCGCCTCGCGCTCGCTGCGCTCCAGAAAATCACCGGGCGGCTCGACCACCACTTCGGAAAACGGCGAATAGGGATATTGCGGCAAGCACGCGTATGCCGTGACACGCGCACCCACGGCCTGAGCGAGATCGATTGCGCCTTCTATCGCTTTGCGGGACAAATCTGAACCATCGGTCGGAACCAGGATGTGCCTGAACATGGGGCCTCCGTCGTCGTCGGCTGCGGCCGGACCCGAGCGGGGCGCACGACGCTTGTCGCGCCGCGCGTCTGGTGGGTCCCTCAATTGATTGTAGTGCGCCTGAATGGCGGCGACGGCCGCGTGCGGGTCTGTCCGTATATCGGAAACCCGCGCGGGGCGCCGGCCCGGCCGGCCTGCCCTACGCGCCTCAGCCCCAGTAACCCGGATGACCGTATGTATGCTTGAGGAAGTCCAGAAACAGCCGCACTCGCAGCGGCAAATGACGGCGCTGCGGGAACACCGCATGAATCCCGATGGGCGGCGCGGCGAACTCGTCGAGCACGCTGACGAGCCGGCCGGCGGCGATATCCGTGCCCACTTCCCACCACGAGCGCCACGCCAGGCCGTAGCCTTCCAGACACCACTCGTGCAGGACCGCGCCGTCCGAGCACTCCATCGTGCCGGAGACCTTGATCGACATGACCTTGTCGCCCTGCTGGAACATCCAGCCGCGCTGCTGGTTGGCGCTGGCGCCGAGCGCGAGGCAGTTGTGATGGGCCAGATCGGCGAGGCTTTGCGGCGCGCCGCGACGCGCCAGATACGCAGGCGACGCCACGCAGACACGGCGGTTTTCGCCCAGCCGCAGCGACACCAGCGACGAATCCGGCAATTCCCCCAGCCGCACCGCGCAGTCGAAGCCTTCGTTGACGAGATCCACCAGCCGGTCGGACAAATCGAGCGTGATCGAGACGTCCGGATGCGCGACGCTGAAGGCCGGCACCAAAGGCGCGACGTGACGCCTGCCGAAGCCCGCCGGCGCCGACAGGCGCAGGTGGCCGCTCGCCTTGACGCCGCCTGCCGAGACACTCGACTCGGCGTTCTGCATATCATGGAGGACGCGCTGGCAATCTTCGAGGAACGCCGAGCCTTCGAAGGTCAAGGTGAGCTTGCGGGTGGTGCGCACCAGCAGCTTGACGCCCAGCCGCTCTTCCAGCGCGTCGATGCGGCGGCCGATGATGGCGGGCGCCACGCCCTCGGCCTGGGCGGCCGCCGATAGGCTACCCTTGGCGGCGACGGCGACGAAGGTTTCGATCTGCTTGAAACGGTCCATGGAAACGGCGGCGCATCGATGCCGCATGCACCAAAGTAGGCAATGCGCGTCAGATTAGGTGGATGAAAGTAAAAGATCAAGTGATGTTTAGCCTCTTTTTGCCTACCGAACTTCACTAATACAATCGGTTTGACCTCGAACAGGAGCGCACGGCAATGTCGGCCACAACGGCACTCTCCCCTAAAGCGGTAATTTTCGACGCCTACGGCACGTTGTTCGACGTGCATTCGGTCGTCGCCGCGGCGGAGCAAATGTTCCCCGCCCAAGGCGACGCGCTCTCCCTGCTGTGGCGGCAGAAGCAGATCGAATACACGCAGTTGCGCACGCTCGCCGATCCGGCCGGCGCGCACTATCAACCGTTCTGGGACATCACGCGCGACGCGCTGCGTTTCGCGGCCCGCAAGCTCGGGCTCGCGCTCACTCGCGCCGCGGAAAAACGTCTGATGGATGAATACGCGTGCCTGTCCGCGTTTCCGGATGCCGTGCCGGCATTACGGCGTCTGCACGAACCGCGCGGCCCGCACGCGCAAGCGGCGCAACCGGCCGCCGTCAGCGCAGCTACGGCAATTGCGGACACTGGCGCAGACGGGCAAATCCCGCCCCTTGGCCTCGCCATCCTCTCCAACGGCAATCCGCAGATGCTCGAGATTGCCGTGAAAAGTGCCGGCATGACGGGCCTGTTCGATCACGTGCTGTCGGTCGATGCCGTGCGCGCCTACAAGCCGTCCCCCGCCGCCTACGCGCTCGGCCCCAATGCATTCGGCGCGCAGCCGCGCGAGATCGTCTTCGTGTCGTCTAACGGCTGGGACGCCACCGGCGCCAACTGGTTCGGCTACACCACTTTCTGGCTCAACCGGCAAGGCGTCCCGGCTGAGGAACTGGGCGTGACGCCGCATGGCACCGGCAGGAGCATGAACGACCTGCTCGTTTTTTTGCAAACCCTCGCAGCACCCGCAAGGAGTTCGAACCGCTAGCGCCACAGCCCTGGTGCACGACGGCAACCGGACACCCTTTATAAAAATGCAATGCAGTCCGAATCAATACGTCGTAATCGACCATATATCAAGTACACCTAACTATTTGCATTTTTGCAACCTGACCGACCAAGGAGAAAACATGGCGAACCCGCTTTCATCGTCGCAGTTACCGCAGGGCGTGGACATCACGGCCAGGATCGAGCCCGGCTACGAAACCATCCTGACCCGCGAGGCGCTCGAATTCGTCGCCGCGTTGCATCGCGCGTTCGAGCCGCGCCGCCAGGCGCTGCTGAAAGCGCGTGTCGAGCGCACGAAGCGTCTCGACGCCGGCGAGCGTCCCGACTTCCTCGTCGAGACCAGAAGCATCCGTGCCGGCGACTGGAAAATCGCGCCGCTGCCGCAGGACCTGCAGTGCCGCCGCGTCGAAATCACCGGCCCGGTCGAGCGCAAAATGATCATCAACGCGCTGAATTCCGGCGCGGATTCGTATATGACGGACTTCGAAGATTCGAACGCGCCGAGCTGGAACAACCAGATCACCGGCCACATCAATCTGAAGGATGCCGTGCGCCGCACCATCTCGCTCGAACAGAACGGCAAGTCGTACCGGCTGAACGACAAGGTCGCCACACTGATCGTGCGCCCGCGCGGCTGGCACCTCGACGAAAAGCATGTGACGGTGGACTGCCAGCGTGTCTCCGGCGGCATCTTCGATTTCGCGCTCTACCTGTTCCACAACGCGCAGGAACTGCTCGCGCGCGGCTCGGGCCCCTACTTCTATCTGCCGAAGATGGAGAGCCATCTGGAAGCGCGTCTGTGGAACGACATTTTTGTCGCCGCGCAGGAAGCGCTCGGCATACCGCGCGGCACGATCCGCGCCACGGTGCTGATCGAAACGATCCTCGCCGCATTCGAAATGGACGAAATTCTCTACGAGCTGCGCGAACATAGCTCGGGCCTGAATGCCGGCCGCTGGGACTATATCTTCTCGGCCATCAAGAAGTTCAAAACGGACAAGGATTTCTGCCTCGCCGACCGCTCGCAGATCACCATGACCTCGCCCTTCATGCGCGCTTACGCGCTACTGTTGCTGAAGACCTGCCATCATCGCAACGCGCCGGCCATCGGCGGCATGAGCGCGCTGATTCCGATCAAGAACGATCCGGCCGCGAATGACAAAGCCATGGGCGGCGTGCGCTCGGACAAGGCACGCGATGCGGGCGACGGTTACGACGGCGGCTGGGTCGCGCATCCGGGTCTCGTGCCCATCGCGATGGAAGAGTTCGTCAAGGTACTGGGCCGCGAGCCGAACCAGATCGGCAAGCAACGCGCTGACGTCGAAGTGAGCGCGCATGACCTGATGGATTTTCGCCCGGAAGCGCCGATCACCGAAGCCGGTCTGCGCAACAATATCAACGTCGGGATTCACTACCTGGGTTCGTGGCTGGCGGGTAACGGCTGCGTGCCGATTCACAACCTGATGGAAGACGCCGCCACCGCGGAAATTTCGCGCTCGCAGGTATGGCAATGGATCCGCTCGCCGAAGGGCGCGCTCGACGACGGCCGCAAGGTCACCGCGGAACTGGTGCGCGAATTGTCGAAGCAGGAACTGGCGAAGGTCAAAGAGGCGGTAAGCGGCGATACCCGGCCGTATGATCGTGCGGCAGAAATCTTCGAGGAGATGTCTACTTCGGAGCAGTTCACGGACTTTCTGACGCTGCCGCTTTATGAGGAGATCTGAGGCGCGGCGTCAGGTGACTTCACACCCGGCGTTGGCAGCGGCTTCACCAGGCTGACCGACCGGACAGCCCGGCAGGCTCAGGCTTGCCGGGCTGTCTTTTATGGCCGCGCGCGGCATCTGGCTTACGTGTCCGCCTGGGTCTATCCGGCACGCTATCGCGCATGCAGGCGGCGGTAGGCGACCCAGTCGCCCGAACGGATCTCGGGCAGTCCCCTCACCGCGCTTTTCGTCACCGGATAGAAGCGGCAAACCATGGCGCGGCCGTCCACCTCGACCGTCACCTCGCGGGCCACGAACAGCCCCTCGACGCCAGGATAGACCTCCTCGATCTCATCGAGCACGGCAACGAGTGCCGGATCGATTTCATAGACGTCACCGTGGACCAGCGGCCCCGCCTCGTCGGGCACGAGGCCCGGATAGCGGCCGAAATCGAACAGACGGCCGCGCATGGTGGCCTGGCCCAGCAGGGTCGGCGGCGCGATCTGGTGGCGCGCGGCGGCTTCGCTGATATCGTTGATCTCGCCGGCCCGCAGGGTGCCGTAGATGAAAACCTTCTGCATCGGATAGGGTCCTCTCCGTCTCATGAATATGGCTGGCACGGACGCATTATGCCCGGCGTCATCGTGGCAAACGATGTGCAAAAAAACCGCCGCGCACGACGGGTTCCGGTGGTGCGCAACTCAACGTCCTACAATGGGAACCCCCGCCCCGTTCAAGGTTCCGCCAGGTGTTCACATCATGAACCGGTCCGCCCCTGCCGTACCCCTCGCGCCCGTCGGGCACGAAGCGCCTGATGCGCCCATCGCGCCTTTCACGCAGGTCGAATTCTCAGACCTGCCGCCGGAGTTCGCGCCCACCGGCACGCATCCGATCCGCGTGCGCTCCCGCCCCATGCCGCCCGGCGTGCGGATTGCCCGGCACACGCACGCATGGGCGCAGGTGGCCTACGCCTCGCGCGGCGTGCTGCGCGTCGGCACGCTCGGCACCACGTGGATGGTGCCGCCTTCGCGCGCCATCTGGGTGCCGCCGCACGTGACGCACGAGGTGGTGATCGTCGAGGAAGCGTTTCTGCGCACGCTGTATATCGACGAAAACGCCGTACCGCAGGGGCTCGATGCGCCCCGGGTGGTCGAAGTGTCGAACCTGTTGCGCGAGGTGATCGCCGCCCTCGACACGGCTGGTCTCTCCGCTGCCCGCGAACAGCTGCTCGGGTCGCTCGCACTCGATGAACTGACCCGTTCGGAGCCGCTGCCCCTGTCGGTGCCGATGCCCAACGAGAAGCGCCTGCGGGCGCTGTGCGAAGCCGTGATCGCGGACCCCGCCAATACGGATTCGCTCGAACAGTGGGCCGCGAGTGTCGGCGCCAGCACGCGGACCATCGCCCGTCTGTTTCGCCAGGAACTGGGTGTGAGTTTTTCGCAATGGCGTCAGCAGGCGCTGCTGGCACGCGCCATTCCGTTGCTGAGCCAGGGACGGCCACTGGCGCACGTCGCACTGGAGTTGGGCTATCAAAGCCAGAGCGCGTTTTCGGCCATGTTCCGGCGGGCCTTCGGCAAGAGCCCGCGCGCCTTTATCGAACGCGGGCCGGAACGTCGTGAAGGTGAAGACCTCGCGGCTTAAACGCGCCGCGCCAGATGCCGGATCGCACCGAGCTGCGCGAGGCGCGGCCCGGCGAGCTTGTAACCCATGCGCAGATACAGCCGCGCCGCCGGATTATCGACAAACACGCGCAATTGCAGTTCGCGCAAACCACGCTCACGCGCCCATCGATGCGATGTGTCGAGCAGATAGGTGCCGGCGCCGCGCCGCCGATAACCATCGGCAATCTGCACGTCGCGAATGTGCAGCGAATCGCCCTCTTCCGTAAGACGCAGCACGCCCGCCGCGTTGCCGTCGATTTCGAGGATGTAATTCTCCGACTCGCGCCAGCTGCCGAGAAACAGATCGCTGCGCCAGACCAGATGGTGCCGGCGATAGTAGCCCTCCATGTTGCCGCGCGTCAGCGCTTCGGCGAACGCGAAGTCGTCCATGCTGGCTTTGCGCAACTGGAACGGCGACGGGGCATCGGTGGGAACGAACATGACGCGGCGGGGAAATGGGTGGCCGGCTCAACGTTAAATCAGGCCGCGCAGGCTTGCAATGACTGTTTGTCCCAACGGCACCCCGAGCTAACGTTAGCCTTACAGGCGGCCTTGCAAATTCGACCGTATGCAAGGCCGGCCACCCACACAATCTCAGCGCCGGTTCGACCCCGACACCACGTCGATCCATACCGCCAGCACCAGGATGCTGCCTTTGACGATCATCTGCCAGTACGCGTCCACGTCGAGCATCGACATGCCGTTGTCGAGACTGGCCATCACCAGCGCGCCGATCAATGCGCCGTAGACCGTGCCCGAACCGCCGCGCATCGACGTGCCGCCGATAAAGCACGCCGCGATCGCATCAAGCTCGCCCAACGATCCGGACGATGGCGAACCGGCCGCCAGCCGCGCCGTGTTGACAATGCCGCCGAACGCGCACATCAGGCCCATCAGCGCGAAAATCGCCAGCTTGACGCGGTTCGTGTTGACGCCCGAGAGGCGCGTCGCTTCGAGGTTCGAACCGACCGCGTAAATGCGCCGGCCGAACACGGTCTGCGTGGCGATCCACGTGAAGATGCCGAGCAAGGCGAGCAGCAACAGCACCGGCACCGGAATGCCGCCGTAACGGTCGAGCGTCGCCACGAAGCCGAACAGAATCACGCCCGCGCCGACGATTTTCGCCACGTCCTGCCAGACCGGCACCACGTTGAGTTGATAGCGTTGCCGGTTACGCCGCTGCCGCACGGTCAGCAGCGCCAGCAACACGAACAGCACCACGGCGAGCGTATCGCCGGCGTAGCGCGGCAAATATCCCTGGCCGAGAAAGACAAAACTGTCGGACACCGGTGCGATGGTCGAACCGCCCGTCACGCCGAGCAGAATGCCGCGATACGCCAGCATGCCGCCGAGCCCGACGATAAACGACGGCACGCGCCGGTAGGTCGACCACCAGCCGTTGAACACGCCTACCAGCACGCCGAGCACCATCACGACCGGCACGGTGACGCCGATCGGCCAGTGACGGTTGACGTCGAGTATCGCCGCCACGCCGCCGAGCAAGCCCAGCAGCGAGCCGACCGACAGATCGATTTCGCCCGCGATGATGACGAACACCATGCCGCACGCCAGCATGCCGGTGACCGACATCTGCCGCAGCAGGTTCGACAGATTGCGCGGCGTAATGAAGGCGCCGTCGGTGAGAAACGAAAAGAATGTCCAGATGACCGCGACCGCGATCAGCAGCGCGAGAATCTTGTAGCGCGCGAACAGTTGCTGCAGGCGTTGCGTGCCGCCGAACGAGCCGCGCGGCGCGGCATCTTTCGGATTGGGGGAAGTGACGTCGGGAGTCATGCTGCGCTCGCTCCGGTTAGGTTCGTGGCTCGTTGGGCCGGGCGGATGGCGGCCGTCAGGATGTCTTCCTGAGTGAGGCCCTCGTTGATGAAGTCGCCGCGCAATTCGCCCTCGCCGATCACCAGCACGCGATCGCTGATGCCGAGCACCTCGGGCATTTCCGACGACACCATCACGATCGACATGCCGCGCTGCGCGAGCTGCACGATCAGTTTGTAGATTTCGTATTTGGCGCCGACATCGACCCCACGCGTGGGTTCGTCGAGGATCAGCACCTTCGGGTCGGTCAGCAGCATGCGCGTCAGCACCGCCTTTTGCTGATTGCCGCCGGACAGACTCGCGATCGATAGCATCGGATGCGCCGCGCGCACCGAGAGCCGTTTCATCTCGGTGTTGATGGTGTCGAGTTCGGCCGCGGAGTCGATGCGCGCGCCTTTGGCAAAGCGTTGCAACACCGACAGCGTGATGTTGTGGCCGACACTCAGATGCGGCACGATGCCGTGACGCTTGCGATCCTCCGGCACCATGCCGATGCCGGCGCGAATCGCATCGGCCGGGGCGCGAATCTTCAACGGCCGGCCTTCGAGCAGCACCGTCGCCTCGCACACGCCCGCATACGCGCCGAAGATCGCCTGCATCAACTCCGTGCGCCCTGCGCCCACGAGTCCCGCGACGCCGAGAATTTCACCGCGTCTCAAGCTGAATGAGACATCGTCGACCCGCTTGCGGCGCGGGTTGGTGACGTCGAAACAGGTCACGTGACGCGCTTCGAAGATCACCTCGCCCAGCGGACGCGGCTCGCGCGGAAACAGATTGGTGATCTCGCGGCCCACCATCAGGGAGATGATGCGGTCGGTGGTCAGCGCGTGCATCGGTTCGGTGGCGACATGCCGTCCATCGCGGATCACGGTAATCGTGTCGCAAACCGCTTCGACCTCGTCGAGCTTGTGCGAGATGTACACGCACGCCACCCCGCGCCGCTTCAGATCGCGCACGATGTTGAGCAGAATCTGCGTCTCCGAACTGGTGAGCGAGGACGACGGCTCGTCGAGAATCAGCAGCTTCGCGCGCTTGTTGAGCGCCTTGGCAATCTCGATCAGTTGCTGATGGCCGCCGCCATAGTTCATCACCGGCTGCGCGACGTTGATACCCTCGATGCCGAGTTCGCGCAGCAGTTCGTCGGCGCGCTGGAACATCGCGGCGTAGTTCATGCGACCGCCGGGCTGGGTGATTTCGTTGCCGAGAAAAATGTTTTCGGCCACCGACAACTCCGGCACCAGCATCAACTCCTGGTGGATGATGACGATACCGGCACGCTCCGTGTCGCGCACGTTGGCCGCCCTCAGCGGCGCGCCTTCCCAAAGGATCTCGCCGTCCCACGTGCCGTATGGATAGACGCCGGACAGCACTTTCATCAGCGTCGATTTGCCGGCGCCGTTCTCGCCGCACAAGCCGACGCACTCGCCGGGCGACACCGAGAGGTCGATGCCGTCGAGCGCCTTCACACCGGAAAACGCCTTGACGATGTCATGCATCGCCAGTAAAGGTTGCGTCATTCGCTTTTGCCTCGCTGCAAGGAACGCGGCGGCGCGGCTGCCCACACCACGCAACAGCCTGCCACCGCGCAAAACTTCCGCTTATTGGCTGGCGAGCTGAGCCTGGGTGTAAAAACCGTCTTTCACGACGACGTCCACGTTGCTTTTGGTCAGCAGCGTCGGTTGCAGCAGGACGGTGTCGACCTTCTTCTTGCCGTTGTCGTACTGCGCGTTAAAGCCCGGCTTCTCGCCCTTCGCCAGTTGCACGGCGAGCTTGGCCGCTTCGCCCGCGATCAGCTTGAGCGGCTTGTAGACCGTCATGGTCTGTGTACCGGCCACCACGCGCTTGACGGCAGCGAGGTCGGCGTCCTGACCCGAGATGGGTACCTTGCCGGCCATATGCTGCGCCGCCAGCGCCTGAATTGCGCCGCCCGCGGTGCCGTCGTTCGAGGCCACCACCGCATCGATCCTGTTGTTGTTCGCCGTCAACGCGTCTTCCATGATGCGCAGGGCCGTGGAAGCGCTCCACTCCGGCACCCATTGCTGGCCGACCACCTTGATGTCGCCCTTGTCGATGGCCGGCTGCAGCACCTTGAGCTGGCCCGCGCGCAGCATCTTCGCGTTGTTGTCGGTCGGCGCGCCGCCGAGCAGGAAGTAGTTGCCCTTCGGCTGCACGTTATAGACGCCTTGCGCCTGCAGTTCGCCGACCTTTTCGTTGTCGAACGAGATGTAGGCGTCGACATCGGCATCCAGAATCAGGCGGTCATACGAGACGACCTTGATGCCCGCCTTGTGCGCTTCGGCCACCACGTTGCCGAGCGTCTTCGAATTGAACGGCACGATCACGATGACGTCGACCCCGCGCGAGATCAGGTTTTCGATCTGCGAAATCTGCCGCTCTTCGCTGGCATCGGCCGATTGCACGGACACCTTGGCACCGAGTTTTTCCGCGGCGGCGACAAAATAGTCGCGATCGCGCGACCAGCGCTCGACGCGCAGATCGTCGATACAGAAACCGATTTCCGGATGATCCTTGCTCGCGTGCGCAAGCGGCGCGGCGAGCGACAGGCTGGCGAGCACCGCTCCACACACGAGCGAACTCAGGACGGAACGACGCGTTGCGAATTTCATGTCTCACTCCTCTTCTGTTATAGCCGGCAATGCCGGATGAGCGGCCGGCGCGGCGACGCGCGCGGTCGACTGATTGACAACCCTGGACTACCCCTGTTGCAGCGCGGCCAGAACAGCCGCGCGATGCGATTACTCTGACGACGACACTAGGCGTGCCCGGCAAACACCGGTTCGAGCGCGCGATACAGCGCCTGAAACGTGGGACGCCGTTCATTGCCGTACCACGCGTGGCGCGCCATATCGGGCTCACGCACAGCGAGGATCTCCGGCGTGGGACAGATTGCGTCGAGCGGCGCATTCGGTTCCAGCGCCAGATGCGCAAGCCGTGCCGCGCCCAGCGCCGGGCCGACTTCGCCGCCGGCGCGCAAGGTCAGTGGACGCCCGGCGATGTCCGCCAGCATCTGGGTCCAGTAGGCGCTGCGCGAGCCGCCGCCGATCACGGAAATCTCATCGGGCACGAGGCCGGCCGCGTGCAGTGCATCCATGCCGTCGAGCAGGCAGAAGCCCACGCCTTCGAGCGTGGCGTTGGCCATGTCGGCGCGATCGGTTTGCGGCGTCAGGCCGTAAAACACGCCCTTCGCGTTGACGTTGTTGTGCGGCGTGCGCTCGCCCGACAGATACGGCAGGAACCACGGCCGGCGATCGCGCGCTTCGGCTTGCGCATCGGCGAGCAGCGCGGCGACATCCGCGTAACCCGTTAGTTGTGCTGTGAAATCGAGGCAACCGGCGGCATTGAGCATCACCGACATCAGATGCCAGGTGTCCGGCAGCGCATGACAAAAGCTGTGCACGGCCGAGGCGGGATTGGCAAGAAAACCGTCCGAGACGGCGAAATAAACACCCGAGGTGCCAAGCGAGAGCATCGCCTGCTTCGGCTTGACGATGCCCACGCCCACCGCGCCCGCCGCGTTGTCACCGCCGCCCGCCACCACCGGAATTTCGCCGAGGCCCCACTCGCGCGCGAGTTCGGCTTTGAGTGTGCCCGTGACGCGATTGCCTTCGAACACGCGCGGCATCTGCTCGCGCGACAAACCGCACGCCTCCAGCAAGGTCGCGCTGTAATCGCGCTGCGCCACGTCGAGCCAGAGCGTGCCGGCGGCGTCCGATGGGTCGGTGGCGAAATCGCCCGTCAGCAGATAACGCAAATAATCCTTCGGCAGCAGCACATGCGCGATGCGTGCGAAGATTTCCGGCTCATGCTTGCGCACCCATAACAGCTTGGGCGCGGTGAAGCCCGGCATGGCCATGTTGCCCGCGATCTCGCGCAACTGCGGCACCGCCGCTTCCAGTTCGCGGCACTCCACATCCGAGCGGCCGTCGTTCCACAGGATCGCCGGTCGCAAGACTTCGCCCCGCGCGTCGAGCAGGGTCGCGCCGTGCATCTGGCCGGTCAGGCCGAGTGCTTCGATCTGCGTCGCGCCAATGCCGGCCGCGCGGGCTTCGCCCAGCAGATCGGCGATGGCTGCTTTGGTGGCGCGCCACCAGTCTTGCGGCGCCTGTTCCGACCAGCGCGGTTGCGGCCGGCTAACCGTGAGCGCATGCGTGGCCGTGAAACGCACGCGGCCGTCGCGGTCGAGTAGCACCGCTTTGACGCCCGACGTGCCGAGGTCGATACCGATGAACATGTCTCCATCCTCGTTCTGCGCTTGTGCGCGCTTCGCTCGCCCGTCTGCAATCGCCGGGAATTGTCTGCGATTGCGAAACTGGCCAGTCGTACTCACTTCCTTCCACGCCTGCCCGGCGCTGACCGGCACCGGCCAGGCGTTCCGCCCGGCATGGCTTAGCGCAGACCGTAGATGGCCTGGTTCACCACGCTTTCGAGCCGTTCCTGCTGGCCGCTCGCGTGCTGCGGATTCAGGCCGCGGCCCAGCGCGTCGCCGGCCAGCGTCGAAAGCGAAAATCCGCCCGCGAGAATCTTGCGGCCGAATTCCGTCTCCCAGCCGGCGTAACGCTGACGCTTGAACTGTTCGAGCCGGTCGTTTTCGATCAGCACCGCAGCGCGTTCGACAGCCAGCGCGAGGTTATCGATTGCGCCGATATGGCCGTAGAACAGGTCTTCCGCGTCGACGCTCTGACGGCGCACCTTCGAGTCGAAGTTCATGCCGCCGGTCGTGAAGCCGCCGTGCCTGATGATTTCGTAGAGCGCGAGCGTCAGTTCCTCGACGCTATTCGGGAACTGGTCGGTGTCCCAGCCGTTTTGCGGATCGCCGCGATTGGCGTCGACACTGCCGAAGATACCAAGCGCAAACGCCGTGGCAATCTCGTGATGGAACGAGTGTCCCGCGAGCGTCGCATGATTGGCTTCGATGTTGACGCGGATCTCGTTCTGCAAGCCGTATTGCGTAAGAAAACCGTGCACGGCGGCGACGTCGTAATCGTATTGATGCTTGGTCGGCTCCTGCGGCTTCGGCTCGATCAGCAGCGCGCCCTTGAAACCGATCTTGTGCTTGTGCTCGACCACCATGTTGAGAAAGCGCGCGAACTGTTCGCGCTCACGGCCAAGGTCGGTATTGAGCAGCGTGTCGTAGCCTTCGCGGCCGCCCCACAGCACGTAGTTCTCGCCGCCCAGACGATGAGTCGCATCGAGGGCATGCTGAACCTGCGTCGCGGCGAAGGCGAACACTTCAGGATCGGGACTCGTTGCGGCGCCGCCTGCATAACGCGGATGCGAAAACAGGTTCGCCGTGCCCCACAGCAGCTTGACGCCGCTGTCCTGCTGCTTGCGCGCCAGATAGTCGCTGATGCGGGCGAAGTTCTCGCTGTACGACTTCAGGCTGTCGCCTTCGGGCGCGACGTCGGTGTCGTGGAACGTATAGTAAGGTGTCCCGAGCTTTGAGAAAAACGCGAATGCCTCGTCGGCCTTCTGATGTGCGCGTTCCATCGCGTCGCCCGGCTGCTGCCACGGACGGTGGAACGTGCCCTGCCCGAAGATGTCGACGCCCGGCCACACGAAGGTATGCCAGTAGCATACGGCGATGCGCAGATGCTCTTCGAGCGTCTTGCCCAGCACGCGCTTGCTGCGGTCGTAATGATGAAAGGCCAGTGGGTTGTCCGATTGCGGACCTTCGTAGCCGATCTTGGGGATGTGTTCGAAGTAGGCCATACGTGTCTCCGTTTTATGTTGCAATGCAACCCGGGCGGCGTGGCGCCGGGTACGACAAGGTGACGCCATGCTGCCAGCGCGCGCCCTGTGCCCGCAATTGCGAAATTGCACAGCCTGGCTAATGTTTCTCACCGCTTGGGGCTTGTGAAGCGAGCACGCGGCGCAATCCCGGCCTAAAATAACCGGACGCTTAAAAAACCGGTGCGACGACAGCACCCTTCGCAACTACGTTGCACGGAACCGGAGGAAGCGCTAAAGCGCTCACTCCGGTCGACAATGGAGACAGTGGCCCGCCGGCTTGAAGAAGCTCGCGTGCCATCCACCGTCATGACCCGACCCCAGACACCGCAGACGCCGCATCGGATCGCCCTGCTGTTCAACGCGAACAAGGTGTACGACCGCGAGATCATCGCCGGCATCGGCAATTACCTGCTTTCCACCCGTGTTGCATGGGACCTGTTTCTCGAAGAAGATTTTCGCTGCCGCCTGACGGGCATCGAACGTTTCGACGGCGACGGCATCATCGCGGACTTCGACGATCCGGCCGTCAGCGAAGCCTTGCGCGGCTGCAAGCTGCCGGTGGTGGCGGTGGGTTCGTCATACGAGGACGAAGCGCACTACCCGGCCGATCTGCCGTATATCGCCACCGATAACGCCAAGCTGGTGTCGCTCGCGTACACGCATCTGATCGGTGCGGGTTTACCGCACTTCGCGCTGTATAGCCTGCCGCAGGCGCCCGAGAACCGCTGGGCCCAGCAACGCGAGCAGGCCTTCGCCGCTTTGCGCGCCGCCGAAGGCCGCAGCGCCGAGGAGATCGACGCCGAAATTTATCGTGGCCTGTCGACCAGCGCGCCCGCATGGAACCAGGCCACCGAGCAACTCACCGGCTGGCTCGAAAAGCTGCCCAAACCGGTCGGCATCATCGCCGTCACCGATGCGCGGGCGCGGCATCTGCTGCAAGCCTGTCTGATCGCCGGCATTGCGGTGCCCGAGCAGGTCTCGATCATCGGCATCGACAACGATCCGTTGACGCGCACCCTTACGCGCATCCCGATCTCCTCGGTTATTCAGGGTACCGAAGAAATGGGCCGCACCGCTGCCCACCTGCTGCATCAGATGCTGCACGGGGCGCGTTTTCCGGGGCGGCGCATTCGCGTGCCGCCGGTCGGCATCAACGTGCTCGAATCGACGCGCCACCAGCCGCTTGCCAGCCCCTATGTGATGCGTGCCCGCCACTTCATTCGCCAGTACGCCTGCCAGGGCATCCGCACCGAACAGGTGGCGGATTACGTCGGCGTGTCGCGCTCATCGCTGGAGGAATATTTTCGGCGCGAGTTGCAATGTACGGTGCATCAGGAGATCCTGCGTCACAAGCTCGATGCCGCGAAGGCGCTGCTCATCAAACGCGACGCGTCGAGCGCGGAAGTCGCCATCCGCTGCGGCTTCACGTCCTTGCAGTACATGTATGCAGTGTTTCGCCGCGAGCTCGGCTGCACGCCGCGCGAATTTCAGGAACGCACCCGGCCCACGACCGCGTCCGGCTAGCCGGATACCGGCACGACTCAAATCCGGCGTATCCTCGATGCGCTTTGGGAATCCTTTACTCTCCTGCCGATATGATCAGTCACGCGCAATTTTCTTCCGAGCCCTGGGGCGCCGCCCCCGGTGGCGATCCGGTCCAGCTTTTCACGTTGCGCAACGCGCATGGCATGAAGGTCAGCATCAGCGATCTCGGCGCCACGCTGGTGTCGTGGCATGCGCCGGATCGCGCCGGCCGGCTCGGCGACATTCTGCTTGGCCACGACACGCCGGCCGAATACCTCGCGTCCACCACCTATATGGGCGGCCTGATCGGACGCTGGGCGAATCGCATCGCCGGGGCGCGCTTCACGCTCGACGGCATCGAGTACACGCTCGATCGCAACGAAGGCGACAATCTGCTGCATGGCGGCAGTGCCGGTTTCAACCGGTTGCCCTGGGAGGCGGAAGAAGACAACGGCTCGCTCGTGCTGCGTCTGGAGTCGCCTGAAGGCGATGCGGGTTTTCCAGGCCACGTAACCGTGCAGGTCCGCTACACGCTCGATGACGACGGCGCCCTGACCATCGCATACGAAGCCATCACCGATGCACCGACGCCGCTCAATCTCACGAGCCACGCCTACTTCAATCTCAGCGGGGAGGCGACGGGCGACGTGCGCGGCCACGTGGTGTCGATCGACGCCGAAGCCTATTTCGAAGTCGACGCCGGCATGATTCCCACCCGGCGCGCGGAGGTTGCCGGCAATGCGTTCGACTTCCGGCAGAGCGCCCCGCTCGGCGCGCGTCTGGACTGGCCGAATGCGCAGCTTGCACTCGCAAGCGGCTTCGATCACTGCTACGTACTGCCGGAACTCGCAGCAGCCGCAGCGGCCGCGTCACGCCCGCAGCCGGTGCGCGAAGTGGCGCGTGTCTACGAGCCCGGCAGCGGGCGCGAACTGAGCGTGCGCACCGATCAATGGGGCCTGCAGTTCTACACGGGAAACCATCTCGAAGGCGAAAAAGGCCGTGGCGGCCACACTTATTCGAAATACGCCGGCCTTTGTCTCGAGGCGGGAGGTTTTCCAAACCAGATCAACATGGCCAACCCCGCGCAGGTCATTCTGCGGCCCGGTGAGGAATATCGGCAAGTCACGCAGTATCGCGTCGGGGTACGCACCGGCGTTTGAGCATCCTCTTCGCGCATGCTGCAGAGTTGAAGCGGCAGGCGCGAAATTCCATCATAAGGCTGCGTTTTCAGCCAATGCGCATCAAAGCAACATTCTCTGTTGGGTACCTGATTTCAGGCACAAAACGGCGTGATAGAGTCCTGCCTTGCCGCTGCAAAGCAGCAACGGGGCAACGACTCCATTCCGTCGTTGTGTAAGCCAAAGGAGAATCAAAATTAACAACAAGCTGACAGTTATTATTGCCGCGACACTCTCGCTGACGTCGATCCACGCATTCGCCGGCAATGCCGCGAATTCTTTGTCACCCTTGCAATCCGCCAACGCCGTCATGGTCACGGGCGGCTCGAATGCGAACAACGGTGGCGCAAAGAAAGACCGCGAAACGCTCGCGATCGCCGCCGTCGACAGCAACGGCCCGGTTGCCGATGCCAAATGCGTGTTGACCAATTCCAAGGGCGACTGGTCGGTGACGGCACCCGACAGCATTGAAGTACGCCGCTCGGATTCGGACCTGCAGATCAAGTGCGAGAAGGCCGGCTATGACGCGGTCACGGCGACGATCAAGGCATCGAAGACAGAAATTCCGCGTCCTGAGTTCCACTTCGCAGCAGGCGGCAGCGGTGACGACGATGAAAACGCCACGATCACGGTGCCGCAATATGCGCCGTCCATCACGGTGACCTTCGGCAGCAAGCAGGCCAACGCCAACTAAACACCGGTGGGTCGGATCTGGACAGCATGGCACTGCGGGCCGGGGCGCGCGGTGTCACGCGGTTGCGCTGTGATGACCGTCTGGTTGCGGCGAGATTGCCAGACCCAGGCGCCTGTCACAGTACGGAAAGACAGTTGTGCGAATAATATGTGCGCGGCTGCGCGCGTGACGCGTGGCCGCGCCCGTTACTCCACCTTCCGGCCAGGAACCCCGCCATGTCGAACAGGAACACGCCCGCGTCAGGCTCCCGCCCCGCCGAGGTTCTTGCCGCCGTCTCGCGGCGCGGTTTCCTGAAGCTCGCCGGCGTGTCGGGCCTGGCGGGCGCCGCCGGCAGTCTCGCGGCCACGAGCCAGGCAGCCACCCGCAGCCCGGACGGCAGGCCCGAACAGATCCACATGACATGGGGTAACGATCCCACCAGTGAGGTGGTGATCTCATGGGCTTCGCTCGCCTCTGCTGTCAATCCGCGTGTGCAGTTCGGCAATGCAGGCGAGCAGGCGCGGACCGTGCACGGCGTGCAACGCATCTATACCGATGGCCTCAACGGCGCCACCGTGTTCACCTATCACGCACGACTGCACGGCCTGCAACCGGCCAACACCTATCAGTACACGGTCACGGCCGACAACGACAGCAACGCCGCGCAACCCTTCACCGCCAGCTTCCAGACCGCACCGCGCGGCCGCGCGCCGTTTCGCTGGACCACCTATGGCGATCTCGCCACGCCCAACACCGAGTGGGCGCTCTCGTATCCGCAAAGCCGCTTTGCCGTGCAGGCCGTCGAGCGCTTCGAGCCGCTGTTTCATCTGTTGAACGGCGACCTGTGCTACGCCAATCTGAACCCGGCGCATCAGCCCGACGTGTGGCGTGATTTCGGCAACAACGTGCAGAACTCGGCGGCGAACCGTCCGTGGATGCCGTGTCCGGGCAACCACGAAATCGAATTCAACAATGGACCGCAAGGTCTCGCTTCGTATCTCACGCGCTACACGCTGCCGGAAAACGGCACGCACTTTTCCGGTCAGTGGTATAGCTTTCGCGTGAGTTCGATCCTGTTCATTTCGCTCGACTCCGACGACGTCATCTACCAGGACGCCGCAGCCTTCGTAGCTGGGCCGAATCCGCTCGTGCCAGTCGCCAGCACCGGCCATGCGCCGATCGAACCGGGTACGTCGTTCTATGTGCGCGGCTACAGTCACGGCCTGCAAACGCGCTGGCTCGAACAGACCTTGCGGCGCGCGTCGGAAGATCATGAGATCGACTGGATCGTGGTGCAGATGCACCAGGACGCGCTGACGTCGTCGAAGACCGGCAACGGATCGGACAAGGGGATTCGCGAGGCGTGGCTGCCGCTTTTCGACCGCTACGGCGTCGACCTGGTCGTCTGCGGGCACGATCACGACTACGAGCGCAGCCATCCGGTGCGCGGCTGCAACCACAACGCGGGCAAGGATGCGACGACGGGCGCCGCCGTGGATACGCTGCAACCGCGTCCGGTGTTGGCGGCGGACCCCGACAGCACCACCTTCGATACCCGCCACGGCACCATCCATCTGATCCTCGGCGGCGGCGGCACGAATGCGCCACTCGACGTCTACGGCGAGGACGAGGCCGACGGCTTGCCGCAGGCCAAAGTATTCACCAAACCGAATCGGCCGATACCCGGCAGTGCAGCGAACACATTCGTTCGGAATCCTGCCGATGCACTGGAAGACGCGATCTGGTCGGCGAAACGCGATACCGGCACCGGTTATGGCATCGCCGTGTTCGACCACGATCCGGGCCAGCCCGGCGCTCACACGACCATCACGATGAACTACTATCACGCGCCCGGCGCGGATCAGACGCCCACCGCGAACTACGAGCTATTCGAAACCATCGTGCTGAGGAAGCCGCGCCGGAGTTAATGGCCGCCCCCTCAATAAAATCAGCTAGAAAAAATAGGCAATCAGGAGTCCTTCGGTAATCACGCCCAAATCGTGCTGATCAAAATGGTGGCGGTCGCGTCGGCCGTGTAGGTCCTCGATTTGAGCGCGAACATGGCGGCCGCGGTGGCCGTCGGCACCGCGCCGGTAATCACGGCCTGGTGTGCAGGCGCGCCCACCACACCGAACAGAACCGCGCCCACCGCCATGAGTCCCGGCTGGAAGAAGTTCTTGATCGCCAGATTGGTCAACACGTTCGCGTTGATCATGAAACGTTCGCCGTACAGCATGAGTCCGAGCGCGAACAGCGAGGTGCCGCCCGCGGCCTTGGCGATCAGATCCACGGACGTCAGCACCGGCTCGGGCAGCGTGACGTGCGCAAAGCTAAGCACCATGCCGGAGATCGGCAGCCAGACAATCGGATTGATCACCGCGCGCGCCACGCTCTGCCCGAAAATCCGCAGGATGTCCGGCTTCTCGCCGCCCGCCTCGCCTGTGCCGCCGAGATTCGTCAGCACAATGGTCAACGGCAGCATGAAGATACTGGTGATGAGATTGCCGACCAGCACGGCGAGAAATCCCTCAGGGCCGAATACCGAGGCAAGAATGGGCGCACCGAAGTACGCCATATCCGGAAACGCGCACACCAGCGCCTGCATGGTGGCGGTGCGCAGATCGTGCCGGAACACGAAGCGGCCGAGCGCGAGCGCGAGCAGGTAGGTCCCCATCAAGCCGAGCGTCAGGCACGCCGCAAAGCCCAGGTTATGCAGCTTGTCCGGCGAGGTCTTCACCGCCCCTTCGAACAGCGCAAAGGGCAGCGCGAAACGGATCACCAGGGTAGCCAGCACGCCGGCATCGTCGTGCTTCAGCAGGCCGATGCGGCCCGAGAACCAGCCGAGCATGATGACGAACGCGACCGGCAACAGCCCGTTGAGGATGGTGTTGAGCACTGAAAAACTCCGGTTCTTTTTATGGATCGGCTCATTGATCAACCGTCGAGCCTGCTGCCGGCATCAATGCGCGGATCGATCCGTGGATCAACCCGCGCATTGATGCACGCGCCGGCCATGCTAAACCAGATCACGCGCTGCCGCTCTTAACCCGCTGATAGGGCACGTAGTGCGGCGTCCAGACCTTGCTGCGAATCAGGCCTTCTATCTGGTCCGTGCTCACTCCCTGGGTCAGGCCTTCCTTGTGTGCCTGCAGCGCGACCGCGAGAGCCACCGTGATCGACACATCGCGCAACGAGGTGACCGGCGGCAGCAGGTTCTTGCCGGGATCGCTGCGCGCGGGCGAGGCCGCGGCAAGCGCCTTCGCGGCGGCCATGAACATCTGGTCGGTGACGCGGCTCGCCTTGACTGCGATCGCGCCGAGACCTACGCCCGGGAAAATGTATGAGTTATTGGTCTGATCGACCTTGAACTTCGCGCCCTTGCGCTCGAGCGCCGGGAACGGACTCCCCGTGCCGATCACCGCCCGGCCCTCGCTCCAGGCTTCCAGATCGCCAGGCGTCGCTTCCGCACGAGACGTCGGATTGGAAAGCGGGAAGATCACCGGCCGCGCGTTGTGCTCGGCCATCGCTCGTACCACCGGTTCGGAGAAGGCGCCGGCCTGGCCCGACACGCCGATCAGCACCGTCGGTTTCGCATTGCGCACGACGTCGAGCAGCGCGACCCGGTCCGGGTGATCGAGCTTCCAGTTAGCGAGCGCCGCCTTGTCCTGCAGGAACGGCTGCTGAAACGAAGCGATGCCGTCCATGCCCTCCACCAGCAGGCCGTCGCGGTCGACCATGAAAAAGCGCTTGCCTGCCTCGCTATCGGACAGCCCCGCATCGGTCATCGCCTTGCGGATCAGGCTCGCAATGCCGCACCCGGCCGAACCCGCGCCCATCACGGCAATGCGCTGCTCCGTAAGCGGCACGCCCGTCACGTTGATGGCCGACAGCAGCGTGCCGGTCGCCACGGCGGCGGTGCCCTGCACGTCGTCGTTGAATGTGCATAGACGGTCGCGATACTTTTCGAGCATGCGCGTGGCGTTGTTCTTGGCGAAATCTTCCCACTGCAGCAACACGTGCGGCCAGCGCTTCGCCACCGCGCTCACGAAGGTTTCGATGAAATCGTCGTACTCTTCGCCACGCACGCGTTCATGACGCCAGCCGATATACAGCGGATCGTTCAGACAATCGGGATTGTCGGTGCCGACATCCAGCAGGATAGGCAGCGTGGTCGCGGGATGCAGCCCGCCGCAACCGGTATAGAGCGCCAGCTTGCCGATCGGGATGCCCATACCGCCCGCGCCCTGGTCGCCGAGACCGAGGATACGCTCGCCGTCCGTCACGACGATGGCTTCGACCTTGTCGAACGAAGGATGCGCCAGGATGGAGGCAATGCGCTTCTTGTGCGGCAGGCTCAAAAACAGGCCGCGCGGCTTGCGAAACAGGCGGCTGAACTGCTGGCAGCCGGCGCCCACCGTCGGTGTATAAACGATGGGCAACAATTCTTCGAGATTCTGTACCAGCAGCGAAAAGAACAGCGTCTCGTTGGTATCCTGCAGATCGCGCAAAAAGGCGTAGCGTTCGAGGTCCGTCGCGAAGCTGCGCAGCGCCTGCAGACGGCGCGACACCTGTTCCTCCAGCGTGCCGATCGTGGGCGGCAAGAGGCCGTGCAGATCGAACGCATCGCGCTCCGACTCGGTGAACGCAGTGCCTTTGTTCAGCAACGGAGTGGCAAGCAATTCGTAACCGGACCGGGAAGTCTCGATGACGGCCGTGGCCGCCTCGGTCGTCGCTACCTTGGACATGGTGGATCCCTCCTTAAATGACCGTAACCAGTCTAGGTAAGGAAATCGCCCCTGTCCCGAAGTTTCACGAAAAAAACGTTTACGACTAAGGCGCGGCCGCGTGTTGCCGGGCCGCGCCTCAGTCAGGCCGCTTCAGTTTTTTCTTCAGTTTGCTGAAGGCAACTTTAGTCGGCTTTAGTTGAGCCGCTTCAGTTGACCGTCGTCGGCGTACCAGTCGACCGTGGTGCCGCTGGTATTCACCGTCACGGCACGCGGTTCACTGAACTGATCGAACGATTCAATACCGGTCTCGCGACCGACACCGCTGTTCTTGAAGCCGCCCCACGGCGAAGCCGGGTCGAGACGGTGATGATCGTTGATCCACACCATGCCGAAGATGAGCTTGCCCGCCACGCGATGGGCGCGCGCCACATCCTGGGTCCATACCGAGGCGGCGAGGCCGAACTGCGTGTCGTTGGCGATGCGCAGCGCGTCCGCTTCGTCCTTGAACGGCATGATGACCGTGACCGGTCCGAACACTTCGTCCTGGCCGAGTTCGGACTTCGGGTCGACGTCGTAGAACGCAGTGGGTTCGAGGTAAAAGCCTTCGTCGCGCAGATGCTCCGGAATACCGCCGCCGCTCAGCACCTTCGCGCCTTGCGTAATGCCCCGTTCGAGCATGGCGAGGATGCGGGCGCGCGAGCGCGCGGAAATCACCGGCCCGAGTTGGGTGCGCACGTCAGCCGGATCGCCGACACGAATCGCCGCGACCTTCGCCTTGAATTTTTCGAGGAAGGCCGGATAGATCGATTCCTGCACCAGAATGCGCGCGCCGCACACGCAGGTCTGACCCGCGCCGATAAAGGCCGCAAACGCGGCGCCATTCACGGCGCGTTCGAGGTCCATGTCGTCGAACAGGATCACCGCGCCCTTGCCGCCCAGTTCGAGCGTCGTCAGCGCGAAAGTCTGCGCGGCCGCTTCGCCGATGGAGCGCCCCACTTCCGTGCCGCCGGTGAACACGACCTTGGCGATCAGCGGATGACGCGCGAGCGCCGCGCCCGCTTCCTTGCCCTCGCCGTTGATGACGTTGACCACGCCGTCGGGCACACCCGCCTGCTGCAGCAGTTCGACGAGCCGCACGGTGGTGAGCGGCGTCTGCTCGGACGCCTTGATGACCACGCTATTGCCGGTCGCGAGCGCCGGCGCGAGACTCTTCGACAGAATCATCAACGGATGGTTGAACGACGTCATCAGTGCACACACGCCGAGCGGCACGCGCTGGGTGTAGCAGAGGTACGGCCCTTCGATGGGGATCACGTCGCTGCGGCGCGTCAGCGCGAGCGCGGCGAAATAGCGGTAGAACTGCGGCAGACGCGAAATCTGCGCGCGCGTTTCCGTGAGCGGCCGGCCGTTGTTGAGCGTTTCGAGCTTGTAGAAGCTCTCCAGATCCGCCTCGAACAGATCGGCGAAACGGTTCAGCACGCGGGCGCGCTGCTGGATCGGCATGTCGCGCCATACGCCGCTCTCGAAAGCCGCGTGCGCGCCCTGCACCGCGCGATCGACGTCGTCGGCCGCCGCCGCTGCAAGTTGCCCGATCACCGCACCGTTGGCCGGGTTGATGATGTCCATGGTCTTGCTGGAAGCCGCATCGACGAACTTGCCGTCAATGAACAGTTTCGCGTTCAGATATTGCTGGTTCACTGCATCCATTCACATTCTCCCTATTTACTTAAGCGGGGACACCCGCGCATCGGTTCCGACCTCGCGGCGCACGCTCGCGTCCGTCGGCTGAATATCTTCGAGGCGCTGGCCGGTCGATTCCACGCCGAGCGCCGCCACCACCACGATCTGAATGGCCAGCAGGCCGATCATCAAGGCCAGTACGCCGATCACCCCATAGTGCCCAAATAGCGCAACCACGATGAACGGCGTGACGATAGTCGCGCCACGGCCGAGGGTGTTGCAGATGCCGGACGCGCGCAGCCGCACTTCGGTCGGGAAGAGTTCCGGCACGTAGATGGCGAACAGCAGCGCGACCAGCACATAGATAGGAATCACCAGCAGCAATCCGACGATGGGCAACAGCACTTCGTTGCTGACGAACGGATAGATCGAGCCGAACACGATGGCCAGCAACGACGCGCCAATGATGGTGGTCTTGCGGCCCAGGCGATCGGCGGTCAGCGCGCCGAATCCGGAACCGAGCGGCGCACCGAACGACATCACGAGCGCAAAGCCGAACGACTTGGCAATGCTGAAGCCTTGGTGCACGAAGAAAGTCGGCAGCCAGGTGACAAAACCGTACAGCAGCGTGTTGATCACAATCAGCGTGACGCAGCCGACGATCATCCGCGGCAGCATGGCTCCCGCAAACAGCGAGCCAAGCTCGCGCGACGGTGCGATCAGCGGCTTGACCGCCGGCGTGGGCAACGGCGCGTTGCCGTGCTCGGCGCGCACCTCGCCCTCGATGGCCGAGAGAATTGTTTCGGCTTCCTTATCATGTCCAGCGGACTCCAGCCAGCGCGGCGACTCGGGCAACGACTTACGCGCATACCAGACGCCGATCGCACCCAGGCCGCCCAGCACGAACATGCCACGCCAGCCCAGCACCGGAATCAGCAACAGGCCGATCAGCCCCGCGACCGGCAATCCCGACACCACGAACACCGCCATCAGACCTTGCAGCTTGCCGCGCGACGCAGGCGGTGCGAATTCCGTAAGCGTCGAATAACCCACCACGTTCTCCGCGCCGAGACCGAGACCCATCACGAAGCGGCAGGCAATCAGCACGGCCATGTTCGGCGCGAGCGCGGCGCCGAGCGACGCCACGCCGAACAGCATCAGGTTGGTCTGATAAGTGAAGCGCCGGCCATAACGGTCGCCTAGAAAACCCGTCGCCAATGAGCCGAGCATCATGCCGAGAAAGGTCAGCGACACGAACAGCGCGTTTTGTCCGAGCGTCGAGAAGCCGCTTTTCAGCGTGGCGCCGAGCACCGTCGACGCCACGTAAATATCGAAGCCGTCGAAAAACATGCCGATGCCGATCAGCCACATGATGCGCCGATGAAACCCGGACATGGGCAAGCGATCGAGCCGTGCCCCTGCGTTCACACTCATTTGCGTCTCCTGCAAACCTGTGATGGTCTGTCGATTTAGTAGAACTTAATGGTTCACTTGCCCTGCAGACGAAGCGCGGTGACCGTCAGCGTTTCGGTGGCGCAGCGGAAGTTGTGTTCGAGCGGACTCTCCTCGGCGAACTGGAAGAAACTCTTGCACTGGCGGGTGCCGGTTTCGTCGAGCGCGAGGATACGTTCGGTGAGCGCATCCGCTTCTGCCGGCAAGCGCTCGGGCGCAATCACGCGGCTGACGAGCCCCGCGGCCAGGGCGGCTTCGGGTGTGAATTCGTCACCGAACAGCACCATCGGGAAAACGTGCTTGGGCAGTGCGTAGCGGCCGAGGTACGCCATGATCGCGGCGGGCGGCAGGCCCTTTCGCATCTCCGGGAACGCGAGGCCCGCGTTGCTCGCGACCAGCGTGAAATCGCACAGGATGGCGAGGCCGAGGCCAAAGCCGAAAGCGTTGCCATGCACTTCGGCAATCGTGATCAGCGAGGTGGCGCGCACGAGGCGCTTCAATTCGATCAGCCGCGCGACTTCCTGATGGATCGACGCCGCGTCGTGGCCGGCGCGCTCGCGGCCGGTGCAGAACACCTTGCCCCTCGCGCGGATGCGCAGGACGCGGGCAGTCGGCATGACCGCCTCGGCGCGCAGGGCGGCGATCATCGCGTCGAACATCGGCGCGGTGACTTCGTTGCCCGCTTCCGCGTGGTTGAGCGTAAACGTCAGAACCGCATCCGTCCGGTCGATCAGGACCGGTTGCGGGAGAGTTGCATTATCCAAATGGCCTCCTGGTGCGAGCGCTTTCGCTGCTGTATAATCTGTATACAGCGTATTCAGCATATACCGGGATGTCAATGACTTCGTCGACAAAAACTCAATTGCAGGAATCAACGATGGATTCGTCGGAGCAGACGCTCGATGCTATCGGCCGCAAATATCATGCGCGCATGCGCACCGTGGACGCCCCGAGCGACTCGCTGAGCGACGGCGTGGTGGTGCCGGCGCTGCGCGATGCGATCGTCGAGGGCGTGCTGCCGCCGGGCAGCCGGCTCTCCGAAGTGCAGATCGCCAGGCAGCTCAATGTGAGCCGCACGCCGATGCGCGAGGCGTTCGCGCAACTCGAACGCGAAGGATTGGTGACGGTGGTGGCGCGGGTCGGCGCGTTCGTGCGCTCGGTGACCTTGCGCGACGTCGCGGAGATCTACAGGGTACGCATGGCGCTCGAATGTCTCGCGGTGCAGTTGGCGGCGGACCGCATCACCGCGCTTGGCCGCGCGCAACTCGAGGACGTGACCGACGCCATGCAGGCAAGCCTCGCGGCCAACGACCCCGCGGGTTACGTCGATGGACTCGACCGCTTCTACGCCATCGTGATGACACTCGCGGATAACCGCACGCTGCAGGCGACGCATGCGAGTCTGATCGGGCCGGTGCGGCGCCTGCGGCGCATCGCGATGTCGCGCGGCGGCCGCATGCGTGTGTCATGCGAGCAAGCGGTGAAAATCAAGAACGCGATCATCTCCGGCGATCCGATTGTTCAGGACCTGATGCGCGACCAGTTGCGCGGTGCGTGCGAAGCAGCGACGGATGTGCTGAAGGAAAACGAAGGCTGAGCTGGATGAGTGCCAGAAAAGCAAAAACCCCGTAAGCGATTAAGCCTACGGGGTTCTTCTTTCAAATCTGGCGGAGCGGACGGGACTCGAACCCGCGACCCCCGGCGTGACAGGCCGGTATTCTAACCAACTGAACTACCGCTCCAGATTTTCTGCACTGCTGACTTGCGAGCGCTAATTGCTCTCACAAGTCACAAACTGCATCGACTCAACTGCTGACCGAGCGATGCCGATGTCCTGGCGTCCCCTAGGGGATTCGAACCCCTGTACTCACCGTGAAAGGGTGATGTCCTAGGCCTCTAGACGAAGGGGACAACGTACGCTTACACCTTTAATGAAAAAGCCCGTTCAAGTTCATATGAACGGGCTTTGTCTGGCGGAGTGGACGGGACTCGAACCCGCGACCCCCGGCGTGACAGGCCGGTATTCTAACCGACTGAACTACCACTCCAGTCTTTACACCCTGGCTTGCGAGCGTCGGTTTTTTCTCTGCAAGCTGCGCTACTTTATTTGTTCTTCGAACTGCTTCTTTCGAAAACTAAAGCGACGCTGATGTTTGGCGTCCCCTAGGGGATTCGAACCCCTGTACTCACCGTGAAAGGGTGATGTCCTAGGCCTCTAGACGAAGGGGACATAATCTTTTCAGATCTGTCTTTATCTTGCTGCTAACTGACGCTAATTTCGTTTCATTAGCAGCGAAGACCAATATTCTAACTACATTGTTACTGCTTGTGAAGTCTTTTTTACTACAACATCCAGACATCGGTAAGACTTCATTCTGCTCTGATGGTGGAGGTAAGCGGGATCGAACCGCTGACCTCTTGCATGCCATGCAAGCGCTCTCCCAGCTGAGCTATACCCCCCTTGCAGAACAGAAACGAGATTTTAAGGAGCAAATCCCGCTTTGTAAATACCCTTTGAGTGATTACATGCGACTTTTTTTGCGAGCCGCATGCAAACCCTCTCATACGTCTTACGCGAGCGCCTTCTCAAGGCGGCTCACCACCACGTCGCGGCCGAACAGCATCAGCACGGCGTCGATGGAAGGCGTGTGCGTCGTGCCCGCCACCAGCAGCCGCACCGGCATCGCGAGTTGCGGCATCTTCAGCTTGTGCGCGCCGAGTGTGGCCTTCAAGGCGGCGGCGATGCTCTCCTTGCTCCACTCCACGCCCTTCAACGCAGCCGCGAGATCGGCGATGGCCGGGCGTACCGCGTCCGTCACGTGCTGGGCGAGCGCATCCGCGCCCGGCGCGGGCGTGCGGTAGAACATCGCGGCGTTCTCTGCGATCTCCTTCACCGTCGAGGCGCGATCCTTCAGCAGCCCCACTACCGCCACCAGGTCTGGGCCCTGCGCGAGCATGGCTTCGTCGATGTCCAGTTCGGCGAAAAACGGCCGTGCCAGTTCCGCGAGGCGCGCGTTGTCCGCTTCCTTGATGTAGTGCGCGTTCAGCCACGTCAGCTTGTCGGGATCGTACTGAGCCGGCGACTTGCCGAGATGCTCCAGGTCGAACCATTCGACAAACTGTTCGCGCGAGAAAATTTCCGCGTCGCCATGCGACCAGCCCAGACGCGCGAGATAGTTGAGCACCGCTTCCGGCAGAAAGCCCGCGTCGCGATAGCCCGTCACGCTCATCGCGCCATGACGCTTGCTCATCTTCTCGCCCTGCTCGTTGAGCACGGTCGGCAAGTGGGCGTAGACCGGCGGCTCGCCGCCCAGCGCGCGCAGAATGTTGATCTGGCGCGGGGTGTTGTTGACGTGGTCGTCGCCGCGAATCACGTGGGTGATGCGCATGTCGAGGTCGTCGACCACCACGCAGAAGTTGTAGGTCGGCGTGCCGTCCGGACGCGCGATCACGAGGTCGTCGAGTTCTTCGTTCGAGATCTCGATCCGGCCTTTCACGGCGTCGTCCCACGCCACCACGCCCGAGAGCGGATTGCGAAAGCGCGTGACGGGCTGCACGCCGGCGGGCGGTGTCGGCAGCACCTTGCCGGGTTCCGGGCGCCAGGTGCCGTCGTAGCGCGGCTTTTCACCGGCTTCGCGTTGACGTTCGCGCAGCGCGTCGAGTTCTTCCGTCGACATATAGCATGGGTACACCAGTCCCTGCTCCTGCATCTGCCTGAGCACTTCGCGGTACCGGTCCATGCGCTGCATCTGGTAAAACGGGCCTTCGTCGTAATCGAGACCGAGCCAGCTCATGCCTTCCAGAATCGCGTCGACGGATTGCGAGGTGGACCGCTCCAGGTCGGTGTCCTCGATCCGCAGCACGAACGTGCCCTTCATCTTGCGCGCGAACGCCCACGGATACAGCGCAGAACGGATGTTGCCGAGATGGATGAAGCCGGTGGGGCTCGGTGCGAAACGGGTGCGAACGGAGGTGGTCATAAACGGTTACTCGAAGACAGGCGCCGGCGCGGCAATCGAACGCCAGCCAGCGCGGCAGCGGAACGCGCTCATGCGGCGAGAGTCGCCATGCATGAATGCGAATGGAAAATGCGAGAGTCGAATTATACCCGCCGACAGCGTCTTGCCTTGCCCTGCCGCCTGGCGTCGCCAGCGGTTTAGCGGACCGGAAAAGACCGTCGCGCACGGCGCCTTAGCTCACGGACCCTTCTCACGCCACCGCACGGCTGCGATGCATCTGTAACGTTTCCTGACGCGCGCCCCGCCCCACCCGGCCTTTGATTTATGATGTGCGCGCGCCGCCGCTGCGCCTCACCGCGGCGCAGTCGGATCGCCGCCGGCGATCCTGCCCGCTTCTGCCCGCTTGCTCGCGGCCGTCCCGCCAGCCTTGCTGGAACCCGCGCCGTTGTTGGAGAAATCGTTGACACAGCCCCCCTCACGCCTGAGCCGCCGCGCCTTCTCGCTGGCCGCCGCGTCCGCCGTTCTCACGGCCTGCACGACCACCGGCAGCCAGTCGGATCGCGGCTCGCGCCCCGCTGACATCGCGTCCACCACGCCACTCATCACGCCGCCGGCAACCACGACACCGCCGCTCGACAAGCCGCAGCGCCCGATTCGCGTCGGCCTCGCGCTGGGCGGCGGCGCCGCGCGCGGCTTTGCGCATATCGGCGTCATCAAGGCGCTCGAAGCGCGCAACATCCAGGTGGATCTGGTCGCCGGCACCAGCGCGGGCTCGGTGGTCGGCGCGCTCTATGCCTCGGGCATGAATGGTTTCGCGCTCAACAAGCTGGCCCTGAACATGGACGAAGCGTCGATCAGCGACTGGGCCATGCCGTTTCGCGCGCGCGGGTTCCTGCAAGGCATCGCGCTGCAGAACTACCTGAATACGACACTGAACAATCGTCCGATCGAAAAGATGGCCAAGCCGCTCGGCGTGGTCGCCACGGATCTGAACAGCGGCCAGCCGATCCTGTTCCAGCGCGGCAATACCGGTGTCGCCGTGCGCGCGTCATGCAGCGTGCCGTCGATTTTCGAACCGGTGAAGATTGGCGGCCACGAGTACGTGGACGGCGGCCTGGTGAGCCCGGTGCCGGCCTCCTTCGCGCGCAAGATGGGTGCCGATTTCGTGATCGCGGTGGATATCTCGCAGCGGCCCGAGGTGGGCGTCACCTCCAGTTCGTTCGACGTGCTGCTGCAGACCTTCACGATCATGGGCCAGACCATCAAGGCCTATGAACTCGACAAATACGCGGACGTGGTGATCCGGCCGAATCTGGCGGCCATGAGCGGCAGCGACTTCTCACAGCGCAACGCGGCGATTCTCGCCGGCGAGGAGGCGGCCGCGAAAATCATGCCGGAGTTGCAGCGCAAGCTGGCAGCGAGCCGCGTAGCGGCATAATTCGGGCGCCATTGCCCGTATAAGGGGTCCGTTTCAAATCCCCAAAATGCAAAAAGCCTGCTTCGCATGAAGCAGGCTTTTTTATACGCGCGGACGAAAAGGCGCTCTGGAAACCCAAACGCTTAATTTGCGTTGCCGCCAATTGCAGCATTCACACGCTGCTTCAGATCCTGCGAGCCCTGGTACGACGTTTCGATCCGGCGTGCGCCCGTGAAACGCTTTTCCCAGTAGCCGTCATCCAGATCGTCGACGCGAATCGTGCTGCCGGTAGACGGCGAATGCACGAACTTGTTGTCCCCAATATAGATGCCGACGTGCGAGAACGTGCGGCGCATCGTATTGAAGAACACCAGATCGCCTGGCTTCAGGTTGCTCATGCTGACCTTCTCGCCAACCCGGCTCATTTCTTCGGCGCGGCGCGGCAGGGCCATGCCCAGCGTGTCCTGGAAGACGTAGCGGACGAAACCGCTGCAATCCAGCCCCGAGTCCGGCGTATCGCCGCCCCAGCGATAACGCACCCCGATCATATTGAGCGCGCCCACCACCACGTCACCCGCTTTGCCGGCCATGCCGGACAAAAACGAACGCGCGCTGCTGCCTGCATCGGCTGCGGCGCTGGTGGTTTGCGGAGTGGATACGGACAGCGGAGTCGACCCGTCCTGGGTCGAAAATGAGGCATTCTGATTAAAACTGCTGACTTCGTCGGCGAACGCGCCGGGAGCTGCTGCCATCAGTACGCCAATGAACATCCCGGCGACGACGCGCGTACAAGCCTGGGTTAAGTTTCGGTGCTGCATTGGTCGGTAGTTTTTGCCTAAAAATCAGTGGGATACGGAAAAAAGTTTGGTCGATACTAGCCAGTAAGTATTCACGTGTCAAAACAAATAGAAAAATACAATCGAGACACGCACCCAATTGGTGAATTTCAGTCCGGCAGTGCGGCTTTCAGCAGCTTTCGAGTGTAAGGATGGGCCGGCGCGGCAAAAATCTGCTCGACTTCGCCGCTTTCCACGATCGAACCGTTCTGCATGACCGCCACCCGATGCGCCATCGCGCCGATCACGGCGAGGTCGTGGCTGATGAAGACGAAGCCCAGGTTGTACTTGTGCTGCAAACCGGCCAGCAGCTTGAGCACCTGCTGCTGGATGGAGACGTCGAGCGCGCTGGTCGGCTCGTCGAGAATCAGGACGCGCGGCTCGAGAACCAGAGCGCGGGCAATCGCGATCCGCTGGCGCTGTCCGCCGGAAAATTCGTGCGGATAGCGGTATAGCACCGTGCGGTCGAGGCCCACTTCGCGCAGCACCGTAATCACCTTCTCGCGCCGCGCCTCGGCATCCAGCTGCGGACGATGCAGCGCGAGCCCCTCGCCGACGATCCGCTCAATGGTCTGGCGCGGCGACAGCGAGCTGAACGGATCCTGAAACACGACCTGCATATTCGAGCGCAGCACGGTCTGTTCACGGCCGCGATAACTGCCAAGCGCCCTGCCCTGAAATTCGATCTCGCCGCGCGCGGTACGCTGCAGGCCGAGCAGCGCCATGGCGAGCGTCGATTTACCCGAGCCCGACTCGCCGACGATGCCCAAGGTCTCGCCCTGTCGCACCGACACGCTCGCCGCGTCGACCGCGCGAAACCGTCCCGAGCGGAACCAGCCGGCAAAACCCGGCAGCTTCGTTTTGAATTCGACCGAGACGTCGCGCGCTTCGAGCAACACCGGCGAGATGGGCAGCACCGGCACCACTGTACGCACAGGGCGGCTTTGTAGCAGACGCTGCGTGTAGGGATGCTGCGGCGACGTGAACACCTGCTCGACAGTGCCACTCTCGACCAGCTCGCCACGCTCCATCACCGCGACACGCTGCGCGAAGTGCCGCACGAGGTTCAGGTCGTGGGTGATCAGCAGCACGGCCATGCCGCGCTTTTCCGCTTCGTCGCGTTGCAGTTCGAGCAGCAGCTCGACGATCTGCGCGCGGATCGTCACGTCGAGCGCGGTGGTCGGTTCGTCGGCCAGCAGCAGACGCGGACGGCAGGCGAGCGCCATGGCAATCATCGTGCGTTGCCGTTGGCCGCCGGAGAGCTGATGCGGGTAGCTATTGACGCGCTTGCCTGGCTCCGTGATGCCCGTGCGCGCCAGCAGCGCGACGGCCCGCTTGCGCGCTTCCCTGGCCGGCACGCCGTCATGCACGACAATCGTTTCCGCGATCTGTTCGCCCACCGTGTAGAGCGGATTGAGGGCCGTCATCGGCTCCTGGAAGATCATCGCAATCGCCGAGCCGCGCAGACCGCGCATCTCGCGCTCGCTCCGGGTGAGCAGGTCCTCGCCGTTGAAGCGGATCGCCCCGCTCACCTCGGCGTCGCTCAACAGACGCAGGATGGACAGCGCGGTCACGCTCTTGCCCGAGCCGGATTCGCCCACCAGCGCCACGCGTTCGCCGCGTTGAATCGCGAGCGTGACGTCCTTCACCGCCACCGTGTCGCCGAACGTGACCCGCAAGCGATCGAGTTCCAGCAGCGGCCCTGCGACCGCCTGTCGGGTGTCTTGCACCGGCTCGCTCATTGATTGCCTCCGGCTCGCATGGCATCGGAGATGCGTGTGTCGAGTGCATTGCGCAGCGCGTCGCCCATGAAGGTCAGCAGCAACAGCAAGGCGACCAGCACGCCGAACGTAAACAGCGAGATCCACCACGCGTCGAGGTTGTCCTTACCTTGCGACAGCAATTCACCGAGGCTAGGTGTAGGCGACGGCACGCCCAGACCGAGAAAGTCGAGACTCGTGAGCGCGAGGATCGCCCCGCTCATGCGGAACGGCAGAAACGTGATAACGGGCGTCAGGCTGTTGGGCAGGACATGGCGCCACATGATCTGCCAGTTCGACAGTCCCATGGCGCGCGCCGCCCTGACATAGTCCTGGGTACGGTTGCGCAGAAACTCCGCGCGCACGTAGTCGGACAGGCCGATCCAGCCGAATAGCGACAACAGCACGATCAGCAGGATGAAGCCCGGTTCGAAGATGGCCGCAAAGATGATCAGCAGATACAACTCCGGCATCGCGCTCCATATCTCGATCAAACGCTGGCCGACGATGTCCGTCCTGCCGCCGAAGAAGCCCTGCACCGCGCCCGCCAGAATGCCGAGCACCGTGCCGATCAACGTCAGCACCAGCGCGAACTCCACCGAGACGCGAAAGCCGTACACGAGCCGCGCGAACAGGTCGCGGCCGCGGTCGTCGGTGCCAAGCCAGTTATCGCGCGAAGGCGGCGCGGGGTTCGGCTGCTTCGAAAAGTAGTTGAGCGTGTCGTAGTAGTACGGATTAGGCGGATACAGCGCGAAATTGCCCGGCTGGCTAAAACGGTCGCGCACGTAGGGGTCGAGATAATCGGCGGGAGTCGGGAAGTCGCCGCCGAAGGTGGTCTCCGCGTAGTCCTTGAACAACGGGAAATACAGATGCCCTTCGTAACGGACCACCACCGGTTTGTCGTTCGACCACAGCGGCGCCGCCACACTCGCGGCGAACGCGACGATAAACACGATCAGGCTCCAGTAGCCGATCCGTTGCTTGCGAAACCGCTGCCAGACGCGGCGAGCGGGCGATGGCGAAACAAACGCGCGGATCGGTTCGGTGCGCGGCGTCAGATCGGCTCGGGTGCGGGCTCGACTCAAATCAGCGCTCCAGTTGTTCGAATTGAATGCGGGGATCGACCCACACGTAGCAGAGGTCGGAGATCAGCTTGGTGACGAGGCCGATCAGCGTGAACAGATACAGCGTGCCGAGCACGACCGGATAGTCGCGCTGCATCACCGACTGATACGACAGCAGGCCGAGACCGTCGAGCGAAAACAGCGTCTCGATCAACAGGCTGCCGGTGAAAAACGCGCCGATAAACGCGCCCGGAAAACCGACGATCAAGGGCAGCGAGGCATTGCGAAACACATGCTTCCATAGCACGCGCCGCTCGGAAAGTCCCTTGGCGCGCGCGGTCAGCACATACTGCTTGCGGATCTCGTCGAGGAAAGCGTTTTTGGTCAGCATCGTGATGACCGCGAAGCTGCCCACCACCGAGGCGATGATCGGCAAGGTGATATGCCATAGGTAGTCGAGTAGCTTCGCGCCCAGGCTTAGCTGGGCCCAGTTGTCCGAGGTGAGGCCGCGCAGCGGAAACAGTTGCAGAAACGAGCCGCCGCCGAACAGCACGAGCAGCAGCACGCCGAGCACGAAACCCGGAATCGCATAGCCGATCAGCACGATCAGACTGGTGACGAAATCGAAGTGCGAGCCGTTGCGGATCGCCTTGGCGATGCCGAGCGGCACGGAGATCAGATACGTGAGGAAGAAGGTCCACATGCCGATACTGATCGACACCGGCAGCTTCGACACCACCAGCGACCACACGCTTTGATGACGGAAATAGCTCTGGCCGAGATCGAAGGTGGCGAAACGTTTGAGCATCAGCCCATAGCGTTCGAGCGGCGGTTTGTCGAAGCCGTACAGCGCCTTGAGTTGCGCGATCTGCTGCGCGTCGACCCCGGTATGCGCGCGCAGTCCGAACGACGCACCGTTTTCAGAGCCGCGGCGCAACTCGTGCGCCATCTGCTCGACCGGACCGCCAGGCACGAACTGGATCACCGCGAAGGTCAGCGTCAGGACGCCGAGCAGGGTCGGAATCATCAACAGCAGGCGTTTGAGGATGTAGCTCCACATGGCGGCGTTTCCGGTGCACGAAGGCTAAACGTTGAAGCGATGAACGAGACAGGCGAAATGCCGCGGCGGCATGGCCGTCACGATTTCGGTGTCTGCGGCGTCTGTGATGTCTGCGGCACGAACCACCAGCTCGATGGAATCCAGCCGTTGGGGTCATAGTACAGCGGCAGGGTCTGCGCCCAGGCCATGCCGCGCTTGAACGCCACCCGCCACACCGGGCTATACCACTGCGGGACCACATAATAGCCATGCATCAGCACCCGGTCGAGCGCGTGGGTCGCGTCGGTCAACTGCTCGAGCGTCTGCGCACCGACGAGCGCGTGCAGGATGGCGTCGATGGCCGGCGAGCGGATGCCGCCCAGGTTGGCCGAACCGGGAATGTCCGCGGCCTTGCTGCCGAACTGTTCCTGCTCATCGGTGCCCGGCACCTGCGAGTCGGGTACCTTGATGATGGTCGCGTCGAACTCGAACGCGTCGAGACGCTTCTGGTACACCGCGAAATCGGTGGTGCGATAGTTCAGCGTGATGCCGAGCTTCGCGAGGTTGCGCTGATACGTCGCCATCACCGGCGGCCATACGGCGGCGCCCGACGAGTCGTCCAGCATCTCGAACTCGAACTTGTCGCCCTTCGCGTTGCGCAGCGCGCCGTCGCGATAGACCCAGCCGGCTTCGGCGAGCAATGCGCGCGCCTGCAGAAGATTCGCGCGCAGCGAGCCGGGCGGATCGGTGTCGGGCTGCTTCGGCAGCGGACCGAACACGGCCGGATCGAGCTGCTTGCGCCAGGGTTCCAGCAAGGCCAGTTCTCCCGCGCTCGGCGTGCCGGTTGCCTGCCACTGCGTGTTGACGAAGTAACTGTCGATGCGGGTGTACTGGTTATAAAACAGCTGCCGGTCGAGCCACTGGAAGTCGAGCGCGAGGTCGAGCGCGCGGCGCACGCGCACGTCCTGGAAGATCGGCCGGCGCAGGTTCAGCACGAAACCCTGCATGCCATTGCCGTTGTGCTGCGGAAATTCACGCTTGATCAACTCGCCGTTATCGAACGGCTTGCCGACGTCGCGCCGCACCCAGTTGCGCGCCACCATTTCCACCGTGGCGTCGTATTCGCCGGCCTTGAAGGCCTCGCGGCGCGCGGTGTCGTCGGAATACAGCTTGTAGGTAATGCGATCGAAGTTATTGGTGCCCACCCGCACCGGCAGCGCTGCGCCCCAGTAGTTCGGATCGCGCCGGTACGTGATCGTGCGGCCGTTGTTATAACTCTCGATCAGATACGGCCCACTGCCGATCGGTTTTTCGAACGTGAGCTGATCGAACGGAATGCGTGTGCCGTCCGGCTTCACGCCCCACTTGTGCGAGAACACCGGAATGCCGCCCGCCAGCAGCGGCAGTTCGCGGTTGTGCGCGTTGAACTCGAAGCGGATGGTCTGTGGATCGACCACTACCGCGCGCGTGATCGCCGCGAAATACGACGCGTAGGCGGGCGCAGCTTGCGGGCTTTTGAGCGTGTCGAAGGAGAACTTGACGTCGGCGGCGGTCACCGGATCGCCGTTGGAAAAATGCGCGTGCGGATTGAGGTGGAAGGTGGTCGACAATCCATCCGGCGCGATGCGGATGTCGTCGGCCAGCAGACCGTACTCGGTGGCGACTTCGTCGGAACTGCCGGTGGCGAGACTCTCGAACAGAAAGTCCATGCCCGGCGCCGCGTTGCCGCGCAGCGTGAACGGATTGAATTTGTCGAAGCTCGTTTGCCGGTTCGGGTTGGCCAGAACCAGCGTGCCGCCCTTCGGCGCGTCCGGATTGACGTAGTCGAAATGTTTGAAACCGGGCGGATATTTCGGATCGCCGTATTGCGCAATCGCATACGCCGCGTGCGCGGGCCGCGCCGCCAGCAACGATGCGCCGGCCGCGCCGGACAGCATCAGCATTGCCGCCAACCAGGCCGGCACCGTCTGCGAAGGGTCCCGCGCGAGCTTTTTCATCGCCGCACGCCAGCCTGCACGAAGCGCGTCTACCCGTCGCAAACCAGTTGTCATGGGGGCCTTGTTGGTCGGTGGTCGATTGCAATGTGAGAGAATTCTACCCAATTATCCCGCGCGATCCCGCACATCCGAGCCCGCGGCGCGTTGACTTCATTAGGAGAATTCATGGGTTTCCTCGCTGGTAAACGAATCCTGCTGACCGGCCTGCTGTCGAACCGTTCGATTGCATATGGCATTGCGCAGGCCTGCAAGCGCGAAGGCGCGGAACTGGCGTTTACATATGTCGGCGACCGCTTCAAGGATCGCATCACCGAGTTCGCAACGGAATTCGGCAGCGATCTGGTGTTCCCCTGCGACGTGGCTGACGACGCGCAAATCGAAGCGCTCTTCACGTCGTTGCAGGAACGCTGGGACAGCCTCGACGGCCTCGTCCACTCCATTGGTTTTGCGCCGCGCGAAGCGATTGCCGGCGACTTCCTCGACGGCATGACGCGCGAGAATTTCCGCATCGCGCACGACATCTCCGCCTACAGCTTCCCCGCGCTCGCCAAGGCCGCGCTGCCGATGCTGTCGCAGGACGCTGCGCTCCTCACGCTGAGCTACCTCGGCGCCGAACGCGCGATTCCGAACTACAACACAATGGGTCTCGCCAAAGCGTCGCTCGAAGCCAGCGTGCGCTATCTGGCCGTTTCGCTCGGCGCGAGAGGTGTACGCGTCAACGGTATCTCAGCCGGTCCGATCAAGACGCTGGCGGCTAGCGGCATCAAGGGCTTCGGCAAGATTCTCGATTTCGTCGAAGACAACGCGCCGCTCAAGCGCAATGTGACGATCGAACAGGTCGGCAATTCGGCGGCTTTCCTGCTGTCGGATCTGGCGGCTGGCGTGACGGCAGAGATTCTGCATGTCGACAGCGGCTTCAACTCCGTGGTGGGCGGCATGGCCGGCGTTGCGGAGTAACGCGGCACCACGCGGCGGCGCGCGCCCAGCAATAAAAAAACCGCCCGAAGGGCGGTTTTTTACGTCAGCGCGATGAATCTGCGCGGCTCAATTGCGGTGATCGTGATATCCGCCGTGGTAGCCGCCACCATGGTAGCCACCGCCGTGATAACGGTTCCAGTCGTCACGCGCCCAGTAACGATGGCCGTCCCAGTAGCGGTCGCCATGCCAGCCGATCACGATGGACGGGCCGCCGTAGTACACGGGAGCCGGTTGATAAACGACGGGCGGCGGGGGCGGCGGCGGTGCATAAACCGGAGCCGGCGCGACATACACCGGCGCCGGAATACCGATATTGACACCCACGCTCACGTGGGCCATTGCTATACCTGACGCACCCAGCGCAAGCACCCCGACCAGAAGCGGAACAAGACGAGCGGACTTCATGGAATTCACCTTTAACAAGTGTGTGTTGTTGGGCTGAAATATAGCGCAAGGTGATGATCCGCGTATTTCAAACTTGTAAGAACTGATGCATAACGTCGTACTCTGAAGCGCTACGTTACTTCTCGTTACAAGGCACGAAAATTCGGTGAAAAGCCGCTTCGGTCGTAATAATTGCGTGTGGGTTTTGCGCATCAAATGGCGCGCCGCGAAGATTGCTTCGGCATCCGAAGCATATTCGTCCAGGCCCGTGAGGATGCTTTACCCGCGGCGAAATTCAAAATCTGACCCGGAAAAAACAAAACCCCAAGAGACCGCGATCTCTTGGGGTTCCGCCGCCATTGCTGGCGGAGACGGAGGCTGCGATACCCAGTTCCCGAATATTCCCATTTGCTCTCACTTTTCTTTTTAAAATCATGCACTTATAAAGTCATGCCGTCTATAATATTCCCCATTATTCATAAGCGAGCCTACCCTTCGTGATGGGTGGCGTGATGGGTGGAAAATGACGACAGCCAAGCCGAAGATCCTTACAACGACCAGCCTGACTGCAATGCGCAAGGGCGATCAGCCCCGATTCGACCCGGCAACGCCGGGCCTGCTAATCGTACCGACGGCGAACGGCCGCGGCAGATGGATATTCCGGTACGTTAGCCCGGTGAGGAGAAAGCGCCGTGACATGGGCCTGGGTAGCTACACCGGCAAGGAGGACGGCGTCTCGATTGCCGAGGCACGAGACAAAGCTCGCGCCGCCCGCAAACTGGTCGAATCGGGCCGCGATCCCATTGACGAGCGCCAGCGGGACGAACAAATGGCGCTTATCGAGAAACGCCAGGAGTCGGCTATGACCTTCGAGAAAGCGGCCCGCGAGGTTCATGGCGATCTGAAACCCGCTTGGAGGAACGCCAAACACGCCGATCAATGGATTTCGACACTCGAGACCCATGCGTTCCCGACGCTAGGTAACAAACTGCTCGCTGATATCACGCCGAAGGACTGCGCCGACGCATTACGCAAGATCTGGATCAGCAAGGCGGAAACCGCCAGCCGCACAAAACAACGCATGTACGCCGTCTTTGAATGGGCCTGGGCGCAGGGCTATGTCAAGGGCAATCCGGTCTCCGTGGCCCATCGTCTCCTGCCGAAACGCACTCCGAAGACCAGGCACCATCCCGCCATGCCCTGGCAGCTCATTCCGCGCTTTGTGGCCGACGAGCTTGCAGACCGGGGAATGGTCGACGACACGAAGGCTGCCCTCGAATTCGCCATCCTTACCGCCGCACGCAGTGGCGAGATCCGGGGCGCCTGCTGGTCGGAGTTCTCGCCTGACTGGATGCTCTGGACGATTCCCGCCGAGCGGATGAAGATGGACCGGCCGCACCGCGTGCCCCTGTCCGATCGCGCCGCCGCCATCGTGAAGCAACAACATGAGAACCGGCGACACGCCGACCTTGTTTTCCCTTCGCCCCGCACGAAAATGCTCAGTGACATGACGTTGACGGCTCTTTTGCGCCGGGCCAAGGCGGTCAGCGATGAACCCGGGCGTGTCGCAACGGCGCATGGCTTCCGTTCCTCTTTCCGCGACTGGGCAAGCGAGCATGGCTACGCACGTGACCTCGCTGAGCGTGCGCTCGCGCATGCGGTTGAGGACGATACCGAGGCCGCCTACCATCGCACTGACCTCCTCAACCTGCGTAGGCCGATGATGCAGGCATGGGCCGACTTCGTCGGCGGCGTCGACAAGAAAGCAGAGTCACCTGACGATGCCAGCACCGCCGATCAGATTCCGGCCGAAGCGTGAGCGGTAACCCGTCGGCGGTGCCAATGCATGCGGTACCGTGCGGCGCCGGCACAACCGGCGGATGATCCCCGGGGGCTGCTGCTCCTTTACGCCTTCAGTCTTGCCCTGCTGTTGAACCCCGCCACCCACATATGCCTTATGCCGGGCGGGACTTGCACCCACTGGAAAGCGCCACCTTTTCACGCCGCACACCCGTTGCGGTCCTTCGTCGAGGCACCGCATGCGGCAGTGTCCCACTCTTGGGGTTCTGATGAGCGATCCAGTCTAGATGATCACCTGCGTTTTTACACGGCCTCGGCCGCCTACCGCCCGACGGGGTTGGCCGTAGCCGACCCACAACGGCCCCCCGTCGAGAAATGGCGGCGGTCCGCTTTCGGCTGCCTAGGCGACCTCGATCGCCCCACTTCCAAGATCGAGCGCTATGAAGTCAACGAACGCACAGAGCGGTTAGACATCTGTTGTTGCGAATAGACCGCGAAAATATCAGCGTTCGGAGTGTCATGGTCAGGCAGCACCAGGACCAGTGAACCATCGGCCAGACACTGTGTTAGGTCCCACTCGGCCCGAGTCAAGATTCCGTGTCCTTCTGGCGCCCGCTTCACCGCGATTTCACCATCGTTCGTTGTCAGCGTGCCGCTGATCCGCACGGCTTCCGTTTTTGGCGGTCGTGCTGTGGGATGCACACGGCGAGCCGATTGGTCAGGCGGTGTCGTGGCAGTGTCAGCGCTCGCTCGGCGAAGCGCCCTACCGGAAGTCAGACGCCACTCACCATGGGTTTCGTCCCCTGACGGATGCCGATGCAGTCGTATCATGTCGAGTCGTGAGCGGTCAGCGGCATGCCGCGTGACACTTCGACGCAATTGCATAAGCGGTCCGGCTCTGGGGTGCAGTGTCTGACCTTGTCGACGGTTTGGAAATTAGGTTGCCGCTCGAAGCAAGTATTCACGAATTCATCGTGCTTTACTTGCCCTGATCTGGGGCGCGTGTATGAAGTGACTGAGAAGTCGATGGTGCCCGACGACACGCTGACCATCCGCGAGCGCGCGATCGCCGCGTGGCCGCCGGCGTGGCACGGCCAGAATCTGCGCGACATTCTGGTCACGCTCGGCTATGACGTCGATACGCCGCGCCGCGTTCGCCCGCATTCTCGGCGGACCGCCTGAAGGGCGAGTCTGGCTACTGGTGAATGCGGGTCAGCATTAAGCCGGCCCGCTTGGGCTTACATAGGGCGCACATGGCGCCCATATCAGACTCAAGCAAGCCTCAAGCGGCACCCAACCAGCACACATGCAGCACTCATGCAGGCGCGACATGGAACTTGCCGGCGTGATAATCGACTACCGCCTGATTCAGTTCCGCCTGCGTATTCATAACAAACGGGCCTCGAGCCGCAATCGGCTCATGAATGGGCGCTGCATGTCCGAACAGCAGAACGGCGGGCTGCGCTGCGTCGATTGTCAACACGTCGCCCTCTTCGGCGAACTCCGCGAGATGAAACTGTTCGATGCGCCGCCCGCCGACGACAACGCTCCCACGCACAACGTAGAGAAAGAGCACACGACCCGCCAGAGCGTCGAAGGTCGCGCGGCTGCCTTCCGACATTCGCACGACGCTCATGAACGCGCCGGTCAGCGAATCGATCGGGCCGCGCACGCCGTTCCGCTCACCCGCGATCAACTGGACGCGCGTGGTCCCGTCCGCCGACGTCACGACCGGAATGTCCGGCTCCTGAAGCCCTACATAGCGCGGCGCCGTCATCTTCAGGTGCGAAGGCAGGTTCAACCACAACTGCAGAATCTCCAGATCGCCGCCCTGCTCCATGAACGATCGCGGCGACAATTCTGCATGGATCAGGCCGCTGCCCGCGGTCATCCATTGAATGCCGCCCGCGTCGATCACGCTCTCGTGACCACCGGTGTCGGAGTGCGCGAGATTGCCGTCGAGCACGAAGGTTACGGTCTCGAAACCCCGGTGCGGATGCGGGCCGAACGGCAGGCCGTGGTTGTGCGGCGGGTAGATCTGCGGGCCGTGATGGTTCAGGAACAGAAACGGATTGAGGTGCGGTACGTCGGGGCCCGGCAAAGGGCGCCGGGTGGTCAGATCGGCAATGTCATCGCGGTACGCGCGGTGGATGGCTTTCAGGGTGCGAGCGGTCATTGCGTGTTTGAGGCGTTCTGTTGCGGGAAGGTGGCGTCGGGAGATGCCCGACGATTCCGGCATTGTGACGCACCGCCCGTGAACCTGCAGGCAGAACGGCTGCTTGCCAACGAATGCCCCGCTTTCGTGAAATGGCGCCGCTTCTGGTGCACGCAAGGTTCGCGCGTGCGGAGGGTAGGCTGAAAAACGACCGCATCGGCCGGAAGAAAGACGCTCGCGACTTTGCCAGTGCCCAGGCGCGCCGCCGCTCCAGCACAGCCCCGCGCCTCTCAATGCGCTTGAAGCGCCGACATGGTGACCCGATTGCCCGCGACCCCGCCCATGGCGCCGTTCTTGCGTGAATTCCGGCATCTGTTATTGCCGGACGTCGATCATGTACCTGCTCCCGCACATCACGCCTGAACTCATCGTGCTCAAGCACTCGATGGAATGCGGCGCCCCGCTCGATCACCAGGCCGACACTGAATCCGGGCGCCCCACCGCCCGCCTGCGCGGCGGCTTCTGGACGCGCATAATCTCCGCGTTCCGGTGAATGCCGCGAACCGCACGTAATACGGTTCGACAGTCAGCCAATTTCGTTCGGCGCCGGATCAACCGCGCACGGGCCATGCAGGCCTGCCCGCCTCACACCGTTCAGTGCCGCACCGGCACAGCCCAGACCGCCTTCTGCGCCGACCTGGCGTCAATCAGCCACGTGCAAAGTCGTTTGCCGCGATCTTGATCACGATGTCGTTCGGGCGCACCAGCCGGTTCGACACGCAGGCATAAAGCCGCCCCGGACGCAAAGCACGAATCTGCGTGCGCGCCTGCGCGGGATCGTCGGCGGCAGGGTCGATGACCTCGGCGATCACATCGCCCGCTTTCACGTCGGTGCCGAGCGGAAACGGATAGACGATCACGCCGCCCACCGGCGTGCGCATCATCGAGATCGCCTCGTGCGGGGTTTTCTCGCCAGCCCACTTTGCATTCGGGTCGAACTCGCCGTCCACTACGCCGATTCGCGCCAGATGCCGGAAGATCGCCTCTGCATCCGCGCGCGCGAGTTCATCCGACACATCCGCCGTACCGCGCATTTCGATCGTCACGCTGACGTTGCCCTGCGGAATAGGAAAGCGCTCGCCGAACTGCTGCGCCACGTCGTGCCATGGCTTGCTGCAAGTACCGTCGAACAGCACCGGTGTATCCGTGACATGGACCAGACCCGGATCGATCTCGGCGACGAACGGATCGAGCATCGCTTCGCACCAGGGCGCCACGACCATCCCGGCGATCGCAACGAGTTCCGTGTGCGAGTCGATCACGAAATCCGCGTCGATGGCGAGCTTGAGCAACGCGGTCTGAAGCGATTGCACTTCGTTGGCCGGTTTGAGTGCGTCGAGCGTGTCCTTCAACGCCGCGCGAATGACGGCCTTGTTCGTATCGGCATCGGCGCCGAGTTTGCCTTCGACACACGCCGCCACGCCGCTGCTCAGACTCGGCCAGCCACGGTTGTAATTGCCGCCACCATCGAGTGCTTCCCGACCGATCTGATTACCCAGAACGTTATCCGACAAACCGATCGGATTCGCGAACGGCACGATCACCAGTTCACCCTTGAACTTGCCTGCCCGGTCGGCAGCCAGCGCGAGGTCGAGCAGATGATGACCGATCAGCAGTCCCGGCGTCTCGTTTGCATGCAGTGCGGCCTGAAAGTACGCTTTCGGACGCGCGCCGGCCTGACCGATGCGATGCACCTTCAGCGAGCGCTGGGTGCCGGGGCTGGATGAAAGAATGGGTACAGATTCGATCGTGTGTGCCACAGAAACTCCTATTACGGAAAACTGGCGAGCCTTACTTCACTTCGCCTGAAATGTTGGCTTGAAACGGCCGCGTGGGAGCGGGCCTCGTTTCATCGCCTGTGCCGGCAAAGCGGGGATACGCACCGAGCAGAAGGAGCACACCCGCGCCCGCGACGACCACCACCGCATTGATCAACAGGACTGCGTCGTAGCCGTTGAGTAAGGTCAGCAGTTTGCTGAACGAATACGGCCCCAGACCCGCACCAACCGCGAAACCGATGAACACGCCGCCATAAATCGCGCTGTACGCACGCATGCCGAAGTAACGCGACACCAGATACGCGAGCGCGTCATATTCGACGCCCGAGGACGTCCCCACGATCAACACGAGCAAAGAAGCGACCCAGAAGCTCGTCACACCATGCGCCAGCAGCACGAACGACAACGCACACGGCAACAGCATGCAGAAGACGACGACCGGTGCCCAGATGCGGTCGAGAAACCAGCCCGTCAGCAGCCGTCCAATAACGATGCCGATGCCATACCACGATGCGATGCTCACCGCGTCGCTCATGCCGAATCCCGAGCGGGTCCAGAAGCGTTCGAGATTGGGCGCAATACCGGCGAGCGCGAGCGACAACAGAAAGAAGCTTGCGGTCAGCAGCCAGAACGCGGGCGTCTTCAAGGCCTGCGCGAATGCGAGGCCGGGAATTGCGGCAGATTCGTCCCTGGTTGTAACGGCGGCGCTGGCGGCATCGACTTTCGGCTCGCGGAAGAAGATGAACGCGATAGGCAGCGTGATCACCAGCAGGAAAGCGCCTAGCCCGACATACGCGAGCCGCCATCCCACCAGCGCCATCATATGGAAAGTGTAGAGCTTGATCAGCGCGCCGAAGATGCCGGTACCGACGAGGCAGATTCCAAGCGCAATGCCGCGATGCTGTTTGAAATGCACGACGACACTCTTGGTCCACGTCACCGGCAGCGTGCCTGCACCCAGCAGCGTGATGACCGCATACGTCAGATAGAACATCGCGATCGAACCGTTGGAGAACGCCAGCAGCATCCATCCGATCGCGAGACCGATCACCGACGCCAGCACGATCTTGCGCGGGCCGACACGATCGGCCAGCGTGCCGATGTACGGTCCCATCAGGCTTGATCCAAAGAACAGGATCATGAACGTGAGCATGACTTGAGAATCGGCCCAACCGAAGGTCTTGGTGAGCGACGGCAGAAAGACACCCGCGCTGTATGAGGCCATCGTCGTCAGGCTGGTGCCGATGCCGATCGTCGCGGCAAGAATGATGCCCCACCCTGTCTTGAATTCATTGGTACTTGACACGACACTCCCCTTTTCCAGATTCCGAGCCCGACGACGTCAGATCGAGTTCTTTGTTCGATCCGCCTCGCGAAAATATGTGATCAAATAATTATCTGATCGAGGTTGATTTTTTGTCGGCAAAAATCGGCTGTCAAGCGAATTACGACGAGACACATAAAAGCCTTCGTCTAGCGGTTTTTCGCGCGATGGGGACGACAAGCAGCCGTCGCCGAAACCGAGGTTTGGGAGACGGCTGTTCGCAAGCGCCAGCAATTTTTCAGGCTAATTGATCAACATTGATCGGAGTGGCACCGCTGGATCGGCCAATCCTGCGGGGTCGAGCGGACGATCCGCCGCAATGAGTCGCTTGCACGCGCCCATCTCACGCCCCGCATTGATCGCGACGACCGCGCGCAAGCACCTGTGCTCGTCGAGCGCCATCACGCAGAACGGCCCTTCTTCGGCGTTGCCGCGCGTTATCGGCTGGTGCCCTGCTTCGATCATGCCAAGCGTCTGGATATTGCAGTCAAACTGATCCGACCAAAGCCACGGCCACTCGGCATAGACCTGGCTGTCGCCGAGCATGTTCGCCGCCGCGACCGCCGGCTGATTTTCCGCGACCTGCCACGATTCGATGCGTACGCTGCGTGCCAGTAGCGGATTGAAGTGCTGCGTCACCTCGCCCGCCGCGAAGATGGCGGGATCGGCGGTACGGCATTGCTCGTCGACCACGATGCCGTTATTCACATCGAGACCGGCAGCCTGCGCAAGTTCGATATTCGGCAACACGCCGATTCCGATTACCACGATGTCCGCCTCGAGTTCGCCGCGACTGGTCTCGATCAGCGCGCGTCCGTTGCGATAGCCAATCGCGAAAGGCGTCGTATCGAGCCATAGATTCACGCCGCGACGCGCGTGTAACGCGGCCACGAACTGGCTTGCCGCGTGAGGCAGGGAGCGCCGCAGCAAAACGCTTGCCGGTTCGATCACGGACGCCGTGCAACCGGCCTGCGTGAGCGCAGCAGCGACTTCGAGTCCGATAAAGCCACCGCCCAGAATGGCCACCTGTTTGCCCGGCGCGAGCGCGGCACGCAACGCGAGCGAATCGGCCAGCGTGCGTACGTAGTGCAACCGCACGCGCGGGTCGACCGGTCCATCGAACGATCGCACGCGCGATCCGGTGGCGAGCAGCAGCCTGTCGTAGGCCACTTCACCACCATCGTGCAGATGAACGACGGCACGTTCACGGTCGATCGCCTCGACGCTCGTGGCAAGGCGCAACGCGATATCCTGCGCGCCGTACCAGGCAGCGTCGCGAATGAACGCCTTCTGTTCGCCGCCTTCCATGAGCAACGCGTCTTTCGACAGGATCGGCCGATCGTACGGCGCATGGGGCTCCGCGCCGATCATCACGATGTGCGAGCCGGGATCGCGTGCGCGCAGCGTTTCCGCCGCGCGCCGCGCGGCATGTCCTGCTCCGACGATCACATGCCGCTCAGTCGACATGAATCTCAACCCGCGAGTCGACAATACGGATTGGAAACGCACGCACGGCTTCGGTGATCGGCGCGCAACGCGGCGCGCCCGTACGAATGTCGATCAGACCTTGATGCAGCGGACATTCGACGCAACCGTCTTCCACATAGCCGTCCGACAGACGCGCATGACCATGCGTGCAGAGGTCGTTCAACGCAAACACTTCCTCGCCGAGGCGGAACACCGCAATCTGCCGGTCGCCCGCAAAAATCGCGGCGGGTTCGCCTTCGGTGAAATCGTCCAGCACACCAATGGGTTGCCAGTTTTCGAGTGTCTGTTCCATATGCTCTCCTTCAGATCGGGGTGGCGAGCAGCGTTTGCACTCGCGACGTGTCGTACACCACGCGCTTGCCCAGATAGCGCAGACCATCCGGCGTACGCACCACGCGGTCGTAGTACTTGCCCGCCTGGTACACGTCGGATTCGCCATTCGAACGCGTCTGCACCACGACGTAACTACTCTCCGTTTCGATCACGCCGTTCTCTTCACCGGTGACGACGAGCCCCGACGTCATATGCCGGTACGTGTGGTCTTCATAGATGTTCGCGTTGCGCAGCGACACCACGCGATCGCGCAGCATGCGCTGGTTCGTGCAATAGATAATGCCGATCGGCAAGCCCATATCGGCGTTTTCCTTCGGCACGATCTCGTAGGTGCAGTCCTCGGTGAATAACGTCGGCCATGCTTCGAGCCGATCGTTGTCGAGGTGACTGATGTACTGGTTCTGCAGCATGTGCAATTCGAACCACAGCTTCATCGCTTCCATCTGCGTGCCCTTTCAATAGCCCATCAATTTCTGATAACCGACCCAGAAGCGGCGGATCAGGCTTTCGGTAATCACCGTGTCCTGCTGATCCGGATTGCCGCGCGACATTTCGATCACCGAGGTCGCATCGCCATCGCGAATCGTGCCGCGCTGGACAAGTTCGGTGGCTTCGGTGTCTTCCATCGAGATATAACCTGCGGGACCGACGAGATTCGCCTGCTTGATGCGCAGTTCGCGCAACTCGGGCGTGTCGTCCGTGTAGCCGAAGAAATGGAAAACCAGTTCGAAATTGTTCGGGCCTTTCGGCAATAACTGACGCGCGACCAGCGTATTGTGAATCTGCTGGACCACCAGTTGCGGGAAAATCGGCTGGATGTGATTGGTCGTGTCTTCGTCGTACTCGGAGATGTGACCGAGAACGGTGTCGTCTTCGAGTGAAAAGCCTTCGTCCATCGAGCGGATGTTCTGCTGCTTGTAGGCGGCCGACGTGTCCTCGCCCGTTTTCGTGACCGTGATGATGCTATGCAGACCGTGAGTCGCATCCGGTATCGAACGCGCTTTCATGCCGACGCGGAAGATGTTGAACGTCGTATGGAACAGATGCAGCATGCTCGCGTGATACGGGTCCTTCACGTTCTCGAAGTACAGCTTCCAGTTCGACTTCGAATACTGCCGCGTGCAGCCGAGATATTCGATCGGCTTGTGAAAAATGCGGTCGATCCACGGCCGCATTTCCGCGCCGAGATACTCGGGCAGCGGCGCGACTTCATCGCTGAACGATGCGAACACCAAACCCTTGTAGCTGTCCACGCGCAGTTTGCGCAAGCTGTGATTCTTCGGATCGAAGTCGGCGGGCATGCCCGTCATGCCTTTCTGACCGCGACGGAACGGCACGCCCAGCAGGTTGCCGCTGTTGTCGAAGCTCCACTGGTGGTACACACAGGTATGCGATGTCGCGTTGCCGCGCGCCTTGCGGCACACCGACGCGCCGCGATGCGCGCAGCGATTTACCCACGCCGATAGCGAGCCGTCCTCCAGCCGCGTGACGACCACCGGCGTGTCGCCGACGAAGGTGCTTTTGTAGTCGCCGGCATTCGGAATTTCGGCTTCGAGTGCGACAAAATTCCACGTCGGCCCGCGATAGATGCGTTCCTGCTCGCGCTCGTACACGGCTTGCGAGCTGAACACCTTGTACGGAACCCGCGAGCCGTCGTCGTGCGGAAACACGACGAGATCGGAATCCATCTGCTTCACGAGCGTGATCGGAGATTCGATCGCTTCCATCTTTCATTCTCCACAAAATACGCGAGCGGCCCGGTCACAACGAGAGCACAGCCGCGCGTCGATTGATACGGATTACCAGGTGACTAGCGACGCATCGCATCCTGAAGGATGCCCACCGGCAGCAGAAGCTGCGGTACATAACGGGCGAACGTGTGAGCCTTGATCGGCGCTGCGCAAGTAATGGGTAACGGCAGCACGTCCGCGTCGCGATCCACCACGTAAGAAGCGAGGCGCTGTCCTAACGAGGTCGTCATTGCGATGCCGCGACCATTGCATCCGAGCGGCGCGAACCAGTTTTTGCCGACCTCGAAAAGCCGGGGCAGGAAGTCCGGCGTCAACGCCGCGCCGCCGCTCCAGATGAAGTCGAATGTCACCTCATGGAGTTGCGGGAAAATCCGCTCCATGCGCCGCGCGAGCGAGCGCAGCAAGCGCGGCTCCGCCATCCATTGCGACAGTGGTGCCATGCCACCCGTCACGATCCGGCCGTCCGCCGTGAAACGCAACGCGAACAGATTGTTGCGGGTGTCGGACAAAGCCTCGTTTCCCTTGAGGATCGAATGGCGCACGTCTGCGGGAATCACCTGCGTCGCCAGCTGGAACACGGTCAACGGCACAAAGCTGCGCGCGACCGCCGGAGCGAGCGACTGCGGGCCGCCCTGCATCGCATTCGTGCATTGCAGGATGGTGTTGGCCACGACAGAGCCGGCCGGCGTGTGTAAGACATAGCGGCCTCCGCCGGACCCGACGCGCAACACAGGCGACTCGCAGAAAATCCGCACACCTTTTTCCGACGCCACGCGCGCCAGTTCCTGCGTATAGGCGTACGGATTGAGATGGCCGCCGCTCGGGTCGTACAGTGCGCCATGAAACGTGTCGCTGCCGATCCGTTCTCTGGCCGCTGCGGCATTGAGCCAGGTCGCCCGCGAGCCCGCGCGCTGCCATGCCGAAACACGCGCCTGCAAGCCTTCCACCAGTTCGCCGGCGTGCGCGGGATTGATCCAGCCGCCCTGCACCGCATCGCACTTCAACTGATAACGCTCAATCGTGCTGAACACCGTTTGCGCGCCGTCCGCGACGAGCCGCACCAACTCCGCTCCGTAGCGATCGCCTAGCAGCCGCACGACATCGAGCGGACCCACACGCGGCAGGCTCGGCACCACGAGACCGCCATTGCGGCCCGACGCCGCCGCAGCCGGATGTTCCGCCTCGACCACCGCCACGCTGACCCCGCGACCGGCCAATTCGAGGGCAGCGTTGAGTCCCATGATGCCTGCGCCGATCACGACCACATCGCAGTCGATATCGGCGTCGAGCCGGGGAAAAGAGATCGCCGCACCGGCCGCGGTGGGCCAGTAGTTTTGCCGGAGCGCGCGCCGTGGAGCTTGCGGAGCCATTTACGCCCTCGACAGGCTGAGCGTGCACGCACCGGCACGGCGAATCGCGCCGCAGCCTTTCGCGAGCGCGTCGAGATCGTCGCGATCGGCGCGCGCCACCACGTTTCCGGCGAGCCAGCCGATCGGGAACAGCATCCGGCCTCCTGGACCATAGAAGAAGCCGAGGTCGAATACCGGCTGCGGATTGCCGCCCCACATTTTCGCGGGCACATAGGCGAGCACTAGGTCGCCGGGCTGCGGCGTGACCGTCGCGTTTTCCGGCGCCAACGCACGAGCATTGCGTTGCGGATCGATCATCCCGGTCGGAATCGGGCAGGAAATCTCCGGGCCCGTCCACATGGCATGAATCGCCGGCATCTCGCGCGGCGTCGCCAGCAGATCCCACAGGAATTCAGTGCTTTCCGCCGCCTGCTGCTCCAGCAACTGGAAACGGATCTGCAACCCGCTGCGCGCTTCCGACACGACAATGCTTTTGGAACTCATGATTTCTCCACTCAATTTCTCGTGTCCCGGCGGCCGGTTCGACCGCACCCCGTTCACGTCGAAATCATTTGATCAAATAATAATAGATTGTGCAACTAGCAAAAATTTCGCGAATTGACCGAGCCAACGTTGAGGCTTGATCGGGAACAAAAGCCTTGACATGGCTTTTTTACCCAGCGAAACTCGTCACAACGATCATTTGATCAACTTTTTTTCTCCGAGCGACGGGCGGCCTTGGCCTGACTCACGACACTTGAACCGCCCTAACGACTGGACAGGACTAATCGCATGACGCTCTCTGTTGGAACCTTGCTGCCTGAATTCGAAGCCGTGTCGAGCCAGGGCCCGATGAATTTCGCCGACTGGCTCGGCGACGGCTGGGCGCTCGTTTTCGCGTTCAAATCAATGTCGCCGACCTGCAGCACCGAATTTGTCGCGCTCGAACAACTGCACGCCGAATTCGAGCGCTGCGGCGCGCGCGTGCTGGGCATGTCGGTCGATCCGCAGGACATGGTGTCGGCCTGGCTCGAGGATCTGCGCGAGATGCTCGAATGCACGCCGTCGTTTGCGCTGATCAACGATCCAGCGGGCGACGTGCCTGCGCTGCTCGGCTTGCTAGACCCGACCGCGTCGTCGCCGTCGCTGCTGCGCTCGGCTTATCTGATCGCGCCGGACCGCCGGATCGCGATGACGCTCACCTATCCGGTCACGAACGGCCGCAATTTCAGCGAGATTCTGCGTACCCTCAAAGCGGCGCAACTCACCGCGAGCAAGCGGGTCGCGACCTCGTCGACGTGGACCGAAGGCGACCCGGTAATGCTGCCGCCGTCGCTCGCGCAGGACAAAGCCGAGCAGATGTATCCCGCTGGCGTGCAGGTGCTGCGCCCTTATCTGCGTATCGTGGCGCAACCCGTCGTGCAACCCTGAAGGCCGGAGCCAATACATGCTAGGCGTCAAAAAACTGGAAATCCTGTCGCGTCAGCCGGTATTCGAAGGCGTCGTATTCGGCAAGGACGGATGTGTCGGCAGCTATGAACTGGTGTCGGGGCGCGCTCATTGCGAAATCGACCCCGACGCGCCGCTGAACCGCGACATCGCGAACCTCGCGCATGCGCCGCGCGCGTCGAACGGCATGGTCGAATACAGCGTCGACTTTCATATCTACAAGCCCGTCGATCTCGCTCGCGGCAACGGCTGGCTGTTTTACGAGTGGCTCAATCGCGGCACCCAGCGAGGCGTGGTGCGCATCAACAATGCACCCGTAGTCGCATTGCCGACGCAGCCGGAGGACATCGGCAACGGTTTCCTGATGCATGAGGGCTATTCGATCGTCTGGACCGCGTGGCAAGGCAATGTCGAGCCGGGCGGTGGCCGCATGCTCGCGCAGTTTCCCGTGGCTACGCGCGACGGTCAGCCTATCGTCGGCAAAGGGTGGGAAGAGTTCGTGCTCGACGCGCCGGACTCCATTCGCGGAGCGATTCTTCAGGAACTCAGCAACGAGAGCTATGTGCTCACTCTGTCGTATCCGGCCGCCAGGCTGGACACCTCGAGCGCCAGCCTTACCGCGCGGCAAAACGAGCGCGATCCGCGCGTGGCCGCGGCTGGAATCGAGTGGCGCTTTCTCGACCGGAACCGGATTCAGATCGACCGTCTGCCCGTTTGCAAGCTCGACCGTGGCGCAATCTTCGAATTCATTTACGACGCGCAAGACCCGGTCGTGATGGGCCTCGGCTATGCAAGCGTGCGCGACGTCATGGCGTTTCTGAAGTACGAAACGCAAGACAGCGAGGGCACGCCGAATCCGCTCGCGCCCACGAACGGTCAGCCGACGCGCGCGCTCGGCTTCGGTCTGTCGCAAAGCGGACGCGTACTGCGCGACTTCATCTATCAGGGCTTCAACGAGAGCCTCGACTCGCAAATCGTCTTCGACGGCGCCGTGCCGATCATTTCCGGTTCGCGCCGCGCGTGGGTCAACGCGCCGTTTTCGCAACCCGGCCGTTATTCGCGTCAGCATGAAGACCACAGCTTTCCGGGCGATCAATTCCCGTTCGCCTATCAAACGCTGAGCGACCCGATCAGCGGTAAAACCGACGGCATCCTCGCGAAGGCTCGTGCTTCAGGCACCGCGCCAAAGCTGATGCATATGGATACGGACTCCGAAGTCTGGTCCGCCCGAGCGTCGCTGGTCGCGACAGATTGCGAAGGACGCGACCTGCCCGACGATCCCGATGTGCGCCTTTATCTCGTCACCGGTATCGCGCATGGCGACTATCCGCTGCCGAACTCGCCGGTGGTGCTGTACGCGAGCAACCCGCTCACCTACGGCGCGACGCTGCGCGCTTTGCTGGTCGCCATGCGTCGCTGGGTCGATGAGGGAATCGAGCCGCCTGCCAGCGCGTTTCCGTCACATGCGAATGGCGGTTGGTGGACGCTCGCGCAATTCGTCGAACGTTTCGAAGGCGCGACGGGGCTCGAAGGACCGCGCGTGATCAACGAACTGCGGCTGCTCGATCACAACTCGGTGCCGCCGCGCGAAGGCGAACGTTATCCGGTCTTCGTGCCCGCCGTCGATCAGGACGGCAACGGCACAGCCGGCATTCGCCATCCATTCGTCGAAGTTCCGTTGGGAACCCATGCGGGATGGGCTTTGCGTGCTCCGGGCTATGCGCCGGGCGGCCTGTATAGCGTGTATGGCTCGTACATTCCGTTTGCACGCGGCGGCGTCGCGGCGGCTGTTCCGCGTGATCGCCGCGCCTCGTTCGAAGTGCGCTATGGCAACGAACAGGCCTGGCGCGAAGCGCTGGTCGCCGCGGCCTCGCAACTGGCCGACAAGCGCTGGATGCTGCCCGAGGATGTCGAGCGCCTCTGCGCGAAGCTCGCCGACAGCCCTGAGGTCTTCCACATCATCTGACACGCAGCACGACCGGCGCCTCCGTCATTCCGCGCCGCCCGCCTACCTTAACCGCCCTCTTTCCGATGACGATCGATCAACATACCGTCGCGCTGGTCACCGGCGCCGACCGTGGCCTCGGCGCGAAATTCGTGGAAGTCCTGCTCGCGCAGGGCGCCGGAAAAATCTATGCGGCCATGCGCCGGCCGGCTGAAAACCCTGCGTATCCGGCAGACAGCCGCGTGGTGCCGCTGCAACTCGACGTCACCGATGCGAGCCAGGTCGAAGCCGCCACGCGCATCGCCACGGATGTCACGCTGCTGATCAACAACGCAGGCGTCAACTTTCAGGCGGGCGCGCTGTCGGCGAGTCAGCCCGGCTCCGCGCGCCGCGAAATGGAGGTCAACTATTTCGCCACGCTGTCGATGGCGCAGGCCTTCTCGCCGCAACTGATCGCAGCGCGCGGCGCAATGGTCAACATCCTCTCGATCCTCGCGCGCATCACGCTCGCACCCATGACGTCGCTGTGCGCGTCGAAAGCAGCAGCCTTGCGTTTGTCCGAAGGACTCGACGCCGAACTCGCGCCGCACGGCGTGCGCGTGTTTGCGGTGATGCCGGGCGCGATCGACACCGACATGAGCCGCAATTACGAAGGCGACAAGCTGTCGACCGACGCGGTCGTCCACGCAACGCTGGCCGCGCTCGACGGCGGCGAGCGCGAAGTCTATGTCGGTCAGATGGCGATCGACGTGGCCCGCATGCTGGCCGCAGATCGCGCGACGATTCAGACGCAGATCGTCGGCGCACGCGCCGCCTCTGCCGGTTGACGACCACGCGCGACCACCACAGGCATTCAAGCGAATTGACGAGGAACGAATGGGACGCTTCATCGAGGTAACGAGTCACGACGGCAAATCGTTTGCCGCCTACAAGGCCACCCCCGCGCAAGGTTCGGGACCGGGCCTGATTCTGTTGCAGGAAATCTTCGGCATCAACGACTACATGAAGTCGATGGCCGACCGTTTCGCGGAAGAAGGTTATGTGGTGCTGGTGCCGGATCTGTTCTGGCGCATGGAGCCTGGCGTCGTGCTGGGTTACGGCGAGCAGGATTTCGCAAAAGCCCTGAAATTCAACGACAAAATCGATCTCGACCTCGCCGTACGCGATATCGAATCGTCCATGCAGGCTTTGCGCACGCAGCCCGAACACGCGGGCAAGATCGGGGCGATCGGCTATTGCCTCGGCGGCAAGCTCGCCATGCTGGCGGCGGCACGCACATCGATCGACTGCGCGGTGAGCTACTACGGCGTCGGGCTCGATGCATTTCTCGACGAAGTACCGCACATCCAGTGCCCGATGGTGTTCCACTTCGCCGGCGACGACGCATTCTGCCCGCTCGACACGCGCGAGACGATCATGCGCGCACTGGCAAACCAGCCACAGATCGAACAATACGTCTATCCGGGTTGCGACCACGCATTCGCCACACCGGAGCGCGAGCACTTCAACAAACCGGCCACGCTGATGGCGTACTCGAGAACGCTCGCCGTATTGCGCAAAGTGCTCGGCCCGGTTCACGACCTCGACGCTCTCTGGGAAAAGCACTGCTACTACGAGTTCGCCACGCGCGACGTGAACGCGATCATGCCGACCATGGTGGCCGAACCCTACGTCAACCATGTGCCCACCATGACGGGCGGCGTCGGCCATGACCAGCTCAAGCGTTTCTACAAATATCACTTCGTCGATGCGAATCCCGCCGACACGAGGCTGATTCCCATTTCGCGCACGATCGGCACCGATCGCATCGTCGACGAATTCGTGTTCTGTGCGACGCATGATCGCGAGATCGACTGGCTGCTGCCCGGCCTCGCACCCACCGGCAAGTACTTCGAGATTCCGATGCTGGCGGTCGTGTGTTTTCGCGGCGACAAGCTCTACAACGAGCACATCTACTGGGACCAGGCGTCGGTGCTCGTGCAGATCGGTGCGCTCGATCCGGCGGGCCTGCCCGTTGCCGGAATCGAAACCGCCCGCAAGATGATCGACGAGAGCCTGCCGACCAATACGTTGATGCCCAACTGGGCAAGCAGCGAAGGCAAGCCGGTCTGAACCGTCGCCGCGAACATTGCTGCGCACCTTTACCAACCCGGTCCGCACCCGCGTCTTCTGTGACGGCGGGCAGCGGCACCCTGGAACCGACACATGAAACTCGCTAAACGCATCACCGAAACGTCGAAAAAATCGTATGGCATGTACGAAAAAGCCCGCAACCTGCCGGGCGATAACGCCGACCTGATTCATCTCGAACTCGGCTGCCCGCACGCCGACACACCGCTACCGGTCAAGCAGGCGACCGTGGATGCGCTGATGCGAGGCGAAGTCCACTACAGCGACATGCGCGGGCTTCCGGCATTGCGCGAAGCGCTGGCGGCGAAGCTGCGCGAATTCAATCGCCTCGACGTAACGGCCGACGACATTCTGGTCACCAACGGCCTCACGCACGCCTCGTTCGCGGCCTTCTTCGCGTTGATCGATCAGGGCGACGAGGTCATTCTTCTGGCTCCGTATTACCCGCAGCACATCGGCAAAATCGAACTGGCGGGCGGCAAACCGGTAATCGTCGATCTGGACCGCGCAAACAACTTCTCCATCGACACCGCCGCCATCGAAGCCGCGATCACGCCGCGCACCAGGGCGATCGTGATCGTCAATCCCGCCAATCCGACCGGCCGCGTGTATAGCCGGGACGAATTGCAGGCGCTGGCGAATCTCGCCATTCGTCATGATCTGGTGGTGCTGTCCGACGAGGTCTACGAAGAGATTGTCTACGACGACGCGAAGCACATCAGCATCGGCTCGATTCCGGGCATGAAGGAGCGCACGATCTCGATGTTCGCGTTCACCAAGTCCTTCGCGATGGACGGCTGGCGCATCGGCTTCATGACCGCCCCCGCCGACGTAATGCCCGGCCTGCTGAAGATCACGGCCAACGACGTCACGCACGTCAACACGTTCATTCAGGCGGGCGCGCTCGCCGCCGTGACGGGCGAGCGCGCCATGCTCGCGCAACTGGTCAACGACGACAAGGCCAAGCGCGACATCGTCGTGGATGCGCTCAATGCGATGCGCAACGTCAAGTGCGCGCGTCCTGAAGGCACGATTTACGCATTCGCGGACATCGGCGCGACCGGACTGAGCGCGCAGGAATGCGCGGATCGTATTTTGGTCGAGGCGCGGGTGGTCGTGGAAGCCGGCAGCTTTTACGGCGGCGCCGGCGAAGGCCACCTGCGCGTGTGTTTCGGCTCGGTATCGAAGGAGCGGCTCATTGAAGCGATGACGCGTCTGAAGGCGTTCTTCGACACGCTGTGAGGTTTTCTGGCCGCCATTAATATTTCCCTCGTGATGTTTGTTGTTGCTATCTTCGCCGGTCAGAGATTTTTCTCTGACCGGCTTTTTTTTTGCTCGCTGCGATGCCGGCGCCCGTCCTGGCCGTGCCGCGCCGTTTGACTTCAGGGCTGGTTCCGCATCGAATCTGGCGGTTATAAACTGATCAAAACAAATTATTGCGCACCATTTTTTTGGCGAACGATACTTTCGGATGGAACGGGAGGGAGTCTGGAGCACCGGATCCGCAATCAAAATGATAAAATTCACGGAGTTTTGATCTAACGATCACGGAGCAATCATGGCTGACCAGATCCAGCGCGTCGTAAAGCGGTCGACGATGCAGGAGTCGATTTATACGCAGTTGCGCACCTCGCTCATGCAAGGGCGCTTCGAACCCGGTACGCAGTTGACCGTCGCCACGCTCGCCGAGGGTTTCGGCTCGAGCGCCATGCCCGTGCGCGAAGCGCTGCGGCAACTCGTCGTGGAGAATGGCCTGGTGGCTTTGCCGAACGGAACGATCCAGGTGCCCGAGGTGACCGCGAAGCATTTGCAGGACCTGTGCGACGCGCGCATTGCGCTCGAGGGCCTGGCCACTGAAATGGCCTGCGCGCATGCAGACGAGGCGGCCGTTCGTAAGCTCAAGCGGCTGATCGCCGAACACGAACTTGCTATTAAACACGACGGCATTCACGAGAGCCTCGTCAAGAATCAGGAGTTTCATTTCCTGATTTATCGCCTCTCCGGCTCAACCGTACTGCCTCAGTTGATCGAGACGGTGTGGCTGCAGTGCGGGCCGTACATGCGGGTCATCACTGAAGAAGTCGAACGCAATCAGGAAGTGCCGTACAACACGGCCGGCACGAACTACCATCACATCGTGATAGAAGGATTCGAAAAGCGCGACGCCGCGTCGGCACGCGCCGCGATGGAGAAAGATATTCGCTCGTCGTTCGAGTTCCTGCTCGACATTCTGCACCGACGCGATACCAGCGTGACGGCATGAGCTTTCACGCAAATTAGCCGCATGGAGCGGCTAATTTCGCGAGCGACGCTGGTCGACGAATCGCCTGACCAGGTCGCTCGAATGTCTGCTACTTCAGCCTGCTACAGCATCAGGCCGCAGTCGCGATTTCAGAGAGCGCGTGTCCGCGCCCTCTCAAGTGCCGTCAGAATTTATGACGGATACCAATGTCGGCGACGACCTGGTTCGCATTCGACGACGTACCGATTCCAATGATCGCAGCCCGCGCGTTGTCGCCTTGCGCATGCTCGACCAGAACCATCCCATAGACGTCGGTGCGTTTCGAGAGCGCGTAATCCAGCGTCGTGCTGACCTGGTGCAATTTGGTCGCACCCACGGCGGTCATGGTGTATCCCGCCGCCGCCTGCAGTGCGGGCGTCAGAAAGTAAGTGAAGCCAACTTCGCCGTTGCGGAACATCACGTTCTCGATGTCCTTGCCGCGAGTACCGGCGTACAGCGCCTGGGTGTACATCGCATACACGAACGCGCGACTGAACTTGTAGCTCGTCGCAATACCCATCGTGCGCAAATAACTGCCGCCGACCACGACACTGCCGGTCGGCAATCCTGTCAGCGACGAAACATCGAGCGACGACGCCGAGCCTGATACCTCGGTATATGCGGCCGCCACATTCCAGGGCCCGGCGTTATAAGTTGCCGAATAACTGTATGCGCGACCTTCTCCGTTGATGTCGCCGGCGAGATTCGAAAAGCCATACATCGCTCCGAACTGGAAACCGGACCAGACGGGCGTCATGTACTGAACCGAATTCGCCAGCCGCAACGAGTTCGCGCGATCGTTGGCGAACGGGTGATCGGAATACTGGCCCAGCAGCCAGGTCGAGGTTTCGTACATGCCCAGCGTTGCGCCCATGTAGTCGTACTGATTCCCCATTGTCAGCGTGCCGTAGCGGTCGTCTTTCAAACCGACAAAGGCCTGCCGTCCGAATAGTTTGCCGCCCTGCCCTAGCGCTCCTGTGCTCGTGCTGAACCCGTTCTCGAGCACGAAGATCGCGCTTGTGCCGCCGCCCAGATTCTCGACACCCTTGAAGCCAAGCCGGTCGGCCTGCATCACCGAGGTGCTTTGCATGAATTCACTCTTGCCTCCGATATTGCTGACGTAGCCCACGCCCGCGTCAACGATGCCGTACAAGGTGACAGAACTTTGAGCATTCGCGGCCCCGCTGAATGCAAGCATGGAGGCGATGGCCGCGCCTGTCAGCAGCAGCGAGGGTAAGCGGCGAGAATTCGGGCGTCTGGTCATGATCTGAAGGCTTTGTAGAGAAGTCGACAAGGGAATCCGGCTCGAAGTCTGCCGGCTTTCATTATTTGATCAAATTATCATTTGATGTTCGCCATTCTTTTTTGGCCAATATCGTTTGTCAAGAACAACGTAAATGCCGCCGTTTTGACGTGTTGCGTGGGCAACATGGCCCCAGTCGGTTCATCCTTCACACCATTTATCATCGACGGAGAAATTTTGATCGAAATTTCGGACCGAGCGACGCAGGGATCTTGGCGACATGGCGACGCATTGACGGCAGCAGCGTCGGGCTTTCAAAGACAGTGGGCCATCGTGACGCACGCGCGCGGACTCAGAGGGTCATTGGCGATGTGAGGGGACTCGCACCGGCGTAGTCGCCTATCAGAATGCGCGGGAGACGATGGGCACCTTCAGTCTCGCCAGCTTGAGCGCGTCGTCCCGGCGATCCTTTGTACAGACCGCTGCTGGATTCCGATTCATCCATGCCTCCATTCCCGATGTTACGAAACGTGAGCTTCCAGTTTTTCTGGACCGGCTTCATATCGGGCGCGCATCAGTAAATCGAATGCCAGCGCACATCGAGACGCTGGGTGGCGTATGCGTAAAATACGGATCCCGGTGAAGCGCAGAACTCCGCTGGCTGGCGCGTGATTCGCACGCGAACGGGTCGGCAAGACTCGGCGTCCCGATACGATGGATTGGAGAAGTAAAAAGGAAGCTATGCGACCAACGGAAAAAACGGAAGGGCACGCGTCGAATGCGGCGGAGAGGCTGTTTGAACATGGACTCTTCGCGAGCCGATGGGTGTTGGCGCCGATCTATGCGGGCCTGGCGCTCGGAATGGTCATGCTGCTGGTCAAGTTCTGCTAGGAGTTCTGGCACCTGGCTGCGACGCTGCTCGACAGCGATGTGGAGGATGTCATCCTCGGCGTGTTGTCGCTCTTCGACCTCTCCCTGATGGCCAACCTGCTACTGATGATCATATTCGGCAGCTACCAGAATTTTGTATCCAGACTGGAACTCGGGGGGGCATGAAGACACGCCCGAGTGGATCGGCCACGTCGGCTTTTCCGATATCAAGCTGAAACTGATGGCGTCGATCGTGGCGATATCGGCGATCGAAGTATTGCGGAGCTTCCTGTCTATCGAAAAAGTTGGCCTTCAGACGATCATGTGGGGCATCGCTGTCCATATGACGTTTGTTTTATCCGCAGTCCTGCTGGCCGGCATGGACTGGATAGCTTAGCGAACCCAACATTCACGCGGTCGAGGTAGGCGACCACGTAACAAACGAACAAAAGGGGCATGAATCGCCACGCGGCTTTTCGGAATGTAGCATCCGCGGGGGTGCGATTAGCATCCACCGACATTGCGGGATGTGAGGACATCGTTGTCTCCTGATTTATCGTCGCGTTTGCGCGTTCGACTAAGGTATGCCGCCCCTCAAGCTGGAAGCGGTTTGACATACTTTTCCGGCAATGTTATTTGCTCAGTCGCTCAACCGGATTAGCCGCTAGGCGTATTCGGGATACCCGGCGGCTGTTGGAGACGAATATGCAGCACACCGCCCTGGCGTCACAGGTGATGCTGTAGCGTTCAGAACCAAAAAAATTTTCGGTTTGACTGGCCGACCACTCTCGGTGGCTGGTCGCTATCATCGAAAGCGCATCAAAAGCTGCGCGCTGATCTCAACTGCGACGGATTTCACAACAGCTCTGCTTTCCACGATTCACGGAGTGGGGATTGGAATGAGCGCTCGCGTCGGCGGTCACAATCGCCCAAGACTTTGGTCTATCGAAATTGTGAAGTGGAGTTGCATCAATCGGTGCTCAAGGCACCGCAACCTGCAAGCGGACGCACATAGAGGTTTGAAGAGACTTTCAGGAACGCGCTCCTTACGGATAAAGATGCCTTGGGTCGCAGAATATGAACACCCTACTTTGCCCGGTCCAACGCCCGGGCAGAGTCCGCGGCCCGATGGTTTGCGAACGCATCGTCGCACCTCCGCATAAAGCGCGAGGAGGCAAGCTCCACGTAAGCGCGAAGTTGTCGAACGGCCGGTAGCGACTGAACTTCGGCCTTCCGTCACGATACGGTGAACGACGCTTCGTGGCCGCGTGCTGCCCGATGCGTTCGGACATATATCGGCCAGCGGCGTTCCTCGGTCACTGTCGGTTGCCGAGCGTCGTAGGTCGCATCTTAGGATGCGAAGTGACAATTCTATTTGGCATCGGGCGAATGCGTACTCAGTATGGCTCGCCACGCGATCGGGGTGCTACGATGTACCAAGTTGACAACCATTTATAGTTGCAACGGTGACATCTTCAATGCGTTCTATGCCGCCATTCGCGTTGCGCCTGTGGCATCCTGCGTATCTTCGGACCACTAAAGCCCGTCATGAAAGAAGCCACGCTTCAGACTCTCATCACAGCGCGCGCGCTGCTCGAGCAAGCGGAGCGGCAAGCCGGGCTTGGCGACCGTTATCTGGCAACCGCAGCACTGATCGTCCTTCAGGATGCTGTTGAACTGGTTTTTCTCGCCGTCCTGATCGAGAAACAGTTGGACGAAGAACGCGCAATCGAAAAGCTCACTTTCGACGAGATGATTTCGGCGATCGGTCAGCTAGGGATCAAGGTGCCAAAATCCGGCACCCTCAAGGCTATGAACAAGCTGAGGGTGACCGCGAAGCATTACGGTCAGGTGATGGAACCCCTGACGGTCCAGAGTCATTTGAATGCGGCCAAGGTCGCCATGGACGCAGTGTTGAATTCAGCTGTCGGCAAGCCGCTGAGAGAGATCTTCCTCACCGAACTCATCGGCAACACGGTATCCCGGCCTTTCCTGGATGACGCGGCGTCTGCCTTGGCCGATGGCGAGTATGCGCGAGCATTGATCGCTGCGCGCAAAGCATTCTTTCTGGAGTTCGAGCACGAATACTGTATTTACCCCTACCGACATAGATCAGCTAACGAGCCTATGTCCGGCGGCCTTATAGGTCTCGCCATGTTGGGCTCTGGCTGGAAAGCGCATTACTGGACCCGCAACGCCGAATGGATTCGTGACAACGTAAAAACTCCTTTCGATTACGTCCAAATCAATCACGAGACCTGGCGAATAGATGCGATGGAGTGGGGAATCAACACACAAACCCTCAACAACATCCGCCGCCTGACTCCCCAGGTTATCCGGTTGGAAGTAGATGGGGCCTGGTATATTCGGCTTCCGGCCGCATACGCGGCAAACAGTGCAAACCGTGAGAATGCGTCCGGATGCCTAGACCTGACCATCGAGGCAATCCGCAGAAAGCATGAGCACATCCGGGCCGCACGTACCGCAAACGAAAGCAATCCTTATGAAACCCCGGCAGCTTATGTCGGGCAATCCCTGTTCGAACGCCCGGCACGGGATAGCAAGGTGATAGGGTCCCTCGCCGAAGGTGACACGTATGTCGTCAAAGAAATGCTCAGTGGCTTTGACCACCGCGAAATATTTTACCGACTAACATGCACGACTGCTGCCGGCGAACCGTTCTGGGGTTATGTAGAGCGGATCAAAGCGCAACCATTGGATGAACCGCAGTCCGATGCACAGATATCGCAGGTGGAAAACGTCAACATGCCGCCTGGCGATCCTATGCACCATAGCAAGTGACGCCATTACACGTCCGGGGTACGTCCTGGTCCAGTGTTCCTGGACAATCCTGAAGGGTTGCCCGGCCCGCCTCTCTCCAATCCAATGGACGCGTCGAAAAGCTCGAACGGGTCGTTCAGCTCATCGAACGTCGACAGTTTAAAACGGCGTTTGCGCAGTATCTTTTCGACTCATTTCTGAGCGGCTAGATAAAGCCGCATAGCAGGGATCCTGGACTTGATGCGTGTCGAATCATCCCTGCTGTCGCCCAAAGGTCGATCGCTCAAACAGCGGATGACGCCTTGCAACACTCGCGTCGCCCGGTCATTCCGAGGATCAGGGACTAGCGCATGACCGAGCGCCAGTCGCATATCCTGGCTCCTGTCCGCAGGCGCACGTATCCGCGACAGATGTTCGAGATTCGTTTAACCCGCGGCGGCCCTTTATTTTCGTCACTTCCGGTGACCGTTCACCGCGTCCTTGAATGCTTTACCGGCCGTAAACTTCACCGTTTTCGCGGCCGGGATACGAATCTCCTCGCCCGTTCGCGGGTTACGTCCGACACGTGCGGCACGTTTGCCTTGCGTGAATGAGCCGAACCCGGTCAGTTGCACGTCCGCACCGTCTGCGACGGCGCCGCTAATCGTGTCGATCAATGCGTCAATCGTCTCGCCAGCCTTAGACTTGCTCGCGCCTGTCGAGGTGGCTACCGCCTCAATCAATTCCTGCTTGTTCATCCCTGTTCTCCTTCATTCGTTGTTGCACATCACAACCACGTCCAGACTACGACCGCCGTTATAAAAGAATTCGTCCACCTCTTCAAGCGGTATACGTCAATGCCCAGCGGACGCACAGAACGCGCTATTCATGCGATGCCGCATGGGTCAGGAACATCAACCGGGGACCCTGCTATCCGTTCTCTCCCGATGCAGGCTGACCGGTCGCGGCAGCCTGTATCGGCGATCTCGCGTCGCTCTGCACGAAGCGCTGAAGCCGCTCCCAGGCCGCCTCATACACATATGCCGCCACCGTCCCGAGTTGCTGGTCATGGATCGCCAGGATCGACTCCAGCGCCTTCAGGCCAACATCAGAGAGCGACCACTCCCTGCCGTTCTCCGCACAGCTGATGCTCTGCTGAAGCGCTATTTCGGCTGCACGGAACAGCTCGATCTCGCTGCCTTGTGATTCCTTATCACGCAGAAAATACGCGAGATATACCACCTTCAACAGGCAGAGCATCTGCTGGCTACTGCCGTGGCCACTACGCAGGGTGGCCAGGGCGAGATGATTCTCAAGCGCTATTGCCCGGACCCTGGCCACCGGCAGGGGTAACAGCATCTCCCTTGTGAGCGGCTTTCTGCGCGCATTTGTGGCGAAGCGGTGCGTACGAACCATGAATTTCAGGGCAGCAAGGATGGGTACGGTCTTCCCGCGGCGGCAGCCGGTCGAAGAGGACACATCGGCTGGCCCGTCACGGACACACTGTGGCTGGCCGTTCGGGCCGGCGAGCCGACACGCGCCAGAAATCCCTACTGTAGCAACAAATGATCGCCGACAGAACCGTACCGAGCCTCGCTTCACATCCGTCGCTATTCGTCCCGAGTCCCGGCCCGATACCGCAAGGGCCGCTTGTGAACGCATTGGCTGACGTTTCGCACCGGACCCAACCGACATTCGGACGATCCATGCCCAGACTGCAAGTTCGGCATCCGTTGGTAACGGCAAACGCCCGCCTGCGCACGACTACCGGTTCAGAACTATCATATCGTCAGACATATGAGGCAACCGCGGAAGGCCGGACATGGACAAACCGATCGAGATCACCCACTACACGTCCTTTGCGATTGATGACCTGCTGTTCCTCGGGAAACAGTGGAAAGCAGCGCGGCCGCAAAGCGCCCGGCAGATCGAGAGCCTTGTCGACCTGATGCGACGGGGCGTGAAGTTTCTCCTTCCCAACTGCGCCGAGCTGATTGACGAAAAATCCATCGGCGAGGCACACCTGGAGCTGCTGCGCCTGCCCTACCCGGTCACCATATTTGAAGCGCCGTGGGAGCTGCACCGGCCGGTCGACCCATGGCTGAACGGTGCCCCTCAGTCCCGCTCGAGCAGACGGATCGCACTCTGCTGGGAGCGTTCTGACGATATCGAACCCTTTGCCGGGCTGAACACCCAATACCGCCAGATGTTCCCGGAAGGCGGGGTATTCATCTTCCCCGTGTATTACCTCGATGCCCTCAGGAGCTGGTCTCCCGGGGTGGGAGGACTCTTCGTTCCCCATGACAGCAGGGTTGACGGGCATTTGGCGGACACGCCGGCCACGACACTCGCGCACCAGGCCTTGCGTAGCGCCGGCCGCTTGAAGGGCAAGGGCTACCGGTTCCGGGCCGAACCGTTCGCGTTAATTCCGGATCTGTTCGCCGAGACCGTTGCCAGATTCAACGGGGACCAAGCGCTGGCGTTGTCGCAGGTGATCGTCGACGCGCATGACGAAGTCGGCATGGTGGTCCAGGCCTGCACCGTCCTGAACTGCACAAATGTCCAGACCGTCGATGTGCCGCCCGGCAGGGCCAGCAATGCAGTTCGCACGGCGAGAAACCAGACACCGTTCTACACTTACAAGGTGCTGCAGCTAAAGGTCGAGGCGCCGGCCGCTCACCCGGCCGGCGGAATGCATGCCAGTCCCCGTGCCCATCTGCGCCGGGGCCATATCCGGCGGCTCCGGGATAAAACCACCTGGGTGCGGGCGAGCCTCGTTAATCCGGGTAGTGAGCGGGGCGTGGTCGACAAGGACTATGCGCTGCCTGCATCGGGCTCGCGCCTGGATCCGCCGTGACCTTATCAGGGTGTGGGGCCTGCCGCAACACACACTTGTCCACACGCACTCGTCCTTGAGGTGCGCCGGACTGCGTCGCGCACGAGATCCTCGATGCGCCCATGGGCGGGCACAGACTCCAAGACTGCTTCGCACCAATTATTCTGTAATCCTAATTTTTTAAACGATCGGGTACAGTTCTTTTGCACCAGCAGGCCACGATCACGCAGGCGGGGATATGACGTTTCGCGCAACTCGCCAGCCTGCAGCGTCCCGGGGGCCCGGTCCTGGTACTCCTCGGAATACGATGCTTGCGGCTTGCGCTCCTTGGTCCTGGCATATCAGTGCCGGTTTTCCGTGAGGGCGCCTTGCGTGCCCCGCATCCCGTGGCAGTGGCCGCGTCGCCAGTGCTCCTGTCACAGCAGCAACGACCATCTGCAACGCTGGTACCAGGACCTGCTGTCTGCTCCGTCATGCTTGACGTCAACGGCATGGGCGCATCCCTCCGCAAGCGCTCCGTGACCGGGCTTTCGTGCTTGCGCATCGAGCCGCGTACGCGTCTCGACCCTCCCGGGCTTCAATCCCTTGCGCAACACCTTAACCCCTCAAACCCTTGAAGGCCCAGTCAGGTGAAGGCCGCGAGCGGCCTCCACATTCGCGCTCGCCGCGCGGCGTTTCATCCTGCTCGAACAGCGAAGTGCTTCGCATCCACCAGTCTCCACCGTTCCCGCCCTAACCCGCGACAGTAGCCGACGCCGGGTGGGTGTCAAGGCGTTCGGGGCCGAGTCCTCCGCTTCGCTGCGTCCCGCACCAACCCCTCACTTCTTTCCTTGACACCCACCCGGCGCCGGCTCCTTGAGTCGCACGGGCGCGAACTCAGGAGACTGGCGGCAGCAAAGCCAACCCCTGGCTTCGACCAGGATGAAACCAACCCCTACGGCGGGGGCGAATCTTGGAGCCCGGTCAGCGCAACACCGATCAACCCTTTTTGATGGTTCTCTTTCTGGAGACTGACATGCAACTCGCTTCCTCTTTCCGTTCCGGCTCCCCGATGCTCCGCTCCGACTCCCCTTTGTCGGACGACCAGATCCACCGCGTCGCCCCGTCCATCTTTGCCGATGGCAAGCACCAAAGCCGTTCGGAGCGCTACACCTACATTCCGACCATCGACGTACTTAGGGGTTTGCGCAATGAAGGCTTCCAGCCCTTCATGGTGTGCCAGACGCGCGTGCGCGACCTGGACAAGCGCGATCACACGAAACACATGCTGCGCCTTCGCCCCGCCACTGAAATCACGGGTGAGGACGTCAACGAAATCATCCTCCTCAATTCGCACGACGGCTCGAGCAGTTTTCAATTACTGGCTGGTGCCTTCAGATTTGTTTGCCACAACGGCATGGTCGCCGGGGACACCGTGCGCGATATCCGTGTGCATCACAAAGGCAACGTGGTGCAGAACGTGATCAACGGTGCTTTCGACGTACTCGACGGATTCGACCTGATCCGCGAGCAGAAGGACGGCATGCGCGCCCTCACGCTCGATCGCGACGAACAGCACGCCTTTGCCCGCTCCGCGCTTGCGCTGCGCTATGACCCGACTGACGCCGAGGCCCCTGCCCCGATCACCGAAAGCCAGTTGCTCGCCCCACGCCGTTTCGAGGATCGCCGCGACGACCTTTGGACGGTTTTTAACAAAGTGCAAGAGAACTTGACCAAGGGCGGCCTGCATGGGCGCTCCCGCAGCGGGCGCTCCATGTCCACGCGCCCGGTGACCGGCATCGACCAGAACGTGAAACTGAACCGCGCCCTCTGGATGCTCGCGGAGGCGATGCGAACGATGAAGGCGTAAGACCGTCAGGGCCGGTCCGTTCCGGCCCTCACCGCGCATCCCATCATGAGGACTCCTACCCGGATTCGGGACTCATGATGTTTCGCAACAAACCGGACCCGGGACCTTTCTTTTCTCTTTTGGAGTCTGTCATGCAATCGCAAGTCATCGCATCAACCCCTGAACTATCGGGCGCAACCGATACCGACGCCCGCACCAGCGAAGCCACCGCCGTATTGGAAACCGATTTCGGCAAGGAGCAGCCGGTCGAACACGTCCCGTATTCGCGCCTTCGTCTCTCACCGCTCAATGTCCGCACCAAACCCCTTTCGGGAATCGCCGGACTGGCGGATAACATCGCGGCAAAAGGACTGCTGCAAAACCTTGTGGTCCATTTCATCAAGGGTTCCCGCAGCAAACAGCCCAAGCTCGGCGTGTGCGCCGGTCAGCGGCGACTCGCCGCCCTCGACCTGCTGCACAGGGATGGCCGCATTCCCGCCGACTATCCGGTGCCCGTACGGATCGTCAGCGAAGCCGACGCATTCGCCGCGAGCCTGATCGAAAACAGCCAGCGGGAAAATCTCGACGTTTTCGATACCGTGCTTGCCTTCAAACGCCTGACCGACGAGCGGCGCAGTATCGGTTATATCGCCGCTTTGTTCGACGTCTCGCCGCTCACCGTGAAACGCCGCCTGAAACTCGCGCACGTCTCCCCGAAGCTGCTCGCCCTCCTGCGCGAGGACGCCATCAGCATTGACCAGCTTGCCGCACTCGCCCTCGTGGATGACCAGGAAACGCAGGAACGGCTCTGGTTCGACGCGCCCAATGACTATCAACGCGCGGCGCATTATCTGCGACAAGCCATCACCCGAGCCGAAATCGACGCAAGCCGCAGCCGTCTGGTGAAGTTCGTCGGCCTCGACGCCTATGAGGCAGCTGGCGGCTACGTGAGGCGCGATCTGTTCAGCGATGAACAGAACGCGGGGTATGTCGCGGATGCCGACCTGCTGCAACGGCTCGTTGGCGAAAAACTCGAAGCCGCCGCAGAAGCGGTGCGTGCGGAAGGGTTCGGCTGGGTCGAAACTCGCATCGAGCGCGATCACAGCGAAATGAACAGCTTCGGCAGGCTTCAGCCGGTACACCGGCCCTATACGGACGACGAGCAGCGCGAGCTTGACGCGCTGAAAGCACAGCACGACGAATTCGTCGCGAAGTTCGACGCCCTTGAGGAAGGCGACGAGAACGCGTACGAGGAAGCCGAAAACCTCGAAGCAGCGATGGACGCGATGGAACGGGCAATCGGGACATTCGCGCAGCGCGCGCAGGTGTGGGACGCCGCACAGATCGCGCAGGCGGGGGCATTCGTCACGGTCGGGCCGAATGGCGAACTGATGATCGACCGTGGACTCGTGAAGCTGGACGACCTCGCCCTGCTCGAAAGTGACGGCGCAGTCGTCACCGGTCTGGCCGACACGGACATGAGCGACACATCCACCGGCAGCGGAAAGGCCGCCCCGAAAGAAAGGCCCGTCCACAGCGCGGCGCTCTGCCAGCGCCTCACCGCGCACCGCACCGCCGCTGTACAGGCTGAACTCACCAAACGCCCGTCCATGGCGCTCGCTGTCCTGCTGCACCGGCTCGTGCCGGTTGCCTTTGCCGAGCGCTATCGTTCAGGGTGGGACGCGTCCTACCTCGAACTGAACGCGACCAGCAGCCACGACAAGCTGCTGAAAGCCGCCGACGACATGCCCGCCAGCGTCGCATGGACAGCTATTGACGCACAGCGCCAGCAGTGGACCGCCACCCTGCCCGCGCGACGCGCCGACCTGCTGCCGTGGCTCATCGATCAGGACCCCGGCACGACCCTGCTGGACCTGCTGGCGTTCTGCACGGCTTCCCTGATCGACGGCATTACCGGCACCGGGGCACCGCACACGGTCAATGCCCTGACTCAGGTACTGGAACTGGACATGACGCGCTACTGGACCCCGACGCGCGCGTCGTACTTCGACCACGTCAGCAAGGCCCGCATCATCGACGTGGTCGCCAGCGCCGTCTCGCCCAAGGCCGCCGCCGATCTTGAGAAGATGAAAAAAGGCGACGCCGCAGCCGCAGCCGAACTGCGTCTCGCAAAGGTGAAATGGGTCCCGGAAATCCTCACCTCTCAGGCTCCGCCCGTCATCAATCACTACGATCCCGATGACGACGATGGCGACGAAAGCGACGAAGGCGACACGCAGAACGAATCGCCCGAGGATGACGACACCGGCGCGGGCGCAAGCGGCACGGACAGCGAGCCGGACGGCAGTCACGCCACCGCAGAGGCAGCGACGCTCAACGGCGATGCAACGGGGCGCGGTGCCGATGGCGACGATACCAGCGCCGCCGCACCGGGAACGACGCCAAACGGCGCAGAACCCGCATGGCCGTTCCCGACCGCCGCCATAGCCTCTGGCAAGCCGGTAGCCCGAGCGTGACCGCAGGAGCCATACAGCGCCGCCCGCGCAGGGCGGCGACCTATGCACCCGGCACGGTCCGCGCATGGCGCTGGCATGGCGACGGTGACGTGCGCGGATATCGTCCGCCTCGCGGCTGGACGGCAGTCGCCGACCTGAGCGATATCCATCCGATCAGCGGGCAGCAACTAACTCGCTCGGTATGGTGGATCATCGAGACAAAGCAGTAACGGCACTGACAGCAGTATCGGTCCCGGCAGGGCACGCCGGGACCGTTCAGAAATTCTGACCCCGGCCACAGCCCGCCGCATCCGGTTCCAGGGCCTACCCCCAATCACCCCGCCCTCGTTGCACAGGTAACCAACGCATGACCTCCCGGTGCCGACCTCGACTATGGAACAGCCGACCTCGCAGCCTGATCCTGCAGTCAGGTTCCTTTGTTTTGACACAAAACTGCCCTCCCGACCGTTGGCCTTGCGGCGGCTTTGTTTGACACAATCCGGTGCTGCGCTGTGATGGTCTAATTTCCTCGGACAGGTCGATAGGAGGACACTCAGTCTAAGATCGCTTCTGAACGTCGTACCGATCTGACCCGTGCTGGGATTGGCCGAGCTGCCTTGGCATTGACCTGTCGATCGGTTCCGGCGTTCCCCGAGCGTTGCCGGGCTCACCGTCTGTGACCTGATAGGAGCTTTGTACTGCACCGTGAGTGTCCTGTCCTGCGAGTGGGGTTGGCGATGCGCCCACTACAACGGATATACGCATGGAACAAAACGAACTGATTCTGGGCGTTGACACGCACCTGGATACGCATGTCGGGGCTGTAATCAGCGACACGGGCAGGCTTCTCGGAACTCTATCGGTAACAACCAACACGGCAGGATATCTCGACCTGCTGACATGGGCGAATTCGTTCGGCCCGTTACGCCGCGCCGGGGTTGAAGGGACCGGCACCTACGGAGCGGGTTTGGCTCGCGTGCTGCGCGATCATGGGATCGAGGTGCTTGAAGTCAATCGTCCCGATCGCGCGATGCGCCGATCCAAAGGGAAGTCCGATCCCACTGACGCCGAAAACGCCGCACGTGCGGTCCTTGCCGGAAGGGCCACTGCTATTCCTAAGGAACAGTCTGGCGCCGCCGAGGCGATGCGCGCTGTCTCCGTTGCCAGGCGCAGTGCAGTCAAGGCAAAGACGCAGGCTATCAATCAATTACGGGCTTTGCTCGTGAGCGCTCCCCAGGAAATCCGTGAGCGTCTTCTGAAAGCGAAGACGGCGGAATGCGTTGAGGGTTGCGCCCGTCTTCGCTCGTTGGGCAAGACGCCAATGTTGCAAACGCTCACGACCACACTGCGTTTGCTGGCGAAGCGTTGGCTGACGCTCGCAGAAGAGCTCAAAGCACTCGATGCCATGCTTGACAGCCTCACCAGTCAGCATGCTAGGCGGGTTCGCGAAAGATTCGGCGTCGGCCCTCAGACCGCTGCGGTATTGGTTGCTGTGGCGGGAGACAATCCCGAACGCCTGAAAAACGAAGCTGCGCTGGCTGCACTCTGCGGCACAAGTCCGTTGCAGGCGTCGTCCGGCAAGACGGTCCGGCATCGTTTGAACAGGGGCGGCGACCGGTCCGCAAACAATGCCTTGTGGACCATCGCGATGGTCCGCATGAGAAGCGATCCCCGGACCCGGGCTTACGTCGAGCGCCGGACGAAGGAGGGTATGTCCAACAAGGAAATTCACCGCTGCCTGAAGCGCTATATCGTGAGGGAGCTGTACCCGCTCATCCTCGCCGATCTCGCCGATTCGACGGCTGCTGCTTGACATAGGAGCGTCAATTCGGTGATGGAGCGGTTCTTCCTGAACCTGAAAATGGAGCGCGTGTGGCAGCGTCGATACGCCAACCACGACGAGGCACGGCGCGACATCAACCAGTACATCGTCGGTTTCTACAACGCTGTACGCTTACATTCGACTTTGGGCTATCTGTCGCCCGTCGCCTACGAGGCGAAACCGACAGTGAAAGAACCTATCGGCCTGTCCGAAATAACTTGACCACTACAGTTTGACACAATCCGGTGCGGCGCAACCGGCAATTTTTCGATACCGTTGCCCATCGTCATGCGGGTTGTGTTGAAATAATCGACCCGCCGCATTCCCGCTCGCACGACATCGCACATCCCAACCGCCCATGCCGCCGCAACCCGCATGCGACGCGTGAAGCAGCGTGTGCCAACCCGCACCGACAACCTTTGTTTTAATACAATCGGCCCGGCATTCGCTCCCTTGTTTTGACACAAAGCGAGGCGCGATGATCCGCGATTCGCCCCCGCCCGTCACGGTCACCATGCGATCTGTGCCGGAACGTCGCCGGTGCCGTTTTTCCCTTATGACCTCCTTCACATGGCTCATGTATCTGCGTGCGTAGACGGACACGTCGCACGCGAACGCGGCAACGCCGTCCCTTGTTTTGACACAAACGGACCGGGCAGCGGCCCAGGGACCCTATCTTTGTTTGACACAACAACCCCATGCGTGACGATCCGCCTTTGCGCTGGCCCCTTGTCGCTCACGATATCGCCCCCGTGCTGCAACGGCACCGGCGCTGTATCCATGGGTACTCTCGCATGCCGCGCATCATCCGGCTTGTGAAGACGCCGCCTGCCCCGTCGCATGCGGCCCGGCACGCCGTTCCTTGTTTTCACACAAGTGACCCCCAAGCGACATCCACGCACCCGTCTTTGTTTTGACACAAGGCCAATGCGATAGTCTCCGGCGGCAAACGCTCATGGTCACCGCGCGTTGTGTCGAGACAACCGCTTCGCCGGTTTACGTCCGCGCACCGCCTCTCACGTCGCACAGCAGGGCCGGACCACGCTTGCCAGATCGGCCGCAGTCACTTTGTTTTGACACAAACCAGCCCGGTCAACCATCGACGTGCCGGGGACCACTCGGTATCCCCCGTGAGCCCCTCGCCCGGTCCCACCACCTGAATAAGCAACTCGGTTCTGGTCTATTACAGGCCTGCTTTGTTTGACACAAGGCCAACGGGATAGCCTCCAACGGCAACCGCTCCTGGTCACTGCGCGCGTTGTGTCGACACAACCGAATCCCGCCTTTCCTTATGCACGACGCCTCCCACGGAGGCACAGCAGGGCCGGTAAAAGCCCAGCCTGGCAGATCGCCCGCCATCGCCTTGTTTGACACCAAGTCACTCCGGTCGACGATCGACCTGCCCGAGCCACTCGGTATCACCCGCAAGCCCCGCGACTAGCCCCACTACCTGCATGAACAACTCGTTTCTGATCTATTGCAGGATAGGCTAGCGCCGGTTTTAGGCGCCCAGTGCATTTGTGATCGGGGAATTCGGCGAACAACCCAGAGACACCGTGTTACCACACCCGCCGGCGTGCAAAGCATCACTGCAGGAGTCGCATTCCGTTTCCCCATGCCCATCGTGTTTCACTCATCAGGGCGACTCCGTCCGATCTCACCCAGCAGGACATCCCGGCACGCCAGCAGCTGCTCCACAATCCGTGGTCGTCCGACCGATGCAACACGGACTGCCGGAGCCGGAATCGATATTGCAAAGCGTCCGAGAATCGTGTCAACGCCGACTGCAAGGGACACAATGCCGGGCGTCGTTTCGTTATCGTCCACTGCATATCCCGTTCGCCTGACACGCTTCAATTCTTTCAGCAGTTCGTTGCCGTTCGCCCCTCCGGCGTCGGGCAATTGAAGCAGCGCCAGCGCCTCCTCGTCCGAGCCAAGCGCCAGGAGCGCCCGGCCTCCCGCCGTGGTCGCCAGCGGCAAATTTGCCCCCACGCGAGACACCACCCGCAACTCTCGCTCGGCAACCACAACGTGAATGAACGCCAGTTCGTGGCTGCTGATCCGGCCAAGCGTCACCGTTTCGCCAATATCGTCGCTCAGCGACTGCAAATGCGGTGCCGCCACGGCAACCACATCGGTGTGCAACTTGCCGACCAGCCGCAGAAAGGCCGGCCCGAGCCGCACCCCGTCGGCGCGCCCGGTGCGCACGAGTTCCTCATCGGCCAGCGCCTTCACGATGCGCTGGACCGTGGAACGCGGCAGATCGACCGCCTTCGCGATCCCACCGAGGCTCATACCCTCCGGACGCCCACCCAGCACGTCAAGCACGCGTGCCGCGCGCGCGATGACCTGAATGCCCTGCCCGCGCTCGCCTGCCAGATCATCATCCATCACTGCCGCCCCCACACCGCATTAGAAGTGTGACTCGATAATACCACGCCATAACCACTATGCAATACATTGAATCGCATAGTAGAATTCACCAAAATCGAGTTTTGTACCGCAATACGGAACATTGAACCACATAACGGTTCACGTCCGACATGCCACCGATGACTACGACCACCCCATCACCGCTCGCGCCACCGCCTCCTGCCGCGCAACCGTTCTCCGCCCGACTGGCAATGGGTCTTGTCGGCGTGCTGATCGCCGCGCTTACCTCCGGGCTGAATGACCGCGTGACCGACATCGCCCTCGTCGACGTGCGCGGTGTGCTCGGTATCGATCACGATGCCGGCAGCTGGTTCAGCAGCGCGTATGAAGCTGCCGAGGTCTCGGCGATGATGCTGTCCGCCTGGTTCGCCGTCACTCTCTCGATCCGGCGCTTCGCGATCGCGGTCGTGCTGCTGTTCGCGCTCGCGGGCAGCGTGTTTCCGCTCGTCCACACCTATCCGGCACTGATCGCGATGCGCATCGTGCAGGGGCTGCTCGGCGGCATGCTGCCGCCGCTGCTGATGACCGTCGCGCTGCGCTTCCTGCCGCCGCCGGTGAGACTCTACGGGCTCAGCGCCTATGCCCTGACCGCGACCTTCGGGCCGAACCTCGCGATGCCGCTCGCCGGCCTGTGGACCGACCTGGTCGGCTGGCGCTACGTGTACTGGCAGGTCATTCCGCTGTGCGCGGCTGCCGCCGCGATGATCGCGTACGGACTGCCGCAGGATCCGCTGCGTCTCGAACGCTTCCGGCAGTTCAACTGGGTCGGTGTCGTGACCGGCTGTAGCGGTGTCGCAGTGCTGGTCGTCGCACTGACCCAGGGCGAGCGCCTCGACTGGTTCGATTCGCCGCTGATCTGCGCGCTGCTTGCCTCAAGCGCCGTGGCGCTGATCCTGTTCGGCGTCAACGAATGGCATCACCGGCTTCCGCTTTTCAAGCTACAGATTCTCGGGCGCCGCAATTTCTCCCACGGACTCATCACGCTGTCGGGCCTGCTGATCCTGTTCATGGCCGGCTCGGCACTGCCTGCGGAGTTCCTCTCCGACGTCCGGGACCTGCGCCCGCTGCAAATCGGGCCGCTCGCGCTGTGCATCGCGATTCCGCAACTCATTGCCGCGCCCGCCGCCGCGACGCTATGCAACATCGCACGTCTCGACAGCCGCTTCGTGCTCGGTTCGGGGCTTGTCCTGCTCGCCGCATCCTGTGTCGCCGGTTCGCTGCTCACGTCCGCATGGTCATCCAACAACTTTTATCTGATCCAGGCCCTGCAGGCGCTTGGCCAGCCGCTCTCAGTCGTACCAATCCTGATGGGCGCAACCAGCACCGTGCTGCCGCCCGAAGGACCCTTTGCGTCGGCGATGTTCAACACGGTCCGCGGGCTCGCCACGGTGGTCGGCTCGGCACTCGTCGAAACGGTTATCGCGCATCGCGACCGGTTCCACTCGGCCATGCTGCTCGACAACGTCGGCAACCGCACCGCCCTGCTGCATCAGGCGCCGGCCAGCATTGGCCATCATGCCGTACCGTTTTCAGGCATCGCGTCCACCGCGGACTCAGGCGCGCTCGCCGTATTCAGCGCGCAAATTCACGGCCAGGTGCTGACGATGAGCATCGCCGACCTGTACCTGATCCTCGCCGGTGTCGCACTTGTACTGATCGTCGTGATGCTGCTCCTGCCCGTCCGGGCCTGGCCCCCCGGCGCGCTGCCACGTCAGCCGTCCCATTAACACCGAGTCCCGTCATGAAAAATCCCATACTTCGTGCAGCGGTGGCGCTGGCCGTCATCGTCTTCATCGGGCTTGCCGTATTCCACTTCGCACAGCCGTCCACGGGCAGTGAACAGTCGACCGATGACGCGACGCTCGCGGCCGATTACACTCTCGTCGCGCCTCGCGTGCGCGGCCAGATCGCCCAGGTCCTCGTCGAAGACAACCAGTCCGTCAAGGCTGGCGACCTGCTGGCCGTCATCGACGACCGCGACTACCAGACCGCGCTGCAAGGCGCGGCAGCGGATCTCGCCGCCGCGCAGGCCCGCCAGGCCACGCTCGATGCGCAATTGCAGCGTCAGCAGGACGTGATCCGCCAGGCCACTGCAACCGTGACGGCCGATCAGGCGTCGGTGTCGTTCGCGCAGCAGAACGCGGCGCGTTACCGCCGGCTGGCCGCCGACGGCACCGGCACCATCGAGGACCAGCAACGCAACGACGCCACGCTGAACCAGCAAACGGCACTGCGCGAGCGCGACTCGGCCGCACTCGATACCAACCGGCAACAACTGACCGTACTCGCCGCCCAGCGCAACGAGGCCGCCGCCGCCATGGAACGTGCGCAGCACGCGCTCGAGCAGGCGCGACTGAACCTGTCGTACACGAAGATCGTCGCCCCCGTTGACGGTGTCGTCGGCCAGCGCTCGGTGCGCGTCGGCGCATACGTCGACGCCGGCACGATGCTGCTCGCCATCGTCCCGCTGCAGCAGATCTATGTGGTCGCGAACTACCGCGAAACGCAGCTTGCGCAGGTACGCGCCGGGCAACCGGCACGCATCACCGTCGACGGACTGCCCGGCGCCACGTTCCGCGGCCAAGTGGACAGCATCGCGCCGGCCACCGGGTTGACCTTCGCGCCGATCGCGCCAGACAACGCCACGGGCAACTTCACCAAGGTCGTCCAGCGACTGCCCGTCAAGATCTTGCTCGACGCCGGTCAGCCGCAGATGGACCGTCTGCGCGTCGGCATGTCGGTAATTCCGCGCATCGACACGCGTGCGGACCCGAAGGAGTAAGCCACCATGCAAAACCCTCACTCTGCACCGCGGCGTCGGTACGCGTCCGCACTCGTCGCCGTCGCGGCCACCGTGCTGCTCGGCGCGTGCGCGGTCGGCCCGGATTACGTGAAGCCCGAACCGCAGCTTCCCCAGACATGGGACATGCACGACCAGCCCGGCAACCCCAGCCATCCGGTCGCGCTGCCTGCCGGAGAGGCCGCCGATCCGCAATGGTGGAAGCAGTTCAACGACCCTGAACTCGATGCGCTGGAGCAGCGCGCCGTCACGGGCAACCTCGACATCCAGGTCGCCGCCAGCCGGCTGCAGCAAAGTCGCACGGCGCGCCGGATCGTCGGCGCGCAGGCGCTGCCCTCCGTCGGCGCGAACGCGAACTACCAGCGTACCGGCGCAAGCTCGACCGGCCTGATGAGCCTGCTCGGTGTGTCGAACCCACCCGCTTCGCAGATGGCAAATGGCACCGGCTACGGCAACTCGGGCATAGAGGGCAACGACGTGAGCGAACCGTTCAACCTGTACCAGTACGGCTTCGACGCGTCGTGGGAACTCGACCTGTGGGGCCGCACGCGCCGGCAGGTCGAGGCGGCCGATGCGCTCGCGCAGGCGAGCGATGAAACGCGTCACGAGACCATCCTCGCCGTCGTCGCCGAAACCGCAGCCGACTATGTGCAACTGCGCGCGAGTCAGGCCTCGCTCAACACCGCCACGCAGATGCTCGACCTGGCGCGCCTTTCGCTCGAACTGACGCAGCGCCGTCGCGCGGACGGCGCTGCGACCGACCTGGACGTGACCAGCGCCCAGACGCTGGTGTCGTCGCTCGACGCCGCGCTGCCGCCGCTGCGCCAGCAGAACGCGCAGTTGATCAACGCACTCGGTCTGCTGCTCGCCCAGCCACCCGGCGCGCTCGCGCAGGAACTCGACACCGCGCAGCCGGTGCCGCCGGTGCCTGCCGCCATTCCTGTCGAAGTGCCCTCCGTCCTCGCGCGGCGACGCCCCGACATCCGCCGAGCGGATGCGCTGCTGCACGCGGCGACGGCCAGCATCGGCGTGGCCAAAGCGGATTTCTATCCGAGCGTCACGCTGTCGGGCAGCTTCGGGATGCAGTCGATGTCGTTCGCATCGGTCGGCACGTGGGCTGCACGCCAGTTTGCGATCGGTCCCACGCTCAGCCTGCCGATTTTCGAAGGGGGGAAACTGCGCGCCCAGCTGAATCTGCGTGAGGCGCAGCAGCAGGAAGCCGCGCTCGCGTATCAGCATACGGTGTTGGGTGCCTGGAACGAGATCGACGACACGCTGTCGTCGCTCTCGACGGAGCAGCAGCGGCACACGAGCCTGGTGGCAAACGTGGCGCAGAGCCGCCATGCCTGGCAGCTGGCGATGTCGCGCTACGAGGCGGGCGCCGGCACACAACTCGACGTGCGCGCGGCACAACGAACCCTGCTCGCGGCACAACTCGAATGGATACGCAGCAACGCGGACGTGTCGCTGAGCGCGATACGCCTATACAAGGCGCTTGGCGGTGGCTGGGAAAGCGCTGGCGAAACCCCACTCGCCGCACGCTGACCCAGCCGGGTGGTCAACAGCGGCGTATAGCCCCCCATCGCACTATGCTGCTCAGGGAAATGCTGCGGTCGTTATTGGATGAAGCCGGTATGACCGAATTGCATCGGTCCGAATGCAGTGCGTAGTGCCCGATTTTCGCCTGCGCGATATCGACCGACAGCCTTCGGTTTTGTGGTCAACTCCACGAAGGGTAACTACCTCGTCGCGACCAGAGGAATACCCTTGGAAAGCGGCATAGGACAGTGGGAGCGGCACAGGGATTCCGCGCCGCGGCACAACCCATTTTCCGACCCGAAGCGCATTCCCGTATTCGTGACATCAACCTGCAGGAAGGCCCTCTATCATGTTCAACACCCTTCTCGTCCCTCTGGACGGCACCCTCCAGAGCGACCACGTCATCGATCTGGCCAGCGGTGTGGCAGCGCGAGGTACTGCGACGGTACACCTTCTATGCGTCGTTGACCCATCGTACGCGCTGTGTTCAAGTGACGAAGGCGGCATCGCATCCGACGGACTAACATACCCTCCCGCACAAATAGAAACATCACTGGCACGATCCGCCCTGGATAAAGCAACCGCACACCTTGCAGGCCAGGGTCTCAAGGTAGAGCAGCATCTTTACGCGGGACATCCGGCCGAAATCATCATCGAACAGGCCCGTCGTCTGGCTGCCGATGTCATTGTCATGGGGCATCATCATCTGTCCAGGCTACGCCGTTGGGCAAATCCATCGACTGCCGGAGAGGTGATTGAACGGTCTCCCTGCGCGGTATTGATCTCAACCCGGGACAAGCGTTAACCGGCAAGGATTTCCTGTTCAATGACGCGACTGCGGCCTCTGCCCATCTTGCGTCAGGCCAGCACTTCAGCAACGTTGCGATCTCCAGCCATGAAGCAGCGAAGTTGCCGAAATTCCATTAATTTGCTCACCCTTCGGATTTGTTCCGCACTTGAAACGAAGATGCGGCCTACGGCGTAAGAACGATGCGACCGTCGAGCGCACGACTTTCCATCCGTTCATGTGCGATAGCAGCCTTGTCGAACGGGAGCACGTCGATCGCTACCTCGCCCAGACCCGCAACAACCGCTTTCAGCGCAGCTTCAAGCGCAGGACGGATCACATGCGGATGTGCAGGAAGGTAGGCGCCGGCATTGAACCCGGACACGGTTGCGTTGCCCAGCCAGAGGTCGTTGGTCTTTACCTGATGTTCCCAATCACCGCTGGCATTACCGGCGACGATGAGTCGACTGCCTGGCTTCATCAACGCGAAGCTGTGGCTGCGGACAGTGCCGCCGACAGGGTCGATGATGACGTCGAATTTCTCGTCGCCGAGAATTCCTGGCAATTCGTTGGAATCGACGATCCGGTCATACGGCAGCTTCGTGTTCCCCGCGGCATTCAGCTTGCTCGTGCGCACCGTACCCACCACACGCGATGCACCAAGTTGTTTTGCAATACCCGGAAATCCCGCGGAAAAGCCACCGAGCGCCCCATGAATGAGGACGCTCTCGCCTTCGGACAGATGCGCAACCTGGGTCAGGGCGACATGCGCCATCGCCGCATTGGGTATGACCGAGACAGCGAGCGCCGGGTCGATACCGGAGCCTTCGATCGAGACGACGCCACGCACCGGAGCGATGTACACGGAGGCATAACCGCCGGTGCCGGCACCCGCCGACATCGAGACGACCTGTTCGCCGATCGCGAACCCGTTTACGCCCTCGCCAAGAGCACGCACCGTACCAGCCACTTCAAGACCAGGAATGAAGGGCGGCTGGGCCATGCCCGGTACGTCCTTGAAGAGTCCCTGGCGGAAGAAGACATCAACAAGCCCGACCGCGGCATGGGTGACGTTGATGGCGATTTCACCCGGACCGGGTGTCGGATCAGGCAACTCCGTAACGGCGAGGACGGTGGGGGCTCCGAACTGGGTGGCTTGAACGGCCTTCATGGGAAATTCCTTTGTGATGCGGTTTGTGCGAACCTGCGTCAATGTTTAACGCACCCAATGATGCGTTAACTGAAAGATAGCACAACTCCTCGTATAACGCACGTCGGGATGCGTTAAAATCAGGACATGAGAGAGAGAGCCCGTTCAGTCGAAGACAAACAGCAGCGTTCCGAAGATTTGCTCGACGCAGCCGAATCCCTTGCCCTTGCACTGGGGGGCGTGCGTTTCGTGACGGTAGCGGCGGTTACCGACCACGCAGGCTTGCACCGAACGGGCGTGCGTCGCTATTACGCCAACAAGGAGGAACTGTTCCTCGAACTGGCGGAGCGCGGCTGGGGCCAGTGGCGCGATGCGATCAGGGCCGCGCTTGGTGATCAGACAGGCTTGGAGCCAAAGGATGTTGCAGGGATCGTTGCTGACACCATCATCTCTCTCCCGGTCTTCTGTGACCTCTTAACCCATGTGACGCTGAGTCTGGAGGGGAGCGTGGACATGGAGCGCGCGCGCCGCTACAAGGCCAACTCGTTCGCCGCCCACGATGTCATCGTGGCCGCGCTGGTTCAGGCCAGCAGCATGACCGTCGAAAAGATCCAGAGCCTGCTAGCGGCCACGATCATGCTGGCCGCCGGCTTCTGGCAGGTATCACATCCGACGCCGACGCTCGCCCAGCTATACGAACAAGTACCGGAATGGGGACACGTTGCACTCGACTTCGGCCCTCGCCTCCGTCATCTGCTTCAAGCCATTGCTGTAGGCCTTGCTGGAACAGTTGCCCCGCGCTCTGCGAACACAAAAACGCGCGCGAAGCAGGCATGACTCGGTTGTCGCCCGCTAGTCCAACCGACGCCAGGACGGGCGCGATATCGATTTCGAGAAAATAAGTGCTGGAGAATCCGGCCGTCACGCTCAGCAGACAAGAGGCCGGCCTCGGACGCCCTAATTTGATGGTAGGCTTATCGTGACAAGATGTTGCAGTCGTTGCGTCGAGTGATCGCGGACGCGGAGGCGCAGAGTGACCAGTCGACATCGCCTCTTAGAGCTGCTAGCGCAGGTCATCAACAAAGCGCAAGCAGATAACGGCAGCGGCCAGGGAAAGCAACGCAATATGAATGTCGAAACGACGCTCAGCGCGGATACGCAGTTCGAATGACCGCGAAGGACGCACACGCACCATTGCGCGGCCGGTTGCATGAGAACGCCAGCGCGCGTCTGCTAGAACCCGCGCTACATCCACGCCGCCATTCGTTGTCGCGTGAACACGACCGGCTTGACCGGGTCGCTGTGCTACTGCTGAGTGGCCACGCAAATCTCTCGACCCGTCATAGCGAACACGAAGTCGAGGCACCTGCGCTGCTTTGGATACCCGTGGGCATCAATGACTATCTCCGTGCGAGCCCCGGCGCGTCGTGCGTGCTGCTCACACTATCGAGCGAACTCGCCCGCGAAGCGATCGGTAAAAATGCCGAGGCGGTCCACCTCCGATACCTGGTGGACCGCCTCGTGATAGTCGACGGCATCGTATCAGGCGAAGCGCTCGACGATCTGAGCTACTCGTTCCATGCAGCACTGCGCGAGGTACAGCGGGCGGAGCGTGGCTCGTGGAATTATCTATCCGCGCATATCGCGTTGATCCTGATTCATTGCTGGCGGCTGACCGGTGGCGAGGACCTAAGCCACCGCGGCCAAGGCGCGAGCGCGTCGCTGCTGCAGCGCTTCAGGTACCTCGTCGAACTCCATTTCCGCGCGCACTGGACTGTCGCGCAATACGCAAGCCATCTCGGCATTTCACCCGACCGGCTGCACGACCTCTGCACGCGAGCGCTAGAAAAAACTCCGCGTGAATTGCTGCACGAACGCCTGGTACATGAAGCGCAGATGCATCTCGCCCGCTCGGGCCTGACCATCGAACAGGTCGCGTACAGCCTGGGATTCAAATCCGTGACGCATTTCACCAAACTCTTTCGCAGCAAAACCGGCCTGACGCCGGCCGGCTACCGAAAGGAGGTACGCGACACACCGACCGGTCCCGGCCCGTCGCGCTCATTCGCGGACTGGCCATGACTGGATCGACGGGCTAGCAGCGGCGCTCCCGATCTTTCGCGTTTCTACCGCACTCAAAACGGCGTCCACAGGCCGACACATGCAATTAGCTGCACACTGCCAGTGTCGGCTGCATGCGCCGGTTGCGTGAGCGTGGCAACGCAAACCGCAGCAGCGACCGCCGCCGGCCAGATGGAGGGCTTCATGGTTGTCCCCTTCGTTTATTGTTTTCGCGGCTGAACGCAGCAATCAATGACGACACTTTCGCCGTCAGACCGTACGCTGCACGGACTTCGCCGCACCCTCGGTGCAGTTTCGATCAGTGTCAATGTCACGAGCGCGCCGGTCACCAAACCCGTCATCGCAAACAGTAGCGTGGATTCAATGCCGAACCGCTGAGCGATCGCGCCAGCGATGACGGGCGCGAATCCGCCGCCGAACACCTCGCCGGCTCCCGACACGAGGCCCACGGCCGATGCAACGAAACCATCAGGCGCGGCTTCGGTGGCAACAGGACCGGTGAGCAGACCCAGCACCCCGAGCGAGAAAAAAGCAACGATGAACAACAACACGAAAAGCCGTATCGGCGAAGGTCCCGTTATCGAAAACAGGTAGAGCGCGGCGGTGGCGACGACGAAAGCGCTCACGGCGACGGGCCGCCGACCAATGAAGTCGGAAATTCCCGACAGGAAAATCGCGCCTGATACGCCGCCAAAACCGATTGCCGACATGACAAATCCCATGTCCTGCGGTGCCAGATGCAGGAAGTCGATCAGATAGTTCGGTACCATTGCGCTGACCACGAAGATGCCGGCCATTGAGCATAGTGCGGCGACCATCGCCAATACGACGTTCCGGGACTTGAACAGATCGGCCCAACGCGTCGGATCAGCGGCCACGACGTCCGCCGCGCTGGCGCTAGCCGTCCGCTCCGTGTCTCGCAGAAAAACGACAATGAGCCACGCGATGACGAGCCCCGGAATCGCCGACAACGCGAAGATCCAGTGCCACGACGGCACAACCCGTAGCAGTTGCGTAACGAGAATCGGCGCGAAACCGAGTCCCATCAGCGAGAACATGCTGAGCTGGATTCCCTGGTTCAAACCGCGCCGGGTCGGGTAAGACGCCTCGCCGACCGCCGCGACGCTGGTCGGCGTAAACGCGCCCTCAGCGAATCCCATCACCGCCCGAATCACCAGCAGAGATCCAAAACCGCTGGCGAGGCCGGAAAAGCTGGACAGCAACGAAAACGCGACCATTGCGCCGACCAGGATCCGCTTGTGGCCGATACGGTCCGCGAGACGCCCCATCACAATCGAGCACACGCCCCACGCGAGTCCGAGCACGCCGATCAGCGTTCCCAGTTCCTGATAGCCGAGACGCAGATCGCGCATCATGAAGGGAAAGAGCGGCGCGATAATCCAGCGATCGAGTCCGACAAGACCGAATCCCAGTGAAAGCAGGATCAAGGTCTTACGTTCATACGCGGTATCGTGTTCGAGATGCCATTCGGTCATCGTTTGTCTCCATTTTTTTGAGTAATTTCATGTTTTTTATTTTGTGATCCTTATCAATCAGGATCAGAGGTACCATCTCGGGTACCTCAATGATTCAACTGGAGCGATTACGTCAGATCGGGTATTGCTGCGGAACAGACTGGATCGTGATCCAGCGCAGTTCGGTGAACTCGTTGATGGCGGCTTTACCGCCAAACCGGCCGTAACCACTTGCCTTCACTCCACCGAACGGCATTTGCGGTTCGTCGTGAACCGTTGCGCCGTTGATGTGGCAAATGCCCGATTCGATGCGACCCGCAACGGCCAGTGCCCGCTGGACATCGCGTCCAAAAACGGCAGCCGACAAGCCATACTCCGAGTCGTTCGCGATAGAGACGGCCTCCTCCAGGTCGGAAAAGCGGATGATCGCGGCGACAGGGCCAAAGGACTCTTCGCTGTACAGACGCATCGCCGGCGTCACCCGGTCGACGACAGTCGGCTGCATGATGCTACCGTTCACACTACCGCCCGCGACGAGTACCGCGCCCTTCGCTACCGCGTCATCGACGAGCACCTTCACGCGAGCTGCGGCGTCGGCACCGATCATCGATCCCAGCGCGAAGCGTTCGTCCCCGGGCAATCCCGCTTTCAGCGACGCGGCCTTTGCGCCGAGCTTGTCGACGAAGAGATTGGCAACTGTCTCGTCCACGACGATGCGCTCCGTCGACATGCAGATCTGCCCCTGATTGAAGAACGCGCCGAACGCTGCCGCTTTCACCGCTTCGTCGAGATCCGCATCGTCCAGTACGACGAACGGCGCCTTACCGCCCAGTTCGAGCAGACAGGGTTTGAGGTGACGGGCACCGGTCTCGGCAATCAGCTTGCCGATGCGCGTCGAACCGGTGAAATTGATGCGCCGTACCGCCCGATGCGCGATCAGCGCCTGCACGACATCCGCCGCTGCTTCCGGCGCGTTGAAAATGACATTGAGCGCGCCAGCCGGAAGCCCCGCTTCGCGGAGCACGTCGCCAAGCAGACGGTGAGTCATCGGACACAACTCCGAGCCCTTCAAAACCACGGTATTGCCGCACGCAAGCGGCATCGCCAATGCGCGGATACCCAGGATGACCGGCGCATTCCACGGCGCGATGCTAAGCACAACACCAGCCGCCTGCCGGACCGCCATCGAGGTGGTGCCGATCTGGTTCGAGGGAATGACTTCACCCGTAATCTGGGTAGTCATCGACGCGGCTTCGCGCAACATGTCCGCCGCGATGCGGCAGTTGAAATGGACCCAGCTGGCAGCCGCTCCGGTTTCGGCGGCCATCGCTTCGGCAAACCGGTCGCGCCATTCGATGATAAGGTCGGCCGCCCGGTTGAAGATCGCACGCCGAACAGCAGGCGTGCTCGCCGACCACGACGTAAACGCCGCAGCCGCGCTGTTCGCGGCGTCCAGCGCGTCTGCGAGGGTCGCGGCGGCCGCCCGCGTACACACCTCACCGGTAATCGGATTACTTCGCTCAAAGACGGCCCCATCGGATGCTTGGCGGTCGTGGTTTTCAATGAGTAGTGACGCGTGCAACATCGAACTGTCTCCGTGTTATGAATCTATTTGCAGAGTGCAAGCACACGATATGTCCGGCATCTCTGCGTTCGGTCCAGTATAGAAGGACGCGATGGCTCGCTTAATGCACGTTTCAGGGAATTTCTGGCACGTTTCTGGGTAACAGGCATCGCTGACGGAGGCCTCGCTCCACCGAGCAACTTCCGAGCTCAGTAGTTGAGTCCGGACAGCTACCTGACGGCTGGTATGCAAATCGACCGGGGCCTTCATCGTTTTCAACGGCAGTATGAAGCGGTAGACCCAGAGACCCGTCACTATCGACAGGATCAACGGCGCGCACCGCTCGACATCCCTGCCCCGATGAGGTTGACCATCGGTTGAAACATTCGCGTATGCGAGGTCTCTACACAGCGGAACAGCCACTAGGTGTCCTGCCACGGCTTTCCCTGTGCGTCATTTCTGTGGTGACGAGCCGGATTGCGTCGATGAGCTCGCGAGCTGCTGGTGATGGAGGGCTGCCGGCCCGCAGCGTTAGTCCGATGTCGCGTCGCGTGCCGGGAACGGATACATCGAGTTCGGTCAGTGCGCCAGAGCCGCGCTCGTAGTGCAGCTGCTGCAGGGACAGCAGCGCGATCATGTCAGTGCGCAGCAGCAGGCCGCGGATGACGGCTAGATCGGCTGTTTCGACAGTCGGCTGAGGCGGCTTGAGCCTCTTGCGGCGAAACAGGGCATCGAGCCGCGCGCGAGATGGGGAGTGAGCGCGCGGCAGAATCCATTGCATGCCGGCAAGATCCTTGAGCGCGAGTTCACGCCGGGCGGCTAGCGGATGGTCGCGCCGTGCCAGGATGGCCAGGTCTTCGGTGATGAGCCGTTCGCTATAGAGGCCGGTGGCCGCGTCGTCGGGGCGAAGCGCGCCGAGCACGAAGTCGATGTCACCGGCCCGTACGCCGGCGACGAGCAGTTCGTACGCGCTTTCGTCGGTGATGACGCGGACTTTCGGATACCGGGTGACCACACGCGCAACGGCGGTGGGCAGGATCAGCGTGCGTCCGAGAGGCAACGCCCCCACGGTCACCGTTCCCTGGATGCTGCCGCGCAGCGCGGCAATGTCATCGGAAATATGGCGCAGTTCGTTAAGTGCGCGGCGCACATGCAGCAGAAAGCTCTCGCCATCGGTAGTCAGTTGCAGGCCGCGTGGATCGCGATGGAACAGCGCAAACCCGGCACCGTTCTCGAGTATCCGGATCGCGCTGCTGACAGCGGGCTGAGTGATACCTAGGCTATGCGCGGCACTCGCCATATGACGGCGGTGGGCTAGTATCGTGAATAACCGGAGACGTCGCGTGTTGAGCAGATACGCTGGCAGCCCGGCGTCGGTCAGCAAATGTCGCCGGCCCTGGCGTAGCGAGCACCAGCGCGCGAGTTCGCTGAGTTCCGCACAGACGCGCTCGCCGCGCTTGAGCACGGTGTGTCCGGCCTGCGTTGGCAGCATGCCGGACGATTTGCGTTCGAAGAGCATCTCACCCAATGCACTTTCGACTTCCTGTACGGCGCGTGTAACAGCCGACTGTGCGCGAAACAGGGCCTTGGCTGCGCGGCTCACGCTACCCGATTCCGCGACGCGCTGAACGGCGTAGAGGTTCGAGAGGCTGAGGTATTCGGTGGTTTCCATGTGCGGTTGTGTCCAGAGATGGCTATGATTTCATGGAATGGTTTGCTTCGTGCTTTTCCAGCCATCTGTTTTATTTATATGGATTGTAAATGGAAAAGGTCAGAATTGAGGCCGACCTTTTCGTTCGGTTGGCCGCAAAGCCTTACAGACAAAGGAATCTGGCAGGCTCTCGGGCAGTTGACGCAAGCATGTAATCCTCAAGCCCGAGCATTTTCCACGATGTCCAGGGGATAGCCCTAACTACTGCTCAAAGGTACGGTATTCGTATCGTCAAATCGAACCAGATCCGGCAGCGGCACGCGAGCGACGAAAACCGTGTGCATTTATCACGTGGCGCGGGATTTCCGGGCATCAAAGGAGGCATTGCATGGCACGCATCATCGGGGGGATTGCAGCCTCCCACACACCCACGATCGGCTTCGCCGTCGACAAGAACAAGCAGGACGATCCGGTATGGGCACCGATCTTCGAGAATTTCGCACCGCTGTCAGCATGGCTTGCCGAGAAGCGCCCGGATGTGCTGCTCTACATCTTCAACGATCACGTCACGTCGTTTTTCTTTGATCACTATTCGGCGTTTTCGCTCGGGGTGGGGAAGCAATGGCAACCGGCCGACGAAGGCGGCGGCGCGCGTGACTTGCCTCCGATCGACGGTCACCCGCAACTCGCTGAGCATATCGGCCAGTCATTGATGACCGACGAGTTCGATCTGTCGTTCTTTCAAAACAAGCCGCTCGACCATGGCTGCTTCTCGCCGCTGTCGGTGCTGTGCCCCCACGAGCCCGCATGGCCGACGAGGCTGATCCCGCTGCAAATGGGCGTGCTGCAGATGCCGATTCCCAGCGCCCGCCGCTTCTATCGACTCGGTCAGGCGCTGCGCCGCGCCATCGAGAGCTATCCAGAAGACCTGCGTGTTGCCATCGTGGCAACCGGCGGCCTGTCACATCAGGTACATGGCGAACGTTCCGGTTTCAACAATCCAGAATGGGATCAGCGTTTCCTCGATCTGTTCCAGAACGATCCTGAGCAACTGGCAGAAATGACGATCGCGGAATACGCGACGCTCGGCGGCTTCGAGGGGGCCGAAGTCATCATGTGGCTCGCGATGCGTGGCGCGTTGCCGTCGAATATCGTCTGCAAGCATCGTAGTTACTATCTGCCGTCGATGACGGGTATCGCTACCGCAATCTACGAGAGTGCAACGGACGATGTACCGAATCCTGCAGTGGTCGAACGGCACCGGGCGCGCATGGCAGAACAACTGGCCGGCGTGGAAAAGCTGCAGGGAACCTACCCGTTCTCGATCAGGGCGGCAGTTAAGGCCTATCGGATCAACGATTATCTGCACAGGATGGTTGAGCCCGGACACCGGGCGCGGTTCCTGAGCGATCCGGAAACGAGTTTCGAGGCCGCCGGACTCAGCAGCGAGGAGCGTAATCTGATCCACCGCCGCGACTGGCCTGGCCTGTTGCGCTACGGCGTCATCTTTTTCCTGCTCGAAAAACTGGGTGCCGTCACGGGCGTATCGAACCTGCATATCTATGCGGCAATGCGCGGTCAGACACTGGAGGATTTCCAGCGCACACGTAACGCGCCCGGCGCACTGTATTCGGTCGCGGGTAAGGATACCAACGCGCTGGCCTGGGACAGGAAGGCAGACGCCGCACAGGCTAAGTAAACATCAAGGCTGACGCACGCGGTAAGCCGGGCTGGTACCGCTACGTCGCAATGAGAATCTGGATTGACATCATATAAAAAGGATAACTAATTGAATGTTATCCGGAGACACAGGAGAAGTCTGGTGGGAAGCAAGGCGATTGACATCAAGGCGCTGATCGACGCGCGGCCGGTGTCGCCCTATCAGTGGTTGTTGGTGGTGCTCTGCTGCCTGATTGTAGTAGCGGACGGTATGGATGTCGCGATCATGGGGTTCGTGGCGCCGTCGATCATTCATGAGTGGACGATTTCGCGCCCGGCCTTCGGGCTCGTGATGAGTGCGGCACCAATCGGGCTGGTGATTGGCGCTTTGGTGGCCGGCCCCAGTGCCGACCGTTTTGGTCGCAAGAAGGTGTTGATTACGTCGGTTTTCCTGTTTGGGATTTTTACGATTCTCACATCGCAGACGGGTTCCCCGGTGGAAATGGCGGTGCTGCGCCTGTTGACGGGTATCGGTCTGGGCGCCGCGATGCCAAACACCACGACGCTGCTTTCGGAATATGCGCCGCAGCGCATGCGTGCGCTGATGATCACGATCATGTTCACGGGCTTCAATCTTGGTTCCGCGTTGATCGGCTTCGTCGCGGCCTGGCTGATTCCAGTCCATGGCTGGCGTGCCGTGTTGCTGTTCGGCGGGGCACTGCCACTCGTGTTGATTCCGCTACAGCTATGGCTGCTGCCTGAATCGGCACGCCTGCTGGCCGTGCGCCGTGCATCGCCGGCCCGCATCGGCGCCTTGCTGAACCGGGTATGCAGCACGGCCTTCTCGGGCGAGGAGACATTCGTCTCTAACGAACCGCCGTTGCCGACGAGCAAGCCCATCGGCGTGCTGTTCTCGCAAGGATACGGACAGGTGACCGTGGCGTTGTGGGTGACGTATTTCATGGGCCTGCTTGTCATCTATCTGCTGACCGGCTGGTTACCGACCCTGATCAAGGATGCAGGCCTGTCTGTGAGCACCGCGGCCGAGGTGACCGCGATGTTCCAGGTCGGTGGAACGATCGGGGCCATCGTCGTCGGCTGGATCATGGATCGTGTGCGGCCGGCGCCCGTGATTGCTATCGCCTATCTGTGCGGCGCGCTGTGTGTGGCATTGCTGGCCTGGGCGGGGGCGCTCTCCTCGGTGTTGACCTGGCTGGTCTTTGCCGTGGGTTTTTGTATGAGCGGCGCGCAGACGGGGCTCAATGCCTATGCGCCGGGCCGCTATCCGACGGCGGCGCGTGCGACGGGTGTGAGCTGGATGCTCGGTATGGGGCGCTTCGGCAGCATTTTCGGATCGGCGATCGGTGGCGCATTGCTCGGACTTGGCTGGAGGTTCGGGGCGATTCTGTCGATGCTCGCCTTGCCCGCCGTACTCGCAGCAGCAGCAATCTTCACCACCCGGCGGGCAGGCACTGCCGTGCCCCAGGTGACTTATCAAGAGCAGGAGAGTCAATGATTATCGATATTCACGGTCACTACACTACGGCGCCCAAGGCGCTGGAGGCGTGGCGCAACCGTCAGGTCGCAGCCATCAACAGCCCGTCGGAGATGCCGAAGGCATCCGGGCTGCAGATCAGCGACGATGAGTTGCGCGAGTCGATCGAGCTAAACCAGTTGAAGCTGATGCGTGAGCGCGGCCTTGATCTCACGATCTTCAGCCCGCGTGCGAGTTTCATGGCGCATCACATTGGCGATTTCCAGGTGTCAAGCACGTGGGCTGCGATCTGCAACGAACTCTGCTATCGGGTCGGCCAGTTGTTTCCGCACAATTTTGTGCCGGCTGCGATGCTGCCACAGAACCCCGGCGTCGATCCGGCGACCTGCATTCCGGAGCTGGTCAAGTGCGTCGAGCAATACGGCAACGTCGCGATCAACCTGAATCCCGATCCATCGGGCGGGCATTGGACCAGCCCGCCGTTGTCGGATCGCCACTGGTATCCGGTCTACGAAAAGATGGTGGAGTACGACATCCCCGCCATGATCCATGTGAGCACGAGTTGTAACGGCTGCTTCCATACGACGGGTGCGCATTACCTGAACGCGGACACGACAGCGTTCATGCAGTGCCTGACGTCGGATCTGTTCAAGGACTTCCCGACACTGCGTTTTGTGATTCCGCACGGCGGCGGTGCTGTGCCCTATCACTGGGGCCGCTTCCGCGGCTTGGCGCAGGAGCTGAAAAAACCGCTGCTGAAGGACCATCTGCTGAACAACGTGTTCTTCGATACCTGCGTCTATCACCAGCCCGGCATCGATCTACTCACGCGTGTGATTCCCGTAGACAACATCCTGTTTGCGAGCGAAATGATCGGTGCGGTGCGTGGTATCGATCTCGAAACGGGACATTACTTCGACGACACGAAACGCTATATCGAAGCCGCCGACATCGCGGAAGAGGATCGCGACAGGATCTACGAGGGCAATGCTCGCCGTGTCTATCCGCGCCTCGATGCGCAACTCAACGCCAAAGGACTCTGACCATGTACGAAATGGGGGTGGTGTATCGCAATATCAAACGTGCGGACAAGGACGTTGCCGCGCAGCTTGGCGAATTGGGTTCGGCGACCGTGCACGAAGCAATGGGCCGAAGTGGACTGCTCAAACCTTATATACGGCCGATCTATCCGCATGCGCGTGCATCCGGCACAGCTGTGACCGTGTTGCTGCATCCCGGCGACAACTGGATGATGCACGTGGCCGCCGAGCAGCTTCAGCCGGGTGACGTGGTGGTAGCCGCAGTGACGGCGGAATGCACTGACGGATACTTCGGCGATCTGCTGGCCACGAGCTTCAAGGCGCGTGGCGCACATGCCTTGATCATCGACGCTGGCGCGCGTGATGTCGAGGTGCTCGAAGCCATGCATTTCCCGGTGTGGAGCAAGGCGATTTCGTCGAAGGGAACCATCAAGGCGACGCTGGGCTCCGTCAATATCCCGGTCGTTTGCGCGGGAGAACTGGTCCATCCCGGCGATGTGATCGTGGCTGACTCGGACGGTGTGGCCGTCGTTCCGGCGGCGGTCGCGGAGCAGGTGCTTGAGAAGGCCAAGGCGCGTGAGCACAACGAGACGGAGAAGCGTGCCAGGCTTGCTTCGGGTGTGCTGGGACTCGACATGTACAACATGCGCGAGCCACTGCGCCAGGCCGGGCTGCGTTACATCGACTGACGAGATACCGGCAATGTCAGGCGAACGGTACGTCGGTATTGAAGTGGCCGGCATTGGCTCGATGGCGACGCGGCAACTGCTGGCACAGCTGGCTGAGCGGTATCAGCGTGAGCTGGGCTGCCACGTAAGTATGACGTCGATCGGCGGCATCGAGGCAGCCAGGCGCGTACAGACAGGTGAAGCATTCGACTTCGCAGTTCTGGCGTCCGGCGCGATTGACCGCCTGATCGAGACTGGGCATCTCGTGGCCGGTCGGACGGATGTTGCGCGATCGAGGATGGCCGTTGCGGTGGCGAACGACGGGCCGCGTCCGGACATCACCTCGTCGGCTGCGCTACGCGAAGCTGTGCTGGGAGCCTCGCGGATTGGCTATTCGACTGGCCCGAGTGGTGACCACCTGATGAAGCTGTTTGCCGATTGGGGCATCGCAGAAAAAATGGTCGCGCGACTCGTTCAGGCTCCGCCCGGCGTGCCTGTCGGTCGGCTGATTGCCGAAGGCAAGGTTGCGCTGGGTTTTCAGCAGATGACTGAACTGATAAATCTCCCGGATATCGTGGTACTGGGTCCGCTGCCGGAAGATGTCCAATTGACCACGGTTTTTTCTGCCGCGATCTGCACGGTTTCCAGGCGAGTTGACGCCGCCCAGGACCTTCTTTCTTTTCTGGCATCGGAGGCGACCAGCGAAGTGAAGCGGGCATTCGGGATGGAGCCGGTGTAAGGGATCTGACGATTGGCAGAATGACTTCTGCCAATCATCCTTAGGGACGATGGAGGCGAAATAAATATACAGATGATTCATTTAAAATAATTAGTTTTACTAAGTATTAGTATGTTAATTGATAAATATATAAGTAGGAGGCGGAATCATGAAGAGCATAAAACGCTATATCAATGTTCTGGCATTGGTAGCGGGGATGGCAAGTTTTTCCCCGGTTTTCGCGCAAAGCAGTGTCACGCTCTGGGGTTTGATAGATACCGGAATCTCGTACGTGAGCAACGAATCCGGGAAACACAACGTCAAGATGGACGACGGGATCGACGAGCCTAATATATGGGGGTTGAGCGGCAAGGAGGATTTGGGTGGCGGAACCTATGCCACGTTTGAGCTGGTCGATCAGTTTGAACTGGATTCTGGCAGCTTCATGCCGAACGAGAGTTTGTTTAGTCGAACGTCGACAGTGGGCCTGACAAGCGAAAATTTGGGCACGCTCAAATTCGGTAACCAGTATGACTTTATGACGGACGCACTGTTCTTCGGCGGCGACGATCCAGCCGACCTGTCGGGCCATCTGTACGCGTTCCGGGCGGGGCCTTTCCAGAAACTCGATATTCCCAACAATCCGACTGGCGCATTCGACTGGGACCGGATGGCGGGTGAAGTCGTCAGTAATTCGGTGAAGTATGTCACCCCGATAGCAGGCGGGTTCAGTGCGGGTGCAATGTATCGCTTCGGTGGTATCGCGGGATCAGCCGGAGAAGGAAACGGCGTGAGTTACGCCTTGAACTACGCGCAAAAGAATTTTGGCGCAAACGCGGCCTATACGAATCTCAAGTATGTGGAGGCCGGGAGTCCCGACGTAAGCATTCGGAACTGGGGCATCGGTGCACATTATCAGGAAAACAGATGGGCTGCGGCGGTGCTCTTTACCACGGTTCACAATTCGTTGAACGGTGCGTCTGTCTATGAGGGCTCCATCGGAGCGCATTATCAGATTACGCCAGCACTGAGTAGCGGTGCCGCATACATGTATATGAAGGGCAATGCGGTACTGAACAACAACCATGCGAATCAGGTCGCTGCAAACGTGACGTATGCGTTGTCGAAACGGACGCAGGTCTATCTGCTCGGGCTTTACCAGCGTGCAAACGCGGGCGCCGACGCACAGATCAACGGCCTTAACGATCCGGGCGACGCGTCGGGCAACGACGCACAGAGTGTTGTACGGATTGGCTTGCACACGGAGTTCTGACATCGTCACAGGCCGGCGGATACCGCAGACTCGCGGCAGCGAGCCCCAGACCCCCAGCCGTCGAGCCTGAAAGAGAGACCACGACGCCTCCTGCCCGACAGACGGATATCCTCTCCGCACAGCCTGCTATCGACGCCCGGCCTTCCTCACACCCGCCTCATCGACCTCAGCCGCGGTGTGTGCATCATGTTCGACGTAGCGGACAAGCGTGTCGACCTGCAGCCTTAACAGCTTGCGCAGATCCTTGCCATCGCTCGCCGACGCCTTGAAACCCTTGGAAACACTGGCCAGCAGTCTCGCAAGCGCGCGCGGCTGCTTTGCACCAGCCTTGGTTCAGAACGTCGGAGATCAGAACCTCGAAGGCGCCGTAGCTTTGGCCCGGCAGTTCCGAGCCGAGATCGAAAAAATCCCTCGCGTCGGGATGTGCGGTGTGCCGATCAGCGTGACCATCGACCCGACGAACTCAAAGTGCTCCTCGCGATCCGTGAGGAGCACAACGCCCTTCAGTCGGAGCGCAAGGAGTTACGCAGCTCCCTGCGCCTCGTGACAGCGGAACGCGACCTCGCCGAGGGACGACTGCGCGCTTAGGCGCCGGCATTGAACCCGGACACGGTTGCGTTGCCCAGCCAGAGGTCGTTGGTCTTTACCTGATGTTCCCAATCACCGCTGGCATTACCGGCGACGATGAGTCGACTGCCTGGCTTCATCAACGCGAAGCTGTGGCTGCGGACGGTGCCGCCGACAGGGTCGATGACGACGTCGAATTTCTCGTCGCCGAAAATTCCTGGCAATTCGTTGGAATCGACGATCCGGTCATACGGCAGCTTCGTGTTCGCCGCCGCATTGAGCTTGCTCGTGCGCACCGTGCCCACTACACGCGACGCACCAAGTTTCTGCGAACGCAAAAACGCGCGCGAAGCAGGCATGACTCGGTTGGCGGCCGGTCGCTATCGCTGGAGCAGCATGAAATGCTCGCCTCGTGAATATCGAGAAAAGCTGACACCCGTCCCAGAGCAATAGAGGGCTAAAGTTGCGGGCCGCGTTGCCTTCCAGCCGCATCCCACGACACACCATCGTCGCGACGACATGCTGCGCCAGTCCCTGCTCGATCACCGGCTTCCATGGCACCGGCGAGAAGCCCACGCCGTCATCGAACATCGCGTAACGCCTGCTGGCGAGCATGATGGAACGCCGATAGATGCCGGCCATACATGAAGCGAAATTCGACAACGCATCGTACCGATGGCTATCACGCATTGCGCGGAGTGGGTCCAATTTTTTCAGCGATCGCCTGGCAAGCCGCCTTCAGGGGCTCGATGTACATTTCCCGGGCCTCCTTGCTTTTCCGGAAAAGCGGAATGCTGATGCTGATGCATGCGACCGGCTGGCCATCAGGACCTGTGATGGCACTTCCATAGCAGAAAATCTGCGGCTCGTTCTCTTCACGATCGTCTGCATAGCCACGCTTCTGCGTCGCAGCGAGTTCATCAAGCAATGCATGGCGTTCGACGATCGTATTGGGTGTAAGCCGTTCGAAGCGCACACCGCGCAGTAGCGCATCGCGCGCGGTCGGATCGAGCGCGGCCAGATACGCTTTACCAACCGAACTCGAATACAGTGTGACGCGAGTACCGATGCGCGACGCCATCCGCACTGCATGCGGGCTTTCCAGCTTGTCGATATAAACCATCTCCGTCCCGCTGCGCACGGCCAGGTGAACGGTCTCCTGCGTGGCATCGCGCAGTGATTGCAAGGAATCGATTGCCACAACGCGTAGATCCGAACGCTCCCAGCTGCGACTGGCCAGCGACATCAACCTCGGACCCAACTGGTAAGCGCCTCCGCGCAAGCTTTCGACTACCAGCCCCTCCGCAAGCAGGGCCCCGATAATCCGGTATACCGTCGGTCTCGGATATCCGCACTGTGCGGCCAGTTGCGTCGCGCTCAATGGCTCGTCGGCGTCGCCAATCAACTGCATTACGACGATAAACTTAGAAAACGCGGCAGTTCCGGAAGCCTTTGCAGCCTCAGCGGCATCAGAAAAGTTGGACTTGGACATCAGCGGGAAAGGTAAAAGGGTTGCCTCGGGTAACGTCCTTCTCGTTCGGCAAAAAGCGCCTCTGCCAAATCCGGACCGTCACGGTATGCACGTCGCAATTATAGTGACCTGCCCTGCCGCCCCTCATCCTCTCTCAGGCGACGAGATAACCGCCATCGACCGGCACGATGCAGCCCGTGATAAACGAAGCGCCCGGCGAACAGAGAAATGCGACAGCCTGCGCGACATCCTCGGGAGTGCCCCAACGCCCGAGCGGCGTGCGCTCCAGGATGGCGCCCGACCGCTTGTCGTCTTCCTGCAAGGCGCGGGTAAGCGGCGTCGCGATCCAGCCTGGCGCGACCGCATTCACCCGAATCCCGTCCCCTGCGTACGCGATAGCCAGCGACTTCGTTAACTGGGCCACGCCGCCCTTGCTCGCGCTGTACGCCGGCACCAACCCGCCGCCAAAGAAGCTCAGCATCGACGCGGTATTGACGATCGCACCGCCGCTCGCCCGCAGCAGCGGCCTTGCGGCCGAACACGCCCGCATCGTACCAGTCAGGTTGACGTCGATCACCCGCGCGAATACGTCCAGCTCGTGTTCCGCGCCCCGCCGGATCATGCCGGCGCAGTTCACCAGCACATCCAGAGATGCTAATGGCGCGAAAAGACCTACGACGCTGTCATTCTGGCTGACATCGAGATCGACCACTTCGATGCCAGCCAATTCGCGACGCTGACCGTCCGTCGGCGCCAAACCCGCAGCCAGCACACGGGCGCCAAGCACCGCCAGCTGTCGCACTATGCCGGCGCCGATGCCCTGTGTGCCACCAGTTACGACGGCAGTTTTTCCTTTCAGGAGATCAGGTTGAAAAGTCATGTTGGACCGATCGGAAAGAGACGAATCACAGCAACCGGAAGCCGGACGTAGCACGGACTAGCGAACGAACTGATCGACGTAATCGACCCCAAGACCCACCTGCCCGAAGTGCCTGCGGCACATGTCCAGCTTGGTGAAGACGTCCTCATAGCCAATGTGATTGCCATACGGATCGCAGTAGTACATCACGCCGTTCACCTGGAAATACGTAATCATTTCCTCGACGTCTTCCGGGACGTACAGCGTGTGCGTTTCACCCGGCGGCTCGAAGACATAACTGCCCTGCGTGGCGATCCAGTCATGTTCAAGATAGCGCCAGCACCCCTTCAGCACCATCCCATGTACGGCACCCGGATGCCGGTGTCGACTCAGCACGCCCGACCGACGCACGCGCAGCAGATTCATCCAGTATCCCGTCGAAACATTCAGGCACAGGGGCCGGAACCAGACGTTTTCAGCTTGAGGCACCCAGAGCCGTTCGTCCTGCGGAATTGCGGATTCAATCACAATGTCGCGCAGCGCTTCCGGAGGATTGGGGAGTTGATAAGGCGTCAGAGCGTCAGCAGCAGAGGCTTGCATTCCATCTCTATTGTCCATATTATGGACTTAATTACTATAATATGGACAAATCGTGACGCCTTTCGAATGCCCTGTCAAGCGGCGTGTCTGCAATGCCGAAACCGCCTGTTGCAGGGCCAACGTGCGTCACGTCTTTTACGAGAACGCGCCTGCGAGCGCCTGATAAGACCGTGGATCGCACCGGAGAGCACAATTGACCCATCCCATCAAAGCCGTCCTCTGGGATATGGACGGCACGCTGGCAGACAGCGAAATGCTTCATCTCAGGACCTTGCTGGCAGCCCTGGAGCATCACGGCATCACTGCTGGTGAAGAACTGCATCCACTGATCTTCGGCAAGACCGGCCGCGAGGTTTACGCAATATGCCGCGATCGGTTCGGCATCGAGACCGACTATTCGACATGGGCGAAATATCGTGCGCACCGCTATCTGGGCGAAGCACCCGATATTCAAGCCCGCCCCGGTGCGCTCGAGGTATATCGAATGGTTCAGGCAAGAGGCATGCCTCAGGCCATCGTCTCGAATGCGTCGCGGATGCTGCTCGAGGCCAATCTCCGAGCCCTGAGCCTGCAGGAACCGCAACTGGTTTCGATCAGCGCCAACGACGTGCGTCGGGGCAAGCCTGACCCTGAGGCGTACGAGCGCGCAGCCTACCTACTGGGCATCGCTGCACACGAAGCGATCGTTGTGGAAGACAGCCCGACTGGCGCAAGCGCCGCTATCGCGGCCGGAATGCGCGTGCTCGGCTGGCCCGCCGAACCGGCGAGCGAAGACGCCGCACGCCGCTTCCATCCTGCCGTGCAAACCGTGTCCTCAGCACGCGAACTTGCCGTCGCGCTTGGACCCAACCTCGCCTCGCCAGCCTGAGCACTACCGCCTGTACCTGCCAGGCACCAACGTCGGACGCAGGCCACCTCCGCACCCCGTCGAACGCAAGGATTACCGCCAGATGCTCGTCTGCGTCGCGAATATGAACAAACGATTGTGGCCATAGCCGAATCGACTCGGGACCGCCAACCGCGTACACATCATCCACGACGACTCGATGGCCTTTTCCACTGCAACAGATGCAGTCTCAAGTTTGAGAAATTCCGTCTGACTCGCGCTTCCGTCACCGCGGTGATCCATCAGCGTTAGCCACGATTGCGCACTGACACTGTTGTTGTCTGTGAATGTGGGCCGTGCTTCACGTAGCAGACAAGCACGTCAACCTGCAGCCTTAACAGCTTGCGCAGATCCTTGCCATCGCTCGCCGACGCCTTGAAACCCTTTGACGCATTGGCCAGCAGTCTCGCAAGCGCGCGCGTCTGCTTTGCACCGGCCTGGTTCAGGATATCGGAAATCAAAACCTCGAAGGCGTCGTAACTCTGGCCCAGCAGTTCCGGCCCGAGATCGAAAAAATCCCGCGCGTCGGGATGCGTGTCGATCAGATCGAACGTTTCTCCGATCCACACTTCACACGCCAGATTCAGTTGTGCGCGCAGATCGGGCAATGCGTCCAGTTCCGCCCTGATCCGGTTTTCGAGCCGTTGCGCCACCTGCTCAGTGACCGCCCGGAACACATCCGCCTTGTCCTGAAACTCCAGATACAGCAGCGGACGGGAGACGCCCGCCGCTCTCGCCAGATCGGCCATGGTCGTGCGTGCATAGCCATAACGCAGGAACGTTTCCGACGCGGCCTGGACAATGCGCTGCCGCCGGGAAGATGCGTCAGCGCCATTCGATAGTGCAGTAGCCATGATTTACACATTGACATGGAGTGTCAATCATAGCACTATACATATTGACACTTTCGATAAATATGTCATACCGGCATGATGCAACGCCAGTGTAAAACTACCCACCGTCAAGGACACTACGATGAAGATGAATGGTCGAACCATACTCATTACCGGCGGCAGTTCGGGAATTGGTCTTGAATTTGCCCGCCAGTTGCTGGCCCGGGGAAATACCGTCATCGTTACAGGCCGTCGCGAGACAGCGCTCGCTGAGGCACGCTCGAAGCTTTCCGGCTTGCAGACCGTCAGCAGTGATTCATCGAACCCCGATGCAATCCGGGCGCTACGCGAAACCGTGTTGCGTGATCATCCGGCTCTCGACGTTGTCATTCAGTGCGCCGGCCTCATGCGCAAACTGGATCTGCGGAAGACCACGGACTTCCTCGACGTGACACGCGAGATTGAGACGAATCTCAACGGCACGATCTGGACAAACCTGGCTTTCCTCGATCATCTGCGGGCGATGCCCGAAGCTATGCTCGTGAACGTTTCGTCCGGCCTCGCGTTCGTGCCGATGGCCGTTGCGCCGATCTATTCCGCAGCCAAGGCCGGATTGCATGCCTATACGCAAAGCCTTCGGCTACAACTGAAGAACACGCGCATCCGCGTGGTCGAGCTGGCGCCGCCGGCTACCGATACCCCGCTTTTTTACGGCGATTTCAACAAGGTAGATACAGGCGGTGTCAAACCGATGTCAGTCGAAACGATGGTCGAGAAAGCCATTCGCGGCATGGAAAACGGTCAGACGGAAATCAGGCCAGGCCTCGCCAACGTACTCAAGCTGCTGGGGCGTATTGCGCCAAACGCAGCCGTGAATATGACGAGTAAAGCAGCGGTGGAAGCCATGCAGAAAGCTCCCGTCTGATGTCGTAATGACGCTCTCCCTCTACGGCGCCCTACCAGTCACGACTCGCGGGCGCCATCAGCCCATGTACTGCGGTATTCAGATCAGGAGCGCGCACAACAATACCGTCGACATCAGGAGCGTCGTCCTAAGTCGGATACAACATCCTGTCGATATGCCGGATAATTATCGGCCCGCAACCAGGGCTACGGACGCACGACGACCACGTCGGCGATTTTTTCTGTCCGAGCGAACCCGTGCCCGGTAGCCGTTGCCAACGCCCACTAGTTCGTTACATACTGCCCGCGTGCATCCTGTCCGGACAGTGAACTGACCCGAATGCTCCGGCACCTTACCTCCCGCCGAATGATTATGGATACCGTCAGAATTGCTTACGTTCAATGGCCCCATGCCCTGACACCGAAGGGTGCTGCATGGGAGGAATTTGCCGGACCGTAGATGCAGCACGAGCCGACATTCTGGTGACGAACGAAATGCCCTTTGGTCCGTGGCTCGCGGAAAGTCCCGAGTTCGAAGAAGACAGCGCGAAGCGTAGTGCGGAGTTGCATGAAGAAGCGCTGGATGCGCTCGCCTCACTGCAGGCCGGTGCGGTCATCTCATCGCGCCCCGCGATACTGGGGAACCGGTTGGTCAACGAGGCATTTGTGCTGGAAAACGGCGAATATCGCTACATTCATCACAAGAAGTACTTCCCGCAGGAAGCGGGTTTTTTCGAGGAAACGTGGTTTGTCCGAGGTCGCGACGGATTCGAGTGCCATCAGATTGGCCCGGTCAAGGTTGGTGTCCTACTCTGCACAGAACTTTTCTTCAACGAGTATGCACGGCGTTACGGTCGTGATGGCGCAGACGTTATAGTCACTCCCAGAGCAGCAGGCACATCAACACAGCACTGGAAGACCGCAGGTGCAATGGCAGCCACAGTTTCCGGGGCCTACTTCACCAGTGCGAATCGCCGCGGTGCGAGCGCATCGGGGCAGGAGTTTGGGGGAGTCGGGTTTGCAATTTCGCCGGATGGTCGACCACTGCATCAAACCTCTGACGACGACCCGTTGGTCATCGCCACCATTGATCTGGCCGAGACCCGCCAGCGAAAGCTGGAATACCCGTGCTACGTCCGGGAATAAAGCCATGCTCTGAAAGCTGAAGTGCCGCCAGGCTGCATCCAGCATCGACGCGTGGTACTCGGGCACCAGGGCACCAGATAGGCGCCCTGGTGCCCTGATTCCAGACGAAGTGCAAATCGGGCAGGCTACGCGCTGGATGCGTGACTGAATCCCGCAAACGGCGAAGAGATTGTGAATGACCGATTCGCCCCGTAACGGAATTGGTCATTCGGGTCGCGAGGATGTTTCCCTCGGCTTTGAGCGGCTCTCCACGCGCCGGCGATCAGGACGACGACTTGGGTGCCTTTTCCGCTGCCACAAGCGCCGTTTCAAGCGTGAGAAATTCCGTCTGGCTCACGCTTCCGTCGCCGTTCTGATCCATCAACGTCAGCAGCGATTGCGAGCTGGCGCTACTGCTGTCCGTGGCCGTCGCCGCAAGTCCCTGCAGCAGTTCGGTATTCGTAAGGGGATTGCTGTCGTCCACGCCAAGCGCGCCGAAAAGCTGGTCGGCCTGAGTCTTACTGCCACCGAACTGCTCGACGACCTGTTCGAACGCCGCCTCGCTGATCTGCCCGTCCTGCTTACCTTCAGCGTTGGTCGGAGGTGCGACGGTTTCCGAGTTGAGCGTTCGAAAATAGCTGGCGAGATCTGCCGGGTTATCCCGTACCGACGAGAACGACGGCAGACCCAGTCCGGCGATGCTGCCCTGAGTCATCGTGACATCGTCTGACGAGAGTGCTGCAAGTGATTTTGCTTCCGGACTAAGCGTGACCTGCGTCGACGGCTGAGGGGCCGCATCCGCGGGCGAAGCCTGCGATGAAGCGGCGGCAACGCCCGCGCTCGCGTCGAGTGCCGACGATGCCGCAGGAGACGACTGCCCCTTTCCCGCCTGGGAATAAACGTTTTCTCCGGGATTGGAACCAATGGACGACAAGGCCATGAATACTCTCCGATAGGGATGCTGGATACAGGCGCAGTACTCTCGTATGCGATCTTCACACCGAGAACCACTCCATTTGTTTACGGCTTCATAGGGTCAGAGTTTAGGATATAGCTGTCCCGTACCCGGCACTCGCCGTTACCAATCGGACTGGTCTTTTTCGTCTGCATCGCGCCTGCAATCGCAATTGCCGTCACCTCAGTTGAGTCATTCCCGGCGCGCCGACATGGCTGCGACAGCGAAATCCTCAGCCGTCCGATTCGAGGCTGTCCGACTCAGCAATCCGTCTTGTAGAGCTTGAGAACGCGCCCGGTAAACGGATTGGACATCGCACGAAGATAGGCTTGCCCGACCTGCCAGGCGTCAACAGGAATGAAACCCGGGAAATACGGATGATAGGCAACAGACTCCGTCAGCACGGTGGGACTCACGCAGTTGATCCGAACACCGCGCGGTAGTTCGACGGCAGCCGACTTCGTGAAGCCCTCGACCATGTGATTGACAACGGTACCGATAGAACCGCCGGCCAGATATTCATCCGTCAGCACGCCCGAAATCAGCGTGAATGAACCCTTGTCCGCGATATACGGAAGCGCCGCCCGTACCAGATTGATCTGCCCCATGCCCTTCGCCTTGATCGAATCGGCCCATTGCTCGTCCGTCGTCAGTTCAAGCGGCGCAGGGAAAACGTCCCCCGCCGCGCACGCCACCGCATCGAAATGACCGACCGTGCTGAAGAGGGTTTTCAGGCTGGCCATATCCGAAAGGTCTGCCCGGAAATCCCCGGAAGAACGAGAGACAGACACGACCTCGTGACCCTTTTCCTGCAGCGCGGCCTTCACGGCGGCGCCGACCGTACCGCTCCCGATAACGATTGCTCTCATGGCTTCCTCATAAATTTACAGTTACTGTAAAAATAAATTATCGCATTTACTGTAAAATTGCAAGCACTGATTTCGACTGGAAGTGCCATCCGTGACGGATAAGGAAGAGAAGAAAGAAGGACTGCGCGAACGCAAGCGGCGCGAAACGCTGGAACGTATCGCTGAAACCGGCCTGCGGCTATTCGTGGAAAATGGCTACGACGGCACGACACTGGAGGCCATCGCGGCCGAGGCCGGTATCTCCGCGCGGACGTTCTTCTACTACTTCAAGAGCAAGGAAGACATTCTGAGGTACTGGCAGGGCGACGGCTTCCTCGAAGCGCTGCGCCCGTCCCTGCTAGCCATTTCTCCCAGGCAGGTGCCGCTCACCGCCGTACGTCATTGCCTGATCGAATTAGTCTCTCGCCACGAGAACAAGCGGTCCATCGTCGTGGACAATCTCATGCGCTCGACGGAAACACTGCGCGCCCGCAAGCAGGCGATCTTTGTCGAGATGGAAACGACCGTATTCGAGGCCTTGTGCGAGATGTGGCCAGACCAGGAACGTCGGGCGGCACTGCGTACAGTTGCGATGGTAGCCATCGGGACGATGCGGCTGGCCATGGAAGACTGGCGCGAGGGCAAAGGCAAGCGCCCCCTGGCCGATTATCTGAGCGAAGGATTCGCGAGATTGCAGACGGAAATTCGTGCCTCGCGAATTAGGTAGGGGATAAATCTCCGTCGAGCCAGCACTCGATCCTTCAGAGATCGAGCGTGATTTCTCCAGACGTCGCGCGCGACACACAGACTGCCAACAGGCTATCTCGCGAGCTCTGATGCAGGCAGATGTCGTTATGCTCGACGCGCCCCTTGCTGTAGCCAATGACGCATGTGCCGCAAGACCCGGTCTCGCAGGACGAAGGCACCTCGACACCATTCTTGCGAAGTGCTTCCAGCAAGGTCTGGTTGGCCGGAGCGGCAATCGACCGGCCCGATTTCGCAAGGTGCGCGATAAACGGCTGCGCGCTACCGGGTTCCGCCGTCGACGCGAAGGCTTCGAAATGGAAGTGAGACGCTGGCAGCTTCGTCTTTGCGTGCCTGACCGCATCCATCAAGGCGTTCGGACCGCAGCAATACACATGAGTCGATTCGTCGAGCGATTCAAGCAGCCCCTGCAGATCGAAGCGACGAGTCGCGTCACCATCATTGAAATGGAAGCGGACTTCGCTCGCGCGCAGGTTTCCCAGTTCCTCGACAAACGGCGCGTCCGTTTCCGAGCGCCCGAGATAGACGAGCCTGAAGCGTGCGCCGATCGCGCGAAAGTGCTGAATCATCGACAGGAACGGCGTGATGCCGATCCCACCGGCAATCATGAGGTGATGATCGGCGTCCGGCACGACGGAAAAACTGTTCGATGGTGGCGAGACCAACAGGATGTCGCCCAGCCCGGGCTCCGTATGCATCCAGCGGGAACCACCGCGACTGTTCTGATCCAGGGCGACCGCGATCTTGTAGTACCGGCCGTCCGAGTTTTCGCACAGGGAGTATTGGCGTTCCAATCCGTTCGGCAATTTCAGTCTGACATGTGCACCGGGCTGCGAAACCGGTAATCGACTGCCTTTCTCCGGAGCGAGAATAAACGACCGTACCCGGCTCGATTCCAGGGTGACGCTTCTGACACGCAGGCGCATCCAGCCATCGTCGGCGGATGTGGTTTCCGCCGATGACGAAGGCGTGGCAGACGACTCAACCAGTCTTGAACTCCAGTCTTCGACACCCGGCGATTGCAGCCGTTTCCTGAAGAGATCGCGGATAAGTGGCGCCAATGCATCGAGCGCCACAATCTCTGCCATGGCATCCCGATTGCCCGTTTCAACGTACAGGAAATGCTGAATCCAGGAGATCGTCCAGTCACGGTGCGGACGTTCGACGACGCGCAAGGTATCGCCCGCCTGCACGTTCCCTGGCCGCAGTACCCTGTAATACCAGCCCGTGCGGCGTGTCTGCTGGACACGCTGCGCCATCCCGGGTTGGTCAAAACGATGGTTCAGGCGAAAGCAGGGTTGCCTGGGCATGGAAACCTGAAGCCGTGCCTCGCCCACCTCGACGACATCGCCAATGCATATATTGGATTCGTTGAATCCGGTAGCAACAAAGTTTTCGCCGAAGCCCCCGGCACAGAAACGCTCCGCACTTTGCGGAAACTCGTCCCGCCACAGCGCATAGTGTTCTTCCGGGTATTGCAGTATCACCTGCTCTACCCCGCCATGGAGGTGGGGCGCACCGTATTCGTCGTCCGCGATACGTTCCCGGGCAATATGAACGGTGCCCACGCAAGGCGATTTCGCCATGCCCGACAGGATATCGCTACTGCCGAGCCTGGCGATCTTTCCGATACGGATCTCACGCAGAACGGTATCCACCGCCTCCGTGGTTGCAGCCTCGGGTATCAAAACATGCTCCTTCACCGTTCATTCAGACAGGAGCCGCGCCGGCGTGGCGGCTCCCCTTCCTGCCCTGCAGTCCCTGCTCTACAGCGAACCAGCCGCCAACCGCGCCAATGCAGCGGCAACACCTGCGCCATACTCGGGATCAGCCTTCGCGCAGTTGTCAATGTGACGCTGCTTTACTTCAGCCCTGGCATCGCCCATCGCGCGCGCCGTGTTGTCGAAGAGCGTCTGACGCTGTGCCGCACTCATCTTCCGGAACAGATTGCCCGGCTGCTGGTAGTGATCGTCGTCGACACGATGATCCCAGTGGGCCGCAGCACCGTCGATTTCCAGCGGCGGCTCGTTAAGCTCAGGCTGATCGGTCCAGACGCCCTTGCTATTCGGCCAGTAGGACGGCGTGCCGCCCAGGTTGCCGTCCGTGCGCATCGCACCGTCGCGGTGATAGCTGTGGAATGGGCACTTCGGCGCGTTGACCGGAATATGGTTGAAGTTCACACCAAGGCGGTAGCGCTGCGCGTCGGCATAGGAGAACAGCCGCGCCTGCAGCATCTTGTCCGGCGAATAGCTGATCCCGGGCACGATGTTGGCCGGCGAGAAAGCCGCCTGCTCGGTTTCCGCAAAGAAGTTCTCCGGATTCCGGTTCAGCTCGAAATAGCCGACCTCGATCAGCGGGAAATCCGCCTTCGGCCAAATCTTGGTCAGGTCGAACGGATTGAACGGAAAGGCCTTGGCCTGCGCATCCGCCATGACCTGAATGAACAGCGTCCAGCGCGGGAAATGACCCGCCTCGATGCTGTCGTAAAGATCGCGATGATGGGTCTCGCGGTCCTTGCCGACCAGCGCCTCGGCCTCGGCATCCGACAGGTTCTCGATACCCTGCTGCGTGCGGAAATGGAACTTCACCCAGGTTCGCTCGTTCGCCGCATTCAGAAAACTGTAGGTGTGGCTCCCGAAACCATGCATGTGACGGAACGTGCGCGGAATCCCGCGCTCGCTCATAACGATCGTGACCTGATGCAGCGCTTCGGGCAGCAACGACCAGAAGTCCCAGTTGCTGTCGGCGCTGCGCATGCCGGTGCGCGGATCGCGCTTGATCGCATGATTCAGATCGGGGAACCGAAGTGGGTCGCGGAAGAAGAAGACGGGGGTATTGTTCCCCACCACATCCCAGTTACCCTCCTCCGTATAGAACTTCAACGCGAAACCGCGGATGTCGCGCTCGGCGTCGGCCGCGCCGCGCTCGCCCGCAACCGATGAGAAGCGCGCGAACATCGGCGTCTGCTTGCCGATCTCGGAGAAGATCTTCGCCTTCGTGTAGCGCGTGATGTCATGGGTCACAGTGAACGTCCCGTGCGCGCCGGCGCCCTTGGCATGCATACGGCGCTCGGGAATCACCTCGCGGCCGAAGTGCGCCAGTTTCTCGATCAGCCATACGTCCTGTAGCAGAGCGGGGCCGCGCGGCCCCGCGGTCTGGATGTTCACGTTGTCGCTGACCGGCGCGCCGGTTGCATGCGTCAGACTCGGCGGATTCGACTTCCCGGTCATAGTTGTGCTCCTGAAGGGTTAGTCACGGAGCCTGGCCAGAGGCATCTGGCCCAGGCTGACTGCATTGGTGTAGAAACCGCTCAGGCGGCCCAGGCCGAGCCGCGGATCACGCTGCAGAAATTGCCGGCGTGGAAGTGCGGATCCTTGTCAGCGATCACGTCGGCCTTGACGTTGCCGAAGGTGGTATCCGGCTTGTGCTTGATGCCTTCGTAGAACGTCTGGATGATGTTCTCCTTGAAATTGTCGCCGCGCGGATGCGCCTGGACGACAGCCTCTCGTTCGACATCGCTGTACTCGGGATAGGTCAGACCCAGCACGTCCATTTCCACGCCTGCGGTGACGAGCGCGACGACGGGATGCATGTGCTGCGGAATACCCGGCGTGGTATGCAGCGCGATCGCCGTCCACACGGTATCGATGTCCTGCCGGCTGATTCCGTGGCTCTTCAGGAAATCGCGGGCGGCATTGGCGCCGTCCACCTCGAAGCGCTCGCATGCGCTGCTGTGCTTGTGGGTCAGGCCCATGTCGTGGAACATGCAACCACAATAGAGCAGCTCGGGATCGAATTTCAGGCCACGGTGCTTGCCTGCCAGTGCACCGAAGTAATACACGCGGCTGGAATGATGGAACAGGAGAGGCGACTCGGTATCACGGACCAGTTCCGTGACTTCGCGTGCGAGTTGGCTATCGGGGACGGCGATTCCGGCAACATTCATAGTCATGATTGACCTCCATTGACAACACCATCAATTCTGCTTGATCCGATAGCTGTCTTCAATAGACGTGATGCGACAAATCCCGCCATTTCGCGCGATTCACGGACACAACGCCAATGTTCGGAAACGTCGGAGACATTCTTGATGGCACACTCACACACGGCTCCCTGGGAGCAACAGTGCAAGGGGCATTATCTGGACTGAGGCTATTGAATCAATGTGAATATTAAATTTCACAAGTACGGTAGTTTCGGCCATAGTCCGACCCCAAAGCCGGTCGCCGACCAAAGGCTCTAACGGCAGGCACTACCCGTGTGACTGGAACAAATATGAAGCGTGAACAACGCCCCGCTAACCCGACTGAATATGACATTTCCAACCAGGCCGATCACGCACCAGCGATTCTGACGACACTGCTCGGGAAGGCAGGCGTAACAATCAATGGTGACAACGCCTGGGACATCCGGGTTTTCAATCGGGATGTCTATAAACAAGTCTTCTCGAGCTGGTCGCTTGGCCTTGGCGAATCATATGTGGATGGCCAGTGGGATTGCGAACAACTCGACGAGCTGTTCACGAGGTTGCTCCGCACCGATATCGACTCAGCCGCTGTCGGGACCGCGAAGTTCCGGCTCGCCTACGAGCACATCCGCCACCGCTGGTTTAATCTTCAATCGAAAGACCGCGCATTCCAGGTAGGCGAGCAACACTACGACGCAGGCAATGACGTATTCGAGGCCATGCTGGACAGTCGCATGATCTATTCATGCGGCTACTGGGCAAATGCAACGGATCTGGAGCAGGCGCAGTTCGACAAGCTGGACATGATCTGTCGCAAGCTGGAACTTCACGCCGGAGAAACGCTCCTGGACATCGGCTGTGGCTGGGGCGGACTTGCCAGGTTCGCCGCTGAACGATACGGCGTCAAGGTCACTGGCGTCACGGTCTCGAAGGAACAACTGGTGCTGGCCCGGGAACGTTGCAAAGGATGGCCAGTCAACCTGATCCTTCAGGATTATCGCGATCTGCAGGGGCGATTCGACAAGATCGTTTCCGTTGGCATGTTCGAGCATGTCGGGCCCAGGAATTACGAGACCTATTTCGATACCGTCAAGCGTCTGCTGGCACCGGACGGTCTGTTCCTGCTCCATTCGATCGGCCTCGCCTCGAGCAGCCAGGGAACCGATCCGTGGATCGACAAGTACATCTTCCCGAATGGAAAGCTTCCTTCAGCCCGCGAGATTACCGACGCCGTTGAAGGGCGTTTCATCATCGAGGACTGGCATAACTTTGGTCAGGATTACGATCGTACCTTGATGGCATGGTGGGATCGCTTCAACCAGGCATGGCCGCGCCTCGCGTCAAGCTACAGCAGGCGCTTCTACCTCATGTGGAAATATTATCTGCTGTGCTGCGCCGGATTTTTCCGGTCCCGGCAAGGTCAGCTCTGGCAACTCGTGCTGACCCACGCTCAGCGTAACGAAACCTATCGCTCAGTCAGGTAACAGAAAAATATCTGCGTCGCGCGTGTACGCACAAGGAGTATTGTTGAAATGAGCCGGGTAATCGGTGTGCTGGCCCTTCCGGGTGTGCAGTTACTGGACGTTTCGGGCCCGCTCGATGTGTTCGCCCAGGCGAACGTCGAAGCAGGCAAAGAGATCTACACACTGCGGATCATCGCCTGCGAAGCCGGTCCTATCCGCAGTTCCTCGGGTGCGCGACTGCTACCCGATACAGTCGCCCCTGAAGGGGGCACGCGTCTGGACACGTTGCTGGTGGCAGGTGCGCCCAACGCAGGAAAGATCGATCTCCCACCAAGGATCCTGAAGTGGCTCCGGACAACGGCCACCCGTAGCCGACGTTATGGCTCGGTTTGCACGGGAGCATTTATCCTTGCAGCAACGGGATTACTCGATGGCCGCCATATCACCACCCATTGGGCCGCAGTCGATGCCTTGGCCCATACCTATCCATCGCTACGAATCGACGAAGACGCCCTCTACGTACGCGACGGAAAGTTGCGGACCGCCGCAGGTGTGACGGCGGGACTGGATCTTGCCCTGGCGCTGGTCGAGGAAGATCTGGGCCGCGACATAGCAAGGCGCGTCGCCGGGCAACTGGTCATGTATTTCAAGCGACCAGGCGGACAATTGCAGTTCAGCCGCAAAGGGGAAACGCGTCCGGTGGGGCGAGCGGCCCTGCAGGAGGTTCAGCGCTGGGTCGCCGCCCACCCCGAACTCGATCACAGCATAACCGGCATGGCAGAGCACGCGGGACTCAGTCCCCGGCATTTTGCACGCCTGTTCCATGCGGAAGTGGGCATTACGCCGGCAGCCTGGGTCGAAGCGGCACGTGTAGCTGCTGCCCGCAATCTACTGGAAAATGGACACGACACCCCCAAGCTGGTGGCCGCCAAATGCGGGTTTTCCAACGTCGATACGCTGCGTCGAACCTTCCAGAAACACGTGGGGGTGACCCCCGCGGAGTACCGGAAACGACACATGGCACAGGTGGAGTAGCTGGCAAGGTTCGCGACGGGCAGCCTGCTTGACCGGCATAGCCAGAATCAGACGACCCGCGCCGATAATGCACTCATGAAGGACCGGTCGGACGGACACATACGCACAACTATCTCTTGAACGTACCTGGCAATGGTTTCCCGTACTTATCGAAGAGTCGGGCCAGATAAGAGGGTGAGTCAATGCCGACCGCGGTTGCAGCACCAATCACCGTCATGCCAGGCAATTCCAATAGCGAGGCGGCGCGAAGTACACGTTGTCGTGACCGATATTCGACTATGGACTCCCCAACCGTGTCCCGAAAAATCCGGGTGAGGTGACGTCTCGAGACGCCGAACTCACAGGCAACACGGTCAATATCAATACGTTCCGAGAGAGTCGCGTCGAGAAACTCCTTGATATCGGCAACCAGATTGCGTCGCACATCGGCACGGGGTCGCCGGCCCTCCTGCTCGCGCAAGGTCGCTTCGATACAGGCGGTTGCCACCACACGATCCAGCAGATCAACCCGATAGCTCGCGAGATCGCCATCAGGATTGGCCCTTTCCAGATATCTGAGGCGAACTGCACTCAGTAAAGACCCCGGCGCCGGCGACACGGTAACCCGGTCCGTCACCATCCTTCTGCGTGCCTTCTTTTCACAGAAGGTGACGAAATCGCTCTCGACATAGACCGCGATGTGCTCCTGCGCCCCGTGACCTGCATGCGTCTGATGCATGCGGTTTGGCGGAATGGCAGTAAAGGACCACGGTGCAATCCTGATTGACCTGCCATGGGTTTCGATGTCGAGCATGAGCAGCCCCACGCGCGGCAGCAAAAACATGTATTCCTCATGTTCATGCATGCGCGTGCTGTAATCGGAGATGGATACGCGCCGGACGGTCGATACCCGATCAGCGGGAACATGGGTAGATTTCGTCGGATAGCTTTTCATGATTTCGGCACCATTTTCGGACAAGCGCCACAGGAATACCGGTTCGCTGCCCACGCATTCCCAGTCGCACAACTACATGACCCGATCGTACTTGTCACCCGGCCCAATCGAAAGCGAAAAAAAACATCGATGACGGCATGCTTGTGACTCGGCTTCGCCGGGACTCGCAATCACGCCTCTCGACCACGTCGGCCTTTCCATTATTCGACTACAGCGACGGTTCTATTGACCTGCACGATTACATGAACGCAAACGCAATGAAAAGCAATGAACTCTACTTCGTCAACGTCTTTGCTGCGGGACCGCAAGGCGGAAACCCGGCACCCATCGTGCTTCATGCCGATGCTCTTTCGGATGTAGACATGAAGTCAATTGCCCAGAAATATGGGCACGAGAGCGCTTTCGTGTCCGAGCCGGTTGACCCCAGCCACACCTTTTGTTTCCGGTTTTTTGTACCCAATCACGAAATGGAGATGTGCGGGCATGCCACGCTGGGGGCGCTGTGGCTGCTTCGTCGCCTGGGCCGATGGACCTCCGGTCAGGCGATCATCGAGACCAAGAGCGGCCTTGTTGAGGCCCGCTTCGATCAAACAACACAGGTCATCGCAGTCAGCCAACCCAACGGCATTATCAGGACCGTCGACAACCCCTCGCTCGTCGAGGCAGCCCTCGACGTCCTCGGACTGGAACACCGGGATCTGCTGCATCCTGTCATCGTCAACGCCACGACCAGTCGGGCAAAGACACTTGTTGCGGTCAAGTCGGCCGAGCGCCTGAACACAATCCGGCCAAGGCTTGAAGCAGTACAGCATCTTTGCGAAGCGCTCGATTCGACCGGGCTTTATCCATTTGCGCTCGACAGCGAACGTCCGCTATCCCTGCACGCCCGGCAGTTTCCCCGTTCCTCCGGATATCCGGAAGATGCCGCAACGGGCATCGCTGCGGCTGCGCTACTGTATGGCGCGAAATATTATGACCTGCTGTCACCCGAGGCCACGGGCATTACGGTTTACCAGGGATTCGCCATGGGCAGGCCTTCGCGTATTTCTGTCTCATTCCGTGAACCACGCAATGTCCGCGCGGGATGCTGGATGAGCGGTCCGGTCGAACTGACGACGCTGGATCACGCGTAAACCCGAAGCGTGCTGGAAATCAGGTCGTTGGGGCGGAGCACGTAACCTTCTGTCCGCCCCACCCTCACCGGACGACCGCGTCCAGCTCGATTTCCACCCACGCGCCATCCGGCAGGCTGTTCACCCCGATAGCCGAACGCGCAGGTAATCGATGATCCGGAAAAGCAATTCGTAGCAATTCCGAAGCCGCATCCAGTACTGCTGTATGCGATCCGAAGTCGTCGGTTGATCGCACGAAACCCCGTAACCGGGTCACCTGCGCCACCGCCTGCAGATTTCCGCCACAGGCATCCCGTAGCGCTGCCAGGCTGTTAAGTATCGCGATGCGGGCGGCGTCACGCGGTACATCCAGCCCGGTTTCCCGTGTGCAGATACCGGCCCATGCGACGCCATCTACGCGGCATGTCTGACCGCTGACCGAAATGAATTGGGACTCACCTATTCGAGCGGTGCAATAAGGTGCGTAAGTCCCTTTGGGTTTCGGCGCACCAGGCAGCCGAAACCCCGCGGCCTCCAGCCGTGATTCGGGTGTAGCGTGGCCCATGGGATCAACCTGTTCACTCTGGGCGTCAGACATTCATCTGAGTAACGAACTTCGTGACCAGATAGCTTTCGATCGCTTCGGAGCCGCCCTCCGCGCCGTAACCAGATTCCTTCAAGCCGCCATTGGGTGTCTCGGGCAGAGCCAGACCAGCATGATTGATCGAGATCATGCCGCTCTCCAGCCCGTTCGAGATCCGGTGGGCCGAAGCGAGGGAACGCGTAAACGCGTACGCAGCGAGACCCACAGGGAGACGGTTCGCTTCCTTTATCGCGGCGTCCAGATCGGAGAACGGCAGTATCGGTGCGATCGGCCCGAACGGCTCTTCATTCATTACCTGCGCTTCAACCGGTACTTCGCCAATTACCGTCGGTGTGAAAAAATACCCCGCCCGGTCGATCTGCGTACCGCCTGTCACAAGTCGCGCACCCCGTGCAAGCGCATCCGCCAGCAGGCGCTCCATCGCATCCACGCGCCGACGATTCGCAAGCGGGCCCATGCCCGTAGTCTCGTCAAGTCCATCGCCTACGCGAAGTGCCCTGGCAACCACAGAAAACTCCTCGACGAACTGCGCGTAGACACGTTCATGCACCAGAAAGCGGGTCGGCGATATGCAAACCTGGCCGGCATTGCGGAACTTGCCTGCGGCCAATATACGCGCCGCGTTGCTGATGTCGGCGTCCTCACATACGAGGACCGGAGCGTGGCCACCCAGTTCCATCGTCATACGCTTCATATGCGCACCCGCCTGGGCAGCGAGCTGCTTGCCGACAGCGGTGGAGCCCGTAAACGTGATCTTGCGCACCACAGGATGCGCAATAAGATGCGTGGACATCTGTGCCGGATCGCCGAACACCAGCGCGATCACGCCTGGCGGCACACCGCCATCGGCAAATGCCTGTACCAGCGCGGCCGGCGAGGCAGGTGTTTCTTCCGGCCCTTTGGCGATAATCGAACATCCTGCAGCCAGTGCGGCCGAGATTTTCCGGACCAGCTGATTGATCGGGAAATTCCAGGGCGAAAATGCCGCCACCACACCGACCGGCTCACGCAGTACATTTTGTGAGACGAAGGTTGATCTCGGAGGAATCACGCGGCCATATGCGCGCATCGCTTCTCCCGCAAACCATTCGACAACATCGGCAGCCACCAGTGTTTCCAGACGCGATTCCGTCAAGGGTTTTCCCTGCTCGAGCGTCATCAGCGTTGCAATTGCCTCGATACGCTCGCGCAGCAGTCCAGCAACCGTATACATGATCCGCGCACGCTCACGTGCGGGCGTGCGACGCCAGATGTCAAAACCCCGCTCGGCGGCACTCAGCGCGTCTTCGAGATCCGTCGTGGTCGCACTCGAAACGGTGCCGATCACCACACCCGTTGCGGGATTCGTGACAGGCAACGTGGCACCTGTCGAGCCAGCTCGCCAATGGCCGTCGATGTAAAGCTGCGTATTGGGATAGTTCATGGATTACCTTCCTGATTCCCGCGGAGGGATGCATTACGCGGTCGGCGCACTGATGCACGCCGACCTCATTCGAAACAATGAACGCGCGTCGTTCAGGCCGCGTCCGTCCTGAGCACCAGACGTCCTGTAACCTTGCCGTCGCGCAGGCGCATCAGCGCAGCATTGGCTTCGTCCTGAGGTACCAGTTCGATCGGAATCGGCGCGAGTTTGCCGGCTTGAGCAAGTGCCACCAGCGCGCGCAAATCGTCCGGAGAGCCCACGAAACTTCCCTGCACGGTCATCGCACGCGTCGCCATCACCGGAAGCGCGAGCGTGATTTCACCGCCAAACAGACCCACCTGGATCAGTTTGCCACCCTTGCGCAGGGCATCGAACGAAAAACGCGCAGTAGCCGATCCGTTGACGAAATCGATAACCGCAGCGACCGGGCCACCACAAGCCTCGATGATGCGCTGCGCCACCTTCTCGCCGGAGCTGTCCACCACTGTGGTTGCACCGGCCTCGAGCGCGGCTGCCCGCTTTTCTGCGGAGATGTCTGCGACCACCAGATTGCGATGACCCATCGCGCGCAATACCGCAATCGCGTTCAGGCCCAGCCCACCCGCACCCACCAGCACCAGCGGTGCGTCAGGCGACATCGGCATGACCTTGCTTGCCGCCGAGTAAACCGTAATGCCCGAACAGGCATAGGTCGCGGCGACAGCTGGATCGAGCGAACCGGGATCGACCAGATGGCGCGGGTGCGGTGCAACGACGTGAGAACCATAGCCCCCATGCTGATAAACCCCGATGCTGCGAGGCGTCTGGCACATGTTGTCGTGCTCCGAGGTACATGCCTCGCATAAGCCACACCCGACCCAAGGGTAGACAATCCGGGTGTCACCGACCTCGACACCTTCCGCTTCCGGGCCAAGTTTAACCACGCGCCCGACGATCTCATGCCCCATGGCGAGCGGCAGCGTCATGCCACGTTCCACCATGCTCAGACGCTTGCCGCCGCCAAGGTCGTAATAGCCTTCCCAGATATGTAAATCCGAGTGGCAGACACCACAATGTGTCACTTCCAGCAACACCTGTGTTCCCGTCGGCTCAGGGGTCGGCATCGTGATCGAACGTAGCGGTTGCCCGCATTCGCATACAGCCCATGCTTTCATGCTCTTTACTCCAGAATCACTTCGTACAGGGATGGATCCGGCGGTCGCTCGCGGTTTGAATACCGGATTGCCACCTGACAAACGGATCAGTCAATGAATGTGTCGCAGAAAATCCTTGAACCGCTGGCTCGGCGGATGAGAAAGCAATTCGGGCGTGCCATCGTGAGCAATTCGTCCCGCGTCGGTAAACAGCAGCCGTGTGCCGACGCGCCGTGCAAATTCGATTTCGTGCGTTACCACGACCATCGTCATGCCGTCCGCAGCCAGTGCCTGCATAACGCGCAGTACCTCGTGACGCAACTCAGGATCAAGTGCCGAGGTCGGCTCGTCGAAGAGCATCAACTTCGGCTGCACTGCCAGCGAACGCGCGATAGCGACACGCTGCTGCTGTCCACCCGACAACTGGGACGGATAGTGATCGCGGCGCTGGCTCATGCCTACTTTCTCGAGCAGGTGCCCGGCAATTTCGGCAGCTTCAGCCTTCGACTGGCCTCGCGCACGAATCGGACCGAACATGACATTCTCCAGCGCCGTCATATGCGGAAAAAGATTGAACTGCTGAAAGACCATGCCTGCTTCAAGGCGTATCTGCCGCAAGTCGCGCGACGAACCTCGCACACTCAGCCCGTCCACGAACAGGTCGCCGTCGGATATCTGCTCCAGTCCGTTGATGCATCTGAGCATGGTCGACTTGCCCGAGCCGGATGGCCCGATCACGACCGCAACCTCCCCTTGCCCGATCTGCAGATCGATACGATCAAGAATCGTGACGTCTCCAAATCGCTTAACTGTTTTCTGAAACGAAATCATGGCGTGGCAATACCTCTCTCAACCAGACGCAGCATCGCAGCGATACAGGTGATCAGCAGTAGATAGATAACGGCGACCGTACTCCAGATCTCAATTGCCTTGAAATTGGAGGCCATAATCGCCTGCCCTTCGCGGGTCAGTTCAGCCACGCCAATCACGAGAAATATCGAGGTGTCCTTGACGCTCGCGATCACCTGGTTGCCGAGTGGCGGAATTGCGCGACGAAGCGCAAGCGGCGCGAGGACGTAGGTCAGGATGCGCCAGAACGGCAGGCCCATTGCAAGTGCTGCCTCGTACATGCCGCGGGGCACGCTCTGCAGGGCGCCCCGGAATATCTCGGCAAAAAAGGCGCCTGAATTCACAGCTATCGTCAGGCTGGCAGCAGCGAATCCGCTCATCTTGATGTCGGCCATCATCGGCAAGGCAAAGTAAATGAACATCACCTGCACAACAATTGGCGTGCCGCGGATCAACCCGACATAGGCATTGGCTACCGGAGTGAGGAAACGGCTATAGCTCAACACCGCACCGGCTACCGCACCGATAACCAGACCACCACAGATGCCGCACAGGGCAATCAGAATGGTCAATTTCAGACCACCGCCCAGATCGGGCAGAGCAGACGCGACCGCGCCCCAGTCAAAGTTCATAGTGTCTTCTCCATGCTTGATATGGGTTGGGCCAGACTCACGAGGGATCCTTGCCGAACCACTTCCTGTAAATCTGTTTATACCGGCCATCAGCCTTCATCCTTGCGAGCTCCGCGTCGACGGGGGCCACAAGCTTGCTGCCCTTCTGAAAACCGATACCGTATGCGTAACCATTCTCGAGCGGTGGCTCGATCAGACGGACCTTTCCCTTGCCTTCCGTGTTGGCGTAGTAAAGCAGGTTCGGTGTGTCATGCACCACGGCATCGACCCGGCCCGTCTGCAGTTCGAGCAGCGCATTGACAATGTTCGGATACTGGTGGATGTCGACGTTCTTGAGCGAGTGCTCGAGATAGTCGACGGTAGCTGTACCGGTCTCGGCACCGACGGATTTCCCCTGAAGATCAGCCGCAGTATTGAGGCCCCTGGTATCGACACGCACAACCGCGCTGTATCCGCTCTGGTAATAGGGATCCGAGAAGTCGATCACCTTCTTCCGTTCGTCCCGGATATACAGCCCGGCCAGCACGACATCGACGTTTCGGGTTTCGAGTGCCGGGATCAAACCGCTGAAGTCCATGGGCTGCAACCGCCACTTGATACCGAGTCCCCTGGCTATCTCGGTCCACAGATCGATGTCAAAACCGACATACTGATTGCCCTGTTTGAATTCAAACGGAAGAAACGAAGTGTTGCAGCCGACAACCACTTCGTCTTGCTGCGCGAAGACAGAGGGAGAGATAGAAGTAAGCAGCGCTGCTGCAACTGCACATTTGAATAAAACACGTCGACGCATGGTTGTCCCCTTTTCTGACGGTCTGCATTTATTGGAAGCAACGATTGTCCTGCGTCTTATTTTTTTCTTCGCTTAATTTTGGGCCACGTCGCGACGACATTTGGGCCATCGCGGAATTGAAAAGTTAACCTGTCGCGGAAAGCCGGATATGCCCGATGGACACAACCCACTTTAGCCATCGCCACAGCATCGGGACACACGCCGGCCTGTTCGCTGCATCCATGACGGATTCTGCTACGGGGAATATCTGCCCAACCGGCCAGTGATGATGCTGAAATACATGCGCCCACAACGGACACCCTGCCTGCATTCATCCATAGCTGCCTGAGTTCACCCGGCGATGCGCGTGGCGGCAACCCTGAAATCCGCCCGTCGCAACGGTGGATTTCCAGAAACGCCTGCGTGAAGACCGCCCTTAGCGACTCAAGCACGGGATCCTGCAACTACGACGACTCGTGCGCGAACCCGATCGTGGTGAACAGACCTTATAGACCTTATCGTCCTGCGGATGGCACGAAAACACGTCAATCTGTCCGTCAGCCGCGTCTCGAAATCATTTCCTCATCGACGTCAGGCATTCAGAATTTCGTCAGTCGTGAGGCACTTCCGCCCACGTATGCAACGGAGAGTTCGAAGATGAGCGAAATTCTTGCATCGGCCGAGCGTGTCGGCCCAGCGTTTTCCGTCGATGGCATGCTGCTGGCACGCCAGAAGACCCGCGAAGCCATTCGCCAGATCGCGGCAAACGTCAAGCCCGGCATGGTCGAGGAAGATGCAGTGGAAATGGCCAAGAGTGTTCTCGTCGGGTCCGGCCTGGCCCTGAGCTGGCATCCGACTCGTGTGCGCTTCGGCAGCAACACGATCAAGCCGATGAAGCAGGCGTCAGTTCCCGGTGTCGTCCTCCAGGAAAACGATATCTTCTTCGTCGATATCGCCCCCCGCGTCGAGTCCTGGGAAGGCGACGGCGGCGCATCGTTCGTCATCGGGCACAACGAGACCTATGAGCGCTGTGCGCGTGATGCGGAGCGCCTGTTCCATGAAGTTCGTGGTGTCTGGGAAAACAAGAAGCTGACCGGCCAGGCACTGTACGCCTATGCCGACGAGACGGCACGCTCGATGGGTTGGGAACTGAACTTCGATCTGCCAGGCCACCGGGTATCGGATTTCCCGCATGCCACGATCTATACCGGATCGCTCGCAGACCTCGACGCTACGCCGTCTGCCATGCGCTGGATTCTGGAGATTCATCTCCGTGATCCGCAGAAGCGGTTCGGTGCTTTCTTCGAAGACATGCTGCTCGACGACGAGTTCTACAGCTAGGCAGCACGACCAGACAGCAGCGCCTGCCAGTACCGGTCCAGTACGAAGGCAGGCACCGCAGTTCTTTCACCCCATTCCAGCAAGGAAAGTCACGGTCTTATGAAAAACAGGCGGATTGTCATTGTCGGCAGTGGACTGGGCGGTTATTCCATCGCTCAGGAACTGCGAAAGCGGGACGACAACCTGAACATCGTCCTTGTCACCGGAGAAGCCGGCGCCAGCTATTCGAAGCCCATGCTGTCGAATGCGATCGCACAGCAGCGACCGGCCGCGCAATGGATCACATCCTCATCCGAGGCGATGGCAGCACGTCTGAACCTGACCTTGAAGAGCCGGGAACAGGTCGTCTCCATTGATGTCGCGAACCGGCGTGTCGAAACATCGGCGGCCCATCTCGACTACGACGCGCTTGTCCTTGCGACCGGTGCCGAACCGGCCAGACCGCCCGTTGCCGGCGACGCCGCTCAGGATGTACTGGTCGTCAACGACCTCGACGACTACACCCGCTTCCGTGAAGTTGTCGAAGGTGCGCAGCGCGTTCTGCTGATCGGTGCAGGCTTGATCGGCTGCGAATTCGCCAACGATCTGCTCCACGCCAATATCACGCCCATTGTCGTCGATCCCGGCCCTCGTCCGCTGGCTTCGCTCGTCCCCTCCGAGACTGGCCTCGCACTACAGCGTGCGCTCGAAGCCGGCGGTGTCCAGTGGCACTTCGGAAAGACGGTGCAATCGATCACGGCAGCAAATCCTGGTTATGCAGTGACCCTCGACAACGGAGAAATCGTCAAGGTCGATGCAGTCCTGTCTGCCATCGGCCTGCGACCACGGACTCAACTCGCCCGGGCCGCCGGCCTGCGCGTCAATCGCGGCATTGTCGTGGACAATTACGGTTGCAGCAGTCATCCGGATATCTATGCCATTGGAGACTGTGCGGAGTACCCTGATGGACTCCATCCGTTCGTGCGTCCCATCCTGGTTGCAGCGAAGGCCATGGCGGCCACGCTCCTTGACACGCCGACGCCCATCGTCCTTCCCACGCTACCGGTTACCGTAAAAACGCCGCTCCATCCTGTGGTCGCCCTGCCTCCCGAGGCCGGAATAGTCGGCGCCTGGATCTCCGAGTCCGATGGCGAGAACAGCCATCTCGTCTTCTGGAACAACGAGGGCAGCATCTCCGGATTCTCGCTCAGCGGGACGTCGTCATCGGCGCGTGCCCAGGCGTTGCTCAAGCAGATCAGCGTACAACCGGCACATGCCTGAGCGGAAACGTGCATCAACAACCGATGCACGGCGACATCCGCCGCGCGTGTTATAGATACGCATCCAGCGTCAACGACTATGTCTCCCTTCTTGACCGATGTACAACGTTGCCCTACTCGTTTTTCCTGGCGTCCAGGCACTCGACGTGTTCGGCCCTTCGGATGTCTTCGCCGAGGCGAACCGCTTTCTTCTGCCCGATGCGCACTACCAGCTCGAATTGATCTCCACGGAACGAGAGGTACTGCGCTGCTCCAACGGCCTGCGGATTCACCCCGACCGATATTTCGGCGACGTGGAGGACGAATATGACCTGCTGCTCGTCATGGGCGGGCCGGCCCTCGTGCAGGAAGCCCTCGACGAGGCCGTGCATGCGTGGCTCAGGGAAGCGAGCCGTCGCGCGCGACGCTTCGGATCAATCTGTAATGGCGCGCTGACACTCGCGCGGGCTGGACTCCTCGACGGCCGCGTCGTCACCACACACTGGAACGACGCGGCAGTACTGGCCGCACTGTGTCCGACAGCCCGGGTCGAGTCCGACCGGATCTTCATCCAGGATGGCAATCTCTACACCTCGGCCGGCGTGACGGCCGGCATCGATCTTTCGCTATACCTGCTCGCCCAGGACCACGGCCCGGAGATCGCGCTGAACGTCGCAAAACGGCTGGTCGTGTTCCTCCAGCGCGCAGGCGGCCAGTCACAGTTCAGTCCCTACCTGACGCCCTATGCCGAAGCATCATCCCCCATCGCGCAGATACAGCAATACGTACTCGGACACATAGGCGATGACCTCAGTATCGAGACGCTGGCGGCGGTGGCCAGGATGAGCAAGCGCAACTTTTCACGCACCTTTGTCCGGGATACCCACATCACGCCGGCAGAATTTGTGGAAAGCGCACGCATCGATGCAGCCAGAGTCATGCTGGAAAACAGCACGATCCCGCTCAAGACCGTCGCCTATCGATGCGGCCTGCGAGACACGGATCATCTGCGTATGGCGTTCAAACGCAGGCGGGGTGTGACACCACAGCAATATCGCCTCAATTTTGCATCCCAGATCGAACGTTGAATTCTACTTTTCTCGCCACTGCGTCCCCACTATCTACCATATGCCCCGCTCGCCACGCCATCGTCATTCCCGGCCGCACTTCTCCCGTCAGATGCTGCTTCCGCTGCCGCCCGCATCGGTGTGCAATCGCTCGCTGAGATTCCACTCCAGCCTGACAGCAATGCAGATGGGATTCGGGGCACCAGAGCACCTCGTCCATCTTGCGAACCTGATGTACATCGTCTGGTTCCTCCAGCGTGCCGGCTACGGAAGCCTCGAACTGTCTGATTACCACACGGCTGAGCAGCAGGCGGAAAAAGCCGACCTGCGTGGCATGGAGACCAGGAGGTGGATGCTTGACGATGAAGGTTATCCGCCCTTCGAGCGCATCCTCTCGCTGCATGATCAGCAGATAGGGGCCGCCCCCGCACACGCGATCATCTCCGCGGAGAACGAACTGGCGCGTTTTCTCGCAAGCGATTCCCCCTCTCTCTTGCCGGATTCAGCACTGAAACCCGGCGCCCCTACACTGGAGCAAGACACCGGCCAGTGCACCGCCTAGACGCTCGGGAGAATCATGTCTGAATCGAGAAACATCCTGCTTTTTTCCTACGGCACGCTCCAGCTCGAAGAGGTCCAGCTCGAATCTTTCGGTCGCCTCCCCCACCGAAAACCGGATCGCCTGCCGGTTATCAGCAGTCGCGCGTCGAGATCACTGATCCCGCAATCATCCGCATGAGCGGAACGAAATTTCATCTTATCGTGATGCCTACCGGCAACCCCGACGACGGAGCTCGCGGCACGGTATTCGAGATCACCCAGGCCGAGCTGGCTGCTGCCGACCGCCACGAAATCTCCGACTACAAACGCGTCAGCGTCGTACTTCGCTCCGGCCATCAGGCGTGAGTCTACGTACGCGTCTGACATGCGTCGTGGACTCAGATTTTGTGGCTGGTTTCTGTTGGTTTCCCGATTTAACTGTGGGTCATACCTGTTTCGCTGACTGACCGAACAAAAAACTATCCGGATTTTTCCTCTGGTTGGACATCTCCGTTGACCATCCTGCGCGAGTGATACTGGTCGGTCAATCGCGGCAGCCCGGACTATTCGTTTGAGACGCGGCGCGCAAAGATGCTGTTCTCCGCCACCTTGCAGAAGGTGGCTCTGCAACCTGTTCCAGGCTGCTACAGCGGCCACGCCGGTTACAGACGCGGAGTCAGCGCCAGCAGCAAAGCGCCGAACTCGCCGGATCAAGCGCCGTGCGCCGGAGGATAAAGCTCACGGGCTTACAAAGCCATGCCAGCCAGGATCATTGATGTGCCTATACCGCGACAGATTTCAGTTCAGTGACGTCGCGCTTGGGCGGTGTACCGAACATACGCGCATATTCCCGGCTGAACTGCGACGGGCTTTCGTACCCTACCTGGAATGCAGCGTGAGAGACACTTACGTCGTTCGATGCCATCAATCGTCGCGCCTCCAGCAATCGAAGCTGCTTCTGATACTGAAGCGGCGTCATCGAAGTGAGAGTCTTGAAATGCTGATGGAAGGATGTCGCGCTCATCCGGGCTGCCGCAGCTAGATGCTCAATCCTGACCGGCCTGGTAAAGTTTTCCCGTAGCAGATAAATGGCTTCAGCTACGCGTTGCATATGGCTATTGGGCAGGACAAGCTTGCATATCTCACCGGCATACGGACCCGAGAGCAGCCAGAAGCAGATCTCGCGCATGAGCATCGGCTGAAGGACGGAGATAGCCTTCTGATTGTCCAGGAGTCGCACGAGCCGGACCACGCAATCGACAAGCTCACCTTCCAGCGGCGAGGCAAACACACCAATGCCCTGATTGTTCGACGGAATGGGCGGGTCATCGAGCTGATCCATGACCTCGCGCAGCACGCCTACGTCGAGATCGATCGTGATGCCAAGATACGGTCGCTCCTTGCTGGCCTTCGTCACGCGTCCGAATGCCGGCATTTCTACGGCGACGAGCAGGAAACCCATCTCGCCATAGTCGAAGACAGCCTCTCCGAAGGCAACTTCCTTCGCACCCTGAACGGTGATGCAAAGCGATGGTTTGTAGACCGCGCCATTCGGCAAGGTCTTCTCGCTGAGTCTGATGATATGCACGCCGTCGACGGCGGTCGGAAAGAATCCGTCCTCTTGCCCTCGCGGGGCAAGGTACCGGCTGACGACTTCGACAAGGGCTGAGGTCACGGTCAGGCTCCAGGATTTCCGCGGAATTCTAGCTGATCTCCACACGATACAAACCGCCTGGGCCAGTCTTTCTGAAGGAATAGGCAAGAAATCTGAGAGATCGGGCATTTAGCCTGAAGGCTGTAGCGCCTACCCTTGCAGAGCGGGAAACACGCGTGAGGCGGTTTTTGTCCATCGAACTCGTTCTTCGGCCCCTCAGCCCCGCCCAATAAGCCACGTAAGGGAAAAACATGAGCAAGTGGACCACCTCCGACATTCTTCCACAGCATGGCCGCTCCGCGGTTGTCACCGGGACGGGCGGCCTCGGCTTCGAAGACGCACTGGCGCTGGCACGTGCCGGCTGCGAAGTGATCGTCGCAGGACGCGATCCCCGAAAGGGCCAGGAGGCGCTCGCGGGAATTCGCACGCAGGTGCCTGGCGCGAAGGTCAGCTTCGAGCAGGTCGATCTCGCCAGCCTCGCCTCAATCGCAGCGTTCGGGAAACGGCTAAACGCCAATCGGGATAGCCTCGATCTCCTCATCAACAATGCCGGTGTGATGACGCCGCCCAAACGCCGCGCGACATCAGACGGCTTTGAACTGCAATTCGGCACCAACTATCTTGGGCATTTCGCGCTGACGGCACACCTGCTGCCCCTGCTGCGCAAAGGGCACGCTCCCCGCGTCGTCACACTCTCCAGCGTCGCGGCCCGCAGCGGAAAGATCGACTTCGACGACCTCAATGCGAAGCGGAAATACAAGCCGATGCCCGTCTACAGCCAATCGAAGCTCGCCTGCCTGATGTTCGCGTTCGAGTTGCAGCGCCGCAGTGAAACATCAGGCTGGGGCATCACCAGCATCGCCGCGCATCCTGGTATCTCCCGGACCGATCTTCTGCATAACGCCCCTGGACGCCGAAGCCTCTTCGGCGTGGTTCGTTCCGCCTTCTGGTTCCTGTTTCAACCTGCGGCCCAGGGCGCGCTGCCGACGCTGTTCGCCGCCACCGCGCCAGCCGCCGAGCCGGGCGGCTACTACGGACCGGACAAGATGAACGAGATACGCGGTTATCCCAGCCCCGCGAAAGCGCCCCCTGCATCGCTCGACAAGCAGGTCGCCAGGCGGCTGTGGGACGTGTCGGAGGAGCTCACCGGCATCCGCTTTGGTCAGGTGGTCTGATGCACCGGGCGCTCGCCTATGTGGCATTCGGCTGGCTGACCTTCGGCGGGACGATGCGTTTCCTGATCGACGTTCTCACCCAATACGTGCGCGGCAAGCGCGCCGGGACCGCTAACGACGCTCTACTACGGACTGAACACATCGTTCGCCCTTGGCCAAGTCGCGTTCGGTTTGATCTATCTATGGCTGGCCTGGCATACGCCGGCAATCCTCGTCGGCGGCCGCGTCATGGCACTCGCCTTCGTCGCGGCGGATCGGCCGATCTGCCGCAGCCAGGTGGATGGGACACCGGCGCATACCGTCCTCGTACCCGGCGGGCTACCGTGGACTGCCTCGCTGTCCGCCCAGACCTGGACTGGCAATCGAAGCAACGTTCAGTGTGCCGCGGCCATTGCCGCTACGGCATCAGCACCTGCAGCAATACGAACGGGGCTCGCTGGATCATTCGCAGCACGCCACACCGCTTCCGCCACGTCGAGTGGCCGGGTCACCTGCGACGACTGTGCCGCCTGAGCCACATGCGCGAAGACACTCTGCGCCAAATCGGCATACGCCTCCGGAACGCCCCCCTGCATGCGGGACTGGGCGCTGTCACCGAAGCGGGTTGCGGGCGCCAGGCCCGGGATCACCAGACTCACCCGCACGTTGAATGGCTGGAGCTCCAGCGCAAGGGACTCGGTGAATGCATTGACCGCCGCCTTGCTGCCGGTGTACACGGACACTAGGGGAATCGACATCAACGTCACACCCGAGGTCACGTTCACGATGACACCGGCCTTACGCTGCCGGAATTGCGGCAACACCGCCCGGGTCATGGCAATGGTACCGAGCGTATTGGTTTCGAAGACCTCGCGGGCCGTTTCCATCGGCGTGCCTTCGAGAACGTTCATCACGCCGATCCCTGCGTTGTTGACGAGGACGTCGATCGGCCCGGCGGCCTCCACGGCCCGACGGATGCTTTCAGGGTCGGTGACATCCAGAGCCAGCACACGTAGACGCTCGGACTTAGGCAGAATGTCTTCGCGCGGCGTACGCATCGTGGCGATGACCTGCCAGTCGCGCTCAAGGAAATATCGGGCGGTTTCGAGACCGAATCCGGACGAACATCCGGTGATCAGGACAGTTTTCATGGGAGATTCCCGCAGGTGGTTGGCCATACCGAGACGATAATCCCTCGCAGCAGGACTTTCTATAATCAGAAGTCCAATTCTCGTTCGCCAGAGTCCATCGAATGACCAGTCCCGTCGATCCGCTCGCCGAGGTGGTCACGTTGCTCCAGCCGGGCGCACCGTTCTCGAAGATCGTCAGGGGCGCCGGCTCGTGGGCCGTTCGCCGTGCAGAAACCGGACAGCCGTTCTACTGCGCCATCCTCGATGGTTCGTGTCGTCTCGCGGTCGACGGGCACGCACCGATCGACCTTCAGGCGGGCGACTTCGTGCTGGTCCCATCCACCTATGGGTTCTCAATGTCGAGCATCGAACCGGCAGCGTCGGAGTACTTCGATGACACACCCGTCGCCCTGTTCCGCGGAGAATTCAGACTCGGAGCCCAGGACGGGCCGCCCGACGTTCAGATGCTGGTCGGCTATTGCACCTTTGGTTCGCCGGACGCCACCCTGCTGGTTTCCCTGCTCCCACAACTCATGCACGTTCGCGGCGAGAAGCGGCTGGCCACCCTCGCACAATTGGTGGGAGACGAATCCCGCGAACAACGGCCCGCACGTGACATGATGCTCTCGCATCTGCTCAAGGCACTGCTCATCGAAGCACTCCGGTCCACGGCAGGCACAAACGCGTCACCCGGCCTGTTGCGCGGGCTGGCCGACGAACGGCTCGCGCTCGCACTGCGCTACATGCACGAAAGCCCTGCCAAGCCGTGGACCGTCGCACAACTGGCCAAGGAGGCGGCCCTTTCGCGCTCGGCATTTTTCACGCGCTTCAGCGCCGCAGTGGGACTGGCTCCGATGGAATACCTGCTGACATGGCGCATCGCGATGTCCAGGAATCTGCTGCTAAGAAACGAGGATAGCGTCGCCGACATTGCCAGGCGCGTGGGCTACGGTTCTGCCAGTGCGTTCAGCGTCGCATTTACCCGCCATGTCGGAGTTCCGCCAACGCAGTACAGGAGCCGAACCAATATCGTTCAGGATGAAGCGGCGAGCTGAAGTTCACGATAAAGCGATGCCCGACTGATACCCAGCAGCCTTGCGGCCTGAGTACGATCACCATCGCATCGCACCAGCGCTTCCTGGATAAGGCGCCTCTTTTCCCGAGCAAGACGCGCTCCGAGCGTGAAAGTCTCCGGAGCGGGAGCATCCTCGCGAGCAACCACATCGGCAAGATCATCCGCCGGCAGCACGACCTCTCCGGTCATGAGCAATCTCAGCAGTACCCCTTCCAGCTGCCTCACGTTACCTGGCCACGCGTACCCGGCAAGCGCCACACGTTGTGCAGGTTTCAGGCTTCGTGCCTGCAATCCATGTTGAGCCGCCAGCCTGGCCAGCATCTGCCCGATGAAAGCACCCAGGTCGTCCCGCTTGCGAAGCGGCGGCATCGAGACCTGGAACATGGCGAGCCGGTAGTACAGATCTTCCCGAAATTCGCGGCATCTGACTGCCTCGGGGAGGCGCCGGTTCGTCGCCGCGATGACGCGTGCGTTGATCGGGATGGGAGACGTCCCTCCGACTCTCACGATGCTCTGGCTCTGCAGTGCACGAAGCAGACTCGCCTGCAGCGACAAAGGCATATCCCCTATTTCGTCGAGGAAAATCGTGCCGCCCGATGCCAGCTCGAATTTACCCGGCTTTCCCTTTGCCGACGCGCCGGTGAATGCCCCGCCCTCATACCCGAACAGCTCGGCGTCGATGAGCTGCTCGGGTATGGAAGCGCAATTGATCCAGACGAACGGGCCGTGTGCCCGGTCCGATGCATTATGAATGGCCTGTGCCGCAAGCTCCTTGCCCGTCCCCGTCTCGCCCTCTATCAGGACCGGCAGTTCGTGGCTCGCCGCGAGCGCAAGGCTGGCGCGTAACGCTTCGATCACCTGACCCGTACCCAGTATGTCCGTCATCCGGTATTGCGCGCTCCAGCCAGCCCGACTGTTCTGAAGTGCGATGCTGGAGTTGAATGCCATCGAATACGCTTTCTTCAGCAGTTCGTGGTTTGAGAACAGTGCAAGTCCGACCGCTCCCACGATCGTCCCCTCCCGGAACACAGGAACCTGCCGTGCGATCAGCTTGCACCCCCGAACCTCCAGGGGAATGGTGGTTGCCACTTCCTCTCCCCGGCCAACACGATGCAGGCGCGTGTGTGGTGAAAGCACTTCGGCGACATGCCGGCCGATGAAGTCCTCGGCCTCCCCGCCCAGCAACTTGCAGTAAGGCGCGTTGATCAGGACGATCCGGCCTTCGGTATCCACGGCTACCAGGCAATCCGAGACGTGGTCCAGGACAAGCTCAAGAAACGCCGCCGTATCAAGTCTCGAGCCGGCCAGCTCAGCAAATGACATAACTATTCTCACCATTGAGACGAAAAATCTTAGTTGTTGGATTTTAAGTCTCCCGATGCTGTACGTTCAACATGAACAAGCGCTGAGTAAAAGTAAAAATTTCTCCATTTTTCAGCTAGTTATAAAAGTCAATCCGTTCACACCCGGCAATGGCACACCCATTGCAAAACTGATGAGCAAACGTTCGGCGCACCGATACGCCCGATTCGCTCACCAACGCGCCAGCCGGCGCATCAATGGAGTGCCATCAAGATGGGAAGCAAGAAACTGGTCGAAGCAGGCAGTACGCGGGTCTGGGTGTCGGATACGGGCGCATCGCGCACGCCACTCGTCTTTTGTCACGGATTCACCACGACGAGTGAGTTCTGGCGGGAGCAGGTTGACGTATTCGCCACCGACCATCTCGTTGTCGCAATCAACCTGCCGGGCCATGGGATATCCCCCGCGCCGCTGGACCGCGCTTACACAATCGATGCGTTCGTCGATGATCTTTACCAGGTCTTCTCCATGCTTGGACTGCACGATGCGATCCTCGTCGGCCTGTCCATGGGCGGAATGATTGCGCAGCGCTTTGCCTTAAAACATCATGCCCTGCTCAGCAAACTGGTGCTCGTCGACACGACCCCGCATGGGCTCGGTGCAGATGTCGATGCGGATAACGTGCTCAATGCCATCGCCATGCACGGCGTCGAAAAGGCCAGCCAGCACGTAGTTGACCGGTCGTTCTCCGGCAAGGCAAGCCCCGCCCTTCTCGAGTTTGCACGCAAGGAAGTCGTACTGACGCCGGAGCATGTGGCTCGTGAAGCCATCATGTCACTTAATCGCGCCGACACGCGTGCGAGCCTTGCCGACATTACGCTGCCAACGCTGGTCGTCTGCGGCGAGGAGGATGTGATCACGCCGCCGGAGGAGTCGCGCATCCTGGCGAGCGGCTTATCCGGCGCATCGCTGGTGCTTATTCCTGGTGCAGGACACTTCCCGATGCTGGAAAAGCCCAAGGAGTTCAATGCCGCCCTGCGGAAGTTCCTTGATTCCGGGTCCGACGACTGACACGGTCGCACCGGAGAACCTCTCGACTGCGGCAGCCGATTGCTGCCGCAGGTCAGCATCCAGAGCCTGAACCGTATGCTTCAGGCGCTGCACTCAGAAGCGCACCATACCGAAACGATTGCCCCAATCATGGGCATCCCTATCCGATCCGGGCCATTCGGCACCCCATGGCCCACGCAACCCTGGCACCGCCAAATCTGTCCTTTTATTTACAATAATCCGATAAAGGACAAGCCAGCAGAACATTCGTGACAACGTCATCCCCTCAACGGACATGCCGCTCCGGCAGGCCTGCTTATCGCTCCCGAATCAGGCATTAGCTGCTCCACGAGGAACGTCATGTCTGTATCCAGCAGTCGCACCCGGATTCCGGTCACCGTAATTTCCGGCTTTCTTGGCGCCGGCAAGACCACCCTGGTCAATCACCTGCTCAGCCGGTCTTCCGCGGGCGAAATCGGTGTCGTCGTCAACGAATTCGGGGAAGTCGGCATAGATGGACAGTTGATCGTGGCAGAAGAACAGGCGCTGGTAGAGATCAACAATGGCTGCGTGTGCTGCACCGTGCGCGCGGACCTCGTCGCCAGCATCCGGCAGTTGCTCGCGCAGCCGGAAAACAAGCGTGCACCGATCAAGCGGCTGATCGTCGAAACCTCCGGACTGGCGGATCCCGCTCCGGTCCTGCAGACCTTCCTGGTCGACCCTGACCTAAGGGAATCGGTCGATCTCGAATCGGTTGTGACGGTCGTCGACGCCCTGCACTTCCCCCAACAGATCGACGATGAAATTGCCCGCGAACAGGTGGCCTTCGCCGACGCCATCGTGATCAACAAGATCGATCTGGTCGATGAACAGCAACGCGTCGCGCTGGAAAAGACAGTCCGTTCGCTGAATCCGACCGCCGCACTGCTGCACGCCGTGCGCTCGCAGCTTCCGTCTGACGCCCTGCTAGGCACACGCCGCTTTTCACTGCCAACGCTGCTCGACATCGAGCCCGATCTGCTCGACGAAAACGCCACGCACGACCACGAACACGACACCTCCATCCAGTCCTGCTCGCTCGTCGAGTGCGGCGAACTCGACCCCACGCGCTTCAATCGCTGGGCCAATCAGCTCGTCCAGCAACAGGGCGCCCGGCTGATGCGGATGAAGGGCGTGCTGAATTTCCGGGAGGAACCCCGGCAGTTCCACTTCCACAGTGTCCACATGCTGCTCGAAGGCCGCCCCGGACGCGCGTGGAAGAAAGACGAGACGCGCAACAACCGTTTCGTCTTTATCGGTCGTGACCTCGACTTCCCGCAATTGCGCGAGTCGTTCGTTGCCTGCTTTAACGCGTAGTCCATTTCATTCATCCACGTTCCCAAGGAGTCAGACATGAAAAAGACCGAAGCGCTCACCGTCAGCATTGGCGTACTGGCTGTCGTCGATACCTACGTCACGGCCACCGTTTTCCCGGTTCCCGTATGGGTCACGTTCATTGCCTGGGCATCGTTCTTCGTGGTGGGCGGCGGGCCGCGCGGCTTCGTCCAGAGTGTCGCCTCGAACCTGACCGGACTCGTCATTGCCTCGCTCGCGCTGCTGGCGATCAGCAGCACGAGAGGCACGCCGATGGCAGCCGCTATCTGCGTGGGTCTCGGCAGCGCCGCAATGGTTCAGGTATCGAAGCTGAAATTGCTGAACGTGCTGCCCGCCGTCGTCTGGGGATTTGCCTCCACGGTCGGCACGACGGTCGCCACCGGCAAAGCCATCACGACCGTCGGCATCGATAACCCAGCCCTGATCGCAGCAGCGGCATTGATCACGGGCGCCGTGTTCGGCATCGTTTCCGAAGCCCTCGGCGAAGCGCTCTGCCAGAAGCCTCAGCCCCAACTCGGCTGATGCGGCGTACTGCAATCTCTGCAAAGGAATCTCACTTCATGAAACTACAGCACACCCTGGGTGGTCTGGAAAATCTCGGCCCGGTCAATCTCGAGACACGCGTATTCGTCGAACCCTGGGAACAGCGCATCTTCGGCATTCACACCGTGATGATGGCCGAAAGCGCCCACCTGGGTGACGCGCTTCCGAAGTATCCGGTTGCCGATCTGCCAACCGCGTTCAAGGACACCTGGACATGGGCCTCGCTGCGTACCGGCGCGGAAGGCATGCAACCCTTCGAATACTTCAAGTACCGCTACTACGAGAAGTGGCTGATGGGGATTTCGCAATTCTTCGTCGATCGCGGCTATGTGTCGGCCGACGAACTGGCCAGCAAGACCGAGTACTACCGCAAGCACCCCGATGCTCCGTTGCCCACGCAGGATAATCCTGTGCTCGCCGCGCAGATCGATGCCTATCTCACGCAGGGCGACTCGGGCCTGCACGCGCTCACCGCTACACCGCGCTTCACACAGGGCGCGCAGGTTGTGGTGACCGACCCAGATGCCGTCGACCACACCCGTCTTCCCGGCTATCTGCGCAACAAGCGCGGGATCGTGGACCGGGTCTATCCGGGGGCGTTCTCCTATTTCGTCTCGACCGGGCCGGACGGCATCGGGCCGCCCATGCCCGTCTATCGGATCGCCTTCCAGACCGAATACATCTGGGGCAAAGGCAAGAGCGAGCCGAACACGACGATCTACGCCGACCTGTACGAAACCTATCTGAACTCGTCCAACTGAACACCCTTCTCTATCCGTACATCACCGACCATGACTGAACTGTTCAAATACGAAGACGAGCGCGAATCCGAAAGTGCAGCCCGCGTGCGCGCGCTCGAAGCATTGCTGATCGAGAAAGGGGTGATCGGCAGCGATTCGGTCGACACCGTGCTCGGCCACTTCGAAACGATTGCCGGCCCATTCAACGGGGCACGCATTGTCGCCCGGGCGTGGGTCGATCCGGCCTTCAGGCAGCGTCTGATCGAAGACACGCCGAAAGCCATTGCGGAGCTGGATTTGCCGCGCGGCATGGAAGGTGCCGAAGGCGAGCATATGGCGGCCGTCGCCAACGGCGACGGCGTGCACAACCTGATCATCTGCACGCTGTGTTCCTGTTATCCGTGGCCAGTACTGGGATTGCCGCCGTACTGGTACAAGGATCCGGTCTTCCGCGCGCGCGGTGTGCGCGAACCGCGCGCCGTACTCAAGGAGTTCGGTGTCCCTCTTCCCGACGATATCCAGGTGAAGGTCTGGGACAGCAGCGCCCAGATCCGCTGGTTCGTCGTGCCGGAGCGCCCGGCCGGCACGGAAGGCATGAGCGAGGCCGAACTGGCCGCTCTCGTCACACCTGAATCGATGATGGGCGTGGCGCTCGTCGCGCCGCCAGCACAACCCGTTGCGGCGGGCTGATCATGTTTACCCGCTTCGAGGAATTCGCGGCATCGAGCATGCTTGGCCAGCCTGACTCCCCGCCGCGCCTGCAGGGCAAACTCCATTTCGACAAGCCATGGGAACGTCAGGTATTCGGCCTCGCGCTGGCGCTCTCCAAGGCGGGTTACTTCGAGTGGGAAGATTTCCGGCAGAACCTGATTGAATCGATCGCACAATGGGAGGACGAACAGTGTGCCGGGCAGCCGCGCTGGGACTATTACCAGCGTTTCCTGGTCGCGCTGGAGAAAACCGTACTGAACGCTGGCGTACTGGGCCCCGAAGAACTGGCTGCACTGACGTCAGCCCTGTCACAACATAACTGACCCATCTCCCTCGCCAAGGACTCTCATCATGCTCCACCAGCTCTCGACCATTCTGTCCGGTTCGGACGCTCGCGTACGGCACCGGCTGTTCGGCATCTATGGCGTACTCATTGCCTTCAATGCACTCGCATGGATCTGGGCGCTGGCCGTTTTCCATCAACGCCCGGTACTGCTCGGCACTGCCCTGATCGCGTACGGCTTCGGCCTGCGTCATGCGGTCGATGCCGATCATATCGCCGCGATCGACAACGTCACGCGCAAGCTGATGCAGGAAAGGAAGCGTCCGGTAGCGGTCGGCTTCTACTTCTCGCTCGGACACTCGACGATCATCGTCATTGCCTCGCTTGCGGTGGCCGTTGTGGCAACGGCTCTGAGTACACGGTTTTCCCAGTACAAGGAACTCGGCGGCACGATCAGCACCCTGGTATCGACAGGTTTCCTGTTCACCATCGCCCTGCTGAATCTGTTTGTGCTGAAATCGATTGTCCAGACATGGCGGAATGTACGGCGGGGCGGAGCTTATGTAGATGACGATTTCGACGCCCTGCTCGCCAACCGGGGATTTCTCGCGCGTCTGTTTCGTCCACTGCTCCACCTCGTCACCCGTAGCTGGCATATGTTTCCGCTCGGGTTTCTGTTCGGCCTGGGTTTCGACACGGCCACCGAGGTCAGCCTGCTTGGCATGTCGGCCACCCAGGCGGCGCACGGCATCTCGCCATGGACCGTGATGGTCTTTCCCGCGCTGTTCAGCGCCGGCATGTCGCTCGTCGATACGCTGGACGGGCACCTGATGCTTGGCGCGTACGGATGGGCGTACATGAAGCCAGTCCGCAAGCTCTACTACAACATGACGATCACGTCGGTTTCCGTCATCGTCGCGCTGCTGGTCGGCACGATCGAAGCGCTTGGGCTGATGTCCGACCAGTTCGGACTGCGCGGCAGGGTGTGGGATGCAATCGGTACGCTGAATGACCACTTCGGCACGCTTGGCTATATCATCATCGGTGTCTTTGCCGCGAGCTGGCTGGCCTCAATGCTCCTGTATCGCGGACGCCAGCACGATCAACTCGACACGGCGCGCTGATCATTCCTGGACAGCAGGCATGCCATTACGGGATGCCTGCTCCGCATTTTCCATTACCGACCCGCAACCGCAAACCCATGCGCAAGATCACCGTCGCGATGGTCCTCTTCCCTGGCTTCCAGTTGCTGGACATAGCTGGTCCACGGGACGCCTTTGCGGAGGTCCGCATCCTCAGCAAAGGAGAATGCGAATACGAAATGCTAACGGTCGGCACCACCCGCGGCATGATCCCCTCGTCAAGCGGACTAACGACCCAGCCCGATCGAACGATCTTCGACCCTTGCCCGCCTTTCGATACCGTCATTGTGCCAGGGGGTCTCGGTGTCTTCGAGGTGCTGGAAGATTCGACGTTGAGCGACTGGCTCGCGCGCCAGCAAAAACTGTCGAGGCGAATCGCAGCCGTCTGCAACGGCGCGTTTGCATTTGGCGCCGCGGGACTCATCGACAACAGGACCGTCGCCACGCACTGGATGGACGTCGCACGGCTGTCGGTCATGTTTCCCAAGGCCAGAGTTGAGCCCGACCTCATTCATGTGAAAGACGGGAACGTCTATACAACCGCTGGCGTGACAGCCGGCATCGATCTCGCACTCGTGATGATCGAGGAAGATTTTGGCCGGCAGATGGCGCTGGACGTCGCCAAGTATCTCATCGTCTATGTGCGGCGAGCCGGCGGCCAGTCCCAGTTCAGCCCACTGCTCGAAACTCAGGCATCGGACAATACGCTCGTCCAGGATGTACAGCAGTATCTGCTCGCCAACCTCAATCTGGCTCATTCGGTCGAGTCACTGGCAAAACGGCTCAACATGAGCCCGCGTAACCTGTCGCGGATCTTCAGCCGGGAATGTGGTATCGGCCTCATCGCTTTCCTGAGCAACGCCCGCATCGATGCCGCACGCCGGTATCTGGAAAGCACCAATCGCTCCATCAGCGAAATCGCCAGACGCTGTGGCTATGAAAGTGCCGACGCACTAAGGCGCACGTTCATCCGCCGGTTACAGGTCAGTCCGCTTGAATACAGGCATCGCTTCCGGTCCGGCGGAGCCGACAGAAGGGGATCATCCACAGCGTAAGCCGAATTGTCTGTCGCCCGGTGGACCCCCTGATCGGGTCATTCCTCTGGCACCGCATGGCGTGGCGCTGCGCCGGGACCATACAGGAATTCGATGAATGCGCTCGCAATCCTGTCAGACTCGGTGGCGTCCTGCGAGACTCTGGCGATATGGCGCGCACTCACGGCAGCGGTGAGGGAGGCCATTTCCCGTTGCTCGGCTTCGACCGGGGGCGCTCGCCGATGGCCGCGCGCAACGCGTCGAGGCGACGCGACGCACTGCCTCAGCCTATTCCTGGATTACCGCCGCATCCTCCTGCGATTCGCCCAACCACGCTGCAGCCTGGGCCGAAGCGACGGGCTCAACAATTTCGTCGCGTAGATCGGAAGCGAGTCCCGGCACGATCCGTCCAGTCAAGCACGGCGTGCCGCACAGCCCGCCATTCGCCTGACATGACTGCCATTCCGCCGGCCGACTTCTCATGCATGGTCGAGAGCCGTGCGAGGAACCCAAGTAACTCGGGATCACGCGAGAGCGCACCGATCCCGATGCCGGGCGACGCAAGCAGCATGGCGACCAGCCGCGCCGTCAACGGTCCGAGGTCAACACCGACCGGAACTGCCGTCAACCAGTCGATCGCAAATTCTCTCGCACCACCGGGAGGTATGTCGCGCGAGAGCCGCATGTGCAAACGAAATCAATTCTGGACTTCCGTTCGTAAATCGATGCATAGAGTTGCAGAACCGCCGGCGGAATACCCAGCTGCTGTTGTCGCATCGGACACCGCATTCTGTGTCTCCTTGACGCCGGAGGGCAGCCGGATCGCTGTCACGGGTGCCACGCTCGGGCCATCCCTTCGTCCGGCATGCCGGTTTTCATCGACGAAGAACGCGTGGCGATGATGCGACGCGATGGGGTCCAGCCCATTGACCACTTCGCGTAACGGACGGTTCACAGCCGTCACATAGCCCTTCATCCGGGTACCTCCGGTATGCACTGAACCCCGATGTTCCTGGCCTCATCCTGCTGTCGAAGGACGCCGGTGATCTGAGCGTCAGTGGCCTCTTCCTCCTCGACGCCGCGCGCAGATCGATCGAGCAGATCGCGCAGACACTGCCGATGATCGTCACCTACCGCACTGGCTATCTGATCCGGATCACACGAGCTACGGCGTATAGACCATTCCCTGGCAAGGACTGCGCCTGGTTACTACCATAGGCCGCAAACTCTTTTAATTTTCCCGGCTTCAATGAAACTGGCGCGAACGTGAAAGCAGACACACACGACATAATGCATGGCTGGCACACAAATAGCATTTTTATTCGTTGCCTATTCACCCAGGTAAGCCATTCTGACCTTCGGATCATCCAGCATCTGCTTGGCGTCGCCGGACATCGTCACCAGACCCGAGTCCATCACGTAGCCGCGATTCGCCGCCTGCAGCGCCAGACGCGCGTTCTGCTCGACCAGCAGCACGGTCATGCCTTCAGCCGAAATTGCCCGCACCACTTCGAAGATCTTCTCGACCATGATCGGCGACAGACCCATCGACGGCTCGTCGAGCAACAACAGCTTCGGCTTGCTAATGATCGCGCGCGCCATCGCCAGCATCTGCTGCTCGCCGCCCGACAACGTGCCCGCGTACTGCGACGCCCGTTCCTTCAGACGCGGGAAGAAGCCGAACATGCGGTCCACGTCCGACTTGATGGCGTCCGTGTCGTTGCGCAGGTAAGCGCCCATCTGCATGTTCTCGACAATCGACATGCGCGCGAAGATGCCACGGCCTTCCGGCACCATCGCCAGACCGCGCTTGAGCAGTTCATGCGCGGGCAAGCCCTTGATGGACTGGCCCATGTATTCGATATCGCCGGCCCCATACGCCTTCAGACCCGTGATCGCTTTCATCGTCGTGGTCTTGCCCGCACCGTTCGCGCCGATCAGCGTGACCAGTTCGCCCTGGCCGACTTCGAGGTCGATGCCCTTGACTGCCTGGATGCCGCCGTAATTGACCTGCAGGCCCTTGATTTTCAACATCGGGGAATTAGCCATCAATGGACTCCTGCACCGAGATATGCCTCGATCACCTTCGGGTCCTTCTGCACGTCTTGCGGCAGACCCTGGGCGATCACCTTGCCGTAATCGAGCACCGTCATGCTGTTGCACAGGCCCATCACCAGTTTCACGTCGTGCTCGATCAGCAGGATCGTCTTGCCGTCCGCGCGGATCTTGTCGAGCAGCTTCGTGAGTTCGACCTTCTCGGTTGCGTTCATGCCCGCGGCCGGCTCGTCCAGCGCCAGCAGCTTCGGATCGGTTGCGAGGGCACGCGCAATCTCCAGACGGCGCTGGTGACCGTACGACAGGTTGCGCGACGTGTAGTCCGCATACTGCGCGACGCCGACGTACTCGAGCAGTTCGAGTGCGCGTTCCTTGATCTCGCGCTCTTCCTTGCGCTCCGAAGGCGTCTGGAATACGGCGCCGATCAGCCCATGTTTCGTGCGCACGTGACGGCCCACCATCACGTTTTCCAGCGCCGTCATGCCGCCGAACAGGCGGATGTTCTGAAACGTACGCGCAATGCCGGCCTTCGCGACCTGATACACGGCGGTCGGCGTGTAGCTCTCGCCGTCGAGCCTGAAATCACCCGAATCGGGCGTGTACAGCCCCGTGATCACGTTGAAGAAGGTCGTCTTGCCGGCGCCATTCGGACCGATCAGACCGTAGATCTCACCGGCCTTGATTTCGAGCCCCACTTCGGACAGCGCCTGCAGACCGCCGAAACGTTTGTTCACGCCCTTCACGGACAGGCGGATTTGTTTATCGCTCATCAGATTTCTCCCTGTCCTTACGCACGTACCGGCTTCTTGCTATTGCGCTTCGCGATTTTCGCAATCTTGTCCTCGTGCTTCGGCGACGGCCACAGACCTTCCGAGCGGTACAGCATGATGAGAACCATCGCGAGACCGTACAGCAGCTGACGGATCACTTCGGTATCGACGATTTCATGGCCGAAGATGGCGTTCTGCAGCGGCCCCATGGTCGAACGCAGGAATTCCGGGAACACGGCGAGCAGCACCGCGCCGAGAATCACGCCCGGGATGTGGCCCATGCCGCCCAGCACCACGCAGGCGAGCACCACGACCGATTCCCAGAAGGTGAACGATTCCGGCGACACGAAGCCCTGGAAGCCGCCGAACATCGCGCCCGACAGACCACCGAACGACGCGCCCATCGCGAACGCCAGCAGTTTCACGTTACGGGTGTTGATGCCCATCGCCTTGGCAGCGATTTCGTCCTCGCGGATCGCGGCCCATGCCCGGCCAATACGCGAGTGCTGCAGACGCGTACATACCCAGATCACCAGCAGCGAGCACAGCACGAACAGGTAGTAATACATGTACACGGTCGTGAACTGGAAACCGAGGAACGTATGGGTCTGAGCGAGGCTGAAGCCACCGACCTGCACCGGGTCGATACCCGTAATCCCTTGCGGCCCGTTGGTGATGTTCACCGGGCGATCGAGGTTGTTCATGAAGATCCGCACGATTTCCCCGAAGCCCAACGTCACGATGGCGAGGTAATCGCCACGCAGACGCAGCGTCGGCGCACCGAGCAGAACACCGAACATCGCGGCCAGCGCCATCGCGACCGGCACGATGATCCAGAACGGCGTATGCAGCCCGTGCGGGAACATCGCTCCGATCCACGCGAATTGCGTGGACAGGTGCGGCGACGACAGCAGCGCCGTGGTGTAAGCGCCGATCGCGTAGAAGGCGATATAGCCGAGGTCCAGCAGGCCGGCAAAGCCGACCACCACGTTAAGACCCAGCGCCAGCATCACGTAGAGCATCGCGAAATCGAGCACGCGCACCCAGTAGTTGCCGCCAACCAGGCCGATCAGCATGGGTGCCGCAATCACCAGCACTGCGGTGATGATGCCGACCGTCAGCGTCTTCGTTTTGTTCGTCTCGGGGATGAGCGTCGTGGACGGCTCGATCGGTTGAATTGAGGTCATGTCATTGCTCCTTATGGCCCAGGTCAGGCGCGATCTGCAACGCGTTCGCCGAGCAGGCCCGACGGACGGAACACCAGCACGATAATCAGCACGATGAATGCGAACACGTCCTGGTAGTTACTGCCGAATACGCCCCCCGTCAGGTTGCCGATATAGCCTGCACCCAACTGTTCGATCAGGCCAAGCAGCACACCGCCGACCATTGCACCGCCAAGATTGCCGATACCGCCGAGCACCGCCGCGGTAAAGGCCTTCAGACCGGGGATGAAGCCCATATAGAAGTGCGCGTTGCCGTATTCCGAGGCGATCATCACGCCAGCCAGCGCGGCAAGCGCCGAGCCGATCATGAAGGTGGCCGAGATCACGAAATTCGGATTCACGCCCATCAGGCTCGCGACGTTCGGATTTTCGGCGATCGCGCGCATCGCACGGCCGAGCCTCGTCTTGTGCACGAGCAGCAGCAGACCGCCCATCACGAGGAACGCCACCACGATAATCGTGATTTCAGTCATCGAGATCACAGCGCCCGGATTGTTGGGGCCGGACTTGATCACGTTGATCGGATCCGTGGGCAACAGTTGCGGGAACGGCAGCGGATTGCGCGACCAGATCATCATGGCTAGCGTCTGCAGCAGGATCGACACGCCGATCGCCGTGATCAGCGGCGCGAGACGCGGCGCACGGCGCAACGGCCGGTACGCCACCCGCTCGATCGTGTAGCCGACCAGCGCGCAGACCACGGCTGCGATGATCAGCGCAATGACGAGCGTCGGCACGTTGCCGAGATGCGGGAAGTGGTTCTGCAGCACGCCTATGGCGGAAAGCGCAACCATCGCGCCCACCATCAACACATCGCCGTGCGCGAAGTTGATGATGCCCAGGATGCCGTAAACCATCGTATAGCCCAGTGCGATGATGGCGTAAACGCTGCCAAGCACCAGTCCATTGAGGATCTGTTGAACAAAGATATCCATATCTAGCAAGGGGTATAACCGGAAAGTCGGCACCGTGCATAGCTGACAAGGCTGTTACCGGTGGCCGGTTGAATGAGACGCGTCGTAAGCGCGCTGTATATGCGGCGTGAGAACGTCGGAACATAGCTGCGAGTCGACGTGCGCGGGACTACCGCTGGCAGAAAGTCTTATAGTGCGAGAAGTCCGTCTATCCGCCGCGCCAGCTTCAGGGGATTGTCCTGCCGCAGTGCTTCTGGAAGCAAAGCGTCTGGCACATCCTGATAGGAGACGGGCCGCAGGAACCGATCGATGGAAAGACTGCCGACAGATGTCGACCTTCCGTCCGATGTGGAAGGGAATGGCCCGCCATGAACCATGGCGTGAGAGACTTCAACCCCTGTTCCAAAGCCGTTGAAGAGGATCCGCCCCACCTGTTGCTCCAGCAATGGAATAAATGATCGAGCCTGCTCGAGATCCGCTTCATCAACGTGCAGCGACGCGGTAAGCTGCCCTTCAAGACGCTGCAATATCCGGCGAATCGCAACCATATCCTTGCAGCGAACGACGACCGATGCCGGCCCAAACATTTCCTCTGCTAGCTCCTCATGTGCAAGGAACGCTTCGTCGCTGACTGAGAACAGGTGCGCCTGGGCCTCATTTGGCCCTGTAGCCGCTTTCCCCGTTGCAAGGCAACTGACTGCTGCGTGCTGCTTCATCGCCGTCAGAGACCTCTCGTACGCCTCATGGATCGCGGGAGTTAGCATCGTGCCAGCTGGAACCGACGTCAGTATCTCTCGTACCCCAGCGATGAACCGATCGAGCTTCGGGCTGTCAACCGCGAGCACGATGCCAGGATTTGTACAGAATTGCCCCGAACCGAGACACATTGAAGCGACAAAAGCTTTTGCGATATCATCCGCCCTGCCGTGAAGCGCACCGGGAAACAGCAGAACCGGATTGACGCTACTCATTTCCGCATAGACCGGTATCGGGACCGCACGCGCCATTGCCAGATTCCTTAGCGCCATACCACCCTTGCGGGAACCCGTAAAGCCAATTGCTTTTATGCGCGGGTCCTGAACCAGACGGCTGCCGATATCAAATCCCGCATCAAAAAGAAGGGAAAACGTGCCGGCCGGCATTGCGCAGTCGCGTACCGCATTTTGTACCGCCTTGCCGACCAGTTCGGATGTTCCGGGATGGGCCGGGTGAGCCTTGCAGACGACGGGACATCCGGCCGCCAGCGCAGCAGCCGTGTCGCCGCCCGCAACTGAAAATGCCAGAGGAAAGTTACTTGCTCCGAACACCGCAACTGGACCAACGGGAACATTTCTCAGCCGCAGATCCGGCCGGCGGACCGGTTGGCGGTCTGAGAGCTCCCGATCGATACGCACGTCGAGATAATCTCCCTCACGCACAACTGAAGCAAACATCTTCAGTTGTGCAACAGTACGCGATCTTTCGCCCTCAATGCGACTAGCTGGCAGCCCCGTCTCAGAAGCACAACGCTCAACGAGCGTCGTGCCAAGATCCATGAGCCTATCGCCGACCGTCTCCAGAAACCGGGCACGCCTTGACGGCGGCATTTCCCGATAAGCGTCAAAGGCCTCAGCCGCAATCCTGCACGCTGCGTCCAGATCCGCTTGACTCACCCCCTTGTAGGCCGGATACAGCCGCTCGCCGGTCCTTGGGTTCAGCCCATGGAATGCACTGCCCTCGCCACTGACAACATCTAGCCCGATCAGCGAACCGCCTGTTAAATTCATGCCAGTCTCCGTACCCGATACTTAGTCTGCTGGGCGAGTCGTGATCGGTTGCCACTTTCCGTCTTTCACCTGATACAGGGTTGACACCGCCCCCTTGACCAGGCCTTTATCATCAAATGCAATATGTCCCGTGATTCCATCGAAGGAAATGGTCTTCAGCACCGGGAGATAGACCTTCGAATCGATCGAATTGGCCTTTTGCATGGCGTTGATTGCTGCCCAAGCGGCGTCATAACCAAACGGAGCGTAGGTTTGGGCCGCGGTGCCAAAAGCCTTCTGGTATCGCTCGCCAAAGTCCTTCCCCTGCTGCAGGCGATCCAGAGGCGCCCCTGGTTCCCACGCCATCGCTCCCTCTCCGGCATCCCCAGCCAACTGCAGAAAGTCGGAGTCGGCGACTGCGCCGCCACCCAGAAGCTGCGCCTTCATTCCCAGCTGCTTCATGCGCTTCGCGACGCCCGCTGCCTGGCGGTCAAGCCCCCCAAAAAAGACCAGATCCACGTTTGCAGCCTTAAGCGCGGTGAGTTGGGAACTGAAATCAACCGCCTTATCGTTGACATACTGTCGTGCCACGATCGAACCGCCCGCGGCTTTTACCGCCTGCTCGAAAACATCCGCCTCTCCCTGTCCAAACGCGGTCCGGTCATCAATGATCGAGATGCGCTTCGCCTTTGTGACCTTGACCGCGTACGAGCCCGCAAGACCCGCGTTACCTGCATCGGTGCCGATTACGCTGAAAATGTGATCAAGACCACGCTGATTGATAGCGGGATTCGTTGCACCTGGATTGATCATTACGACCCCAGCCTGCTGATAAACCAGGGAAGCCGGCAACGTTGTGCCTGAATTGAAATGTCCTATAACAACTGCAACACCGGAGTCAACCAGCTTTTGCGCCGCCTGAACGCCGATACGCGGGTCACCCTGATCATCCTCAGCGTGCAACTGAAAGTGCGCAACCTTTCCACCAATCATTATCTTCCTGCCGTTCGCGTCGTCCAGCGCGAGCTGAACTCCGTTCTGAATGTCTTTGCCAAATGAAGCGTTTCCCCCGGTCAATACCGCTGAAAATCCGACCGGGACATTCAGGTAGCTGGCAGACTTCGCGCTACTGACCCCGATCATACCAACTAGAAGCATGAGCGCCGCACACCCCTTGGTCATCGATGATTTCATTTCGCACTCCTATTTTGCTAGTAAGATTTTTATAAAACGTTGGCCTGATTGCCACGATCAAAACACCAACACGAATACGGGCCTTGGAGTGAGCGCTCCGCCTTCGGACTACAACAAGCTTCTTTTGGCAAGATTGCGCATAAGGTGCGATACCCCGAAGCTCCACTCCGGGCAGTCTGTCGACAGGCGAACTTCGTTAGACAGTTCGCCAAGTTGCGTGCTCGATATCGTCACACGGTCGCCGATCCTGTGCGTGAACCCCTGACCTGACGTATCGCGGTCCTGAGTTGGAGCAAACATGGTTCCCAGAAACAGTGCGAAACCATCCGGATATTGGTGGTGTGTTCCGATTGCCTGTGCCACGAGGTCTGCTGGGTCCCGACTAATCTCGCGCATTGAGCTTCTACCTTCGAGCACAAACCCGTCTACACCTTCGACAAGAAGATCAAGATTGGCGCTACGCACGTCGTCCATACCGTAGCTTGAATCGAACAGCCTGATGAAAGGGCCAATCGCGCACGACGCGTTGTTGTCCTTCGCCTTTCCGAGAAGAAGCGCGGATCGTCCTTCTACGTCGCGAAGGTTGACATCATTTCCTAACGCCGCGCCTGCTACCCGCCCGCGGCTATCGACGAGCAGAACAAGTTCCGGCTCTGGATTGTTCCAGACTGACTTTGGGTGAATCCCAATAGCGGCGTAGTTACCAACCGCCGACATTGGCTGCGACTTCGTGAATAATTCCGCGTCCGGGCCGATACCCACCTCGAGATACTGCGACCACATGCCGGCCCGCAACAATGCGGCTTTTACTTCTGTAGCCTGCTCTGAACCCGGAACAATGTTGGAAAGTCCATCTCCAATGATCTCCTGCACTTGCTCGCGAACTGCCGACGCCATTCTGGGATCACCAGCCGCCTTCTCCTCGATCACTCGTTCGATCATGGAGCGCGCGAATGTCACACCGCAGGCTTTGATCGCCTGAAGATCAGTCGGTGCCAGAAGACACGATTGCTCCGTGCGACTCAGTGGTGACTCGGCGAAGTCAACAAGCCGGTCAATCAAATGTCCGGCGTGCGATCTTGCGTATTCGGCCGGGTCCTCGAGTTCCAGCAGATCACGCATGGTTGGTGTCTCACGTGATGTTATGTCGCGCAACTCATCATCGACAACCACAACGAGCACTGGACCGCCAGCCTGTTGCGACCATACGCGCCCGACGAATGTACCCTGATTGAACGAATCAACTTTCATGTCTTCCCCCACCGCTCCACTCTCTTCCCAGACGTGTTTCTACGACAAGATGTCCCCACGAGGCGTTGCGCAGCTCAAAGGACGTGATATTTCTGGTACGCCTCGAAGAGGCCGGATCCGTTCTTCACAGCATCGCGAAACTGGTCTTCGCGTCCAGCTTTTGCCATAACATCCTTTAGCACCTCATCTGCAATCCGAGCGGGAACAATAGCGACTCCATCACGATCAGCCACAACAATGTCACCCGGCCGAATCGACACGCCGTCGATCTCGACAACGACATCGTAAGCCACGACTTTCTGTCGGTTGAAGCTGTCGTAGGGCGACAGATAGCGGGAATACACCGGAAACCGCATTGCTTCGATTTGCGCCACGTCGCGCACTCCACCGTCCGTCACGATACCCACTGCGTGTCGCCTGACGGCGGCAGTCGTCAGAAGCTCGCCCCAAATGCCTGAACGGTAGGAGTCGCCAGTGGCGCACACGATGAAGTCATCCTCCTGAACGCTGTCCACACCCTTCAATTCCAGTTCATAAGTGTCCGGATCGTCATGCGCGAAGTCCATCCACAGGAATGTTTTTGCACGACCAAGCGTAACGCCTTGCGAAGTGCGGGGAATGATTCCCGGCTTCAGCGCCTGCTGCTTCAAACCCTTCCCGTCCATCACGTCCAGTACAAGCGCTACACCGAGCCGGTCGGCTACATGTTTCCAATCGGCAATCGCCGCCACGGGGGTTGCTGAGGTAGTTTGGTTCACGCCAGAGTCCTTAAAGAGTTTTTTTCAAAAACGATGAGACCGAATCACGACCCCACGCAACCAAGTAGACCAGACCCAATTTTTCGCGTAAATGGACTATAGTTTCGTGACATGAAACAATTTTTGAGTGTGGCGAAAATGACTGGTGTAGAAAAAGAGCCTGGCGGCGCCTATATAGTTGGACCGGTCTGGAAGGCCATGAAAGTTCTGGCGTTCGTGGCTGAAAGCGGTCGCGTCGTCTCACTGACTGAAGTGGCGGAAGCACTGCATCTGCCAAAGACGACGGCCTTTAGATATCTTCATACCTTGAGCGCATCGACATTTCTCGAACATCACGTTAATGAAGACCGCTACGAGATAGGTGCCCGCTTCAGGGCGCTTGCGCGCACAGACAGTAGCCTCCACCGGCTTCGCGAAGTTTCGCTGCCGATCATGAGGCAGTTGCTGGAACAGTTCAACGAAACGATCAATCTTGCAATCGAATCCGGCGGAGAGATGATCTACATTGAAGTTATCGAGTCCACCCGTACCCTACGGATTGGCGCACGGATTGGCACCCGCGAGCCCATGCATACGACGGCGCTCGGCAAAGCGTTTCTTGCGTATATGGAGGAATCGGCGCGCGAAACCGTGTTCCGTTCCGGACTCGCTGCCCGCACCCATCGCTCGTTGCGAGACGTACGGATTCTGAAGCGTCAACTGGAGAGCGTGAGACAGCTTGGATTTGCGGTAGAGACCGGCGAAAATGAAGATGGAGCACTGTGCGTCGGCGTGCCAATCCTGGACGATCTTAACCACCCTATCGGTGCGTTGAGTTTGTCTGCGCCGGAGCGCCGGCAGGCCGCGGATCTGGTCGATCGTGCGACGCAAGCCCTGGTCAAGGCCGGCAAGACGATCACACGCCAGATGCACGAGGCACTACCTGTCTAGTTGCTTTTCGGCAAGATCCGGCCAGGACTCAGAATTGCCCTGGAATCAAAGAAGCTCTTGAATTCAGCCATGATTTCGAGGTCGACGGGTGACATGCGCTGCATGAAAGCACTCTGCTTCGCAATTCCCACCCCATGCTCCGCACTTATCGAGCCATCAAGTCCGTCCACAACTTCGAAGATCATTGCCTCGCAAGCATGCAGGTAATCCGCAAGATCACCTTCACCAACGGAACGTGGCGGCAGTACGTTGTAGTGGATATTCCCATCACCGATATGTCCGTACGGAAGCCGGATAGCGCCATGGAAGTGCTGCTCCAGCAGCGCATCGGTTTCGATGATGAATTCAGCAAGCTTCGAAATCGGAACGGACACGTCCGTCCTCAAATGTTGACCATAATGCGGCTCGGCTTCCACCATGGCCTCCCGGATCGCCCAGAACTCGCTCGACTGCCTTGCGCTGGTGGCTATTGCGACATCCAAAATTCCGTTGTTCTCGAGCTCTTTCATCAAGAAGTTTTGCGTCAATGTGTTGAGATCGAGATCGCCACTCGCTTGCACTTCCAACAGAACATGGTACGCAGCAGCGTTTCCGACGGGTGCCCTTAAGTCTGTACGGAATGAGGTCGCGAGTTCCAGACCTGACGCAGGTATCAATTCGAAGGCCGACAGCAGATCGCAAAGCTCGGTTCGGGCGCGCACGTAGAAACGCAAAGCATCATCCACTGTACTGAGTGCTGCAAACGCCGTAACGGTATGTCTCGGCATCGGAAATAGCTTCAGTACAGCCGCCGTGATGACTCCAAGCGTGCCCTCTGAGCCAACAAATAGCTGTTTGATGTCGTAACCGAGATTATTTTTTCTGAGAGCCTGCAACCCGTTGAAGACCCTGCCGTCTGGTAAAACTGCCTCGAGCCCCAGCACCAGGTCGCGCATCATTCCATATCGGAGAACATTCAAGCCTCCAGCATTGGTCGCAATGTTCCCTCCAATCTGGCACGTCCCCTTCGCGCCCAATGTCAGTGGGAAAAGACGATCAACTGATGCGGCCGCCTCATGTACGTCCTGAAGAATGCAACCGGCCTCGACCGTGATCGTGAAATTGGCTATATCCACCGAACGGATCGTATTCAATCGTTCAAGACTCAGAATCACTTCCTGCCCGGTAGCAGACGGCGTAGCAGCACCCACCAGACCGGTGTGACCGCCCTGCGGAACAACCGCAATGCCTCTTTCATAGCAAAAGGAGAGCATCTTCGATACGTCACGCGTCGACCGCGGTCGCAGTACAAGCGCGGCCCGACCCGCGTGGTCACCTGTCCAGTCCCGCTCATAACGTGCCATCGTTCCAGCGCTATCCAGATATAGATCAGGATTAAGCATGGCTTTCAGGTCCGTTATTGCATCAGCGCACGCGGTTAAATTTTTCACAGATCAATCCTCCTGCCCAGGTAGATTCCGAGCGAATCCCGGGATCCGTTGCAATCGCCTATCCCAGCGCTCGCTCGCCGCCGTCGCTCGACATCACTGCATCGTATATTTCATGCGGCGACGTTACTAGACGATTTTTTTTCGTGTGGCGAAACACCCTGGCGTATCGGGCCACATATTGCTCTGGTAACTTTATTCAGCTTGCCAAATCAATCGGTCTCGCCCATCGCAGAGAATTTGCATCAAGCGAGCCCTCAACACGTCGGCGACCGATCCGGCATAACTTTATCTTCAAGGAAACGCTATGCGACACATCATAGAAACTGGTATCCCCAAGGCAAACGCTCCCCTCGAACTGGCGGCCATCGCCAACAACATTCTTTATGCCTGCTGCGTCCCGACGTTACCGGACGGAACAGTCGAAACGTCAAGCTTCGTTGCACAGGTTGAGCGCACGATGCTCAACCTTAAACAGACCGTCGAAGCGGCTGGTGCAACGATGGACGACGTATTTCAAGTGCAGATTTTCTTGACCGACAAGAAGTACTTCCCGGAACTGAACGATGCCTACGGAAAATTCTTCAGAGCACCTTATCCAGTTAGAGCAACGCTGATCAATGGTTTGATCGTACCGGGTGCGGACATTGAAATCCTGGCTCAGGCCGATGTGAGCCGCGCCACCAAGCGATAATGGCGTAACTTCGAATCCGCGGGAACAGTCGCAACCTTGCGGTCTGTTCATTCCTGCGAGATCTGATCAACGTAGAAACTGGCGTAGCTGATGAGAATAGCAATTCTGGGTGGTGGGATTGTAGGCGTCACCACTGCGTACTTCCTGGCGAAAGCCGGCGTCCAGGTTACCGTGATTGAACGTAATCCTGGTGTTGCGATGCAAACGAGCTTCGCCAACGCCGGATTGATCTCCCCCGGACACTCTTACACGTGGGCTTCACCGCAAGCCCCAGCCATCCTCGCGAAATCGCTGTTTTACAAGGATCAAGCGCTTAAGCTCAAACTGGTACCTGACTGGCGAATGTACGCATGGTGCCTCAAGTTCATTCAGAACTGCACCGCAGCCAAGGCAAGAACAAACACTTCGAGAAAAGCTCGCCTTTCGCTCTATTCCCAGTCGATCATCCAGGAAGTGACGGGACGCGAGAAACTCGAATATGATCGCGTCTCGAAGGGATTGCTATACCTTCATCGTGAGGACACGTCGCTGCAACGCGCGATCCGGAATATGGGTGTTCTGGAGGACAACGGCGTTCCGCTACGGGTCCTCTCTCCTGCTGAAGTGGGTCAGTACGAGCCTGCACTGACTGACTATACGAAGCATATATCTGGAGCACTGTACTGCCCAAGCGATGAGAGTGGCGACGCTCGCGTCTTCACCAAGGCCATGTACGAATGTTGCGTAGCGATGGGCGTTCGCTTCATGTTCGATACGGTTGCAACCAATGCGTCAGTGGAGGGTGACCGGATCAAGTTTATTCAGACATGCAAAGGACCGATAGACGCCGACCGGTTTGTATTCGCTATGGGGTGCGACACGTCGAGATTTGCGAGAAAATTGGGCTACCGGCTGCCCATTTACCCTGTCAAGGGTTATTCGGTCACATTCCCGATACTAGACCCCGAGCGAGCTCCGGATGTCGGAGGTCTGGACGAGCATCACCTCATCGCATGGGCACGATTTGGGTCCACCTTGCGTGTGACAGGAACGGCAGAATTCGCCGGTTACGATACAACGCATAAGCCATCTGATTTTTCCCATATGATTGATGTGGCGAAGTTGATGTTCCCTGACGCGATCGATTTCACAAGGCCGAGCTACTGGGCGGGACTGCGCCCAATGACACCAGACGGAACCCCCATTCTAGGGCCATCGCGACACAAGAACCTGTTCTTTAACGCCGGCCACGGCCATTTGGGGTGGACGTGGTCGTGCGGGACGGCACGCATTGTCAGCGACCTCATCATCGGTAAAACTCCCGAGGTTAGCCTTGATGGGCTTACATTGCGATGATGTTTAGACTTACGCTGTCTGCCGTTGGCCAGTATCGAAAAGGCGACTATGACGGATCAGCTAAGACTCGCTAACAAAACCTGTCATCCCTAAGCGAGAGGCGCACGTCTGATGTTGGATGACGAAGCAGAATCAGCGACGAATTGTGAAAAACGCTTGAGCTATTGCTGCCTAAACGGCCATATCCAGCAAAAGGCGGACGTCCCCGAATAGAAGGCAGGGCGGCATTGAACAGCATCCTGTTCGTGCTGCGCATCGGCATCCCGCAGGAGGATTTGCCGCAACAAACGGGCTTCCGCAATGGCAATGACGTGCTGGCGTCACCTGCGGGACTGGCAGAACGGAGTGAATGGAAGCGCCTGCACTGGCGCGATTGCACGATTGTACGATTGTACGATTGCGTAAATATGATGCCATCGACTGGAGCCGTGTGAACATCCATGGAGGGAGACGTCGCCGACCCCAGGGGAGCGAACAGACAGCGCCAAACCCGACCGACCGGGGCAAGTTAGGCAGCAAGCGGTATATAGCGGTAGACCGTCAAGGCATCCGGTTGGCGCTCGTGGCGACAAGCACCAAGACACGACTCGAAGGGTAAGCGCCCGGCAAAGTCAGGGGTGAGCTCAATCAGGGGACAGGTGGTACCCAGTTATGCGGAAGCAATTCGGCGATCTTATCGGCCCGCTGTGTCGGCAGTCGCGTGAGGACGTCTTTCAGATATGCGTATGGGTCGTGCCCATTGAGCTGAGCGGAACGCACCAGACTCATGATGGCAGCGGCTCGTTGACCAGCGCGTAGGGAACCTGCAAATAACCAGTTCGCCCTTCCGATCGCCCAGGGTCCGATCAGGTTTTCGACTCGGTTATGCCGACTTCCGGATTATGCCGCGTCATGATTCCACGGGCGCAGCAGTTGGGCGGATCCCTGTTCCGCGTCGCCCGGATTGTCGGCATTATTAAAGACCCTCCAGGAAGGCCAGCAAGGAGTCGGGAGGTTTGTAACGCGTCGGTGCAACTCCGCTCGCATTGGCATGCGCCATTGCGCGTTCCTTAAGCCGCATGTCGGCGTGCAAGTAGATCTGGGTCGTCTCCGATGATTCGTGGCCGAGCCAGAGCGCGATCACGGACAGGTCTACGCCGTGATGTAAAAGGCTCATCGCGGCCCCGTGTCGAAGCGTGTGGGGAGTTACTGACTTGTCCTTCAGCGAGGGGCACGAGTGGTAAGCGATCGCGACGTTGCGCGACACAAGCCGCTGAAGTGCGTCTGCGCTAAGACGGCCACCGCGCGAACTGGGGAAGATCGGATCATCGGATTCGCCAGGTTGATAGCGTAGCCATGCTTTCAACACCGCGACGACGTCCGGTCGTAGCGGTGTGCATCGCATCTTGCGTTCATGCAAATATTTGCATGACAACAAAATGCGACTTTGCCCAATCTGGGCACAGACTGCCAAGCTGCTCCAGCACCTTGCAAGCACGGAACCAAACGATGGCAATTGTGAAAGCGTCATGTTTCGCAATGCTCGGGGCGGCAAGCTAACACGATTTGGTGTCCGATATCTATTGCATAAATATGTCGTTGCCGCAGCTACAGACGTAAGCGGCTCGGCCCGACCGTTTCGCCATGCTGACTTTTCCAAAGCATGATGAGCGCGTTCAGATCAACGGAGCCAGTCAGCCATGTCGAACGCAGGGGGCGCAGCCCATCCCCGTCGCACGTACGCGCGAAAATTCAAGCAGCAGGTGATCAGAGAGACGTTGGTGCCTGGCATGTCGG
>NZ_CAAJGM010000253.1 GCF_900996235.1 Paraburkholderia sp. BCC1885
CCGACATGCCAGGCACCAACGTCTCTCTGATCACCTGCTGCTTGAATTTTCGCGCGTACGTGCGACGGGGATGGGCTGCGCCCCCTGCGTTCGACATGGCTGACTGGCTCCGTTGATCTGAACGCCCTCATCATGCTTTGGAAAAGTCAGCATGGCGAAACGGTCGGGCCGAGCCGCTTACCGCACTCCGGCCGGTAGTCGCGTATCTTCGACCAGCAAAGGCAGGGCTGCTTGCAGCGTTGAACGCGAACGGGCCAGGGAAATTCCGAACTCCGCCAGCAAACCTCGCAGGCGGTTGACCAGCGCGGTGCGTTCCTCGATCCAGCCCTCCCGTGCGCGATGCCAGCTCAGTATGGCCTGTTGCTCGACGGTCTTGATGGTGACGAAGCGCATTGTCGGCTGGCGGGCCGCAATGGCGATGGCTTCCGCGTCGGCGGCGTCATTCTTGCCACCCTTGCGGAATGGGGCAACGAATTCCGGTGCGATCAGCCGCACCAAATGGCCGCGTGCCGCAAACCAGCGCCCCCAGTAATGCGCCGAGCTGCAGGACTCCATTGCGATGGTGCCACTCGGCGCCTGCATTGCCCATCGCTCGAACGCCTGCCTGCGCAGGACACGTCGCTCAAGCACTGTGCCGTGCTCGTTTAGTACACAGAGGGCAAACACTTCCTTGGCGAGATCCACGCCGATCGTTACGGAGCCATTCATGAGCTCACCTCTTTGGGGTTCGGTACGGTAGCAATTCTGTACCCACCGGATTGCCCTTGCCATGGGTGGTGGGAATCCCAGGAAACTGGAAGTCCCTGGTATTCAATAGATGAAAAACGGTAGTTGGTTAAGGTCGGTTAGTTAGGGTGACGGGCAATGGGCCGAGGGCGATGGGTCGCGACAGCGGAAGTCGCAGGTCGCTGGGGGTATGCTCGGGGAGAATTGGAGCGATTGTCTCGACACAAACCCCGGGAATAACTGGAATGGCCCCCTAGCGCGGCGCAGGGCGAGAACCGCGCTGTGTGCAAACAACTGGCGGTCCCGTGTGTGTGGTTTTCATGCGGTGGACGGCATGAGAAGGAAACCGTGGCGGGTGAGTGCCGGTCGTCGGTACTGGCATGTGAGTGAGCAAGGCCCACGCACACGGTCAGGGCGATATTCCGATGTGAATCGGGGCACGTATTGTGTTGTCGGTGTGACGGCGATGGCTAGGCTGGTGTTGTCTCGACACAAGGCATGCTGGGACGACTGTAGAGACCGGACATTGGTAGCCGCGTGCGGGGTTGTGTGCAAACAATGCCCACTCCAGCGGGTCGGTCGTGCGAAACCGCATACCTCGTTTCTCTCGGTGTGGATCTGGGCCAACGTCTGGTTATCCGTGTGACGACAAGGCGAGGCCGTTGTATCGACACAAGGCGTGCGGGGGCGGTGGCGAGTTTGGGGAGGGGCTACCGGTAGTCACCTACCGGGTTGTGTACAAACAAGGCTCACGCCAGCGGGTCAGGTCGTGAGGGACTGCGTGCCTCGTTTCTCTCGGTGTGAATCTGGGCCAACGTCTGGTTATCCGTGTGACGAAGGCGAGGCCGTTGTATCGACACAAGGCGTGGCGTGACGGTGGCGACTTTGGGGAGAGGCTACCGGTAGTCACCTACCGGGTTGTGTGCAAACAAAGCCCACGCCAGCGGCGTCAGGTCGTGAGTGATCGCGTACATCGTTCTCGCGTCGCGGTGTGAATCTGGGGCAACGTCCTGTTTTATCCGTGTGACGAAGGCGAGGCCCTTGTATCGACACAAGGCAGGCCGCGAGGGGACAGGCGCGGCGATCGTACACCGGGTTGTGTCAAACAAGGAAGCCCCACGGGTGCGATTTTCGCGCGAACGGGTACATCGGCGATTGAGGCGCAGGGGTGCCTTGCCAGGGGATGGATGACGGCTTCGCCACACGGGGGGGCGCGCGTGCCTGACGACGGCGGGCGCTTGTCTCGAAACAAGGCGCGGGATGGCGCGTAGTGGTGCGCGCAAAAGGGGGAGCATGCCGGGACCGGATAGCCGTCCATCGCTTCGTCCGTCGCGTCAGACGTTTCAGGGTGTTGTGTGAAGGAAAGGCGGTAACCGGTACGGGATTTTGTCAACACAAGCGGCATGCTGCGACATGATGCGGCGAGGTCACAGAAAGGCCGACCCTGTGAGTGCACCGGGTGGGTGAGGCGAGCCGGTGCAGCGGCTGGAAGAGGGCTGGCCTTCGCCTGAAGCGCCGGGTGAGCGGGCCAGTCAATACGGTTCAACGATGTTCCAGTCCAGGACCGTGGGGGGATGCCCGCCGACCCACAGGGCGATCAAGGCAGCCGCTGTATGGAACAGGCATCGAGCATGCCCTGCGTTCGGGTTGCCGGTCCCGGCGTGCCCTGCCGGGACCGGTACTGCTGCTACTGCTACTGCTTCGTTTCGATGATCCACCACACCGAGCGGGTCAGTTGCTGCCCGCTGATCGGATGGATATCGGTCAGCTCGGCGACCGCTGTCCAGCCGCGAGGCGGACGATACCCGCGCACATCACCGTCGCCGTGCCAGCGCCATGCGCGAACCGTGCCGGATGCATAGGTGGCCGACCGGCGCCGGCGACGCTGTATGGCTCCTGCGGTCATGCTCGGGCTACGGGCTTGCCAGAGGCTGTGGCAGCGGTCGGGAACGGCCATGCGGGTCCTGCTCCGTCTGGCGTCGTTCCCGATGCGGCGGGGCTGGTATCGTCGCCATCTGCACCCCGCACCGTTGCATCGCCGTTGAGCGTCGCTGCCTCTGCGGTGGCGTGACTGCCGTCCGGCTCGCTGTCCGCGCCGTTTGCGTGCGTGCCGGTGTCGTCATCCTCGGGCGATTCGTTCTGCGTGTCGCCTTCGTCGCCATCGTCGGCCTCGTCGTCATCGGGATCGTAGTGATTGATGACGGGCGGAGCCTGAGAGGTGAGTATTTCCGGGACCCATTTCACCTTTGCGAGACGCAGTTCGGCTGCGGCTGCGGCGTCGCCTTTCTTCATCTTTTCAAGATCGGCGGCGGCCCTGGGCGAGACGGCGCTGGCAACGACGTCGATGATGCGGGCCTTGCTGACGTGATCGAAGTACGACGCGCGCGTGGGGGTCCAGTAGCGGGTCATATCCAGTTCCAGTAACTGGGTCAGGGCATTGACCGTGTGCGGAGCCTCGGTGCCGGTGACGCCGTCGATCAGTGACGCCGTACAGAACGCCAGCAGGTCGAGCAGGGTCGTGCCGGGGTCCTGATCGATGAGCCACGGCAGCAGGTCGGCGCGTCGTGCGGGCAGGGTGGCGGTCCACTGCTGGCGCTGTGCGTCGATGGCTGTCCATGCGACACTCGCGGGCATGTCGTCGGCGGCTTTCAGCAGCTTGTCGTGGCTGCTGGTCGCGTTCAGTTCGAGGCAGGATGCATCCCACCCTGAACGATAGCGCTCGGCAAAGGCAACCGGCACGAGCCGATGCAGCAGGATCGCGAGTGCCACGGACGGGCGTTTCGTGAGTTCGGCCTGTACGGCGGCGGTGCGGTGCGCGGTGAGGCGCTGGCAGAGCGCTGCGCTGTGGATGGGCCTTTCCTTCGGGGCGGCCTTGCCGTTACCGGCGGATGCGCCGGTCATGTCCGTATCGGCCAGACCGGTGACGACCGCGCCGTCACTTTCGAGCAGGGCGAGGTCGTCCAGCTTCACGAGTCCACGGTCGATCATCAGTTCGCCATTCGGCCCGACCGTGACGAATGCCCCCGCCTGCGCGATCTGTGCGGCGTCCCACACCTGCGCGCGCTGCGCGAATGTCCCGATTGCCCGTTCCATCGCGTCCATCGCTGCTTCGAGGTTTTCGGCTTCCTCGTACGCGTTCTCGTCGCCTTCCTCAAGGGCGTCGAACTTCGCGACGAATTCGTCGTGCTGTGCTTTCAGCGCGTCAAGCTCGCGCTGCTCGTCGTCCGTATAGGGCCGGTGTACCGGCTGAAGCCTGCCGAAGCTGTTCATTTCGCTGTGATCGCGCTCGATGCGAGTTTCGACCCAGCCGAACCCTTCCGCACGCACGGCCTCGGCGGCGGCTTCTAGTTTTTCGCCAACGAGCCGTTGCAGCAGGTCGGCGTCCGCGACATACCCGGCGTTCTGCTCATCGCTGAACAGATCGCGCCTCACGTAGCCGCCAGCGCCCTCGTAGGCATCAAGCCCGACGAACCTCACCAGACGGCTGCGGCTCGCGTCGATTTCGGCACGGGTGATGGCCTGCCGCAGGTAATGCGCCGCGCGCTGGTAGTCATTGGGCGCATCGAACCAGATCCGTTCCTGCGTTTCGTGGTCGTCCACGAGCGCGAGGGCGGCAAGCTGGTCGATGCTGATAGCGTCCTCGCGCAGGAGGGCAAGCAGTTTCGGGGAGACGTGAGCGAGTTTCAGGCGACGTTTCACGGTGAGCGGCGACACGTCGAACAGCGCGGCGATATAACCGATACTGCGCCCCTCGTCGGCCAGGCGTTTGAAGGCGAGCACGGTATCGAAAACATCAAGGTTTTCGCGCTGGCTGTTCTCGATCAGGCTCGCGGCGAACGCATCGGCTTCGCTGACGATGCGTACGGGCACCGCGTAGTCGGCGGGAATGCGGCCATCCCTGTGCAGCAGGTCGAGGGCGGCGAGCCGCCGCTGACCGGCGCACACGCCGAGCTTGGGCTGTTTGCTGCGGGACCCCTTGATGAAATGGACCACCAGGTTTTGCAGAAGGCCTTTTGCCGCGATGTTATCCGCCAGTCCGGCGATTCCCGAAAGGGGTTTGGTGCGGACATTGAGCGGTGAGAGACGAAGGCGCGAATACGGGACGTGTCCGACCGGCTGCTCCTTGCCGAAATCGGATTCCAGTACGGCGGTGGCGTCGCTCGCGCTGGCGTCGGGATCGGTTGCGCCCGACAGTTCAGGGGTTGGTGCGATGACTTGCGATTGCATGACAGACTCCAAAAGAGAAAAGAAAGGTCCCGGGTCCGGTTTGTTGCGAAACATCATGAGTCCCGAATCCGGGTAGGAGTCCTCATGATGGGATGCACGGTGAGGGCCGGGGTTGACCGGCCCTGCCGGTCTTATGCCTTCATCGTTCGCATCGCGTCAGCGAGCATCCAGAGGGCGCGGTTCAGTTTCACGTTCTGGTCGATGCCGGTCACCGGGCGGGTGGACATGGAGCGCCCGCTGCGTGAGCGCCCATGCAGGCCGCCCTTGGTCAAGTGCTCTTGCACTTTGTTAAAAACCGTCCAAAGGTCGTCGCGGCGGTCCTCGAAGCGGCGCGGGGCGAGCAACTGGCTTTCGGTGATCGGCGCGGGAGCTTCCGCGTCGGTCGGGTCGTAGCGCAGCGCAAGCGCGGAGCGGGCAAAGGCGTGCTGCTCATCGCGGTTGAGCGTGACGGCGCGCATGCCGTCTTTCTGCTCGCGGATCAGGTCAAAACCGTCGAGCACGTCGAACGCGCCGTTGATGACGTTCTGCACCACGTTACCTTTATGATGCACACGGATATCGCGCACGGTGTCCCCGGCGACCATGCCGTTGTGGCAAACAAATCTGAAGGCACCCGCCAGTAACTGAAAACTGCTCGATCCATCGTGCGAATTGAGCAGGATGATTTCGTTGACGTCCTCACCCGTGATTTCGGTGGCGGGGCGAAGGCGCAGCATGTGTTTCGTATGTTCGCGCTTGTCCAGATCGCGCACGCGCGTCTGACAGACCATGAAGGGCTGGAAGCCTTCGTTGCGCAGACCGTGCAGCACGTCGATGGTCGGGATGTAGGTGTAGCGCTCTGAGCGGCTTTGGTGCTTGCCGTCCGCGAAGATGGATGGGGCGACGCGGAGAATCTGGTCGTCCGAGAGGGGCGAGTCGGAGCGGAGCATCGGGGAGCCGGAACGGAAAGAAGAAGCGAGTTGCATGTCAGTCTCCAGAAAGAGAATCATCAAAAAGGGTTGAACGGTGTTGCGCTGACCGGGCTCCAAGATTCGCCCCCGCCGTAGGGGTTGGTTTCATCCTGGTCGAAGCCAGGGGTTGGCTTTGCTGCCGCCAGTCTCCTGAGTTCGCGCCCGTGCGACTCAAGGAGCCGGCGCCGGGCGGGTGTCAAGGAAAGAAGTGAGGGGTTGGTGCGGGACGGAGCGAAGCGGAGGACTCGGCCCCGAACGCCTTGACACCCGCCCGGTGTCGGCTACTGTCGCGGGTGTCGGGCGGGAACACAGGAGACTGGTGGATGCGAAGCACTTCGCTGTTCGGACAGGATGAAACGCCGCGCGGCGAGCGCGAATGTGGAGGCCGCTTGCGGCCTTCACCTGACTGGGTCTTTAAGGGTTTGCGGGGTCAAGGTGTTGCGCAAGGGATTGACGCCCGAAGGGTCGAGACGCCGCAGGCGGCTCGATGCGCAAGCACGAAAGCCTGGTCACGGAGCGCTAGCGCAGGGATGCGCCCCATGCCGTTGACGTCAAGCCTGACGGAGCAGGCACCAGGTAGCAGGTAGCAGGTAGCAGCGGTGCAGATGGGCGTTGCTGCTGTGACAGGGGCACTGGCGACGCGGCCACTGACACGGGATGCGGAGCACGCAAGGCACCCTCACGGAAAACCGGCACTGACATGCCGGAGCCACGAAGCGCAAGCCGCAAGCATCGTGTTCCGAGGAGTACCGGGACCGGCTTTCCCCGGGACGCTGCACGCTGGCGGGCTGCGCGAGAGGTCATATCCCCGCCTGCGTGATCGTGGCCTGCTGGTGCAGAAGAACTGTACCCGGTCGTTTAAGAAATTCGGACTACAGAATAATTGGAGCGAAATAGCCTCACAACCTGCACCCGCGCATGGTGCGCCGATGACCCCGTGCGCGTCGCGATCCGGCGCACGTCAGGGATGAGAGAGTGTGTGTGGACAAGTGTGTGTTGCGGCAGGATCCACACCTGATAAGGTCACGGCGGATCCAGGCGCGGGCCCGATGCAGGCAGCGCATAGTCCTTGTCGGCCACGCCCCGCTCACTACCCGGATTAACGAAGCTCGCCCGCACCCAGGTGGTTTTATCCCGCAGTCGCCGGATATGGCCCCGGCGCAGATGGGCACGGGGACTGGCATGCGTTCCGCCGGCCGGGTGGGCGGCCGGCGCCTGGGCCTTCAGCTGCAGCACCTTGTACGTGTAGAACGGCGTCTGGTTTCTCGCCGTGCGAACTGCATTGCTGGCCCTGCCGGGCGGCACATCAACGGTCTGGACATTCGTGCAGTTCAGGACGGTGCAGGCCTGGACCACCATGCCGACTTCGTCATGCGCGTCGACGATCACCTGCGACAACGCCAGCGCTTCGTCCCCGTTGAATCTGGCAACGGTCTTGGCGAACAGATCCGGAATTAACACGAACGGTTTGGCCCGGAACCGATAGCCCTTGCCCTTCAGGCGGCCGGCGCTACGCAAGGCCTGGTGCGCGAGGGTCGTGGCCGGTGTGTCCGCCAGACGCCCGTCAACCCTGCTGTCATGGGGAACGAAGAGTCCTCCCACCCCGGGAGACCAGCTCCTGAGGGCATCGAGGTAATACACGGGGAAGATGAATACCCCGCCTTCCGGGAACATCTGGCGGTAT
>NZ_CAAJGM010000254.1 GCF_900996235.1 Paraburkholderia sp. BCC1885
CGTGGCCGACAAGCTGCACACGCCAGCCAGTCCGCCGACACCCGCTACCTGACAGTCCAAGTCCGGATCACCATCATGCCTCACGTGCACGCGCGTGGACGAACGGCCCACGTGAGCCGCTTACCCTTATCAAGTAGGTTGGCCGAGTTCAACGCTGACCCCCTTTCTCAAGAAACCAATAGGCTTTGTGGAAGCGGTCTTGGATGTCGGCGTGAAAGAAACCGCAGGCCGCCTAGTCTTGCCCCGGCCCAAGCCAGTAGATGCATGGTCTGACATCGTATCCGATTTGCGTGGCGCATACGCCGGAGTCGCCATGCCGAACTATGGTCAGGATAGAATCCATATTGGATCAGCGTTCTTGACCTACGCGGCATCGGCATGCTTCGCAACTTTACCTCACCAGTCCTTTTATGTTAGGCGGATGCGCGGCGATAGACATCGGGATTTTCCACCGCTTAACATTGAGAGCGTGGCAGATCGACCACCTGCAATTCCGATCGTAGTCGTTACCTTGAGCGGTGAGCAGGAGACGTTTGCAAGATTGAAAGAACGCAGCTACAAATACCATTTGGAATTTGGGCCACGAATGCGCGATTTTCCTCTATAACCGGGGTATTTTTGATTAAAAATTAAGAGCAGTTGTTTCCAGGTTTTTAATCTCTTGATAGCTTCAGCCTCGCGGCGCACTGGTGCGCCGCGAGGCTCAATTTGGATCAAAAACCCTACCGCGCCAACTTTCGGCCATTGGACGAATGATCCGAAGACAACATTTTCAGAAGCCCGCTATGCAGTGGGGCGACAACTATTGACGTTCCGCGCACGTGTCCGGTTATGGCGCCAAACAGTCGCACGACCGTCGAGGAAAAAAAGGTTGCGACCGTCACGCGATGGCCGCCCCCGGAGGTTCGCTGCCGGCGGCAGGTGGGACGACCTCGGTTGCTCCGGTTAGGCACAGTTCGAAACTCGCTCGTTGACCATAGGCTCGCAGACCTGGCGAAGCCTGACGCTGCGGCCTACCAGTTTCAACTCGACCGGATGCATAGCGTGCAGGTGCTTCTGTGTCAGGTCACGTACCATCTCATCGGGCACGGCGGCCCTATACTGATTATGCCGCCGCCGGCTATCCCGACAAGACTTACCCGTTGACCGCACATGAGCCAGCAAAGCGGAGTGATGGGCGCGAGCAGCCTGACGCAAGATCCGGGCGGACGGTGGACACGGGTTAAGGCCACGGTCCCATGACTGCATATCGGAGGGTTCGCGTTGGAAGTGCCTCAAGCTGATGGAGCGATCCGGCTACAGTATTGATAGCAGCCCTGAGCGTGTTGTTCGAGATACCCCCGAATTCTGCCGCACTTCTCGACGAATGGGCGAAGATCGCCGCGCACATGCCGGTTACGATGCTCAAGAATGGAGCGATAGACGTGAGGCACGATGCGACGTCGTGATCGCCCCGGGGACTCTTGAAGATCGCGCGAGACGCGACAGGCAATCCACCTCCAGTAGAGTGATGGGCGGCTACCTGTCACCCACAACTCTGACTACCCAGTGGATGCTTTATGCCGAGTTTTGATGAGGTCGGGTTCCTGTCCGAGGAGCTGGAGCAATGGAAGCGCGCTGCGCACGAAGCTTACGCAGATGCGTTTGCCTACGCATATCGCGCCAACGCGATCGCGCTGCGGGTTATGAAGTCCATCCCTCTTGAGAGAATCCCGGAGGAAATACAGTGGGCTATCGCCGCGTTTGCGCGGGCCATGAGCGCGTTCGAAGGTTGCGTCCTGATGATAGAACGTGGAGCGATGGCGGATGCACGCGCACTGGCGCGTCTGTGCGCGGAGACAGTCATCGTCGCAAAGGGACTCGCCATCGTGCCCGGGACACTGGAAATATTGCGTGAGGATGACGCGAACCATGATCTCGGAGTAATCAACCGACTTCTGGAATTCAATGCGCAGAGGCCCGATGCCGATCCCGCATTCATTGCGCAGGCCTTAGAGAAGAAGGCCGAGCTGGAAGCCCGGTTCCCGAATCGCCGCTCGGTGAATTACCGAACGCTCGCCCTCGCTACCGGATTGGCAATGTTCTATGAGGTCGCGTACAGGTACACGTCGGGCGACGGAGCACATGCGACGCTGGGCGCATTTGTCCGCCACATGAAGCAGGGCAACGACGGGGAGCCCGATGCGTTCTTTTTCGGACCGGACGTTGCAGGCATGGCATCTACGCTGCTGTGCGCATGCGTTGCGGTCACCGAACTCATTGACCTCGCGGTTGGCCACATGGGCCGCGAGGAGGATGCTGCCGAATTGAGCGATCTGAAGCTGCACTGGCATATCATCCGGCACGACCTCGAAGCAAGAGCCGCAACGGAGAACGGCAACTAGCCCGTGAAATCTTCACACCGGAGAATGCCCTTGGTTCACCGACACCCGCTCTCACGTCGGGGCCATTTGCGGCAGCAGGTTGACTCGGCTGCGGGCCTTGGGGCGGTCTCTCTCGAAACGGTGCCATACGTGAGCGCAGGGCCCCCGATGGCATGCCGTCTAGCATAAGGAAAGCCGAGGGGCAGTACCGGCACACCCAGACAAGCGCGAGCCCTGCGCGCGGGTTTCCCTTTCAGCCGAGCGCGCGCAATTGTCCACACACGAAGCTGTGTTTCCCTATACTAGCGAGCCGGGCACTTTTCCCTGTGAGACAGCAGATGAACAAGCCGCGTGCTGCTATTGGCGGTCAATTCAACACAGATGCCATCCGCGTTGCCATTCAGTTCGGACGCGGCCTAGTCGAAGGGTGCCTCCGCTTCCAGGCGGCGTAAAGCTAAATCGCCGTGCCGTGCTTGAGAACGCGGCGCATTTCGGTGACGCGTTCGGATTGATCCTGAGTAACATGAAATCACCCAATGATGCTGTGCAGCTGGACAAGCTGAAGTCGGAAGTCGAGCAGTATGTGGCGTGGGCAATGTCCGAACTCGCTAGGTTCGGCAACGCAGCCCTCGATTCAAAGTAATCATTGGCGTGCCGCCGAGGTAACACACGCGACTCGCGCCCGCGTTTCCAGAAAGGCCGTCGAGCGGGAGAAGCGATTGATCCCTGCTGTTACCTTCTCTGGCTGTTCCACAAGCTCGCTGTTGGCGAACGCCGCCGAGGACAACGACGCGCTCTTGCACTGGGATATGACAAGGTAAATCTTAGCCTCACATGCCTTGCGCGGAATAGGTTGCGGCCGCGAGAATGGCTGCCTGTCGAAGGACGTGATGGGGTGCGTCGGTAGGTGGCAGAAATCGGTGCTCGACCGCCACCCCAACATGACGCAGAGCTTGAATATAAGCGGCCTGCACGAGCGCTGAAACGGTTTTTCCTTTCGGGTCGGTCAGCACGATGACCTTGTTCGGAGGATGCTGAGCGACGTCCGAGACAAGGTCGATCGGGTCAACGAAATCTGAATAGCCCGTTACATCTGCGCGTAAGCCACGTTCTTGATTGCGCATCCGGGCAGCTACGTTTCCAGAAGCAATGACAGCGCAATCTATGTCCCCGTGGCGTGCCATCAGAGCGGCGACGAGATGGCCTCCGCCGGACAGCCCAGCAAGAGTAATGCTCTGCCATCCGAAAGCGTTCTTCAGCCGATCTAGAGCTCAATCTACGAGTGCAACCTCTCGTTGACGTCGCCTCTCATGGTGATTGCCCGAAGAGCCGTACGTACCTGGCAGAGCCACGTTCAAGAAGGTTCGTCCGATCGCAAGTGCAAACTGCTCTGCCTCCGCTTGCATATGCCATGACGCGATCCCGTGGTATCCCTCGCCAACGGTCCAATGTGGTTCGCCATCATCCCTCCGACGGAAGATATCGCCTTCAAGAAAGATGATCGGCGACCCTCCAGCCGCTGCTCCATAGAAGCGCAGGCGTTTGGCTCGCCCGGCGGTCCCTACCCAAACATGGCCCGGGATGTTGTCGCGGAGGTTGGGGGGGCAGCACCCGTCAAGCGCCGCATCTGCTGAAAATTCAGTCTATGGAGAAAGCCCGTCTAGTGTGGGAAACTCGATCATTCAAAAATGTTACCACTGTCCCACCTGTTGCTCGCTGCCCCTCTCATCGATATTCAACTCGCTTTCGAACTCGTCCAAAATGTGGGTAATGGCAAGTCTTTGACGGACGTCCTTCCAGCGCGCGGCTGATTCACAGAGCTCACCCAGACGCATGAAGGCAATTGGCTAAAGTTCCGCGTGGAGCGGCCGTCAACTCGATTAGGAAGCTTGCTCGACAAAATCGTTATGGAGGGCTGCGTTAGCCCGAGAGGAGTGTGACTAATGAAAAGCAGTCGGGATATTCGCGATTTAATTGGCAAAGAAGCAGGTAGTGTAAGCAGGTTAAGGAATATCCTACGCACAGGATGGCCTTCGATTCTCTTAATTTTGGCTTTCGCTGCGGGATACGCCGGGCGGAGCATTCAGGGGCAATCCACCTTAAAGACGATGCTGCTGGTGCTAGCTCTCCTGTATACGACCGGCTTCCTGCTGTGCTTCGCCATCAGGCAAGTGGTCCCGAAGCATTCCGTCGCCGTGTATGTCCTCTGGTACTTCTTCTCGCTATCGCTCGTGTTGACGATTCTTCTAAAATGCGCTGCATCTGGGGAGGGCTGGGTTGACGGAAAGGGCGTAGCGACAGGGTCAATCGGAAAATCGATTCTTTGGCTGTCCGCTAAGGTGTTTGACTTACCAGATGAATTCAATCTGTTTGTCGGGGTCGCAGCGGCGTTAGTCGCGCCGCAAATCATTGCATACCTGTTGAGCGGGGCGTTCGGTTGCGCCGCAGCACCTAAATGGGTATTGAGCGTGACCAGGACCGTCTGCTACATGATGGCAAAATCTTTTATCGTCGCGGCGGGTGTGTTGATACCATTTGCCTGGTTCGCACGTGGTTGGGGACAAATTCCAGATTTCCACACATTGCTCGCAACGGAATGTCTTGCCATTCTACTTGTCGGCTTTGCGTTCCTGTTTCTATGGTACGCATGCAGCTTGGAGGATATCGAGACTGGAGCGGCAATCAGGTCCCCTAATTCGACTTTTGAGAAAATTCTCAAAGTTCATGGTTGGATGATTCGAAATCGGCAAAAGAGTACCGGTCCGCTCCCAAACAGGAGCGGCTCTCCATGAGGAACCACCTGTTCAAAAATGCGAGTGCAAAGGCGAGGTTGGGCGGGCGGCGGCCGATCTTCTCCGACCCATGCACCGATTCTTCCCAGACTCGGGTCGATCCGCACAGGTCGCTGGGCTCGCTCGTCGCGGCGAGTCGCCTGCCTTTAGCAATTTGCGCAATGAACCGAACTTCTGTGAACGATCCACAAGGGCCGGCCTGCTTATGTTGGTGGCTCTTCAGAAAGCTATAGATCACCCCGGTTGGGACGGAGAAACCACTCGCTTGCCGAGACTCAAATTGCACGCCGCTGGATCGCTGGCGACGTAATGCCTGAGCCTCGACTCGCGGGGTAGGGAAAGTACCAGCGATTGCTGTCGTAAAAGCGACATTGAGCCCTGTCATCTTGATACACACGACCGGGCCAAATTGGGAGGGGCTATGAGCGGACATGTTCTGGTTTCCGGCCGCGGTGCGGGTAATCGTCAATCCGCCTCCACTCCCGCTCCGGCGACCTTCACTTCGCACGCAGCGGGCTCACCATTGGCGGTGCAGTCGGCGCAGTGGGTCGATCCTCACTTCCCGTTTCAGCCACTGCCCACGCCAAACGGTTCACCTCCATACCGTTTCGACCTCGCGCAATTGCTTCACGCCGATGAGGTCGCGCGGATTGCAGCTTCGGGCAAGATCGCTTTTCACACGGTGGGTGACACCGGCGACGAGCGCGGCAAGCAAATGGATTTCGTCGCGGCCATGATGACGGAGGATTACGAAAACAGTGCGGCAGGCGCGGTGCCGGCGTTCTTCTATCATCTGGGCGATGTGGTTTATTTCGCAGGCGATATAGGCGGCTACGGCGAGAATTTCTACGAGACGTACGCTGAATACCCGGGCCTGATTGTCGCGATCGCTGGAAACCACGATTGCCAGCCGGACGACCCGCAGGACGGTCAGGTGGATCCCGACAAGAAGCCACTCGACGGCTGGGTGCAGAACTTTATGTCGACGAACCCCGCGCAATTGGGTTCATTGAAGACGACGTCGTCACGCACGCAGATGGACTTGCCCAACGTCTACTGGACGTTCACGACGCCTTTGGTCACAATCATCGGACTCTTCACCAACGTCAGTGAAACGCAGGCGGAAGTTCATCAGGATCAACTCGACTGGTTCAAGGGCGAACTGGCGGCCGCAGATGAAAACAAGGCGCTGATCGTTGCCATTCATCATCCCCCATATTCTGGCGATTCCGAGCATAGCGGTAGCGCGGAGGCAGAGAAGCTGCTATTTCAAAGCTTCGAGGCCAAGAAGCGCTATCCGCACCTGATTCTGTCCGGTCACGTTCACAATTACCAGCGCTTTACCGTTAAAAGCAATGATTCGGATATCACCTGTGTTGTCGCGGGGGCCGGCGGCTATTCCAAACTCGGCAAACTGCAGAAGATCGATGGACGTTATCCCGTGGCTCCATTGCCGTTGTCCGGCACATTGACGCTCGATCAGTACGATCATGACAACTTCGGCTTCCTGCGGATCGAGGTCACGAAAGAGCAAATAACGGGAACCTATCTGTCCGCTCCCTATGAAGAGACCAGAACGGCGACGCCCCAAACGCTGGACAACTTCGTGATCAACCTGGTTACGCGCAAAGTCTCGACAGTCAAAGTCTAGTTCGCCCTTCGGGAGGGCTCTCACCATGAATCGACTGTTCGTGATACGTCACGGCGGCAGCACCGTAAGCGGCTCGGCTGGGCCGTGTCCTCACGCGCGCGCGAGTGAGGCATGATGGTGATGGCGTGTCGGAGTCCGTGTAGATCAAGGGAGATCGTGGGCACGATCCATCCAAATCTATCCAGATCTACCCGGTTGAGAGTGTGGGTGGGGTGAGGGGTTTTAGTTTGTCAGCCACATTCCAAGGCAGCAATT
>NZ_CAAJGM010000255.1 GCF_900996235.1 Paraburkholderia sp. BCC1885
CCGACATGCCAGGCACCAACGTCTCTCTGATCACCTGCTGCTTGAATTTTCGCGCGTACGTGCGACGGGGATGGGCTGCGCCCCCTGCGTTCGACATGGCTGACTGGCTCCGTTGATCTGAACGCCCTCATCATGCTTTGGAAAAGTCAGCATGGCGAAACGGTCGGGCCGAGCCGCTTACGTTTGTCGCGGCCAGGTATAAAGTCAAAAATCAGTTCCTGAGAGGCGGATAATATGGATGAGAAAGGCACGACTAAAATCGACTGGGAAGCCGCCATTAAAAATGCCGTTCGGTACGCGTCAATATCTTTTGTCGTCAATCCAATTCAGATAAATTCTGGCGTGCTTCCGTTTACGTTTCCTGATGGTAGTGTTCTTGACCAAGCCACGTCAGTTGAACGGGAAAATATAAAGGTAAAATTGGAGTCATTAATCGGCAGGAGTGGGACTTTATCTCTGGCAGGTATCTTTGAATCCAAACAGACGGCTACCGAGTTGCCCGGAGGTGGATATTCAATTCAAACGGAATCGCTTCCGGAGCCGAAATGGAAATACTATGTTGTGCGTTATCCCGGAACGAGAAATGTAAACGTCAATTTGCACTATGCGGCAAGTATTTGCGAGACGCCGCTTGACCTTCTGTCATTCAGTTTATCGGAAATCTCGAATGGCTATAAATTCGAATCCCTACAGAAATATTTTCATATCGGCTCCCATCAAGGATTCATGGACAGGGTTGTTTGCATAAACGTCGACTCGCTGAAGGAGATAGCGATTACTTATGAGCTTTTGATCGCGACGACTGGCGGCATCGGTGGCAAAGGTGACTTTCCAGAGATTCTTCGGGCCTTGCAGATGCTCGACTCACTAAACGATCTTCCTTCGAATTCCAGTTTTTTATGTTTGGGGCTGTTTGCGATTATAGAAATGCTAATAACGCATAATCCTGTCTTGGAGGATCGAGGCAACTCGATCACTCATCAAATGAAGTCTAAAATTCCGCTCCTGTCACGTCGCTTTGATCGCCCACTTCCGCTCTCAGAGCATTTTGGTGAAGCTTCTTCCGAAAAAATATGGTCCGCGCTTTATTCGTATCGGAGTAGCGTGGCGCACGGCGGTGTCCCGGATTTTCGTAAGAAACAGCAGCTACTCGTCAGCCAAGAGAACGCTGACAAGTTTTTGCGGGTTACGGTTAAGTCCCTCATCCGTCACGCATTGAGGGAGCCGGACCTATATCGTGACCTGCGTGCCTGTTAGCTCGCTATTCACCTGCTAGATCGCTGCCAGTCGACGCGATAGGGTACGGGGCGCTGCTGGATATAATGGACGAAAAAAAGCCCCGCGAGTGCAGAGCTTTTTCGTGTCGCTTTAGCAGAAGCTCTTTGCTGGCCGGAACAGTCGGCCAAACCAGCGCTGGAGACGCCTCCAGAGTCTTCGGCTGAATACTGGTGGATGGGACAGGGATTGAACCTGTTACCCCTGCCGCGTGAAGGCAGTAGTCGGGGGCGCGATGCTCACTCACCGCCGCGCCGTATTAGCCGTGTCAGCTTAGGCAGTGAACTGCCTCAGCAGTTAAGTCGGATCAGCCTCAAGCACGGCCGCCACGTCGAGAAATTCGACGATATCCAGCCGCCGCCCCCGCTTTCGTATTCGGACTCGGACTCCAGCGGGCGATTCCATTTATTGGCAACGTTCTGCCGTAACGTGTTGCGATGAGGCTCCACGGGTCGTCACGATTTTTCGCTTGGGGACCGCGAGAGCCGGGCGCACATCGCTACAACCCACTCTCTCACGAATTCACGGTCTTCATCGGACAGCCCTCCCATGAGAACGGTAATGTCAGTTGCAGGCTCCAGCGAACGCGTCGCACCTCCTGCGACAAGTGTCTCCGGCTCCACGCCATACAGCGTGGCCAATTCGAAAAGACGGCTTAGTGGGGGCAGCGTGTGTCCCCTTTCAAAGCGGCTGATCGTTTCGGTATTCACATCCAGCGCTTCCGACACATCCTCCTGCGTCATCGCTGCGGCACCACGAGCTAGCGCAAGTGCCTGACCAATCCGCTTCGCAAAGATTTCCTCTCTAGTCGCGCCGATCCCCATACCACACCCCGTGTCGAACACCACAAAAAATCACTTTCCGATAGTGACGGGGGGCAGATGATCAGTTAACGCATTAAAATGTTGATATCAACACTAAATGTTGACTTTGGTCTGCCGATATACAGATGTACGAACCAGCCTGCTCGGAAAGCTGCAGAGGCTGGCCGATGGACCAAGAGCATTCGACGGCGGACCGCTTACGTACGCCGTCAAAGATGCAACTCTATTTAACGGACGAACGACCATGAGAAACATTGTTTTGGCGAAATTCACGCTTTTCCTTCTGATGCTGATTAGCGTTTCGGCCAACGCACAGACTGTCTACGATGCCCGCCGTCAACTGATGAACTCGATAGTCACGCAGTCCTGCAACGTGTTTGCCCAAATGGGCGACGTCATTGCCCAAGCCAACGGTAAAGGGATGTCACGAGCAACAGTCAAGGCAAAGCTGGCAAAAGCCCCCGATGCACAAGGGCAGCCGTTTGAGAACAACCCTGACGCACTCAACCTGATTTATGCGATCACCGACGCTGTCTACGCACAGGGTGCAAAAACCAGTGAAGAAGGCGAAGTTATCGGGCGTCAGGTGTGCACGCAGACCTTGACAGCCGACGAGTGATTTTCCCTTTCTCGTTCGAATGCCGGGAAGCTTTATTCAGCTAGTAACAATCGAGGGTATCGAAATGCTGGTAGCAGAGGTTGTAGCGCGAACCATAGTTGAGCGTCTACAGGAAGCGGGGCATCCGCGTGCCGTGTGGATCAAGCGCACGGAAGTCACGCACATCACCGGCGTCCTGCCGTCCTTCCTCGTTGAAGAAATCGGCAAAGAACTGGCAATGGCGTCACTCATTTTCGCCGAAGTGCCGGGCGTGGGCTTCCTTCTGATCGACCCGACGAAATTCACCGAAATGCCAACACTGTGCATGGCGTCCGCAGAACAACAGCGCCGCCAGCCGGTGTGAACATTTCGGACGCGTTCAATCTAATCTGACCGATGAAGCCCATCCGATTTGTCTGCGGCACAAGGGGCACCCGGGAGCAGTTCTCCAATGATACCGCGCTCGGTCGCTCGCTGAAGCTGTACAGCCATTTAAAGCACGCACAACTGCATCTATTCGACAATAATGCTCAGGGGTTATCGACGATCTACAACGCTGCGATTCAATACGCGGTAGACAATCCAGCCATTCTCGTCTTTGTTCACGATGATGTATGGCTACATGACTTTTTCTGGGTCGACCGGATCAATGAAGCGCTTCAGCGCTTCGATGTGGTGGGACTCGCTGGCAACAAGCGCCGCGTGCCACGTCAGCCTGCGTGGGCATTCGTCACACTGGATTGGAAGTGGGACGAGTCGCAGTTTCTGAGCGGCACGGTCGGTCATGGCAAAGGTTTTCCGTGCGATAACGTGTCACTGTTTGGGCCGTCGGGTCAGACATGCAAGCTTCTGGACGGCCTGATGCTGGTCGTTGACAGCGCGAGACTGGTCGAGACCGGTCTGCGCTTCGATGAGCAGTTCACATTCCATTTCTACGACATGGATTTCTGCCGCCAGGCAGAATTGAAGGGTTTGCGCATGGGTACGTGGCCGCTTTCCGTGGTGCACGATAGCGCAAGTGTCTTTGGCTCGCCGGCGTGGATCGAAGGTTACGGACGCTATCTGCGGAAATACGGCGAATAGCCGGCGGCGTCGACGATTCCTGCGTGATGCAGATCGTCAACGCGACGACCGACAACATATGCATTTTCGGCGGCGACTCGATTCGCTTAACCAAATAGAAAATGGACAAACCACTATTGAAATACGGGCCAGTGCTGTCACTTCGCGGATGCTGGGCACCGCGAACGCACAGTAGATTCCGCCCACGTGCGAGCAGTACATTATGGGCAACTAGGATATGCGGCGTGGATGCATTTCGTCTAGCTGGAGAAGCTGAAACCGTACTCGTGATCGGAGACGGACTTTGCTCGATGCCATTACCAGCCAGGCCAATCTGCTGGAGAGCGTTGTCGCAGCGGAAGGGCATTAGGGAGCGCCATGCTTTTTAATCTACGACAGCGGCGAACGCGCCGCTACCCGTCTCGCGCTGCATTTTACGAGCAGCGCATTTCCTTGCAACTTGTGCGCAAATGCAGACGCGTACGCGGGGCACGTAAATATGAGTCGGTCGGCTACAAATGGAAAGCGAGCGAGACACGGAATGACCACAGGCGCTGCTCGATTCATCGGCGCGCAGTGTTCCGCTGGCTCCGGCAGATTTCCGCATGGGTGGGGGAGGTACTGCCAGTTGATCGGCGCAAGACATCGACCGAATTCAGACTCTCGAAGCTGCAACCGGCCATCCGGATTTTCGTGACTGCGAATACCATCGTGGCAGGTGTCGCGTTTCGGGGCGATAACTGCTGGGACCTTCTGCGATGTATCGAATGCGAGCCTCGAAAAGTGCAGGGCGGCTGGATTGATTCGCTCAATCTGCCCAGCTATCGACGCCTGTATCCCGATCTAGAAAGACTGTGGCGGAACGAGGTCTTCGACTCCTTCGAAACATGGTTTCGCGGGACGTTGCTTACCGCCGATACATTGATTATCTACGGCATGAGGGAAGGGCCGACGTGGGCGCGGCTGGCTGCGTCGTCGGCATCCGTCGAGCCACACGAAATTGAACGGCTACCGGTGCGCATCGGCTATCCCGACCGGGTCGATTCGCACGACCACCTTTGAACGCCCGCCTACGGAATGCACAGCGTCGATAAGCTTGTCAGCAAACGTCTCTGTATGGAGGCTTAATTCAATTTACTTGCCCCCGTGGGTGGGGGAAAATCGATCATTCGATCCAATGCGCATGAGTTGGACAAATGACGATTCCCTACAATCTTGACGACGAAGCTCGCAGTGAGCTACTGACCTACCTCGTTGTATCGCAGCTGGTTGGTCACGCGACAACGGGCAAGTGGCTAAAGGTCGAACACCTGATTGAATCGGAAAACCTGTGGCTTAAGGCGAACGGCGGCAATGGCGATACGGTTGAGATTGACCCGGTTCAACGGACAGATTTGCAGTTGGGTTTAGTGTGATGTTGAACCTCCCGGGAGTGTTGAGTCGCGGGTTGTCCACGGCCGGGCGGCGGGTCGCCTGTCACGACCATGACGCTGCCCGGCGGTGGGCAACCCGCGCGGCGATGACATTTGATCCTGCGAATGCAGGTTTTCGAATTCGAGCGGCGAGCAATAGCCGATACTGCTGTGCAGGCGGCGTATGTTGTACCAGCCTTCCAGAAACCAGAAGATGCGTGCGCGGGCCTGCTCGCGGGTCGCGAAGTGTTCTCGCATCAGCAGCTCCGCCTCGAGCGTGCCGAAGAATGATTCGCACATGGCGTTGTCATAGGCGTCGCCGGCCGTCCCCATTGACGGCTGCACGCCGGCCTCGCGGCAACGCCTCCCGAAGGCAATGGACGTGTACTGACAGCCCTGGTCCGAATGATGGATCACCCCCTCGGGACGCCGCTGCAACAACGCCATGTCCAGTGCACGCAGCATCAGTTCGGTGTACAGATGGTTTGACATTGCCCAGCCGACGACGCGGCGGCTGAATACATCGAGCACCACCGCCAGATACAGGAACCCTTCAGCGGTCGGCACGTATGTGGCGTCTGCTACCCACAGCACATTGCGGGCGTCGGCGCTGAAGTGCCGGCGCACCAGGTCGGGCGCACGCCGTGCCCCTGCGCGTTGCCGCGTAGTGTGCGGCCAGCGCCGCCGGCTCGCGCCACGCAGGCCAGCCATGCGCATCAGGCGCGCCACCCGCTTGCGTCCCACGTGCATGCCTTCGCGTGCCAGCTGCACATGAATACGTGGTGCACCGTATGTGCCCCGCGAGCTCGCATGCAGCGTACGGATGCGCGCGAGCAACTGTGCGTCACCGCATGCGTGTGCCGAAGGCTCCCGTACCAGCCACGCGTAATAGCCGCTCGTGGAGACCCTGAGCAGCCGCGCCATCGTGGCAATGGGCCAGCGGGCCCGGTTCGCTCTCATGAATCCGTATCCTTCGGCGATACGGCTCCCGTCTCCCGGGCAAACCAGGCCGCTGCGTGAGAGAGGATGTCGCGCTCCATCTTCAACTGCCGGTTCTCGCGGCGCAGCTTCGTGAGTTCCTGCCGCTCGGCGGTGGTCAGCCCGTCATGGCGCACGCCCGCATCGCGACCAGCCTGTGCCACCCAGTTGTAGATCGTCTGCGCGGTCGGCTCGAACTCCTTTTCCAGTTCCTCCGGCCTGCGCCCGGCCTTCACCAGTTCAACCATTTGCGCCCGGAATTCCGCCGGGTACGGGGTACGATGCTTGCCCATTTCGGCACCTCCTCTTCAAAAGGATAGGCGTCCGTTTTCGCGGGTCAACTTCAGGTGGAGCGGGTCCGGTTGGTTGCGGAGTCGTTCAAGATCGCGTCCGACATGCAGGTGTTCCCGGTCATGAAGGACCTTACGTTTCTGTCCAGACTCTTTACAGATGGCTGGCGACTGGATTACCGGAGCCCCGTAGTGCGAGGCATGTTCGACGTGTGCGCCCATCAACTGCTAAAGCCTTCGATCAGCAGGCGACAGGAAAGGCGTAAGCCATGAGGGGGAGTGCCGATAGCGTCGGCTGAATGCGGTCAATGGACCCGCTTGATTACCGTCTGAAGCCAGCGTGTATCTGCTTGGCACCTAGAGTATATTAGGCGACGAAAATAATAATTCAGACCTAAGAAAATCCGGGGGCGCGATGGCTGCGAGCACAGTACAGGAGTATGTGGCCGAAAGAGGTATCACGTATCTGTTACATTTCACTCGACTATCAGAGGTGGCCCCGGAAATCTGGACAGTCGGTTAGGTGGAATCGCTGGGTTCTGAGATAGGCATAATGCCTACAAAGGAAACCAGACGATGACGAAGAGAACCCGGCGCACGCACTCAGCGGCGTT
>NZ_CAAJGM010000256.1 GCF_900996235.1 Paraburkholderia sp. BCC1885
CCGACATGCCAGGCACCAACGTCTCTCTGATCACCTGCTGCTTGAATTTTCGCGCGTACGTGCGACGGGGATGGGCTGCGCCCCCTGCGTTCGACATGGCTGACTGGCTCCGTTGATCTGAACGCCCTCATCATGCTTTGGAAAAGTCAGCATGGCGAAACGGTCGGGCCGAGCCGCTTACGAATGCCTCGCGTGCACCCTCCAATATCTTGCACGCCGCATCTCGGGCTGCGGTGTCATCGATCGACCCACGTGCCACGATCTTGCTGTGATCGCTGTTGCTTTTGAAAACGATTAGTTGCTCGGCGTCACCGAGAACAGCAATGTTGGCATTGTGCGTGACGATGATGACCTGTCGACGTTCTTTCGCACGGCGGAGGACGGGTACAAAAGTGTGGAAGATGAATTCGCTATCCAGGTTGTCCTCTGGTTGATCGATAATTAACGGACGCTTACTATCAGATGACAGGATCAGAGCGAGCAGAACTGACTGCTGCTGCCCGAGCGAGAGTTGCGAAAAATCACGCTGCACGTATCTACCGTTCGCACCATCTTCTACGCGTCGTGTAACGGTCAACCTCGGCAGGTCATCGACATGGCATTGTTCGAGCGCAGCACGAACTGACGGCTCGACAAGTTTGTCGAGAATTTCCTTAGCATCGGCAGGCGAAAACTGCTGGACGTTCTCGTCTACTCTGATCGCTGTCAGCGGCGCTGTTTGCGATTTCGCGATCGCTTCAAGCAATCCTGGCACCGTCAGATTCTCCACGATCACACGTGCCTTGTGATGGTTCACCGTTCGCCAGCTCAACGCGCTCGCGATGATGTCCACAGCCTCTTCGGAGAATCCACTTTCCACATATTGCAATTTAACCTGCAAGTCCGAGAGCACCTCCGCAAGTGCACGCGACGCTTTGATCGCATAGACCTGCCGCATCGCTGCAACGTTCCGGCGAGCCTGCCACCGGTTACGCAGCGTCGCTGCATACTGCGTGCGCAGAGTCGTCAAATGCGGCTCCCACGTCTTGAGATTCGTCAAGAGTTTCTGCTGCTTCGTTTCTTCCGTCGTCAACTTAGCGACATGCGACATGTCGAGTCTGATGCCTTGCGACTCCAACGCGATTCGCTTCGCCTCGATGTCGTCGCGAATGGGCCGCTCGTTCGTAGTCCATCGCTCGATTGACGCCGCCGTTGCGGTGTGCAGTTGCGTATAAGCCGCAGCGATAGCGTCTTGAGCCTGCTTAACCTTCGCAGAAAACTCATCTACTGCTGAGACGATCTCTGCGGCCTCGACCCGTCCAGTGACGACATCGCCACCATCAACAAGCGATCGCAGAACGACTGTTGTCTCAGTCAGGGTCGCATCGTCTATGAATTCTTTTAGCTCTGCCAGTTGCTCCTTGAGTTGCTCCCGCTTTGATTTTTCGATTGCCAGGCTGCGTTGCAGCTTGATGACGTCAGCTCCTTTTACAGCTTCAAATGCCTTCAACTGTTGCTGCACCACCGTGAGGGAACGTTGCGTCTGCGGGATAGAACCAACATTCTTCACAGCCTCGACAATCTTCGCGCGTTGTTCCTGCAGATTGTCGCAGATCGACCGCTCTTCATCGATTGCGTCATGGACCCCGGTAAAAGTGTCGAGGTACTTCATTAGAGCAAGTGGGTCCCCTTTCGCCTGCTCACGCACTCTGGCCGCTTCCCCTTGGCCGAAGCAGTCAAGTTCGAATGCGATCGGCCCGTCTAGTGGATCATCAAGGTTCGTCAAATTTTCGCCGATCGTCCGCGACAACGCGTGCTGCTGGCCGGCTTCGTCTTGCCAGAACAGATGTAATTGATCTGGCCATACCTCAGAATCCACTACGTCCGCCCCAGATTCCGTACCGGTTAAACAACGCACAGCTTCAAATGTAGTGGACTTTCCGGTCCCTCGCCCGCCGATGATGCAGTTCAGATTGCGGCTGAAATGGATGGTCTGACCTTTGAGAAAGCCGCCGCTGATTGTAGCTCCTAGGATAAATGGCGTTGCAGTAGGTATCTCGTCTTCCAGACGAATTCGAGAGTCACCCTCTTCCAGCGCGTGGCGCAAGCCGTCATACGAGGGGGTAACCATCTTGTAGCGAGTGAGTTTGCGATCCTGACTTGCGTTTCGCCCAAGAGCATTCACTGTGTGAGAGTCAGAGCTGAGGATGCGTGCCAGATACTGGCGCTCGCCTAAGCCTAGCCGCTCAATGCGCTGCTTGCCAATATGCGCCCGAACCTGATCAGGGTCATCCGGCGCATAACGCACGGGTGATGCGGCGCTGCTGAGTTCGATCCCGAGTAAGGCATCGTGACAAATGATGTCCGTCTTGTGAGGTGAGCCACCGGGGTGGTTGGTTTCCAGGCCGTTGCCTCCATCGACGTGCGCGAGAACACAAAAGCCGCCTAGGCCCTTCGCCAGATCCAAGCATGCGTGCATCGCATTGCGGCAACGACTGTTGGGCAGTCCGCGGTCAGCAAGGTCGAGGCGACCATGAAACTGCGTTAGTGCAGCTACGGTCGGGAAATAACAAAGCAAATGCCCTTCCGGCGTGGATAGCTCAACGGCCGGGATAACTAGGATGCCAACCGACTTCCCCGCTGTCACCGCTGTTTGGATATTCCCAATCTCATTGTGATCGGCTACCGCAATGATCTGCAGGTTCTCTCGCACGGCCGTGTCGACAATGGCTTGCGGTGTCATGGCGGTGTCGGTGACGTCGTGGGACGCTTGGTAAGAATGAATGTGGAGGTCGCCCCGATAAAAATGTGCACCGTCGGGCTGGATCAAACATTCTTGTAACTTATCGGTCATGCTGGCTCTCCTCTTTATTTATTTAAAATCGACTGCCCCGCAGATGAAATTCACTTCTTTCGGCCCGGATCCGGCTTCACCTACGTCTAAGCTTCCCAAATATCCGGCACGACTCGTCCGCTCCGCATATCCAATGCCGAATACCTGTTCGTAAACAAGGGAAATCTATCAATGCCACTTCGGGCGCTCTGCTCACCTAGGAATCGAATATTTGCACAAAATCGGTTGACGCGGCGCCAACGTCGGCTGCGGCGATACACCTCGATAAGCAGCGACCTCTAGAAAGGACCGTTGAATATCCTTTCTCGCACGCCGAGCGCTCGGCGCGCATCTTCGATATTTGTTGCCTCCATTAGCGCCCACAGCGCGCGCACAGACGGCCCGCCTTCATTGAACACTAGCGCTATCCGCCCGTCTTGCGACGGGCGCAGGAATTCAGCCGGCACGAGCGGACCATCGTTAAACCACCCCTTTCGGATCGGTGGTTCCCGCGTATCCTAAACGAGAGAACCCCAGCCAAGGCACGCTATCGTCTGCATGCTTTTACCTTACGGAAATTCGTCTATTCATCGGCGCCTTTGTCGCACCCCGGCGAGCAGACGTGATTGATCCAAAAAGCGCAGGATTCTATTACGTCAAAGGCCATGCCCGGCGAGTGAATATCCGATGTGCCGTGAGACAATGCGTTTCGCAACTCGATAAGTGCCTCGATCGGGTCAAGCAAGGCGTTAGCGCCCGGAGCGAGCGGCGGAAGGACACCTGCTTTTCTAGCCCGGCCGACAAGTTTGCGTAGGGTGCTGCGCGAAGCACTTCCGCTACCGCGGAGGCGCCATTTCAGCGCCAACTCCAAAGCGCCAAACACTTGCATCTCACCGACGACGAAGAGATCGTAATCGAAGAAGGCGTAGATGGTGGCATTACGCGCGCGGTCAAATGCCGCCCGAACGTCCCTTGGTACAAGGTCAATAAGACTGATACCCGCGAGCGCAGTGTGATGATCAGCGAGCGTTATACGCCGCGCCACACCGTTTTCTACAACGCACAGGTTGGCAAAGCGCGGATCAGGCTTAAGGATGCTGTCAACCGATTTGAAAATCATTTGCGCGACCGTCGTCTTGCTCGCCTTTCCGACCATAGCTGGCGAACCAGCGGAAGTGGTCTGTGACCTTAGAATATGTCGTCTCCGCCTGGAAAACCGGCTGCAGTAGCATGATGCATGCGTAAAGCGCTGGAATCGAGTGCGCCAACGCGTTATGCGCACACTCGTCGTCCGGCTGCAGCAGAAACCCCGTCACATCGGGTCGGCCATCTGTATACCGGCTCAATGACTGGACGGTCGGATGCGCGTCGCCCGAAAAATCCCGAAAGAAGCTGTAAAGCGGTGCCATATCCGATTGCCTTGCCGCTTGCTCCGACACCACCTTGCCGAGCTCCTGGCCGGAAGCATCGAGATCGCTCAGGAAACGCTGGAGTCGTTCCAAGACGTCAGAACCGATCACGTCAGCATGTGCCTTATCGTTTAACAGTTCGGTTGCCAATGTCTTCCGATGCTTCGCATGATCCGCGATCATCTTGTCGATGAAGCTGGGATCTTCGACCAGAGCCCCCATATAGAAAGCAGTCTCAAGGGCATTACGGGCGATTGACCTTGCCTCGACAAACATACCGCGTCCCGACAGAAGAATCACGCCTTCGAACGAACTGATTGCACGCAATAAGAGCGTTGTCAGCGTCACTTCCCGTTTCGAAGAAGCAACCTGGCTTATTTCCCGTGCGAAATCCAAAGCCAGATCTCGCAGTCGATCAGCATGCGCGAACAACGCATGATTTTTCTCTTGATTGCGTTTCACCCAATCGTCAACGGCCGGACTCAAAAAGCCTTCGCCGTGTAGTTCCATGTCGCCCCCCTGCATGTGGCCTGTACGTCACACTTTCCCAGTCGGAGCCTGGTTTCGATACACCTTGTCCCGATCCATCAGCCCAACCTCCACCATAGCCGCCCTCGCCTTCATAGTCGCCAGCCCTGGCATCAACCATGCCTTGACTGATTCATCGCTCAGTCCTATCTCTTTCAACAGCGTCATGTGATAGAAAAATCCCAAGGCGTCAGCTTTCCAAGAAAGTTCGCGCAAGAAATCAGCAGACTGCTCACGCGTGCGTTGCCCACCAAAATGCACCAAATCGTTACGAATATTGGCACATGCCTTCGCGAATGACCCAAGCCGCTGGATATCAATCCCGAATGGGAGCGCCTCGAACGTTGCACACAGTCGCTGCTCTAACGTAGGTTCTGCAGCATATCGCAACCTTCGTGCGAGCCACTTTCGATCTTTCTCCTAAGCTACCCCCGTAAGGATGCGATCGACTTTTTCTTGCAGCGCGCTACCCGGTTGCTCTGAACCGTATTTTGTCCGGTGGAAGAACTCCATCCCCTGCGCCAGATTCGCGAAGCGATTCTCTACGTAAAGGCTCATGTCTCTGCGAGTGGACAAGTACGAATAGAACCCCGGGCCAAACTCATCTCGCTTAGTTCGCCATGCGGCATAGAGGTCACCAAATGACTCCTTCAACTGAACAAAATTCGTGCAGACCTCATGAAGCTTCGGTGGGGATGCTGAGCTCGTCAGACGCCGAAAATAGAATGTGAATCGCTTTTTACTCCGGGAAATCTGTACTGTTGGCCACGCAAGCGAGAAATGCGAATCCGTCAATAGGGTCATGAGATCTTGGAACGCACCGAACTCTTCCCGCACTTGCTCTGGAGAAAGAGCGGACTTCTTCCGGAATGCAAGCGTCATGCACTCACGGACCTTGGCTTCGAATCGATGCAGGCCATTGGATTCAACGACTTCCGTATGCTTCGCAAATGTCAGCTTTCCCACCGTCGTGTTGTACACGACATCGCGCACCTCATCACTCTTGAGCTTCGTTACTCGCTTCGTTCGCGTCAGGTCCAGGGTTCCAAATCGAAGCCAGTTCTCAAATCCCGTCAGATCAATCTCGATTTCGGAGAATTGCGGGACCTTTCCACTTCTTGTGAACTCGGTATCCCCAACCAGGCACATCGTCGCGAAGTACCTTTCGAACGAGAAGCGACTCGAGTTGAATTGGCCACCGTTCGGCGTAGCATCGATCAGAAGCACCTTCTTTCCGGTCTTCTTCGTAATGCCTTGTATTGCACGAGGCGGCCTCCTCGTCGAGCTATTCACAATGATCTGCTCAATCGGGTGCTGACTCGTGGGAAGCACACCATCGAGCTCAAGCCGGATCTCCCCGTCCTCGGCGATCTTCAACCATCCCGTAACATGCTGTTCCGGTGCGAACTGACTACCGGGGTACTTTTCGTCACGCCACCAGAAATAACCCTGCTCGTCCAAGATGTCATTTTTCCCCACGGCCCCGTTTCCTTATTTATGGAAGGCCTTGCAGGACTATCGCTCGCCCTACAAGGCACAACCTATGTCTCGCCCGGTCCTATGCTACGGCAAAGTCCCACGGGATATTGTCGGATATATTTGTATCTGATGCATCGATTACCTAATCAATCGATAGCCTCATCATCTTTGATGTCGAATCTATCAGAATCGACTCGTGGCCGGCCCGCCTTCAACTTTTCCGGCACCCGACCCATATCAAACGTACGGACGCGCTCTGCACCTTTGATCATCAAATACTGCGACGCCTTCGCGAGATAGAGCAGATTCTTTCTCAGCGATTCACGCTTCTCAGTATTCTTACGATCGATCTGCCCCGTACCGATACCATGACCGAATCTGGCGTGGAACGCCTTGCGAGCATTGCTGTTCCAGTACGCGCCCTTACCTTCCGTCACGACATCAGCCCAGTATTCACCAATACACTGCGCGAGCGACACGTCACGCTTGTGCTTCGCTTCGTAGTACAGGATCACATGCAAGTGAAAGCCAGTCTTCTCGCCTTGCTCGATCGTCCAGACGTAGTTCTTGATGCCTGACATCAGTTTGT
>NZ_CAAJGM010000257.1 GCF_900996235.1 Paraburkholderia sp. BCC1885
CCGACATGCCAGGCACCAACGTCTCTCTGATCACCTGCTGCTTGAATTTTCGCGCGTACGTGCGACGGGGATGGGCTGCGCCCCCTGCGTTCGACATGGCTGACTGGCTCCGTTGATCTGAACGCCCTCATCATGCTTTGGAAAAGTCAGCATGGCGAAACGGTCGGGCCGAGCCGCTTACGTTCAACCAGCATCTTCGTGAGCTGCTTGAGCAGGCCGTTCTCGCCAATCAGGTCCTCTGGTTTCTGGTAGTTCGCCAGCAGGCTGTCGGCCAGCTTGACGAGCTCAGGGTCGGGTTTCACGCGTTTGTTGCGTTTCGCTACGGTCATCGTCGCTCCTGATTACTGGCAGTCTCCTGCCAAATGACCGTTTACACAAAACTAATTACACCCTCGAACCGGCTCAAAACCCGGCAAGAAAACCCGTAGATGACAGCATGATCATCTTGGCTATTTGAGACTAACCGTTTGATTTATAAATAAAAAATAAACCCGGCAAAGTCGCGGCTCCTCACCATTTCGATTGCCGTTATTTTTAATCTGCTCCAAGTCATCAACGCTGGTCCCGCTGGATCGACACGGATGACCCGGTGTGCGAACCACCTTCAGTTCGTGACTTGGAGAAGAAGATATGCAACGCAACCATCTGGTAGTCGAGCGCGATTACCATCACGTCGGGGTCGCCGAGCGTGCGACCGCGCCCATCCCGGAACCGCTGGCCGTATCGCCGGCATTCCTGTCTATGCCGAACTGGACCGTCGAGGAGACGGCAGACTACTGCCGCTGCCAGGCACAGACTATTCGCAAAGCTCTCTCGTTGTCGGGTACGTTCTGGGGCCTGAAACCACGCCGCTTCGGCCGCCGCTGGCTGTTTAACGCGGCTGAGGTTCGCGCAGCCGTGGAGGGTCGCTAAATGAATACGCGACACAATACCGTTGCCCCCGCAGTTGTGATGACCGGCATCGACCACGTTTTGACGATGCTGCGCGGCTCGCTTCTGGGTCGCGTCTGCGACGACCTGCAATATAACTATCAGACGGTCGCCGATCTCACGCTATTCATCCTGATCGGTATGGCCAATTTCGCGTGCCAGGACGGCACCTTTGTCCGTAGTAAAAACGGCACCCTTGTGCCGTTGAACGGCTACTTTTGGGTGAGCGGGCTCTCGAACTGTGGCAAGTCTACGCTGATCGTGCGCCTGCTGGAAGCCTTCCAGAAAGCCGAAGAGGAAGCTGCCGCTGAAAGCGTACAGGCACGCCGCCGCTACGAAGCCGATCGCCGCGTACGGGCATCGGTCGAGCGCAATCTCATGCGAGGCGTCGACAAGGCAATTGCTAGTGGCAAGGAGCCGTCTTCGGTCGGCTTCATGCTCGGTTTGCAACTGCCGGCAGAAATTCGCCCGCCACTCACTGCGTCGTGGCTGCTCGGGGACGCGACGATCCAGGCGCTGCGGCACCACCTGCTTCGGGCGTGGCCGTCCGCCGGACTCGTGCTGGAGGAGGGGGTGGCGTTCCTGTCCAGCGGGCTGTCGCGCGCCTTCCGGGACTTTTGCACGTTGTACGACGCCCGCCTTGAAAAAAACGCTCGCATGTCGTCGGGCGTGGATTCGGTGGTGAACGCGTTCCTGTCGCAGATGATCGCGATGCAGCCGGGACCGCTGTACGACTACCTGCGCGCCCACGGCCAGAAAGCTTTTGATACCGGTTTTCTGTCGCGCCTGCGCATTTTCGATCTTCAGACGCCGTTCCCGCCGCGCGTGCCCGATGGCCGCGTGTTCCGGAACGACGCCCTCAACGAACTCGACGAGCGCATCCTCACAATGAAGCGGGAAGATCGCACACGCATGAAAAACGGGGCATTCGAACCGTTGATCATCGAGATGTCCCAAGGCGCTGAGGCCATGTTGCCGGGGATTCAGGCAACGGTGCAGACGCGAATGGCGGCAGGAATGTACGCGCGCGATATGGTGCCGTACGCGCTTCGTCTGCCGATGTCGGTCGTGCGGACTGCCGGGGTCTTGCACCGCATCGAAGGCTACGAAGGGCCGATCACCGAAAGCACGATGCAAATCGCGATCGCGATTGAACTGTGGCTCGCACACGAGACCAACAAGGTGTTCGTGCGCCTGCAAGGCCCGACCCTTCAGGAACAGGCAAACATCGACGCGGTGATGCAGATGATCAACCTGGTCGCGTATGAAAATCGCCGCAACTTCGTGATGCCTCGCGAACTGTACCTGAAGGCGCCGAGCTATGGCCTGGACGAGGCTTCGTGCAAACGTTCGCTGCACTTCCTGTATGGCGCGAAAGTCCTGACGCAGGAGGAGCGCGGCAACGCCACGATCATCCGCCTGTCGCCGCAATTTTTCCCGACGTATTAACCCTCATGCGATGACCGCCCGGTCGGCACCTCGTGGTGCTGATGGGCGGGCTTATGCCTGTGCGCGACGATGAGTCATGCGTAGGCCTTACCAAGGAATATTCATCATGGAAAATTTTGTCCGTAATACCGGCCCCGATTTGATGCCGGCCGGACCTGTCAGATGGCCCTTGCGTGTAGATGTGCTCGCGCGCCTGATGTTGGCCATCCTCGCAACGTTTACCTCGATCGGCATTGCGCTGCTGTCTGGCTGGCAACGCGGTGGCGACTTCACCGAAAAGATCGCCTGCATCGCGCTCGGCATGGTCGCTGTTTTTGCCGTGCACTTGCTGCCGGCATTGACGCGCGGCAAGTCGCTTGCGGTACGTGCTATGGCCACCAGCCTGTGTGCCGCAAGCATCGTGTTCGTTCTGTACGGCCAGGCGGAATTTTTTCTTCTGGCAGGGCAACACGCCGGTATGCGCCGCATGGCCACTACACCGATCCAGTCGTTGCCCGGAGTTCCGGTGGCGACCTCCACGCGCAGCCTTATGATCATCGCGCACGACGAGGAGGCAGTACGCGAAGCACTGGCTGTGATCGCTGCGCACCGCTGCAACTCAGGCTGCCCGTGGCGGCAGGTGCGTCACGACCGCCTGGTTGCGAAGCTCGACACCCTTGGGGCCGAGGCGCATGAAGCGAAACGCGACGAAGACGCGCGCGACCGGCAAGCGGCGATGGCCTACCGGGCTGCACGGATGCATGACTCGCAGCTCGACGATCCCGTAACTGCGCGACTGTCGGCTACGACTGGCCTGAGCGAATCGGCACTCGACCTGCTGCTCGCCGTCTCGTGCGCAGGCGTGCTGGATTTCACGGGGAGCTTCTGCTGGTACCTCGCGCTCAGCGCAAGTCGTCCGAGTGTAGTCGTGGGTACGACTCCAGTCGCGCGCTTGCCGGAGACAGGTAGTCACGCGGCGGTCACGGCATCGTCAGAGCCGGTCACGGCGCCTGACGAGATCATGACCGGAGCGACGGACGACCGCCTCACGCAACTGATGCACGACGTCGCAGCAGGTAGGGTGCGCCCGACCGTCGAAGCAATCCGGACACATTTCCGTTGCTCGCAGAAGGACGCAAATCAACTGCGTCGCCAATTCCACACGCTGCGCGAGGCGCTTCAGCCCGCAAGCACAGAGCTAGCTGGAGAAAAATTATGAAGATCATGAAACTTTCACGCCGCGATAGCCCGTGGATCGCTGAGGGCGCGGTCTATGTTGCGGAAGACGGGGATGTTGAGCAGACCCCGATCAGCATCAGCTATGGTCGTCTCAAGCAGCGGCTGATTCGTGCCGACCACGAAATGCTGGTCACGCGTATTCATCACAACGGCAAATTTGTTGACCAGCTATCGAAAGGGGCTGGTGAGTTGGGACTCGCGGTTTGCGTGATGGATCAATATGTCGAAGCCGTCAACCGCACCCGGAAGCAAGCATTCGATTTTCAGTTGCGCGAAGACCATAAGCTGGCGCGGGTCGTTGAACATGAACCGGGTCGCTTTTATAACAGGCTGTCCTCGTGCATCTGGAAAATCTTCAATCCCGAATTCGGGCTGGATCGATTCGAGCTGTCGCCGCGCGCAAAGGTCTTTCACGATGCGATGCAATTTCTTAAGCTGCAAGCCGAGCATATGACGGAATGCTTCAATCGCTTTCCGACCTCTTGGGATCGCACGTCCGAGCGCTTCTGCGGCGAATTCGCGAACGAGCTGGTGGCTGTGATTCTCCACATGGCCGATGTTCGTAAGCTAGACACGCTGGTCAAAAAATGGTCGGCCGCGAGCGAGCGCACACGCGGCCGGATGCACGAGTTCGTGAAGAAATGCATCGGTAGCCATTCGGAGATTCTGGTGCTCCATCTCGACACGGACTATGGCCATGACATCGCTGAAAATATCAGCCCTGAGCAGGCCAAGCGCGACCATGCGACATTCGTGAACCGCTTGAGGGCTAACGCCCGGCTTGCTGCGGTAGCGATCGGCGGAATCTGGACGCTCGAGTGGGCGAAGGCAAAAGGCCCTCATTTCCGTTGGGTGTTCATGCTGGATGCGTCGCTCACTGTTGACTCGACCGAATGGGCAGGTTTGATCGGAAGCGTCTGGACCAGCGTGGTGCCGAACAACGCTGGCCATGTGCATTTTGCTGGCGTTAACGCCCCTGTCCGGCCTGCCGCAGGTGTAATCCATGTCGGGGATTCGACGGAAATGGGAGCCCTCGCGGACGAGATCGATTACCTGGTAGTGAAGGATCAGTACCTCCGGCCCAAATCACTTGCCGGCCAGCGATCATGGGGCACGTGGGTGCCGGCATATACTCGCGAAGGTCATCGAGGCCGCCGCCGTACCGACGGTCATCACGAGGTACCGGACGCGGCACTTACGAAATAGAAATCACGCAATTCGTAAGACCCTCCCTATGGCACTCGCCCCAGCCTGCCAGCAGCTCTGGGCAAGGTAGGGCGCCGATGTGCCACAAATGCCATCACCCCGAGGCAGGCTTCAGCCTACCTCTTTTCAATTCTGCTGTCCGGTTAACGTCTCGGTATCGGACCTCACGCTTGCTGCTGGCGCTGCGCGACGTACCGCTCCCGATCCTCGGGCGACATGGCGCGAATCCGGGTCGGGCCCAGGTGCTGCTCCTGCTGTCGATCAATGCCTTGTGCCTTGAGCGTCCGATGATCGACGCGCGCATCATGTCCGTATTTCGCGAGTGCGGCGTTTTGCAGGTCGGCACACTTCTTTCGCGTTGCGATTAGTTCATCTCGGATCTGCATGCTGTTTCGTCCACCACTATCTTTCTTGCGACCGCCGCGTTCGGGATGCTTTGCGTTGTAGCGCCGAAACGTTTGTTCGGGAGTGCGCTCGATACCGTCATCTTCCCGGTCGGAATACATGAGATGCAGATGGGTGTTCGTGCCGCTGCCGAGCGCAGCGCTCGGGGCATGGATCGCATACTGAAACGGCTTGTTGCCGACCAGTGAGGGAACGAGCTGATCGACCAGTTCTTTATTCTGTTCAAGCGTTAGCTCGTCTGGCAGGGCAATCTCGTGCTCGCGGAATACGGCACCATTGGCTCGTTCGTTCCTGTCTCCAGTTTTCCAGAATGCGGCAGGGTTACCGTTGGCCCATGCTGGCATGTTGCCGTGTTCTGCGTAGACTAGGTCTTCTCGTTTGCTATGTTTGCCCTGACGAGCGATATAGGCTGCGTGATCTGCTGCGGTACCCTTCTTGCCACTCTTGACTGTGTGATGGAAGCTTGCCATATGACTACCCTTTCTTGTGCCGAAATAAAAAGGCCAGCGGAAAGCTGCTGGCCGTGAGCGAGATGGGCAATCGATGTGGCTTTGTTTGCTCGGTTAATCTTCGTTTTTTAAGAAAGGTTAAGTGCGCGTCCTTAATCTCCCTATGCTACTAACGCATGGAGTAGGACTGCATCAAGCAGGACGACGACTATTACCAGTAGAAGAAGATTGATTGCTCATCTCATAGCATGAAGAGAGCAGTAAAAAATGCACAAGAAAGAACCGTACCGAGAAGAGAAGAGCGAACCACCCATATCAAGAGTCATGCATCAAGCATGACTTGCCTCGTCGTTGATTCGTCCGAATACAAAGATTACGAAGGAAGGGAAATCAGGCATCTTGCTTATCTTTCGGAGATGCCTGATCTTGATGCACTGGAACGAAGGTATCAGCAATTCCAGGAGAAAATCCGCGATCTAGATCATCTTAACGTGCACGGTGGCGGCCGCTGTCGAGGATCACGGACGTACATTCTCGAAGCCCTGTCTTGGGTTGCAGATCCATTCACTGGAGTTCCACGATTTCTCGCGACGAACCAAATTTCAGGAAATGCTCCTCCACCACACGGTCCGGCGCCACGTGTTTCGGGCAATCGGTCAGTATTGAGAGACGCCGCCATCGACATCCAGCTCAACGCCCGTAATGTAAGCACTGTCTTCGGACGCGAGGAACACGGCCGCCTTGCCCAAG
>NZ_CAAJGM010000258.1 GCF_900996235.1 Paraburkholderia sp. BCC1885
GATCGGGGCGTCGTGGGTGATTGCGAACAACGTGCCGGCGGGCAACCCGGGGGCGGACTATCCGCACAGCCTACAGGCCACGGTAGACGAGGTGCGCGCGAGCCACGCGGGCGATCCCGCATTCAAGGTGTCGCACGCGGACGGCTCGGAAGGCTTCTACCGGGTGGAGATCGAGGCGCAGCGCACAACTGTGCCGTATCGCAGTCCGTTTGAGCATCAGAAGCCGGAGACCCATCTGGAGTCGGCGATCGTGGTGGGTCCGCAGGGCGAGGAGGTCTACACGGACGAGCTGAACCGCATCAAGGTGCAGTTCGTGTGGGACCGCCTCAACGGCGGCGACGAGAAGGCCTCGTGCTGGGTGCGGGTGGCGCAGTCGGATACGGGCAGCGGCTATGGCGGCGTGCACATGCCGCGGGTGGGGGAGGAGGTGCTGATCGACCACATCGGCGGTGACTGTGACCGGCCGGTGGTGATGTCGCGGCTGTATAACGGGTCGGCGAAGCCGCAGTGGCATTCGAACGGGCTGCTGTCGGGATACCGGTCGAAGGAATACGGCGGCAGTGGGTACAACCAGATGGTGATGGACGACTCGAGCGGGCAGAACCGGGTGCAGCTCCTGAGCAGCACGGCGAATTCGCAGCTGCATCTGGGGTATCTGGTGCAGCACACGGATAACACGCGGGGGGCGTATCTGGGGACGGGGTTTGATCTGAAGTCGGAGTCGTATGGGGCGATCCGGGCGGGGCAGGGACTCTTCGTGTCGAGCCATCCGGCGACGGCGACCCAGCCGCTGAGCGCGGGTCCAGCAAGCGAGCAGCTGATCAATTCGGAAGCGGTGATCGAGAACCTGTCGCAGGCGAGTGTCGCGGCCAATGCGGAGACGTTGCAACCCGGTCAGGACGCCTTGAAGGCGTTCACCGATGCGACCCAGCACAGCGTACCTGGCGCCAGCGCATCGGGCGGCAACACGGCCGGGGGCGGGACGGGCAACGCGAATGGTTTCGCGAAACCGATCCTGCTGGCGGCGAGTCCGTCCGGCATCGCCCTGTCCACCCAGCAGTCGACACAGATTACCGCCGATCAGCACATCAATATCGTCAGCGGCCAGAGCGTGCATGTGGCGACGGGCAAGTCACTGATCGCCAGTGTCACGGAGAAGCTCAGTCTGTTCGTGCAGAACGCGGGGATGAAGCTGTTTGCGGCCAAGGGCAAGGTCGAGATCCAGGCGCAGAGCGACGAGATGACGCTCGCGGCGCTCAAGGACCTGACCATCACCAGCACGAACGGCAGACTGGTGCTGTCGGCGAACAAGGAGGTCTGGATCGGGGCGGGTGGTTCGTACATCAAGATCGCGCCGAACCTGATTGAGAATGGGACACCCGGACAGATTCTTGAACGCGGCGCTTCGTGGGAAAAGCAGGCGGCCACGAGCGTTCAACAGCAGCAACAGGAATTCTTTCAGAGCCAGAAGCCGCTGCAATACAGCCAGCAGGTTTTCGTCGACCAGGCGTTGCACACTTCAGACGGCGTCACGACCCCGGCGAAATACCAGTTTGTCGATGGAACAGGCGCGGTCCTCGGAAGCGGCGTCGTGGACGACAGTGGGAATACGTTACGCGCCTTCACCGATACAGCGCAACCCATCAAGACCGTGCTGGATTTGAATCAGGGTAAGTGGACGACGTTGAACTATAAAGAGCCCTTTGTCATCGACACCAACGAAACTGATAAGCCCGACGCCGCCGTCTTCGATTATGCCGATCATGAGGCCGTGGCGAATACGGATTCGTAGTGGTCGCTTGCGCGCGATATCGTCCTGACCGTATCGATTCAACTTATTCATATTGAGCAAAACCAAGGTGCAGATTTTGATCAAGTGCAGATATTTTCTTTCGACGCTGTTTTGCCTCGCAGCCGGCTTGATGTCCGCTGCGGCCATTGCCGCGTCGTCGGCGTCGACCGATATTCCGCTGGGGGTTCCCGCCGGCTTCATTTCGGTAGCGATCAATAGCGTCGGCAACGCGCTGTATTGCGTCAGTGGAGAAGTGCTTGACGATGTGGCGTCGACCAAGACCGCATGGGTAGTGCTCGTGGATGCCGACAAGCGCCAGGTCGTGTGGAAAACAAGCATTCCGTTCGAGCAGCCATTCGTGGGGAATATAGCCGTTCAGTGCGCGAGCAACGGCTCGACCTTCTACGTCTTGACGCAACAGCGAACGCACTCGGAAGAAAGTCTTAACCAGACCAAAGTCATCATCAACCAGCTTTCCGGAACAGGAAAGCCGCAGAAACACGTGCCTGTCGATGCAGGGTTTGACGAGTGGTCTTATCTGCTGGATGTGAAACCGGATGCGGTATCGGTAGTGGGCGGTATAAGCGACACGCTCAATCGCGGCGGCAAGTTCAGCACATTCCTCGCGCAATTCGATCCGAATTTGACTCGCACCAGGTTGTCGAAAATGCCCAACGGTTCGTTCTGGACGGACACGAACGCGCGACTCGATAACTCGCATCTGCTGGTTGCTGGACAGTTTCTCCCTAACAGCGGCTCGTCGTCAGGATCCGAGGCCTTCGCCGTTTCGAGTATCGATTTGTCGAAAGACAAATACCTGTGGTCGACCTATGTATCCCCCGCGGACGAGCGATCCGAAAAGTCCATTTTTGGAGCCGATGGCGCAAGCTATTACGTGGCTCTTACCGCGACCAACCTGGCAGTTGCCGTTGTCGATCCGGCCGGCAAGATCACCAATCGGTTCGCCGTCAAGAAACCGGTTTGCGACATCAATGCGCTGGCGATCGATGGCCATACGTTGAGCGCCATCGGCGCTACGTGCGACCAGAATCCCCGCAGTGTCATCCTCGCTATCGATCTGACAAATAAAAGCGCGACCATCGCCCAGCGTCTGGACAGCAGTCTCTCCACCGCGAAATTCGATGGCAACGCGTGGGCAGGCGTAGCGGACAGTCAAGCGAAGGGCGCCGTTTTCATTCGCGGCGCCAGATAGGGGACATCATGGCAGATACCTACACGTACGACGACAAGCTCCAATTCATCAAGAACCTGTACTGCCCTGCTCGTCAGTGTGCCGACGAGACTGGGTGTTCCTGGGAATTGATTCTCGCTCAGGCTGCGCAAGAGACGGGTTGGGGAGAAAAGGTCCTGCCAGGAAGCAACAATATCTTCAATATCAAAGCCGATTCCAGCTGGACCGGTGAGTCCAAGGTATTCCATGTTTGGGAAATGAAGAACGGGCAGAAAGTGTGGGAAGACGATCCGTTCCGTATGTACCCTTCAATACTCGACGCTTTACGCGACCGGCAGAAATTCCTGGCCGAGAATCCGCGCTATAAGGCTGCCGGTCTCTATCACGACGGTGTCAAGGGCAACCTGGCCGGAGAAGCCAACGCGCTGCAAAAGGCGGGCTATGCCTCAGATGGAGATTACGCAAAGGCACTCACTACAGTCTTTAACGGACCGACGATGCAGCGGGCCATCGCGATGGCGAAGAAGGACGGCTGCAAAGGATGTTTGCCGACAATCAATCTCTACATTCTGGATGCGGCGAAAGTCCCGCTCGCCAAAACAAAAATCAAGGTGTCGCAAGGGAGTAAATCGGCTGAACTGGTGACCGGTGCGGACGGCCACGCTCAAATCCAGGCTGCGCTATCGGGCGGGCAGGTATCAATCGAGGTGTACTCCGAGCACGACAAGAAATGGATTCCTATCGATCCCAAAGTGACGCCGACGTCGCCGCCGACCGCCGTCACGCTGGTCGCGCCGACCCTCGTCGTGCCGACCGCCACCGAACATCATGATCCGGTAACCGCGGCTGCGGCGTCGGCTGCCGACGCGGCGGGCTCAGCGGCCGCCGCCAGTGCGGTTGCAAGTCCGGCGCCTTCGCATAGTGCAAGCAGTGCACATGGCGGAGCCACCGACAGTTATACCGTCAAGAAGGGCGACTCGCTTAGCCGGATTGCCAAAGCTCACTCGACCAGCTATCTGACACTCGCGCGGCTGAACGCCATTAATTCACCGTACTTTCTGCGTCCCGGACAGATTCTGAAAGTGCCGAAGGCGCAACATGCCGCCGCGACGTCGTCGCCCGCCCCCGCGCCGGCGCCGGCGCCAGCTGCGGCCAGGCCGGCGCCGACTGCCGCCCTGGCTGCCGCATCCCACCCATCCGCACCTCCTGCCGCAGCGGCGTCTTCGCCTCAACAAGGCGCCGGATCGCAAACGCTTCGACCCGACAACGCGGTACACGCGGTGCACTACAGAAGCGCGGCCGACCATCCGCAGACCGACGTGCTAAGCGCGCGTCGGGCCCCGTGGATGGCGATTGCCGAACAGGAGTTCGAGGCCGGGGTAAAACGCAGAGGGGGCGCTCAGCCCGATCAGCACATTGAAGAATATTTCAGCGCGACGTCATTGGGCCGCCAGCGATCCGACAACCTTGCGTATTGCGCCGCGTTCGTGAACTGGTGTTTGACCCGCGCGGGGTATCACGGCAATAACAATGCAGGTGCGAATAGTCTTTCGACATGGGGGCGCGCTACGCGGGGCAACAAGCCGGCGTATGGTGCGATAGCCGTGGTTCACTTTCCGACCGGCGGATTCCACGTGACCTTTGTCAACGGAAAGGCGCCCAGCCGGCCGAATGCTCCAAGAGTTGCGACGCTTGGCGGTAATCAGGGGCATGCGCATGAAGTCAGTCACAGTGCGGTTCCTGCAGGATGGGTTACGCATTACCGGTTTCCTACGGAATATGTCGAGAATGACGAGGACTATGACCTCCACCTCGTGAGTGTCGACAGCGCCCAGATGAGCGCCGCGTCGACTCACTAATATCGGTTGAATATCTGAAGACTTTTGAGGCTGAGATTAAATGAGAATGTCGTTTTTGCGAATCGCAGTATCGTTGCTGACAATTTGTTCCTTCGCATCCGCGAGTCATGCCGCCGATCAGGGCACCACGCTTCGATCGAAGGATGTGCCGTATTCCGCAACGATTACGCTGCAGGATGCCGGTCAGGATGCGGACGGCAAAAAATTGGTTGCCTACCGGATCAATCTGTCTTCGGCCAAGTGCAAATCCGTGATTGCGGGCAACGCGAAGTTCTTTGCCAAGACCGATGGTCAACAGGACGATTCGACATTTCTGCAGAACGGCGATGTCGTCAAGACCAACATCTTCAAAGACCACGGTAAAGATGGCGACATCACCTTGACGATGGACATCGAATCGAAGCGCCCTCAATACGCGGGAATTCTTATCGATAACGCGCCTGCTGGCGGCGGCTGCTTCAAGCTCAACAACGTGAGCTTCGATTTCTACAAATGACGATCCGGTTGTTCGGAGCGTCGCCTGATGCAAGGGGAGTGAAGACGACATGAATGTTATCCGATTGGACGACGACACCGACCACGACGGCAAAGTGATCACAGCATCGAAGACGATGAAGTTCGACGGCAAGTTCGTCGCTCGCAAAGGCGATGAAGTCTCATGCCCGAAGCATCCCGACACGAAACCGAACGTGATTGTCGAGGGCGACGAATCGATGACGGATGGCGGTATTCCCATCGCACGACACGGTCATAAGGCCACCTGCGGCTGCCATCTCATTTCGAGCGTGGTATGAGCCTGAAGCTGGCCGCGAGATCGTTGGGGGCAGGATTGCGCAGCACCGCATCAGCAGCGACGTACATGGAATAAAGAGGCGTCATGGGAGCGCAGGACTTAATCAGCACAATCACGGGGGGGCTGTCGCAAAGTGACCGTCTGCTCAAACTGGACACGCCGCTGGGCGCGAACACGCTGGTCCCGCAGCGGGTGGTGGGCCACTCGCGCCTGGGCCGCCACTTCGAATTCACCGTCGACGTGGTGTCCACCAGCGGCAATGTCGAACTCAAGACGCTGATCGCCCAGCCCGTGACGCTGTGGATCCAGCAGACCGACAAGTCCTACCTGCCGCACAACGGCTACGTGCACACCGCCCGGCGCCTCGGTTCCAACAGCGGCCTGACGAGCTACCAGCTCGGCTTCGCCTCCTGGATGCACTTCCTGAAGTTCCGCCGCGACCAGCGCATCTGGCAGGACAAGACTGCCGACGACATCATCACCGATGTGTTCAACACGCATCCCCAGGCCCAGGGGTTATTCCAGTTCGCACTGTCGAAACCGCTGCCCGCGCGCTCGTACTGCCGGCAGGACGAGAATGACTGGAACTTCGTGCACCGGCTGCTCGAATCCGAAGGCCTATATGGATTCTGGCAGCAGGCACAGGACGGCAGATCGCACACGCTGGTCATCACCGACCGGCTCGCGACGCTCGATGCGCTGTCGCCCGAAACGGTGCCGTTCTACCGGGCAGGCACAGGCAGCGAGACGGACGCGCTCACGCAGTG
>NZ_CAAJGM010000259.1 GCF_900996235.1 Paraburkholderia sp. BCC1885
GGGGCCTCGCTCGTGATCGAGGGCGGCAACATGACATTCCATTGTCCAGCCGCGTTCACCATCAAGGCAGGCTCGTTCACGTTCGTTGGACCCGACAACGTGCCGACCCAGTTGCCATCCCTGCCAGGCAGCAACCTGAAGCTCAACGACCGTCCTCCCCATACGAACTGACGCACGATGATTATCAGCCCTCCCTTTCTGCCCGAATCGGGCCTCACGTTCGACGACAGATCGAAGACTGACCCGATGATGGATGCTGTCGACGAGTTTGAACTCGCGCACGGCATCTATCCGGTCGCATCCGACCGGAGCTGGCATTGCGGCATCCACCTCGCGCCCGACACGCATGGCGCAGTGCACGCCATCGCCGATGGCGAGGTGGTCGCCTACCGGGTCTGCCAGCACGCGATGGACTCGGGCAACGGCAACGCGGGGTTCGTCCTGCTCAAGCACTCGACCGAAACGGGCGAGGGTCGTACGCTGACGTTCTATTCGCTCTATATGCACCTGCTACCGCTCGCGGAGTACCAGTCATTCGGGCATGAGGGAAATCTGCTGCCCGAATTCCTGTGCACGCCCTCCGGGGAGGATATACAAGGGAAGGTAACTCCCGCCGCGAAAGGGAGTGGCCAGAAGGTGCGCCGCAAAGACGTGATCGGCTATCTTGGGCGTTATCAGGGCGTCACGCAATTGCACTTCGAGATCTTCATGCAGCAACAGGATTTCGATGCGTACTTCGGCCATACGCAACTCGGTAATGGCGTCCCGTCAACACCGACGACTTCGGACTGCTGGGGGCATACGTACTATAGGATTGCCGCCGGACAACAGTTTTTCGCGCTACCGCCGGGAACGGATGAACATGACAAGCTGAATGGCATCGCGTTCACGGCGGGCAAGTCCGACATGAACACACTGCCGCTTGTCGTCGAAACGTACTTCAGCAAGGGGGCGAAGTACACCAAGGTCTGGAGCGTTGCGATGGACGGCACGCATACGCTGCTCACGGAGCAGCCGGTATGTGAGGCTGATTACGAATACGATCTATATGAGCGCGCGAACGCACTCTACCCCAAGTGCCCGAGCGACGGCTATGAACTGCTGCGCTTTGGGCGCATCCTTTCTCCGGCGGTGACGCTAACGGATCAGGACGCCAGTTCACCGCCTGCTCCCGATGGAGCACTGGAAGGCAACCCGCATCCGGTAACCATATCCAGTCAACGTACGACCTGGGTACAGGTAACCTACGCGGTCGGGAAGCAGGGCTATATCGACATCAACAACGCGGAGATCAAGAAGCTGTCCGATGCGGATTTTCCCTCGTTCATGGGCTGGCAGAAGATTACCAATGGCAATACTCCGTTCGATAACAACGGCAGGTGTGACCTGGCTGCGCTCAGAAACTTTGTCAAGGATGCGGGGGAAAGTGAGCGGCTTCCGGTGATTGAGGACGTTACGGAGCCCCAGCATGAGGTCGCGCTCTCGACCTACCTGAAGAGCAACAACCCGGTGCGTCAAGTATTGCGCGGATTCATCTGCAATGCACCGAGCGAATGGGATAGCACGAACAACGAGACGCGCTACGCAAAGCTACTTGACGACGGCGGTTTCTATCACGGCAACGACCAAGGCTACAGCGATTTTCTCAAGTATCTTAAGGAAATCCAGTTCTGGGATACGACCGGCTTGCCCGCCGGCCAGAAGCTCTGGTTTTTCCACCCGCTTGCGTTTATTCGGCATTTCAGGAAGTGCGGATGGCTTAGTTTGAACGAACTTACGCAGCTTCTTCCCCGTCGCTACGGGTTGAATCATGCCGGAGCAACGTTGCCATGGCAAACGGCTCGCGGTCGATTGAGTGGTGACACTATCGCTTATGCCGACCTCTGTAAAGCATTTCGAAAATATGGAATTACGACGCCGGAACGACAAACGGCATTCTTGTCGCAGATCTATATTGAAACGGGGTTGCTGAAAACGGCGATTGAGGAAGGACAGGGAAGCGCAACGACCGGAAATGCGCAGTATTACCAAGCATTCTATGGGCGCGGGCTAATGCAGCTTACATGGCCGACGCTATATGACGACTATGGGAAATTCCGTGGGTTTTCCGGAAATACATCTGGACACTATGTTGACCTGAGAATTACTACTGCTTCGACGCATTATTGGTCCGGACCGCCGACTGTAGATTCTCCCGGACATACACAAAGTGATAGAAGGCAATGGTATCCGCGCTACGATCCTGACATCGTTGCCTCAAATCATTCAAATGCTTGCGATAGTGCTGGATTTTTTTGGGTCTGGAAGCATTTCATGGGTATCTCAAATATCTCTCGGGTAGCCGATACTGGGATTGATACTGAGACGATTGGTCGGATATCCGTTTTGGTAAATGGAGGCGGGAATGGGTACGATGATAGGCAGCAGTATGCCGCCTTTGTCCTTCGATATCGTGGAGACTCGACGGAGACAGTAGCGAGTAAGACATTGGCCTATGCGCGACAGAGGATTGTCTTGGTTCCCCATCACTCGCCAACGTGGGGCGCGTCGACAGCGCTCTCGCATGTCTACGTTGACTTTACCGCTCAAAGCCCGTCGTGAAGCGAGGGCGTTACTCATGAAAAATTTCGCCGCCTTAATGCTATGCGCTTTGTCGTCCGCATTTAATACCAGTGCCTATTCTAGTATACTGGCAGTGGGGCCGATTCCGGCTATTTCAGACGTTTCGCCTGGGTTGAAAAAAAACCTTGATTCGCTAAAGGGGCGAATTGAATCTTCAGCTAGAGACTGCGCCGAGACAGCAAAAACAATGAATTCAATTGGGCAATATAGTTCTTCCATAAAAAAAATACTCGACACAGGCGAGGTAGTTGTACTCCAAGTATCTGGAGACATGATATGTGATGGAGTGCATTCTTCTTCGTATCAATATGGGATTGCATTCGAAAAAGCGAGTGGAAGGCGACTTGATTTGAATCAAATATACAACATTGCCAGCCGTCAGGATGGACGCCTATTTGTTCGGCCTGATCTCATCGATTTGGTAAAGTCTGACTATAGGGCAGTTAATGAAAATAACCCGTCCTGTCTTTCGGCAGCGGGATGGGAGGATGATCTGGCTAACCTTCCGATTACATTTTCTCCGCTTTCAGACGGATCCATAGTTATTTATTATGCGGCGCCGGACGTATCTGCCGCTTGCTTTCCCGCTTTGCGGCTGAAGCCGAATGAATTCTCCAAGTTTAGAGACGCGAAGCAAGCGTCCAAATACGCACTGCCATAGCCAAGCTACTAAAAAGAGGGTTAAGCAGTCGACTCGAAAGCGCACGTTGCTTGTTTCTCAATTTTTTACCAAATATGCAATATGGGAACTCGCTGCCCAAGTAATAATGATTTTTCAAAAAGTGAAAATAGTGGAATGAAATCTCCCATCCGAAAAGGCGACAAGCTCGAAAACGGGGGCGAAGTGACTGGCGGCTCCGAATGGTTCAACTTCATGGGCCGCCCGCTCGCCCGTAAAGGCGACGAGGCTATCTGCGACGAGCACGGCCCGACCGTCATCGATGAGGGCTACGCGAAGTTCCCCGACCGCGACGGCAAGCCGGTCGCCTTCCACCACTACCGTTGCGCCTGCGGCTGCCGCCTGATCTCGTCGCTTCAGAACGTCAATATCGAATAATGCCGGTCGATCTGTCTTTGGCCGGACGCCCCAGTGCCTATCCGCGCCGTCCCCGGTTCTGGCCGTGGTGGTTCTGCATCTGGCTTGCCTGCAACGTCTCTGGCGTTGCCATTGCAATGCTGCTTTGGCCGAAGGGACAGCTCGCAAGCGGGGGATGGTTCTGGTTCTGCTTCGTTTGCGCTCCTAACGGGGCGTTCCTGATTCTCTTTGCCATTGAGCGCGCTGGCTACGAGGGTCTCTGGTATCGGGCGTACTGGCGCAACCATCATCGGGGCCGGTGGCTCGCGGAGTGCCTCCGCACCGCGCAGAAACCCCTCCAGGTGCTCGATGTGGGCTATTGTCTGCCGCTAGGTGAGCAAACCGAACGGGCGCTGGCAGTCGCGATTGCGACCGGGAAGTGCGCGGTTACCGCTCAGTTACCGCGTACAGGCTCGAAGCTCGTCCTGCACTCCCGCTTCAAGGAATCGGACTGGAGGGCCGACGAACCCGAAACGGTCGGTCCCGAAGTCGGCAAAGAAAGCATCGGGGCACATCAGGCGACGACACCGGTTTCGCTGCTTACGCTCAAGATCGCCAAGGCTCTGGAACCACTGGAGGCGAGCCTGTGTGCCCTGACGTGCTACGAGCGGCAATGGTGGCCACAGGTTCGCGTACTCAGCAAGCCAGGCGGTGAACGGGCTGACGTCGCGCGGGTCGTTGACGCACTTCGCATCGCGGGCTTGCCGCCGCTCGCGGTACAGGCGGTAGTGGCTACGGACGGTCTGATGGTCGCCGATGCGTGGCTCGACGCAAAGGACGCCCGTCCGCTGCTCGTCGTCACGACCGCATGGCATGAGGCGGGCCCCCCCGAAGGCAGCACTGAGGGTTGCGTCGCCGTACTCATTACGGCGGGATACTTCCGCTTGCCGCAAGCGGTCAAGGTCGCCGCGCTGCTGCACAGGCCCGTCAGCGGGTTCGCTGGTGAGGCTGAATACGGTTTCGCCAATGCTGCGGTATGGGGCAACGCTGACTTTGCCTCAATCGTTCGAGCGTGGATAACCCGTCCTGTAGACGGATGCGACAGGGCGCTGCGCGCGGCCCATATGGACGCCATTGCGAAAGACGAGGCGCAGCGACGCCCCGACCGCATTGCTGGCGATCTCGGCGATGCTAACGGCTGGCTGTCCATCGCAGCAGCGATCGAATCAGGCGCGGCAGACGGCCCGCAACTCATCATTGACGGCTTACAGTCCGCAGTCCTGCGCGTAACGCCCACAACAAACGATAATAACCGGAATACCGATGAACGCCCCCAGGCTTACCCTGCGCTCGCTTGAGCCCACAACCTCGAACGAGGAATCTGCCCCGGCGAGCCGTCTGGCGATATGGGGAATACCCGTCGCGGCGCTGGTCGTCGCTCTACTCGCAATCGGCATCGTATCGCTGCGCGGCGATATGGTCGGCGTCTCGCCCGGTGAGTCTCACTTGAAGGCGATCATCGTCATCCTGTCAATCTTCGCAGTCGTTGTCGTCGCTCACCTCGTCCTGTTCGCAACTGGCGCTTATGGCTTTGCGGCGCGGCTCTTTCGCAGCGAGGCCGGAGACCGCGCTAAGGCGGCAAAGCTGCTCAAGCGCGACGCACGGCTGCAACGCATGGCCGAAGAGCTGCGCGTCGCGCATGGCTGGTTTTGGCGTAGCCGTCTGCACTGGCTGATGGTCGACGGCAGCGACGAGCAGGTCGATCAGGTTGCGCCCGGACTCAAGCAGGCAGGCGTCATGCACGTCGGCGAGACCGTCCTGGTTCATGCCGCGCCGGATGGTATCGAGAAAGAAAAGTGGCTCTGCCAGATCCGCAGATTGCGTAGTCGTCGCCCGGTCGATGGTCTGGTCCACGTCGCCCGCTCCGACAACACTGACACGGGCTTGCCACGCGCGCTCTCGATGATTGCGACTTCGCTTGGTTGGGCCGCACCTGTCACGTTCCTGCACCCGGTCGAGATACAGGCCAGCCCGTCAGGAGAGTTCAACGCGGTCGGCACCTTCATGCCGAACGGGTCACATAGGCAGGCGCAGGATGCCGCGGCATGCGTGCCTGAACTGCTCGGCCGGGTCGAGCGATGGTCGGCAGACGCGGGCGTACGCCTTTATACGCGCGAGAAAGCGGTATGGTTGCTGGAAATCTCGAAGTACGTAGGCGACCATCGCGAACAGATGGCCGCAAGCCTACGCGCGCTCGCTTCGTCGAAC
>NZ_CAAJGM010000260.1 GCF_900996235.1 Paraburkholderia sp. BCC1885
GGGGCCTCGCTCGTGATCGAGGGCGGCAACATGACATTCCATTGTCCAGCCGCGTTCACCATCAAGGCAGGCTCGTTCACGTTCGTTGGACCCGACAACGTGCCGACCCAGTTGCCATCCCTGCCGAAAAGCGGCCTGAAGATTTCCGATACGTATTCGTCATCCCATTGAAGCCATGATCATCAGCGCTCCCTTTCTTCCGGCGGCGGGCCTGACGGCCAGCGACGCATCGAAACCGGACCCCATGATGGACCTCATCGACCGGTTCGAGATCGGTCATCACGGCGCCTGGCCGGTCACCTTCGACCGACGTTCTCATTGCGCCATCCATCTGAACCCGGGCGAGCAGGCGGAACCTGTCCGCGCGATCGCCGATGGCGAAGTCGTCGCGTACCGGGTTTGCAGGAATGCCATCTCGGATGGCACGACTGATACGACGACCGGGCAGCCTCTGCTGAACTCGAATGCCGGCTTCGTCCTGCTGCGGCACAAGACCGATACGGGCGACGGACGCACGGTCACGTTTTACTCGCTCTACATGCACCTTCTGGACATGACCAGCCAGGAGCACATCGTCCCCCAACCTAACGATCCGCCGGAGACCGGCTCGGCGAACGCGCTACCCAAGTGGCTGCTCGATACGGCAGGGGGCAAAGATGGGGTGGTTCAGACGGGCGGCACGAAGAAGGTTTACCGCAAGGACATGCTCGGCTACGTCGGCCAGCATCAGGGCGTGGCGCATCTGCACTTCGAAATCTTCATGGCGGACGGCGATTTCACCGCCTGGTTCGACAAGGTACAGATCGGGGTGAAAAAACCGGCCCAGCCGACCACGGGTGACTACTGGGGGCACAGCTATTTCGTCATTTCCGGCCCGCAGGAGTTCTATTCGCAGCCTGCGGGCATGGATGAGAAGTGGTTTCCCCGAGTGCCGGGCGGGTCTATTAGCAAAGACGATACCCTCTACGTCGAAGCATGGTTCAACAAGGGGCGGCGATTTACGCGTGCGTGGATCGATAAGGGTGGCAGTGGCAACGTGACCTTGCTCACGCCTGACCCCATTGCTGATCCATATGACAGCGGCACCGACAGCCACCACAACCCAAAGCGCTATGAATACGACCTGTGTGATCGTGCGATGGCGCTCTATTCGGGTTGTCCTAGTGATGGCTATGAAATGCTGCGGTTTGGGCGCATTCTCTCGGACCATCCGACTTTGACCGGAGTGGCCTGTGCCACATGGATCGCAGTGCCGCTCGATGAAAACGGCACGCTCGGCTATGTCAACATCGCGCCGGATGCCATCAAGAAGCTGTCCGACGCGGATTTCCCGTTCTTCACGGGGTGGCAAAAGGTCGACGGCGACAACACGCCGTTCAACGACGCCGGACGATGTGATTACGCCACGCTTTGCGGGTTGACCGGCATTCAGGATTCGTTGCCGTCGGCGCGACCGCTCGAAGCCGACCCGAACAACAACGATGAGGCTAATCTGCAGCTTGCCAGCTACGTGCAGAACACGGATGGCGTGGACGAGAAGCTCAAGGGAATGGTGTTCAAGGCGCGTAGCGAATGGGATCCGTCCAACAACGAGGAACGGTACAAGGACCTGAACGATCCGTATGGTTTCTTTTGCAAACAGCAAGATACCAACCCTGATGGGTACACCAAGTTCACCGATTTCCTGAGCAAGTTTCAGTTTCTGGACAAGACACCGCTTGCCGGGCAGCAACTTTGGTTCTTCCATCCGCTGGCGTTTATTCGTCACTTTAGGAAGTGCGCGTGGCTTAATGCTCAGGAAATGGCAGAGTGCTTTCCGCGTAGCCTGCTGCAGCTAGAGTTGACTCAATTTCGACCATCAAGGTTGGCATGGAATAGCGCACTTTCACATGCGGAGAAATGGAATAAATCGTTCAATATTGGGACGAGAAAGTATGGGATTAACTCGATTCGCTTATTGCACTTTTTGTCGCACGTTATTCCTGAGACTGGCAGACTGAGCTTGGTCAAGGAGATCGGTGGTGAACAAAAATCTTATAGTCCATATTATGGGCGGGGGCTTATTCAGCTAACACATCTCGAAAATTACAAGCCTTATGGGAATTTTCGAAAATTTCATGGAGTTGTGCCCGAGAAATTCCATGCGCTTGGATGGGACCCAGATGTCTTGATCGCCAAAGATAATAGTGGGGCGCAAAATACTGATAACTGTGTCGATAGTGCTTGTTTTTATGTTGTGAAGCGAAGTGGAATGCTATCGCACGTGGATGCCGGCGTTACGCAGGACGATGCGATCAGGGCAAGTAAAGATGTTAACGGCTACGTGGCCATAGAGAATCTCAATGGATTGGAGGTTCGTCTTCAATCGGTTGTCTATTTGCGAAATATTCTCACTGATGAGATTTTTAAAAGCGAACAGGTGACCATAACTTTTGACTGGCGGAGAAACTCACAAAAAGAACCGGTCCTGAATGCGGAGGGTGTTCCCGTTATGAAGGGCCATCCACCGCATCAGCACCCAAAAAAGAAATTTTATAGAACGACTCATACCATCAATACATCTATTGAACGGCAGATTCCCTAATGAAGAAAATTCTTGGCCAACTATTTTCTGTTGCTTTCGCATTACTGCCAGCAGTTGCGCACTGCGAAATTTCAGAGGAAGTATATTGCTTCGATTCGAATGGATCGGGATCAAAGAATTTCGGCCTTCATGTTTTGTACGATGATGCTGCAAAGTGGTCTGGAGCATTTGTGAAGTATCGAGGTGCGAAATCGGCAATAACGTTAATATCAAAGAATGAAGAATCGGAAGAGATCAATTCGGGGCGTCCGGATCAGGTGACGACTACGTGGTATGAAGTTTACGGCGGAAAAATCACGGGGGAGTATGAGATGATGAGTCAAGGTGCGAATATATATTCCATGACTTACAAGAATTACGGGACTCGCAAGCAAATTCCGTTTACTTTTGATCCGGAGGCGTTAAGGAAAAACGGCTCCGAATGTATTTGGTGATGTGCTGAAACCTTCTGTTTGGGTCCGTTCGATTTGAAGAATATGCGGCGCATTTTTATCGATATGTGCTGAAGTTGCTAAAGGGTTTTCATTAACATATGCAATCTCCCATCCGCAAAGGCGACAAACTGGAGCACGGCGGCGAAGTCACAGGCGGCTCACCGTGGTTTGAGGTGATGGGCCGCCCGCTCGCCCGAAAGGGCGACGAGGCGATCTGCGAACAGCACGGGCCAACCACGATTGACGAGGGCTATGCCAAATTTCCCGATCGCGACGGCAAGGAGGTTGCCTTCCATCAGTACCGCTGCGCGTGTGGCTGCCGTCTGCTCTCGTCGCTCATGAATTTCAACATCGAGTAATGCCGGTCGATCTTTCTCCCGCCGGACACCCCAGCGGGTATCCGCCCAGAATGCGTTTCTGGCCATGGGCGGCGACCTGGTTCGTGTGCAACGTGTTCGGTCCGATATTTGTGCTACTTGCGTGGCCGGAGGGTGAACCGGCGCGTAGCCTAGAGTTCTGGAGCTGGATCGTCGGGGCGCCGAACGGCTTGTTCCTGGTCCTGCTCGGCTTTGCCCGCGCGGGTTACGAGGTCCTGTGGTATCGCGCGTACTGGCGCAACCATCATCGCGACCGTTGGCTTGCGAAAAAAATCCGGTTCGCGCAGCGCCCACTGCATGTAGTTGGTGCAGGGTATTGCCTGCCGCTAGCGGGCAAATCCCTTGCCGAAGCTCTTGCAGGTAAGCACTCGCTCCTGAAGATGCAGAGCGCCCGACATGGCTCGGGTAAGGTCTCGTGCAATCGCTTTGAGGACCACGACCCGTTGCTGGCCGGGCTTCCCGTGGCGGGCGAAGAGGAAAGCGAGGGCGGCGGCGCAGGCGTAGTGACGGAGGTTGCTCCCGCTGTCCAGATGATCCGTGCAGCGCTTGAACCGCTGGCCGGAAGTCTTCAGGCGCTGACCCGATACGAAAAGCCGTATTGGCCGCAGGTGCGTATGCTTGCCGAACCAAAGACTGCGGCCCTGCGCGTGGCCCAGGTTCGGGAGGCGTTGCGGCTGGCCGCGCTACCGCCACTCGACGTTCAGGCCGTTCCTGCGACCGATGGTCTGCTGGTAGCTGACGGCTGGCTTGACGCCCGCGATCCCCGTCCGCTTCTCGCGGTCGCCGCAGCATGGTACGACGATGCCATCGACGAAGGCTGTGCCGAAGGTTGTGCCGCTGTGCTGCTCGACCCTGGTTACTTCAAGCTCCCTCAGGAAGTCCGCCACAAGGCTGCGCTGCACCGGCCCGTCGAGGGGCGCGACGGTGAAGCCGAGTGCGGTTTTGCGAATGCCGCCTTCTGGGGCAACGCCAAGGCCGCCGCGGTGACGCGCGCGTGGATCACGCGACCGGTTGAGCACTGCGACCGCGCCCTCGCTGCCACTGGTTTTCAGGCCGCGTCGAAGGACGCCGAACAGCATCGGCTTGATCGCATTGTCGGCAACGTGGACGCGGCAAACGCCTTGCTGGCAATTGCGGCTGCCATTGAGTCCGGCGCCACGGCCGGCCCGCAACTGGTTGTCGATGGCCTGCAGTCGGCCGTCCTCTATGTCATACCCAGAGAACAAACCAACGCTTCCTCGCATGACGATTCCCCAAAATAACCTGAAGCACATGCAGCCTGAAGCCGTCGCCAGTAAGCCGGCTCCGAGCCGCGCGGCGATCTGGGGCATGCCCTTGGCAGCCCTCGTCCTCGCCGTCGCCGCACTCCTGCTGGTCTGGTTCGGGAATGACCGTCTTGGGATCGCGGATGGCACACCCCGCACGCGGCTATTGATCGGTATCCCGATCATGTTGATTGTCGTCGTGATCGTCCATCTGTTCGCGGTATCGACGGGCGCATACGGCGGGGCCGCCAGGCTGTTCCGCTCTGAAACCGGCGACCGCACGACGGCAGCGAAGCCGCTCAAGCGCGATGCGCGACTACAGCGCGTGTACGAGGAGCTACGCGTGTCGCACGGCTGGTTCTGGCACCGCCGCGTGCGCTGGCTGCTGATAAACGGCACGGACGAACGCGTCGATCAGGTTGCCCCCGGTCTGAAGCAGACTGGCATCATGCACGTGGGCGAAACCATTCTGGTCCACGCAGCGCCGGACGGCATCGAAGTGGCAAAGTGGCTGGGCCAGATCCAGCAGTTGCGATACCCCTATCCAGTAGACGGTGTGGTCCATGTGGCCCGCGCCAACGATCAGGATACCGAACTGACCCGCAAATTGTCCGCGATTGCCACCGCGCTAGGCTGGGCCGCGCCCGTCACGTTTCTGCATCCGGTCGCGGCGAACGGCAAGTATTCCGAACCTTTTGAAGCGGTGGGTGCATTCATGCCAGACGGCCCCCACAGGCATGTGCAGGCTGCCGTTGCCGTGCTGCCGGACATGCTGGACGAGCTGGAACAGAGGACGGCAGACGCGGGCGTACGCCTTTATACGCGCGAGAAAGCGGTATGGTTGCTGGAAATCTCGAAGTACGTAGGCGACCATCGCGAACAGATGGCCGCAAGCCTACGCGCGCTCGCTTCGTCGAAC
>NZ_CAAJGM010000261.1 GCF_900996235.1 Paraburkholderia sp. BCC1885
CAGCCTGCCCACTCCGCCCGCGCAATGCCGTGCTGGCGAATCCTCCCCGGGAGCCGTGATGCCTACCTATCCTTCCCCTTTTGAATATCTGCTCGCATTCGGCCTGGTCTTCATGACCGGCGTGCTCACATCGGTCAGCCTGCGCCTGTACGGCGACAAGATCAGGCGGGAGGCGACCGCCCATGCGTGATCCTCGCGTCTATCCCCGTCCTCACGATCCGTATGACCCGGACGATGTGTACCCGAATGGGCACAATGATGACGAGCCCTTCGAGCAAGGCTTTGTCCCGCCGCGGGCATACCCGGGCGATCATGCAGGCAGTCAGCCTAGCTCCATCCCGGCATGCCCGAAATGCCAGTCGTCGCATGTCGAAGCTCGCCATCGCGCACGCAAGACCGGCGGTGCAATAGGCGCCATCGCCGGTACGGCCAGTGGTGTCGCATTCGCCCTGTCCGGAGCAGAAACCGGCGCAGCGGTAGGCGCGCTGGCCGGACCCGCCGGTGCCGTGTGCGGTGCCATCGCTGGTGCCGTAATCGCCGGTCTCATCGGCGGCACGGCAGGCTGCGCGACCGGCTCTGTCTTCGGCGAAGTGATCGACGACAAGGTACTCAACAACTTCCGCTGTCACGCCTGCGGGCACGCGTTCAGTCGCCCCAAAGCATCTACCTGATCCGTAATTTTTCCCTTTCCGCAGTTCCTCGCAGTTATCCCCCTTCAATTTTTTGTACACCCGCTCGGCTGCGTGCCGGGCTGTATGCCGTTTACAAGGAGCTTTTCATGCATCTCGTCAAAACGATGGCCTATGTCAACGAAACCCCATGGCATGGCCTGGGTAATCAACTCTCTCCACGCCAACCGATTGAAGTGTGGGCGCGCGAAGCTGGAATGAACTGGCAGATTGAATCCGCCGAGGTCCGGTACGTGGCTGGCGGTTCAGGCAATCTCGGATCGATCCACGCCTTTCCCGAACAGCGCGTGCTGTACCGCTCGGACACCAGGGAACCGCTGTCGGTCGTGTCGTCGCGCTATCAGGTAGTCCAACCTCGCGATGTGCTTGAGTTCTACCGCGACCTCACGGAAACAGGCGGCTTCGAGCTGGAGACCGCAGGCGTACTCAAGGATGGCAAGAAGCTTTGGGCTTTGGCTCGCACGGGCCAGTCCGTCTCGCTCAAGGGCAAGGACACCGTCAACGGCTATCTGCTGCTGGCGACCGCCTGCGACGGCACACTGGCGACCACCGCACAGTTCACGAGTGTGCGCGTCGTTTGCCACAACACGTTGCAGATCGCTCTTGGAGATTCGGCTGGTGCCGTCAAGGTGCCGCACCGCAGCCAGTTCGATGCGCAAGCCGTCAAGCGACAGCTTGGCATCGCGATCTCATCGTGGGACGGGTTCATGGCTCGCACGAAAGCATTGGCCGACCGCAAGGTCAGCGATTCCATCGCCGAGAAGTTCTTCCAGCGCGTGCTCACGTACCCGACCGGCGGACCGAATACACCGGTGCCAACGACGAACGATCGCGCGATCAAGGCAGTGCAATCACTGTACGCCGGCCGCGGCATGGGTGCCACGTTGCCATCGGCATCCGGCACGGCTTGGGGTCTGGTGAATTCGGTCACGGAATTCGTCGATCACCAGCGCCGCGCGCGCAGCGAAGATCACCGCCGCGACGCTGCCTGGTTCGGAGCAGGTGCCACATTGAAACAGCGCGCATGGGACGAAGCGATGAAGCTGATCGCCTGACTCTCAGGTTCATCACGTCATAAAGCCCGGTCGGGGTCACTCCCACCGGGCTTCTTTCATTCTGGGAGGGATGTATGCCTTTGCCTGAACCTACGGGGCGTCGCAAGCGTCCTGCATTACGGCTGGTCGAGACGAAAGACATGCCACGCGAAGACTGGCTATCGGTGAGGAAGTCCGGGATAGGAGGCTCCGACGCGGCGGCTGCCGTGGGGCTTTCGCCCTACATGAGCCCGCTCGAATTGTGGCTGGTCAAAACCGGGCGCGATACCAGTCTGTTCCGGCCCGATCCGCAGGATACGACCGAACCGGTTTACTGGGGAACGCTGCTCGAACCCATCGTAGCTGCGTCGTACACGAAGCAGACTGGAAGCAAGGTAAGACGGGTGAACGCCGTACTCCAGCATCCGACGCTTCCGTTCATGATCGCCAATATCGACCGGGAAGTCGTCGGCTCTCGCGACGTGCAACTGCTCGAATGCAAGACGGCCGGCGAATTCGGTGCGCGGCTCTGGCGAGACAGCGTACCTGAGTACGTGGTGCTTCAGGTGCAACACCAGCTTGCGGTCACTGGCAAGCAGGCGGCCGACGTTGCCGTGCTGGTCTGCGGCCAGCAACTTGACGTGCATCGCATTGAGCGTGACGACAGGTTGATCTCCCGGCTCATCGAACTCGAAGCCATGTTCTGGCGGTACGTCGAAACGGACACTCCACCACCGGCCGACGGTTCGGATTCGTCCGATCGCGCGCTGCGCTGCCTGTATCCGGGTGCGGGTGGCACGGTCGATTTCACCGACGATCGCAGGCTGTCGTCCGTGTTCGCTGATCTGGTTTCCGTTCGTGCTGATATTGAAGCACGTCAGCAGGTCGAGTCGAAGCTGAAGCAGACGATTCAGCAGGCGATGGGCGAAGCCGACCGGGCCATGTTCGAAACCGGTGAGGTGTCGTTCAAACGCAGTCGGGATGGTTCCACCATCGATCTGCCACGCCTGCTCGCCGAGCATCCCCATCTTGCTACGCAATACGCCATCACTAAACCTGGCTCACGCCGGTTTCTCGTCTCTGTCTGACTGCTGTTTCCGCAGTCCTCTCTGTCGATTCAGCCCTCTCTTTTTACGTCTACAGGAGCTTCACTATGTTGAAGGGTCTTTCAATTACTCCGCCCGTTATAGGAAGAATTTCAATCGGTCGCGTCGTCGAGAAAAACGGCAAGCGTCTGCCAGAAAAGGATGACCAGTTTACGGTCACGTCCCAGGTGCAAAACCGTGAAGGCTGGATGCTGCATCCCGCGGACCAGGCTCTGCGCAAGCTTCAGCCCGGCAAGCTGAGGGCGATACCCGTGCGCTTTCTCTTCAACGATCCCGACCTGAACCTTCGGGCCGAGTATTCGCTGTTTGATCGCGAAACGGGACGGCCGTTGTGCGTCGGTAACGGCGAAACGTGCAAACGGGCGAACGACAGCAGCATTGAATCGTTGCCCTGTCCGTCGCCGGATGGCTGTGCGTTCGGTCAGAAAGGCGGCTGCAAGCCCTACGGCCGGCTGAATGTGCTGATTGGCGATGAGGACGAACTGGGCAGTTTCATCTTCAGAACGACGTCCTATAACAGCATCCGCACACTCGCCGCGCGCCTGCATTACTTCAGCGCGGTATCCGGCAACCTGCTCGCCTGCCTGCCGCTGGAACTGAAGCTGCGCGGCAAGTCCACCACGCAGAGCTACCGGAGTGCGATCTACTACGTGGATCTCGGCGTGCGGTCCGGCAGCACGCTTGAGGCTGCGATCATCGAGGCACGTGAGCTGGATGCGCGTCGCAAGGCGGCCGGGTTCGATCAGGTGGCGCTCGATGTCGCGGCGCGTGCCGGGTTCAGTAACGGCGCATTCGAAGACAGTATCGAGGAAAGCGCCGCCGTCTCTGAAGAGTTCTACCCGTCCGAACCCGGTAGCGGCGACAGTCAGGGGCACGGTAACACCGAAGCCGGGGCGCCGCCCGCGTCTGGACTCATAGGCAAGCTCGAACAGCGCGCCGCTTTACTGGGCGGAAAAGCCGCATGATCCGCATCCGTCCCGCGCTGCTGCTGGCAGTCACGGCAACGGGAACAGCCGTCAGCATGTCGGTACTCGCTGGCTGGCAGCGCGGCGGGTGGCTCGCCGAACGGCTGGTATGGATGTCGATCGGTGTCGTGCTGGTCGCTGGCGCGCATCTGCTGCCCGCGCTGTGCCGGTCAGCACCGCTTGCCGTTCGCGGTATCGGGGGAGCGCTGTGGCTCGGGTGCATGGCTGCGGCTTCATACGGCCATGCGACGTTTTTCCTTCTATCCCAGTCCCATGCCGGAGAAGTTCGGGTGGCGGCCATGCCGGTCAGCCATATTCCGGCACACCGCAGTCTCACGGCGGTCATGACAGATCGTGCGGCGGTGACGGCAGAGCTGGCCGTTGCCGATGCACGCCGCTGTGTGCGTGACTGTCCAGCGTTACGGGTTCGTCGTGTCTCGCTTGCGGCGAAACTGGATACCCTCGATGCCGAAGCCGTTGAGGTACGGCGGTTACAGGCAATCGAGGACGGTAATGCCGGACGTCGTGACGCCATTCGTGACGATCCGGTCACGGCGCGGCTGGCGATAATTCTGGGCGTCGCGGATACCCGACTGGATCTGTTCGCCGGGCTTGCGTTTGCCGCGGTGCTCGAAGGTGTTGCCTGTCTGCTGTGGTGGATTGCACTCGTACCGGGAAGGGAACCCACTCCAGTAACCGCCGCTGACCTGACGTCCATTCCGGCGGTCACGTCCGACCTGCCAGCACCGTCACCCACCGTCACAAAACCCGATACCGAAATCGCAAAGCTACAGCGTGACATCGAGGCCGGGATCGTAAAACCCACCGTCGTCGGTATCCGGCGTCATCTGCGCTGCTCCCAGGCCAGGGCCGCTGCCCTGCGGCGACAACTGGCCAGCCTCACGGCATAAGCCGGGCGCGCCTGCGCCCCGTCTCTTTTTTATTCCACCAGCGATCACGTCATCCGGTTCATCCGGAGGCCCGCGTTCGTCCTTTATCTGGAGCAATCCATGCACGAAACGAAATTCATCCACCTCCCGCCGCGCCCACGTCCCGTACTAAAGGGACTCAGCGTCGTCGCTGGTATCACCGCGATC
>NZ_CAAJGM010000262.1 GCF_900996235.1 Paraburkholderia sp. BCC1885
ATCAGCGCACGCGACACCGGCGATATCGCGGTGGGAATGATATAGGTCGCGCCGGTCGCCCGAAGCTGCAGACAGGCGAACGGCGGAAATGGCCAGTGCGAGGCCAACGCCGGGCGCGCCCCGCGCGATCCTGATTCCCGTCAAAATGGCGCGCCCGTGAAATCGGTGCGCGGATAGACCGTCTCCCGGCCCTCGATGCCCAGTACCAGTTGCATGGACGACTGCAGCGCCGCGTAGCGCCCGAGGAAGTGGCTCAGCACGTCGCCAAACAGCACGGCGTCGCCCGGCCCGGCGAAAGCGCTCGCGTCGAGGTCAACGTGGATGCGCACAACCCGCAGCACGTCACCGCGCCGCAGGACCTCGTTCTGGGAGAAGCGCACCGTGCGGATCGCATCGATGCGCAGGGGAACCGCGTCATCCACGGTCCAGTCGTAGAGTTCGAGCACCTCGCGCAACGCCGGTGCGCCTTCCCCGAGCATCTGGTTGAATTCGTTCATGCCGTTCGCGGCGAAATGGCCCAGCGCGCGCGACTCGTAGCCGGGGTAATAACGCGGCGGATACTGCGGCAGGCTGGGTCCCGTCAGGTTGCGCACCGACGCGATGCCGGTGAAGCCTGACACCGTCTCGGTAATGGTCGCCTCCGAAAGCGCCAGGCGCGGCAGGCGCCCGTTGTTCGCCAATGCGCGCACAGTCAGATGGCGGTCCGGCTGCGGGCGGTCCCCGTCATCGGGTGCGTTGCGATACGTCCCCGCCCAGAGCTGCCCCGCCAGCGTGACCCACAGTTCCCGTCCCACCACGCCGTAGCGCGTAGCGGTATGGAAGTATCGCTCCGGCTTCTCGTAGCGAAGCATCCAGCCGCGGTGCCGGAAGTTCGTAAACGCCTGATAGGCATGCCGTGCACTGTCCTCCGGATGGGTAGCGCTCACCGCAAGCACGTCGTACGGTTCGACATAACCGGCCACGACGGGCTGTGCGAGGATGCGGTGCTCCGTATCATGCCAGCCGGCGGGCTGAAGCGGCAGCGCATCGATCTCGAACAGGTTGATCACGGGCGTGCAGAACAGCCGGAAGCTCTCCCTCCCCACCGGCTGGTCGCCGGGCATGCGGGCATCCAGTTCAATCTCGAAGGTCATCCGCGCCTCCCCCGCCGGCACCATCGTGCTATCGAAGCCGCACAGGTCGACGAAGTGGAATTTCTGCGGAAACACGAAATACTCCAGCAACGTCTGTTCGCGATCGAGCTGCTGGTTGCGTTCGGTATTCGTAGCCGGCCACAGCCGTGTCGACGGACCAAACCCCGCCGCCTCGAAGCGCACCCCGGCGAGCGGTTGCAGCGCGCCGTCGCGTATCGATGGCAGGCGCAGCCCGATCGCGGCGACCTGGCGCGTGAGCGCCGCGTACAGCGCCGCGGCGGCGGGCCGCTCGCCGTGCAGGTACAGGCGGATGCGCGACAGATCCACGTGCTCGCGCTGGTCCCCAAACCAGAGGCCCAGGCTCAGGCGGATGACGGTGCGCCCGTCTGCGCGCACCGCCACCTTCCCGTCCTCGACCGACAGCGGCAGCAACTCGACCGCCTGGGTCGTGCGGAAAGGGCACTGCACCCCATCGGGACCGACCGGTGCCGAGCGCACGACAGCCCCGGCGGGAATCCGCGCCGTAGCCGAACTCCTGCGGTTCAGGGGCGTGCATTCGATGATCGACAGCGACGGGATCGCCCGGGCCATGTGTTCATAGAGGTTATCGAGCAATCCCCCGGTGACCTCCGGCATCGCGTCGTCGAGCTTCATGCGCTTGCGCGCCATCAGGAACGCAAAGGCTTCGTTGACCGCCCGGACCTGCTCGCCGTCCTGCCCGTACAGCATCCCCATGCGGCGTGCGGCGTCGGGTTGGGCCTGGGCGAACTCGGAACCCGCCTCACGCAGATAGCGCATCTCGGCATCGAAATACTTCAGGAACGGATTCCCGCCGTCGCGCTGGGACGATTTCCACGGTGCGGTCATGGTTGTAACCCGGGCGGCAAGGGGGGAGGGACGGCATGCCGGACAACATGCCTGCCCGGCCCGTCACGAAGATGCGCTCCGGCATCCGGAAGCCGCGTAGCTTCAGCAGGTCCAATGGCCCAGCGCCCTCCTGCACCCGCAGCACGTAATGCAGCGGCACCGGCAACATCGCCGAGCCATCGGACGGGGCGACGGGTGCCTTCGTGTCGTCGCTAGCTTCCCCGGCGTGCCAGACCAGTTCGTAGCGGGTATCGTCGAGCTGTTTCACCTGGGCTTTCTCCAGCATCCGCAGGAACGCCCAGTCGCCGGTGGCATCGAACGCAACGCGCAGCCCGGCATCCAGCGTCTCCCAGGTCAGCGACGCGTGCCCGCCCAGGCCATTACCAGGCCACGCAAGCGGCGACCAGGCGTCCCGCTGGTTGAAGTAGACGACCTCATGTCCGTCTACAGTGAGTTCCGTGCGCGTCACGTCCGGCGTGGACTGCGGCATGAGCTCGAAGTGATAGCCGGCTTCGCCCTGCGCATAGAGGTGTGCGCCCATTGGCCCAATGAGCCGCAGCATGGCCAGGAACTTCGGGTCGAACTGCAGCGACTGCGGTGCGAGCTCATTTGGCACCCACTCGTCGCCCTGACGCTTGAGCATGCCGGACAGCTCGCTCTCGATGAAGCGGTTGACCAGCCCCGTATCCGGCCGCACGTAGCGACCGAACTCGGCGAAGGACGCGTCCGCCGTGGTCGGCGAAAACGGATAGCGCGAGGCGAACAGCGACTGGAAGGGCGCCGCCACGCCCGCGCGCCAGGCATCGTTCAGGCTGGCTGCGGCGGGTTGGAGGACCGCCTGCCAGGCTGCGTCGAGCGGTTGTACGAACAGGGCCTGCCCGAAACCCGCCCACTGCGCGCCCAGGCTCGCGGCGGCCAGCGCGGCGTCGTCGCGCGCCTGCGACAGGTCCGAGAGCTTGCCCTGGAACACCGCCTGCGCGAGCGCGCGGGCCATCGACTGCGGGTCTGGGCTGGACTGGATCTGCTGCAGCTTCAGACGGACCGTCGTCTCTGCCGTCAGCACGCGTGAAAGGCTAACGCCGTTAAGCGAGGCGGCAATCCCCGCATTGCCGCTGCCGGTCTTGCTGCTGCCCGCAGCCGGATCTGGCGGGCCTGCGTCACCGAGCAGCGCCAGCAACGGGCCAAACGATTTGTCCAGTGGATTGACCACGACCGCCTCGGCCTGGTCACTGTCGGCGCCTCCCAGCAATCCCTGCGCCTTGCGTACCAGCGTGTCGGTCAACGCCTGTGACGGACGGCCCGCTTCGCCCTGGTACTGAACCGACTTCATGACCGCCAGCAGCGGCGAAGTCTGCGCATCGGTCAGGCGTGTGAGCTGGTCGATTACGGCGGAGAAGCTGTTAGCCGGCATCCACTGGAGGCCGTTGAGCATGGTCGCCCAGGCCGCTGTGTAGTCGGTGAAGTAACGTGTGCGCAGGCGTTGCCTCAGATCATCGACGGCGTGCCGGGTGGCGGCGGTTGCGTCGATCATCGCGGCAGAAGGGCCGTTGCCGGCCAGCACCCAGTCTGCCTCGACGTGCTGCTGCTTCGCGGCGTCGTCGATGGCGTGCTCGATCACGCCCTCCCACGCGGCGCGCGTGAAGATGCCCGGCACTGTCTGCGTGGTCGTAAAGAGACCGTGGGCATCAGTGCCCGCCAGCAGTGTTGCCAGCGACGCGTCGGCGTACCTGCCGCGCGCATCGTCGAGAATGCGCTGGTAAAGCACATCGTCGCTCGCGGCCAGACCGATCTGGTTGACGAGTGTCGTGCGCATCTGGTTGACCAGCGGCATCGATGCGCTGATTCGCCAGGCAGGATGTGTCTTCAGATGATCGGCCCAGAAGCCCGCGAGCTGTTGCGAGATGTCGAGCCATTCTCCCGTACGCATGCCGGCGGGCGCGGGCCATACCTCGAGCAGTTGGGTCTTGAGGAAAGGCGCATCGGTGCGGGCCGGAGTGGCCATCATCAGGTACGCCTCGAGGCGGTTGTAGGCTTGCTGTTGCGCGTCGTGGCTCTGCTGTTCGTCGGCGCGAACCTGCGAGAGTGCGGTGAGCCGGCTTTCCAGCGCCTGCACGACCGGCTGCTGCAGGTTACGTGCGGCAGCATCCTGGTACGGCTGCCATAACGCGCCGAGCAATTCGTCGTTGCGCGAGAGGCCTGCACGCAGATACCAGGGCACGCCATGCTGATGGCGGTATTCGAGCGTATCGATCTGCTGCTGCAGGGCGAGTTGTGCGCGTAGCGCCTGGGGCGTGCCGGGCATGGCGGCGTGCGCGGCATCTGCGCTCGCCTGTGCGGCGTGCATCAGATGCCGGTTGCCGATAAACGAGACCGTCATCGCAGCGCACCAGCCGATCGTCGCGACCATCAAGAGCGCGGCCAGCGTGTTCGGCCAGTAAAGACGGGTACGGCGGCCACGATAATGGAACGCACGTGCCGCGATGTCCTGCCAGACCGGCAGCAGTGCAGGCGGCTGTTCGCGCGCGATCACGCTCGCCGGCATCGCCGGGGCAGACGGGCCTCGCGCTTCATTCCCATCATTCGGCTCAACAAGCGGCACCGGCGCGACCGGGGCGCCCGCAAAGACTGGCGCAAACATGACGCCCGCGAGCGGCGAGCGCAGCCAGTTCGACGAAGCGAGCGCGCGTAGGCTTGCGGCCATCTGTTCGCGATGGTCGCCTACGTACTTCGAGATTTCCAGCAACCATACCGCTTTCTCGCGCGTATAAAGGCGTACGCCCGCGTCTGCCG
>NZ_CAAJGM010000263.1 GCF_900996235.1 Paraburkholderia sp. BCC1885
TGTTCGGATTCGCTCAACATCAACTCCACCTTCGGTCGTCCCATTGGCATGCTGGTATCTCCCGTTCCGTTGATACCAACATCCTACGCAAACATAGTTCAGTTAACAACGGAACAGGACACTAGGCGTCGATACCGGGAAATTCGAAACCAATGTGCCGGGCATCTTCGCTGTGGGCGACATCAATACTTATCCGGGCAAGAAGAAGCTGATTCTTTCCGGCTTTCATGAGGCAGCGCTTGCCGCATTCGGCGCGGCGCCCTATATCTTCCCGGACAAGAAAATTCATATGCAGTACACAACAACCAGCACCCGGCTGCACAAGGTGCTCGGTGTCGAATCGCCCGTATTCGATTAAAGATCCGCTTGCCGGCATATCTGCCGGCTGTATCATGGCAGCGGGCCGGCGGCGAAATGCTGGCCCGCTGTGTTGTGAGCAGGTGCATCACACGCGGCCGGCAATGATCAAGCTAACTGAGAGAAACGAGAGGCTGCCCATGAGTCCAACCGCCGCCCGCAAGACGGGCGCAACCGGTGTCCGCGCGAAACAGGCCCAGGATACGCGCGCAAAGATTCTGAAGGCTGCGATCAAGGTGTTTGCAAAGCAAGGTTACGCGAGTGGCCGGGTCGAGAGCATTTCGAAAGCGGCCCGCTCGCACGACCGGATGATTTACTACTACTTCGGCAGCAAGGAGCAGTTGTTCGTCGAAGTGCTGGAAACCATCTACTCGCAATTCAACGAGGCGGAAAGCCGGCTCGACCTGGATCTGGACGATCCGGTGCGCGGCCTGCAGCAGGTCGTGGAATTCGTCTGGCAGTATTACCTCGACCATCCCGAGTTCGTCACGCTGCTATCCAGCGAGAATCTGCATCAGGGCAAGCATGCAAGGAAGTCGTCAAAGCTGCGTGAGATTTCCGGCTATGCGATTTCCGTGGTGCAGAAGGTGCTGGATGCGGGTAAGGCGAAAGGCGTGTTTCGTGACGGCATCGCGGCGCGGGACGTGTACATCATGATCGCCTCGCTCGGCTATTTTTATAACGCCAACCAGTACACATTGAGCGCGTTTCTCGGCGAATCGTTGATGGACAAGGCGGCTCTGGCGCACTGGCGCGAGGTGATCAGGGAGACGGTGTTGCGTGCGGTGCTGGCGCATGTGCCGGTTGAGGAAGCCGGCCGCGTTTAAGCCTTGTCCGCTCCGGCGTCCTCTTCACGGAACAGCTTGCCCACCAGATGGAAAGCCGAACTTGAGCGCCACCATCAGGCCAATCGTAATCAGATTGCGCGTATGCCGGGGCAAACCGTCACGTGTCCAGATTCACCCCATGCGTAGCGCGTGATGAAGTTCTAGACTTCCTCGGTGATCTCACTGCGGTTCGCCAACGAGCGATTCACATGCGCGTCGCCCAGCACCGAGCGGCGCATGTTCACGCGTGCGTCATAGCGTTCGCCGTCGTTCATGGTTGCTCCGCGAGGAAGTCAAGCACCGTGCTCGTGAAGATTTCCGCCTGCTCGATGTTGGAGATATGCGAAGCGTCCAGTTCGACATAGCGCGAACCCGGAATCGCCGCGGCCAATTCCTTGCCTTGCGCGGGCGTGGCTGCCAGATCATGCGTGCCGCTTATCACCAGCACCGACAACTTGATGCCAGGCGCTTCGGGACGCAAGTCAGTGGCGTCGATGGCTTCGCAGTTGCTGGCGTAGCCTTCCTTGTCGGTATGGACGAAGACGTCGCGGATCACCGAGAACATCAACGGCTCGCGGGCGATGAATTCGCCGGTGAACCAGCGCGGCAGCACCGCTTCGGACAGCGCCAGCATGCCTTCCTTACGCGCGCGTTCGGCGCGCGGCACCCACACTTCCGGCGAGCCGATGCGTGCTGCCGTATTGCACAGCACGACCCGTTCGAAGCGGTTAGCGTGACGCGTCGCAAGCGCGACGCCGGTCAGGCCGCCCATCGAGATGCCACAGAAATTCGCCGTGGCGATCTTCAGGTTATCCATCAGGCCGAGCACGTCGCCGCTCAACTGCCCGATGGTATAAGGCCCCTTCGGCGCCTCCGAATGACCGTGTCCGCGCGTGTCGTAGCGCAAGACGCGGAACTTCTTTGCCAGCGCGGCGACCTGGGGCGTCCACATCGTCATGTCGCTACCAAGCGAATTAGACAGCACGATCCACGGCGCATGGCCATGACGATCGCCGTCGATCCGATAGTGAAGCTCGATGCCGTTGACTGCAGCGTAGGGCATGCCTTGACTCTTGGGGAAGTGGGACGGTTAGCGCGTTCGCACAGCAGCGCCAGTACGGCATCGACATAGGCGCGCTGGCGTCGAGCATAGTCGGGTTGCCTGATGGCGGATCACGCGGCGCGGGCCGCCTCGGTGCCGTCGATCAGCTGCACGCCCGTCAATTTGTGCAGCGTGTCGAAGTCGATGTCGGAGCAAATTTCGCGCACCACAAGGCCGTCTGCGGTTACGTCGATTACGGCCAGATCCGTGTAGATGCGATCCACGCATGCCACGCCCGTCACTGGGTAAGAGCACTGCGCCGCAATCTTGCTTTCGCCCTGCTTGGTCAGGTGCTCCATCATCACATAGACCTGCTTTGCGCCGATCGCCAGATCCATTGCGCCGCCTACGGCCGGAATCGCATCCGGGGCACCCGTATGCCAGTTCGCCAGATCGCCCTTCGCCGACACCTGGAACGCGCCGAGCACGCAGAAGTCGAGATGGCCGCCGCGCATCATTGCGAAGGAGTCCGCATGATGGAAGAAAGCGCCTCCCGTCAGCAGCGTGACGTGTTGCTTGCCGGCGTTGATCAGTTCGTCGTCTTCCTCGCCCTTGACGGGCGCCGGGCCCATGCCGAGCAGGCCGTTTTCGCTGTGCAGGAAGATTTCCTTGTCCGCAGCGAGGTGGTTCGCCACCAGCGTCGGCACGCCAATGCCGAGATTCACATACGCGCCTTCGGGGATGTCCTGGGCGACGCGTTTCGCCATTTCATCGCGGGTCAGTTTTTTCATGTCGGTCTCCTCAGGCGGCGCTCGCGGATGCAAGCTCGGCTTGGTGTGCGGCTTGCGGCACTTCGATCACGCGTTGCACGAAGATGCCCGGCGTGACGATGTCCTCGGGATCGAGCTCGCCAAGCGGCACGACCTTCGACACCTGGACGATCGCGGTTTTCGCGGCGCTCGCCATGATCGGCCCGAAATTGCGCGCGGTCTTGCGATACACCAGATTGCCCCAGCGATCGCCCTTGAATGCCTTCACCAAAGCGAAGTCGGCGTGCAGCGGCGACTCCAGCACATAATGCCGGCCGTCGATCAGACGCGTTTCCTTGCCCTCGGCGAGTTTGGTGCCGTAGCCGGTTGGCGTGAAGAAGCCGCCGATGCCCGCGCCCGCCGCGCGAATCCGTTCCGCGAGATTGCCTTGCGGCACTAGTTCAAGCTCGATTTCACCGGCGCGGTAAAGCGCGTCGAACACATAGGAATCGGTCTGGCGCGGAAACGAGCAGATGATCTTGCGCACCCGTTTAGCCTTGAGCAACGCGGCGAGGCCGATGTCGCCATTGCCCGCATTGTTGTTGACGATGGTGAGTTCGCGCGCACCCTGCTCGATCAGCGCGTCGATCAGTTCGGACGGCATGCCGGCCGTGCCGAAGCCGCCGATCATGACGGTCGCGCCGTCGTGCACATCGGCGAGCGCCGCTTGAAGTGACTCGAAAATCTTGTTGATCATGTCGAATTCCGTTTGGGACGCGCCGCGCCGATTTGTTCTATATACGAACACAGATTCGTTTAGCGAACGCATTGGCGCATTATGAAAGGCGGCTGTTCCCGTTGTCAAGGCGAGGACATCCATAATCCGCTTTTCCGGGCGGCTTTGCAGCGCGACCCCGGTGACGCGTGTGATTCATCAGAACAGCGCGCGCGCTGCCCATGCTCGGCGCTTTCCCCAATATCGGCCAGGGCAATTTCGGGGGTACGGTGTATACGCAGCCGCGATACCACTCCGCCCCGCCCGCATGTCCGAACTCGACCTCAACCTGATCCCCTATCTCGTCGCGCTGGAAGAAACCCGCAACGTGAGCCGCGCCGCCGAACGCCTCGGCGTCAGCCAGCCGCGCGTCAGCACGGCGCTCGGCCGCCTGCGCGACTACTTCGGCGATCAGCTGTTCGTGCGCACTTCGCGCGGCATGGAGCCGACGCCCCGCGCGCTCGCCCTGATTCCCGCCGCGCGCGAGGCGCTCTCGCGTATCCGCCAGGGCATGCTGGACGCGCAGGACTTCGACGCCGCCACGACCACCCACACGTTTTCCATCGCCCTCGCCGATGTCGGCGAAGTCGTCTTTTTGCCGCGCCTGCTGCAACTCTTCGCCAGCCGCGCGCCGCAAGCGAATCTGCGCTCGCTCTCGCTGTCGCCCGCGCAGATCGAACGCGGCCTCGAAGCCGGCGAGGTGGATCTGGCAGTCGGCTATTTCCCGGATCTCGCGGGCAACAACTTCTTCCAGCAGCGTCTCTTTACACACCGTTTCATCTGCCTGATGCGCAGCGGCCATCCGTTGACCCGCGAACCGCTCACGCTGCCGCAATACCTCGCCGCGAGTCATGCCGTGGTGCGCGCCGAAGGCCGCAGCCAGGAAGTGCTCGAGCAATTTCTCGAGAAAAAGCGCCTCCGGCGTCGCGCCGTGCTGGAGACTTCGCATTTCATGAGCCTGCCGTTCATCCTCGCGCGCACGGATCTGATCGCCACCGTGCCGCATGCGATCGGCGCGACCTATGCGGCCGCGCATGCATCGATCACGCTCGCCGAGGCGCCGCTCGAACTGCCGCGCTTCGATCTCAGGCAGCATTGGCATCGCAAGTTGCACAACGACCCACGCGCGAGCTGGTTGCGCAGCGCCGTTGCCGAGTCGTTTGACGATACCGTGGACGAGTGGTCGAAATAACCCCGTTGATGCTACGGCCGATGTCCTTGCGCAGGCCTCGGGAAAACCACTCGCGTGGGGCGGCCATACACGCCGCAACGCAAAACATGGAACAATGGCCGCAACCATTCGGACCACATTCAACATGCGAGCACACAGGAGCGCAGGATGAGCAGCAAGGCAAAGAAGATCAAACAAAGTGAAGCCCTGGGCCGCCCAACGCGCGACGAAGCCCAAGCCGCCGTGCGCGTCTTGCTGCGCTGGGCCGGCGACGATCCGCAGCGCGAAGGCCTGCTCGACACGCCGGCGCGCGTGGTGCGTTCTTACGAGGAATTCTTCGCGGGCTATTCCGTCGATCCGCGCGAGATCCTCGCCCGCACCTTCTCGGAAGTGGACGGCTACGACGAAATGATCGTGCTGAAAGACATCCGCTTCGAAAGCTATTGCGAGCATCACATGGTGCCGATCATCGGCCGCGCGCACGTCGCTTATCTGCCGAAGCATCGGGTGGTGGGCATATCGAAACTGGCGCGGCTTGTCGACGCCTTCGCCAAGCGCCTGCAGATTCAGGAGAAGATGACCGTGCAGATCGCCGACACACTCAACGAAGTGCTGCAACCGGAAGGCGTGGGCGTGATTCTCGAAGCGTCGCACCAATGCATGTCGACGCGCGGCGTGCACAAGGCCGGCGTCTCGATGGTCACCTCGCGCATGCTCGGCACGTTTCGCACGGACCCGTCGACGCGCCGCGAGTTTCTGTCGATCGTCGGCAATCCCGGCATCGTGGCCGTGGCGAATACCTAGTCAGTGGACAGCGAGAATGCCTGGGACAGCCAGGCAGCGTGCCGAAGGTCTACGCACACGCCCAGCATAGGCAGTTCGGGCACGTTTGTTAGTTTGTTAATTCATCAGCACTACCTGGCAAATCCAGGCGGGCCTATGCGCGCCGCCCTTCGTCGTGGCTGTCGCTTTCGCGGACCTTGCCTTGCGAAACGCTGCTGCCCGGCGGCACGCTATGCGTCAGCCAGACATTGCCGCCGATCACCGAGCCGCGTCCAATCGTCACACGGCCGAGAATGGTCGCGCCCGCGTAGATCACCACGTCGTCCTCGACGATCGGATGGCGCGCATTGCCCTTGATGAGCGTGCCGTCGACATCCGCCGCAAAACTCTTCGCACCGAGCGTCACTGCCTGATACACGCGCACGTGCTCGCCAATGATGGCCGTCTCGCCGATCACCACGCCCGTGCCGTGGTCGATGAAGAAACTCGGGCCGATCTGCGCGCCGGGGTGAATATCGATGCCGGTCGCCGAATGCGCGATCTCGTTGATAAAGCGCGCGAGGAGCGGCACGCCGAGCCGGTGCAGCGCGTGCGCGAGTCGATGGTGCGTCATCGCCCATATGCCCGGATAGCACAGAAGGATTTCGGTGATGTGCTGCGCCGCCGGGTCGCCGGTGAAAGCGGCCTGGATGTCGCTCACCAGCAGCGCGCGGATGCCGGGCAACTGGGTGCCGAATTCGCGCGCCACTTCAAACGCGCGCTCGCTGAGCACGGGGTCCGGTGTGTCGGCGAATTCGGGCAGAAAGCGCAAGGCGCGGCGGATCTGTTCGGCGAGCAGCCGCAAGGTGCTTTCGAGAGTATGTCCGACGTAATAGTCGACGGTCTCGTCGGTCAGGTCGGGCGCGCCGTAGTGGGTCGGGAAAAGCGCGGCGCGCAGGCCGGTGACGATGCTGCTGACGGCTTCGCGCGAGGGCAACTCGCGAATGCCACGCGGATGACGGGTGCGATGCAACTGCTCGCGTGATGCGCGCAGGTCTGCGACGATCTGTTCTAAACCCCAGTTACGGGCAGGACTGTTTGGCATGGTGAGGACGGCGTCCGCGCGACAAGCACGGCAAGAGTGAATTGTCCCCAGAGATTACCGCGTTTTCCCGCCGCTCGTGCAGCGCTGCGTCCACGCCAGCCGCGTCAGATGGTGACGCTGCTGGCGTCGATCCAGCGCACCGCCCAGTCGCGTGCGTGCGCGATAGCGGCGGCTTCGTCGGCGAAACGGAAATCCGTGGGGAAAAAGCGGTTGGCGACCAGTTCGCCGTCACTGGACCGTGAGATCACCACGTAAGGTTGCCATGTCCCATCGCCCGCGCGCGCCGGCGCGCAGTTGAGCAAGTAGCCGCGATGTGTGAATGCAGCATCGAAGTGCATGTGTCACCCGCCCTGACTGCCTCGTAATAGTATTCGAGCAGCGCGTCGTCGTCTCCCACCGGCCACGCTGAGACGGCCTGGCAGAAGCCGTCAATTTAACCGCGCCTACTCGTCGGAGTAAGATCATACTCTGTAGAAAATACGCGTTGATTAAAAAAAAATCAAAAGAATGTCATGCGCGTATGGCCAGGCGAAGCGGAAGGCGCGTCGCTCGCTCGTCAACGCGCGGTACAAGTTTTGCTGCTATTTCAGCCATGTTGGCCTTTACTGGAGAAAGCATGATGAACAGCAATGACACTGGCAAACCCCAGGACGCCTCGCGCGCTCCCGGCACCGGCGGTCCGAGCAGCGCGGAGCTGCACAACGACCGCACGCACGACAGCACGGTGGACACCGACGGCAAGAACCTCGAAGCGGCGCGGCTGGCCGGCCATAGCCCGATCGGCCCTGACGAGGTCACCACCTCGAATGCCACGCTTGTGAACAGCGTGCCGGAGTCTAAAGACGGCCTCGGCGGTTTCGATAGCCGGGTGGGCGGCAATCGTCCGCTGCTCGCGCTCGAACCGGGCTATGAGGTGATCGACAAAGGCATGATCGCGCCGCAATCGACCTACGATGCGGACCATCAGTTCGACGACCCGCATGCGCTGGGAAGTCGTCAGGACCGTGGGCGGATTCACTACGCGCTGAACCATATGCGGCCCACGCGGCTGATCGAATTGCAGCGTGTGAGATAGCAGTCGCAGCGTGGCGGCGGGTTACTGCACGCCACGCACGCCACGCTTCAGTGAATTTCCGGCTCGCCGACGCTACCGGTGCGCGCCGCTCCGCCCGCTCCATCGCGCTGCAGGAAGTCGAAGTCGCAACCGTTGTTGGCCTGCATCACGTGCACCTGATGCATCGCGCCATAGCCGCGCGTGAAGCGCGGCGCCGGTTCCACCCACGCCGCCTTGCGCCGCGCCAGTTCTTCGTCCGATACCAGCACGTTCAGCTTGCGCTGCGGCACGTCCAGTTCGATCAGGTCGCCGTCCTGCACCAGCGCGAACGGTCCGCCAATGAAGGACTCCGGCGCCACGTGCAGCACGCACGCGCCGTAGCTCGTGCCGCTCATGCGCGCGTCCGAGATCCGCAGCATGTCGCGCACGCCCTTTTGCAGCAGCTTCTTCGGGATCGGCAACTGGCCCCACTCCGGCATCCCCGGCGCGCCCACCGGGCCCGCATGCTGCAGCACGATCACACACGTCTCGTCGATCTCCAGCGCGTCGTCGTCGATGCGCGCGGCCATGTCGTTGTAGTCCTTGAACACCACTGCGCGGCCCGTGTGGACGTGCAGCTTCGGGTCGGCTGCACCCGGTTTGATGACCGCACCGTCCGGCGCGATGTTGCCGCGCAGGACCGCGAGGCCGTTGTTCGGCAGCAGCGGCGCGGCGCGGCGGCGGATCACATCGTCGTTGAAGATCTTCGCGCCTTCGAGGTTCTCGCCCAGCGTGCGGCCGTTCACCGTCTTCTGCGAACCGTCGATCAGGTCACCCAGTTCCGCCAGCATCGCCTGCAGGCCGCCGGCGTAGTAAAAGTCCTCCATCAGGTACGAACCGGTCGGGCGGATGTTCGCCAGCACCGGCGTGTGACGCGAGATGTCGTCGTAGCGGTTCAGCGTCAGGTCGATACCGGCACGGCGCGCCAGCGCGATCATGTGGACAATCGCGTTGGTCGAACCCGAGAGGGCCAGACACGTCGTGACGGCGTTATCGATGGACCCCGCCGTGATGATGTCCGACGGCTTCAGGTCTTCCCACACCATCTCCACGATGCGCATGCCGGTTTTCGCCGACATCTGCGCGTGGCGCGAATCCGGCGCCGGAATCGACGCAAAGCCCGGCAGCGTGAAGCCCAGCGCCTCGGCCGCGCTCGTCATGGTGGACGCCGTGCCCATCGTCATGCAGTGGCCCGGCGAGCGCGCGATGCCGCCTTCCACGCCCTGCCAGTCCTGCTCGGTGATCTTGCCCGCGCGCAGGTCCGCCCAGTATTTCCACGTGTCCGAGCCGGAACCGAGCGTCACGCCGTTCCAGTTGCCGTTGAGCATCGGGCCGGCCGGCAGGAAGATGGTCGGCAGGTCCATCGAGATGGCGCCCATCAGCAGCGCCGGGGTGGTCTTGTCGCAGCCGCCCATCAGCACCACGCCGTCTGCCGGATACGAGCGCAGCGTCTCTTCCGCTTCCATCGCGAGGAAGTTGCGGTACAGCATCGTGGTGGGCTTCTGGAACGGCTCCGAGAGCGTCTGCACCGGCAGTTCGATCGGGAAACCGCCCGCCTGCCAGATGCCGCGCTTCACTTCCTCCACGCGCTGCTTGAAGTGCGTGTGGCACGGATTCATCTCGCTCCACGTGTTCAGGATCGCGATCACCGGCTTGCCGGCATATTCCTCGCGGCTGTAGCCCATCTGCGACGTGCGCGAACGGTGGCCGAACGAACGCAGGTCGTTCACCCCGTACCAGCGGTGGCTGCGCAATTCTTCGGGGGTCTTTCTCTTGGTCACAACTTCTCTCCTCACCGGGCCGCTGGGCAGGTCATCAGCCGCCCTTCACGCCCTGCGTATTGACATACAGCGAATACAACCCGTGGCTCGCGGCCATGAACAGGCGGTTGCGATGCAGCCCGCCGAAGCAGACATTGGCGCAGCGCTCGGGCAAGGCAATATGGCCGAGCGCTTCGCCTTGCGGCGTGAAGACACGCACGCCGTCGAGTTCTTCGCTGCCCATACCCCAGCCGCACCAGAGGTTGCCGTGGATATCCACCCGGAAGCCATCCGGCGTGCCGGGACCCGCGTCGATCAGCACGCGGTTGTTCGAAAGCGTGTGGTCGCCGTTGACGTCGAACGCGCGGATCTTGCGCGGCTCGCCGCGCGATTCGACCACGTACAGCAGCGACTCATCCGGCGAAAACGCCAGACCGTTCGGCCCGAGCACGTCGTCGATCACGACCGTCACCTCGCCCGTCTGCCCATCCACGCGATACACGCAAGCCGGCAACTCGGACGCCTGCTTCTCGCCTTCGTAGAAGCTGTCGATGCCGAACGTGGGGTCGCTGAACCAGATGGAGCCGTCCGACTTGACGATCACGTCGTTGGGCGAATTGAAGCGCTTGCCGCGATAGCGGTCGGCCAGCACGGTGATCGAACCGTCGTACTCGGTGCGCGTGACGCGCCGCGTGAGGTGCTCGCAACTGACGAGCCGCCCTTCGCGATCGCGCGTGTGGCCGTTGGCATTATTCGACGGCTGGCGAAACGGCGTCACCGCGCCCGTCTGCTCGTCCCAGCGCAGAATGCGGTTGTTCGGGATGTCGCTCCACAACAGATAGCGGCCATCGCCGAACCACACCGGACCTTCCGACCAGCGCGCGCCCTGATACAGACATTCAACCGAAGCCGACGCCAGCCGCAAGTCCTTGAAACGCGGATCGAGAATGCGGATCGCGGGATCGGGATAGCGTCGGTTGATTTCGGTCATGCCTTGTCCTCGGGTTGCCTGCGCGTGGTCAGGTGTGGTCGGTTGGGGGTTTACTCCTGCGCCAGTTTACCGTCGCGCAAACGCCAGAGGTGCAGCGGATTGCCGTCGTGCAATGCTTCCGGCAGCAACTCGGCCGGCAGGTCCTGATAGCAGACCGGGCGCAGGAAGCGGTCGATTGCGGTGGCGCCCACCGAGGTCGCGCGGCCGTCCGAGGTCGCCGGATACGGGCCGCCGTGCACCATCGCGTAGGACACTTCGACGCCGGTCGGAAAACCGTTGGCGAGAATCCGGCCCACCTTGCGCTCGAGCGTCGGCAACAGTTGGCGGGCAAGGGCGTAGTCGTCCGCTTCGATTTGCAGCGTCGCGGTCAACTGGCCTTCGAGATGCTCGGCCACTTTCTGCATTTCGCCGATATCGGCACAGGTGACGATCAGCGAAGTCGGTCCGAAGATTTCGTCTTCGAGCCTGGCCGTGGCGAGGAACTGCGCCGCCGTGGTTTCGAACAGCACCGGCAAGGCGGCGCAGGCGGCTTCGCTGGCCGCGCCTTGCGCCACGCTCTGCACGCCGTTGCTGGCCGCGCCTTGCGCCACGCTCTGCACGCCGTTGCTGGCCGCGCGTTGCGCCACGCCGTCCTTGTAGGCGGCGGCAATACCCGCCGTCAGCATGGTCTGCGCGCCCTTGCCGGCAAGCGCCTTCGCGGCTGCGTCGATGAAGGCGCGCGTATGCGGGCTTTCGAGCACCAGCACGAGACCCGGATTGGTACAGAACTGGCCGACGCCGAGCGTGACCGAATCGACGAAACCGCTCGCCAGCGCCTCGCCGCGCTTTGCCAGCGCGCCCGGGAACACGAAGAACGGATTGACGCTGCTCATTTCCGCGAACACGGGAATCGGCTCACGACGCTTCGCGGCGATCTCGACCAGCGCCAGACCGCCACGACGCGAACCGGTGAAACCCACCGACTTGACGGCCGGATGCTTGACGAGCGCCTCGCCGATTTCGTTACCCGCGCCCACGACGAGCGAGAACACGCCTTCGGGCAGGCCGCTATCCGCGACGGCTTTCTGGATGGCGCGGCCCACCAGTTCGGAGGTGCCGAGGTGCGCCGGATGCGCCTTCACGACCACCGGGCAGCCCGCGGCCAGCGCGGAGGCCGTGTCGCCGCCCGCCACCGAGAACGCCAGCGGGAAGTTGCTGGCGCCGAACACCGCGACCGGCCCAACCGCAATTTTCTGCAGACGCAGATCCGAACGCGGCAGCGGCTTGCGCTCCGGCAGCGCGGAATCGAGGGTAGCGGTGAGCCAGCGGCCGTCGCGCACCAGCGAGGCAAACAGCTTGAGCTGACCGACCGTGCGGCCGCGCTCGCCTTCGAGACGCGCCTTCGGCAGCGCCGATTCGATATGCGCGCGCTCGATCAAGGCATCGCCGAGGGCAAGGATGTTTTCCGCGATCGCTTCGAGAAAGCGCGCGCGCGTTTCGAGCGGCGCGAGGCGGTAAGAATCGAAGGCCTCGGCGGCGAGCGTGCATGCACGGTCCACGTCCGTCGCACCGCCCGCGCCGAACGCGGGCTCGATTTCCGTATTACGGGCCGGGTCGAAAGCGCGCAGTGTGCCCTGCGTTCCGCGAACGGCGGACGCGCCGAGCAACATGTCTCCGGTGATCTGCATCATCTGTTCCTTGTAATCTTTTTAAAGCCTGGGATGGTTAGCGTGCCGCCGCCTGCGCAAACTGGCGTTCAAACGCGAGCAGCGCCTGCGTCGCCGCGTCGATGCTCGCATGATCTTTCACAGGGCTCGGGCTTAGCAACGGCAATATCGGGCCCATGTCGGCGATCTTCGAGAACGTCACCGCGTCGTGCAGCACGCGAATCAGCGAAATGTCGTCGCGCAGGGTTTCCAGCGGCATGAAGGCGTCGTAGATGCGCTGCGCTTCTTCCGTGCGGCCCGCTTTGGCCGCCTTCAACAACGCCGTTACCGCGTGCGAGGCAATGCAACCCGAACCGGTTGTCCAGGCCGCGAGGCCGAAATCGCGCACGTGCACGAGCGCCGGGCGCTCGCCCATGCCGGACACCACTTTCGCCGCCGGCACGCTTTGCAGCAGGCGGCGCAGGTAGGCGTCATCGGCCGGGTTATCGCGCACGATAGCGTATTTCACGGCAATCAGTGTGCCGCGATCTACGAGGCGCGCCAGCGTGTCGACATCCACATAGTTTTCGCTCTTGATGTAGAGCGTGAGCGGGATGCCCGCGGCGTCGACAATGCGCGTGAGGCCCGTCTCCACGCCCTCGGAGGTGGTGAAACCGGCCAGCGGCAGCACCATGGCCGTGCGGTACGAGGTCTGCGCGAGGATACGCGCCTGATCGAGCATCTTGCCGTAGTCCGGGCCGATGGCCGGGATCACCCGCGTCTCCGGGCCGGCGCTTTCCGCCAGCAGGTCCAGCAGTTCGCGGTATTCGCTGACCGCGACGTGATACAGATTGGCGTTGCCGCCGTACAGGAGCGTGCGCACGCCACCCGCCTCGATGTGCTGGATCAGCTTGCGGTTTTCGGCGGCGTCGAGCGAGTAGTCGGCGCGGCGCGCCAGCGGCGGCACAGCCATGACGGTGGAGGCGAACTCGCTATCGAGGATGGGAGAAGTTTTCATGGCACCTCAGGACGGTATCGAAGAATTGATGCCAAGGTAGCACTCAGTCCGCAATGTTGTCAAACAACATTTGAAATGCATCAGCATGCAGACTTTCGCGTCGAGCTTTCCGTCAGGTAAAAGAAAACTTCTGAGACCTTACATATTGGGCGTCACAGGCCGAATCCGGACAGTTTTCCCGCTCCTGCCGGATTTGGAAAGTTCGTATGACAACCGCTTCTCAGGCGCATATGGCGGGTCCGAGTGAGCAACGCTGGCGGCGCCGCAGCTGCAAGCGCGAATCGGGATGGCGGGTCGGGTCCGTCGCGGCATCGCGACAAATGATACCCAGCAGGCAAAATATACCGATTCAAAGATATGCGGTCAATTTGACCGTCATTCTAGCTATGTGATTCGACAAAGCCCGTTTCTATAAGGACCAGCAATTAGATCGCGGGACGATTTGAACCACCCTGTACATTCTGGCTAAAACACATTCGACTTTCATTGTTAAAAAGCACCAAGACTTTATTGCCGCCGGCTGATGTTTGAAACTATGATGCGATTCGATATGAAGTTCTGCCGGGCGAATTGTTAAATCGGACGGGTAATCATTTTCATGGCGAAGACGTGACAATTGCCGTTCGGCGCCCGCATGCCGGACCGAGGTCTGACAACCGGTAGCCGGCTGCGGAAAATTTTCCCCGTCCGAAAATGTTTTTGATTTTCTATAGACTACGCAATGAGAATCCGGGAGCCCGGATTAGAAGTGCCCGAGTTTGCGGTCACAACCGCCCAGTAATAAACGGTTATATTGCTGTCTAATATCATGCTGGTCGCGAGTTCGCGTCAGCGAAACCCGCGGCCGGGCTGCTGCGATTGAGAGAACAAAGTGCCGCTACATTCTATCGAGCAAATGTCGCCACTCGTGGACGCACCGGACGAAACAACGTGGTTCAATGCACTCACGACAATCGCCGATAGCTGGGGATTTGACCGGGTTCTGATTGCCATGCTGCCGCGCCCGGGCATGCGCCTTGAAGACGCTTATGTTCGCAGCACCTATTCGCAATCGTGGCGCCGCAGTTACGAAGAACAGGGTTTCGTGCATATCGACCCGGTTGTCAGCCACTGCCTGACGCGCTCGGTGCCGCTGGTCTGGTCGCCGGAATTGTTCGCCACTCGCCAGCAGCGCGCGCTCTATGAAATGGCCTGCAATAATGGGCTGCGCTCCGGCCTGTCGCTGCCGATCCACGGCCCGAATCAGGAAGCCGGCATGCTGTGTTTCGCCAATAATTTCAACACCAACGACGCGTTCTGGCGACATATCGACGGCGTCCTGCCCAACCTCGTCCTGCTGCGCGATCTGGTCACCGACACCAGCCGCCGCCATGTCCATTCGCATGCCAAAACCGTGCTGCCGCAATTGACGCCGCGCGAGCGCGAATGTCTGAACTGGACCGCGCGCGGCAAATCCACCTGGGAAATCTCACATATTCTCAGTTGCTCGGAAGCCGCGGTGAACTTCCACGTGAAGAATATCCGGGCGAAATTCGGTGTGAATTCGCGGCGCGCGGCAGCCGTCATTGCCGCGCAACTCGGTCTTATTGACCCGGGTTAAGCAGCGCAGCGGCGTCGCGGCTATAAATCACCCGTTCGGCACGGCCTAAATCGCCGTCAGAAACCGTCTTCAGCAGATACAGCCCCAGCAGGATTGAAACCGGCGGCGGAATTTCCGCGCCCGATTCGAACCGGCTGCCGCGCGATTGCGTCACGCCAAAGCGCGCCCAAAACCGCCGCTGGCTTTCCTTTTTCATTTTGCGGTAAGCAATGATCAGGTGGCGATCAACCGTGGATGGCGTCTCTTCAGCACTGTCCGCCGAACGGTTTTGAATCGTGACGGGTGCTTTCCAATGATTTTCGAGTAATTCCATGGTGGGTTTCTCAGGTGGTTTGGCCGCTATTTGTATGAATTTTGCGGGACCCTGAAAGACGGCACACCTACCCAGGTAGGTAGGTGCAAAACCCATCCAACGCGCATAGCGCTTTTTGCGCGTTCTTTATTGCCGGCGATTTGTTCGGCACAGTCGAAAAACATTCGGGACAACCACGCTGTCACACCGGGAAAACGATTAATGCGCCGTTGGAGCGCCGGTATTGCCGCCACTGCTGCGCTTAAAGGTGATATGCGAAATCCGGCGCACGATAAATGCGGCCGCCAAAGCCGCGACGCCGGTCAGCACGACCCCGATGTGGATGGACTGAACCAGCACATGGCGCGCCGCTTCCACGAGTGCGGGACCCGCCAGTCCAGCGTGCCGGAGTTCGGCCAGCAGGCTGTCGCGCAGCGCCGGGTCGATCAGGATGCGTGGATCCGAGAGCCTGGGGAGCCACGTCGAGGCAAGCGGCTCGCCCAGCACCTGCAACGACTCGGCGACGCCTGCCTCATAGCGCCGGTTGATGATGGTGGCGACGATGCTGGTGCCGAGCATGCCGCCCACCATGCGGGTGGACTGCAAAAGCGCCGTGGTAATGCCGAAGCGCTCGCGGCCGGCAATCTCCTGGCCGAACACGTTCAGGTTGTTGAGGATGAAGCCGAGCCCAACGCCGACCGCGGACATCGCCAGTTCGAGGTACAGATGCGGCGTGGCGGGCGTCGCCAGCGCAATGCCGACGGAGGCGATCACCAGCAGCCCAAAGCCGATCGAAAGGATCAGCGTCGGCTTGGGCATGTGGATCACGATGCGCGTGTTGATGACGCTGCCGAGCGCGATGCAGGCGGCGATCGGTGTGGCAAGCAGGCCCGCCTGCTGCGGCGTCAGGCCAAAACCGCCTTGCAGCAGCAGCGGCGCGAAAAAGATCAGCGAAAACATCACGAAGCCGGACAGCAGCGACAGCGTGAACAGCGTGACGAGCTGGTCGTCGCGAAACAGGTCGAGCGGGATGATGGGATGCGTGGCGCGCCGCTCGCAGACCAGCAAGGCCGCCGCGCCTAGCACCACCAGCGCCGCCAGCACCAGATTGCCGGTGGTGAGGCCGGATTTCGGCACCGCTTCGATAAACGTCTGCAAACCGCCGAGCACCAGCGCCACCAGCGCGGCGCCGGCCCAGTCGATGCGCACCTCGCCGCTGACCGCCCGCCGGTAGTTGGGCAGATGCGCCCAGATGAAATACAGCGCCAGCACGCCCACCGGCAGATTGACGAGAAAAGTGGAGCGCCAGCCGAACTGCTGGCTCAGCCAGCCGCCGAGCGACGGGCCCGCCGCCGTGCCGATGCCGTAAGCCGCCGCCATGATCACCTGCCAGCGCACCCGGGCGCGGGCATCGGGGAACAGATCGGGAATCGAGGCGAACGCCGTGCCGACCATCATGCCGCCGCCGACGCCCTGCAGCGCCCGCGCCACCACCAGGAACGGCATGCTGGGCGCCACGCCACACAACAGCGAGGCCACCGTGAAGACGATCACGGCCGCAATGACAAAGCGCTTGCGGCCGAAATAGTCGCCGAGCCGCCCGAACACGGGCACCGTCACCACCGAAGCCAGCAGATACGCGCTCGCAATCCACGCGTAATACTCGAAACCGCGCAACTCGGCGACGATCGACGGCAAGGCGGTACTGACCACGGTCTGATCGAGCGCGACCAGCATATTGACGAGCGCGACGCCAAGCATCGCCAGCAGCGCATCGCGGAAAGGCAGGGGACGAGGAGAATTCACTTCGGGGCAGCGCGGGTCGAGGCGCGAAACAGGGTGTGGAAAAAGCGCGTGAAAATACGCAAAAAAAAGCGCGCGGAACAACCAAACCGCGGTACAACCAAACACCAAGCCGGACATCATGCCCGGCCGGTGAAATGAAAACGGGCCGCGTTCGACGCGGCCCGGCAAGACACATGTTTCTCAGGAGCCGAACATGCGCTCGAGCGCATTTTCGAGATGCACGCGCATCGCCGCGCCGGCCGCCGCGGCATCCTTGCGGCGAATCGCTTCGAGCACGGCCAGATGCTCGGCCTGCACCAGCCGCTGCCGCTCGACCGTCTTCACCAGCGACAGATTGCGCGACAGGTTCATGCTGAAGACGATCTGCTCTTCGATGAACGACATGACGGTGATGAAAAACGGGTTCTTCGAGGCCCGCGCGACCGCCAGATGGAACGAGAAGTCGTCCTTCGCGCCGATCCCCTGGGTTTCGACGATGCGCTCCAGCTCGTCCCACGCGAACTGGATCGCGGCGATATCCTCGGCTTCGGCCTTTTCCGCGGCGAGTTCGGCGGCGCCCGCTTCGGTAACGATACGGAATTCGTAGCAGCGGCGGATATCCGAGAGCGTCTCGAGCGGCGCGAAGCGGCGCACGTCCGGATCGGGCCGGCGCGCCACCGTGGTGCCGGAACCGTGCCGCGTGACGATGATGCCGTCGGCGCGCAGCCGGGCCAGCGCCTCGCGCACGGTTGGCCGCGAGGTTTCGAAACGTTCGGCAAGCGCGTGTTCCGTGGGCAGGCGCTCGCCTTCCTTGTACTCGCCTTCGAGTATCCGGTTCAGGATGTCGCCATAGATCTTGTCGGGCAGGCCCGTTGATTTGCGCTCGTTCATCATCGATGAATGGGGTATTGGCTTGTCAGAATAGACCACGATTGTAAGGCAAACAGCCCTCGCCGCCTGCTCAAAGATGAGTCAAATGACTCAAACGACGCCCGCAAAAGCCGGCTGGACGGCGCGTCCGCCTATATGACCCTACACACGGAAATTTGACAAGTGTTTGATTTACATCCCGACAAAACTTCACATTTCGGTCCATGATTTAAGCTGGAGCCGGTAATCAACCGCCCTCGGAGCACCGGGCGCAGCCGGCCACGAATCCTTCCACGCGGAGTCCATCATGTACAAACGCATCCTCGTAGCGGTCGACGGCAGCAACACCTCCCGCCGCGCCTTTGAAGCGGCCCTTAACCTGGCCAGTTCCATGGGTGCGATGCTCCGGCCTTTCTACGTGGTGGAAAACACCCCTGTGTACTTCGAGGCGCCGGGCTACGACCCGTCCATCCTGCGTACCCGCATGATCGAGCAGGGCAAGGAGCTCGGCACCGAGTTCGCCACGGCCATGCGGGAGCGCGGCGTCAGCGGCGAAATGGCCAGCGCCGAAGCCACCTCGCTCGACGACGTCTCCACCGTGGTACTGAAAGCCGCCGCCGATTTCAATGCCGACCTGCTCGTCATGGGTACGCACGGCCGGCGTGGGGTCCAGCGCCTGTTCCTTGGCAGCGTGGCGGAGCGCTGCGTGCGGCAGGCGGCACTTCCGGTGCTGCTGATTCCCTCCGCGGCCGGCCACGAGCAGCCCGAGGCCAAGGATGCGGCATAAAGCCTGATCAGGCGCGCCGGCCGGGCCGCCAAGGCCGGCCGGGCGCGACGACACCGTCGGAGATCCTGGCGTTCTTAGGGCGCGATCCAACCTGACGGCCGTGTGATCTTCCTCAAACAGAAGGAAGTCCTTTCGCGCGTCATTTTGCCGCTAAGCAACGCTTAACCGTGGTGGGACAATGGGTTTGTCTCCTTACAAATGGTCGTACACCATGCTTACGCCCACCCCGGTCGCCCGCGTCCGCTCGCCCCGTTCCATTCCTGTGCGTGCGGCTGGCCGCAGCTCCGCGCGTTGTTCGAGTTGTGCCATGCGCCAGCTGTGCATGCCGCAAGGCCTCGCCCACGACGAACTGCCCAAGCTCGAAGCGCTGATCTGCACCGCGCGTTCGGTGCGGCGCGGCGAGTCGCTGTACCGTTGCGGCGACGCCTTCGACAATCTGTATGCCGTGCGCTCCGGGTCGCTAAAGACCACCATGGCGCACCGCGACGGCCGCGAGCAGGTCACCGGACTGCGCCTCGCGGGCGAAGCGCTCGGCCTCGACGGCATCAGCGACGACCGGCACGCCTGCAGCGCCACCGCGCTCGAAGACAGCACCGTCTGCATCGTTCCGTATGTCGCGCTCAAGCGGCTTTGCCGCGAGATCGGCTCCATGCAGGAGCGCCTGCACAGGCTGCTGGGCGAGCAGATCGTCCGCGAGGCCGCGCAGATGATGGTCCTCGGCTCGCTCTCCGCGGACGAACGGGTTGCCGCGTTCCTGCTCGACGTGTCCGAGCGCAATGCGCAGCGCGGCTATTCGTCGGCGGAATTCAACCTGCGCATGACCCGCGAAGACATGGGCAGCTACCTCGGCACCACGCTTGAAACCGTCAGCCGCACCCTGTCAAGATTTCAAAGGCGCGGCCTGATCGACACGCAAGGCAAGTTCATCCGGATCATCGATCTCGAAGGCCTGCGGCAAGTCTGATTACCCGCTCAAGGCGGGGTCTGTCAGATAACACCGGCCAGGCCGCGACGCACCGCCCTGGCCGTCTGACAGTCGGCTGGTTGGCACGTCTCCTGCGACTCAGGTACAGTCTTCAAACTGTCCCCCATCAAGGAGACCCGGCGAAATGAATCGCGACCCCGCCCCGCATCATCCGCTGGTCCAGCGTTTGATCGACGCGCGTCACATTACCGACGCCCTCTTCTCTATCGTTAAGCCCGAGTACCTGTATGAACGGCCGATCCGCGAACGTCACCGGATCGTGTTCTATATCGGCCATCTCGAGGCGTTCGACCGCAACCTGTTCGACGAGCGGCTGTGTCCGCTGCCCGCATTCGATGCCTCGCTCGACGCCCTGTTCGCGTTCGGCATCGATCCGGTCGACGGCGGCCTGCCCACCGACGTGCCGGCCGACTGGCCGTCGCTCGATGCCGTGCGCGCCTATGGCCTGCAGGCCCGCGAGCAGATCGACCGCGAACTCGCGGCGCTGAACGTCGACGGCCGGCCGCAAGGACAAGGATCACAAAGCCACGGCACGCAAGGCGGTTCGGCCGAGCAGTTGCTCAATGTCGCCATCGAACATCGGCTGATGCATGCCGAAACGCTCGCGTACATGCTGCATCAGTTGCCGCTCGTACAGAAGATCGCCGAGGTTGGCCAAAGCCAGAACCGCAATACCGGCGAATCCCAGACGCGGGCCGCACGCACCCGTCGCGACGGCAAGCTGGATCAGGCGCCGATGGTCAAGGTGCCGGCCGGCTCGACCGTGCTCGGCATGACGCGCGAAGGTGGCCGCTTCGGCTGGGACAACGAATTCGGCGAATTGCGCGTCGACGTGCCGGCGTTCGAAATTGACCGCTACATGGTGACGAACGGCGCATTCCGCGAGTTCCTGCTGGCCGGTGGCTATCACCAGCGCGCGTGGTGGCAAGACAAGGATTGGGCCTGGAAGGAAAGCGAGCAGATCACGCATCCGGCCGGCTGGTCGCAGCGCGCCGGCGATGGCGAGTGGCTGCTGCGCACCATGTTCGAAGAGATTCCTTTGCCGCTCGACTGGCCGGTCTACGTCAGTCACGCCGAAGCGAGCGCCTACGCCCGCTGGGCCGGCAAAGCGCTGCCGACCGAAGCACAATGGCAACGCGCGGCCGCAGGCGCGCCGCACGCGGCGTCAGGCAACTTCGATTTTCGCCAGTGGGATCCGCAAGCCGTCGACGCGCATCCGGATAACGTCAGCGCCTTCGGTGTGGAAGGCCAGTTTGGCAACGGCTGGGAGTGGACCTGCACGCTGTTCGACGCGCTGCCCGGCTTCGAGCCGTTTCCGTTCTATCTCGGCTATTCCGCGAATTTCTTTGACGGGCAGCATTACGTGCTCAAGGGCGGCTCGGCGCGCACCGCGAAATGCATGCTGCGGCCGGAGTTTCGCAACTGGTTCCAGCCACGCTATCAATATGTGTATGCAGGGTTTCGCTGCGTGTCGGTGTGACAGTTAAAGCATAAGTGGGGAAGAAATCCACTTATGCTTTATGCAAATATTTTCGGAAAAAATGCGCTGTTTTTTACGAAATGCTTTAATTGATTTTTCTGGCTCTCGTTTTACCCTCGCGTCGCCATTGGCAGCCTGGTTAGCCACCCAGTACCGCACCCGACGGTAAATTCAGCGGCTACGGATTTGCGCCCGTCAGCGTCAGTTTTATCGACGCGTCGTAATAAGGCACCGTGATCGGATCGTCGCTGTCGTCCGGGTCCGCCTGGAAGCGGAAATGTTTCGGGTCAATCTGCGCGGTAGCGGCGGTTACAACCCAATAACCGTATCTTTCAGGCATCCAGCAGCCTCGCTTTATATTTTGCTTCGTCAAGTTAATGTGATAGGCCGTGTGAACATATATGCTCACAGCGGCGCCCTCTCCCACCGTTGTGGCAACGCAGCTTCTAATGCTTTTGGCGGCCAGAACTAGCCCACCCTGCGATAAAACCGGTGTATGCGGATTTCCACCCACAGGCTCAAGCCAAAGAAAGGGTCTTGCCGGTTGAAAGATTCCACTTCCTCGCGCGTGTCGGCCTCCACCAGGAAGAAGCTGCCGTTCATCTTCTCTCCCGCGTCGTCCGTCAGCGGCCCCGACATCACAACCTTGATGGGTGCCTTTTCCAGATAGCTTCGATGAAGGGCTATGTTAGCGTCGCGCAAGGCCGACGCGTCCGGCCTGTCAGTGCAATAGATGATCCAATGCATTTCAGTCTCCTTGGCTGTGTGCCGTGATTACTGTCCGGTTGCATCCGCCCACGTAGGACATGACAGCTTGTCAGGTGCGACGTCAAATTGCTGATAGTTGGCTGACGTCACGACTTCCGTTTTCAGAGCAATGTCCCTCGGTACAGGCTGCCCTCTCAACGACCTGAGCGCTGCCATTGCTCCAATACAGCCTTGCTTGAATCCCGAGTAATCGCCGCTTGCAAGCAGCTTTCCCTGCTTGATCATGTCGACGGCCTCCTTACTCGCATTGATGCCAACCACCTTCGCCTGCAGATTTGCGCCGTCAAGCGCGTCGAGCGCGCCAATTGCCATAGCATCGTTCGCCGCCAGCACGCCATCTACTTTTGGATAGGTCTGCAGCAGGTTTTCCATCACCTGCAAGGCCTGAAGGCGCTGATAATTGCCCGGCTGGGTGCTCAGAACCTTGATGCCCGGCGCCTCCTTCAGCGCATCGTGGAACCCGCGCATGCGCTCGTCGGAGGTAGAGGTGCCACGAACCCCTTCCAGAATAATGATGCTGCCCTTGCCGCCCATTGCCTTGAACAGATAGCGCGCAGTCTGAAGACCGATCTGATAGTCGCTGGCGCCGACAAAGGCTACGAAATTACCTGACTGCGCCTTGTCGACAATGTTCACGGTCGGAATTTTTGCAGCGTTCAGCTTTGCAACACCGGGCCCCATTGCCTTGAAGTCAACCGGCACGAAAACCACGGCACTGGGCTTCTTGACGATGACATCGTCAATCTGGCTCATCTGTTCGGGAATGCTATCCGGCTTGGTCGGAACGTAGTTAGTGATACTCGCGTGCATCTGTTTGGCGGCGTTCTCCGCGCCGAGCCGCACGCTCTGAAAATATGGATTGGTCAAATTCTTCGTGAACACCGCTATGTTTTCACCGTCTGCATGCGCGACGCCCGCGGCCCCGCACAGCGCAGCAAAAAATCCAGCCTTCAAAGTCATCTTGTTCATGCTTGTCTCCACCGTTTTAGTTGGAACATCCTGGGATTTAATAAGGTATCCTGTTCAAATTATCGCCTGCCCGAAAATTTCCGCCGATGCGGTTGCCAATAACTTTTCCGCCGCATGCTCTGCGACCATCAACGTGGGAAGATTGGTGTTCGCACTTGGAATCACCGGCATAACGGATGCGTCGACCACGTACAGGTTCGCGAGACCCGCAACGCGATAGCCGCTGTCCACAACCGTCTGCGAATCGCGCGGCGCGCCCATCGCACAGGTGCCCACGGGATGCCCCATCGGGGCGATCGAGGCCAGTATCTCTTCATCTGTGATTTGCCCTTCGCCCCGACGTTCTGCAAGCGGCTGCCCGACATTCAATGCCCGTCGTACCGCCATTCGTCGAAGCGGACCCGGTGCATTCAGAGCCACTTGCGCGCCGACAGCCATGGCCGCGCCGGCAAAGCCCGCGCGATTGAACTGGTTGACTGCCATTGCGGCGGGCAACAAGAATGCCTCGTTGTAGCAGTCCTTAACCCCCGGGTCACGCAAGAGCGTTTCCAGCAAGCGGGCCCCTTTAACCACGCGAGGCGCGTCTCGTGGATCATCAAGCATTCTGAAGTCGATACGTGGATTGGCATGAACATCACTGCTCATCAACGTCACAAAGCCCTTTGAAAAAGGCGAGTACAACGCCGAGCCAACCATCGCCACAGCCGTTCCGAAGCTCTGCGGACTGACCCGGCCGAGCGCAAACAGAAGAAGGTCGCTTTCCGGACAATCCGCCATCATCGACGATGCACGCACACCCGCGATAACAAATCGCCTAAGCGCCTGGTCAAGCCGCTTGCCACGCGGCAACGTCAAGGCATAGAAGAGATAGGAGTGGTTCTGCAGGTTTCGCCCCACACCTGGCAGGTCAAGAACGGGCTTGATACCTATTCTTTCAAGCTCAGATGCCGGCCCGACACCCGAGCGCAGTAGGATGGCAGGCGAATGTATCGCGCCCGCAGACAGGATGACACGGCGAGCCGCGAGATTCTTTAGCACACCGGCCTGTTCGACCTCGACTCCTACTACGTTAAGTCCGTCGAATCTCAACCGTGTCACGCGCGTATTCGCCAGAATCGTCAGATTCCTTCGATTCCTTACCTGCGCGGTCAAATAACAACCGGCACTCGTGGATCGTGTATTCGAATCGCGGCTTACCGGCATGGGAAAGAAGCCATCACCGGGGCTTTCATTGATGTCCGCGATGTGCGGCAAGCCGAGAGAGGCCGCTGCGGCCTTCATCGCCGCAACGAATGGCGGCCACTCCTCTGCTGGCATTCGACGTATCGGGCTACTGCCGCCCGTCCTGCCTGGACGCCCAGGATCGTCCTCGATCTTGCGATAAAACTTCACGGCTTCGTCCCACGACCAGCCATCGGCCCCGGCCGCCGCCCACCTTGAAAAGTCCGACGGAACGCCGCGCAGCGCGAACATACCCATGATGCTCGAACCGCCGCCCATGATCTTCGCCTGCGGGAAAGGCCGCGGTTTTCCACCTTTGACGACGGTGGCCTCAAGGCCGGCCCAAAAATACCCAGGGTTTAGCGTCGAGCTTGGAAACGTGTCCTGGATGTCGGCAGGCACGGCGCCGGGCGGTGTGTCGATACCCGCTTCGACAAGCACAACGCGATGTTGCCCGTTCTCGGACAGACGCGCGGCCAGCACGGCACCCGCAGTGCCTCCGCCAACAATCAGATAGTCGGCCTGTGCGTCCCGCTCGATAGTTGCCTGAGCATCCCGTTTCTGAGTGGTGAATGAGGATGTCATTGGTCAGACTCCCGAGCCTGCCCACGCCCGCGACAGAATTTCGCGAAGCGGAGCGGCCTCAACCGGCCTTGGATTGTTATACGGATGGGCCATCGTCTCTGCGACAGCACGCTCCACGCCATCCTTTGGCATCCCGATGTCGCGCAACGCAAGCGGAATTCCGCAACTGCCTTCAAGGTGCATAAGCGCGCCTATGGCGTCGTCGCTGCGCATGGCGCGCGCCAGCCGCTCCAGGGCATCGGGAATGGCGGGCGCGTTGTAGGTCAACGCATACGGCAGCAAAATGGCATGCGTTTGCGCGTGAGGGAGGTCAAAGAGTCCGCCGAGCGTGTGACAGAGCTTGTGATGCAAACCCATCGAGGTTGAACCAAGACAGCATGCGCACAGCCAGGCGCCGTAAAGCAACTCGCTACGCGCCGCGGGGTCACCCGGATTGCGTAACACTTCAGGAAGTGCATCGCAAATGGCGCGTACCCCCTCCTCTGCCATTAAGGACACAACGGGGTTACGGTCCGGGGCGTACAGCGCCTCGGCGGCATGGGCCACCGCGTTGAAACCGGAGAGCGCCGACATGACGGGCGGCAGAGTCAACGTTAGATCGACGTCGTACACGACGACCTCGGGTTGAATCCTGGGATCGCGCTGCGTTACCTTGCGACCGCTTTGCGTCTCACCGAGAATTGGCGTCATCTCGGAGCCGGCATAGGTTGTTGGAATGACGATTTGCGGCAGGTCGGTACGCAGTGCAATCGCTTTTCCTAGTCCAATCGTCGAGCCGCCGCCAACCGCAACCACGCCATCAACTTTCAATGTGCTCACCACCTCCATCGCACGCTCCGTCACCTCTACCGGAGTGTGCATGGTAGCGTCCGGGAAGAGTCCCACCACGCGCGAACCCAGCAGATTTCGAACACGCTCAGCGAGCGCGGCCTGCTGCGGCGTCGATAGAACCAGCAGACGGCTCAGGCCCAGACGGTCCACCTCTGCTGCCAGCTTTTGTGTCGTCCCGCTGCCGAATACGACTCGTGCGGGCAGTCCCTGATAATTGAATGCGTGGAGCATGAGCGTGTCAACCTGCGTTAGGGTCCTAGGAATGCGGTTACAGCAGCGAGCACGCCTCGTCAAACGACAGGCGCGGCAAGCGGTCGAGTACCTTGCTGGAATCGCCGTAACCGAGGTTGCATAGGAAATTCACCACGATGTCGCCGTCCGGGAAAAATTCGCTGTTGACTTTCGCGGCATCGAATCCGGACATCGGCCCACAGTCGAGACCGAGCGCCCGAGCTGCGATAATCAGATAGGCGCCCTGCAGACTACCGTTGCGAAATGCAGTGCTTTCAATGAGTTCTGGTTTGCCGTCAAAGATGGCTCGCGCTTCCGGACGATGTGGAAAGAGCGTGGGTAGCTTCTCGTGGAAGCGCCGGTCATAACCCACGATGACACTGACCGGCGCCGACTTTGTTTTATCGACATTGCCAGGCGCCAATGCGGGCAGCAAGCGCGCTTTAGCCTCCGGCGTGCGCAGAAAGACAAAGCGTGCCGGGCAGGTGTTCATACTCGTCGGGCCGTGCCTCAACAGTTCGTAGAGTTCCTGCAGTTGCCCATCGCTGACGGGCTTGTCAAGCCAGCCGTTCTGAGTTCGAGCAGTTCTAAACACGACGTCAAGCGCAGCGGGATTAAGAAGATTTTCCATAGTAGTCCTATAAGCCATTCATTTAAAAATTCAGTTCCCAAAACATGGCGATTCAAGTCCGCCTGTCTTTACATCCGGAATCAACGCGCCGGCTGCATGCCGGCCGCAGCCTCCAGCCACGGAATCACCGCAGTCGCGCCGCTTACCGCGGCGCCGCTTCCCAGCGCGCCGACGAACATCTGATGGGCAAGTCCAGTCAGCGTGAGCACCACGCCTTTAGATTTCCCGCGCGCAAGCGCCGCCTCGAGACGCTCGCCGATCATCCCGCAGGTAAGCGAGGACTCGTAGTCGAATTGCGACACGCGAACTGCATGGTCCTTGATAATTGGAGAAGCGATCGCGCTGGTTTCCATCACCTGGACCATGTCGCTCCAGTCAAGGCCCGCTGCTTCGCCGAACACCAGCGCCTCGGCCCACATGCCGAGTGTCACGCCAGTCATGACATCGAGCACGCCTGTCATCGCACGGGCCTCTTCTCCCGCGCCGAGATAGACAATTTTGTCGGCTAAGCCTTCGAGAACCATCTGAGCGGCATCGACCGCGCTCGGGCCGCCGCTCACCATCGCGGTGGAGATCGTTTCCTGCGGTGTCTCGGCCGGTCCATGCGTGATGGGCGCGCGCACATAAAGTGCGCCAGCTGCACTCGCAGCCTTCGCGATTTCGAGCGACAGGGCCTCGCCAATCCAACTGACATCCACGTAAACCAGTCCCGGCCGCTCTACGGTCAATAGTCCAGCCGGTCCAAGTACCAGTTCGCTCAGCTCGTCTTCCGTTGCGCAAGACGTCACGACAACCTGCGCGCCGTCCAACGACTCCGCGTGCGTTACGTCAGCAAGCTCGCGAAGATGGTAGGACAACCGCTGCCGCAGAAGCACGGTTTGTGCATTTCCGAGCACCACAACTTTTTGCATGCGCTTCATCATGTTTCCTCAATCCGCTTTAGGCGCCATTAGGCCCGCGCTTCCTGACGTTGCCGGCTTATGGAGTCGACCAGCACCGCGATGATAATGATGGCGCCTGTGACGAATGGCTGCCAGTTCGCATCCACATTCAACAGGTTCAGCCCGTTTAGTACCAGAGTCAGAATCATTGCGCCGATAAGTGTCCCAAAAGGGCTGCCCACACCGCCGAACAGCGAAGTTCCGCCAATCAGCACTGCGGCGATTGCAGGCAGTGTCAGCGGCTCGCCAATATCCCCTTCCGCGGAATTCAGGCGTGCCAGGAATACAAGGCTGCCAAGTCCTGCCATCAGGCCGCTGAGCGTGTAAACGAGCACAAGACGGCGCTTCACCGGAACGCCCGAGAACCTGGCGGCGACTGGATTGGACCCCAGCGCGTACACTTGTTGCCCCCATGTCGTCCGGCCCGCAAACAGCGCCGCAAGCGCCAGAAAAATCAACATGAGGTACACCGGTACCGGGATTGAAAACAGGTAGCCCGAGCCGAGTTGCCTGAATCCGTGCGGGAATCCGTAAATGGTATTGCCGCCCATGTAGTAGTACGTGAATCCATTGATCAGCCACATCATTCCGTATGTTGCGATGAAGGAGGGCATTCGCAACGCAGCGACCAGCAGGCCGTTCACCAATCCGATTGCCGCCCCGCAGGCGATCGCGACCACCGCGCCTTCGAGAGCCGAACCGCTTACCTTGATAAGCGTGCCTGCCAGGCAAGCCGACAACGCAACGTTGGCGCCGATGGACAAGTCGATTCCGGCGGTCAGCACCACTAGCGTCAAGCCCGATGCCATCAGAAACAGCAGGCTCGTCTGGCGCAAGACGTTCAGAAGGTTTCCTGAAGTCAGGAAAGCGTCGCTGGCGAGCGATAGCGCCAGTCCGATAACAAAGACGGCTGCCAGACGCGACGCCAGCTTCGACATACCTTCAGTCGGCTTTAACCGCTTTGGAAGTTTGATGGCATTCATGATTGTGTCTTCCGTCCTTCTACAAAGAGAGCCAGTAGCACGAGCACACCGATACACGAAACCTGCACGGACGACGGCACACCCACGAGATTGAGGCCGTTTCTTAGCATACCGATCGTCAGCACTCCCAATAGAGTCCCAAGCAATCCGCCCTTCCCCTTTTCGAAAGAGGTTCCGCCCACAATCACCGCGGCAATTGCGTCAAATTCAAGTCCAAGCGACGCAGTGGGATGAGCCGTACTCATTCGAGCCGTCAGCAATACCGCGCCGAGGCCAAACATTGCCCCTGCAAAGGTATAGATGCCGATGAGCCAGACCCGAAGCGAAATTCCAGCAAACCGCAAGGCCTCAGGATTTCCTCCAATGGCTCTCGCATAGATTCCCACCCGGCTTCGATACATCAGCACATGACAGAGAAGGTAGACGACAGCGGCGAAGAGCAAAGGAGCCGGAACGCCGAGCACAGAATTGTTATACAGCGCGGGGATGAGCGTCCCGATCCCGGTGATGCTCTGCCCTCCGCTCAGAATGAGCGCGAGTCCCTGCGCCATTCCCATGGTTCCCAGCGTGACGACAAAGGGTGGAAGACGAAGCCAGGCAATCAGCGTCCCATTGATCAGGCCGAAAAGCGCGCCGACACACAGCGCCACCGTGACTCCAACGGCGCTGTTGCCGCCCGCCTGCATCACCCATCCGAGCGATACGCTGCTGGCCGCCGCGACCGCCCCCGCCGACACGTCGATGCCTTCGGTGAGAATGACAAACGTCATCGGCAAAGCAATGATGAGCAGAATCGACGACTGCGAGCCGATGTTCATCAAATTCGCTGCATCGATGAACTGCCGGTCCAACGCGGTAAAGACCACGATGACGGCAGCCATCATCCACGCCACACCGGGTACGCGCGCGGGCACGTCGGTCCAGTGCGCGGGTTGGACAAGTCCCTGAACGTTACGCATCTTGCATCCCCAAAGCCAGGAGGTTCTCTTCAGAAAGCTGGTCCCGGCTCAACTGGCCCGCTACCCTGCCTTCGCGCATCACATAGGCGCGGTCGCACACGTGCACGATTTCCAGCAATTCAGAGCTGATGATCAGCACCGCAGCGCCGTTTTTTACCAGCTCGCCAATGAGCGCAAAGATCTCTGCCTTTGCGCCGACATCGATGCCGCGCGTCGGCTCGTCGAAGATGAACAGCTTCGCCCCTGTCGCAAGCCACTTGCCGATGACGATCTTTTGCTGATTGCCGCCACTCAGTACGGCGGTTCGTCGCGTGACGGTCGGCGTTGCAATGCGCAGGTCTGCGACCATCTCGTGCGCGATCTTGCGGGCGAGACGCGGTCGAAACCATCCGCCGGGAAAGCGCATTGCAAGCCCGGATAGCATCAGGTTATCGCCCACCGAACGTGTCACTGCGAGCCCTTCGTGTTTGCGGCTTTCGGGAATCAGCGCCATGCCGAGCTTCACTGACTCATACGGTTCGCCTTTGCGACGCTTGCCGAACACTTCGACTTCGCCTGCACTCACGGGATCAATGCCAAAAGCGGCCCGCGCCACTTCAGACCGGCCCGACCCCACCAGACCGGCGAGACCGACGATTTCGCCCGCTCGCACCTCAAGGTCGACGTCATGAATCCCATTTGGCGAACTCACTCCACGCATCACCAGTGCCGGCACACCTGGTTGGTCGCAAAACGTCCGCGCATAAGTGAGGTCGACGTCGCGCCCGACCATCATGCGGACGAGGTCGCCAGGGGTCGTGTCGGACGGCACCGCGGAGCCGACCATTCGGCCATCGCGCAAAACCGTGATGCGGTCGCCAAGCTCGAATACCTCGCTCATGCGATGAGAGATGTAGACGATTGCGACCCCTTGTGCCTGCAACATCCGGATGACGCGAAACAGATTCGCCGTCTCCCGTTCCGATAATGGCGCAGTCGGCTCGTCCATCACGAGAATGCGCGCGTTCTGCGAAAGGGCCTTGGCAATCTCGACCATCTGCTGCTGGGCCACGCCGAGCTTGTGGACTAGCGTATGCGGGTCGACATCGAAGGCAAGCAGTTCCAGCACCTTCTTCGCCTCGATATGTGCCTTTCTGTTATCGACGGTTCCAGGAAAGCGGCCGCGAAACTCCCGGCCGATGTACATGTTTTGTGCGATGTCCAGGTGCGGGACGAGAGAAAACTCCTGATAAATCACTGCGACACCCAGCGCCTGCGCGTCCTTCGGAGAGCTAATTTCAACCGGTGCGCCGTTATGAAGAAACTCGCCTTCATCCGCGCGATACACCCCGCTCATGACTTTCATCAGGGTGGATTTGCCCGCGCCGTTCTCTCCTAGCAACATGTGCACTTCACCGGCGCGTACCGCGAACGTCACTCCGTCAAGCGCGCGCACGCCCGGAAACCGCTTGGCGATATTGCGCAGTTCAAGTAATGGATGCACGGCGCCCGAATCAACGAGACCAGACGGATGGCGGCCGGCAGCACGCTCTCCCCTGCCGCTGCCGGCACCATAAGACGCAGCGCTTCTGAGTGCGGCAACATTGCTCGAATTGCCGCTCATACCGCCCCCGACAGCGTTTCGACATGCTTGACGAGCGCGATGTAGTCCTCTTCTCCGCCACCCATTGATATCAATCCCTGAAACATGCCGCGCACGGCGGAGGTGAGAGGCACCGGAACCTGGCTTTGCGCGGCGCAGTCGAGAATGAGGTCGACATCCTTGGTCTGCGTGATGGCCGACATGGTTGAGGTGAAGTCGCGGTCTTTGAGTGGCGGGACCTTGTAAAGCACCATGGGCGAGGCAACATGGCTTGATGCCAATACGTCGAGCATTTTTGACCAGTCGAGACCGCTCTTACGTCCAAGCGTTAGCGCCTCGCCAATCATTCCTGCAGAAACTGAAATCATGAGATTCACCGCTAGTTTCATCAGCCGGGCTTCTTCTGCCTGACCGAGGTAGAAAGCGCGGCGGCCGATTTTGTTAATCAACGGCAACGCAAAGTCGTACGCTTCGCGCGGGCCGGATGCCATCACCGTAAGCGCGGCAGCAGCGGCCACTACCCCGTTACCCGACACGGTCGTCCGGAGATACTGCACCCGGCGGGACGTGGATGCCTCGGCTACCTCGGCTGATACGCCCGCAGAGACCGTGCTGGTGTCCATGACGACAGCGCCGGCGCGAGCGTTTGCAATGACACCTTCGACCCCCAATAAAACCGCCCGGAAAGTCACATCATTCGGCAAGGACGTGACGATGACGTCGGACCGGCTAGCGACGTCAGCAATCGAATCCCCTCGTGTGGCGCCTCTCGACACAATCGTATCGAGACGCTCTTGCGCACGGTCGAACGCGATGACGTCGTAACCGGCTTTCAGCAAGTTGGTGCACATCGGCAGACCCATGTTGCCGATCCCGATGAATCCAACCCGAACGGTCGGCTTCGTTTCACTCATGACTGACTCCCAAATGACAGAGGAGATATGCGGGCATGCTTCAGTGAGAAGCCAGCAGTTCGTTCAGACCACCGGCGATGCGTCGCCCGGAGAGATCGAGTTCGTTCAGCAGGCTTTGGACAGCCGGGTGCATAAGCCGGCCATGACGCTTGCGGAACTCGCCGGCCACCAGCACCGTGTCCACATTAGACGCAGCCGCCTGCATGATCAGAGTAGCGACGGGATCATGAAGCGGACGCATATTGATGGTGTCCGCGCGAACCAGCACGACATCAGCCTGTTTTCCTGGCGTTAGCGAACCGATTTCGTCTGCCAGTCCAAGCGCTTCTGCCCCGCGCATCGTCACCCAAGCGAGCGCGTCGTCGCAGGACAATGTCGAGGTAGGCGGTAAATGACCGTCGGACGCTTTCGATGCTGCATTGTCGAGCGCTCTTTGCGATGCAAGCGCCATTCGGGCGACGGTGAACATGTCGCCGGCGATCGACGATTCCAGGTCAACGCCGAGCGAGGGCGCCCGGCCGGCATCTCGAAGACGCCCCGTAATCGGATGGCCATGGCCCTGCAGCATCTCCGTTTCGGGTGCGAGCGAAAACGTGACGCCGCAATCGAGCATCATGCGCAACTGCGCATTGGTCAGGTTATTGCCGTGAACGACGTTGGTTCGTGAATCGAGCAATCCTGCTGACGCAAGACGCTCCCACCCGTCGGGTGTTTTCGCGTCGAGGCCGGCGCAGTGCATGCTGGCCACCAGCCTGAATTCTCGAGCCAGCAGAAAATCATGAAGCGATACCTCAAACGTCGAATAGTGTGGCCCCAGGATAGCCAGACCCAAAGTGACCAAGTCGCCCTGATTGACGAAGCGCTCGCGCATCAGACGCTCCACTTCCCCCCTGGGGTGCGGGATTTCGCTGAAATGCCTCTGACCAGGCTTGGGGTCCGGCTTCGGCGATCCGTGAAAAAACACGCTACGAATGCCCGCTTCGATCAGCCCATCGATGGCACGGTCGGTATGCGCTGGCGTGGGATTGTTGTGACACCAGTCTCCAAGCGTCGTCGTGCCGCAGTCAAGCTGGTTTAATGCGCCGACCAGGGTGCCGATATAGATGTCGTCCGGCGAAAAGAGTGTCGCAAGCCCTGCATGAACGCTACGAAAATATTGCGGCAAGGTCCAGTTCGCCGCGATGCCGCGCAATGCCGTCTGCCACGTGTGCATGTGGGCATTCACGAGGCCAGGTATCACGATGCACCCGGACGCATCGACTATCTCGGCGTCAGGCGCATTCAACTTCGCCCCTACCGCTTCGACCCGGGTTCCATTCAGGAGTACGGATAAATCGCCCGACCCAATGCGAGGGTCCATTGAAATGACATGACCGCCTTGAATTAATTTTTGTTTCATCTTACGTCTCCTCCGACAATACAACGGGCGACTCAGGCGACTGCGCGGACCGCGACGGGTGTAGCGTGGTAATCAACCTGATGCCTGGCAATTCGCACGTCGCCCAGTTCCTGTCTGACCCGCAGGTGATCGGCATGGTGCGCGTATGCTGCGAGCGACTCGTGCGAATCAAATTCCGAATACAGCACGACGTCGCAGGCATAGTCGGCGCCGCTGACATCCACGCCGACTTCCATGTGCAGCAGGCCGGGAACCTTGCCGACCAGGCCTTCGAAGGCCGCTTTAAGACTGCGCGCGACATTGGCCTTGTCCTCCGGCGTGTCGCCTTTGAGATTCCACATCACGATGTGCTTGATCATCGGATCCCTCTCACCTCATGCGTATGAAAGCGCGAAGCTCGCGCGATGGTTGCTGTACGCGGCAAGCAGCAAAAGCCGTTACCTGCTTCGGCCGGTTCCTGCGTTGACCCGGTTAAGGACAAACGTGAAATCGAGCGTGCTGAAAGGACTGTCATGCGCGATTCCGTCCGGCGATGTACCCGACTCATGCCGCTCCCAGTCGGCAATGAGAGATGAACGGACGCCAAACACCGCATCTGAATCGAGATACTTGTCGCCGGATCTGAACACGTGCGTAATCAGCCGTTCATATCCCGGTGCGTCGATCATGAAGTGGAGGTGCGCCGGGCGCCATGGATGCCGCCCCAGCGCCGTCAACATCCGGCCGACCGGCCCGTCGTGCGGGATGGGGTACGACTCGGCGGTTATCGAGCGGAAATGAAACGTTCCGTCGGCCTGGCTGCGCAGGGTGCCGCGCCCATGTGCTTCATGCGTACCAGCGTACTGGACGTCGTAGAAGCCATCGGAGTCTGCCTGCCAGACATCGACGCGGGCATTGGCCACTGGCTCTCCGTCAAGTCCGGTAACCCGTCCCGTCACGAAACAAGGTTCGCCTCTCGCGCCATTGCCCACGTCGGCGCCATTTTCGTAATGGGGTGCGTCTTCGACGAAGAACGGTCCAAACACCGTCGACTCCGTGCATCCCCGCGGTTTGCGATTGTTAAGCGCCGTGACCAGCATCGATAGCCCGAGCGTGTCCGACAGCAGAATGAATTCCTGGCGTTTGTCGTCGGTGATGTGGCCAACCTCGGTCAGGAACTGGATCCCCTGAAACCACTCCTCTTCCGACAATTGAACGTCTCGCGCGAATGCGTGCAGGTGCTGCACCACGCTCGTCATGATCTGTTTGAGACGGGTGCTGGAAGCCTCGGCATGGCGGGCCAGCACGATCTGGGTGATCGTGTCCTCGTCGACATTTTGCATAACGTCTCCAATGTTGATCTGCTTTGAGTCAGAATATAGTCTGCCAATGGCCGGCGAAAAAGGCTTGCAGCGGGAAACATAATCCCGCAACGCGGGAAACAGGAGACATCAGTGGACAAGTGGGTCGAACTCGAGCTGTTTGTTCAGACAGCTGAGAGAGGAAGCATTTCGAAAGCTGCGGAACAGCTAGGGCTTTCGACCTCCGCCGCCGGACGGCATCTCGCCAACCTTGAACAGCGACTTGGCGCGCGACTCGTCGAGCGCAATACGCGGCGTCTGTTCCTGACCGAAGTCGGCGAGGAGTTCTATCGGCGCTGCCGGAATATCGCCTCGGAGATGGAAGAAGCCGAAGCGCTCGTCAGCTCTGCCCTTCTAAGCCCGGTCGGGACGTTACGGGTCACGGCGTCCGTGTCATTCTGCTCGCAGATAATTGCGCCGCTTCTGCCGGACTTCTCCGAGCAATATCCCAAGCTAAAGGTTGCGGTCACCGCAGCGAATCGCTACTTTGATCTGATTGAAAGCGGCATCGATCTTGCAATCCGCACGCGCGAGCACGAAGCAGACTCCGGACTCGTGATACGGCGCCTTGCTGAAACGCGCCGCATACTTGCCGCTTCGCCCGAGTACCTTGCGAACTTTGGAACACCCCGCACGCTTGAGCAGCTTGAGGGACACCAATTTCTGGTCTACACATTGGCGAACAATCCTTACGAACTCACCTTCTCAAGGGGCCACGACACTCGCACCGTGAAAATTAGCGGGGTGCTGGAGTCCAATGAAGGACAGGTCATCGTCAAAGCCGGACTCAACGGGCTCGGTATCGTGATCCAGCCCGTGTACATCATTCACGACGAAGTCATCGCCGGCCGGCTTGTTCCGCTGCTTGAGGAATGGGATTTACCCTGGTTGAAAATCAATATCGCGTACCAGAACCGCAAATACATCTCGTCAAAGGTCCGCGCGTTCACTGAGTTTCTCATCGCACATTTTCAAACCATGGAATACGAACGCCGGTGGACGCAGAGGTGGCCTTAGGTTATTGCGAGCATTAATGACGACATGTCCGAAATTCGAAAGTAGCTGTCTCATCAACGGGACGGGGTGGCGATACAGTGCGTACTGAGCCAGCCAAGGGCTGCCGCCGATAGGAAAACCAACGCGAGGTGATGGTGGACGTACTGACAGCGATGAAAGTATTCGTTAAGGTAGCGGAAGCAAATAGCTACGCGCACGCAGCCGAGACACTGGAGATGGGCGTTCCGCGCATCAGCCGGGTCATCACCGAGTTGGAGGAACATCTCGGAACGCGCTTGCTTCAACGGACCACACGAAAGATGTCGATGACCGAGGCCGGCCGCATCTACCTTGACCGCTGCCGGCAAATACTGGGCGAAGTGGAAGAAACGTATTCGATGCTATCGACGAATGCGATCAGCACGTCCGGTCGACTTCGGATTGTCGCGCCTGCACTATTTGCAATGCGTCAGCTAGGGCCGATACTGAGCGCCTACCAACGTGAGTATCCCAATGTGATTGTCGACCTTGCTCTGGTCGACCGGGCGGTCGACCTCATCGAGGAGGAGTTCGACCTCGGCATTCTCGCGGCCCGCCATGTGACGGCGCAGACCCTCGTCTCAAGACATCTGACATCGACCGACTACTACACCTGCGCATCGCCCGACTATATAGCCAGGAACGGCGCGCCGGCGCACCCCACCGATTTGATAAGCCATCCTTACGTTTCATTCCGTACCTCGCAGGCTACGGACGAAATTGTATTCAATGCACCTGATGGAACCGCTGTCAGCGCCGCGCCCAAACCCACGCTCTACACCAACAACATCGGGATGGTCCGCGAGTGCGTTCTGGCGGGGTTAGGCATTGCAACGCTATCCGCGTATCTCGTCGAAGACGACATCCGCACTGGAAAACTCACGCGTCTCTTGCCCGAGTACAGCCTGCCCGACCGCGAATTTCGCATCGTTTATTCGAATCGAAAATTTCTGCCGCTGAAAGTCAAGGCATTCGTCGATATGGCCGTCGACCACTTCCGCGAATCGGCTAAGGGTATGCGACCAGAGGCAAGCCCCTTGCCGTCAGCGCTTAGATAGTGGCATGGCCAGCAGGATCGCCGCCACACTGTCCGTGCGGTTCTCCAGCTTGCGACTTTCCCCTGGCGCGATACGGCAAGAGTCGTGGCGACTGAGTTCCACTTCGCCTTCCTCCGTCGTGATGGTCACAGAGCCTTCGAGCACCACATAATGCTTCTCTACCGCAGATGCGTCCAAAGAGGTATTGCCCCCCGGAGAAATAACGGATACACCCATCCACAGATCGCTAGCGGGTCCCGCCTCATGACCCTGCAGTCGCAGGCAGCGCATCATGAAGTGATTCTCGGGAAAATACTCGGGTGCCGCAGCAAACCGCGTGACGTTCATTTTTGTCTCTGGCTCCATGCAATCGTTCGCAAATGTTACTACGGCAAGGGGTCCTGTCGGCACGCACGATTCAGGAAGTGTTCCTTGTCAAACAGGCAACTAAGGCCGAAAGCCGACAGACACCTGCAGCGACGAGTGAAAGAGCAACCCGTTCCAGGAAGGTCGCGCTGCAGCACCAATTGCGCTAATGTAATAAGTGGTTTGAGTATCGGCATTCAACTTTCGCGCAACAACCTGTGGATTGACGACTATGTCCCAAGCAGTGCCTCCTGACCTGTCCGACGAATCCGGCCGCGGCAAATCGTTGGCGCGACCCTACCCACGCGGACTGCGTATCGACCCGCACTCCCACGACTGGGCTCAGGTCCTCTACGCGGTAGCCGGTGTGATGTGGGTCGAGGTCGGCCGCGAAGCGCTGGTAGTGCCCCCTCAGCGTGCCGTATGGTTACCCCCGAACACGGTGCACTCCATCCGTATGATGAGTGCAGTCGAGATGCGCAACCTGTATCTGCGCGAGAGTGATGTGCAGCATCTGAGCAGACAGGCCGATGTTTTCGAAATCAACGGCCTTCTTCGCGAACTCATCACCACGATTGCAGAGCGGGAGACTGAAAGAAATGAGGAGTACCTGGATATAGCCTATCGTTTCGCCGCGCTCGAACTGGGGAATGCGAACCGCTATTCGCTGCGGATTCCCCTGCCCGATGAGTCCGATCGCAGACTGGATGTGCTTTGCCGAGCCGTGATAGAGAATCCGTCGGTGGATATCAGCTTCGAGCAACATGCGGCCTCCGTCGGCGCAAGCGTCAGAACGCTCGCGCGTCTTTTTTCACGCTCGCTCGGTATCGGCTTTGCGGAATGGAGGCGACAGGTCCAGCTAGCCATTGCGGTTTCGAAGCTGGCTGAGGGCCAGTCGGTAAGTGCCGTTGCCCGTGCTCTCGGCTATCGTCCAAGCAGCTTTAGTGACATGTTCCGCCGCGAACTCGGAACCTCACCCAGCGAGTTCTGCGCGGACGAAAAGTTGGCGGACGAGTCAGCAACAAGCGAAGAGGTTTGACCGCATATAGAGGCCGGCCCAACCCCGGGCGCGACTTCAGCGGCGCCGTGGTAGACAGCCAGTCCGAGCGGCAAGGTCCCATATCGCATCGGACATCGAGCGCCAGGGATTCGGCTGGAGTCCCTGCGCCCGATGTCGCTCCGTCTGAATACACGCCGCAACCATTTCACTACGTGCGCGACCACTAGACCACTAGAAGTGCATGACGACGGGTTTGGAAAACACATACCGCTCCCCGAGTGTCACGTAGCGTTCAGCAGCAACCACAATGCCAGCGATTTCTTCTTCGGTCAGATTTCTCAGCAGGCGCGCTGGATTTCCCGCCCACAGTTCCCCCGAGCCCACGACTTTGCCCGGCGTCAGTACGGCCCCCGCTGCCAGCATCCCACCTGTACGCACGATCGCGCCGTCCAGAACCCGCGAGCCGAATCCAACAAACGCTCTGTCTTCGATCGTGCATGCATGAAGGATTGCGCCATGCCCAACGGTGACCTGACTGCCTACCAGCGTCGGCGCGCCGTTAGTGGTGCCGTGCAGAATGCAGCCATCCTGAATGTTTGTCCTGGCGCCCACCACGATACGTTGGACATCGCCTCGCAGCACAGCGTTGAACCAGATTGACGCTTTTTCCCCAACCAGCACGTCGCCGATAATGGACACGCCACGCGCCACAAAGACTGATTTGTGTACCGACGGTGTACCGAATTGCTTTCCGTCCCATTGTTCGCTCATTTTTTTAACCCCAGTATTTCGCGAGCTTCCGCGGCCGTTGCGATTTCACCGCCGAGCGACGACACAATGTCACGAGCCCGCGCCACGAGCGCAGCATTGCTCCCGGCGAGCACGCCTTTCGCGATGTAAATGTTGTCTTCCAGACCAACCCTGACATGACCACCCGCTAACCACGCCTGCGCGACGATAGGAAACTCCGCACGTCCGATTCCGAATGCGGACCATGCCGCACCCTGCGGCAGGAAGTTACGTGCATACAGCATCGTCTCCGGTGTGGCGGCGAAGCCGTATTTCACCCCCATCACGAATGTCCACAAACCGGGACCGTCCAGCACCCCTTCCTTGATGAGATCCAGCGCCAGATGCAGATCGCCCGAATCGAAAATCTCAAGCTCTGGTTTGACACCGGCCTGGCGAATCACCTGGGCCATCCGGCGCACGTTCTTAGGAGTATTAATGACGACATCGCCGCCCGAATTCATCGTGTTGAGATCGAGGCTGCAGATGTCCGGGCGAAGCGCCGCAATGTGTTCGACGCGCTTCTCCGGCGGCAGCAAGGTCGTGCCGGGTGCAGCAATTTTCGGGTCGTCGTCCGACGGAATGAAACGCCCGCCTGGCCCCGTGGTGAGGTTGATGATCAGTTCCGTGTCGACTTCGCGAATGAGCTTGATGACCTCGCGATACAGCTCAACGTGCATCGACGGGCGTCCCGTTGCCGGATCGCGTACATGAATATGCGCAACGGCGGCGCCGGCCTGAGCAGCTTCGAGCGCGGCAGTTGCAATCTGCCGGGGCGTGACAGGCAGTCCCGGATGTTGTTCCGGCTTCGTCAGATTGCCCGTGACGGCACAGGTGATGATGGTTTTGCGTGCGTGCATGATTAACCTTGAATCGTTCAACCGAGACGCCGGCCGCCATCGACAACGATGGTCACACCGGTGCTGAATTTCAGATGTGTCGCGCATGCTTCGATTGCATCCGCAATGTCTTCTGGAGTGCCTATGCGCCCGAGCGGGGTCGTAGCCGCGACCTTGTCGTTGAAGTCGGCTCCGCGCCCCGGCACGAAGCTCGTATCCACTACGCCAGGCGCTACGTTTAGCACCCGAATGCGTGGCGCCAGGGCTCGCCCTAGCGAAGCCGCCATCACATCGAGCCCTGCTTTCGCTGCGCAGTAGGCAATGTTGCTGCCCACACCCGTCGTTGCGGAAATGGACGAGACGTTGACAACAAGTGCGTCGCCGGCTTCGTCCAGAAGCGAACGGAAGGCACGGATTGCAGCAAACTGTGCACGCCAGTTGACCCTCATGATTTCATCAATGAGGTCGTCGGTCAGCGCGTCGAGATCGGCGTGTTTAACGGGCTTTGTGAAACCCGCGGTGTTGATAAGGATGTCGGTTCGACCATATTGCGCGCGAACCTCATTCGCCAACCGCGAAAGTGACTCACTGTCCGTGATGGTCACCCGCTTCGCCATATGTCCCTGGCCGGGGAGCGATTGGACGACACGCTCCGCCTTGCCGTTATCACGCTGACCGCAAACGACCACCGATGCGCCCGCCGCAGCGAAGCGTTTAGCCGTCGCGACACCAATTCCGCCAGTGCCGCCAAGGATCACGGCTACTTTCCCTTGAAGAAGGTTTGACATCGTTCTCTCCGGTGTTATTTGATGGGTGGGGTCGGATAGGTCGGGGTACCCTCCGCCACGACAAATTCGTATTCCAGCGTGTAGTAAAGGCCGCTGACGTCGAGGGCCGGCGCCTTGCCATCCTCATGAGCCAGGAATTTGCCGACCAGGGCGCGGTTCACACCAAACACGACGTCCGAGCCAAGATGTTCCGAATCGTCGGCAAAGACCTGACTGACGAGCGTCTCGTAACCGTCCGCGATGATGACGAAATGGATATGTGCCGGGCGGTATGGATGGCGATGCTGGCTCTCCAGCAGTTTCCCCACGGGGCCGTGGGTTGGCACAGGATAGCCGGCTGGGCGGACCGAACGAAAGCGAAAGAACCCGTCGGCGTCCGTATGAAAACGTCCGCGCAGGTTCATGTCGGGCTGCTCGGGATCCTGGTTCTCGTACAGTCCGACCGGCGAGGCCTGCCACACATCGACGACCGCGTTCTTGACCGCTTCACCAGCCGTGTTGACTACGCGGCATCGAACGAAAAGCGGCGCGCCGGGCGAACCCGCTGCAACGATGCTGTCGCCGTCCGCATACTCGGGTGAATTGCCCCGATAGAACGGCCCCAAAAGCGCACCGGGAGTACGGTTAGTTCTGTCTGCCGTGTTAAGCAGGGTGATGAGCGTCGAAAAGCCAAGCACGTCCGCACACAGCACCACTTCGTTATGATCGTCCACCGTCGCTTGACCAATGGCCTTAACGAATTCGAGCCCCTTTTCAAATTCCGGGTCGGTCAGTCGAATCTCACGAAAAAACGCATGGGCATGGCGCACGAGAGCGTCGACGATTTGCTTCAATCGCGCATCGTCCGTCTCGCTCATGGCCTTTAATACGACTTCAGTAATCGAATCGGGGTCGTCAACGATGCTGTCGAGGTGAGATAAGTCCGTCATTTCAGTCTCCATTTGTCTTTCTGCAGCGACCGGCCGAAATTGTTCGGCGCGGCAAGAACCATTACAGGTTGCTCGCTCCAGATGGATTGCGTTGGGCCTCAATGTCATGCTATCCAGTTGAGAGGCGCCGGGCGGACAATCACTTCCGAGTTTCTGCCAGGTTCACAGATCCCTGAAGCGATGTCCGGTTTCATCAATACGGTTATCTGACGCCGGAATCCGGCGTACCCGTTTGCCCTTCGGCAAGCGTGGGAACCCCGCGCTGCCAGCCGCCGCCGAGCGCCTTGATGAGGAAGACGCACTGCTCGAGCTGCTGGCCATGGATGCCGGTTGCCAGCCGCTCCTGCGCAAGCAGTGACTGTTGCGCGTCGATCACGTCGAGATAATTGGCGAGGCCGTCTTTGTAACGTTCGGTGGCGATGGACAGCACGTGGTCGGCACTTGCGGTCGCACGCGTGGCGTCGTTGGAAGCGGAGCCGAGGTAATTCATGCTCGACATTCCATCCTGCACTTCCTGGAACGCTTTAAGGACCGTGGCGGAGTAGTCGTCAACCGTCGCCCTGTAACCGGCCTCGGCAAACCGGTTCATGGCCGCGATCTTGCCGCCCTCGAAGACGTTCTGAACAGCGCTGCCACCCAACGACCACAACAGACTGGAAGCCGTGAACAGCGACCCACCCGCCACCGATTCAAACGCAATAGAGGGACTGAGGACGATATTCGGGTAGTACGCGCTGCGAGCAACGCCGATCTTCGCGTTCGCCGCGGCTACCGCGCGTTCAGCCGACGCAATGTCGGGGCGGCGCTGCAGCAGTTCGGAAGGCACGCCAACCGGCACGACGGGAATCTTTGCCGGCAGCACGCCTGCCTCAAGAGCGAAGTCCGGCGCCGGCGTGCCTGTCAGCGTCGCCAATGCATGCACATTGCGCGCACGCTGGTCTTTCAGCAGTTCAAGCTGCGTTTTGGTCGCGTCGAGTTGCGCCTGCTGCTGTGAGAGGTCGAGCCCCGACGCATCGCCGTCCTGATAGCGATGCTGCACGAACGCCAGCGCCTTCGCCTCGTAGTCGACCATTGACTGGACCACGCTCATCTCCTCGTCCAGTTCCCGCACTTCAAAATAAGTTGTCGCGACACCCGCTGCGACGACCAGCTGCATGTTCTGGAAGTCGGCGGCCGATTGTTCCGTCCCGGCCTTTGCGGCTTCTACCTCGCGCCGCACGCGGCCGAAAAGGTCGACCTCGTAGCTGGCCTGCACGCCGACCTGAATGTCGTTCTGCACCGTCGAAGTATTGGGCACGCCGTAACTGAGGAGTGGCCGGTTGGCCGAAATTCGCCCACGGCTTGCGTTTGCGCCTACACCGACGGACGGAAGCTCGGCCGAGCGGGTCTCACCCAATTCGGCCTCGCTCTGCGCGTAGTGCTCGAATGCCGCCTTCAACGTCGGATTGGCTGACGCGGCTTTCTGCTCGAGCTGGTCGAGCGCAGAGTCGTCGAACAGGGTCCACCAGTCACCTTTTACTTTGGTGTCCTCTGGGTTTGCGGCAGACCACGGCGCCTGCGGTTGCCATGCGGCGGGCGTCGGTACGGTTGGACGAACGTAGTCTGGACCCACAGCGCATCCGGCACACAGAATCGCCACGGCGCAAGCAGTCAACTGCCCGATAGGAAGTTTCATGGCTGTCTCCTATCGAACGGCAACATGCTGTCCGTCTTCGAGCGAATCGGGCGGATTCAGCACCAGACGGTCGTTGGGAGCAATGCCTTGAACGATCTGCAGCGTGGTTCCATAGTCTTCGCCCACGGTCACCGCTCGAAGACGCACGATGCCATCCGCTCCCACCACGGCGACGCGCAGCCCCTCAGCGCGAAACAGCAGCGTGTTGGCAGGAATCACCGCCGCACCGGAAGACGGCAAATCAAGCTCTACGTCGGCATATGCGCCAGGCTTGAGCACGCCCGCCGGATTCGGCAGGTCCACTTCGATCTGCATCGATCGTGTCGTCGTATCGATGGCGTCCGACGTGCGCGCCACTGTGCCGGAGAATGTCTGACCCGGCAGCTCTGCCAGCGTGACCTTGACCTGCTGTCCCGCGTGAATACGCTGGGAATACGATTCGGGAACGTAAACGTAGGTCTTCAGCATGTCGATCCTGGCAAGCATGAACAGTTCTTTGCCTGGACCCTCGGAGCCCGCGTCGACGAGTGCGCCCACATCGATATTGCGGCGCGTAATCACCCCGGAGAAGGGTGCAACCACGCTTTTGAAACGCTCGAGTTCCTGCAACCGGCCCACTTCGGCATTCGCAGCAGCGAGGTCCGCCTGCGACTGCGCCAGCGTGCTCTGCTTTTCGTCGAGTTCCTGCTGAGAGACTGCGTCGTGCGAGCGAAGCGTTTCCCAGCGTTTGGCCGAGGTCACGGCGAGCCCAAGACTAGCCTGAACCTGTTGCCGGTTTGCCTCGGCCTGGCTCAACTGCCGGTCCACCTCCGGCGTCTCGATGGTGGCGAGCAGTTCGCCCTGCTTCACCGTGTCGCCAATATCTTTGTACCAGTGCGCGACGTAGCCCGTGCTTCTCGCATAGATTGGCGATTCGGTCTGTCCCATCAGTGTTCCTGGAAGCGTGACCTTTCTCAGGGCCGGCGTCGCCGAAGGCTTCACCACGGTCACGTACTGCTGCGAGATTTCGGTTGTCGTGTTTTGCAAGGCATTGGCATGCGCCTCGCGGTCCCGCAGGGTCTTTGCGCCAAGGACAACGAATGCTATCCCTACTACGACGGCCATCCTGGATGCTTTCTTCACAGGTGCCGCATGTGCGCGGGTTGACGGATTGTGCGAGACCGGCGCGGCAGATTGTTCAATATCAGACATGGTCATTCTCCAGTTGCCGGGGTGACGGCGGAATTGGGTTTGCGTTTACCGTTGAGCAAGGCGAATACAGAAGGCACGAAAAGCAGAGTCGAGAACGTGGCGAACAGCAGGCCGCCGATAACGGCACGCCCTAACGGCGCGTTCTGTTCGCCACCGTCGCCCAGACCAAGCGCCATTGGAATCATTCCGATGATCATGGCGAGCGCCGTCATCAGCACAGGCCGGATCCTTGTGGCGCCGGCTTCGTAGGCGGCCGCTAATGCGTCGCAGCCCGCCGCCATGCGTTCACGGGCGAACGACACCAGCAGGATGCTGTTTGCCGTCGCGACGCCCATGGTCATGATGGCGCCCATCAAAGCGGGCACACTCAGACTCGTTTCGGTGAAGAACAGCATCCAGGCGATGCCTGCGAGCGCCGCCGGCAATGCGGTGATGATGACGAACGCATCGACCCATGTCTGGAAGTTCACGACGATAAGCAGATACACCAGCACGATGGCCATTACCAGACCTACGCCCACCGCGACAAACGACGAGTTCATGGTTTGCACCTGGCCGCGCAGCGTCACACGGGCCCCGCGCGGCAGGCCCGGCTGGGCCGCCTTGACGAGCTTGCCGATTGCGGCGCTCACCGAGCCGAGATCGCGTCCATCAACGTCCGCGTAGATGTCGACGGTCGGTGTGATGTTGTAATGAGAAACCACCGCGGGCTCGATCGACGGCGTCACATTCACGAGGTTGCCGAGGAGCTGCTCCGGATACCCGGATCCTGCATGGGAAACGGGCGTGCGCATCAGGTCGTCGAGCGTGTTGATGCGATATTGCGGCGACTGAACTGCGACGTTGTAGACGACGCCGTTTTTGCTCAGCCAGAAAGCCGGCGAGGTCTGGAAGCTGCCGCTCAGCGAATACAGCATGTTTCCAGCCACATCCGCCGCATTCAGTCCAACCTGCTGGATGCCGGTGCGGTCCATGCGCAGATTAATGCCGGGGTTGTTGTCGAGTTGATAAACGTGGACGTCGACAGCACCGGGAATCCGCTTCATCTTGTAGGCGAGCTGGTCTGCAATGGTACGCAGCTTGGCGGTGTCATTTCCCGCGAGTTGCACGTCGATCGCTGCGGGCGAGCCGAAGTTCAGAATCTGCGTCACCATGTCCGCCGGCTGGAAAAAGAATTCGGCGCCCGGATACAGCTTCGGAAGCTCCGCTCTCAGTTTGCGGATGTAGTCATTGGTGCGACCCTTGTGGTCGGTCTTGAGCGCCACGAGAATTTCGGCATCCGAATTACCAATGGTGCCGCCGTTGCTGTACGCGAGATTGATACCGCTGACCGGAAGGCCGATATTGTCGAGAATGGTCTGCAGGTCACCGGCCGGCACCACGTCACGAATCGTCCCCTCGACCTGGTCCGCCAGCTTGGCCGTTTCCTCTATACGCATTCCGGTGGGGCCACGCATATGCAGGCGAATCTGACCTGAATCGACGCCGGGGAAGAAGTCACGTCCAAGCGTCAAAAACAGTGCACACGAGAGAACACATAGACCCAGAAATATCGTCACGAACACCCGGCGATTTGCCAGCACCGCTTCCAGCACCCCGACGTAACCTGACCGGAGACTTTCGAAACCCGATTCGAAGCGACGCTGAATGCGATGAAACAGGTTGTCGTTCGTCTCCGTATGACTATGCGTATTTCCGGCCATCAGATACTTGACGAGCGTCGGGACCAGCGTGCGCGACAGAATGTAGGACGCCACCATCGCGAACACCACGGCCTCGGCCAACGGAACGAAAAGGAAACGCGCGACGCCGCTAAGGAAGAACATCGGCACGAACACAATGCAGATACACAGCGTCGAAACGAGCGCGGGCACGGCAATCTCGCCCGCTCCGGTCAGAATCGCCTCTTCAAGCGGCGTGCCTAGATGAAGGTGACGTTCGATGTTCTCGATCGTCACCGTGGCGTCGTCCACCAGAATGCCCACCGCCAGCGCGAGGCCGCCCAGGGTCATCAGATTGATCGTCTGTCCGCACACGCTTAGCATGATGATTGACGACAGGATCGACAACGGAATCGACACCGCGATAATCACCGTGCTCCGCCAGCTACCCAAAAACATCAGAATCATCATTGCTGTCAGCGCCGCGGCAATGACTGCCTCGCGGATGACCCCGCTAATCGCGCTCTTGACGAACACCGACTGGTCGAACAAAGGCGTAATGCGCAGGTCCTTCGGCAACGACGCCGCTGCTTGAGGCAACATCGACTTGAGATCGCTCACGATTTGCAGCGTGGAAGCACCCGAGCCATTTTTCAGAATGGGCTGCAGCACGCCACGTCGGCCGTCCTGCCGAACAACGTTCGTCTGCGGCGAGAAACCATCCCGCACGTGAGCGACCTCACTCAGGTAGGTGGTCGAGCCGCTCTTCGTGCGGACAGGAATGTCGTTGAGCTCCGATACCGCTTCGGGCGCACCGTTGGTGTTCACCTGGAACTCGGTGGGGCCAAATTTCGCGGTGCCTGACGGCAGGATCAGGTTCTGCGCGTTGACCGCATTGACCACATCCGCCGGCGTCATATTTTTTGCAAGAAGCGCCTGCGTATCCAGATCCACGGCGATGACGCGGGACTTGCCGCCATAAGGATAGGGAACGGCACTGCCCGGAATCGTCACGAGTTGCGGGCGCAGAAAGTTCATGCCCAGGTCGTTAAGCTGTTGCTCCGAGAGCGTGTCGCTGGAGAGCCCGAGTTGAATGATAGGCACGCTCGACGCCGAATATTTAATGACCAGCGGCGCAGTCGTGCCAGGCGGCAACGACCGAAGCGTCTGCTGCACGTTCGCCACGGCCTGAGCAACGGCCATCGGCACGCTCGCGTTCGGACGAAGATACAGCTTGATGACGCCAACGCCGGCGAGCGACTGCGATTCGATGTGGTCGATATCGTTGACCGTCGTCGTCAGGCTGCGCTCGCTGACCGTCACGATCCGCTGCGCCATGTCATTGGCGTTAAGCCCGTTGTAACTCCAGATAATGCTTACTACGGGGATGTCGATATCCGGAAAGATATCCGTCGGCATCTTGAGCAAGACGAAGGGGGTGGCTAATAGAATGAGAATCGCCGCGACGATGAACGTCAGCGGCCTTCGCAGCGCAATGTTGACTATCCACATGGCTTCCAATCCTTTGAGTTGTCCGAATGACGACCGGACTCGCCTGCCGGATGTCGGCGCAAGCGCAGAAGTCGTCACGATGTGCCGGACCTTGAAGCGAGTCCGGCGCGAATCAGCGAACGAAGTCTATTTGTCGCTCGATGCGGTGTTCGGACATCCGCTTCTGTTTCTCTGCCACGAAGCGGCAACGGCTTTCACCCCGCGCTGGGAAATTCGTTGCAAGCCCGCTCTGGCGCGGCGTTGGAGGAAATCGGCCTGATCGTTGCTCATTCAGACAACAATGACTTTCCTGGCATTGCTATGGGCAGTCGCAGACATTTTTCCTAGACTGCGACGCATCGTGTCGGCAGCGCACATGGACACGCCAAACGACGTAACACTCGTAGCAATGCACCGTGAGGCCCCGAGTGGCCGAGGGACGATTCATGTTTGCAACCATCAATCCGCTGTTGATTTCTGGCACGGCCGCCGGCGTGGTGATCGCCGCGTTGAACGTGCCTCCACTCAAGGTGCCTTTCGGACGCGCAGCGGTACGCGTGCTGGCTTTCGCCCTGTTCACGGCTACGCTCCTGCATGCCGGCATTTATCCGAATCAGGCGCTGGGCAGCTCGGGCTCCGCGGCAAAGCACGGCGCGGAGCAGATCTTTGTCTGTTTCTGGTGGTTCGGATGTGCCGCGATTGTGAATAGCGTGGCGCGTGCGACGCTGCGCATCAGTCAACATCCCGAGCGTGAGCGCCTGGTGCAGGACCTGGCGACGACAGGGGCCTATCTACTCGCCGCGCTCGAGGTCAGCAGCAAGGTTTTCGGCCTGCCCGTCGGCGCGCTACTTGCCACATCCGGAGCGGTTGCTATCGTTGCAGGTCTGGCGTTGCAAAGTGCGCTGGGAGACGCGTTTTGTGGACTTCTTCTCAACCTGAGCCGCCCATACCGGCTCGGTGACTGGATAGCCGTTGACGCATCGCTCGAAGGGCGTGTCATTGAAACGAACTGGCGTGCGACACATCTGCTGACTGTCGAGCGCAGCGTCGCGATTGTTCCCAACAGCGCCCTCGCCAAAGCGAGATTCATCAATACGAGTGTCGCTACGCCTTTGCGCGGCATCATCGTGAGGGTGCAACTGAGACCTGACATACGCCCGGGAATGGTCATAGCGGCGTTGGAACGCGCCGCGTTTGAGTACGAAGATATCGTGCGTGACCCACAACCTCAGGTCACGACTACGTTGTCAACCGTCGAGTTCGTGCAGTACGAAGCTCAATTCTTCGTCGCTAGAGACGTCAATGAAAGCCGGGCAAAAAATAGATACGTCGACCTCGCGTTTCTACAACTTGATTTGCTGGGCATTGACCGGGCCCCGATGCGGTAGGCCCGTGCATCGGCCGAGCAAGGAAACGTTTTAGATGGGTGTAAGCGCCGCAGACCGTCGAACTCGGCCTTGAAAAATCGTTGCGCACAAGCCCGTTTAAACCATAGACTCAGGCAAGATCTGCTAGCAAGCTCTTCGAATTCGCGTTTTGCTTTAATCACCACGTGGCAGCCTAATGTCCGAGCTCCGATCCGAACTCCGCAATCTGACGTTCGAACATCTTCTGATCTTTATCGCGGTCGTCGAAACCGGTTCGTTGACGCGGGCCGCGGAGCGGCTCGGGATTGGCAAAACGGCGGTTAGCAAGGGCATCCAGCGGCTGGAGCGCGTGTATGCGGACTGGTCGACCGCGCCCCTCGCAATTCATGCGCTACTGCCGCCCGGCAAACATACATCGCCGAAGGTGCGGGCGCTGATCGACATGCTGAAGGTCCATCTAGACGTCGCCTGACCCAGGCGGCTCAAGCGACGTCAACCCTTCATTACTTCTGCGCGGCGGCCGCTTCGAGGATCAGGTTCGCCACCTCGGCCGGATGCGAGATGAGCGACACGTGGCTCGACTTGATCTCGATCGTATGCGCGTGCATGCGATTCGCCATGAAGCGCTCCAGATCCGAATTGATGGTGCGATCTTCGGTCGACACCGCGTACCAGGTCGGCTTGTCGTGCCATGCGGCGACGGTGGTCTTCGCCATGGTGATGGCCTTGCCGATCGGCTGCTGAACCGCGTAGTACGTTTCCGCTTCTTCCTTCGGCAGGTCGCCGGCGAAGTCGTTGACGAAGGCTTGCTCGGAGAGCTTGCCGTAGCCGTCAGCCGACCATTGCAGTCCCGCCGATGCCGGCGCCGGCGCATACTTCTTCGTCAGCGCCGGGTAGTCTTCACCCGCATCCGGTGCGCGCGCGGCAATGTAGACAAGGCCGGTTACCTTCGGATCGTCACCAGCCTGGCTGATCACCATACCGCCGTAAGAATGCGCCACCAGCAGCGTCGGGCCATCCTGCTGAGCCAGCGTGCGCTTGACGGCGTCTACATCCGCGTCGAGCGAGGTCGTGGGGTTCTGCACCGCCGTGACGTGATAGCCCTTCGCCTGCAGCAGCGGGATTACTTTCGCCCAGCTCGAACCGTCTGCAAACAGGCCGTGAACCAGCACGATATTCTTGACGGGGCCGGACGGAACAGCGGTGCTGTCCTGCGCGAATGACGTCGAGGCGCCCAGCAGCGAGGCACAGGTGAGAGCGGCAAGAACCAACGAATTCAACTTCATGAGAGTTTCTCCGACAAGTGTTTGATGTGTTTGAGGACAGACATAGGGGCAAACACAGTCGTCGAGAAATCATTCCATCTTCTGAAGAATCTTTTTTATGGCATCAGCCGCAGAGATTACGGCACCGTCATGCCGGTTTCATGATCGGTCACGCTATCGGTGCAATAGGTTTTTTTCATTGACGAGATTCCCGGCTCCGATGCATCGCATGGCGATGCATCATTTCATTATTTAGGAAACCAGAACATATCGATTCTTGCCATGCCGCTTGGCTTCATAGAGACCCTGGTCAGCCACCTTGAAAATTTCCGCAAGACTCATGGCGTCGCTGAACCGCGATATGCCGATACTGATCGTCACGACATGCGTTGAAATACGCAGCTTCGCCACGCTCTCACACAATTGCCTGGCGAGAGCGCACGCCGCCGCTTCTTCCCCCGTGAACACAACGCCGAATTCCTCACCGCCAAGACGGCCGCGAGCATGCGTCTGCGCATGCCGGTCGATGATTGAGGCGACGGCCACCAGCACCTCGTCGCCAACGTCATGGCCCGAGGTATCGTTGATGCGTTTGAAGTCGTCGATATCGATCAGCAGAAAATAGAAGTCGTTGCTTGCCGAACGCGCGTGATAATCCTGCATGGCCTCCATCAGGCTGCGGCGATTGTCGATGCCCGTTAGCGCATCCTTGAACGCGAGCTTGATCAGCTCTCGCTGTACGAGGAATGTCCGCTTCCGTTCCCGCACGAACAGGAAGTTGAGCAGCAGGCCCAGCGCTGTCCCGGCGAAAATGAACAGAATGATCCAGCCGGAGTCATGCGAATGCATGATGAATTCGCCCCGGCCATAAGACAGGATGAGCCACGCCGCAATCGCACTCGCCAGATAACTGAAGTAATCGGCAAACACCGGCGCCATGCCGACGGTAATCAGAATGCCCATGGGCATGACCCACACCTCGGGATTCGGTGTGCCGCTCGCATTGCTGTGAAAGCCAAACGCAACGGCGACGGCACAGACGAAACAGCCAAGCGAATTGAGCACGACGTGACGGGAGAAATACGTCGTGGCCGAACCCATCAGCATGCCGGCCAGCGCGACGACCGTCTCCGTTCGGTCGAACGCGGCGCCGGGGCTCGCGAAGACGCGCGACAACATCCAGCCCACGATGCCGAACACCTGCACCCAGACGGCCAGCGGTCGCAGGCTGATTGCCGAGCTGCGCCAGAACAGCCGCCTCTCGGAGGCGTCATGGAAGACGATTTCCCGTTCGAGCGAATGGATTTTACGAACGAACCGCATGGCTAGCCCCTGATGTCCGCACGGAGCGTGGATGGAAAACGTCCGAGGAGAATCTTGGCATCCGCGCAAATTATCGTTGCTGCGATAACACTATATCAATCCGGCGCGGCTCTTTATGGCGGTACAAGCCCTGATGCTGCGTGAGCCCCGGCAGCCGGTGCAATCCGTGGCCTGTGGCCCGGAAGAAAGAAGCCGTAACCGCGGGCTACGGCTTTCCCTTTCCGCGCCTTTCGCTCAGCTTGTCTTTCCTCTGAGGATTCTCCACACTCGCGTCAAACGTATCCGGATATGGCCGCGCGCCAGCAGCCGCAAGTGGGCGAACGACGCGGAGATAAACATGACGGAAAGCACAGCGGATCGTTCACCGGGGAATAAAAATCATGCACGACGGCGAGACGCTCGGACTTATCAGGGAAGTGAATCTGTCGTACATCATGCTGGCGCAGCGCCTGTTGCGCGAGGACAGATTGGCCGGCATGTTCCGGCTAGGGCTATCGGCACATAGTGCGGAGCTGCTCGCGACGCTCACGCTGGCGCAGGTCGTCAAGCTCGCGGCATCGGAGCGCTTGCTGTGCGAATCGCGCCTGAGCAACCACAGCATCCTGACGACGCTGACTCAATGCGCCGGCCACGTGGACGTGGCGCCCGCGCATACGGCGATTCTGCTGGCGAGCCAAAAGGCCGGGCAATTCGTCTAGGCGCTCTGCGCCAGCGCGGCATCGGGCGCGTGGGTGACGATCGATTTCAACGTCACGCGCGTATCGGCCAGCGTGTCGAAATCCGGCGTGGGGCGCCGCAACTCGTCGTCATGGCCAAACGCGCTTTCGAGCGCCTGGGCGATATCCAGAACACGGCGATCGCCGCGAAACGGCCCCACGAGTTGCAAGCCGAACGGCATCCCGGCTTCGTCCTTACCGCACGGCAACGACAACGCCGGATTCGTCAGCAAGCTCACAACGTAGGTCAGCCCTAGCCAACGATAATAATTTTCGAGCTGACGTCCGTCCATTTCCGCGAGATAGAGCGTCTGCCAGGGAAACGGCGAAACCGGACAGGTGGGCGAGACAATCAGATCGTAGCGCTCGAACGAAGTTTGAAACCGGCGGAACATGCGCGTTTGCTCGGCATGGGCCCACACCGCGTCGCCGAGCGACATCGCGAGTCCCATCTCGTAGTTGGTGCGTGTGTTCGCGCCCAGCAGTTCAGGATCGCGCTCGTAGAGCTCCTTGAAACTGGCGATGAAGTTCTGCGCGCGCACCACGTCGAAGCAACGGTCTACTTCGCCCAGGTCGAATCTCACAGGTTCGCAGACGCCCACGTAACGCGACAGCGCGGCCATCTTCGTGCGGAATGTCTGCCGGGTCGCTTGCGACACCTCGCACATGCCGAAGTCTTCGGTGTAGCCAATTCGCAGTGTGTTCAGATCCACGTCCCGCGCACGCAGGATAGTCCGAAAATCGCATTCGACGCCGAGCGGCTCGCCATGGTGCAGGCCCACCATTGCCGCCAGTTGCAAACGCGTGTCCGCCACGTCGCGTCCCATCGGACCCGACACCGTGAGCGGCGACCAGCCGAGTACACGGTTGTCCGCAGGCACGAGGCCGGGCGAAGGCCGGAAACCCACCACGCCGCACCACGCCGCCGGAATGCGCAGCGAGCCGCCCGTATCGGAACCCGTACACATAGGCAGCATGTTCGTCGCCAATGCGACGGCCGAGCCGCCCGACGAGCCGCCCGCGTTCAGCGCCGGATCGAACGGATTGCCGGTGGCGCCCCACACGGCATTGCGCGTATTGGCGCCGGCGCCCATTTCCGGCGTATTGGTCTTGGCGGTCAAGATCGCGCCCGCCGCCCGCAAACGCGCAACCACCGCGTTGTCGTGCGAAGGCACGTTGGCGCGAAATATAGGCGAACCGTAAGTGGTCAGTAACCCCGCCGTCTCTTCCAGATCCTTCACACCAAGCGGCAAACCGTGCAACAGACCTAAGGTTTCACCCCGCATCACCGACTCTTCCGCGGCGCGCGCTTCGCTGCGCGCCTGTTCGAAACGCGTCGCGGCAAGCGCGTTGACGGCTGGATTGAGCCTCTGTATCTGTGCGATGCACGCATCCATCAGTTCGACCGGCGAAACCTGGCGGCTTGCGATCAGACGCCGCGCATCCACCGCCGACAAGGCATTCAAGGCAAGAGAGTTCATATCAACCGGATTTCATCTGTAGCTGGCTCTCGGCCAGCCACTGGTTCACATACTCGACGACCGCGTCCCGCGTATTTTCCAGGTGGCTTCGCGTTTGCGTATAGACGGTTTCGGTGTCGCCTGCCTCGTATGCTGCCAGAAGCGCGGCATGTTCGCTGTTGTTCGAGGCCATGATGTCCTCGTTCACATGCATCGAAAGGCTTACGTAGGGACGCGCCGCCCGCGAGAGCGACTCCGTGATGTCGAACAGACGCGTCTGCGCCTGACTCTTCACCAGGCTTTCGTGGAACGATTCGTTGAGCAGCGACCACTCTTCGGGAGAGCGGGTCGCCACCATGGCGTCGTGGCTGCTTTTCGCGGCGTCGAGATCGGCGCTCGCGATGTGCGCGCAGGCACGTTGCGCGAGCATCGGTTCGAGCATCATGCGCAATTCGTAGATGCCCGTCGCATCGGCTGCCGTCAGCCCTCTGGTCAGCACGCCCTTATTCGGGTCGATCAAGACGAGGCCCTCTGCGCGCAGGTCACGAAACGCCTCACGCACCGGGGTCGTGCTGACATGCAGGCGCCTCGCGACCTCCTCCTGGCGCAGGTGCGTATTGGCGGGATAAGCGCCCTGCAGGATTTCCGCGCGCAGCGTGCTCAGCACATATTGCTGAGCAGTCCGATAGAATCTGGCCAAGGCTTACCCCAACACGGTCTCGACCCAGGCCGCCGTCTGCAGGGTCTGCAAATCGTCGCCGTATCGGCCCAACACCTGAAAGCCTAACGGCAGGCCGTTCTGCGAGCGGCCGGAAGGAACCGTCACGGCGGGCACGCCCAGCAGGCTCCAAGGCGCGCAGAAGGTCGCGTCGCCGGTATCGGCCAATCCTTCTGGCGCGGCGCCTGCGGCCGGAACGGTCACGAGTGCGCCGCATCCGTCGATCCAGCCTTCGTATTCCTCGCGCATTTTCGCCTGCAATGCCAACGCGGCCGCATATTGCTCCGCTGGCACCGCTGCGCCGAGAGAGGTCAGCGTCTGCATGTGTTTGCTGATCAGATCCGGATGCTGCGTCGCTGCCGGGCCAATCGCACGATTTGCCTCGACCTGCAAAATGGTCTGCAACGCCTCGAGCATCGACGGCATGCTGTCGAGCGGATCCAGTTCCACCAACGTCGCGCCCGACGCTTGCAGGCGCGCGAGCGTCGCCTCGAAGTTGCGCTTCTGATCGTCGCTCACACGCTCCCAGAACGGGGTTCGAACCACGCCGAGTTTGCGCGGCCGCCGCACCGGAAAATACGCACTCCACGCAATCAGATCAGTGAGCGCGTTGGGATTGTCGTCCACGAACAGCGCATGGCAAAGCGCCGCCCCCTCCACCGTCTGCGCAAAGAACCCGACGTGATCGAGCGAGGGCGCCAGCGGATGCACGCCGGTGGAAGGCACCTTACCGTGACTCGGTTTGTAGCCGACCACCCCGCAAAATGCAGCAGGCCGGATCACCGAGCCCACCGTCTGGGTGCCGATTGCGAGCGGCACGACCCCGGCGCCGACAGCGGCGGCCGAACCGCTCGACGAACCGCCCGGCGTATGCAGCCGGTTCCACGGATTCACCGTCGGTCCTGGCTCGCGCCACGCAAACTCGGTCGTCACAGTCTTGCCGAACACCACGCCGCCGAATGCCTTGATGCGCTCGACGATCCACGCGTCTTCAGCAGGCCGATGTCCCGCGTAAATCGGCGAGCCATACGTGGTGGGCATGTCGCGCGTCGCCATCAGATCCTTGACGCCGATCGGCACGCCCGCGAGCGGTTTGCCCACCGCGTCACCGATCTCATACGCATCGGGCCGATACACGAAGGCCTTCAACCAGGGCTCACATTCCTGCGCGCGACGCTCTGCCGCTTCGAGCCGCGTGCGGCACGCCTCCTCATTGCCGCGCCCCACTATCAGTCCGGCCACCAACGAGTCCGTTTTTGCACTCATTTTGCCGAGGCCTTTGCAAACGTATCGTCGACAGCGTTGCCATAAGTGATGCTGCCCGGCTTGATATTGCCGATGTACTCCTGCAAGTCCAGCGCATTACGGAATGCCTGCTCGGAGATGTCCGGCGTCGCCGCGTAAATTTTCTGGCTAATCAACCGGTCGACCGCGGTCTCCACCACTTTTTTGTCGAGCGTCGGAAACTCGGCGACAGCGACGGCCTTTGCGGTCTCGGGCGATTGCTGGATCAGCGCTTCCGCCTCGGCGATGGACTTCACGAAGGCCGACACCATCGCCGGCTTCTCCTTGATCGTGGACGCTAACGTGTCCAAGGTGGAAAAAGCGTAGCCGCCGGGGTAGGCCTTGGGAAACGCATAAACAATTTTGTAGCCCGAAGCAATGCCTTGATCCACTTGCGGCTCGTAAAGCACGGCTGCCGCGGCGCGTCCGGCCGAAACCGGCGCAAGCTCGGTGCCGATCTGCACCGTATTCAGATTCACGTCAGCCAGCTTCTCCTGCTTGATCAGGCGTTCCAGCAGATAGGTGCTGGTCGAAGGCGGCAGCGCCGCCGACACCGTCTTGCCCGCCAGATCGGCCTGAGTCTTGAGCGTGGAATCCGGCGGCGCGATCACCCACACCGGCACCCCTGCCACGACGTTGGCCACGTTGATGAGCGTCGCGCCCTTCAGATTGGCGAGCGCCGCGGTCATCGGGTCCTGCAGCGAGAAGTCGGCATGACCGCCGATCACGGCGGCGACACCCTGCGCGCCGCTGCCTGCTGTCACTTTCTGCACGTCGAGACCATTCTGCGCAAAGAAGCCCTTATCTATCGCAACGTAGAGCGGCAGATACTGAATGGACTGAAACGCCTGATAGACAACCACCTTGTCCGGCGCGGCAACGGCCGGCTGCGTCACGACGGCGGCGAGCAATGCACCCGCCACGGCGACCTGCATCACGCGGTGGCGAGCCAGCCTGTTTTGTAGCGACATCAACGACTGCTTCAACGTTTTGTTTTCCATGAAATGATCCGATTTTCCGCGAGTTGAACAATCCAGGAGAGCAGCGTCGCCATCACCGTCAAAATGATGATGCCGAGCCAGACCGTATTGAGGTCGAACAGCGAGCCGGCCACGAAGACCGCATGTCCCAGGCCCGCCTGAGAGGCGATGTATTCACCGACGACGGCGCCGATTAGCGCGAAACCAATATTCACGCGCAGCGCGGAGAAAATCCACGGCAGCGCGCCCGGCACGATCAGCTTGCGAAAGATCATGCTCGGCTTGGCGTTGAACGAACGAAACAAATTCAGCAGGTCGACGTCGACCTCGCGCGCCGCCGCGCAGGAGGAAATCATCGCTACCGCAAACGTCGAGATGCCGGCCAGCCAGACCTTCGACGTCATGTCCGAGCCGAACCAGATCACGATCAACGGACCCAGCGCGATCTTCGGAATACTGTTCAGGATCACCGCGAAACCTTCGGTGACGCCGGCGATGCGCGGCACGAACCACAGCAGCAGCCCGAGGGCAATGCCGAGGCCACTGCCGATCACGAGCCCTAATACCGTTTCGGTCAGCGTCGTGAGGGTATCCGGCACCAGGGTCCCTTGCGTGAGCCCAATGTCGAAAGCCTTGTAGATACCAAGCGGCGAACCGAACAGCTGGCCGTTGATCCATGCATGCGCCGCCGCGACCTGCCAGAGCACGACGAGAGCAGCCATGATCAGCGTAACCACCCCGCTGGTGGCCGCCCGGCCCTTCAACCGTTTGGAGCGCGGCCGGCGGCGCGCGGTATTGGCCGGCATTGCGACGTCGCTCATATCGACGCTCCTGCATGATGAATGGTATTGCTGCGCAGGCCACCCCAGATGCGCTTGTGCAAGGTGCGAAATTCCGGCGCCTCGCGTGCCGAGACAGCCGTGCGCGGCCCCTGGGTCGAAAGCCGAACGTCGACGGAATCTTCGATGCGCGCGGGCCGTCCGCCCAACAGGATCACGCGATCGCTCATGGCAATCGCTTCCTCGATGTCGTGCGTCACCAGCACGACACTCGTCCCCGTACTTTGCCGCAGCGACATCACGTCGTCTTCGAGTGCGAGGCGTGTTTCATAGTCGAGAGCGGAGAAAGGTTCGTCGAGCAGCACCAGGGTGGGATCGACCAGCAAGGTACGCGTCAAGGCCACGCGCTGCCGCATCCCGCCTGACAGGGCCTGCGGATAGGCGTCGAGGACCGGGCCAAGGCCGTAGCGCGCCAGCATGTCGCGAGCGCGAGCGGTATCGGCCGGCGTGACCTTTCGGTACAGTTCGATGCCGAGCAAGGCGTTTTGCAGTACTGAACGCCACGGCATCAGCAAATCCTTCTGCAGCATGTAAGCGATGCGCCCCTTGCTGCCATCCGGACGCGCGCCGACTTCGATGCGCCCCGCCTGCGCGGTGAGCAAACCCGAAATGAGATTGAACAGCGTGCTCTTTCCTGCCCCGCTGCGGCCGACGATGGAAACGATCTCGCTCGCCCCAACGCTGAAATTGAGGCTCGAAAACAAGGCGGTTTGCACGCCGTCGTCGGTTTCGAAACCATGATTGAGTCCCGCTACGATCAGGCGTGCGCCTGCCTCGGGCTGACTCGAGGGTGCGGCCATTGCAGTGTCCACTGGCATCATCCTGTCCGTGTGTACGTTGACGTGTTCACAACCGGCGCGGCAGGTTTTGCGGACGAACGCTCCCCCTACGGGCTCGCCATCAGGGAGCCAGCAAGGTAATAGAAATGTCGCTTAACGAGCCGTGCCGGAATCGGTTGTGCACAATGCACAATGAGCGAAAAAAAAATGCTTCACAACTCGAAATTAAAAAAATTCGCGCCGGCAAGAGGGGATAACGCGTAGATAGCGATACTGGGGCACGCGCGGCGGCATTGGCCCCTTTCTGGTGCGCGGCGCACCTGAAGCAGCTAACCGCAGCTAACTTTGTGCGCCGGTCACGCGGCCAAGGCATTCGGCAAATTGGGCCGCCGCTGCCGGCTGGTTGAGGTTACTACGCTCGACAAGCCCGACCTCGCGCACGAACGTGTCTTCGCCAAGCGGCACCACGCTCACCGTCTTCGGCATATGCAGCGCCGCTGCCTGCGGCACGATCGCCACGCCGACACCCTGCGCCACCAGCCCAACGATGCCCTGCAGTTCATCGAGTTCGACGACGTCATTGACCGTCACGCGAATCCTGCGCAGAAAACGCTCCACCAGCCTGCCGCCGAATGAATTGCGATCGTAGCGAATGAACGGCTCCGTTTTGAGCAGCGAGCGCCACGGCTGATCCGCCAGTTTGCGCGGCGCCAGCAAAACGAACGGCTCGGAGATCAGCGTGCGCCACTTCAATTCGGCAGGCAACGCGAAAGGCGGCTTGATGATCACCGCAACATCCACCTCGCCCGAATCCACCTGCGCCAGCAAGTTAAGCGACACGCCCGGGATGACGCGAATGCGCCAGCCAGGCGAATCCTCGCGAAAGCGCTGAATTGCACTCACCAGAAACGAGCCTTGCGCCGATGCAATCGCGCCCACGCGCAACAGCCCCGATTGCTCCGCCGCGCCGCCGCGTTCAGCCAGCCGCGCATAGACCGCGAGCAATTCCTCCGCGACTTCGATGGTCCGCTTGCCGGCCGCATTGAGCGTCGCCGAGCGGCCGGTTCGATCGAACAACGCGAACCCAAGATCCTCCTCCAGACGCTGGATCTGCGCGCTCACCGCCGACTGCGTCAAGCCGATGCGCGAGCCGGCGCCCGCAAACGTGCCATAGCGGACCACGGCGAGAAAGGTCTTGAGTTCACGCATCATGGCAAAAGCGCCCCGCCGTAAGGCGTTTCTGCATATCCCGTCACGCCAGGCCGCACGGCGAACACATGCCCATCGCTTTCATTCGCGCCGGCATCCGGACGGATGGTGGTGATGAACAGCGTGTCGAGTTCGCGCCCGCCGAAGGCGCACATGGAGGGCTTCATGGCCGGCAATTCGATTTGCCGGTCCAGCTTGCCCTGCGGGGTGAAGCGCAGCACCCGGCCGGCATCGTTGGCGCAGATCCAGTAGCAACCGTCGGCATCCATCGCGGCACCATCGGGACGGCCCACGTAGTGATGCAGATCGGCGAAGATGCGCCGGTTGCGCGGCTCGCCGGTTTCGCCATCGTAGTCGAAGGTCCAGACGAGGCGCTGCGAGGTATGCGAATCGGAGAGGTACATGGTGGCGCCATCCGGCGACCATGCCAGGCCGTTCTGCACGATCAACCCGTCGATCACCGGGGCGGATAACGTTCCCGCCGTATCGAAGCGGAACAGTTCACCGGCGGCCCGCGCGGTGGGGTTGTCCTGCACCATCGTGCCGGCCCAGAAACGGCCCTGACGATCGCAGCGGCCGTCGTTAAAGCGCATGTCCGGCAGCGGGAATGAAGGCGCGGCCAGCTTGCGTATTTGCGCCGGCAGCGGCTGCGCGCTTGCGGCTTCGCTTATAGCCTCGCCTGCTGCGGACAGCGTCACGGCAAACAGACCCGTTTCGAGGCCGGCCAGCAAGCCGCCATCGTGACCGAAGGCGAGACATGCCACGCGCTGCGGCAATATCCATTCCGCTCTCACGCCGGACTCCAGATGCAGGCGGATGATTTTCCGCGCCACGATGTCGACCCAGTAGAAAGCCCCTTCCTGCGCGTGCCAGACCGGGCTTTCGCCCACCGTCGCCGGCGTCGCGCCCGCTGCCGCCACGCGCTCGGCGCGCGTCGCTCCATCCCTGCCCATCTGTTGCTCCTTCATAAAGTGCGGGACGGGACCGGCAAATCCGCGCAGAACAAAACACTGAGCGGTGGACCGGTCTCGTCCCTATGATGCCAAGCTGGTGTGCCAGCTACAAAGACGCTAGCGCTTATCGATCACCGTCGTGTTGTACGTCGTGCTGCCAATGATGACATTTTTCAGCGTAATGCCGTCGACGTTGTAGGCGTAAATCGGCCCTGGCGTGGTCGCGCTTGCGGTGCCGTTGTTGACCGGCGTGCCGAGGTTGCAGTTCGAGATCGTCACGCCGCTGATGGGCGGAATCGCCGGCACCGGTGCGGGGCCGTTGTAGTCGAAGCCCACCGGACCCTGCGCGACGATCGCCTGGAAGCACGAAGCCGTGACGCCGTTGAGCGCGACGTTGCTCACCTGCATGTTCGAAATATTCACGTTCTGCACGATCGGCGGGCTTTCGCGTACCGCGTCGCCTGCCGGATCATAGTCGCAATCGAAGGTGATCAGGCCGCCTTGCGACGCCGAGGGATTGCCCGCCGTGGCCGTCGCCACGCCCAACGGCACCGTGCTGTTGATCGGACTGCCTGCCAGCAGCGAACTGCCGTACCCAGCGCCACTAAGCGTCACGCCGTTAGGCAGCGTGACCGTATCCACATAGAAGTTCTTCACGAAGCCGCCGCGATTCATATTCGTCTTGATGCGGATGGCGATGTTGAGCGGATTGGTGGCCCAGTTCTGGTTCAGCATTTGCAGATTGCGCGCGTACACGTTCTGCACGCCGCCGCTCATTTCGCTGCCGAGCGTGATGCCGCCGTGGCCGCTGTTCATCGTGCAGTTCTGCACGACGATATTCTGCGAGGGACCGTATTCGATATCGAGCGCCTTGCCCGATTTGATTGCAATGCAGTCGTCGCCGGTATTGAACGTGACCGTGTCGCACAGCACGTTGCTGCAGGCATCGGGGTCGAAGCCGTCGTTGTTCGGCCCGATGCTGTCCGCGAATACGCCGCGAATCACGAGGTTCGTGCAATCGGTAGGATGGTGCTGCCAGAACGGCGTGTTTTGCGTGTGATAGTTCTCCATCAGCACATTGGTGCAGCCAATGAACTCCACCATGCAAGGGCGCAGATAATGTCCAAGACCAAAGATGCGCTGCACCACCGGCACGCCGGCTTCGGACAATGCCGGCAGGTAGTTCTGATCTTGCTGCCAGGGCGTCGTCGGACTGGTCAGAAGTGCGTAGAGTGCGTCGGAGATAGTGGGTGCGACGGTCCTTAGATCAACGTTGTTCGGATTGCTAAACGCCTGTGACGGCGTGCTCGAACCCGCACACCCGTATTCTCCCTTCGATCCCTTGTAGGTCCACCAGCAGGTGCTCGTGTTGCCGCTGCCGGCGAAGGGCGTCATCGCCTGGCCGTTCAGGACCGAAGTCGTGTCTTCGCCGGTAATCGCGATCTTCGTCTGATTGCGGGCGTAGACGGGCGCGCCGAAATTCAGGCAATCGTTTGCCTGCCAGCGGCTATAAAACAGGTTGCCGTTCGCGCCGCAATTGACCGGACCGTCCTTTGCATAGTCCGCGGGATTCGGGCTGAAGTAGATCGTGCAGTTGCTGCTCAGATGGAAATTGACGTTGCTCAGCAGCACGATGGGGCCGGCGCAATACCAGTTGCCCGACGGCACCACGACCCGTCCGCCGCTCGCCGCGTTGCAGGCCTGAATCGCGGCGAGAAAGGCCGGCCGCGAGTCGAACGCACCGGCGGCGTTGGTCAGGTTCGCGCCCGGGCTGGTGGGCGAAGTCGTGCCGGTGAACGGATTGGTGGCGGCCACTACCGAACAGGGCTGCGCGCCGTAGCTGGTCACGACGAAGTCCACGCTCCGGAACATCGACTGCGTGATGCCCTGCAGCGAACTGATGATCTGCGTGGCGGCGCCTGCCGTCCCCCAGATCGGATCGAAAGTCGCCGGACTATCCACCGTACCGCCGCAGCCCGGCAGCGTGCCGAGCAGTGTCGCCCCCGCCGAGGCGCCCGCCATTACCATGAATGCGCGGCGGCCGGGAGAACCCGGCGCGCCGTCATGATCCACGATGCCCAGCACATTACGTCCATCAACGTCTCTATTGCGCGTTGCCACGATGTCGCCTCCTGATGTTTTTCTGTTTTGCAGACCAGTTTTTAACCGTTGCGCTGAGCGGGCGGACGCTGGCAGTTAGAACCGCTTCGGACGCGGCCACCCGCTATTCAGACGGCTTTAGCCATGCCGCAAGGTCGAAAGCATTGTTGTTATACAACACAATAGATGTCAAGCCGAGAGATACGACAGTGCAGACGTTGCGCTGACCTCGAAATGGCAAAACGATGCAGACAGCGAAGCCGCATAGAACTAATTTTGGCGGCACTTTTCAGGCCAAACCCAGTATATGAGACACGAAAAAATCTCCGGACTAGACGAGCCTAAGCTAGGGAAACTCCTGACTCCCCGACCATTTGCTTGACAACTTTTCCGCAAGTCGACATGATTGACCGACACAATCGACGAAGCTGCGTCCGCCGTCGCGGCAGGCGCACAGCAAGCCGCATTCGCGCGCGCCAAACCGCCATCCATACAGGCGGATGACGCGCGACTCCTCCGAAGCACCGGGCGCCCCAATCGGCGGCCCTCGCTTTACTAACCTCTCGTTAAGGATCAGATCCGTGAAGAAAATTGCATTGAGCGGCGCAGGCGGCCAGCTTGGCCGCGTGTTACGCAAAGCCTTGCTCGAGCGCGGCGCCAACCTGCGCTCCGCTGCGGGCTCGCGCGCACTGGAGCCGATTGTCGAAGGCGAAGACGTCATGCATGGCGATCTGCGCGACCCGGCCGTGGTGGACCGCCTGCTGGAAGGCGTGGACGTGCTGATTCACATGGCGGGGACCAGCGTCGAGCGTCCGTTGCCCGAGATCATCGAGAACAATCTGCGCGGGCTCGTCGAAGTGTATGAAGGCGCGCGCCGTCACGGTGTAGGCCGCGTCATCTTTGCGAGTTCCAACCATGCGATTGGCATGCACCCCGTCGAAGAGAAACTCGCGCTCGACTGCGATTTTCGTCCCGACGGTTTTTACGGTCTGAGCAAGGTGTGGGGCGAAGCGCTGGGCCGTCTCTACTGGGACAAGCACGGCATCGAGACCGTGTCCATCCGTATTGGCAGCTGCATCGAAAAGCCGACCGAATTCCGCCATCTCAGCACCTGGCTCGGTTTCGAAGACCTGCTGCAATTGATCGACCTGTCGATCAACGTGCCGGATCTCGGCTATCAGGTGGTGTGGGGCGTATCGAACAACACGCGCAGCTATTGGGACAATTCGGGGACCAACTCTGGCGCCACGCGTCTCGGTTATCAGCCGCGTCAGAACGCCGAAGATTACGCCGCGGAGATTCTGGCGAAAGCCAATCCGCTCGATGCCACCGCCCAGCGGTATCAGGGCGGCAGCTTCGCCAGCTTCGACTTCACACCGCCAGAGCGTAGGAATCCGAAGCGTTGACGCATGGTGGGGAACCAGGCTCGTCATTCAACTCGGAGGACATGGGCTTGCCGGCATGAAACAGAATTCGAAGCTGCCTGGCGCCAGGAGCGCCTTCAGCAATTTCCGGAGCTTGCGTTGAGCGACGCCAGCGCGGCCGAACCGCGCTGAGCGTCCTGAAAGCCGTCAATCGACCGTTTCAGCGCGCCATAGCCCACAGCGATGACCGTCACAAGAAACGCAACAAATAGGCAAACGATCAGCGTCAGGCCAATACAAATCTTGACGTGACTGAGCATGCTGTCCCCACGAAGACTTCGGCGCGATCTTGCCGATCAGTAAACCGGATGGCCGTTGATCAGGCTAGGCAACCAGGTGGAAAACATCGGCACGTAGGTGACGATATTAATCGCGCTGAAAATGGCCAGGTAGTACGGCCAGGCGATTTTCGTGGTCTCGCCGATCGACACTTCGCCGATCGCGCAACCGATGAACTGCACCGAACCGATCGGCGGATGCACCAGACCCAGCGAACAGTTCAGCAGAATCATGATGCCGAACTGCACCGGGCCCACGCCGTAGTGCATCGCCATGGGCAGGAACAGCGGTGTCGTGATCAGGATGTGCGCCGCCATGTCGACGAAGGTGCCGAGAAACACCTGGAGGATGTTGATGTACAGCAGCATCAGCCAGGGAATGGTGGTCGCATGTTCAAGCAGATGCTGAATCGCGTCCGGAATCTCCAGGTAGGCCATCTGGAAACGCAGCATGTTCGACACGCCGATCAGCAGCAGCACTACCCCGGTGGTGCGCGTCGCACGCGCGAGCGCCATGGAGAGCTTCTTCAGCGTCATCGTGCGATACACGACGAAGGTCAGCACCAGCGAATACGCCACCGCGATGGCCGCCGCTTCGGTCGCCGTGGCGATCCCCTTGGCCACACAGGTCAGAATGATCAGGATAACCAACAGACCCGGCACGGCGCCTATGAAGGTGCGCGCCACCGTCAGCCAGCCCGGAAACTTCGGCAGCGTGGTGGAACCGTCGGCGCGGCGCGGGAATTTGTAGCGCACCGCTTGCCAGTAAGCGGCCAGCAACACGAAGCCCATCACCCACAGCACCGGAATCAGGCCCGAAAACAGCAGGTCGCCAATCGACACGCCGCTTACCGATTGTCCGGCCACGATCCCCGTAATGCCCTGCGCGGCGAGCGCGTAGATGATCATGTTGGTGGACGTGGGCATCAAGGCGCCCGCCAGCGAGGCGTGCGTCGTGACGTTGACCGCGTAGGCCGCGCTATAGCCTTCGCGCTTCATCAACGGAATGACCACGCCGCCCATTGCCGAGGTATCGGCAGTCGGCGAACCGGACACGCCGCCGAACAGCGTACAGGCGACGACATTGGCCATGCCGAGGCCACCGCGAAAATGCCCCACGGTGGCCTGCGCAAAACGCAGGATGCGGTCGGCGATCCCGCCATGCAGCATCAATTCGCCCGACAGAATAAAGAACGGCACCGCGAGAAACGAGAAGGCATTGATGCCCGACACCATCGACTGGATGGCCGTGGCCGCCGGCAGTCCTTCATGCAGATACGTCAGGATGCACGACAACCCCAGCGCAAAAGAAACCGGAACCCCAAGGACGAGGAAGACCAGAAAACTGATAGTTAGAATCGCAAGTTCCATGATTGCTTACGCCCGCTTCCGCGCGAAGAGGTCCATGAGATGTTCGATTGAAAAGAGAATGGTGCAGACGCTGGCAATGAACGGAATCGCGTAACGGACCGCTTCCGGCAGGCCCAGAATCGGGATCTGGTCGTCGATCGTCGTGGCCGCCATATTGCCCGCGCCGAAGCAGACCGCGATCGAGAACGCGATCACGCAAAGCTGCTGAAACACCGCCATCGCAATCTGACCTTTGAGCGGCAATTTCTTGACGAGCGAATCGAGCCCGATATGGCCACCGTCGCGCACTTTCAGCGCGGCGCCGAAGAACGCGATCACAAGGACCATCAACAAGCCGACCGGTTCGACGTAATCGGGCGCGTCGTTAAAGACGTAGCGCATCACCACGCTGTACATCACCAGCACCACCAGCACAGCGAGGCAGATGGACGCCACCACTGTCGCCACGCGGGCAAGAACCCTGATCGGGCATTTCACGAAGTTCATCTAACTCTTCCTCGTACAGAACGGCAAATCCGTGACTCCCGCACGCACCTGCCGCCAAGGCTCGCTGACCCGCCAGCACGCCCGGCACAAACGACGAACGCCGGAAACCTTGCGATTGCTCTGCAAGGATTTCCGGCCAGACTGGCGCTGCGAATGGCTTACTGGATGGCCTGGATCTCGGTGACGATCTGCTTCATTTCCGGCGTCTTCTCATACTTGGCCCATACCGGCTGCATGGCCTTCACGAAAGCCGCGCGGTCGATCTGCGCCGCGGGCGTGATCGTCACGCCGGCCTTGGTCACCGTCTGCACGCCGTCGGCTTCCTTGGCGGTCCACAGTTTGACGTAGTAAGGCACCGAATCGGCCGCGGCCTTGCGAATGGCCGTCTGTTCCTGTGGCGTCAACGTGTCCCAGATCTTCTTGGAGAACACCAGCACTTCCGGCGTCATGGAGTGTTCGGTTTCGGAGAATTGCGTCGCCACTTCGTAATGCTTGGTTTCGACATACGACGGCATGTTGTTCTCGGCGGCGTCGACCAGACCCGTCTTCAGGCCCGTATAGACTTCGGCGAAAGGCATCGGCGTCGGCGTGCCGCCCATCGCCTTGATTTCGTCGACCATCAGATCGGACGGCTGCACGCGCACCTTCAGGCCCTTCATGTCGGCGGGCGAGTGAATCGCCTTCTTGGCGTAGATCGAACGCGCGCCGCTCTCGTAGAACGTCAGCGCAATCATGCCCTTGGCCGCGAAGGCATTGAGGATCTTCTGACCTTCCGGGCCGTACATGACCTTGCGGAACTGGTCGACGTCGCGGAACAGGAACGGCAGCGAGGGGATCATCGATTCCGGCACGATGTCGTTAAACGCTGCGGCGTTGGCGCGCACCATGTCGATTGCGCCGATCCGCACCTGGTCGATCGTGTCGTTTTCCGAACCCAGCGCGCTGTTGCTGAAGACCTTCACGGTATCCGCGCCGTTGGTTTCCTTCGACAGCTCGTCGCCCATGTACTTCAGCGCCAGAACGGTCGGGAAGGTGTCGCTATGCACGTCCGCGACGCGGAAGGTGTGCGCCTGCGCTGCGCCTGCACTGAACGCGAGGACCGAGGCGGCAACCATCATCGAGATACCGGACAGGGCGATATTTTTTTTCATCTGTGATCTCCTCAAAAGAAATTCATCAAGCGACTGTGCGTGCGGCGTTTCGAACCTGCCCGGAACTCTGACGCTGGATCGGCCAACCCCTGCGCGATTTACAACTTATCACAAGCCGATATGTTGTAAGACAAGATGAGATTGTATAAAGAACTACCCCGGTTGCGGCCTAGGACATACCCGTAGGATGGACTCGCAGCAAGGCTCCGCGAAAACGGATTTTCAACGCTGCATGGCGAGTTTTGACGTGAACTGCAACGGGATTGACGGGCAAGGCGGGCATGCCTTATCGAGCTCGAAATCGCCCCGACGATGTCTTACACATCGGGACGAAAGCCAAGGAAGGCGAAGGAAGCCGACGTAAAGGGGCTGAGAGTAGCGACGCGACCGAGCGACGCCACTCTCCACTGCTAACGTATTTAGAACTGATGGTTGATGCCGATCGTCGCGCCGAACTGGCTGCGGCTCGAAGCAGCCGACTGCTCCGCGATCGCGGCCGTTGCGGTCACCACCTTGCCGCCGTTGATGGTCTGGCCGTTGGCGCGCTGATACGCTTCCAGCAGATAGATACGGGTGCGCTTCGACAGGTTATACAGCTCGGTCAGGTTGATCTGCTGATAGCTTGCCGCATCCTGCACGCCGTTTGCCTGGGTGGCGCGCGTGTAGCTGTAGCCTGCCGCAAAGTCCCACGACACCACCGGGCGGTAATGCAGCACGGCGCCGCCCGTGTTGAAGATCGCGTTGGTCGAGAAGCCGGAATTCGGGCCGGCGATGTATTCCACGTTCGAATACGACGCCGACACATCCCATTGCGAGTTGAACTGATAGCCGCCCGTGACGGCAAAACGCTGCTGGGCCGCGGCATTCTGATAGCCGTTCGTGATGCTCGATTCGCCCTGTTCGCCCGTGCCCGAATACGCCGTCGAACTGGAACTCCACGCGCCGCCGCCTTCCGTTGCATTGTTAAAGCGCGCGAAGCCGACGCCGATGCCTGCCGCGCCCGCCAGATACTGCGCGCCCACGCTCCACGAGGCGCCGGCATTGGTGCTGCCGGCCACGCCGCCGAGGGCGTACATGCCGCTCAGTTTCAGGCCGCCCAGCGACGGCGACGTGTACATCAGCGAGTTGTTGACGCGGTAGTCCGTATCGAGTGCGTCGAGGTCGCCCGGGTGAGCGCCGTATGCGCCGGTCAGCCACGGCGTCGGGCCGTACTGCGCGAGCATGTTGTAGTACGGCGTGTACTGGCGGCCCGCCGTGAACGAACCGTAGGTATCGTTGGCGAGGCCGACCCACGAAGCGCGGCTGAACATCAGGCCGGACTTGCTTTCCGCACCGGTGTCGATGTTAAAACCTTCTTCGAGCTGGAAGATCGCCCGGGTGCCGCCACCCAGATCTTCGACGCCTTTAAGGCCGAAGCGCTCGCCGCCCCACACGCCTTCGATCATCTTGAACGCCGATTGGCCGCCCTTGGTGGCGCCGGTCGTCGGCGCCTGGCTGCTCAAATAGCTGGGGCCGGTGTCCACCACGCCGTATAGCGTGACGCTGCTTTGCGCGAAGGCGCCGCCCGTAGCGAGCATGGCCGCCACGCCGGCGACGGCCAGCCCGGCTTCTTTATAACTTTTCTTCATCAGATCATCCTTTGTTGTCATTGGAGTTATGGCGGCGCGTTATGCCGCACGAAATTGCCTGGCCGCCATCGGGCATCCAGTAATCGCTCTCGTCGTCGCATATCTGCCGGCCCGCTCTCCGGTTCGATACGCAGTCCTTATCGTATGCATCGCCGCCTGGTCTCCTGCGCGCGGCCTGACTACTCAAATCGTTACGGCTGTTACCGTTGCCTTTGCCTTTTTCAGCTATGTAGCTGTCCGAAGCACCCGGCTCCGAAAAGCCACACGGCTCGATCAGTGAATTTCCGGCTCGCCGACGCTACCGGTGCTCGCCGCTCCGCCCGCCCCATCGCGCTGCAGGAAGTCGAAGTCACAACCCTTGTTGGCCTGCATCACGTGCACCTGATGCATCGCGCCATAGCCGCGCGTGAAGCGCGGCACCGGTTCCACCCACGCCGCCTTGCGCCGCGCCAGTTCCTCGTCCGATACCAGCACGTTCAGCTTGCGCTGCGGCACGTCCAGTTCGATCAGGTCGCCGTCCTGCACCAGCGCGAACGGTCCGCCAATGAAGGACTCCGGCGCCACGTGCAGCACGCACGCGCCGTAGCTCGTGCCGCTCATGCGCGCGTCCGAGATCCGCAGCATGTCGCGCACGCCCTTTTGCAGCAGCTTCTTCGGGATCGGCAACTGGCCCCACTCCGGCATCCCCGGCGCGCCCACCGGGCCCGCATGCTGCAGCACGATCACGCAGGTCTCGTCGATCTCCAGCGCGTCGTCGTCGATGCGCGCGGCCATGTCGTTGTAGTCCTTGAACACCACTGCGCGGCCGGTATGCACATGCAGCTTCGGGTCCGCCGCGCCCGGCTTGATGACCGCACCGTCCGGCGCGATGTTGCCGCGCAGGACCGCGAGGCCGTTGTTCGGCAGCAGCGGCGTGGCGCGGCGGCGGATCACGTCGTCGTTGAAGATCTTCGCGCCTTCGAGGTTCTCGCCCAGCGTGCGGCCGTTCACCGTCTTCTGCGAACCGTCGATCAGGTCACCCAGTTCCGCCAGCATCGCCTGCAGGCCGCCGGCGTAGTAAAAGTCCTCCATCAGGTACGAACCGGTCGGGCGGATGTTCGCCAGCACCGGCGTGTGACGCGAGATGTCGTCGTAGCGGTTCAGCGTCAGGTCGATACCGGCACGCCGCGCCAGCGCGATCATGTGCACGATCGCGTTGGTCGAACCCGACAGGGCCAGGCAGGTGGTCACCGCGTTATCAATGGAACCCGCCGTGATGATGTCCGACGGCTTCAGGTCTTCCCACACCATCTCCACGATGCGCATGCCGGTTTTCGCCGACATCTGCGCGTGGCGCGAATCCGGCGCCGGAATCGACGCAAAGCCCGGCAGCGTGAAGCCCAGCGCCTCGGCCGCGCTCGTCATGGTGGACGCCGTGCCCATCGTCATGCAGTGGCCCGGCGAGCGCGCGATGCCGCCTTCCACGCCCTGCCAGTCCTGCTCGGTGATCTTGCCCGCGCGCAGGTCCGCCCAGTATTTCCACGTGTCCGAGCCGGAACCGAGCGTCACGCCGTTCCAGTTGCCGTTGAGCATCGGGCCGGCCGGCAGGAAGATGGTCGGCAGGTCCATCGAGATGGCGCCCATCAGCAGCGCCGGGGTGGTCTTGTCGCAGCCGCCCATCAGCACCACGCCGTCTGCCGGATACGAGCGCAGCGTCTCTTCCGCTTCCATCGCGAGGAAGTTGCGGTACAGCATCGTGGTGGGCTTCTGGAACGGCTCCGAGAGCGTCTGCACCGGCAGTTCGATCGGGAAACCGCCCGCCTGCCAGATGCCGCGCTTCACTTCCTCCACGCGCTGCTTGAAGTGCGTGTGGCACGGATTCATCTCGCTCCACGTGTTCAGGATCGCGATCACCGGCTTGCCGGCATATTCCTCGCGGCTGTAGCCCATCTGCGACGTGCGCGAACGGTGGCCGAACGAACGCAGGTCGTTCACCCCGTACCAGCGGTGGCTGCGCAATTCTTCGGGGGTCTTTTTCTTGGTGCTCACTTCGTCGTGCTCCAAAAACTCAGTCGGTGAAACGCGCGCCGGGATGCGGGACGGCCAGCGGCAAGATCCGCATGGCTCGCGGCGCGGTCGATTCGACGCGGACGGCAATCGTGCCGAAAGCGTCGGCGTACATCGAGGCGGGATCGGGGCGACCTGCGACCGGCATGACGCTTCTCGTCGTCATGGGCCGTTGCGGCGTGGCTGTTTCTTCAGGGTGCGGAATGGCCGAGAGGCAGGACGGAGCCCGCAGGGCGCCGCTGAAAGGGCCGATGCCGGGTGCAAGCCACGCATCCGTAGATTTGACTGACAACCCATTCAAATCGAACATCTCGTCTCCTACCCATCTTTGTTTTTTGGACAATCCGTCCGCAAGATGCCTGACGAATTACCGCATGATGCGGTCCGGTGAGCGAAACATACCTAACCACCGGCAATGATGTCAAGCAACTACGCGAATCGCGTCGCAAGATATTTTTGCGTAAACATGCAACAAGACTTTGTTTTATTTGATTTTTTCTGATCGAATCAGGAAAACCCGCATGTGGCGGCGTTGCCGTCATCCCGGCATTCGTGATTTAAGCCGCTACTGGTAAGACAAATATGGCCACTGCAAACCCGCAGGGCCCCTCGACCGCCGGCGCATCGCCGGCAGCGTAAGCGGTCTAATCCTTTATGTGCGGGCGTTCGCGGCCAGATCGCGGTCGAAAGCGAGCAAGGCCTGCGTCGCGGCATCGACCGCGGCGTGGTGTTCCTTTGGCGTTGCGCTGAGCAGCGGCAGAATCGAGCCCATATCGGCGATTCCCGAAAACGTGACGGCGTCGTGCAGCACGCGGATCAGCGAAATGTCGTCGCGCAGCGTTTCGAGCGGCATGAAGGCGTCGTAGATGCGCTGCGCTTCGTCCATGCGACCGGCCTTGGCGGCCTTCAGCAAAGCCGTCACCGAGTACGAGGCGATGCAACCCGAGCCGGTGGTCCAGGCCGCGAGGCCGAAATCGCGCACGTGCACGAGCGCCGGGCGCTCGCCCATGCCCGAGACGACGCGCGCCGGGTTGACGCTTTCCAGCAGACGCCGCAGGTAAGGATCGTTCGTGGGATCGTCGCGCACGATGGCGTACTTGACCGCGATCAGCGTGCCGCGATCCACCAGACGAGCCAGCGTGTCGACATCCACATAGTTCTCGCTCTTGATATACAGCGTGAGCGGGATGCCAGCGGCGTCCACGATGCGCGTGAGCCCCGCCTCGACACCTGCGGACGTCGTGAAGCCGGCGAGCGGCAGCACCATGGCCGTGCGATACGAGGTTTGCGCGAGGATGCGCGCCTGATCGAGCATCTTGCCGTAGTCCGGGCCGATGGCCGGAATCACCCGCGTGCCCGGGCCGGCGCTCTGCGCGAGCACGTCCAGCAACTCGCGGTATTCGCTCACCGCGACGTGATAGAAGTTCGCGTTGCCACCGTACAGGAGCGTGCGCACGCCGCCCGCCTCGATGTGCTGGATCAGCTTCTGGTTTTCGTCGGCGTCGAGCGACAGGTCGGCACGGCGCGCCAACGGCGGCACAGCCATCACGGTCGAGGCGAATTCGCTCTCGACGATTGGGGACACGTTCATGGGGTCTCTTTCTTATGGGAATGGATTTCTGACGGACCGAACGGTAGCACCGCCGCGATTGTGTTGTCAAACAACATAACAAATCGGGAAACTCCTGGCTGCGGCCTGGCTGCGCGGCATGCTAACGCCGCTGACCAGGCTCAAGGGAGGGCGCGCGATTGCATGCCGCGGCCTGCCGGCGTTCAGGCACTGCGGACTGATTGCCGCAAGCCTAAGCGCCGACCATCCGCTCCATGGCGTTGGCCAGATGCTCGCGCATGGCCCGCTCCGCGCCGCGCGAATCGCGCCGCCGGATGGCTTCCAGCACGGCCAGATGTTCCGCCTGCACAAGCCGCTGCCGCTCGACCGATTTCGCCTGCGAGAGCTTGCGCGACAGGCTCATGCTGGATTCGACCTGCTCGTGAATAAAGGACAGCGCGGTAATGAAGAACTGGTTCTTCGAGGCGCGCGCCACGGCCAGATGGAAGGCGAAGTCGTCGCGCGCGCCAATGCCTTCGCTGCAAATGACCTGCTGAAGGTTGTCCCATGCCTGCTGGATCGCGTCGAGGTCGGCCTCGTCGGCCTTTTGCGCGGCGAGCGACGCGCCGCCCACCTCGGTCATCACCCGAAACTCGTAGCAACGGCGCACGTCCGACAAGGTTTCCAGCGGCGCGAAACGGCGCAGGTCTGGGTCGGGCCGGCGCCGCACGGTCGTGCCGGAACCTTGCCGGGTCGCGATGATGCCGTCCGCGCGCAGACGGGCCAGCGCTTCGCGCACGGTCGGCCGCGAGGTTTCGAAGCGCTCGGCCAGCATATGCTCGCTCGGCAACCGGTCGCCTGCCTGATATTCGCCATCGATGATGCGGTTCAGGATGTCGCTATAGACCCGTCCCGGCATGCCGGGAGCTTTATGTTCGATCATGGCCGAAGCTGTGTCGCGAGTTGTCACGTTGAGCAACAATTGTACGACCACTTTTGCCAAAAGCGGATAGTGGTAAACAACTTGTGGCGCAGCCGGACGTGAGCCTGGTTTCGTCCAAGCTGCATCAGCGTAGCTTCAGCGCACCGCCGCCGTGCCCGCCGGTTGATGCGCCAGATCGGCGCCCGCACCTTCCTCCACCACCCGGCCGTAGTCGAGTTTGATATAGCGGTCCGCGAGAGCGAAGTAGCGGTCGTCGTGGGTGATCACCAGCACCGTTTTGCCCTTCGCCTTCAGATCGGGCAGCAGACGCCGGTAGAACACCTCCTTGAAAGTCGGGTCCTGGTCGGCGGCCCATTCGTCGAACACGTAGAACGGGCGGTCCTCGAGATACGCGACCAGTAGCGCGAGACGCTTGCGCTGCCCCTGCGACAGATCGATCGTCGACAGACGGCCGTCGCGAATCGTGACCTTGTGTTCGAGATGCAGCAGTTCGAGCAGTTGCTGCGCCTGCGCGTCGAGACCCTCGACATGCAAGCCATGCAGTTGCTCGAACAGAAAGAAGTCATTGAAGACCACCGAAAAATGCTGGCGGTAGATGTCCCGCTCGGCTTCGCCGATCGGCTGGCCATCAAGCAGAATCTCACCGCCTTCCGGCGCATAGAGACCCACCAGCATTTTGGCGAGCGTCGTCTTGCCGCTGCCGTTGCCCCCGATCAAATACACCAGTTCGCCGGGTTTGAACGCGAGACTAATCGGGCCAAGCGTAAACACCTCGTTTTCCTTCTCACGGAAATAGCGGTGCGCGACATGCTTTAGCACAATGCTCTCAAACGCGTGCGCCGATTCGGCCGGCAAGACGTTTTCGCGCGGCAGGTCGCGGCTGACCTGATCGATACGCTCCAGCGCGACCTTCGCCGAACTGAGCGAGGGAATCGATGACAGCAGGCTTTCGATCGGCATGATCATGTAGAGGAAGATCACCGCATAGCCGGACAATACGTGCCCCTGCACCGGATAAACGCGAGTGAGCAGGAACAGCACGCAGCCGATGAACGCCAGAAAGATCATGCTGCCCCAGCTGGCCGCCGCCGTGTAGAGCACATAGCCGCGTGTACGCTGAACGCGCACCGCTTCGACACTGGCTGCGAGCGAGTCGTCGACGAATGCCTGGCGGCGGCGGCGATGCAGTTTCAGTTCCTTGGCGCCGTCGAACAGCGAGCGGAAATCGCCGACCAGATCGTCTTCACGCTTACGCGAGCTGCGCAGATGAAACATGGCGCGCGTATTGGCAAGATGAAATCCGAGCGAGCCGACGAGGATCGTCACCAGGGCAACCAGCAGAATCTGCCACGAGAGATAGCCGAGATACGCGAGACAGCCCACCACGATCGAGCCGTTCATGGCGAGCGTCGGCACGCTCAGAAAGAACACCACGATCGTATCGAGGTCCTGCGTCAACACGGTCATCGCTTTGGCGCCGCCGTGGCGCTCCAGATTTTGATAGGATGCCTCAGTAACGCTGCGGATGGTGCGCATACGCAGCGCCGCTTTCGTGCTTTGCCCCAGCCGCACGAAGAAGGTCTGCGAGAGAGTGCGCGTGACGAGCACGGCGAGTGCCAGCAGCAAAAATCGCCAGCCGAGTTCGGTCAGCTTGTCGGCCGACACGCCGAGCGCCTGATTGATGATCGCGACGAGTGCGGCATTGCTCAGACCGCCGACCACACTCGTGATCAGTGCAAGCAGCAGAATCCAGCGGGATTGCCGGACCAGGGTCATTAGCAGGGACATGAAAACCTTTGTTTGAAGTAATTGAAAACGTCCGGCGTGTGCACGTTGCGTATCGATTGTCGAGCCATAATCATAATTCCGCGAGAATGTCCTGCATTTCAGCGGCGATCGCCTCATCGTCCTGCCCCAGCCTTCCGGCCGACGCGAGTGTTTGCGCGAGGCGATGCAACGGCTGGTTGTTCATCAGATCCGCGAGCTGTGCATCGATGCCGAGCGTGCGCCGGATCAATGCCTGTACCTGCATCGCCGCCAGCGAGTGGCCACCGAGTTCGAAGAAGCGGTCGCCGCGCCGCACCAGCTGCACCTCCAGTACGGTTGCCCAGATCGCCGCAAGGGCTGTTTCCAGTTCGCCTTGCGGCGCGTCATCCACTCCGCCAACTTCGCGGACGTCATGCGCATTGGGTAACGGTAAAGCATGGCGGTCGATCTTGCCATTCGGATTCAGCGGTAACGTGTCGAGCACGAGCACCATTGCCGGCATCATATAGTCCGGCAGCGTGGCGGCAAGACTTGCGCGCAAGGCATGGCCGTCTTCCGGGTGTACGCCGGGTGACACGGTGACGTAGGCCAGCACGCGGGCACCGCTCGCGCTTTCGCGCACCACCGCGACCGCTTCGCGTACCTGCGGCAATCTCAGCAACTGCGCCTCGATCTCGCCCAGTTCGATGCGAAAACCGCGCACCTTCACCTGATGATCGAGACGCCCCAGGTAATCGAGCGTTCCATTGGCATTCCAGCGCACAAGGTCACCGGTTCGATACAACCGGTCGCCGGGCGATGCAGCATGCGGATCGGCAATGAAGCGCTCAGCCGTCAGAGCCGCGCGGCCATGATAACCACGGGCCAGCAGCGCCCCGCCGATGCACAACTCCCCCGCCACGCCGACTGGCACCGGATTGAGCCACGCATCGAGCACCTGTAACGAGCGGCCGGCGAGCGGGCCGCCGATCGAAATTCGCGGCGGCACTTCTTCTGCACGCAGATACGGCGAACAATCGAAGGCGCTTGCCGTGACCGTTGCCTCGCTTGGTCCATAGGTATTGGCGAGAGCCATGTCATCGAGGCCCGCTGCGCGCCATGCGAGGATGCCGTCCGCCGGCATCGCTTCGCCGCCTGCATGGACTCGCCGCAGGCTTCGACACGCGATGCGCGCGCGCGGGTGAGTGGCGAGGTCCTGTGCCAGTGCGTTCCAGTAGGCCGTGGTCAGATCGGCTACGGTGATGCGCTGCTGCTCGACCTCATCGAGAAAGCGCGCGCTACTCCACAATTGCGGACCACGCAGAATGAGCGCCGCGCCCACACTCAAAGTCGCAAAGACCTGTTCGACGAAACCGTCGAAATTGAAGGTGGAAAATTGCAGCACACGGTCTTCGGCGCTAAGGCCGAACATACCGATCGACACCTGGGTATGTTGCGCCAACGCTTCATGTGTAATCGCCACGCCTTTGGGGCGCCCTGTCGAGCCAGACGTGTAGATGATGTAGGCAAGATTGTCGCGTGACACGTTGATTGAAGGGGCCTCGTCTTCTTTCGGCGCTGGGCTGGGTCGCAATAGCGCCTGCCTGATATCCACGCTTTTTATGCCCAGGCGCGCCAATGCTTGCACGGATACACCAGCGGTCAACGCCAGTTCGATCCCACTGTCCTCGATCATGAACGCGAGCCGCTCGGCGGGATAGGCCAGATCCAACGGCACGTATGCTCCGCCCGCTTTCAGCACGGCCAGTACCGCGATGATCATTTCGAACGAACGATCAACCGCAATGCCCACTCGTGATTCCCGCCCCACACCCGCTTCGCGCAGACGATGCGCGAGGTGGTTTGCGCGACGCTCCAATGTGGCGTAATCCAGCGATTCGCCGTCGAGAACGAGCGCCTCAGCCGAGCCGCGAATTTTTGCCTGGTACGCGATGCGTTCGTGAACCAGCGCCGCTGGCTCGACTGCGGGTCCTGTACCCCATTGCAGGACTTGCGTCCGCTCGGTGTGCGACAGCATTGTCAGCGAACCGAGAGGCGCAGCCGGATTCGCAACAAACGCATCTATCAGGGCGGCTAGATGCGCAGCAATCTGTTCTATCTGCGCTGCATCGAAAGCGTCGCAAGCATAGGCGAATTCGATTCGCAGCACGTCCTCGCCATGCGACGCATCTGTGCGGTGCGCATGCTGTCCATGAGTGACGGACAGCGTCAGCGGATAACTCGTGCGGTCTTCGTTGCGCAGTCCCGAGAATTGCAGTTCGCGTGGCGTCGAGCCAGCAAGAATTTCGTCGACCGGATAGTTCTCGAACACGACAATGCTGTCGAACAGCGGCTGGCCACCTTCGAGTTTGGCCCAGCGCTGGATGTCGTAGAGCGCGACGTGCTCATGCTCTCGCGCCTCGAGGCCCAGTTGCTGGATCTGTTCGAGCCACTCAGCGACGCTCGACGACGGCTGCGGCACCGCAACGACGGGAATCGTGTTGATGAATAGCCCGAGTGTTCGTTCGATCCCCTCAATGGCTGCCGGACGGCCCGCGACAGTGGCGCCGAATGTCACCGTGCGCTGCCCAGTGTAGCGCTGCAACAGCATGAGCCAGGCCGCCTGTACCAGCGTGTTAAGCGTCACGCGCTGCGCCTTCGCAACGTTGCTTAGGAATGCTGTTTGTTCTGCATTCCAGATGCGACCTAGCGAAGCGTGCGAAGTTACGGGCCTCTGGCTTTCTGCCTTGGTCGCGGCAGGCTTGCTCAACGCGCTCGCCAGCAATGTTGGTCCTTCCAGACCGTCGATCTGTGCGCGCCACCATGCTTCGCTCGCAGCATGCCCGCGCGTTTGCAGCCAGGCGATGAATTGCCGGTAACGCACCGGCGGCTCCGCGAGCTGGCGGCCTTCGTATGCACCGAGCACCTCGGCGAGCAACTGCGCCGCGCTCCATCCGTCCAGCAGCGCGTGATGAAAAGTCCAGACCAGGTGATGGCGGGTCGCGGAAGTGCGAATCAGCGTAATACGCCATAAGGGCGGACGCGAAAGATCGAAACCGCGCTCGATCTGAGCCGCGGCGAACGTATCGAGTCGCGCCGCGAGACTCTGATCGCTTGCGTCGCGCCAGTCTTCGACGGTAAACGGCGCTGATACGCTTCGCGCGACCCATTGGCGTGGGGCGTCGTCGAATTGCAGAAAGCCTGTACGCAGGATGTCGTGACGCATGGCGGCCGCTTCCCATGCAGCCTGGAAGCGCGTGCAATCGAGTCGGTCGATGTCGACGCGCAACTGGTTTACATATGCGCCCGGCTGCTGCCCGAGCAAGCTGTGGAACACGATGCCCGTCTGCATCGGCGCGAGCGGATAGATATCGGCAATTTCGCTGGCGGGCATCGGCAAGTCGTCAAGACGTGCCTGATCCAGCGCGGCAAGCGGCAGGTCCGAGGGCGTCACGCCGGATGCGCCGCTTTCGCAATGTTCGAGGATGGTTAGCAGTTCGCGGCGAAAGTCCTGCGCGAGTGCTTCGATCGTTGCGGCATCGTAGCGGTCACCATTGGCATGCAGCCATGTCAACGACAGTTCGTCACCTCGTATCTGGCCTGTGATTTCAAGCGCATGCGTGCTGCGGTTGCGTTCGCTATGAGCGCGACCCGAGCGTTCGTTCGCCGGTTGCCAGCCGCCGGAGTGGTTGCTGTTATCGGCAACGACGGTATCGAATTGGCCCAGATAGTTGAACAGCACCTCCGCGTGGCCGACCCGCGACAGCGCGGCACGTTGCACGTCGCTTCCCAGATACTTCAGCATGCCGAAGCTCATGCCGCCGTGCGGCACGGCACGGCGCGCTTCCTTTACGCGCTTCAACGCCGTACCGATTGCACCTGTGGGCGCGAGCCGGAACGGATAGACCGCCGTGAACCATCCTGTGGTCCGGCTAAGGTCCGCAGCGCCGAAGTGAGTCTCTCGGCCGTGTCCTTCCAGATCGATGCGCAGCACGTCGCACCCGGCAAAACGGCATAGCGCGCGGCCGCTCGCAAGCAACAGCAGATCGGCGAGCTGCGATCGATAGGCCGACTGCGCGTCCCGCAGCAAACGGCTGGTTGTAACCGCATCGAAACGCACGGTCGCGCTAACGGGTGTGGATCGCACCTCGTGACTGCCGGAATGGTCCTCACCGCCCTCTTCGTTCCTAAACCCGCTACGTTCGCGATGCGTAACACGAGGCGGCAACGCGGCTGGCACGTCCGCAAGTGCCAGCCACCATTCGCCATGCCGTTCGACTTCCGGCCGACGCGCGGCCTGCTGCAATTGGCGTCCGAATGTCTGGTACGACGTTGTCCGCTCGGGCAACGACACGGGCTCGCCAGCCTGCAATTGCACGTAGGCCCGCCGCAGATCGTCGAGCAGGATACGCCACGACACGGTGTCGATGGCAAGATGATGCACCGCAATGAAGAGACGCGCACTACCGTCGTCGATCTGCATGACCAATGCTCGCAACAGCGGGCCTTGCGTCAAATCGAGCGTGCGCTGCGTCGCGTCGCACAGCGCTTCGATAGCGGCGACGCTCACGTCCGTTGCAATTTTCAGGCGCGTGGCGCCGGCACGCTCGCTGCGCGCGTAAGACTGACGCCAGCCGATGCCGTCGGACTGTGCCGGTTCGCAGGGCTCGAAACGCAAACGCAGCGAGTCATGATGCGCAACCACCTCGTTCAACGCTTTTTCCATGCAAGCGGTATCGATAGCCTGATCGACGCGCAACAGCACCGCCTGGTTCCAATGTTGACGCTCTTCTAGTGGCTCGGCAAAGAACCACGCCTGGATCGGCAGCAGCGGCACCGGCGCGTCCGGCTCGATGGTATTGGCCGCGCCGGCTTCATCTGCCTGCGCCTTGTCAATTGCGACTGCACATGCGGCAAGCTGTGCGATGGTCTGTTGCTCAAAAATCTGCCGGGCCGTCAGCGCCAATCCAGCCTGACGCGCCCGCGCGACGATTTGCAGGCCCATGATCGAATCGCCGCCCAGTTCGAAGAAATTCTCGTGACGTCCGATCCGCTCACGCCGTAGCGACTGCGCCCAGATGGCCGCAAGCTGCTCTTCGACTGCTCCTTGCGCAGCCTCACCGCTCTCCGGTTCCAACGCCACAGCAGCGGCGGGCAACGCGCGCCGGTCCACCTTGCCGTTTGGATTGAGCGGCAATGCGTCGAGCACGATCAATGCAGCCGGCACCATGTAATCGGGCAACTTTGCGGCCAGGCCAGCGCGCAGCGCGGCGGTATCGGGCGCGCAACCTGGCAGCAGACTCACATAGCCAACCAGCCGCATGCCACCCGGACCTTCCTGCGCATCGACCACGGCGTCGCGCACGCCTGGTTGGGCACGCAGTTGCGCCTCCACCTCCCCCAGTTCGATGCGAAAGCCGCGCACTTTCACCTGATGATCGATACGGCCGAGGTATTCCAGTTGTCCATCGTGACGCCAACGCACCAGATCGCCCGTGCGATACAGTCGCGCACCGGGCTTGTCCGCGAACGGATCGGGCACGAAGCGTTCAGCAGTCAGCGCTGGGCGATGCAGATAGCCGCGTGCCATACCGAGGCTGCCGAGGTACAACTCGCCAGGCAGCCCTGACGGTACCAGATTCATCCGCGCGTCGAGCACCCAGGCGCTGCGTTCACCGACCGGTCGTCCAATCGGAGCGTAGCTGCCGTCGAAACCGTCAGGAGCATCGTGCCTTACGTCGGGTTGCCAAAGCGTCGGGGTGATCACCGTCTCCGACGGTCCATAGGCGTTAAACACTCGTTGTGGCTTGAGGTGGCGGCGCACCGCGTCGAAACCCGCCTTCGACCACGCCTCGCCACCCGCGATGCAAACCCGCACGCCAACTGCATCCGCCTGCGCGGCCTGAGCGAAGGCGTCGAGATAGGCCGGTGGCAGGTTCACGACGGTGATGCCCTTCGAGCGAATCTCGCCGGCAAGACGATGTGCGGACCATACTTCATCGTCACGTAATACGATTGCCGCTCCTTTCATCAGCGGTACGAAGCATTGTTCGGCGGCCGCATCGAAGCTCACGGAAGCAAAATTCAGGTAGCGGTCCGCGGCGCTCACCTCGTACCGCTGCGCAACCGCGCGGCAATGCATCGCCAGCGCCCCGTGTGCGACTGCCACGCCCTTCGGCCGCCCAGTCGATCCCGATGTGTAGACGACGTAGGCGAGATTATCCGCGTGCGGCTCGCGCAGCAGCTTATCTGTGGATTCATCTGCGGGTTCGTTCGCGACATCAAGTACGTCGAGGTCCATTCTGCGAACCGTGGACGGAGGCAGACGCGACGCTGTGCTGGCTTGCACCAGCAGCAGCTGGATGCCGCTATCCTCGATCATGTAGGCGAGCCGCTCGGGTGGATACGCCGGATCGAGCGGCACATAAGCGCCGCCCGCTTTGAGAATGGCCAACTGCACGACCAGCATCTCTACCGAGCGCGCCATGGCGAAGCCGACCAGAACCTCCGGGCCCACGCCTTCACGAACCAGTCGCGCGGCGAGACGATTGGCTCGCTCATTGAGCTGGCGATAGCTTAGTCGTTCGTCTGCGAATATCACGGCCAGTTCGTCTGGATGGGTCGCTGCCTGCGCTTCGAACTGCCGGTGTACGAGCGACGACCCGGCTGGTCCATGCGTGCCGTTTGCCCAGGAATGCAACTGCTCCCACTCCATCTCGTCGAGCAACTCGACTTCACCTACGGCCCGCGCGGGATTCTCAAGCAGAGCACGTAGCAAACGAACATAGTGACGACAGAAGCGCTCGATCGTCGCTTCGTGAAACAGTTCACGAGCGTAAATCAGTTGTGCAGATAAACCTCCGTCGCCACTCTCGACAATGTTAAGCGTCAGCTCGAACAGCGCCTCGCCATCGCTAAACTCGTACCGCTCGACGGCCAACCCCGGCAGCGTATCGAGCATCCGATAGTCACTGAGCAGATGATTGAACATCACCTGGAACATGGGGTTGTGACTCAGACTGCGCTGCGTATGCAACGCATCGACCAGAACGTCGAAGGGCAGATCCTGATGGGCTTGCGCTTCGAGCATCGCCTGACGGGTTCGTTCGAGCAGTTCGCTCAAAGTATCGCGGGCGGTCACTTGCGCGCGCAATACCTGGGTGTTGACGAAGAAGCCGATCAGCGGTTCCGTCTCGACACGGTTGCGGTTCGCCACCGGCACGCCAACCCTGATGTCGCCTTCACCGGTGTAGCGATACAGCAGCGCCTGGAAGGCAGCCAGCAGTATCGTGGCCGGGGTTGTCGAACTGCGCTGCGCCCGCTCGCGTATGGCCCGCGCCAGTTCGGCCGGTAACGCCGTAGCGTGACGGCCCGCGCGATACGAGCCGTGTGCCTGACGCGGCGCATCCGTTGGCAGCGCGAGCACCGGGTGAGTCTCTCCGAGAGCTTCGCGCCAGTACGCCAGTTGCTTTTCCTGTTCGCCCGCTTCGAGCCATTCGCGTTGCCATGCTGCGTAGTCCGCGTATTGCACCGGTAGCGCCGGAGTCATCAATTGCTCGTTCAAAACGCGTGAGCGGTAGTGCGCCACCAGTTCTTTCAGCAGCACCTGCACCGACCAGCCATCCGAGACGATGTGATGCAGCGCCAGCGCCAGCAGACTGCGTCCGTTCTCGCTGCGATAAAACCCCGCTCGCAGCAATGGACCGTTTGTCAGATCGAACGGCTCGCTCGCCAGCACGCGCGCCGCCGCATCGATCTGCGTGGCGGGCAACGTCTGCTCGCGCCAGTCGAGGCACACCTGTGCGTCTATCCGTTGCTCGACACGGCCGGCTTCATCCGCGACGAAGCGCGTGCGCAACACTTCATGTCGCGCTACGATCGCTTCCAGGCTCGCGCGCAATGCGTTGGTATCAACCTCACCTATCAGCCACAGGCCACCCGCCACGTGATACGCGCGGCTCTCAGGCGCAAGCTGCCACATGAACCATTGACGCTGCTGCGCGTATGAAACCGGCAGCCTCTGTTGCTCGCCTCGATCACGCGCGAGAATCGGCAATTGCGCTGGCGTCACGCCCTGCTCGTTCATCTTCTGCCAAAACAGGCGGCGCTTGTCCGGCGTCAGTCTGATGAAACGCTCGGCGATACGTCGCGCGGTGTCTTTTTCCATGAATCGGCTCAAAGGGTATCGATAAAAAGATCCAGGCCGCGCAGTGCGTCGTCGTTGCCCTCGCCTTTGCTCACGCGCTCGATTGCCGCGGCCTGTTCATGCAACGTCGCCGCTTCGAACAACGTGGCGAGCGGCAGATTGGCCTTTAGTTCGAGCGCAATGCGCGCATTCAGACGTACTGCCAGCAGCGAATGACCTCCCAGCGCGAAGAAGTCATCGTGACGGCTAATGCGCCCGGCTCCCAGCAACGCCGCCCAGATGGCCGCCAACCGTGCTTCCATACCCGCGCGTGGCGGCTCCCATGACGCCTCGCTAGCCGTCTCTATCGATGGCTTCGGCAACGCCTGGCGGTCGACCTTGCCGTTCGCGTTCAGCGGCATCGCTGCAAGCGGCACAATTCGCCACGGCACCATGTAATCGGGCAGGCTCTTTGAGAGCCGCGATCGCAAAACCGCTGCATCGACCGATTCGCCCGCCACGTACCCGATCAACTTGCCGTCGTGCGCAATGACGACCGCTTCGCGCACACCCGCCTCGACCGTCAAGGCTGCTTCGATCTCGCCCAGTTCAATCCGGAATCCGCGGATTTTCACCTGATGGTCAAGCCGCCCCAGATAATCGAGCGCGCCATCCGCGCGCCAGCGCACCAGATCGCCAGTGCGATAGAGACGCGCAGCGGAATCGAACGGCGACGGCACGAAGGATTCGGCCGTCAGCGCCGGTCGCCCCAGATAACCGCGCGCAAGACCGGCGCCACCGAGATATAGCTCGCCTGGCACGCCCTGCGGAACCGGCTCCATCCGCTCATCCAGTACCCAGGTCTGGGTTGCGGCGATTGGCCGCCCGATCGGCACGGGACGGCCGCCTTCCTCTATACAGGTCCACTCGGTGACATCGATAGCGGCTTCTGTGGGTCCATACAGATTGTGCAAACTGACTTTCGGCAACGCTTCGGACACCCTGGCTTGCAAATCCGCCGATAGCGCCTCGCCGCTGCATATGACTCTCACCAACTCCTCGCCGCAACGCGATGCGTGTCCACTCGCGATGAACGCCTGCAACATCGAAGGCACGAAGTGCAACGTGCTCACCCGGTAGTCACAGATTGCGGCAGCAAGACGCTCAGGGTCGCGGTGCGCGCCGGGCGCGGCGATCGCGAGGCGCGCGCCTACCATCAATGGCCAGAAAAACTCCCACACGGAAACATCGAAGCTGAATGGCGTCTTTTGCAGAACGGTCTCGCCGCGCTTCAGTTCGTATGCCCGCTGCATCCACACCAGACGATTCCACAATGCATCGTGACGATTGCCCACGCCCTTGGGACGGCCGGTCGAGCCGGAGGTGTAGATGACATAGGCGAGATTGGCGCCGTGCAACAGCACGTCGTCGAGATTCGTGTCGGCATGGGAGGTAGCGTCGATGGATTCCAATTCCACGCGACGCACACCGCTTACCTCGGGCATGGCGACGTCCCGTTGGCTCAATAACAAATCGATGCCACTGTCGCCAGTCATGTAGGCAAGACGCTCGGACGGATACGAAGGGTCCAGCGGTACATAAGCCGCGCCCGCCTTCATGACGGCGTAGAGCGCAATCACCATCTCCAGCGAGCGGTTCGCTGCCACGCCGACGCGCGATTCGACCCCCACGCCTTGCGCACGCAACCAGCGGGCAAGCTGGTTGGCGCGACTGTTCAGTTGTCCATATCTTAATATTTGATTGTCGAACAGCAGCGCCTCGTCGTCAGGGTATGCTGCTGCACGACGCTCGAAAGCGCGAAATACTGGTTCATACCCTACGTAGCGGGTCGAATTTCGGCTCCAGCTCGCGAGCGTCGCGCGCTCCGCGTCGTCGGTGAGCGTAATGGCGTCGACAGCTTCGTCCATTGCACCGGTGGCAGTCGAAAACGCTTCAAGCAGGCGCTGATAATGGCGCGCCATGCGCTGTACTGTCGATTCGTGAAATAGCTCTTGCGCGTAGGTGAATTCGAGCGTCATGTTGCCGTTTTCCTCCTCGCGCGTATCGAGCATCAGTTCGAATTGCGCCATTGCGCCTGGCAACCGGTACGGCTCGATGGAGAGATCCGGCAATTGCTGGAGCACTCGCCAGTCGCGCCGCTGGTGATTGAACATCACCTGGAACAAAGGGGTATGGCTCAGGCTGCGTTCGGGACGCAATGCGTCCACCAGCACGTCGAACGGCAGCTCCTGATGAGCCTGCGCGCCTTCGGCCGCTTTGCGCACCCGAGACAGCAAGGCTTCCGGCGTGGTTGATCCATCTATCCGGCTGCGCAGCACCTGAGTGTTGACGAAGAAGCCGATCAGCGGTTCCGTTTCGACCCGGTTGCGATTCGCCACCGGCACGCCCACCCTGATGTCGCCTTCGCCGGTGTAGCGATACAGTAGTGTCTGGAACGCGGCCAGCAGCACCGTGAACGGTGTCGTCGAATCGCGCTGCGCGCGCTCGCGTATGGCCTGCGCGAGTTCGCGCGGCAACGTCATGGCGTAGCGGCCCGCACGATATGACGCATGCGCCTGACGTGGTGCATCCGTGGGCAGCGCCAGTACCGGTTGCGTCTCTCCAAGCGCTTCGCGCCAGTACTTCAGTTGCTTTTCCCGTTCCCCCGCTTCGAGCCATTCGCGCTGCCACGCTGCATAGTCGGCGTATTGCACTGGAAGCGCGGGATTTATCAACGGCTCGTTCAATACGCGAGCACGGTAATGCGCCACCAACTCTTCCAGCAATACCTGCACGGACCAGCCATCCGAGACAATGTGATGCAGCGCCAACACCAGCAGACTGCGTCCGTTCTGGCTGCGATAAAGCCCGGCTCGTAGCAGCGGACCGTTTGCCAGATCGAACGGCTCGCTCGCCAGCGCACGCGCCGCCGCATCGATCTGCGCGGCGGGCAATGCCTGCTCGCGCCAGTCGAGCCGTGCCTGTGCATCTATCCATTGCTCGACCCGGCCCGTTTCGTCATCCGCAGCGAAGCGCGTGCGCAGCACTTCATGCCGCGCCACGATCGCCTCCAGGCTCGCACGCAGCGCTGCCGCATCAACCGCACCGGTCAGCCACAGACCGCCCGCCACGTGATACGCGCTGCTTTGCGGCGCAAGCTGCCACATGAACCATTGACGCTGCTGCGCATAAGACGCCTCCGTGCGTGTGCGTGCCGCGTCGGGCAGGCGCCTGATCGAAGTCTGCCGCTGGTCTTCCCGCTCGCCCGTCGCGGCCTTCGCTTCCGCCTGACGCGCGAGCTCGGCCAATGTCTTGCGCTCGAACAATTGCTTGGGCGTAATCCACCAACCCGCTTTGCGCGCCTTCGCCACAACCTTGAGACCAAGAATCGAATCGCCGCCCACTTCGAAGAAATTTTGCCCGCGTTCAATCGTGCCTGCTTCGATGCCCAGCACGTTCGCCCAGATTTGGGCCAATGCGCTTTCGGCCGGGCTATGGGGTGCGTCGTCGTTATCGTTGCCGCTGGCGCCGACGTGATTGACGTTGTTAGCGCGCGCGGACTTTGCCGCAAGATATGCGGTCAATTCAACCCGCAATGCTGCGCGGTCGACTTTGCCGTTGGCGTTGAGCGGCAACGCGTCGAGCGCAATCGCTTCGGCCGGCGTCATATAGTCGGGCAAGGTGCGCGCCGCGTCCATGCATACCGCGTCCAGCGCACGGTTCGACACGACGAACGCGGCCAATCGCTTACCCGACGCAGAGTCATACGCCAGCACCGCCGCTTCCCGCACGCCGTCTACAGCGAGGAGGGCACGTTCGACCTCGCCTGGTTCGACACGATAGCCACGCACCTTGATTTGGTCGTCTACCCGCCCAAGGTATTCCAGCCAACCGTCAGCCGCGCGCCGTCCGCGATCGCCAGAGCGATAAAGACGGGCGCCCGCTACCAGCGGATCCGGCACGAAACGCGCCGCCGTGAGTCCCGCGCGACCGTGATAGCCGCGCGCGACGCCTGGGCCGCCGAGATACAGTTCGCCTTCGGCGCCCGGCGCGACCGGCTCCATGCACTCATCCAGCAGGTAGATGCGGGCATTGGGCAACGGTGCGCCTAGCGGAAGATCGCGCCCGGGTTCGCTAGCGTCTGCGAGCACGTGCATTGCGATGCCGACTGTCGTTTCCGTGGGACCGTAGTGGTTGAAAATGCGACACGGCGCATCGAGCGCGCGCAGACGTTCGAGCAGTGCAGCGGAAGTCGCCTCGCCGCCGACGATCAACGCCTGGCTCGGCAATACGTCACGAGGATCCGCTGCCGATAGCAACGCCGAAAGATGACTCGGCACGATCTTCAGTACACCTATTCTGTGTTCCGACACGTATCGTGCAAATCCATCCGGATTGAACGCCAGATCTTGCGCCAGCAAATGCAGCGTGCGTCCCGAGCATAGTGCTCCGAACAGCACCGTGTGACCGAGATCGGCCGCAGGTGTCGAAGCCATTGCAAACGACGCATCGTCGTCGACATTCAGCGTGGCAAGCATGCCTTGCACGTAATTCGCGAGTGCCCGATGCGTGATCACTACCCCTTTCGGCTCGCCAGTCGAGCCCGATGTGTAAATCGTATAGGCGGCGCTGTCGGCATGGATACCCGTGCGCGTGCGCAGTGCAGATATGCTCGGCGGCGAAGACTTTTCGGGCAATACATTTGGGTCATACCGCAACGTCAACGTATCGATGCGCAATTCGGCGAGACCCGCGGGCAATGCATCGACATGCAACAGCGCGACTGCACTGCTATCTGCGATTTGCGCGGCGATTCGCGCAACCGGTATCTGCGGATCGAACGGCACCCACGTCGCCCCTGCCTTGAAGGCGGCCAGCATGCCGAGCACCTGCTCGATCGAGCGTCCGGCCAACACGCCGACGCGCGCTTCGTTGCGCACGCCCAACACGTCGAGTTGCGCCGCCAGCGCATCCGCTGCCGCGTCCAGCGCGCTGAACGTCACGCTGCGCTCGCCATCGCGCAATGCGACACGCGTGGGGCAACGGGCGACGCTGGTATCCCACAACGCCAGCACATCGTGCGCATCATAGTCGCTTCGATTGCCAGATAGCGTAGATGCGTCGAGCAATTCTCGTGATATTTCCGAGACCAGAGACGGCTGAACGGCTTGCAGGTCTTCGAATGCATGCGACGCTGGCGCGACTTGCCAGCCATGCTGTTCCCACTCCACCTCAGGTGCGTCGACAAGCTGCGCCGCCAGCTTCACAAACATCTCTGCGAACCGCGCAGCAAACCCCGCATCGAAGATCCCATCGTCATACGCGAGCAAACAATCGAGCGCCGCCCCTGTATCCGTGAAGTCAAGCGCCAGATCAAAATGTGGCGCTTCGTTCAGCAACACGTGAAGCTGCGCATCGAGCGGTTCGAACGCGTGTTCGACGAAGGGTTGCTGTTCGGTCAGCTTGACCTGAAACAGCGCGGCGCCATTTTTTCCCCGATTCGGCTGCAACGCACTGACAAGCTGGTCAAACGGCACATCCTGATGGTCCTGCGCGGCCAGCACGGTCTCGCGCACAGCATCGACCAGCGCATCGAAGGTGCGATGCCGGCTCATGCGCGTGCGCAAAACCTGCAGATTGATGAAGTACCCCACCATCGACTGCGCTTCGGGACGTTTGCGCAGTGAGAGCGGAGCACCGACGCGGATATCATCTTTGCCGCTCAAACGCTGCAACACGACGTTCAGAATCGCAAGCATGGTCATGAAAAGCGTGGCGCGGCGTGGTCTGCCAAAGCGCTTTAGTTTTTCAGTGGTCTGTGCAGGCAGCGCGAACCCGAGACTCTGCTGACGACCCGCGAGACGCGAGACGCCTGCAATATCCCAGGCGGACGGCGTAAATAGCTGGGCGGAAGCAGCAGGATCTCCATCCGCTGCGAGTTGGTTGCGCCAGTAATCGAGCTGACGTGAAATCGCGTCACTGTCGAGTGATTCACGATCCCACGCCACGTAATCGGCATATTGCAACAATAGATTTGTTTCGGATTCCACTTCATCCGGTGAATCTCTTTGCAAGCGATAGGCCTCAGCCAGCGACGTAAGCAGCACATTCACCGACCAGCCATCGGCAATGATGTGATGCAACGCTAGCAGCAAGCGATACTCGCGACTCCCGGTGCAAACCAGATGAGCGCGCAGCAGCGGCCCGCGCTCCAGATCGAACGGCTGACGTGCCACCTGCTGGATCAAGCCGTCGAGCGCGGCCTCGCGTTGTTCCGAAGAGTCGGCATCGAGCCGCGTCAGAAGAAGAGGAATTCTTACGTTTTCCTCAATAATCTGCAGTGGTTCGCCGTCGTCACCGAGCGCGAAGTGCGCACGCAGAATCTCGTGACGACGCACGAGATCGGCAAACGCGCGCTGCAATGCCGGTACGTCGAGATCACCGCTCAGATGCAATTCGCCGCTCATGTTATAGGCAGCGCTTTCGGTGTCCTGGTGCCACGTCAGCCAGAGCCCGCGTTGCGCGTCGGATGCGCGCGTGACTCGGCGTTGGTCGTCAGGCAAACGCACCATTGCCGGTTGGTGCGCGACGATGCCGCGAGCGCGCTTATGCTCGATCAGCGCGGCGGCGTCCTTCAGAACAGGGGCGGCAAAAACGTCGCGTATTGCATAGTCCACATCCCAGCGCATTCGCGCTGAGGCCGCCACCTGTACAGCCGCGAGCGAGTTACCGCCAAGCGCGAAGAAGCTGTCTTCGCGCGTGAGCGGCTCTTGCTGCAAACGCAAGGCATTGCACCAAAGCGTCGCAAGTTCCTGTTCGATTCCCGCGCGCGGTGTGGCCCGTGCCATCGATGCAGAAGCCGTGGAAGACATCGAAAGCGACGAGGTGTCCAGTGGCATCGCGGCGTTTGAATCCAGCGCCGCCTCGTCAACGCGCCGCCCATTTGCAAAGCACGCATACGCATCCAGAGAACGCTGCTCCCAGCCTCTTGCACACGCCGCGCGCTGGACCTTGCCGCTTGAAGTCTTCGGCAAGCCGGCCGGATTCAGCAATACAACGGCGCTCGCCGGCTCGCCGCAAGCGAGCGCAATCGCTTCGCTCAGCGCCGCGGCAATCGCTTCGGCCGGCACGAGCTTTTGCACGTTGCGCGACACTTCTGCCGCAATGCCGATGCCTTCCTGTGCATCGAGTTCCACCGCGAACGCCGCGACACGCCCTCGGCGCACCAACTCGACCTCACGCTCGATCACCTGTTCGAGATCTTGCGGATACAGGTTGCGGCCACGCACGATCAGCAGATCCTTGATGCGTCCTGAGACATAGAGTTCGCCATTCCGCAGGAAACCCAGATCGCCAGTGCGTAGCCAACGCAGACCGCCGCGTTCGACAAACGCATTGGCCGTGTCCTCCGGCCGCCGCCAATAACCGGCCGCAACGCTTGGACCGCGGATCAGGATTTCGCCGATCTCCCCCGCATCGAGCGCAGCACCGCTCGTACGATCGACAATCGCCAACGCGTGCCCATTCGCAACCTTGCCGCAGGAGACGAGTGGCGTACCATCGTCACCCGGCTCGGCTCGCCCGTCTGCCAACGGCGCCACCGCGAACGACGACGCTCGCGCCCCGTTGCCCCGAGCGACACCGCTGACGTACAGCGTCGCCTCGGCCAATCCATAACAAGGAAACAGCGCCTGCGGATCGAATCCCACGGCCTCGAAACGCGCGGCAAACGCATCCAGCGTTGTTTTGCGAACCGGCTCGGATCCGGAAAACGCGACCCTCCATGTCGACAGATCGAGCGCGGCGCGTTGCTCGTCGCTGACGCGATCGGCACACAACCGGTAAGCGAAATCAGGACCGCCCGAGATCGTGCCGCGATGGCGCGCGATCGCTTCGAGCCAGCGCACTGGCCGTTCGAGAAAGTGCTGCGGCGACATCAGCACCAGCGGAATGCCGCTGAACACGGGCTGCGAGAGCGTGCCGATCAAACCCATGTCGTGATAAAGGGGCAACCAACTGACGAAGACATCGTCGTCGCGAACGCCGAGGCCTTCGCGGATCGCGAGTTCGTTGGCCCACAGGCTGCCGTGCGTGACCATCACGCCTTTAGGCGCCGAGGTCGAGCCCGATGTGTATTGCAGAAAGGCCACGTCTGCGGAATTCGCGCGATACGGCTCGAACGCTGGTACCTCGATGTCGTTAAAGCCGGCCGCATCCACCGCGATGACATCCGCGCGCGGCGCGATCGCTGCGAACGCGTCGTGAAGTTTGTCAACGAGAGACGCCGTCGTCAGGATGACGCTCGCGCCCGCATCGGCAGCAATCGACTCAAGACGCGACAGATGTTGCGCTCGCAACGATTCCGGCGGATAAGCCGGCACGGCAATCACGCCCGCATAAAGGCAACCGAAGAACGACGCGACATAATCGATTCCGCTGTCCATCAGCAACAACACGCGGGGTGGAGCGTCGGCATCGGCAAATGCAGTGCGAACGTCACGTCCGTCCAACTCATCAAGCGCCAGCCGTAAACGCGCCCCAACTACCCGAGCCCGCCGATCCAGTTCGGCATAGTCATAGCGCGTCTCGCCATTCGCATCGACCGTCACCAAAGCGGTGTCCCTCATCCGCGAAATGCTCAGCGCGCGCAGCCGTTCGATCATGTTCTCAGTCATTTCGCCGTCTCGCTTGAACCTGTCCGTCGGTCGAATGAGCCGCCCGCTTCTCCCGCTGTCGCTTCAAAAACGGGCAACGCTCGTCAGCCTGCAAATTGGCGTCGTCCAGAAAGTATTGCTTCCACTCCAGGTTGCCGGGGTCGCCGTAAAAGCCAAGATCGGGATGCGCGCCAATTTCATCCCATGTTTCAAGGCGTTTTCTCACCTGATTGCGCGCTTCACGCCCGATCACCTTATTCGTGATCGTGTCGACGAACACGCTGCGTGGCTGGAACAGCAGCACCATGCCGGGCCCCAGGTTGCGGCTATGCCGCAGACGAAACGACGGGCACGCGCAGACCACGAAGGTCTCCACGCCCGCGAACGAGAACTCCCAGTCCTCATGCGAAGGATCGGGCTGCGAGTCGGCTAGCGGATCAGGGTCCACGTCATGCAGATGCTGAAGAATGCTCCAGAACCACTCGTGGTACGCCTCGTGCGCGAGCGGTTGCGCATCGGGCTCGAAGAACACCGCGATGTTGTTTCGGCGATATTGCGGCAGCGAAACCAGCTCGGCGAACGTTTGCATCGTAGCGGCCAGATCGCGGATGTCCTTGCCGTTCACGTATGAATAGAACATCTCGCCGCGCTTTTCGGCGATTGTGCCGAAAAAGCACGGATAGGCCGGGTCCATCACCTGCGTGCGCAGCGTTTCGTAGGAAGCGTCGAGCCATGCGGGCGCCTTCGCCGCCGCGCCGGTCGCGCGGCCGGCGATGATCCGGCTCTTCCAGTCACCAGGATCGAAGCCATCGTTTGATACCTGCCGGTGCGGATTCGGCGCATGCGGCTCCACAAGCTGCACCCCATCATCCTCGATTCCCTCGTTTGATCGCATCTTCAAAGTCCTTGGTCGTCACACATCTGCGCCGTCCAGCAGCGAGTGGGTCGACACGCGTCCCTCGTAGACGCGTGTCGGTTGCGATATCGGTTTGCGGGGGAACCGGCTGCCTTGTACCAGGCGTTCCGGCATTCAATGAAAACGGCAACGATGCGGGTCACCACACGCCGCCGCGAGCGGCTCAAGCCTCGGTTTGCTCATCCAGTTCGGCGACGAGCGCGCGAACCCAGTCGTCCGGGATGATCGGCTGGTGATAGGTACATTCGCCCGACACGACGGTCGAGCCATGCAGGCGCCCATCAGGAATCAGGACCATGTCGCCTTCGTTCATCTTCAGTTGCATGCCGACATTGCCCCAGAACAGCATTTCGCCCTCCTGAATGGTCACGAGGCGATGATCGTTGTGCACGTGAGTGGTCGAACACATCTCATGCGGTTCGACGAACGTTTCCCGGTCGATGTCCGGACACTCCACATCGATACGCGCGCTGATGCGATGCGCGAAATCCACATAACGGCGAATCGACGAGAGCCACAGCAATTGTTCGCCCAGGTCCCAGCGAGCCCGTTCGGCGAGCCGCTCGGCCGCCGCCGCGCCCTGCACCGTCTGCGCGAAAGCCGCCGCGCCGAATTCACGTTCGATGCCCTGCAACGCTTCGCTGAAGCGCGACATCAATTCGGCTTTGCGTTCAGTCGCATCGCCACGGCGACGGCCTGCGGGCTGCAGATGCGCGCACGCGTGTTCCAGCGCGAGCCCAAACGCAAGCCATTCGGCTTGCGCCGCAAAGGCCGCTCCAACCAGAGCGAACGCGCGATCCGGCCGGCGGCCCAGCGCATACAGCAGATTGCATTTCGCCATGCTGGTAGGCAGATAGAACTGCCAGTACGCATGCTGCTGACGCGTCACGCCGCACGCACCCGACACCCGTTGCAAAAGCGCGTCATCCGGCATGTCGCCTTCGAGGGTTGGGCGCAATCCGGACGGCAGCATGTCGAAGAAACCACTTGCGCTCACACGCGCCAGCGCGCGACGCTTCGACGGCGCCAGCGCCCAACGCTGAACCATGATGAAACGCAGGCCTTCCTCGAGGTAGTCGTTGCGCATCAGGCGCTCGAACGTCTCGCTCCAGAACGCCGTTTCGTCATCGACGATGCGGATCAATCGCGCGCTTGCCGCTGTGGCATCCGTCTCGATGCTGTGATCCTGCGCGAGATACTCGAACGCATAAGCCTCAAGGAACGGTGCGAGCTGTGCGCCGCGCACCTGCACGTCGTCGCGGTAGAACTCGCTGAAATGCTGCCATTGCGTCGGATCCGCGCTGCGTGGCAGGCGCGCGATGCCCTGCTCGTAGATCGACAGCAAGGTGCGATTCGCGGCCAGCGAAGGCAGGCGGCTCACGTTGTGCTGGCGAACCGGTTTGGCGAACTTCAGAAACTCGAAGTCTTCAGGACGCAAGGGGCGACGATGATAATCGTCGTCGAGCAGCAGTTCGTCGACTGTGGCGCTCCGAAACGGTTGCGCGGCGGCGAATTGCTTGATCAGTTCTACATACTGTTCGCTCTTGCCGGAAAACGGTGCAAAGTCGAATAGCAAAGGCGTAGCTTGCGTCATAGCAATGGTTCCTGTGAACGACTCCAACATTTCAGTCACAAATGATAATGATTCTCATTTGTACAAAATTAGACACGATGCCCTGTCTTGTCAAGGTCTTTCCGGTCCTTCCAGGCCAACCCGCCAGCAAAGGCCGCCGCCTTCCTTTGCGCCACCGGCACAAAGCGGTGACAGCGACGCGCGACCCCGCCGTGAAGCGAAGTCGCGCGCCTTGCAACTCACATGCACCGCGCATCCACGGTGCATGTCAACAGCGGTTGCGCTCGATCAGAAATCGGTGCGCACCGTCAGCATCAGGTTGCGCCGGTCGCCGAATTCGCTAAAGAACGTGCCGGGCGGACGCACGTAATATTCGCGGTTGAAGATGTTGTTCAACGACAGCGAGGCATCCACATGCTTGTTGAAGCGATAACCCACCTGGGCGTTGAAGATGGCGTAGCCGCCCTGCTCGACACCGCGCGTGATCTGGCTCTGCGCCAGCATGCCGCCGCCGACCGTCACACCATTCAGGAATCCTTGCGAAAGGCGATAGGTCGTCCAGAGCTTGAACAGGTGCTTCGGATCGGTACCGTCTGAATAATTGGCGGTCTGATTCTCGAAGTCCTGATTCAGGTACGTGTAGCCTGCGTACAGATTCCAGTTCGGCAGCGGTTCGCCGGTGACTTCGACTTCGAAGCCCTCGTTGCGCGCCCCACCGCCCGCGATCGAACCGGTCGGATTGTTCGGATCGTCAATCGCAACGTTATTGGTGTTGATGCGGAACAGTGCTGCTGTCGCGCCGAGCCTGCCATTCAGGAAGCTCCCCTTCAGACCGGTTTCGAACTGCTCGCCGGTCGCGGGCGGCAAGGCACCGCCGCTAAAGGTGGTGGCCGTCTGCGGCGAAAACACCTTCGAATAGCTGGCGTAGGCGCTTAGCCACGGAACGATGTCATAGACGAGCGCGGCGGATGGAATGAAGCGGCCATTCATGCGGGTGTCGGTGGTCCAGTTGGACACGGTAGGCAAAACGTTCTGCGATTCTTCGTTGAAGAACGTTTCGCGCGCACCGAGCACGAGGGTAAGCGGCTTGGCGAGATGGATGCGCCCTTGCGCATATACGCCGTACTGCTCCGTGCGGATGTTGGAGGCGAACGTGAATGGAACGTTGACCTGCGGCACCGAGTCCGGATCGAATACGTTGTATGTGCCGCCGTCGAACGGTCCGTTGAGCGAGACGAAGCCGGACTCTTCCGTCTGCGTCAGCAACGAATAGTTCGCGCCGATGGTGAAGGTATGATCCTGCCCGAACAGATGAATCGGGCCCGATACGTTCGTATCCGCGCCAAACCAGTCGTAGGTATTGCGCTGTGCCTGGTCGCCATAGGAGGCAAGACCGTTCGCGCTCACGCCCGGCCCGGAATACGCGTAGTCCGATGACTGCAACTCGTGCCGGTAGAAAACCGTGGTCTGCGATTTCCAGTCGTTCTCGAACTTGTGCGTCAGGTTCAGGTTGGCTTCCGCCAGCGACGTGTAGCTGTAATTCCAGCTCGGGCTGAAGTTCTGCGAGTACGAACTCGGTAGCCGCGTACCCTCGGGCGTACCGCCGATGCCATAGTCGAAGCCCGAAACCGGATCGACTTCATAGGCGGCCGAGAAGGCCAGCGTCGTGCGCGGATTGATGTCGTAGTCGAGCGCACCATACGCCATAAAGGTCTTTTCGCGCACGCCATCCACCGACTTCAGGCCGTCGCTGCCGACGATCACCGCGCGCCCGCGCAACGAGCCATCCTGGTTGAGCGGCCCGGTCACATCCACCATCTGGCGCACGCTGCCGAACGTGTCCACCTGCGTTTCGGTCGAAATATGGAACGTGTCCAGCGGACGTTTGCGCACGAGGTTGACCGTGCCGCCCGGCGTGGTCGGGTCGGCCGCGCCGGTCATCACGCCCTCCGGACCACGAAACACTTCGACGCGGTCGTACATGGCCAGATCGAACTGAGTCTGATACTGCAGGCCACTCACCACCGAGACGCCGTCGAACTCGATACCCAGATAATTGCCGCGCGACTTGTAGTAAGCCGTGCCGTCGCCATAGTTCAGCGCCTCGACGCCCGTGACATATAGCAGCGCGTCCTGGATCCTCGTCATGTTCTGGTCGTCCATGCGCTGACGCGTCACCACGGAGACCGAATTCGGAATTTCCTTGAGCGGCTGCGCGGTCTGCCCGGCGATGGTCGCACTGCTGGCGGCGTAGGAACCGCTGCCCTCGGTGGTGGCGTCGGCCTGGCTCGTCACCGTGACGGCCGGCAAAACGTTGTCGCCGCCGGCGCTGCCTGTCGTGCTGGCGGCGCTGGACGTTCCACTCGGCGGCGTCGCAGACGGCGTAGTCTGGGCACGTGCGTGACCGGCCCAGATCGCCAGCAGCGAGATCGCCACCGGTGTCAGCCGGGCGTGGAGCGAGCGAGTTCGCGCTCGTCGTGTATGACTTAGGTCCATGGTTATTTTCATCGTGGCTGGCAAATTCTCGGCGTGAAGACACGCGCCCGCGTAGTCCATTTGAATTGGACTCCTAACGACGTGTGTCAGGATGATGTATTCGTGACGAAGCGGATGCGCGGCTTTGTACTTCCCCTGACGCCGCGACCGGCAACAACGCGCTTTCGCATCTCGATGCGCGGCGCATAGACACTCATATGCCCCTGGTTGGCCTATGTGCCGCGCATCGTGTTATTGCGAATAAGATGTTATTCGATAATGATTCTCATTTGCAACCAATTTCACGTTCGAGGCCTCAATTCGTTAGGAATAAGCCGCCTGAGGACGCTTGTCAGGTCGACGCAACCGTCTTGCGCAATGTCAGCGCAATCAGGTACGGGCCACCGATCAACGTCGCGACAAGACCCGCCGGCATTTCCAGCGGGAACAGGACCTGACGTCCGAGCCAATCCGCGAAGCCCATCAGCAGCGCGCCGAAGAGCGCCGCCACGAACATCTGCCCTGCGGGTCTGCGCGCGCCGGAATAGCGCGCGATATGCGGCGCAATCAGGCCCACAAAAGACAGCGGCCCTACCAGCAGTGTGGACGTAGCCGTAAGCAGCGCCGCCAGCAGCAGAATGGCGAACCGAGCCCGCACGACGGGCACACCGAGGCCGCTCGACATGGACGAACCCAGGCCTAGCGTTTCGAGCCAGCGCGCCATGAGCGGGCCAAGCACCAATGCCACGAGCGCGATCGCGCCCGCGGCATAAGCCGCTGCCGGTGCGACGTAGTAGGTTGAACCGACCACGAAATTCATTAGTAGACCTGCACGTGGGTCGTCGCTTGCAAGCAGCGCGCCGACGACCGCCTCGAACAGCGCGCTGATTCCCACGCCGATCAGCAGGAGCCGTTCGGGCGCGAACGAGGCGCGCCCGCCCAGCCACAATAGCAGCGCAAGCGTCGTTATAGCGCCGGCAAGACAGCCAGCGAACAGAAACCCCGGCGTCGGATCGAGTCCGGCAAACAACACGACGACGATACCGAGCGCCCCGCCCGAACTCACACCGAGCAGGTCGGGGCTCGCCATCGGATTGGCCGTGACGCGTTGAATCAGCGTGCCGGCGAGCGCCAGCAGCACGCCCGCGGACATTGCCGCCACCGTGTGCGGCAAGCGCCAGAACAGCAGCGCGTCAATCTGCGCGGGACTGGACACCCGCCAGCCGTCGACACCGCGCGACACCGCGAACGTCAGCAGTATTACCACGGCAAGTCCGGCGATCGCCCACGGCAAACGCCTTGCCAGCTTGCCGGGCGGCGCATGCGCCACCGCACTTGCATGCAGGTCAGGCTGACTGCGCAAACGCGGCAGCAACAGCAGGAGCAGCGGCACGCCGAGCAGCGAGGTCACCGTGCCGGTCGGCACCAGATGCGCGGAAAACAGTTCTGTGGCCGATAGTGCCTGAACGATTTCGTCGGTTGCCCACAGCAGCGCGGCGCCCACACACGGCGCCCAGATCAGCCGCTGCCGCAGACGCCGCGCACCCGCGAGCCGCGCGAGCGTGGGCGCGGCGAGGCCCACAAAGCCAATCACACCCACCGCCGAAACGACGCAACCCGTCAGCACAACCGCAATCAACAGTGCGGCAAAGCGCGTGCGTTGCAGAGAGATGCCGAGGCTCTGCACGGTCGAGTCGCCCGCTTCAAATACACCAAGCGGCCGGCGCAGCAGACCGGTGGCGATAAGGCAGGCGAGCACGCTCCACAGAAGCTGACGGCTTTCCTGCCAGCCGCTTTGATCGAGCGCCCCGCCGCCCCAGATCAACAGGCCGCGCAACAGGTCGAAATTCGACATGGCGATGGCGAGGCTGATGGCGCCGCAATACAGGTTCACGATCATCCCCGACAGGATCACCGAGAGCGACGACATGCGTTGCCGCCACGCCAGCGCGAACACCAGCAGCATCGCCAGTCCGCCGCCGGCCAGCGCCACGGCCGTGCGGCCGCCGGCGATCCACGACGGCGCCCATAGTTCGGCAATGGTCAGCGCGAGGTAGGCACCCGGGAAAATACCGAGCGTCATCGGTTCGGCGAGCGGATTGCGCAGCACCTGTTGCGCCAGCGTGCCCGCCAGCGCGAGTGCGCCGCCGCATAGCAGCGTCATGGCGATACGCGGCAACATGCTATCGCGCACCAGCACCTGATGCAGGTCGGCGCGGTTCGGTGCGATGAGCGTGGACCAGAACGACGCACCGTTCAGTTGCGCGTGAATCTGCAGGACTGCCAGGATTAACGCGACGATTCCAAGGCCGCCGACGAGCGCCGCGCGGAAATCACGTGCCGTATCCGGCGTGGAAGAAGCGACGAGATTACGCAAGGCCGCCTCCGCCGTTGTCGATGGTCGCGAGCGCCGTGGCGACCGCCTGCGCGAAACGCTGCATCGAAATCAGGCCACCGTATGGTGCGATCACGGGCAATAGCGTCACGCGACGTTCACGCACCACCGGTAGTGCCTGCCAGATGGCGTTGCGCGCGATCCCCGCGCGCGCGGAAGGCGCCACCGGCCCCACCAGCAGCAGGCTTGCCTGCTGAACCTCGACGAGACGCTGCACCGGCACCAGCGCGAAGCCGGACCCGGTATTCCAGCGACGGCCTCCGGTCGCCGGATTGGTCGCATTGGCCGCGTTGCCGACTCCGATCTTCTGCAGCATGGTGTCGAACAGGCTGCCTTGTGCATAGACACGCAGATGGCGGTCGTCGACCAGTTCGGCAACCAGCACCGGCGCGCGCCGCAGCGCCGCATGCGTGGCGAGTTGCGCGCGCACGTCGGCGACGACGCGATCCGTTGCGGCGATCAACGCCGTGGCATTTTGCGGACGCTGCAGGCGTGCAGCCAGTTCGCGGGTTTCGCCGAGCAAAGCCGGGTACGGCGTGTCGCTCGACATATAGGCACCGAGTGTGATGGTCGGTGCGAGGCGTTCGAGCCAGGGTCTGGCAGGTGCATGCCCCGGCGTAATGACCAGCAGATCCGGGGCGAGCGCCTGTAGCATTTCGAAGTTCGGCTGATAGAGCAACCCGATATTGGCCACGCCCGCCGACAACGGCGGCTCGACGATCGTGCTGCGATACCAGTCGGGCAGCGACGTGCCGATGGGCGTCACGCCCAGTGCGAGCAGCGTTTCGGTCAACTCCCAGTTGAGGGTGACAATGCGATGCGGCGCGGGAGCGGTGCTTGCCGCGCTTGCCGTGCTCGCGGCATTTTCTGCGGCGAATGCGTCAAACGGGCTAAGCGCGCTTAGCGTCCCGAGCGCGCCGATCCCGGCCAGCAGCTTTCGGCGCAACGGATCCGGCGCGAGGACGCTGCGCATCGATGCATGAGAGGACTTCTTCATCGCGGGAATCCCACCGCGTAGCCCGTTTCGGGATCTGTCAGCACGCCCATCGGCACACCGTAAATCGACTCCAGGCTCGCGGGCCGCATGATCTGCGCCGGACTCGCCTGCATCAGCACCTTGCCGCTGCGCAGTGCAATCAGTTCGCTGCAAAAGCGCGTCGCCATATTGACGTCGTGCAGTACGACGATCGCGGTCATGCCGCGCTTTTCGCACAACGAACGGATCAGGCCAAGAACCTCGATCTGATGGCTGATGTCGAGCGCCGAAGTCGGCTCGTCGAGAAGAACACAACGGCTATTTTGCGCAATCAGCATGGCCAGCCAGACGCGTTGACGCTCGCCGCCGGATAGATTGTCGACAGCGCGGTCTGCGTAGCGTGCGACATCGGTCCACACCATCGCCTCCTCGACGCGCGCGCGATCGTCGTCGGTGACGCGGCCGAGCGCGCCATGCCACGGATAGCGTCCTAGCGCGACCAGTTCACGCACCAGCAGAGCGTCGGTGGACGGCGTGTATTGCGGCAGATGCGCGACCTGCTGCGCGAAACGACGATGCGGCCAGCTTGCCAACGGCTCACCGTCGAAATGGATGCTGCCGCGCGTCGGTTGGTGCAGGCGCGCGAGCAGGCGCATCAACGAGGTCTTGCCCGAGCCGTTGTGGCCGATCAGGCCGACGACCTGGCCCGGCGCGATATCGAGCGAAATAGATTGCAACAGCAACTTGTCGCCGATCGAAAAATCGACGCCGGAAAGCCGGTAAAGCGGAGAATCGCCTGATGACTGCATGACTAATGCCGTAGCTCTTTTAAATTGAGTAGGATGACTTAGCGGTTACCAATTGCGTCGCCACTATCTGGTATGTTTGCTTGCTCGTGCTGGCTCGCGTAGACAGTAGGCGCCGTCAGCAGTCTTTTCAGGCGGTCCCTCACACTGTCGTGCAACGCCGGGTGGTGCACGATCCCGGTGTGGCTCGCATCGATCAGCACTTCTTCGACCGCCGCACTCGTGTAGGCGCGCCAGTCGCGTCTGCGACCGGCTGCGGTATCGCGGCCGGCGCGCCAGAATGCGATTGGCACATCAACGGTGGGCAGCGTATGCGCGACGCGCAGACGATAGTGCAGTGCATCCAGTTCGCTTGCGCGCTCGAACAGGACGCGCAATTGCGCACCGTCCGCCTGCTGATCGAGCCACGTGGGCAAATCCGCTTGCTCGCTGCTTTCAACCAGCGGCGCTTCTGCGGTATGTGTCGCCGTATCGAGCAGCCCGAGAAAATCCACGGCATGACCGCGTGCGCGCAGCAGCGCGGCAACCGCCACCGCGAGGCGACCGCCAAACGACCAGCCGAGCAATCGGAACGGCCCTTCAGGCTGAACCGTCAGTACGCGCTCGACGCAAGCCTCAGCAAGTGCCTCGAAAGTAGCTGGGAAATCATCAGCAGATTCCTTCTCGTCGCGCATGAAACCTGGCGAGCGCAACGCGAGCACGCTGGCGACGCCTTGCAACGCAGCGGCGAGAAAGCGATATTCGCCCACGAGCCCGAAACCCGGATAGAAGCAGAAGAGTGTCAGAGGTGCGCCGCCCGCGTTGAGCGGCTGCAGCCCGGCGTCGCTCACCGCGTCATATGACGGGCATAACAACGACTCGCTGTGAAAGCGCTCGCGCCACAACTCGAACGCGCCCTGCTGCGCCGGATCATCGTCTGTCGAAACATGCGGATGTGCGGGTGTGCTGAGCCCATCGAAGAGGCGCTGGCGTAGTACGGCTCGCGCGTCGATATTCGCGTGGCGATCTGCAGAACACACCAGCGCACGCAGGTGTTCTTCGAACGTGGCGATCAACCGCTCTAGCTGCGGCGCATCGAGCACGTCTTGCGCCGCGCTCCACTCGACCTTAAGGCAGCCGTTCGCGATCAGTCCGTTCAGGTCCAGCACGTGACGCGCGGCGGTGGCCACATTCGCATCCATGCCGTTGCCGCTGTCCTCCGTTGCGAACGTGAAGCGCCCTTCGCTCAGTCGCTCTTCGAAACGGCCGAGGTAGTTGAAACCAATCGTCGAACGCGGCAGCGCCTCCAGCACGGCCCGCGTAGGAGCACGCCCCGCGTAGCGGAACAGATTGAAATGCATGCCTTCTGCCGGCACTGTTTGCAGCAGCGCTGCGATCTCGCGGTAGGTCGTCTCCACTTGCGATGCAGCAATCAGGCGTAATGGGTACTGCGTGGTGAACCAGCCCACGGTCCGGCTTAGATCGAGGCCGGGCGCACACTCGCGGCGGCCGTGTCCTTCCAGTTCGACGATGGGCGGAACCTGCGGCACGTGATCGGCCAATGCCTGCGACAGCGCGGCCAGCAGAACCTCGTCGACACGTCGGCCGCTGTCGGTCAGGCGGCGCGTCGTCGGGGCATCGAGCGTCCAGTTGCGATCCAGGGTGCGACGCGGGGTGCTTTGTGCGAACGTCACCGGTTGTGCACCGCCCGGCGCTTCGAGTTGCTTCTGCCACCAGGCGAGTTCGCTCAGATGCTCGGGCAAACTCGCGTATTCGGCGAGACGCTGGCTCCATTCTCTCCATGTGGTGCCGGGGCGCGGCAGCATCGGTCGCATGCCGCACGCGCGGGCTGATTCGTAGGCGCTCAGCAGATCGTCGAGCAGGATACGCCACGACACGCCATCTACAACCAGATGGTGAATCACGATCAGCAGCCGCGCGCCATCGGGCGTCATCATGTAAGCCGCGTGCAGCAGCTTGCCGGCGGCCAGATCGAGGCTATCGTGCATACGGTCCGCTTGCGACTCGATGGCGGCGGCCGGATCAGTGGCCTCTCGTAGATCGACGAAGCTCAACGTATCGCGCGCAGCCGTCGTGGATAGCGGCGGCAAGATCGTCTGCGTCCATTCGTCCGTTCGCGGGTCGCGCCGGAAACTCGCGCGTAACGCATCGTGTGCCACAAGTAGCGCGTCAAACGCGGCGCGCAGTGCGTTCGCGTCTAGCGCGTCAGCACTGCGCAGCAACACTGACTGATTCCAGCGCGCGGGGGCGTGCGGATACCGCTCGAAAAACCAGCGCTGCATTGGCGCCAAGGGCACCTCGAGCGGCTCGCTCACGGCCGCTTCACTCTCAGCCGCTGCGACGACGGCCCGCGCCACGATTGCCAAACCGCGCACCGTCGGATGCTCGAACACTTGACGCGCAGACACTGTCCAGCCAATCGCACGCGCCTGGGCAATCACGCGCAGACTGGAAATCGAATCGCCGCCAAGCGTGAAGAAGTTATCGGTTACGCCAAAGTCGTCGCGCCCCAACACGGTCTGCCATACCGCGAGCAGCGCTGTTTCGACGTCCCCGTCTGGTTCCTCTGCCCTCTGCAATACGTCATCCGGCTCCGGCAATGCGCGCCGATCGAGTTTGCCGTTAGGCAAGGTGGGCAATGCCTCCAGCGCCACGCAGATCGAGGGCACATGCGACGCGGGCAGCGTGCGCGCCAGTTCTTCGCGCACGGCATCAGGATTCGCCGGACCGGTGAAATAGGCGACAAGTCGCTTACGCTCCCCATCTCCGCGCAGATCGACCACGGCTTCACGGATTTTGTCGATGCGCCGCAGCGCCACCTCGATCTCGCCCAGCTCGATGCGATGCCCTCGCAACTTCACCTGCTGATCGATGCGGCCAAGAAAATCGATAATGCCGTCGACGCGCGCGCGGCACAGGTCACCGCTGCGATAGACGCGCGAACCCGGTGCGCCATACGGGTCGGGTACAAAGCGCTCGGCCGTCAATGCGGGCCGAGCGAAATAACCTTGCGCAAGCGTCGGGCCGCCGATGCACAACTCCCCCAACGCACCGTCAGGCGCGCGATTGCCGTCGAGGTCCGCGACATAGGCATGTCGCGCTGGATAGCAGCGGCCAATTGCAACAATCGCCTGCTGTGCGTCGGCGTGGCTAACCGGATGATGCAGCGCTGCCACCGTGGTTTCGGTGGGCCCATACAGATTGTCGATGGCGACGTGCGCAAGCGGGCCTTCGTACCAGCGCTGCAAGGCGTCGCCCGGCAAGGCTTCGCCGCCCACCGTGATCTGCCGCAACGCGATACGGTTCGCCGGCGGCAACGCAATACGCCATTGCTGCCAGAGCGCGGTGGGAATCCGCGCGAACGTCACCTGTTCATCGCATAGCGTGCGGTTCAGCGACGCCAGTTCCCATTGCTGCGGGCCGCGCATCACGACACGGCCGCCCATCATCAGCGCGGGCAAGAATTCGTGCAAGGCGACATCGAAGTTAATCGTTGAGGACTGCAATACGATGCCGGATTCGGTGATGCGATGCTCGTGGAGAAAGTCTTCCAGATGCAGGGCAAGCGAGCGATGCGAAATCGCCACGCCTTTCGGCGTGCCAGTCGATCCGGACGTGTAGATCACATAGGCAAGCGAGTCGGGATGCACATCCCACGATGTGAGCGCATCGATTTTCGATTCACCCTCCGAGGATGCGAGCACCGTCCGCAGCGGCTTCAGCAAGTCGCGGCACTCGACCCGCGTCGTGTCGTCGACCACCACTCGCGCTACACCGGCGTCGACGATCATCGCCTGCAAACGCGCACGCGGATACTCGGGATCGAGCGGAACGAACGCGCCGCCCGCCTTGAATACGCCCAGAAGCGCCGCCGGTAGCGCCAGCGAGCGTTCCAGCAGCAAACCCACGCGCTCGCCCGCGACGAGGCCATCCGCACGCAGCGCGAGCGCGATGCGCTCCGCCCAGGCATCCAGCTTCGCATAGGTCAACGCTGCGCCCTCACACCGCAACGCCACGCGCGCAGGATATTGCCGCGCACGCTCAGCGATTCGCTCGTGCACAGCGCTGAACGGCTCTCGCGTGATGTTTGGCCTCGCATCGCTTCGCTCGTGCCGCACCGCCAGGTCACCCACTTTTCGGGCCGGCTGCACAGCGATCTGTTCGAGCAGCTCCGCATAATCGTCCAGCAGACGCCGTGCCGTGGTCTCGACAAAGCGGTCACGCGAATAGGTCAACGCCAATTGCAATGTGTCTCCTGCGCCGCGATCACGCCCATTCAGCGCCAGGTCGAAGCGCGCAGTGGGCGCGACGTCGAGCAGGGACTCGACGATAAGACCGTCGCTGCCAACCCGGGTGGCACGTTGCGCCTGCGTGCTGTCGGCGGCGAGATCGAACATCACCTGAAACAGCGGTGAGCTGTCCAGATTGCGTTCGATCGAGAGCGCCTCGACAAGGCGCGCGAATGGCACGTCCCGATGAGCCTGTGCTTCGAGCACGCGCTCATGCAGATTTCGCAGCAATGCATCGAACGGCTGCGCGCCGTCCAGATCGGCTCGCACGATCAGCGTGTTGACGAAGAATCCGACCAGCCCCTCCAGTTCGGTGCGTTCGCGCCCCGCAGTGGGGACACCGACCACCACCGTGCGCTGCCCCGAATACCGGCACAGCAGCACGTCGAACACCGCCAGGAGCAGCGTAAATAATGTCGTGCGCTGATTGCGCGCAATTGCGCGCAGCGAATCGGCGAGCGCGGCAGAAATCGACAACCGTGCCAGGCCGCCGTCGTGCGAACGCATCGCGCGCGGCGGCAGGTCGCGCGGTAACGTCAGCTCGGCTGGCGCGCCGGCCAGCCGTTCGCGCCAGTATGCAATCTGCTCTTCGAGCAGCGCATTGCCTGCCCATTCGCGCTGCCATAGCGCGACATCCGCCAATTGCACCGGCAGCGCCGGGAAATTCCGCTCACCGTGATATAGCGCGAGCAGGTCGCGAAACAGGACATCCATCGACCACGCGTCCGCAACGATGTGGTGTACCACGAACTGCAAGACGCGCTGTGCGTCACCGGTTTCAAACAGTCCGACGCGTAGCACCGGTCCATTGACCAGATCGAACGGCTCGCAGGCGAAATCGCGCAGAACTTCTTCAAGCGCTACGCCATCGTCCGTAATGGTCCGCTGCGTGAAGCCATAGCTGGCGTCGGCGTGCGGATATTGCATCGGCACGCCATTGTCGGCGTCGAAGCGCAGACGTAGCGCTTCATGGCGCAGCACCAATTGCGTCAAGGCACGATGCAGCGCCGCGACATCGAACGTGCCGGAAAGACGCAGCGTGTGCGTGATGTGATAACCGGCGTGCTGCGGATCGAGGCACCAAAGAAACCACAGGCGTTCCTGCGCAAACAGCAACGGAAAGCGCGCCGGACGCGGCACGAGCGGCACCACAGGTATTGCATCCGCATCAAGCCCTTGAGCGCGAACACGTGTACGAAACAGCGAACGCTTGTCTTCGGCCAGCGTCGCGTATTGCTGCGCGAGCTTTAGTGCATCTGGACGGCGAGCTGTCGTAAGCACGGGTGCGGGCGCAGTGCTCGTAGCAGACTCGGCAAGCGCTTCGTCAAACGATTGGCCCGTCATGTTCGCCGTTTCCCATTTATCTGCGACGCGAATCGCACACGGCAGCAAGTCGCGGCGCCAATAAGCGAATCGTTCATAAGGAATCCATTAGATCTTGCAACGCATCCAGCGTGTCCGCAGCGCCGCTTTGGGTAGGGCTCACACGATCTAGCTGCCCGGCCAGATCGGCGAGCAGCGGATGAGCGAACAGCAACGCGAGTTCAACCTTGCAGCCCAGCGCTTCGCCGACGCGCGCCGCCACCCGCACCGCCAGCAGCGAGTGGCCGCCGAGCGCAAAGAAATCGTCATCGAGCCCGACTCGCGCCGTGCCAAGCACCTCCATCCAGACGCGGCACAACAACATCTGCGTGGCTGTAACAGGCGGACGATACGCGTCCGCGACGCCCAATGTGAGCAACGGTAGCGCCTTGCGATTCAGTTTGCCGTTCGAGGTCAGCGGCAATGCTTCGAGCTTCGCGATCTGCGCCGGAACCTGCTGCTGCGGCAAGCGGCTTGCGAGCAATGCACGCAGCGCAGCCGGGTCGGCAGTACCCGTCACGAATGCCACGAGCCGACGCGCCGTGCCTTCGCCCTGAATCTGGCACACCGCGTCGGCGACACCGTCGAGCGCGCGTAACGCCGCCTCGGTTTCGCCTGGCTCGATCCGGAAGCCGCGCAGCTTGACCTGCTGGTCGGCGCGGCCGAGATAGTCGAGCTGGCCGTTTTTACGAACCCGGCACAGGTCGCCAGTGCGATAGAGGCGCGCGCCCGGCATGCCATGCGGATCCGGCACGAAGCGCTCCGCAGTAAGTCCTGCGCGCCGCGTATAGCCGCGTGCCAAATTGTCTCCGCCGATGCAGAGTTCACCGATACCATTGTCCGGCACAGCGTTACCGTCCGCGTCGAGCACCATCAAGGTGGTGTGTTCGAGGGGCACGCCAAGCGTGATGGGTGCGTTCTTGTCATCGAGACGCGCCGCGCTCGACCAGATCGTGGTTTCCGTCGGGCCGTACATATTCCACAACTGCACGCCGCGCGACTGCAGCGCCTCGGCGAGATCTGCGGGCAGTGCCTCGCCGCCGCACAATGCGCGCAACGGCGTACCTGTGCTCCTGCATCCTCGCCAGCCACCGTCAAGCAGGATGCGCCAGCCCATCGGCGTCGCTTGCATGACACTCGCTTGCGACGCTTCCAGCAACGTCGCGAGACGTCGGCCATCTGCGATCGTCTCGCGCGTCGCGAGTTCGACGGTTGCGCCCGCAAGCAATGGCAGATAAAGCTCCAACGCGGCGATATCGAAGGACAGTGTGGTCACGGCGAGCCAGACATCGTCTGCGTCGAGCCTCAGACGCGACTGCATGCTGTTGAGAAAGCGGCTTAACGCGCCATGCGATACGGCGACGCCCTTAGGTTTGCCGGTCGATCCCGATGTGTAGATCACATAGGCGAGTTGACTGGCGTGGGCGGGCGTCGGCAACGGCTGGTGCGCGTAAGCGTCTGCTCCTGTGTTGCGTTCTGCATGTACGGTATCAGTAACGTGAATACCGTTAGCCTCGATATCGACATCGACGAACGTATGCTCTCCGACGACTTCCGCCAGACGATCACGTCCTGTCGCATCGACCAGCGTACAAACCGGCATCGCATCGTCGATCATGCCGGCGAGATGCGCCGCCGGATAACCCGGATCGAGCGGCACGTATGCCCCACCCGCCTTCATTACCGCGAGCACCGCTACCACCATCTGTACCGAACGCGTGACGCAAACGCCTACGCGTGCTTCCGCGTTCACGCCATGCAGAAGCAGGCGCCGCGCGAGATGGGTAGCGCGTTGCTCCAGTTGTCGATAGCTGAGTGTCTCGCCATCACAGCGCACGGCGATCGTGTCGGGCGAGCGGCGCGCCTGCTCCGCGATACGTGCATGCAGCGGAACAAACGGCGTGCATGACGTAGTCTCCGCTAACGGCTCGCGCCCGCCACGCTGCGCAACCGGCCGCGCTTCCAGGCTGAAGTCACGCAGACGCGGCGTCTTGGTTGCGGCGTCCTCGTGCACCAGTTGCGTCAACATGGCGACATAGTCACGCAAGATACGCTCGACCGTCACGCGCTCGAAGATGTCCGTTGCGTAACTGAACGACAAGCTGAGCCGCTCTGCAATCGTCACGCCAAGCGTCAAGTCGAACTGCGCGGCGGTACGGCGACCGCCCAAGGGTTGCAAACGCAGTCCCGCACCGGCGTGCCGCTCAAGCGAACCTGCGGGAACCTCCAGATTGAACATCGCCTGGAACAGCGGTGTGTGATTGGCCGCGCGCGCGGGTTGCAGAGCATCGACGATCTGTGCGAACGGCACGTCCTGATTCGCCTGCGCCTCCAGCACGCGCTGCTTCACTTGCATCAGCAAGGCGTCGAACGGCAATGCCCCCGACAGATCCGCGCGAATCACCGCCGTGTTGACGAAAAAGCCGATCAGCGACTCGACTTCCAGCGGCTCGCGACCCGCCAGCGGAATCCCCACACGTATGTCGTTCTGGCCGCAATATCGGTGCAACAGGGCATGGAATGCCGCCAGCAGCGTCATGAATACCGTTGCGTCGCGACGTCGCGCGAAGCCTTGCAGCGCGTCAGCCAGCGATTGATCCAGCACGGCTTCGACCTGCTCGCCGCGTGCGCTGCGCTGCGCGGGCCGCGGGCGATCCGCCGGCAATTCGAGCACCGGCTGTTCGTCGCCGAGACAGGTGCGCCAGTAATCCAGTTGGCGCTTGAGCACAGAGGTGTCGAACGTCTCGCGTTGCCATACAGCGAAGTCCGCGTACTGCACCGGCAACGGCGCGAGTGCCGGCGTCTGGCCGCTGCGATGCGCGGCATAGGTGGTCAACAGTTCATCGATCAACACATTCATCGACCAGCCGTCGGCGGCTATGTGATGCAGCGCGAGGCCAAACACGTGCGAACCATCACCGAGGCGGGCTAGTTGCGCGCGCACCATCGGGCCGCGCGCCAGATCGAACGGCTGCGCCGCACCATCGCGCAGCCACGCGGCAAGTTGAGGATGCTGCGCGTCGGCGATGTCCGCAAAAAATGTCTCCGACCAATCGTAAGCAGCTTGCTCGTCGACGATCAGCCAGGGCGCACCGTCACGTTCCTCAAAGTGGCTGCGCAGCATTTCGTGACGGCATACGATGCTCGTCAGCGCCGAGCGCAACGCGGCCACGTCAAGCGCGCCGTGGAGCTTGACCGCCAGCGACAGATGGTAGGCCGGGTTACCAGGCTCGAGACGCCATAGAAACCACAGCCGCTCTTGCCCGTGGGCGGGTTGCACGTCGCGTCGGCGAAGGCGGCGGATCGGTTTCAGGCTGCGTCCGGCAGGTTTTGCGACAGCAGCCATGCTTTCATCGAGCGCGGCGGCGAGGGCATTCAGCACCGGGTAATCGAACAGCATGCGTAGCGCGATCTCGCAGCCGAGCGCGCGTTGCAACCGCGCTGCTACCTGGAGCGCGAGCAGCGAATGACCGCCGAGCGCGAAGAAATCGTCACGCGCACCGGCCCGCTCGATGCCGAGCACGGATTGCCATATGTCCGCGAGCAGTGCTTCCGTTCCATCGCGCGGTTCCAGGTAGTCCGTACTATCTCCGACAAGGTCTGGGAGCGCCTTGCGATCAAGTTTTCCGTTCGGCAGCGTAGGCAGCGCGTCAAGCAGGACGATCGCCGATGGCACCATATACGCGGGCAGCGTGCGCGCCAGCGCCTTGCGCAGCGCAGGCCCGGAATTCGCTTCTTCGGCATCCGTTGTGAGCACGACATAAGCAAGCAAACGCTTCGCTTCCTGGTCGCCGCGCGTGATCACCACGGCCTCGGCCACGCCAGGCTGCGCGCAAAGCGCGCGTTCTATTTCGCCCAGCTCGATGCGATAGCCACGCACCTTGACCTGGTCGTCGAGTCGTCCCAGATACGCGACGCTGCCGTCCGCCAGCCAGCGGCACAGGTCACCAGTGCGATACAGACGCGCACCCGCTGGCCCGAATGGATCGGGTACGAAGCGCTCGGCAGTCTGCGCGGCACGTCCCAGATAGCCACGTGCCAGCGTCGCACCGCCGATGCACAATTCGCCCAAACCGCCTTCGGGCACGGGTTCGCCGTCCACATCGAGAATGCAGTAGGCTCGCGACGCCCACGGTCGTCCAATCGCGACGGCGACACTCGCGGCATGTTCGGCGCTCACGTCCTGTCCCGAGGTGGTCACGGTCGCCTCAGTGGGGCCATATGTATTCACCAGCGCAATGTCCGCGAGCGGCCCGGCGAGCCATTGCGCAACGGCATTGCCCGGCAACGCTTCGCCGCCCACGGTGACGCGGCGTAGCGCGAAGCCGGTGCTGTCATCGGGAAGCTGCTGCGTCCATTGCTTCCAGTAACCCGTCGGCAAGTCCGCAATCGTGACACCGCGTTCTCGCAGTACATGGTTGAATTCAGCAGCGGTCCACAGCGTCGGACCGCGCAATTCGAGTGACGCCCCCACGGCTAACGTAGCAAAGATATGCTCCACGGCGCCGTCGAAATTGATGGTGGAAAACTGCAGCGCGCGATCAGTCGCACGCAATGCGTTCTCGGCAATGAAATCATCCAGATGCAAACTCAGCGCGCCGTGACTGATGCCCACGCCTTTCGGCTTGCCGGTGGAGCCCGACGTATAGATGACGTAAGCAAGTTGTGCGGAATGCACAGCGCATTCGAGGTCGTGGTCCAGCTCGTTGAACACGTCTCGATCCACACGAATCTCGTGATGCGCAGCCGATTCGATCAATTCCGTGTGCGCCGCGTGAGTCGTCGCGTCAGTCAGAAGAACCGCAAGCTGCGCATCTTCGATCATGTCGTGCAGGCGCTCGCGCGGGTAGGCTGAATCGAGCGGTACGTATGCCGCGCCCGCCTTCAGCACGCCCAGCAACGCGGCAATCAACCCAGGCGAACGTTCAACGCAGACCCCCACGCGCGTTTCGCGACACATGCCCTTCCCAACGAGCCGGTGTGCGATGCGATTGGCCCACCGGTTCAGTTCGCCATAAGTCAGCGTCGCGCCGTCGCAATGTACCGCGAGCGCGTCTGGGCGCCCGCGTACCACCGCTTCGAAGCGCTCAACGACTGAGCGATATGCATGAGCGGCAGCACCGTGCGCTGCACCGCTGAGTGAATCCCGTCCAGCCAGGCGCAACTTGCCGAGCGCAACGGTTCGCGTTTCGACGTGCGCCAACTGAATCAGCAGGTCGACATAGGCACGCTGCAAAGCGTCGAGCGTCGTCTCAGGCACGCGCTGCGTATCCCAACTCCACTCGAGCGCAATGCGCTCACCCGGCACCACGCCCAACGTCAACGGATAATGCGTGCGCTCGAATGACTCGGACGACGTCACACTTAATCCGAGCGACCCGTCGCTCAATGAGGAATCGACCGGGAAATTTTCGAAGACCAGCAGGGAATCGAACAGCACACCAAAACCTGCTCCCGCCCACTGCTGAATGGAAGACAACGGCGCGTGCCCCGCCTGGCGCAATTCGACGTTATACGACTGCAGGTCGCGTAACCAATCGGCAACCGGTCGATGCGCCGGCACGTCGACCCACAACGGCAAGCTGTTGATGAACAGGCCCTGAATCGCGGCCGAACCCGGCAGATCCGCTGGCCGCCCTGCAACGGTCACGCCAAACGCCACCTGGCGGCGATTGCCGTAACGCGCCAGCACCAGCGCCCAAGCCGCCTGAATCAGGGTGTTGAGCGTCACGCCGAATGCCTGACCGGTCCGCGCGAGCGCGGCTCCGATGTCCGCTTCAAGCGTCTGCGTGCGATGCAGGAACACGGCACCCGTCGGCGCGGCGCGCGCCGCTTTCGCTGGCCACGACGGCACGCTGTCGAGCAGTAACGCTGGACGGTCGACGCGAGAAAGCTGCGCTCGCCACCAAGCACCCGTATCCGGCTGTTCACGCAACCATTCGAGGTACGAACGATACGGAACGACAGGGTCGAGCACAGGCGCCTCGCCGAGACTCGCAGCCCGATACGCGCGACCGAGTTCGCTGAGCAATTGTGCGTTGCTCCAACCGTCCGACAGCGCATGGTGATTGATCCAGGCCAGATCGTGCGCACCATCGGGCCGCTTGAACAGCGCGACATGCATCAGCGAGGCTGCGTCGAGATCGATCAGATGCGGCGCGTCGAGTTCGAACCACTCGGCAAATGTTGCTTCGTAGTCCGATCGGTCACTCCAGTCGTGCACTGCGAACGGATCCGGCACGTCGCTATAGACCGCTTGCAGCATCGCCCCGCCGTGCGCTCGTACAAATCGTGTCCGCAGCACGGCATGTCGAGCGACAACGGTACGCCACGCCGCGCGCATCGCGTCCACCTCAACCGTGCCGCGCAGCGTCAGGCGCTTGCGGTTCAGGTATGCGCCCGGCTCCATCAGGCTATGGAAAATCAGGCCCGTTTGCAGTGGTGCCGCGGGGTAGATGTCTTCGACCGTTTCGAGCGGCAAGCCGAGTGCATCGAGTTCATGCTGACTCAGACCGGCGAGCGGAAAATCCGCGGCGCTTGCACGTGGCGTTGCGTTCGAACAGTGGTCGACCAATCGTGCGACTTCCTGATCGAAGGCGGCCACCAGCGCTTCGACATCGGCTTGCGCGAGCACCGCCGGGTCGTAACGCCAACCGAGCGACAGACAGTCGTCCACGATCATCCCGTTCAGATCGAGCGTGTAGACGAGCTTTTCGTCGTCCGGTTGCGGGTTGCCTGCGGCCTCGCTCGCGAAGCCAAAAGGGCCGTCTGCAGCAAGACTTTGATCGAATTGCCCCAGATAGTTGAAGCTGATACGAGGCGCGGGTAACTGCGCGAGCGTCTCGCGCTGGGCGGCAGTGCCGTATGCGAACAGCCAGCCCCACGACAGACCGTCGTCCGGGAGTGAACGCAGACGCTCTTTGGTTGCGAGCAGCGCTTGCGCGTCGTCTGCTTGAGCTTGCAACCAGACCGGGTAGCGCGACGTAAACCAGCCTACTGTACGGCTTAGATCCAGAGCAGGTCTTCTGACGGAAGCGTTTGTATCGGTCGCCTGCATCAATGCTTGCGGTTCGCGGCCATGCCCTTCCAACGCCAGCAATGCGCCGCCGCCGCCGAATGCAGTCGCAAGCACGCGTGTGAGCGCGCTCAGCAGTAACTCGTCAATGCCGAGCCGATACGCGCGCGGCGCGGCGCGGCGCAGCGCGGCGGTTGCCGTAGCGTCAAGACGCCAATGAACAAGGCGGCTCGATGCCGTCGTGCCGACTGGCGCGGATATCGCCGGTGTCGAGCCGCTCAGCACGCGCTGCCACGCGTTTAATGCAGTCGTCAGCCGCGCCTGGCTCATCGCGGCACGCTGCACGCCGGCCCACGCGCTCCACGGCGTATTTGCACCGAGCGTGGGCGTTTTTCTCGCCAGCGTCTCTGCGTAGGCATCCTGAAGATCGGCCCACAGGATTCGCCACGACACACCGTCCACCGCGAGATGATGGATCACCAACAGCAGGCGACCTGACGTCGCGGCCTGCGCGGTTCCGTCTGTCGGCACAGGCACCTTGAAGTACACCGCCTTTACAAGGCGCCCTGCCTGCGGATCAAGACTTTGCTGTGCGAGTTGCCCTTGCTCTGCCAGAGCTGCACGCCAGTCTTTCGACCCGTCGCTCACATTGCGCAGATCCACCACGCTCAGCATCCCCGGAGGCGCATCGCTCAGAACACGTTGCGTCCACCCCTCGGGATGACGCTCGAAACGCAAACGCAATGCGTCATGACGCGCAACGACTGCAACCAGCGCGCGCTCCAGCGCATCGGTCTCCAGTTCGCCGCGCACCTCCAGCAACACCGATTGATTCCAATGCGACTCGCCGTCCGGATAGCGTTTGAAGAACCATGCCTGAATCGGCGTCAGCGGCAGCGCCTCGCGTACCTCCGCGTTTGCTACGACCCCGTCCTCGTCGAGCGGACGCATCACCGCAGCGAGACGAGCCACCGTGGGATGCTCGAACACCTGACGCGGCGTGAGCAACCAACCCTGCGAACGCGCACGAGAAATCAGTTGCAAGCTCAGGATCGAATCGCCGCCCGCCGCAAAGAAATCGTCGTCGACGCCAAGACCGTTACGCCCGAGCACCGACTCCCAAAGCGCCAGCATCACGCGTTCGGCATCGTTGCGCGGTGCTGTTTTTAATTCGTTATCCGATGCATCGATCGCCGGTAATGCGGCCCGATCGACCTTGCCATTGCGCATCAGCGGCAGAGCGTCGAGTCGTGCAATTGCCGAGGGCACCATGTGCGCCGGCAATTGCTGCGCGAGCGCGTTCTGAAGCGTGGCGCCCTGCACGGATTCGCCCTGTTTCGCAACCACGTAAGCCACGAGACGCGCAGCACCAAGGTCGCTGGCAAGCACCACCACCGCATCGGCGACGCCGGGCTGGCGACGCAGCGCCGCTTCGATCTCGCCCGGTTCGATGCGCAAGCCGCGCAGCTTGATCTGCTGATCGAGTCGTCCGAGGAAATCAAATGCGCCATCCGCACGGCGGCGGCACAGGTCACCGGTGCGATACAGGCGCGCACCACGATGCGCCGGATCGGGAACGAAACGCTCGGCAGTCAGCGACGGCCGGTCGAGATAGCTTCGTGCAAGCGTATGGCCGCCAATGCATAGTTCGCCGAGCGCGCCGACCGGCGCCTCGTTGCCGTCAAGATCCAGCACGCGGGCCGTGCGCGAAGCATAGGGCATACCAATCGAAACGATGGCTTGAGACGCGTCGTCGGCGGTGGTAGCGCGGAACATGCACGCCACGGTGGTTTCGGTTGGACCGTAAAGATTCGCGAGTCCGATATGCCCGAGCGGCCCATTGCGCCACTGTGCGAGCGCGTCGCCAGGCAAGCCTTCGCCGCCCACTGTGATCTGTCGCAGTGCCGCCAGTGCGTCTGCGGGTGGTGGCGTGCGCAGCCATTGTTGCCAATATGCAGTGGGCAGACGCGAGAAGGTCACTCGCGCGTCGATCAGATGCCGGCTCGTTGCTGCGATGTCCCACGGCTCGTCACCGCGCATTTCGACCTTGCCGCCACACAGCAACGCGGGCAGCAACTCATGCAGCGCGACGTCGAAATTGATCGTCGACGATTGCAGGACCGTATCGCTCGCATCGATCCGATGCGCGGTCATGAAGTCGTCGAGATGAGCTGCGAACGCGGCGTGGGTGATGGCGACGCCTTTCGGCCGGCCAGTCGAACCCGACGTGTAGATCACGTAGGCCAGTTGTTCGGGATGCGGCACGTGCGATGCCGGCGCGTCCCCGCCTCTTGCTTCGTACACCTTGTCATCTAACACGTGAATATCGATCACCGTCCGGCCGTCGAATAACGCACCGCAATGCTCGCGCGTCGCATCATCGGTCAGCAGCACACGCACGCCGGCATCGTCCATCATCAGCGCGAGACGCTCCGCGGGATACGCGGGATCGAGCGGCACGAATGCACCCGGCGATCTGAGTGTGCCGAGCAGCGATGCCACCATCCCGATGGAGCGCGTCATGCAGATGCCCACCCGCTCGTCCGTGCTCACGCCCGCTGTGACGAGTCGATGCGCGATTCGCCTCGCCCATGCAGCGAGTTCGGCATACGTGGCGCGTTCGCCTTCGCAATGCACGGCAAGCGCATCCGGTTGCCGTGCGGCGCTGAGTGCAAAGCGCTGCGGCACGGACTCAAAAGGTTTTTTCGGCGCTACAACGGCAATCTCGCGCACCAGTTCCAGGCAGCCTAGCGGCGCGGCGGCATCGCGTGCAATCTGTTCCAGCAGGACAACATAATGATCGAGCATCTGTGCGATGACTGCGGCGTCGAACAGATCCTCGGCATACGTCAGCGAAACTTCGAGACCGTGGGCACGGTCACGCGCGGCAAGCACCAGGTCGAAGCGCGCGGTCTGCGTATCGATCTCATGATGCGAGACGTCGAGCCCTGGCAACGGCGGTATCTCCCGATCCGCACCGAGGTAGTTGAACATCGCCTGGAAAAGCGGCGTGTGAGCCAGATTGCGCTGCGGATGCAGTGCGTCCACGATCTTGGCGAACGGCACATCGGCGCAGGCATGCGCTTCCAGTACGCGTTCGCGCACTTGTGCCAGCAGATCACCGAATGTCACGAGGCCCGCGAATTCCGTGCACACGACCAGCGTGTTGACGAAGAAGCCAATCGCGCGCGTCACCTCGGCCTTGTCGCGACCGGCCACCGGAACGCCGACGCGAATATCGCGCTGGCTACTGTAGCGCGCAAGCAGCACATCATAGGCTGCGAGCAACACCATGAAGAGCGTGGCATCGCCGGCCTCACCGACCTGCCCTAACGCCGCGCGCAGAGACGGCGGCAGCAGGCGTGTCACGCGTGCGCCCGCACCGCTACGCATGCCGCTGCGCGAGTGCGCATGCGGCAACTCCAGCACGGGATGTTCGGTGCCGAGGCGCTCGCGCCAGTATGCGAGTTGCCGTTCGAGTGCATCTTCATCGAACCATTCGCGTTGCCATTGCGCGTAATCGCCATACTGCACGGCTGCAACCGGTGCAGACGCGGGCGGATCTATCGACGCTGCGTCATGCGTTGCAACTGTGCCAGCCGAAACACCTGCGCGATACGCAGCGGTGAATTCAGCCACGAACACATCGATCGATACGCCATCCGCGACGATGTGATGCACCGCGATATGCAGCACATGGTCGTCCTCGGCGCGACGGATCAACGCAACGCGCAGCAGTGGGCCGCGCTCCAGATCGAACGGCAACGCGGATCGACTCGCCAGCAGGGCATCGAGCGCCGCCTCTGAATCGCGCCCTTCCTCAAGCTCGAATTCGTCCCAACCGTATTGATGCTCGCTGGCAATCTGGAACGGCACGCCGTCGATTTCCTCGAAGCGCAACCGCAGGCTTTCGTGTACGTCGACCACCCGGTCGAGCGCCATGCGCAGCACGCGCGTGTCGAGTCGGCCGCGCAGACGTACCGCGCCGGTGACGTTATACGCGGCGCTGGCCGGATCGAGGCGCCACAGAAACCACAGACGTTCCTGCGCATGCGAGAGTGCAAAGCGCCGCTCGGCGCCGGGAAACGGGACGATCGGCAAGCGTGACGGATCGATACCGCGCTGTTTCAGGCGCGCGCGAAATGCCGCACGCTTTTCCGGCGGCAACGCGACATACGCCGTCGAAATCGACAACAGGTCTTTCGGCACTTCGCTTGCGGTTTGACTCATGAAGGCTCTTGATTCGAGAAAGTTTCCGGCGGCTGGTGCATGGGTCGTCAGCTTCCTGGCGCGTGCCGCGATCAAAGCGGGTTCAGGCCGTCATCGCGACCAGCACACGGCGCTTGCCGGCGAATGGCGCGCGGCCATGCGACATCAGCAGGTTGTCGAGGACGAGCGTATCGGCGGCCTGCCAGTCGAATGACAACATCGTGTCGCGGTAAGCCGCGCGAATTTCGTCCAGCATGGCGGTTTCGATAGGCGTGCCATCGCCGAAAAACGTGTTGCGCGGCAGGCGATCGTCGTCGACGACTTCCAGCAATGCCTCGCGCACCGCGAGCGGCAGATTGGAAACATGGAACAGATGCGCCTGGTTGAACCAAACCGTCTCACCGGTCACCGGATGACGCAACTCCGATTGGCACACCTGGCGTGTGCGCAGCGCCTCGCCGTCGTCGAGCCATTCGTAGTCGATCTGGTTGGCGCGGCAATACTGTTCGACCTTGTCGCGTTCCTCGGTGCCGAACACCTGCTCCCACGGCAGATCGAGACCATTACCGTAGTTGCGCACATACATGATCCGGCGCTCGGCGAAGCGCCGCCGCAATGCCGGATCGAGCCGCTGATAGACAAGGCGGCTATCGGCGACCGGCGTCGCGCCGCCCTTTTCTGCGGCAATGTCGCAGTGAAACCAGATCGAAGCCGGCCACGATAATGTATAGGATTGCTCATTATGCTGATCGATCCATTGATCGGCTGGATATTCCGTCGACGAATACACACTCCTCTCAATCTTGCTGCGCGGCGTCGAGCCGAATTCGTAGCTCAACAACGGCTGCCCGAAACCGCTGACAAGGCGATCGAAACCGGCGACGCCGAGTGCAGCAAAACCGCGCAGCAGCACACCGCCGTAAGTCGTTTTGGCGCGCGCAATCCGTTCCCGTAGCTGCATCGCGCAAGCATCCACATTTAGTCCAACCAGCGGACTCAGCACCAGCACACGCGAACCGTTTTGCTCCAGCACGGATTCACTGAGTGCCTCATCAATACCGCCGACTAATACGTCCATGCTTCGTCCTCCGAAACACTTGATTCAGACAGCGGTGTTGCTATGGAATTGACCGTCTGCCCAAGCGCGCCCGCAAGAGAAGTCGCGACGCGCGTAAGAACCGGCTCGGGCGCATCGTCGAGAAAGAAGTGGCCGCCGTCGAAGCGATGCAGCGCGCAGACACCACGTGTTTCGTCTCGCCAGGCTTCGACGTCTTCGGCGCAGGCGGTCGCACTATCGTCGCGGCCGATGAAGACGTCGATCGGGCAGTCGAGCGGCGCCCGACCGAGCGCGCCGGCGCTCATCATCTCGCGCCGATAAGTCCCGCACAGATGAAAGTCGGCCCGCAACATGGGCAGCATGAAGTGGATAAAATCGCGGTCCTCGAGCAGTTCCTCAGGCGTGCCGCCAAGTTCGCGCAGCCTGTCGACCATCGCCTCGTGGGTGCAATCGTGCCAATGCGCCTCCCACTTGCGGCGCGTAGGCGCCACCGATGCGGAAGCGCCGAACCAGACCGGCGCCAGGCCATGCCGCTCGCGCAGTGCGTGGATCAGTTCGAGTCCGACCAGCGCGCCCATGCTATGGCCGAATACCGCAAACGGCATCGTGGGAACAAGCCGAGCCTCCACTTCGATCACCAGCGCATCTATCAACGCCTGCCATTCAGTATGCGCAGGCAGCGCACGACGCGCCCCATGCCCCGGCAATTCCAGCTGCTCGACCTGTACGCCGCGCGGCAAACTCCGCGCCCAGCGACGGTAAAGCGTGACACTGCCACCGGCGTGCGCCAGACAAAACAGACGCACCGGTTGCGGCATCGCCGATACGGCCGGTACAGCAGGCATCGGGGAGGATTCGCGCATCGATCAGTTCGCCGATCCCACCGACGCCGGGGCCTGTTTCGCCGCGTCCTCCGCCATCGCTTTGCGCAGGCTCAGCGGCCGCATGTCGGTCCAGACTTCATCGACCCAGGCCAGGCACTCGGCACGTTTGCCGGACTTGCCCGCTTCGCGCCAACCCGCAGGGATTGCCTTGTAATCCGGCCAGATCGAGTATTGCTCTTCGTCGTTGACTACCACGTGGAAGTTCGTGTCTTCGTCGCCCCAGCTCATTGAACGCTCCGCTGTCGATTGTTGGTCGGTAGATGCACACGGAAACCTCGGCGCCGGCAGATGATATCGCCTTGCAAATGAGAATCATTTCCGTTTGGATGGGTAAATTAGAGGGCGCGCTATCCTTTGTCAAGGAGTTTTGATGAGGACCCGCCCCGCGCCCGAGCGTCTGGGAAGCCGCGCCGCGCCTGCCCGTCAGCGCTTCAGGCGGCCTACGGCAAACAATGGCCCCGACCAAATTAGTACCAAACGGATGTCAAAACGCACATTGAATAGTAAATGCGAATCATTTGCATTAACGAACAATTTGTCGCATCATGGACTCCATGCCAACACTCCGATGCCGCCATCCATGAATTCGCCCACCGCCGTTGCCCCGCTCCATAGCTCACGCGAAAGCGCCAGAGAACCACTCACCCACTCAGAGGTCGTCTTGCAGACGTTGCTCTCGCGCCAGTCGCATTGGCCGCTGACGAGTCCCGGTCCCAACGACACCGCCCTCGCCGCGATCTTCGATGCCGCGTTGCGCGCTCCGGATCACGGGAATTTGCGCCCATGGCGTTTCGTCGTGGTACGCGGCGCGGCGCGAGCCGCGTTGGGCGAGGTGCTGGTGGATATCGCCTGCGCCCGCTCGCCGGACGAGCCGCGCTCAGCCCACGCGCATCGCGCCAGGAAAGCCCAGGCGGCGCCGGTGATCATTGCGCTGGGCGCGGCGATCGACGAGACTTCGACCGTACCCGAGGTCGAGCAGTTGCTAGCGGTCGGCGCAGCGGCAATGAACATGCTGAACGCCATCCACGCGCTCGGTTACGGAGGTTTCTGGGCCACCGGCCCCGACTCTTACGATACCGCCATGCACGCAGCACTAGATTTTCAGTTATCCGAACGATTGCTTGGTTTCATATTCGTCGGCACACCGCAACCGGATCAGCGTCCCGCAACGCGGCCGGAACGCAGCGCTTTCGTGCGCGAATGGACCGGCCCGTCAACGCGGACGCAGCCTGCGGATTGACGGCAAGCCAGGCGTGATAGCGCCGACGCCAGCGCAAAACCACGGTTGATTGGAGGTCCTATGCATTTTCTAAGCCTGTCGGAGCAGCCGTTCTCGCTGCTCGACGAATCGCTCGCGCAACACCCGGATATGGCCGAGCAGACCGTCCTCGATGCGATGAGGACATGGTTGCGGCCGCAGTGCGACGCGGTCCGCAAGCGTGCGAGCTGGCGCGAGTCGCTATCCGAAGCGGGCCTGACAACGGACGGCCTGATCTCCTTCGACATGCTCATGCGGTCATTCAGCGGCATAGCGCGCCGCCCGATCGATACGCGCTGCCGCTGTGCCAGCGAACTCGCCAAAGACGAGGCCATGCTGCTGCAATCCCTCGCGCTGATGCAAGGAATGCGCGGCGACGAAACCAGCGCATTGCTCGAAGAATGCTTTGCAAAAGAGGCGATTAATGTCGTGCGGAAAGTGGTCCACTGGTTCGCATTTTCGCTGCTCGAGGCGGGGCTCGAACTTCGCGTCCGCGAACGGCGTGTGACTTACATGCACTGAAACATGGGCCGAAGACGTATTGGTGACGAGCATCACCGCGCCCCGCCGCGATAGTGTGTGCTCACAACCGAGGCGCGGCACTTCCTCGCAGCCCGTTAAGAAGCGCTTCAATAATTTTCCTTTCAAACAATACTGATTCTCATTTACAATGCGCATGCATTGCGCATTGATAACAGTTTCGCCGGGCCGCAGCCGTCGAGGATGGTTGCCCGAACGAAGCGATAAATGCCGCCCGGATTCCGCACGCGCTCCGGTGCGGAAGACCGACCACTCCGTTTTCGCCATTTCATGTCCGCCTCTCATTCGAACCGACCGCAGGCCGCACCTGCGAGCGCCGTGGCTCACCGAGCCGCCATTCTTGCCGCCATCGCCGTTGCCTTCAGCTTCCCTGTCCTAGCCTCCGCGCAGTCGTCCGACGCCACCGCCAATCCGAATGCCGGCACGAATACCAGCACGAACGCGGGCACGAACACCAGCACGTCCACCGACAGCAAGCTCCCCGCCATCAAGGTCCAGGCCACCAGCGAAACCTTGCCTGGCGACCTCGCGCCAACCTTTCGCGGCGGCCAGGTCGCCCGCGGCGCCGACTTTGGCGTGCTCGGCCAGCAGAAGAATATCGACGTGCCGTTCAGCATGACCACCTACACGTCGAAGCTGATCGAAGACCAGCAAGCGCGCACACTCGCCGACGTGCTCGATAACGACCCGGCGGTACGCACAGCCTACGGCTTCGGCAACTTCTCGCAGGTTTTCGTGATTCGCGGCTTCCAGCTCGACGGCGACGACGTCTCGCTAAACGGCCTTTACGGCATCACGCCGCGTCAGTTGGTGGCAACGGACGCGCTCGAACGCGTCGACGTCTTCAAGGGTGCGAATGCCTTTTTGAGCGGCGCGTCGCCGGCGGGTTCGGCGATCGGCGGCGGCCTGAATCTGCAACTGAAGCGCGCCGACGACAAGCCGCTCACGCGCGTCACCATGGACGCGACCGGTTCGGGGGAGATCGGCGAGCACATCGATATCGGCCGTCGCTTCGGTAGCGAAGACCAGTTCGGCATCCGTGTGAATCAGGCGAATCACGACGGTGAGACCAGCGTCGACGGCGAGCATCGTCGTGACAATACGACAGCCGTCTCGCTCGACTGGCGCGGCGAAAAGCTGCGTCTGTATGGCGATTTCCTGTATCAACGTCAACGCGTCGACGACGGCCGTCCCACGGTCAACGTCGATGGCGACTTCGTGCCAGCACCACCCGCGGCCACCTACAACTATGCACAGACGTGGAGTTTCAGCTCGCTCGAAGACACGCTCGGCATCCTGCGCGCCGAATATGATTTCGCGCCCGGCTGGACCGCGTATGTGACCGGCGGCTCCCGTCACACGAACGAACACGGCGATTATTCGTCGCCGACCGTTGCCGACACGGGTACCACGGCATATCGTCTCGGCGTTCCGCACAAGGAAGACGCCACTTCCGCCGAAACCGGCGTGCGCGGCCACTTCACGACGGGACCGGTCACGCATTTCGTGACGGCGGGCGCGTCGATCGTGCGCATCAATTCGCAATCGGCCTACACGTTTAGCGGCACCTTCGACACCAGCCTGTACGACACCCCGCAGGTGGCATATCCGGCCACCACCCTGGCCGGCGGCGATCTCGGCGATCCGCAGACGGTCGCGCTTACCTTGATGCGCAGCGTCTCGGTATCCGATACATTAGGTTTCCTTAATGATCGCGTGTTGTTCACGGTCGGTGCACGACATCAGTCGATTCATTCGAACAGCTTCGACTACACCGGCGCCCAGACCGAGGCTTATAACGACTCCATCACGACACCGCTGTTCGGCCTCGTTATCAAGCCCTGGAATAATGTCTCGATCTTCGCGAACCGCAGCGAGGCGCTCGCCATTGGCGAACAGGCGCCGTCCACCGCGTTGAATTCCGGCGCGCTGCTGGCGCCGGAGCGCTCGAAGCAATATGAAGTGGGCGTGAAATACGACAACCAGAACTACGGCGCGTCGCTCGCGGCGTTCCAGATCGAAAAGCCTTCGGCGTACACCAATGCCGCCGACCTCTTCGTCGCCGACGGCAACGAACGCCACCGCGGCGTGGAGGCCTCGATCTACGGCGAGCCGTACAAGGGCGTGCGGCTGATTGCGGGCGCGACGTATATCAACGCCACCTTGCTCGACACGGCCGGTGGCACGACCGACGGCAACCGCCCGATCGGCGTGCCGAGTTTCCTGTTCAACCTGGGCGCAGAGTATGACGTGCCGCAGGTGAATGGCCTGACGCTGACGGCGCGCTGGATTCACACCGGCCCGCAGTATCTGAATACGACCAACACGTTGTCGATCCCGTCGTGGGACCGCTTCGACCTTGGTACGCGCTACTCGACCGTGCTGTTCGGCAAGCCGACCACCTTCCGCGCCAGCGTGCTCAACGTGGCCAACAAGTCGTATTGGTCGTCGACGATCGGCGGCTATCTGACGCAAGGGGCGCCGCGCACGTTACTGCTTTCGATGACAACGGACTTCTGATTTTGCGCGGCGCTCAAGCGCCCTTCAGGCAACTCAGAAACCACGCGCCGTGATACGCCTTTTGCAGCGTCTCACGGCGCGCTTCGTTGGCGCTTACTGTGCGCCGAGCTTCTTGATCAGCACATCGAGTTGCGCCAGTTCATCCGCTGTCAGATCGGTGAGCGGGGCGCGCACCGGACCGGCATCGCGTCCCACCAGCTTCGCACCGGCCTTGACGATGCTCACAGCGTAACCCGCACGGCGATTGCGGATCGCCAGATACGGCAGGAAAAACTCGTCGAGCAGTTTGCCGACGGTGGCGTGATCGTCCGCGGCAATCGCGCGGTAAAACTGCATGGCCGTCCTGGGGATGAAGTTGAACACCGCCGACGAGTACACCGGCACGCCCAGCGCCTTATAAGCCGCCGCATAAACTTCCGCGGTGGGCAGGCCGCCGAGGTACGAAAAACGCTCGCCAAGGCGACGGCGGATCATCACCATGGCTTCGATCTCGCCCACGCCGTCCTTGAAACCGATCAGGTTCGGGCAGGTATCCGCCAGACGTTCGAGCATGTCCGCGTTGAGCTTCGAATTGGCGCGGTTATAGACGATCACGCCAAGATTCTTCACCGACTTGCAGACCTGTTCGACGTGCGCGGCAATGCCTTCCTGCGATGCTTCGGTCAGGTAATGCGGCATCAGCAGCACGCCCTTGGCGCCGAGACGCTCGGCTTCCTGGGCATATTCGATTGCGACGCGCGTCGGGCCGCCCGCGCCGGCGAGAATCGGCACCTTGCCCTTGCAGGTTTCAGTAGCAGTACGAATCACATTGCTGTAGTCGCTCTTCGTCAGCGAGAAAAATTCGCCGGTGCCGCCCGCCGCGAAGAGAGCCGTCGCGCCATACGGCGCCAGCCATTCTAGACGCGCCGCGTAGGTGTCGGCACGGAAGTCGCCGTTGGCGTCGAAGTCGGTAACGGGGAAGGACAGCAGGCCTTCGGAAACAATCGCTTTGAGTTCTTGAGGGGTCGTCATGGTCCGATGAGTGTCGAGTTTGAGAAAAGTGGGCGGCCACATGAGCCGCTGAAATTCGGGTCGCTGAAATTCGGTTTAGCGCACGAGGCACGGGCGCTTGTGATCGAACTTCCAGTTCGGAATCAGGTACTGCATGGCCACGCCGTCGTCACGCGCTCCCAGACCGTGCTGCTGATAAAGCGCATGCGCCTTTTCCAGCGCGTCCAGATCGAGTTCGATGCCAAGGCCCGCTGCTTGCGGAACCTTGACCTTGCCGCCGACGATCTGCAGTGGATCGCGCGTCAGATACTGGCCGTCCTGCCAGATCCAGTGCGTGTCGATGGCCGTGATCTTGCCAGGCGCGGCCGCCGCGACATGCGTGAACATCGCCAGCGAAATGTCGAAATGGTTGTTCGAGTGCGAGCCCCACGTCAGGCCCCAGTCGTTGCACATCTGCGCAACGCGCACCGAGCCTTGCATGGTCCAGAAGTGCGGATCGGCCAGCGGGATATCCACCGACTGCAATTGAATCGCGTGGCCCATCTGGCGCCAGTCGGTTGCAATCATGTTGGTCGCCGTGGGCAAGCCGGTGGCGCGGCGGAATTCGGCCATCACTTCGCGGCCCGAATAGCCGTTCTCCGCACCGCACGGATCTTCGGCATATGCGAGCACGCCGTGCTGGTCGCGGCACAGACGCACCGCTTCCGCAAGTGACCACGCACCGTTCGGGTCGAGCGTCACGCGTGCGTCGGGAAAGCGCTCGGCCAACGCGGTGACGGCTTCGATTTCGGCGTCGCCTGCCAGCACGCCGCCCTTCAGCTTGAAATCGTTGAAGCCGTAGCGCGCCTGAGCGGCTTCGGCGAGCCGCACGACGGCTTCGGGCGTCATCGCTTCTTCGGTGCGCAGCCGCTCCCAGGCATCATGGCCATCCGCGCCGCCGGCATAGGGCAGATCGGTTTTCTTGCGCTCGCCAATGTAGAACAGGTAGCCGAGCATTTCGACTTCGTCGCGCTGCTGGCCTTCTCCGAGCAGCGCGGCAACCGGCACGCCCAGATGCTGTCCGAGCAGATCGAGCAGCGCCGCTTCGAGCGCGGTGACCGCGTGGATCGTGGTGCGCAGATCGAAGGTCTGCAGGCCGCGCCCGCCCGCGTCGCGGTCGGCGAACTGCGTGCGCACCTTGTTGAGCACGGCTTGCAGATTGCCGATCGACTGACCAACCACCAGCGTGCGCGCGTCGTCGATTGTCTTGCGGATGTTCTCGCCGCCGGGTACTTCGCCGACGCCGGTATTGCCGGCACTGTCGCGCAGAATCACGACATTGCGCGTGAAGAACGGACCGTGCGCGCCGCTCAGATTCAGCAGCATGCTGTCACGGCCGGCGACCGGCACGACGCGCAGCTCGGTCACGGTCGGCGTAGCGTTCGATTGAATGGGTTTCGTAGACATGAAGTAAGACCTGTTAAGTAAAATAGCCGGCAAATCTTTTCGGTTGCCTGGCAGTCCGTATTGTCAGTGTGCTTTGCTATGAACCGGCGGCGCCATGATGTCGTGATTCACGCGGCGATTGCGGGTGAGGAAACCTGCCGCGGCGGCGACCAGCGATGCCACGCCCAGACCATACAGGCCGCCGGTAATCGACCCCGTATGCTGTTGCAGATAGCCAAACGCGGCGGGCGCAAAGAAGCCACCAAGATTGCCGACCGAGTTGATCAGCGCGATCACCGCCGCCGCCACGCGCGCATCCAGATAGCCCTGCGGAATCGGCCAGAAAAGCGACGCTGCCGCCTTGAAACCGATGGCCGAAAAACAGATCGCCACGAACGAGAAGACCGGATTGCCGGAGGTGGACGCAAACAGCCCGCACGCGGCAATTACCAGCGCGCCGGCGAGCCATGCCTGCTGGAAACGCCATTTCGCCGACAGCACCGCGAAGCAGTACATCGCCACCATCGCAATCAGCCACGGGATGGTGTTGAACATGCCCACCTCGAAATCCGAAAGGCCGCCCATCTTGCGAATGATGGTGGGCAGCCAGAACGTGGCGGCGTAAATGGTCAACTGGATCGCGAAGTACAGGAAACAGAACAGGAAGATCTGCGGGTCTTTCAGCAGCTTCAACGCGGGCAGATGCGCGCTGCCGAGGGCGTCGCGTTCGGCCTGTTCGGTAGCGATCGAGGTCTGCAGGACACGCCGTTCTTCCGGGGTCAGCCAGGCCGCGTCGCGAATGTGCGATTTCAGCAGCAGCCAGCTCACGCCGCACAGCAGAATCGAAAATGCGCCTTCGATCAGAAACATCCATTGCCAGCCGCGCAGGCCGAGTCCGCTGATGGAAAGCAGGCTGCCGGTGATCGGCCCGGACAGCACCGAAGCGAGCGCCGAGCCGCCGAGAAACACCGCGACGGCTTTACCGCGCTCCTTCTGCGGCAGCCATTGCGTAAAGTAAAACACCACGCCCGGGAAAAAGCCGGCCTCCGCCACGCCGAGCAGAAACCGCAGGACGTAGAACGAGGTGTCGTTCCAGACAAAAGCCATCGCGCCGGCGACGAGACCCCACGTCCCCATGATGCGGGTGAGCCACGCACGCGCGCCGTACTTTTGCATCAGGACGTTCGACGGTACTTCAAACAGGGCGTAGCCGACGAAGAACAGGCCGCTGCCCAGCCCGTAGGCCGCCGCGCCGATACCCAGATCCGCCTGCATATGCGAATTGACGAAGCCGATGTTCACCCGGTCGATGTAGTTCGCGATGAACATGACAAGGAACAGCGGCAGGATATGCCGCTTGACCTTCGCGACCGCGGAATCCAGCGGATTGAGCGGCGCGAGCGGCTTAGGGGGAACGGATGTCAAGCGTGTCTCCTTGGATTGGCCGGCTCGGTGGCCTGATCAAACCGGCCCGATCAAACGCCACGAACCGCTACGAACGCAACGCGACCGGTTAATGCCGTGACGAAGGCTCGAGATACGTTGTCTGACGACAGTCTACTTGATTTTATTCTGTGATTCCAACGAGGTGTTTACCCTGGCATAGACTCGTTTCAGGCTTGATGCACAAGGATTTTTCGCAACAAATCCGGTAGAGAAGGCCAGCAAGCCGAGTACTAATTGTCTGTCAGAGGTGTGCGTCAGAACATCATTTCGACTCGTTGTACGATGACCTCATGATTAACGGCCAGAGATCGCCGCACACGAGCGCGCCCGGCCGTCGCACCAAACAAAAAAGCGGCCATCTGGCCGCTTTCGCAACAACACCAACCCGCAACGTCCTCAAACCGGCCGCTCGCCCCTCGCGTCCACCGCGCTGCTCAAGCGGCGCAACCGTTCCCGGCTGCCCGACAGATGCATGCGCATGGCCGCCCGCGCGCCTTCGGGATCGCGCCGGACGATGGCGTCGAGAATGCTCTCGTGTTCCATATTGACGCGCGCCATGTACGCGACGGGGTCGCTTTGCGCGAGGCTGGGCGAATCGACGCGATGCCGCGGAATCAGGGCCGTGCCCATCTGCGTGAGAATGTCGACGAAATAACGGTTGCCGGTCGCCCCCGCCACGGCAATGTGAAAACGCAAGTCGGCTGCGGCGCTGTCCCCGCCGGCACGGCTCGTCTCTTCAATCGCATCGAGTGCGGCGCGGATATTGGTCAGATCGCGCTCGCTGGCGCGCTGGGCGGCGAGCCCGGCGCACTCGGTTTCGAGGCTGATGCGCAACTCCATCACGGAGAGCAGATCGGCTAGCGTCGTCGCCGGCACCATCTCCAGACCGAGCGGCTCGCGCCGCGGCTCAAGCACAAAACTGCCGATGCCATGACGCGTCTCGATCACCGCATTCGCCTGCAGCCGCGAAATGGCCTCGCGCACCACCGTGCGGCTGACGCCGAGCAGCGTCATCAAGGTGGTCTCGGTGGGCAGCTTGTCGCCCGGCCGCAGCGCGTGCGAGGCGACCTGTTCGTTGACGTAGTTCACCACCCGGTCAGCAAGACTCCCGCGCGCGCGCATGGTCGGCGCAGTAAGGGTCGGGGACGCGGTCATCGAGGACCTCCTGGGTTATTTGCTGACGCGTCCATTATACGTTGTCCTACAACGCGCAATCCCCGCCACCAAGGCTCACTTCAGCGCGTTGCGGCGGCGCTGGCTTCCACTCCACGATTTGCGTCGATCACGGTGAGCGCCGCCATGTTGATGATCCGGCGCACCGTCGAACTCGACGTGAGAATGTGCACCGGGGCATTGGCGCCCAGCAGGAACGGACCCACCGCCACATTGCTGCCCGCCGCGGTCTTCAGCAGGTTGTAGGCGATGTTGCCCGAGTCGACGTTCGGGCACACCAGCAGATTCGCTGCGCCCTTCAGGCGGGACATCGGCAGGATGCGTGAGCGCAGGGCTTCGTCGAGCGCGCAGTCGCCGTGCATTTCACCGTCCACTTCGAGGGCCGGCGCCTGCGCTCTCACCAGTTCCAGCGCGCGGCGCATTTTCGCGCCGGAGGCCGAACTGCCCGAGCCGAAGTTCGAACGCGACAGCAGCGCCACCTTCGGCACCAGGTTCAGGCCGGTCATGCTGTCGGCGGCGGCCACCGTGAATTCGGCGATCTGCTCGGCGCTCGGGTCGTCGTTGACGTGGGTATCGACCAGCGCCACCGTGCGATTGTCGAGCAGCAGAATGTTCATCGCCGCATAGGTCTGCGCGCCGGCCTTCTTGCCGATCACCTGATCGACGAAACGCAGGTGATCGTGATACGCGCCCACGGTGCCGCACACCATCCCATCGGCGTCGCCGAGCTTCACCATCATGGCGCCGATCAGCGTCAGGCGGCGGCGCATCTCAACGCGCGCCATTTCCTTGGTGATGCCGTCGCGGCACATCAATTCCCAATACGTGGTCCAGTATTGATGGAATCGTTCGTCGTACTCAGGATTGGTCACTTCCACGTCGTGACCGAGGCGCAGACGCAGGCCGTATTTTTCGATCCGCGCCATCAGCACTTCGGGACGCCCCACCAGGATCGGCCGCGCGAGCTTGTCATCGACGATCACCTGCACCGCGCGCAGCACCCGCTCTTCCTCGCCCTCGGTGAACACGATGCGCGACTTGCCGCCTTCGCGCACGATCTGGCGCGCCGCCGCGAACAACGGCTTCATGAATGCACCCGAGCGATAGACGAATTGCTCGAGCTGCTCGGTGTACGCGTCCAGATCCTGCAGCGGCCGCGTGGCGACGCCGCTTTCCATCGCCGCCTTGGCCACGGCCGGCGCGATGCGCACGATCAGGCGCGGATCGAATGGCTTCGGAATGAAATACTCGGGACCGAATTCGACGCCATACGCGCCATAGGCCGCAGCCACGACCTCGTTCTGCTCTTCTTCGGCCAGCGCGGCGATCGCGTAGACGGCGGCCTTTTCCATTTCAGGCGTGATGGTGGTTGCGCCCACATCCAATGCGCCGCGGAAGATATACGGGAAACACAGGACGTTGTTGACCTGGTTCGGATAGTCGGAGCGCCCGGTTGCAATGACCGCGTCGTCGCGCACGGCTTTCACCTCGTCCGGCAGGATTTCCGGCGTGGGGTTGGCGAGCGCCAGAATCAGCGGACGGGCCGCCATGCGCGCCACCATCGCAGGCTTCAGCACGCCGCCGGCGGACAGACCGAGGAACACGTCTGCGCCTTCGATGACTTCTTCCAGCTTGCGCGCCGACGTCTCTTTGGCAAAACGTTCTTTCTGCGGATCCATCAGCGTCGTGCGGCCTCGATAGACCACGCCTTCGATATCCGTGGCCCACACGTTTTCGATAGGCAAGCCGAGTTCCACCATCAATTCGAGGCAAGCCAGCGCCGCCGCGCCCGCACCGGAGGTGACCACCTTGACCTCCTTGATGCTCTTGCCCACCACCTTCAACCCGTTGATAAACGCCGCGCACACGGTAATCGCCGTGCCGTGCTGGTCGTCATGGAACACGGGGATCTTCATGCGCTCGCGCAGCTTGCGCTCCACGGCAAAGCATTCCGGCGCCTTGATGTCCTCGAGGTTGATACCGCCGAAGGTCGGTTCGAGGCCGGCGATGATGTCGACCAGCTTGTCGGGATCGGTCTCGTTGATCTCAATGTCGAACACGTCGATGCCGGCGAACTTCTTGAACAGCACCGCCTTGCCTTCCATCACTGGCTTGGACGCCAGCGCGCCGATATTGCCCAGGCCCAGCACCGCCGTGCCGTTGGTGATCACGCCCACCAGGTTGCCACGGCCGGTAAAGCGAAACGCGTTGATCGGATCGGCAGCAATTTCCTCGCAGGCCGCGGCCACGCCCGGCGTGTAGGCCAGCGCGAGATCGCGCTGGGTGACCAGCGGCTTGGTGGCGGTGACCGCCGTTTTGCCGGGAATCGGGAATTCGTGGTAATCGAGTGCTGCCTGGCGATCCGATGCGTTCATGTTGTAAGCCCTGTCTGTGGCGGGCGCCCTTGCGGCGCGAATCAAACGATGACTCATTCTAGGGACGGGCCATAAGAACAATATTCAGAGTTAATATGCCCCCATCATCTTTTTCTAATGACATGGCCCCTATGGCGGCATTCGACCCTAACTCGGTGGTACGCAAGCTGGCCTCGCGCCTGAAAATGCGTCACCTGACGCTGCTGCTGCAGATCCAGCAGCACGGCTCGCTGACGCGCGCCGCCGAGCATATGGCGAGCAGCCAGCCCGCCGTGACCAATGCGCTGGCGGAACTGGAGGACATGTTCGGGGCGCCGCTCTTCGAGCGCTCGGCGCGCGGCATGGCGCCGACCGCGCTGGGCAAGGTCGTGCTGGCGCGTGCGCGCGCCATGACCGAGGACCTCGACCACCTGGTGCGCGAAATGGAGGCGGTATCGTCCGGACACGCCGCGCATCTGCATATCGGCGTGATTCCGTTCATTCCCTGCCAGATGCTGTCGAGCGCGATCGAACGCACCCGTCCCGAGGGCGAGCGGCGCCTGACCGTGACCATCCACGAGGGCACCAGCGAGCATCTGCTCGCGCAGTTGCGCGACCATACGGTAGACATCGTGATCGGGCGTGCTTCGTCGTCGCTCGATCTGCAACAGGTCGGCGTCGAGATTCTGTATCGACAGCAACCCCGGCTGATCGCCAGCCGCCGGCTGGCCGCCCGGCTCGCGCGCGGCCGGCTGGACTGGCAGAAGCTGGCCGAGCTGGACTGGATCCTCGGCGCGCCGAATACCCCCATGCGCGAGCAGGTCGCGGATATTTTTCTCGGCACGGGCCTGACTCCGCCGACACCGATTGTCGAAAGCTACTCGTCCAAGCTGATCGGCGAGATGATCGTCGCGGGCGAGCAATCGGTGTCCATCGTCCCGGCGGATATCGCCGAGGAACTCGTGCGCATCGCGGGCGTCGCCATCGTGCCGTACTCGTTCGAGTGGACCTTGTCGCCCATTGCGCTGTTCACCCGCATGAACGAAGCGCAGCGCATGCCGGGCCGGTTATTCGCCGACGCGCTTCATCAGGTCTGCCAGGCGATTTATGCGCGACCTTGACGGCCGGCTATGAAATAATCCGCTCTCCCATCCTCATAGAGCGGCGTTTTGAAAAAGCCCCACATCGTCATACTGTTTACCGTGCTGCTGGACGCGATCGGCTTCGGGCTCATCATGCCCATTCTGCCGGGACTGCTGCATAGCCTCGCCGGCTCCGATACCGCCGTCAGCAAAAACTATGGCGCGCTGCTCGCGGTCTACGCGTTGATGCAATTCCTGTTCGCTCCCGTGCTGGGCGCACTGAGCGACCGCTTCGGGCGCTGCCCGGTGCTGCTGGCGTCGCTTGCAGGAGCGGCCGTCGATTATCTGGTGATGGCCGCGGCGCCCACTCTATCGTGGCTCTATGTGGGCCGCGTGCTGGCCGGCATCACCGGGGCCAACATGGCCGTGGCAACCGCTTACATTACCGACGTCACGCCGGAAGCGGAACGCGCCGGGCGCTTCGGTCAGATGGGCGCGGCGTTGGGGATCGGCTTCATTGCCGGACCGGCGCTGGGCGGCTTGCTAGGCGGCTTGCATCTGCGCGCGCCCTTTCTCATGGCCGCGACAATGAACGGCCTCAATCTGTTGATGGCGTATTTCGTCTTGCCCGAATCGCGCGAGCGCCAAAGCGGCCCGCGCGAGAAGCGCAGCATCAATGCATTCGCCGCCTTGCATCGTCTGCGCAGCATGCCGGATGCGCTGCCGCTCGTGGGCGTCTATGCCGTCATCATGCTCGCGTCGCAGGCACCCGCGACGCTGTGGATCATCTACGGAGAGAACCATTTAGGGTGGAGCACGACGATTGCGGGGGTTTCGCTGGCGGCGTTCGGCGCATGTCATGCCGTGTCGCAAGCCTTTGCCATTGGGCCGCTGGTGGCGCGCCTGGGCGAGCGCATCGCGTTGCTGCTCGGACTCGCGGCGGACGGCCTGGGTTTGCTGCTGATGGCGATTGCGACCCGCGCGTGGATGCCTTTCGCCGTCCTGCCGCTGTTCGCGGTGGGCGGCATCACGTTACCGGCGCTGCAGGCCATGCTCGCGCGCCAGGTGGACGACAGCCGCCAGGGCGAATTGCAAGGCACGCTCACCAGCATTGCGAGTCTGATTGGGGTGGGCGGTCCTTTGGCGACCACCTGGCTCTACGCGGCCAGCCAGCACACGTGGCCGGGTCTGGTGTGGGCGATCGGCGCCGCGCTTTATCTGCTGGCGCTGCCGCTGCTGTTCAATTCGCGCGCCGGCTCACAATCAGCAGGCCGCGAGAAAGCCCACTGACGTTATCGACCGCCTGCGATGCCGCATACAACTGCGTCACCGGCACCCATACGGCCGGATACTTGTAGCGCGCCACATCGAGCAGAAGCGCGCTGTCGCTCGCGGCGTCGAAAGCCGCCAGCGGCGACCAATGACCGCCGCCCTCTTCGCCAATCTCCACGCGCCTGAAATTGAGCAGCACAAAGCGGTCGCTGTGGCCGGTCGTCTCACGGATCAGATCGCGAAACTGCGCGAGCGTGAGGTCGCCGGAATGGAATTTCTTGACCTCGACCGGGAATTCGCCCAGCACCGCGCCCAGTTGATCGAGCGTCATGCCTTCGTGTGACACGCGCGCCGCGTTGGCGATCTGCGGGTCGACGCTGCGAAAAAAATCTTCTTGCGAGAAGTACGGGAAGTCGGGGTACTGGCTCGACTCGGGACGTTTGATGCCGAGCGCATTGAGCGTCATCACCGAACTGGCCACCGAACAGTAGGCCTCGTTTCGCTGCGTTTCGAAGTACTGCGAGAGCGGCCAGTAGGACTGGTTATCGACGCCGGCCGTGAGCCGCTTCTGGCCTTCGGGCTGCGTCAGCGCGACCAGGTTCGGCGGAACGGGTAACGGGCCGTCGGCGCGTTGGGTTGCCGTTGCTGAGGCTGGAGCGTCCGCATGGCTCTGAAACGGCGGCGAAGCGCAGCCCGCCAATGCAACCAGCATGGCGGCGGCAGCACTCGCGCGCAGGCGGTTGAATCTGACCGAGCGGGCAAATGAGCGGAAGAGCGAGCGGAAGAACGAATAGTTGGACATCGAACCCTTCTCATGCGGAGGATTTCCGCGCGATGGCTGGCTGCATCACGTGTCAGCACCCTGCGCGCGAACCCCGGTTTTTTAACACGAAACCCGCGAGCGCGTGAGATTGGCGCCCACGTGGGCCTCTTTTCTGCGTCCTCGCATCTGCTTCGCATCGCGCTACGGTGGTTCGTATCAGCGCCGTTTTGACTGCGTGCCCGGTCGTAACCTCCGTCAAGGTCCCATGACGCCACTGTGCAGTCAGTTCCCGAGACCGTCCCAAACTCTATCCCGCGAGGAGGTAACGATGAACACCATATCGTCGGCTTATTTGAATTCCACGACGCCCAGTGCGCCGCCCACATCCACCGAAGGCAGCGGCAACGCCGATCAGGCTGTCGAGCAACTGCTGCAGGACATCGAGACCCTGCTCGAAGATGTCAGCGGTGACAGTTCGGGCAGCGGTTCGGGCTCCGGCTCGGGCAGCGGCATGGATCTCGGCGGCGCAGGCGCGGGGGCAGGTACGCTGCCGTCGACGGGCGCCACGCCGGCTGCTGGCGCTGGCGCTGGCGCAACTCCGGCAGCAACGCCGGCCGCAGGTGCAGGCACAGGCGCCGCACCGGCCACGGGTGCCGCCACTACGCCGGACGCAAGCGCCAGCACGGGCGCAGGCACGAGCGCCACTTCCGGCGCGGCCGGCCAGGACCTGCACGACGTGAAGATCAACTCCACGGCGGGCGGCGAGGCGCTGCATCTGCAGGAAGACAGCCAAGGCAATCTGTACAACGGCAGCGGCGACGACGTGGGCCACGTCGGCGCGGACGGCTCGATTTCGCTGAATTCCGGCGCCACGCAGGAAATCCAGCGTCTCGAGACGGGCGGCAATCCGCTCGAAGCCCTCACCGGCAAGGAAGCCAAACCGGACACGGAAGACGGCGGCAATGCCGTGTTCTCGTCGTCGGAAGTCACGATCTCGGCTGGCGACCTGGACCAGAAGAACGACTTCTAACCGGCGTGGATTCAGGACGCCGTTCGTCAGGCCAACCGGAGGGCGGCGATGCAGGCAAATCACGGTGCGGCCTATCTCTCATGCCGTGACGATGTGATCGCACTGCTATTGAAGATCTTCACGCTCGGCTTGAAGGATGCCCCGCGTGAAGATCTCGAAGACATGCTGCTCGCGTTGCGGGTCTTGCGCCGCGACGCGCTGCCGATCGACCTCGGCGAAGTACGCCTCCATATCCGCGGCGCGGACTGGATCGGCGCCGTGCGCCTTCTCAAGCGGCTCGAATGGGCCGAGAAGGCCAACACGGCGTCGATCGCCTTGCTGGCCGGATGCCTCTTCAAGCTCAACGACAGCGAATGGCGCCGCTACGCCTCAAAAGTGCTGCGCGATGGGGGCAATCCGGCAGCCCTCGCGCTGGTCGGCAAATTCATGCAGCTCGACGAAACCGCGCGGCCCGTGCACGAAGTGGGCGGCGGCGACGAACTGCGCACGCGGATCGCCGACGTCGTGCATCGCGGCGGCGGACCTTCGGCGTTTTAGCCACACTCCTGTGTTACTGCTGCAGGCGTAACCACGCCTCACGATTTTTTCCGCTCTATCATCGGTACAGCGCCTGCTTGTCGGCCACGCTTGTCGGCCATGCTTATTGGCCGCGCTCTCCAGTCACATTTACTGTGGTTTTTATGGCATACACATTTGAACTTTGCGTAGCCTTGGACTAGCATGCGCGCCTTGGACATTCGCAGCGAGTGCATCGCAGCCATTCGCCCGGTTCCCTGCTAATTCCCGGAGCTTACAAGTATGAAAAAGTCTTTGCTGGCACTCGCGCTATCAGGAGCATTCGCCATCACGGCGCACGCGCAAAGCAGCGTGACCCTGTACGGCCTGATCGATACGGGCCTCGTCTACAGCAACAACCAGACGGGTCACAAGAGCTGGCAGGAAGTCAGCAGCGCCACGCAGAATACGGTGTTCGGCCTCAAGGGCTCGGAAGACCTGGGCGGCGGCTTGCACGCCACCTTCAAGCTCGAACAGGGGTTCAACCTGAATAACGGCAGCGAAGCGTTCCCCGGCGACGGCTTCGGCTCGCAAGCCTGGGTCGGCCTGCAAAGCGACCAGTACGGCACGCTGAGCCTGGGCCGCCAGTTCGACGTGCTCAACGACCTGCTCGGTCCGCTCAGCGCCGAAAGCAACACATGGGGCGGCAATCTCGCGGCGCATCCGTTCGAAAACGACAACCTCGCGGCCGATTCCGTCGTGATCAACAATGCTGTCAAGTACACGAGCCCGACGTATCACGGCATCACCGTCGAAAGCATGTATGCCTTCAGCAACAAGGCAGGCGGTTTCTCGAACAACCGCGTGTACGGCTTTAGCGCGGGCTATTCGCAAGGCCCGGTGAACCTTGCGGCCGGCTATCTGCAGTTCAACAACGCGGGCGGCGGCGTGGCCGGCACCAATGCGAACGGCGCCATTGCACAGAACGACGGCAGCGCGGACTTCGTCGCGCAGCGTCAGCGCATCTGGGGCGCGGGCGGCAACTACACGTTCGGCCCGGCGACCATTGGTCTCGTATGGAGCCACACGCAACTCGACAACCTGGCAAGCGTGTTCTCGTTCGGCCTCGGTGACTACATCCCGCTTGGCGGCAGCCTGCGTCTGGACAACTACGAAGTCAATGCACGCTACGCGCTGACGCCGGCCTTGAGCGTCTCGGGTTCATATACGTTCACGGACGGGGCGTTCGGCGATGGCGCGACGAGCGCCACTCCGGCGTGGAATTCGGTGATGTTGCAGACGGATTACTCGCTGAGCAAGCGCACCGACTTCTATCTGGAAGGCGTGTACCAGCACGTGCATGGCGCACCTGCCGGCTCGGTGCTAAGCGATGCGATGATCAATACGCTGTCGCCGTCGTCGAGCGGCACGCAAGTAGCGGTGACCGTAGGCTTGCGTCACACGTTCTGATGGTGTGACCTGAGGAGATCAAGCGGCACGCTGTGCTTCGCGGTGCCGCTTGATCACCCCACCGCCTGCGTATCAAACTTCCTTCGCCTGATACAGCTTGATCACAGCCGAAAAATCCAGGCGCCCTGCTCCCTTCGTGCTCATCGTCTGATACAACTGCTGCGCCAGCGCGCCCAGATACACCGGTTGACGCGCGTGTTTCGCGGCATCCGTGGCGAGGCCCAGGTCCTTCAGCATCAGATCCGTACCGAAGCCGCCGGTATAGCCACGCGTCGACGGCGCCGTTTCGATCACACCCGGGAACGGGTTGTACGTGTCGGAACTCCAGCAACGGCCGGTCGAAGTGTTGATGATCCCGCCCAGCACCTTCGGATCGATGCCGAGCGCCGCACCCAGCGACATGGCTTCGGCGACCCCCGCCATCGTGATGCCCAGCACCAGGTTATTGCAGATCTTCGCCACCTGCCCGGTGCCGGTATCGCCGCAATGCACGATGTTCTTGCCCATTGCCGACAGCACCGGTTTGACCTGCTCGTACACCGTCGCGTGGCCGCCCACCATGAAGGTGAGCGTGCCTGCCGCCGCGCCGCCCGTGCCGCCCGAAACCGGCGCGTCGACGAATGCATTGCCGTGCTGCGCCGCAAGCTCCGCGAAGGCCTTCACGCTCGCCGGGTCGATCGTGCTCGAATCGATGATGGTCACGCCTTTGGCGATGCCGGCCAATACGCCGTCGGCGGCGGTGAGCACGCTGCGCACGTGAGCCGCCGCGGGCAGCATCGTAATGACATATTCGACGTCCGTCACCGCGGCCTTCGGCGAGGCCGCCGCTTTGGCGCCCGCGTCGACCAACGCCTGCACGGCCTGGGCGTTCAGATCGAACACGTTCACCGCATGGCCGGCTTTCAGCAGGTTGTGCGCCATCGGCGCGCCCATATTGCCGAGTCCGATAAAACCGATCTTCATGATTGCGTCTCCCCTTGCTGATTCAGAATGCTGCGCGCCCCGGGCGTGCTGCCAGGGGCTCATCGGCTAGCGCAGGCTGATGGTGGTATTGACGCCATCGTTGACGGTCGCGTCGTCGAACCAGCGCGCGGTGACCGTTTTGGTCTGCGTGTAGAACTGCACGACCTGCTTGCCATAGGGACCGAGATCGCCTAGCTTCGAACCGCGCGAACCCGTGAAGCTGAAATACGGCACCGGCACCGGAATCGGAATATTGATGCCCACCTGGCCCACGTCGATATCGCTCTGGAATTTGCGTGCCGCCGCGCCGCTCTGCGTGAAGAGGCCGACACCGTTGCCCATCGGATTGCGGTTGACAAGCGCGATCGCGTCGTCGAGTGTCGGCACGCTCAGTACCACCAGCACTGGCCCAAAAATTTCGGTGCGGTAGATTTCCATTTCAGGGGTGACGTCGGTGAAGATCGTCGGGCCGATGAAATTGCCTTCTTCGTAGCCCTTTACCTTGACGCCGCGGCCATCGAGAGCCAGCGTCGCGCCCTCTTTCACGCCGGCTTCGATCAGGCCAAGAATGCGTTGCTTCGCCGCGCGCGACACCACCGGGCCGATGTCCGTGCCCGCTTCGTTACCCGCGTTGACCTTCAGCGTTTTGGCTTTTTCGACCAGATCCGGCAACCACTGTTGCGAGGCGCCCACCAGCACGACCACCGACGTCGCCATGCAACGCTGGCCCGCTGCGCCAAAGCCGGCGCCTGCGAGCGCGTTCAAGGTCTGTTCGCGGTTCGCATCGGGCAACACGACGGCGTGATTCTTCGCGCCCATCATCGACTGCACGCGCTTGCCGTGTTCACTGCCGAGGCGATATACGTGCGTGCCTACCGCCGTCGAACCGACGAACGAGATCGCCTTGATCAGCTCATGCGTGCACAGCGCATCCACGACTTCCTTGCCGCCATGCACGACATTCAGCACGCCCTTCGGAATGCCGGCCTCGATGGCCAGTTCGACCAGCTGCATGGTCGACAGCGGATCCTGTTCCGAGGGCTTCAGCACGAACGTATTGCCGCAAACGATCGCCATGGGGAACATCCAAAGCGGGATCATCGCCGGGAAGTTGAAGGGTGTGATGCCGGCGCATACGCCGAGCGGCTGACGCAACGTGTACGTGTCCACGCTGCCCGCGACATTCTCGGCGAACTCGCCCTGCTGCAGCGTGCCGATCGAGCAGGCATGTTCGACCACTTCGAGGCCGCGGAAGATATCGCCTTCGGCATCGGGAATCGTCTTGCCCTGCTCCGCCGACAAGGTCTTCGCAATCCGCGGCATGTGCTCACGAATCAGCGCCTGATACTTCAGCATGATGCGCATACGCGCGCCGATCGGTGTGTTTTTCCACGTGGCAAAGGCGGCGTGGGCGCAACGGATAGCCGCATCCACCTCTTCGGCCGTCGCAAACGGCACACGTGCCAGCACTTCCTGAGTCGCCGGGTTGACGATATCGCGCCATTCGCGCGTGTTCGATTCGACGAACTCTCCGTTGATCAGCAGCTTGACGGTGCTGACATTCACGTTCGACGCCTGGGTAACAGCATTCATGATCGGCTCTCTTGGTTGGATTCGAATAGATCAGGTCAGGATTGACGGGGATGCAAGGCGCGGGCTAGGCATCGGCACGCGCGCGCATCAGCAGCGTGCAGAGCACCGCGATGACGCCCAGCGTCACCATATAAGCCACCACGTATTGCGGACGGCCGGCGCCTACTGCAAGCAGGGCGGTTGCGATCATCGGCGCGATGCCGCCGCCCAGCACGCCCGCAATCTGCACCGACAGCGAGATGCCGCTATAGCGGATCTCGGCCGGAAACTGCGAGGCAAACAATTGCGACTCCGGTGCATACAGAATCGGGAATACGACACCCACGCCCAGCACCATCGCCCACCAGACAGTCAGAGGATCGCGCGTGCCGAGCATCGCAAAGAACGGCGCCGCGAACAGGCACATGACGACGAGGCCGATCAGAAACAGACGCTTCTGGCCGATGCGGTCACTCAGATAACCGCAGAAGGGCATGGTGAACAGCGACAGCACAGCGCCCGCAGTAATCGCATGCAGGATCGCGGCCTTGGGAATCTTCAACTGGTTGGCGGCATACGCCAGTGCGAAAGCAACTACCAGGTAGAACCAGGTATTTTCCGCGCTGCGTGCGCCAATGATGATCAGCAGTTCACGCGGGTGACGCCGCATGGCTTCGAGGATCGGCGCCTTGACCGGTTCGCCGCGCGCTTTCACCCGCTCGAAGTCCGGCGATTCCGGCACCCGCACCCGGATGACCCAGCCGATCACCACCAGCGCGATGCTGGCGAGAAATGGAATGCGCCAGCCCCACGCCAGCAGATCGGCTTCCGGCAGCGCGGTAACGGCGGCCATCGCCAGCGAAGACAGGATCAGCCCAAAACCCACGCCGGTTTGCGGCAAGCTGCCAAAGAAGCCTTTGCGGCCCGGCGGCGCGTGTTCCACCGCCATCAACACGGCACCGCCCCATTCGCCGCCCACCGCCATGCCTTGCAGAAACCGCATCGCCACCAGCAAACCGGCGGCCCAGTAGCCGATGCTCTGATACGACGGAATCAGCCCGATCACCATGCTCGGAATGCCCATCAGCAGCAGGGTGACGAGCAGCATCGACTTACGGCCGATGCGGTCGCCGAAGTGGCCGAACACGATGCCGCCCATCGGCCGGCCGATAAACCCCACGCCATAAGTTGCAAACGCGGCCAGCGTGCCGAGGATGGGATCGAGCGTGGGAAAGAAGATCTTGTTGAAGACCAGCGCGGCAGCCGTGCCGTAGAGGAAGAAGTCATACCATTCGATGGTGGTGCCGGCCATGCTGGCCCACCCGGCGAGCAGGTAGTCCCGCGCGCGCCTGGGAAGCGGCGCGGCAACTGCCGCCCGCTCGGGGGTCGATTGCATCTGCATGCTGTTGTCTCCGGTTTTTTTGTGGGCTTGCCCGCTGTATAAATGGCGCGGGCCGCCTTGGCCGTGGTTGTTCCAGCGGCTTGCATCCGAGTATAGTTATTCGAATATCCACGGCATAGAGATGAAAAAGCCCATCTGATATGCAAAAAAACACAAGTGCCGACAGGCATGGAATCGGAGACCGGATGCAAAACGTGAACTGGGACGATCTGCGCTATTTTCTCGAAGTGGCGCGGACCCAACGGGCAAGTGGCGCCGCGAAACGTCTGGGGGTCGATCACACCACCGTGGCGCGCCGCATCAGAGAACTGGAGGCCGCGCTCGGCACCGTGCTGTTCGACAAGTCGCGCGCGGACGGCTTCGTGCTGACTTCCGACGGCCAGCGTCTGCTCGCTTATGCCGACACCGTCGAAACCACCGTGCAATCCGCCGCGGAACAATTCACCGGCGGAGCCCATTCGCTTTCGGGACATGTGCGGGTCGGTTCGACCGAAGGTTTCGGGTGTTTCTTTCTCTCGCCACAACTCGCGCGTTTCGCGGGCAAGCATCGCGACATCTCAATCGACCTGTTGCCGGTGCCGCATTTCGTGAGTCTTTCCAAACGCGAAGCGGACCTGGCCATCATGCTCGAGCGGCCCGAACGCGGCCAGTATGTCTACACGAAGCTCTGCGACTACCGGCTCAAGCTCTATGGCACTCGCGAGTATCTTGATCGCCACGCGCCGATCAAAACCGTCGCCGACTTACGCGACCATGCCTTCATTAGCTACGTTGCCGATCTCGCCTTCAGCCGCGAACTGCTCTATCTCGATCGCACGATCCCTAACGCCACCGCCAATCTATGCAGCACCAGCGTGATTGCGCAATATCACGCCGCGCTGCAAGGCAATGCACTTGCCATCCTGCCTTGCTTCATGGGCGAGCCCAATCCTTTGCTCGAATCCGTATTGCCGGATGAAGTGGTCGTCACGCGGCACTTCTGGATCTGCTGCCGCGAAGACCTGCGCAAGCTGCGCCGCGTCACCTCGTTGTGGGATTATCTGCGCGCCGCCGCCGACGAGAACCGCGAACTGTTGATGGGTGAATCGGCGCAGATGCGTTATGTCGAAGCGTGAACGAAAAAATGCCAGGCGTGTGAAGAGTTCTCGTCCGCGGCCATCGGCTGGATTCTGCACGTCGCCAATGCGGGCGGCCCCGCGCACAGATCGCGGCGGTGCTGATTTGCCCTCGCCCCCGCCCTCGCCTGCTCCTGCGCGCATGCGTTGCTGCACGTTAGCCATATTCCGCGACGAGCGCGCCCCATAGCGCGAAAACTTCGAGCATGTCGGGATCGTGGTCGCTGGTCCAGGCCGCCGTTTGCACCAGCACGAGCTTCGAGCGCGGATCGACGATGATGCGCTGGCCGTCCATGCCCATCAACGCGAACATGCGGTGCTCGCCCGGCAGTATCCACACCTGATAGCCATAGCCGAACACCGGCGTCGCCCGCCCAGGCGCGAGAAAGCTGCCCGGCGAAGAGACCGTGGTGGCCTGCACAATCCAGTCGCGCGGCACGATCTGCTTGCCATTCCATTCGCCGTCATGCGCCAGCATCAGGCCGAGCCGGGCCCAGTCGCGCAAGGTGGCGCTCACGCAGCAAAAGGTAATGTCCTGGCCAGTCGGGTCGTGCACCCATGAGGCATCCGACTCCATGCCCATCTTCTTCCAGATGCGCTCGCTGGCATATTGCGCCACCGGCATATGGGCGGCATGGCTCAGCACGAGGCCCAGCACTTCCGTTTCGATGCTGGCGTAGCTGAAATGCGTGCCGGGCGGCCGCACGCGCGTGTTGAAACGCTTAACGCCTTCGATCGCGCCCACGCTGTTCGGCGCGAACAGATCGGCGCCCAGTTTGTCGCGGTCGTCGCCGGGGTTACTGTCCTCGTGGAATTGGACGCCGGAGGACATATGCAGCAGGTCGCGGATCGACGTTTCGCCGTAAGCCGTGCCGGCCAGTTCGGGTACGTAGACGTCGGCGAGATCGTCGATCGAATGAATGGTCCCTTCCGATATGGCAATCCCAATCAGCATACCCACCAGCGTTTTCGCCATGGATTGCGACATGAAGCGGTCGCTGTCCTTGCGGGCGTACTGGTAGTGCTCATAGAGAATCGTGTCGTCGCGCGCGATCAATAATGCGGTGACTGGATTGCGGTCGAGGTAACTGTCGATGCTGCGTATCCGCCCGTCATAGGGGTAATCGAGCGTTAGTTCGCCAGCCGAGCTTTTGAGTATCGACGGCGTGCCGGCTTTCGCAATCGTATGAGCCGGATAAATCTGGTCGAAATGGGTGTAATAGCCGACGAACTGCTTTTGCGTTTTGCCGTGCGCCCGTTCGGGCAGCGGATAGTGTTCCGCGGCGCCATAGGCATCCGCGGCGTATCCGGTGTCGGAGAAGACCGGGTCCGACTGCGCCACTACGCACGATAAAGCTAACGCACCCCCTGCCACCCACCTTACAGCGACCGCCTTGACGCTATGCAGCATGGTTGAACGCCTCCGTTCGCCGGGATTGAAATTGTCCGTTGCCGGTTTTGATGAACCACGCGGATTGTATTCGTTGCAGGGAGCGCGCGGGCATTCCAGAGGCAACCCCACCGAAGGCCCTTCAGCTTTTTCCAGAAGGGCCGTTAATGCATCTGCCTACCCTTCACGTCCCCGCTCATGGCCAAGACTATTCCGTTTTCCGGCAACACCCAGGCCGCCCGCGCACGGGCAGCAAAGGCTATGTTGCTGCCGCTTCCGCGAGCGACCGCGGAAGAACTCGCGCTCCAGGTCCACATCGCGCTCGACAGCCTGCGACGGGGGCAAGGAAGCGTCAACGCCGCCCAGACCGTGACGCAGGCGATGCTGCTGGTGGCCTTCATTGTCGAAGCAGGTTACGGCATGCTGACGCCGGAGGCGCTGCGCAGCGCGGACGCTGCGAGCGCCGCCTGCTTCGAACGGGGCCGTACTTCGGGCGAATGGGTGCTCGATCGCGCGGCCTACGAAATTTTCGCCGCGATTGCGACGGTGTACGACCATCAATTGCAGAAAGCGCCGCTGTGGGCGATCACCGAAGCCAGCGACCGGCTCGACCGCTTTAGCGCCGGCGAGCCCTATCAGGCGGTTAATCGTAAGCGGGCGTAAGGCGGCTTGAGCCTGGCATGGTCCAGTCCGGTCCGGTATGTCGGCAAGCAACGCGTTTTATGTGTCACGCTGACGTCATATAGACGGCCCGCGAGACGGCCCGCGCTAAGCAATGCCCAATGCTTCCAGAATCGGCAAATGCAGTTGGGCAAAGCGGTTGGCTTTTGCAGTCAGCTCGGCGAGCGTGTTCGTGGTTGACGCCGCAGCCTTCATTTCACGAGTCGCCTGCGAGTTTGCGCCTGATTCCGCGCTTAATATGGCTTCCGCAAACTCAGCCCATTGCGCCGGCTCGTGAATTCCATTGCGTCTCGCCAGCAGAAAAAGTTGCGGCAGGCGCGGCGCAAAGACACCCGAACCGGAAACAGGGCTCACCAGAAACTGCACGTCGTCACGCTGACGAGCCTGCTCACAGATCGCCGCATTCAGTTTTTCCGCCGTGGGTCGTGCCGCGCTGATTTGCACATCGTCCTGAGCATTCAGCAACACGCCCATGCCGATTAGCAGCATGACCGCCTCGACGATCTGCTTCAACGTGATGCCTCTAGCTAGAACGCCACGCTCGATATCCGACAAAGCCACCGGACGATAATTCGCCAAAGCATCGAGAATCGGGCCGTAAAGCGCTTCCGGCAACGTCGTCTCGCCTAGCGCGCCACGCACCTTCAGCGAGACCAGGGTTCGAGGCAGCGCGAGAATCACCCGATGCGCACGCAGCGCGTTGTCACGCTCGTCGCCGGACAGCATGCGTGGTTCCTTGACCCAGTAATCGCGTCTTAGCGAGCGGTTCACGCAAAAATCACGCGTCGCTTCGCGCAGTCCGGTATCCGCGATGCCATTTAGCAGGGCAGATTGCGCGGGCGTGAGATTGATCGCATCGACGTGATCGCGATAGTCGGCCGATCCGCCATACGTCAACCCAGCGGCCTGCAGCGACGCGGCGACCTGCAAGAACGACAACGGATGCCAGTCGCGATTGAAGTATTCATGCGCGAGATACCTCGCACTCTCGCCGGATAGCGCATCGACACGTTCGGCCAGCAGCGGATTGACGACGGCATAACCTGGTTGCGTCGCAAACACGGCCTGGGCGAAATCGACGGCGGCTTTGATGCGCCCTTCCATTTGCGCTTCAGCTTGCACTTCGTCGCGCGGCGCGGCTGACTCACCGATCTGGAAATGCTGACGCATCAATTCGCGCACGGGCAGCATCGGCGTCCAGCCGGGCTGCGTGTTGTAGCCCAGATAAACCACGCCGCCGGGCTTCAGCTTGCGCTGAATAAACGCGGCAAGCAGCGCGCGATTTTCGTCGGAGACCCAACTCCACACGCCATGCATACCGATGAAATCGAAATCGGGCAAATCATCGCGGCAGCAGAAGTCGGAAAATCGTTCAGCGGAGAGTTGTGCCTGCGATCCGGCGCTGTCCGCGAATTGCCGGGCGAAATTTGCGTGAGGCGGATGAAAGTCGGTGCCGTACCAGCGCGCATTCGACCCGGCCGCGTGGATGTTAACGCTTACGCCGTGGCCGAAACCGAGTTCGCATGCCGTGCCAACCGATGGCGCCGCCAGCCCGGCATGCAGTAGCGCGAGCCGCAGGCGCACGGGATTCAGTTCGTCGCAATAGCCGAACGTGTAGACGATTTCGTCGACGTAGCCCGTGTCGTGCACAGTCTTTTGCTCACTTTTCTGCGCAGACGCCCCTTCACTTTCCCGGTTGCTCACGGCTTCACTCTCATTTGTTGCGCGGATGCCCGCTTGTGCGACGCTGCGCAGATTGCCGCAACCGTTGTCCGGCGCGGTGGCCCGACACAATAGCTGGGCCACGCAGCGAATGCAAAAAGTATCTTGCCCCGCATCTCAGCCGGCATCTCAGTCGGTACATCACCCCTCGGCCTCGATGGTCGGCTCGCAGACAATCGGAAAATTGACCGAGTTCGCGACGTAACACTTTTCATGGGCCGCATGATGCAGCCGCGCGGCCAGTTCGAGGTCGTCCCCGGCGCGGATCGTCACGTGAGGACGCAGCACGATTTGCGTGAACTTGCCCTGCTGCGGGCTATCGAGCATCGTCCCTTCGGCCTCGTCGCGGTAGCCCAGCACTGCGATGCCGGCGTCGGCGCATAGATGCAGATACCACAGCTTGTGACACGCGGAGGCGGAGGCGACCAGCAGGTCTTCGGGATTCCAGCGCGCCGCGTCGCCGAGAAATGCGGCGTCCGACGACCCCGGAATGTCGGGCTTGTTAGCAGAGCGAATCGTGTGGTCGCGTCCATAGTCGCGATAGCTCGAGGTGCCGGTGCCGCGATTGCCCGTCCATAACACCGAGACCCGGTATTTATGCTCGCCGTAGGCCATGCCATTCTCCTTCAGGTTAACCACGATGCGGTGCGGTGGCCGCCGCCCATTTCGCGGGCGTCATGCCATAAGCCCGTTTGAACTGGCGCGACATATGGCTTTGGTCGGCGAAGCCGGCGTCGAGCGCGGACTCGATCAGGCTCGCGCCATTCGCGACCGAGCGGCGCAGCCGGTCCAGTTGCCGATGCATCCGAAAGCGGCTCGGACTAGTTCCAAACGCAGCGCGAAACTGCCGTGCGAGAGACCAGCGATCGAGACCGGCCAGCCGTTCGAGTTCGTCCATCGAATGACGCACGGCCGGCGCGCTGATGAGCAGGTCACGCACCTGCGTCAGACGGTCGAGTGCCAACGGCGCCGACTTCTTCCGTGGCGCGGACGAAGCATTGATCAGCAGATTGGCGATAGCGGCCACGAGGTCGACGCGCGCGAGATCGTCGATTGTCTCATCGATGTCCCACACGTCCAGCACGCCCCACGCGGCAAGCCGGTCCGCCTGCACGACCGGATTGGCCACGAACGGCAGCGGCTTGCCGCGTAGTGCCTCCTGAACGAGCGCAGGGTCGACGTACACCATCCGGTAGCTAAAGCCTTCGTCGGTGCCGGCGCTGCCGTCGTGCGTTTCGTCGGGATGGAGGATGTGGCATTGGCCGGGCAGGCAGTGCCAGCGTTGTCCGCGAAAATTGAAGCTCTGCACGCCGGACTGCGTCACGCCGATTGCATACGTATCGTGACGATGCGGCGCAAATGGCCGGCCGTGGAAGCTCGCTTCCATGCGCTCGATACCTTCAGCGCCGGCGCCATTCCTGATGCGGTCTCCACCAGCCATGCCGTCTCGTCCTGGTTTTGCGGGTTTGCGGGCGCAATCTGATTTCAGCAGACAACTTCACGGACAATCTTAGCATCGAGGTTTAACGGGCGTGTGAAGCAACACTGATGTCGCCAGGCTGCATCGTTCAAAAACCCGCCAAGGGTAATTTTCTTCAATACGCATCGCGCTGCTGCGGATACCTTCGGAACTCACCCATCCGGAACGTATCGATCAAAGGCAAGCGATGAGCATTTTTCTTTCCATGGCAGCATTTGCGCTGGCGGCGTCCATTTCACCGGGACCGGTCAATATCGTCGCGCTCAGCAGTAGCGCCCAATACGGACTCGCCGTCAGCATGCGGCACGTGACCGGCGCGACCATCGGCTTTACGGTGCTGCTCCTGCTCACAGGCCTCGGCCTGCGCGAAGTCCTCAATCAGTGGCCTTGGCTCACGCGCGCGATTCAATGGTCCGGCGTGGCGTTTCTGCTGTACATGGCGTACAAACTGGCCGTCGACGATGGACGCCTGGGCGCCGATCGGGCTCAAGCGGGCCACGGCCCGTCTGCGATGTCCGGCGCCGCGATGCAATGGCTCAATCCGAAGGCGTGGCTGGCGTCGGTGGCCGGCATGGGAGCTTATGCGGCGAATGGCGACCGAACTCTGGTCTGGCAATTCACCGCCCTTTACTTCCTGATCTGCTACGGATCGATTGCATGCTGGGCGTTCGCAGGATCGTTTCTGCGTCAGCATCTGCGCGATTCCGCCAGAGTGCGGCTGTTCAATCGCGTGATGGCGTTGCTGCTGGTGGCGAGCGCCCTGTATCTGCTATTCGAAGTGTGAAGCTTGAAACCTGTGGCTTGCGGCCTGATAAAAAGTCCCGGCCAGCCCACCGTATCTTCAGCGGCGATATTGCCCCGGCGTCGCCGCAACAAACTTCCTGAAAGCCCGCTGCAAATGAGCCTGATCGGCAAAGCCAGCTTCCGCGGCCACTTCAGCGATCGCGCGTCCTCGCTTGAGTTGCGCGCGGCTATATTCGATGCGGCAATTCACCAGGTAAGCATGCGGCGTCATGCCGTACCGATCCTTGAACGCGCGAATTAGATAGGATGCCGATAGATCTGCCGCGGCGCAGATCTCCTCCAGACGCAACGCTTGCGCGCAGTTCTCGCGGATGTAGTGCGCGGCGCGCGCGAGCTTGAGGTTGTCGCCGCGCGCCGGAAACGGCGCGGAGCTTAACGTTCGGCACAGGCCGGAAAAGAAATCGACCGCCGCGCCGTGTTTTTGCAGCATGTCTGCATGTTCGTCGACCAGCGTGGCGTGCAAACGGTTCAGCCCATCATACAGACCGGCCTGGGTAGTCAGCGTGGTCGAGAACGGACGAAATCCGCCAACTTGCCCAACGCCCAGTTCGCGCTGCAGATTGCTTAGCCATTCGACATCCACGTACAGCATGCGATATGACCAAGGCTGGTCGTTCTCGGGATTGCAGGCATGCACCACGTCAGGATTGACACCACCACCGAACCGGGTCCGGCACGCTCCAGAACCTTGCCGTTCACATAGGTACTGCGCCCACCCGTGACCGCACCAATTGAAAACGCTGCATGCGCATGCTTGCCATAGCAGACCTCGCGGCCGTCGTCGACCGAGCGGGCGTCGATAAACGGCAACGCCTCATCGCGCCAGAAACTCTGGACGGTGGTCTCCTGCATCGATGAATTCGCGCTGGGTTTCATAACCGGCAAGCATAACCGAGATGCGCGCGGAACGCAGGACGCGAGACGCGGCGCGCTTGCTGGAGCCTGGAACAAATCCGCGTGAGCCGGGCCTAACAAGTTAACATCAATCGGCCGCGCGGTTATCAGCCGCCGTAGCCCCCGCGTGATATTTCACAACACACCCTGGCGCTTGCATGCAGTTCCTGGCAAGCTACGGAAACAGATCGCTGTGCGTGGTTTTTCTCCTGGCGCGGCGCCGGCTAAAGTGGTGTAATCGGCATCGTCAGTCAGTTGCCTGGGAGTGCCACACTATTTCGCCCGGTTTCAAGGTGTGGGCTCCTGCAAGCTGTCGGGCTGTCACGCTGTCATCAGCGGCACGCGATTTGCGAACCAGACAATATTCAGCCGTTAAACGGCAACCCTGCAATCAATCGTCTTTCGTGATTTAAAGAGTGGAGGTTCATCATGTCGACCCATGCGCACTCACGGGAAGCCAATGCTGCCGAACGATTCGTTCGGGCAACCAGGCAAGTAGATATTGCCTTTCGCGTGGTCAGAGGCGAGGATGTGCCGCAAAACCGGCACGTCGAGCACTCGCTGGCGGTTCGCCAGCTTGAACAGGCTTTGGACGAACTCGCTGAGGCTCAGGATTTTTTCGACTCGGCCGTCGGCACCATCGCACCGAAAGCCAAGCGGGCCAATTGAGCACGTTGTCGCCTGTTTTCGTTTTGCGGTTATCAGAAACCATGTCTACGACGATTGAACGACTTGAGGGAGAAGCGCGCGAACGTCTGATCTGCTGGATTCGCCATCGCATGGACGAGTTTGGCATCACGCTCGCGGCGCTCGCGCAGTCTCTCGATTCCGATTTCAAGGAACAGCAGGCCGTCGCCTACCGGGATGCATGGGGCAACACCTGGAACGGCCGTGGCGATCTGCCGGAATGGCTCCAGCGCGCGGTCGCGGCCGGGCAAAGCATCGAACACTTCCGCTGCAGCGAGAGCACCTAGGCAACTGTCAGCCTCGTGTGTCCCCGTGCGGCGTGCACGGCTAACACAGCACGCACAACGGGCGTGCATTGTTGCGCCGTCAAATCTTCTGCTTGATCACCGCCGCCATCAAACCCGGAAAGCGTGCGTCCAGCTCGGCGCGCCGCAGGGTGTTCTGATGCATCGTGCCTTCGACACGTGTTTGCACCAGACCCGCTTCGCGCAAAATCCGGAAATGATGCGACACGCTCGACTTGGGCCGGCCGCCGTCCAGCTCGCCGCAGGTGGCCTCTTTGACCCGCGCGAGATGAAGCACGATGCCAAGCCGCACCGGGTCGCTCAGTGCATGGAAGACCCGCTCAAGGGCAAAGTCCTCAGGGTCGGGGTGGTTATAGGTACGCATCCGGCAAATGATAGCTGTTTCTGCGATACTCCGTAGTTCGATATTTATCGAATTATCGAACGAGATTTTCAAGGGAGCATTGCCGATGTCCGCACTATTTCAACCCTTCAAGCTGAAGGACGTGTCTTTGCGCAACCGCATCGCGATTCCGCCGATGTGCCAGTACACCGCGGTCGACGGCCTGGTCAACGACTGGCATCGCGTGCATCTGGCCGGGCTCGCGCGCGGCGGCGCGGGGCTCGTCATCGTCGAGGCGACGGCGGTGTCGCCGGAAGGGCGCATCACACCGGGCTGCACCGGAATCTGGAACGACGAGCAGGCCCAGGCCTTCGCGCCAATTGTCGCTTCGATCAAGGCCGCGGGCGCCGTGCCGGGCATCCAGATCGGCCACGCCGGCCGCAAGGCCAGCTCCAACCGGCCGTGGGAAGGCGACGACCATATCGCCGCGGACGATCCGCGCGGCTGGCCGACTATCGCGCCCTCGGCAATCGCATTCGGCGCCCAACTGCCCAAAGTCCCGAAGGCCATGACGCTCGACGACATCGCCCGGGTTCGCGAAGACTTTGTCGCCGCCGCGAAGCGCGCCCGCGAAGCCGGTTTCGAATGGCTGGAACTTCACTTCGCCCACGGCTATCTCGGCCAGAGCTTCTTCTCCCGACATTCCAATCAGCGCGACGATGCCTACGGCGGCAGTCTCGACAATCGCAGCCGCTTCCTGCTGGAAACGCTCGCGGCGGTGCGCAAGGTATGGCCGGAGAATTTGCCGTTGACAGCGCGCTTCGGTGTGATCGAGTACGACGGACGCGATGAAGAAACGCTCGCGGAATCGATCGAACTGGCGAAGAACTTCAAGCGCGAAGGGCTCGACATGCTGAGCGTGAGCGTCGGATTTTCGACGCCGAACGCGAATATCCCGTGGGCGCCGGCGTTCCTCGCGCCGATCGCCGAGCGCGTCAAGAAGGAAGCGGGATTGCCGGTCTCGTCGGCATGGGGCATCGATACGCCGGAACTCGCGAATCACGCCGTCGGCAGCGGCCAGCTCGATCTGGTGATGGTGGGCCGCGCGCACCTGGCCGATCCGCATTGGCCGTATCACGCGGCGCGCAAGCTCGGTATCGAACGTCCGTCGTGGACCTTGCCGGCGCCCTATGCGCACTGGCTCGAGCGTTACGCGGTCAACTAAAAAAATGCGGGCGCCGCGGCGGCAAATCAGAAAGTGAAATCAGACCGCTGACCGCCGCCGCGGCGCCGAACTCAATGACGCATCAGGCATGCGGCCAGCAGACTTACGCTGGCCGCCCCGCCTTAAAGCGCATCGGGCCTCAAAACCCGCTTAATGCTTTGCCAGCTCCGCATCGATCGCCTCGACCAGACGCGGATCATCCGCCGTGACGTCCGGCGCAAAGCGCCCCACCACTTCGCCGTTGCGGCCGATCAAAAACTTTTCGAAATTCCACAGCACGTCCGCCTGATTCTCCGGGTTGACGCCATACGCCTTCAGCTTTTCGCGGAACGGACCGTCGCCGGTCGCCGTCGGCTGCTTTGCCGTCAGCGCCGCATACAGCGGATGCTGGTCTTCGCCAAGCACCGAAATCTTCGAAAACAGCGGGAAGTGGACGTCGTATTCGGTGGAGCAGAACGAGGCAATCTCGGCGTCGCTGCCGGGCTCCTGTCCCTTGAAGTTGTTGGCCGGAAAGCCGAGCACTTCGAGGCCTTCGGCGCGCTTGTCCTGGTACAGGGTTTCCAGCGCGCTGTACTGAGGCGTGAGGCCGCATTTGGAGGCCACGTTGACCACCAGCAGAACCTTGCCGCGATACTGCGCGAGGCTGCTGTCCTGACCGTCGATCGCCTTGAGGGGAATGTCTTGTAACGCGAGTGCCATAAAGTCTCCAGTGCCGCCGATGGGCGAATAATGTGGGCCAACCTGAAGACTAACGGAGTTCGGCGTTTGCTGCCGGGCCTCACGCAGACGCCTCGTGACGGCGATCTGCATGAGGTCCGCGCAGCCAGTGCATTACGACGGCTTGCTCAAGCTCAAAAGCTCAATCAGCGGTTTGCCACCCCAAACCCAGACTCTTTTGCAGCGCGACGTAATCCTTGATCAACTGCGCGTCGCTCTGGATGCGGTTTTGCTCCGCGGAATAACGCGTGCGCTCCGTATCGAGCCAGTCGAGCGCGGTAGTCGTGCCCGCGCGATAACGCTGCTCCGTCAGCACCGCGGCGTGCGTGGCGGAATCCTCCACCTCGCGCAGGCTCACGGCGTTCTGCCGCTCGTGTCCATAACGCGAGAGCGCCACGTCCGCGTCTTTCAGCGCGCCCAGCACCGTGCTCTCGTACTTGGCTTCGGCTTCGTCGCGGCCCGCTTTGGCCTGGTCGACCGCTGCTCTGGTGCGGCCAAAATCGAGGATATTCCATTGCAGATACGGCGCGCCGAGCCACGTGTAGTTGCTCTTGCGCAGCAGATGCCCCGGGTCGGACGCGCTAAAGCTCAGATCGCCGAACAGCGTGACCTTGGGAAACCAGTCTGCAATGTGCTCGCCGATCTGCGCGTTCTGCGACGCCAGCCGTCTCTCTGCCGCGCGGATGTCGGGGCGCTGGCGCAGCAGGTGGGCCGGGTCGCCCACCGCCACCGTGGCCGGCAACGACGGCAGCGCTTTCGGTGCGGACAGTTCGCTATCCAGCGCGCCGGGTTCGCGGCCCGTCAGAACGGCCAGTTCGTCGAGCGACTCGGCCACCTGGGCGTCGAGCGGAATGATGCTCGCCCGCGTGTTTTCGACCTGCGAGCGGATCCGTTCGACATCGAGATCGGAGGCCACGCCGCGCGAACGGCGCTGCTCGGTCAGCGTCAGGATGCGCGCTTCCAGATCCGCGGATTCCTGGCCGATCGCCACGCGCTGCTGTTCGTCGCGCAGACTCACATAGTCCTGCGCGATCTCGGCGGCGAGCTGCACGTGCGCGTCGGCGAGATCGGCCTGCGAGGCGTCCGCCTCCGCCGAAGCCGCCTCGATGGCCCGCCGCGTGCCGCCGAAGATATCCACCTCCCAGCTGGCATCGAAGCCCGCGAGGTACACCCCGATCGGGCCGCCGCCACTCGACAGCGAATTCGACGAGCCCCCTTCGAACGACGAAAGATCAGGCGAACGGCTGCGCAGATACCCCACGTCGGCCGTGCTCTTGGGCAATTCGTTGCTCTGCTGTCCCGCGAGGCCCGCGCGCGCCTCGCGCAAGCGCGCTTCGGCGGCGTGCAGGTCGGGGCTGTTCTTCAGCGCGGCGTCGATCAGCGCGTTGAGTTGCGAATCGTTGAGCGCCAGCCACCATGAAGCGGCCACCGGCGCGGTGGATACGGTGCCCTGCGGCGCGCGGTTGAACGCGCTGGCCTGAGCGGCCACCGGGGCGGCTTGCGGCGCGCCGTGATAATCGGGCCCGACGGTGCAGCCGGCCAGCGCCAGCGCGGCGGCCACGGGAAGCAGGCCAAGGCAACGAGCAGTGTTGAATGACGTCATGTGTTTTTCAATGTCCTGCCGACGGCGCACCGGCAGCCGGTCTCTTCAGAAATAGCGCAAGTGGAATGCACAGCAGCAGCGCGACGCCAAGCACGTAAAAAGTTTCGGAGTAAGTCATGACGAGTGCCTGCAACTGCATCGTCGCAGTCAGTTGGCCGATAGCCTGGAGCTTGGCGTAGGCCATATCGCCGCCCTGCGCGAAAAAGCTGGCCGCGCTCGACGTGATGTGTTCCTGGCCGATCAGCGAATTGCCGGACACCGACTCGCGGATCACGTCTTCGTGAAACGTATTGCGGCGGTCGATGAAGGTGCCAAGCAGCGCGAGCCCCACCGACCCGCCGAGGTTGCGCGCCATGTTGTAGAGACCGGCGGCGTCGCCCGCTTCTTCGCGCGGCACGGCCGCCATCGACGCCTGATTGAGCGGCATCATCGCCATCACCTGGCCCACGCCGCGCAGCAGTTGCGACCACGTGAAGTCGTGGCCGACACTTTGCGCGGTAAGCGAGATGTCGAGCATGCAGCTCGCCGCGAAGCAACACAGCCCGCCAATCACCATCAGGCGCGTATCCACGCGACCCATCAGGCGCGGCAGCACCGGCATCAACAGAAACGCGGGCACGCCGGAGATCAGCATGACGCCGCCGGACTGTTCGGCGTTGTAGCCCGACACGTTGCTCAGGAACTGCGGCAGCAGATAGGAGACGCAATAAAGCCCCGCCCCCACCGTGAAGACAATAAAGATGACGCTGGCGTAGCGCGTGTTTTTCAGCAGCTTCAGACGCACGATAGGCGCCTTCGACACGAACTGCGCGATCAGCAGGAGCAGGATGCCCGTCGCGGAAAGAATGCTCAGCCAGACGATCATCGACGATTCGAACCAGCGTTCGCGCTGCCCCTCTTCGAGCACGACGGTCAACGAACTGAGCCCCGCAGCCAGTCCGACGATGCCGAGCCAGTCGGCCTTGACGAACTGCGACCAGTCGGTGCGTCCCTTGTGCAGCCCGACGAACAGCAGCGTCACCAGGGCGACGCCCACCGGAATGTTGAGAAAGAAGCACCAGCTCCAGTCGATATTTTCCGCGAGCCAGCCGCCCACCACCGGACCCAGCAGCGGCCCGAGCAGCACGATCAGGCCGAACATGGTCATGCCGATCGGCATCTGGTGACGCGGCAGGCGCGTCGCCACGATGGTCTGCGCGGTGGGGATCATCGCGCCGCCCACGAAGCCCTGGCCGATGCGCCCCGCGATCATCTGCGGCAGGCTGTGCGACACGCCGCACATGATCGAAAACAGGGTGAACAGCGTGGCGTTGCCGAGCAGGAAATTGCGCAGCCCGAACACGCGCGTGAGCCACGCGGCGAGCGGGATCATCACGATCTCGGACATCAGGTAGCCGGTCGAAATCCACGTGCCCTCGGTGCCGGTGGCGCCGATTTGCCCCTGGATCTGCGGCAAGGCCGAGTTGGTAATGGAGATGTCGAGCGTGGCCATCAGCGCGCCGAGCGCGCCCGCGGCCACGGCGATCCAGTCGGAGGCGGCGGCATTGGGCGGCAGCGCGGGTTTCGCCGCGGACGGCGTGCCGGACATGGCGGCAGTCGAACCTGCCGGATTTGCAGACGGGTTGCCCGGATTAGCCACGTCCGTTTTCCCGTTCGATGCGTTGCGCCGTATCGCGCGCGCTGCGCGTATCCACGTCGACGTTCACCGAGAGGCCCGGCAGCAAGACCTTGCGCGTTTCCGGCCCCGCGTCGATGTGGATCTTCACCGGCACGCGCTGGACGATCTTGGTGAAGTTGCCGGTCGCGTTCTGCGCGGGCAGCAGCGCGAACTGCGAGCCGGTGCCGGGCGAGAAGCTATCCACCGTGCCGTGCAGGTCGGCGCCCGGCAAGGCGTCGATGCGGATCGTCACCGGCTGGCCGACCCGCATCAAGCCGATCTGCGTTTCCTTGAAGTTCGCCGTCAGGTACACGTCCTGCACCGGCACGATGGTCATCAACCGCGTGCCCGGCTGCACATACTGGCCGACGCGCACCGTGCGGTCGCCGACGCGGCCGGCAATCGTGCTGCGCACCAGCGTATCGACGGTATCGAGTTTCGACTGGTCGGCGGCCGCGAGCGCCGCATCGAGTTGCGCGTGGGCCTGCTGGATCTGCGCCTGCAGATTCGCCACCTGGCGCTCGGCGACCTGCAGCGCCGCGGCGTCGGCCGAGCGCGTGGCGCTCGCCTGGCGGGCGGTGTTGCGCAGGTCGGCGACCCGCTCGTCGGTCTCGGCGCCGGTCGCGGCAAGCGGCTCGTAGCGCTTGACCTGAGCCAGCGCATGCGCCTCGTTCGAGACGGCGCCGTCAAGCTGCGCGCGCGCCTCGCCGATGCTCGCCTGCTGCTGCGCCAGTTCGGCCTCGCCGCGCAGGATATCCGCGCGGCGGGCCGCCACCGTGGCGTTCGACTGCTCCAGCGCCGCCGTGTACTGGCGGCTGTCGAGGCGTACCAACGGCTGTCCGACGGCGACCGTCTGATTGTCGCCAACCAGCACTTGCGCCACATAGCCGGAAATTTTTGGCGCAACCGTCATACTATCGGCTTGCAGGTAGGCGTCGTCAGTGCTTTGTATGAAACGTCCTACAGTCCACCAGCGCACGCCGTAGGCGACCGCGGCGATCAGGACGATCACGCCGCCCGCCAGCAGCAGCCGGCGCGCGGGAGAACGGCGAGCGGGGGTGGCTGCCCCGGTTTCGTTGACGGGAAGGGTGGCCGACATGACGACTCCAAAATTGTTCCAATTGATATAATTATTCCAGTTGGCAGATTTCTGTCAATTGATATATTTTTGACCGGCTTACCGAAACTTAGAAGGATCGAACGGATGTCCACCTCCCCGAGACATCGCCATGCCATCGACGGCGGCTATCCGCGCGGCGAAGAAACGCGTGCGCGGATCGTGACGGCGGCCCTCGCCCTGTTCGGCGAACGCGGCTTCGACGGCGCCTCCACACGCGACATCGCGGAGCGCGCGGGCGTCAACGCGCCGGCCATCGGTTACTACTTCGACAACAAGGAAGGGGTCTATCTCGCCTGCGTGGAGCACATCGTGGCGCGGGTCTGGGCGCAGATGTCGGCCACCATCGAGGCTGCCGAGGCCGTTCTGGCAGGCGAGGCGGACGACGACGCCCTGATCGACGCCTATTGCGCGATTCAGGCGCGGATTGCCGAATTCATGTTCACCTCCACCGAATCGAACGACTGGCGCCTCTTCATGGCGCGCGAGCAGGCGGGTCTCGGGCCGTTATCGGGGTTCGAGATGATCGATAAGCGCATCAGCCGGCACATGACCAGCGTCGCAGCAGGGCTCGTGGGGCGGCTGCTCGGACGTCCGGCAGACGACGAAGAAACGCTGATCCGCACGCTGACGCTGAACGGGCCGTTGCTGGTTTTCCACACCCACTGCCGCAAATCGCTGGGCGTGCTCAAGTGGGACGCCATCAACACCGAGCGTCTGGCGAAACTCATGGGCATCGTGCGGCAGCATACGGTGACGCTGTTGCGCGCCATGACGGAAATGAGGAGCGCGAACATCGCGAGCGGATCGAACCCGCCGGCCGCAGAAGCCGAGCTCCCGCCGGTTCGGCGCGTGAAGTGACGGGCGATTTTGGCGGCGGGTGACGCAGCGTGGCTCGCAGTAAGGAGCCACGTGGAGAAGGGGAAGCGTGACGAATCGCCAGATGAGGAGTCCGGCTTCGCCCCAGCCGGGAGCTAGATTCGCCACAGCCGCAATTCTGCGCCGCGCGCCCGTCGGCGTCATTGCCTCAGTCCGCAAATCACCTTTACGGGTAGTGCGACAATCGGCCGGCGGCACATTCAATCCCGGCATCAACCCTCCATCATGCAGGCGGTGACCCGCCTCGCGTCGGCGGTACATCACATCCCGTCATTCAGCCGCGGCTGTCAGCGCCGCCGCCTCAAGCAACAAAAAATTTCCTCCCTGCTGTAACCAATCCCGCGTGACCGGCGAATTAACTCCTGTATCCGCCACGGATACCTTCTATCCCAACCCTGGAGAAATTCAATGTCCGCAAAGACCACTGTCAGTTCCACGCTGCTCGCCGGCGTCGTCGCAAGCCTGCTCGCCTCGGTTGCGCACGCCGCGCCGCTCACGAAAGCCGAAGCAACCGCGGCCGTGGCTGCTCACAAGGAAAAGTGCTACGGCGTCGCCCTGAAGGGGCAAAACGATTGCGCCGCCGGCCCCGGCACGACCTGCCAGGGGACGTCCGCGATGGATTTCCAGGGTAACTCGTGGAAGTTCGTGCAAGGCGGCACCTGCACGAGCATCGAAGTGCCGGGCGGTGGTCACGGCTCGCTCACGCCGCTGAAGTCCTGATCCACGCAACGGCTTGAGGAACGGGAGCGGCCATGGACGATACCCCCAGCAAAACGGCGGCTGGCAAGCCTGGCCGCTCCCATGACCTGACGTATCCGTCCGGCGTCCAGGGGCGCACCGGAACCAGTTTCAAGCATGAACACCTGGCCGCGATTCTGGCGGACGGCTTGAAAGATGGCTTCTTCGAGGTACACGCCGAGAACTATATGGGCGCCGGCGGGCCGCCGCATCGGGCGCTTGCGGCGATCCGCGCGGAGTATCCGCTGTCGCTGCACGGCGTCTGCATGTCGATCGGCGGACCCGCTGCACTGGACCTCGCGCATCTCGCGCGCTTTCGTGATCTCGTGACGCGTTACGAGCCGATGCTGGTGTCCGAGCACCTCGCGTGGTCGTCACATGGCGGCACTTTCTTCAACGACCTGCTGCCTTTGCCCTACACCCAGGCGACGCTCGATCAGGTGTGCGGCCACATCGGCCAGGTGCAGGATGCGATCGGACGTCCCCTGCTTCTGGAGAATCCGTCGACCTATGTTGCCTTCGCCTCGTCGACTTTAAGCGAAACCGAATTCATTCGCGCCGTCGTGCGACGCACCGGTTGCGGCCTGCTGCTGGACGTCAACAACGTATTTGTTTCGGCGACCAATCACGGCTTCTCCGCCGCAGCCTACCTCGACGAATTACCGCTCGAACAGGTAGGCGAAATCCATCTGGCGGGACATAGCGAACAACGCGACGACGAGGACGAACCGCTGCTCATCGATAGCCACGACTGCGCGATTGCCGATTCCGTATGGCGTCTCTATCGACATCTCATCGCGCGGATCGGCGCGCGGCCGACGCTGATCGAATGGGACAGCAACCTGCCCGCCTGGTCTGTGCTGCGTGAGCAGGCTTTGTCCGCAAAGCAGATCATGACGGAAGAGAGCGTCTCGCTTGCACAGGCGCAAAAGCAGCCCCAGGAGCTCAGCCATGCGGCCTGAAAATCTTTCATCCGGACATGCTGCAATCTTTTCACCGGGCTTGATGGACCCTTCGATCACACCGCCCGAAGGCGTGATCGCCGCGCAAGGAAAGCGCGTGGTCAAGCGCTACAACGTCTACCGCAACAACGTCACGGTCAGCCTAATCGATGCGCTGGCAGCGGTCTATCCGGCTATCCAGCGCATTACCGGCGTCGAGTTCTTCAGGGCCATGGCGCGTTTCCATATCCGCGCTACCCCGCCCACTTCGCCTCTGCTGTTCGAGTACGGACGCGACTTTCCCGCCTTCATCGAAGCCTACGAATATGCCCGCGAGATGCCCTGGCTGGCGGATACCGCGCGCATCGAGCGGGCGTGGCTGGACGCGTATCACGCCGCGGACCTGCCCGTGCTGGCCGCCGAAGCATTGGCCGAAATCGACCCGGCCACGCTCGCCGACATTCGTTTTACCCCGCACCCCGCCGCTCGGATCGTGCGATCGCCGTATCCCGCCGTCGCCATCTTTGCGATGAACCGCAGCGACGGACCCGCCACACCGCTGCGTTCAAGCGACGCGGAAGACGCGCTCGTGACACGTCCCGGACATGAAGTGCTGGTATCCCGCCTGCCGGCCGGCGGCGCGATTTTCCTGACCGGCCTTCTCGACGGCGCGTCGCTCGGCGAGGCGGTCGCGGCGGCGTTTCACGAGACGCCCTCCTTCGATATCGAGGCCAATCTGGCCGGGATGCTTTCAGCCGGTGTTTTCACCGGCATTCAACATGGAGATTGACCAGGATGTCGGACCCACAGAACCTGAAACTGCCCGTTCCTGCCGTACTCGTAGCCGCGACCGGCGCGGCGAAGCGGCTGGTCCAGACGCTCGCGCAACCGTGGCTGGTTCAGCTCGTGCTGCGCGTTGCGCTGGCCGTGCCGTTCTGGAAATCGGGCATTCTGAAATGGCACGGCTTCTTCCAGCTCAGCGATACCGCAATCGACCTTTTCACGCAGGAGTTTCAATTGCATCTCCCCGGCGGCCCGTATCCGTTTCCCGCGCCGGTGCTCTTTGCATTTCTGTCGGGTTGCGGCGAGGTGACCTTTCCCGTGCTGCTCGTGCTCGGCCTCGCCACCCGCTTCGCCGCGGCCGGCCTGATCTTCATGACCTGCATCGTGGAATTGACCGTGCCTGACGGCTGGCCCATCCACCTTACCTGGGTGGCGATGGCGCTTGGCATCGCCGCGTGGGGACCGGGCCGAATCTCCATTGACTATCTGCTGGGCGACCGCTCGCCCAGATCCTGAAGCCGGGTTTGCCAGCAGACAGCCCAAGCAGCGAAAAGAGCAATCCAGCGAATTTTTTCCAGCGCGCTTGTAAGAACCCGTGACCGGCAGCGACTAAGGCGTATTCCCATCATCTCCGGGTGCGCCACACCTGCTGCCACGATGACACAGAGCCTCAACGCCACGGCGGCCGCTCAGGCCGAAGAGCGGCTAAGAACCCTGCTGGTGCGCTCGCTGAACGGCGACGAGCCGGCGTACCGTGCATTTCTCGAACACCTGAGCGCGCATCTACGCGCATTTCTGCGCAGACGGCTGAGCCACCTGCAGGACGACGTGGAAGATATCGTCCAGGAAATTCTGCTTGCCGTGCATACCGGACGCCACACCTACCGCCGCGACGAACCGCTCACCGCCTGGGTGCATGCGATTGCCCGCTACAAGCTGGCGGATTTCCTGCGCGCCCGCTCGCGGCGCGAGGCGTTGCAAGACCCGCTCGACGACGAACTGGAACTGTTTGCCGCGTCCGACGTTGAATCCGCCAACGCGAAACGCGATCTCGACAAGCTGCTCAAACATCTCCCTGACCGGCAGAGGCTGCCGATCGTGCACGTCAAGCTGATGGGTCTGTCGATTGCAGAAAGTGCCCGGCATACGGGGCTGTCGCAAGCGGCCATCAAAGTGGGAATCCATCGTGGACTGAAAGCGCTGGCGTTGAGAATCGCGCAGGTGCCGGCCTGAAGTTCGGAATTCGCGCGCCAAGGCAGGTCTGGAACGCCGTTTGCGCTCATGGCGATAGCTGCCTGTCGCCATGCATGCTGCCATGCGCGCCGGGCGAACCATCCAACCTTGCGAATACAGGGGTGAACATGAGCATTCTTTCAGTGATTGGCCTCGGCAAAGAGAAAATCCGCTACGCCATCGTCGGACTCGGCGACATCGCGCAGGAAGCGATGATGCCCGGCGTCGAGCACACCGGCAATTCCGTGATTACCGCGCTCGTCAGCGGCGACATGAAAAAAGCCCGCCAGGTGGCCGGGCAATACCATGTGGAAGATCTCTACACGTATGAACAGTTCGACCAGATGCTCGCATCGGGCAAGGTCGACGCTATTTACCTTGCCACACCAAACTGGCGGCACGCCGAATTCGTCATTCCCGCTTTGAAAGCAGGCATTCACGTGCTGGTGGAAAAGCCGCTGGAGGTATCGACGGAGCAATGCAAGGCCATTGCGGAGGCTGCGAAGGCGTCTACGGCGAAACTGATGGTCGCGTACCGGCTACATTTCGAACCCGCTACGCTGGCGACGATCGAGCGGATTCGTTCGGGAGAACTCGGTGACGTCATCCTGTTCTCATCGACCTTCGTCCAAAAAGTAGACCCTGCGAATCATCGCGCCCGCAACGGCGACGAGGCAGGCCCCATCTTCGACATGGGACCTTATCCGATCAACGCAGCGCGTTATGTGTTCGAAGACGAGCCGATCGAAGTCGTATCGGCCGTGGGCGTGCGGCATCCGGACGCCGGTCTTGGAGACTTCGACGACACGGTGGCCGTCACACTTAAATTCCCGCGCAACCGGCTGGCGCAGTTCGTCGTTTCTTATGCGGCCAATGCGCTGGACTCGTTCTTTGCCGTTGGCACGCGAGGCAGCATTGCCATGCAACCGTGCTACACATACGGTAAATCGCTGGGGCAAACTGTGACCATCGGTGAGGACGAGAGCAGCCGTTCTTTCAAGAACACCGATCAATTCGGCGGCGAGATGAAATACTTCTCCGCCTGCATCCTGAACGACACGCATCCGGAACCCGACGTCGAAGAGGGATACGCGGATGTGCGGGTGGTCGAAGGCATCGTCAAAGCCTTAAAGAGTGGCGGACCCGTCACGCTGCCTCCGTTCGCCCGCACCTTGCGAATCGATACCAACGCTCAGCTCGAAACGCTGCGGGCAGTCAAGTCGCCGGAACTGGTCGACGTCAGCAATCCTGCTGCGGGCGTCGATAAGGTGCCGAAGAATTGATGCATCATTTCGCGCCAGGAGCCACCCGTTGCGCAGGAGAAGCACTTGATGACTCATTGCATCGCCAAACGGAGCATCCCCGTCGAGCGGGTGCGCCGCTATCTCGAACCCGGGCCGATTGTGCTCGTGTCATCCCGCTGGCAGGACAAGACCAACATCATGACCATGGGCTGGCATACGGTCATGGAGTTTTCGCCGTCCCTGCTGGGATGTGTGATTGCCGCCGGAAATCATAGCTTCGAGATGATCCGGCAAAGCCGCGAGTGCGTCGTCAATCTGCCCACCACGCATTTGACCGACACGGTGGTGAAGATCGGCAATACGTCCGGCGCCGACACCGACAAATTCACCGCATTCGAGCTTACGCCCCTGCCCGCGGACGGCGTCGACGCGCCTCTCATTGCCGAGTGCTACGGCAATTTTGCGTGCCGGCTTTACGACGATGCGCTGATCGACAAATACAACTTCTTTATTTTCGAAGTGGTCAGCGCGCAGGTCGCAACGCGGCCGGACCTGCCGGAGACGCTCCATTACACCGGCGACGGCGTCTTCACGGTGTCCGGCAAAACGATTAGCCGCCGTCACCTGTTTCGCCCTGGGATGCTGTGACGAAGCGGATTGCCTGTCGTTGGCGTCCTCCGCTTCGCGACGAGTTTAGTCAGTGCTTTACAACCGCATCGCGATAGCGCGCAGCAGGTTCCGAACGCGAAAGTTTTTGCGCCAGCGCCTGGCGGGCCCGCTCGAAGGATTCCCAATCACCGAGTTCCTGCAGTGACGGCGCGGTTACGAACTGGCCTTGGCGTCCCGGCTAAAGAAGTTGGTCGAGGACGGCATTTTCACGCTCGAAGCGGATGAGCAGACGCGTTCGATCTCGCGCTATGTGGAACTCAGAGGTAAAGACGGGCGATTACGACGGGCGATTACTCGGACCGCACGAGGTGCGCACGGTGCTCGATCAAAAACGGCCTGCTTCGCGAAAGAAGCAGGCCGCCACGACCGTTACATAGACCCTGCAGGCTTTATATGGCTCCGCCGGATCGGCCCCGGCTGAAAAGACGCACGATCAGCAGAAGAATCACCGCACCAATTAGCGCCGTCAGCAGCGAACCGATGATGCCGCCACCCAGATGGAGGCCGAGCGCGCCGCCCAGCCAGCCGCCGATAAAGGCGCCCACAATGCCGACAATGATGTCGACGATGATGCCGAATCCGCCCCCGTCCACGAGCCGCCCAGCGAGCGCGCCGGCAATGCCGCCGATAATGAGCCAGAAGATGATGCCATGCGATACAGGTTCCATGATGTTGCTCCAAGGTGGACTACGATGCGTTATCCGGCGACGCCCTTCTCGCTGGCGAGTGAGTTCGCCAACCCGTGGTTGATATGCGCAACGCGCGTGCCTGGACCTGGCGAGGACGCCACGCAGTTGGATAGCATTGCTCAATCGAACCGCGCTTGTTAGCCTTACAAAAACCACCGGGGGACATGTCGATGCGTTACTCAAACGAGCAACTCGATACTTACGCGCGGACGTTCGAGCACGACGGCATGGTGCTGCTAAAGCAACACTTTCAAAAGGACACGCTGTCAGCCTGGCGCCAGGCCTTCGACGGCATTCTTGCTCATAAACTGCAGGCAAATGCCACCGCTGTGCGCGGCGCCAACCGGCACTACATCACCTTGCCGTTTGCCGGCGTGTTCGCAGACGAGCGCATCTTCTGCGACCCTGACGTGCTGGCGATTGTCGAACGCGTCGCGGGTGAAGATCCGGTGATGTGCCAACTCGCCACCGACACGCCCCTGCGCGGGTCGACCTATCAGGACGTGCACCGCGACACGCCCGCCCTGTTCGACAATCTGGCGGAAACACCGTCGTTTCAGCTCGCCGTCAACTTTCCGCTTTGCGATGTGACCGCAGACAACGGCCCGTTCGAAACCACCCTGGGCACTCACCGAATGAATGCGGCGGACGCGATGCAGGCTTATCTGGCAGGGGAAATTCCGCTGCACGCCATTCCCATGGAACTTGGCGACGTGATGATCCGCGACGTCCGGGCATTGCATCGCGGCACGCCCAACAATACCGACGCGCCGCGTCCGATGGTCGTCATCGGCTATAGCCGAAGCTGGTATTTCAGGCCGGAAGTACATATCGACGTGCCGCGCGATGTTTATGAGCGGCTCGGCCCACGAGCAAAGCGCCTGCTGCGCTATATGCCTCAGGTCGACGACGCGGGTGCCGTCCACGGTGGCGAAAGCTACCTCAAGTTCGCCTATTGATATTGATGGCACTTGGATCGCGAGCGCCGGAAGAAAACGCCGGGCGAAACGAAATGCCCGGCGCTCGTCCGTGCTGCACTGCATGATGCCAGGCTTAGTGCCAGAACAGCGCGATCAAAATGATGATGGGAATCGGCACGCCGAGCATATAAAGAAGAATCGAACGCATAATTACCTCCCTCGGTAAATGAATAGGTATCCGAATTACAATTGACGCACCCGCCCGCCATGGGTTGCCATCAGGCTTGCAGAGAAGGCGCCCATCAGAAGCGAGACAAACAGCCACAACGACGCGCCAATCGTGACCTTGCGCGCTTTATCGGCGGCGGCTTTCGCGGCTGCATCGAGCGCCGTGACTTTCTGCAAAAAGGTCGTATAGGTGGCGCTCACGCGAGCCTGCGCGGCGGCGGGCACGATGCCGGTACGTTGCGCGACGAGCTGGCCCAGATATGCCGCATCTTCGGCGGACAATTGATCGCCGGTGGCCGCGCTATTGAGGAAAATGCGCGCCGCTTCCTGACGCGCCGGCTCGTTGCCCCAAGCCCCGCCTGGGCCAGCGGCAGGCTGCGCGCCGGCCGGCAAGCGGAACAGCGAGTCGACAAAGTAGCCGAGCGGCCATGTATTCATCGCCGCCATGGCGTTGCCGCGCTGCATGGTCGCCATCGTGCCGAAGCCGCCCTCCGCGGCGGACGTCGCCACAGCCTGGGTGCCGCTGCGCACCACGCCGGTGACGGCCGACGCCAGTATGGCCGCCGTGAGCAGCGTCGCCACGGCCCAGCTCAGAAAGCCATGCGCGGTGTCGCGGAAGTGGATTTCATCGGTATCGATGGCTAGCCAGCGGCTGCGCAGTCGCCCGGCGAGATATCCGCCTAATCCCGAAGTGAGAATCGAGGTGACGCACACCCACACGACGGCGGCAAAGCCAAAGGCTTTGGCATTCGCCGCGCCCGAGGACCATGGCGAAATCGAGGTCAAGCCAAGACCCGTGCCTAAGGTCAACAGGATGAGGGCGAATGCAGCCGCTGCGACGCCGCCGGCAAACACAGCGCTCCATGAGACGGCGCCCTCGAGACGATGAGTGAACAGTGCAGGATCTTTTGCGGCCAGCGCAAGCTCCGCCGGGTTTTCGGTGTAATTCATTGTCGGCCTCCATGACCTTGTCGATACCGCCTCGCCGATATGCCGTGACCTTCGGCATAACCGCAGCTTCGGGCGGGGTGAAGCTCCTGCAACCGTCGCATTTTTCGTGCCGCAGCGCAGGAGACCGATACAATGCGCTGACGCCCCAAGCCCCCCAGGTACGCCAGGCACATGGCCTCATTGATTTAAACGAACCCTGCAACGTGAGTCATACCCTCTCAACCGCCGTATCGTCCGAGCTCGAAATCCGCAAGAGCCGCTTTATCGGGTACGCCATTCCGGTCGCCGACCGCGATGCGGCAATGGGCGAGCTGCGCCGTCTGCGCGAAGAACATCCCGCCGCCACCCACGTCTGCTGGGCCTTGTTGGCTGGCGGCCAGTCGGGCATGTCGGACGACGGCGAGCCGTCCGGCACTGCGGGCAGGCCGATCCTCGAAGTGTTGCGGCATCACGATCTGGATGGCGTGCTGGCCGCCGTGGTGCGCTATTACGGCGGCGTGAAGCTCGGCGCGGGCGGCCTCGTGCGCGCGTACACCGATGCGATCGCCCGCGTGTTGCAGGACGCGCCGCGCGTCGAACGCATCGCCAAGACCTTGTTGACTGTGGAAATCGCCTATCCCGACGAAGCGCGCGTGCGCCGCTGGATTGATCAGGAGGGCTACACGCTCGTCAAGAGCGGCTATGAAATGGAAGTGCGGCTGACGCTCAGCATGCCGGTGACCGCCGCAGAAAGCGCGCGCGAGGCGCTGCGAGACATGACGCAGGGACGCGCGGTGTTTCCCGAGCTCTAAAGAAGAAGGGCCGCCCGATCTGACACCGGCACGGCCCTGAAGCATTTACATCGCGGCGCTTAATGCGTTGCTGCCAGCTCCGCATCTTGGGTCCGCTGGTTAGCCGCATCCGCCAGCGCGTCTTTGAGGATCATCTCGGCGCCCTTCTCCGCCACCATCATCGTCGGCGCGTTGATATTGCCGGAGGTGATATTCGGGAAGATGGACGCGTCGACTACGCGCAGCCCGGTCAGACCATGCACACGCAATCGCGCGTCGACCACCGAGGTCCGCGCGTCCGCGCCCATCGCACACGATCCACACAGGTGATAGATCGACCCCGACTGCTCGCGGAAATACTGCAGAAAGCCTTCGCGCGTATTGACCTGCGGCCCCGGCGAAATCTCTTCGACCGTGATGCCCTTCAGCGCCGGCGTGGCCATCACCTTGCGCACCAGTTCGCAGCCCTGAATGACCTCGTCGATGTCCTTCTCCGTGGTCAGCGCGTTGATACGGATTTTCGCCGCATCTTCCACCTGGTTCGAAGCAATTTCGATCGAACCGCGGCTCGTCGGCCGGCACGGATTGAAGGCCAGCAGGAACCCCGAATACGGTTCCGGCTCGAGATTCGCCTTGTTGCTTTTCGGAATCCGGTACGAGAGCGGATTGAAATACAACTGCAGGTTAGGCTGCGTCTGCGCGTCGTTGCCCTTAAAGAAGCCACCCGACTGATTCACGCTCATCGCAAGCGGCCCCTTGCGCGTCAGCAGGTATTGCAAAGCCAGTTTGAGTTTGCCGAGCAACGGCCGCATTTCATCGTTCAACGTCTTCACGTTGGCACGGTAGTAGAAGCTCACGCACAGATGGTCCTGCAGATTCTGCCCGACCGCCGGCAATTCCTGCACGAGCGGAATGCCGTGCTGCGCGAGCAACGCCTTGTCGCCCACGCCGGACAGTTGCAACAGCTTTGGCGTATCCACTGCGCCCGCGGCCAGGATCACCTCGCGGTTCGCCGTGAAGGTCCGCGCCCCGCCATTCTGTTTGACCACCACGCCCGTCGCCCGCTTGTTGCTGTCGAATAGCACCTGGCTGACCAGCACGTCGCGTTCGACATGCAGATTCTTGCGGTTCAGTACCGGATGCAGATATTCGAAGCTGCTCGACGAGCGCTGTCCGTTGCGGGTATTCACATCGTAGATGCCCGAGCCTTCGAACTGCGCGCCGTTGAAGTCGTCCGTGCGTTTGTAGCCCGCCTGATCGCAGCCTTTGAGGAACACGTGGCAGATCGGATGAACCGCATCCTTCATCGGCGCAATGCCAATCGGGCCATCGGCGCCGTGATAGTCAGTATTGCCCAGCGGATGCGATTCGAGCTTGCGGAAATACGGCAGCACGTCCCTGAACGCCCAACCTTTGGCGCCGGCCGCCGCCCAATCGTCGAAATCGTGCGGTTGGCCGCGCACGTAAATCATTGCGTTGATCGAGCCCGAGCCGCCCTGTACCTTGCCGCGTGGGCAATAGATCGGCCGGTTGTCGAGTTCTTTCTCCGGCTCGCTGTAGTACATCCAATTATAGGTTTCGTTGTAGTACGTCTTGGTGAAACCCACGGGAATCTTGAACCAGAACGAGCTGTCTTTGCCGCCCGCTTCGAGCAGCAGCACGGAATGCTGGCCCGATGCCGTCAGCCGGTTAGCGAGGATGCAGCCCGCAGAGCCCGCGCCGACAATAATGTAGTCGTAGTTCATGGTGTATCGCGCCCGACGGCGCCCGCTCCAGTGAATGCGAATGTAAGTCCCGAACTCAGCCCTTGGCCGGCGCGAGATCCTTGACGTCTGCGGGTTGCGCGGCCATCTGCAGATGCAGGCGTTGACCCTTATACGGCGTGTGTTGCCGCACCACGTCCATATTCAACTCGACGCCAAGCCCCGGCTCCTGCGATGGAATGATGTAGCCCTCTTCCCAGCGAATCGGCGTCTTCAGCACTTCCGCGTGGAAACCGCCCCACGTGCCGATGCTTTCCTGAATCAGGAAATTCGGCGTGCATGCCGCGAGCTGAATGCTGGCTGCCGCGCCCACCGGACCGTTGTAGAGGTGCGGTGCGATCTGCGCGTAATACACCTCGGCGATGCTGGCCACCTTCTTTGCTTCGAGCAAACCGCCCACACGCGCCACATTCAGTTGCAGGATCGAGGCGGCGCCCGCTTCGAGCAGCTTGAAGAATTCATACTTCGTGGTGAGGCGCTCGCCCGCTGCGATGGGAATGCTGGTGTGCTTCGCCACCTGCGCCATCGCCCCTTCCTGTCCGGGCGGGACCGGCTCTTCGAACCACAAGGGATCGTATTTCTCAAGGCGTTTAGCCAGGCGAATCGCCGAGGACGGCACCATTTGCCCATGCGTGCCGAACAGCAGATCCGCCTTGCTGCCCACGGCTTCGCGCACACGCCGGCAGAATAGTTCGCAACGGTCCAGCACTTCCAGCGACAATTGGTGGCCCGAATAAGCCGTATACGGACCCGCCGGATCGAACTTGAGCGCCGTAAAACCGCGCTTGACGTTTTCCACCGCGCATTCGGCGGCGAGATCCGGGTCGTCGTAATCGTATTCGCCGCGGCTATTCTTCGGATACAGATAGGTGTACGAACGAAGCCGTTCATTGACCATGCCGCCCAGCAGCTCATAGACCGGTTTGCCCGCTGCCTTGCCGATGATGTCCCAGCACGCCATCTCCAGGCCGCTGACCACACCCATCATGGTCAGGTCTGGGCGTTGCGTGAAGCCGCTCGAATAGGCTTCGCGCCACAGACGCTCGACGTGATGCGGGTCCTTGTCCAGCAGATAGCGGCCGAACACGTCGTCGATGATATGGGTCATCGCATCCGGATGAAACGTGGCGGAATAGATTTCTCCCACGCCCTCGATACCGCAAGCCGTCTTCAGTTTGACGAAGATCCAGTACATGCCGCCCAGATGCGGCGGCGGTACAGCAACAATATGCGTTTCGAGCGAAACAACTTTCATTTACGCACCTTCTTTTCTGTTAAGCATGTTTCTCAGCGCCAGCGCGGCGAAGCCGCCCACTGCGGCCACCGCGGCCACATAGCCGAAGTAGAGTTGATAGCCAAAGACGCCGGGGTAGTTCTGCGTCAGGTAACCGTTGATAAGCGGCAGGAACACGTCCGGCGAATAGCCCAGAACGGAAATCAGCCCGATGGCGAGACCCATCGTTTCGACCGGCACATTGCAGCGATCGAGCAGCGACCAGTAAAGGCCGCGGATGGCATAGGTCAGGATGCCGATGAACAGCACGAGGAACACCAGCGCCACGTGATTGCCGATGCCGGGCGCCGCCACCAGGCCGAGCAGCGAGAGTGCCGCGAGAAACAGCGCAATCACCAGCACCGAAATCTTCGAATAGCGGTCACCCAGGAAGCCGCCGCCGATGCCGCCGATCGGCCGCATCCACAGTTTGAGCGTGGTGACCGTGCCGGCCATCACCACCGACAAACCGATCGTCCCTTCGTGCAGGTACGCGGAGAAGCTGTAGGTGGCCCAAAACACCTGATAGCCGCAAAACACGATCGCCGCCACCAGCCACAATTCCGGAATCGCCGCGAGCGTCTTCAGGTCGATCAGCACGTTGCTGCGTTTGCGCCCGGCGGCCTGGTCCGCGGCGGCTTTGCTGCCCTGCGGATCCTTGACGAGACCCAGCACCACGCCCAGCGCAATGCACAGGAACGCGTACATGTAGACCACCAGCCTGAAGCCGGTCGTTACGGCTTCACCGCGCGTCTGCGTGGCCCAGGCGAACAACGAGATGGCCGCAGTGGCGAGCAGCGCTTCGACAAGACCGCGGCCGCCATCGAGAAAGCCGAAGAAGCGGCCCTGTTCGTGCGTACCGGCGATCATCGTCACGCGCTTGATCACGGCGGCCCAGAAGGTCAATCCCGTCGATAGCCCCCAGCCGCCGAAAATCACCATCAGCAGATGAAACGACGGCGCCGTCGAATACCACAGGCCCAGCACACCGGTTGCGATCAGCGAAAAGCAGATCAGGAGACGCGGCGCGATGCGATCGGCCAGCCAGCCGCTCGGCAGATAGCTCAGCAGGAAGATCGTGCCGAGCGACGAATACAGATAACCCAGCTGGCTGTCGGTGATATGAAACACCTCTAGCATCGTCGGCTGGTACACCTGGCGCAAATAGAGAATCGGATAAATGGCGCCGGCGGCAATCACCAAAAGCAGCAATTGCACATAGCGCTGTGCTTTGGTTTCGCGCAAGAGCGCGGCGTCACTGGATGCGGCCAGCGGGGCCGTGGATTGGACAGGGCGAGATGACACGGAGGTGCTCCTAAGAAACACACAAAGCCTGCGATGCATGGCTGCATCCGCTTTGTCGAGTCTCCAATTTCTTTGTTATGGTTGCAGCGTGCTTACGCGAATCTGCAGGTTGAGAAATGGCGCGCCGCAGTCAGCGACGCGCCGGGTCTGAATGCAAGCCGGCTCGGTGCTTCGGGATCAGTACTTCATGACTACGAGGCGGGTTTGGGTGAATTCGAGCATGCCGTGCTTGCCGTCGTCGCCGCCCAGACCCGAACGTTTCCAGCCGGCATGGAAGCCCTGATATGGATCGGCAGGCGTGCGATTCACATACAGTTCGCCGGCTTCGATGTTGTTGGCCACCTTCATGGCAGTGCGATAGTTCTCGGTATAAAGCACCGAGGAAAGACCGAACTGGTGATCGTTAGCCATGCCAAGCGCTTCGTCGAGCGTGCTGTATTTGACGACCGGCATGATCGGCCCGAAGGTTTCTTCCTGGATGATCTCCATGTCCTGACGGCAGTTCGACAGCAAGGTCGCCGGATAGAAGAAACCCTTGCCGTCCGGCAACGCGCCGCCCGTCTCGATCCGCGCGCCCGCCGCTACCGCACGTTCGACCATGGCGTGAATCGAGCGGCGTGACGCGTCGTTCACAAGCGGTCCCATCCGATCGGGGTGCTCTGCGCGGTCGCCGGATTTTGCTGCGCTCATGTGCTGCTTGAGCAGCGCAAGGAAGCGGTCATGCACGCTTTCATGCACGTAGACGCGTTCGATCGCCGTGCACAACTGGCCGCAATGCGTGGTCTTCGAAGCGACCAGATCACGGGCGGCTTTCTCGAGGTCGGCATCCGGCTCGATGATCGCGGGCGTTTTACCGCCCAGTTCGAGCGACGGCTTGGCGATGTTCGCCTTGCAGTATTCGAGCACCTTGCGGCCGGCGCCGACGCTACCCGTCAACGTAATCATGCCGACCGCCGGATGCGTGCAGACCGTTTCCGCGACGGCGTGGCTCATCGTCAGAATGTTCACCACGCCTGCCGGCAAACCGGCTTGCTCGACCGCCCTTGCGATTTCGAACGCGGAAGTGGGAGTGTTATTGCTCGGCCGCACCACCACCGTGTTACCGGAAATCAGCGCGGGCGCAATCTTGCGCATGAGCGTGTAGACTGGAAAGTTGAACGGAATCAGGCACGCCACGACGCCGATCGGTTCGCGGTGCAGCACCAGATTTTCGTCGGGGCTGTCGCTTGGAATCACTTCGCCTTCGATACGGCGCGCCCATTCCGCGTGATAACGCGTGATCTGGCCGGCGTAGATGGCTTCGTTGGTGGCGTCCGACACGCTCTTGCCCGACTCCAGCGCGAGCGCCGCGCCGATCGCCGGCGCGCATTCGCTCAACGCGTCAGCCAGCCTGTGCATATAGACCGCGCGTTCGGCGGACGGCAGTTTGCGCCAGCCTTTCTGCGCGGCTGCGGCGGCATTGACCGCGGCCACCGCGTCTTCCTTCGATGCACCCGCGACGTGGGCAATCAGGGCCTCGGTGGCGGGGTTGTAGACGGGGATGCGTTCGTCGGTGGAGGGTTCGACGAATTGGCCGTTAACAAAATTCCGATCGAGTCGCATGGTCCTTACCTGGTGGCGTAGTGCGAAAAACGCATTGCCGACGGCTATGGATTCCATGCCACCGGAGCATGGGCAGGATTCTTCTCCGCACCGCAAGGGGCAGCAAGCGACTATTTTGAGAACCAAACATGCAAAAAACTCATGTTTAGTCATGGAGGACGGGGAACAGGTTCGGTACGGGGCCTAGCGGCCGATTCGCAGCAAGGACGCCTGACTTTCAAGCAGGATCTGCAATTCGGCGGCATCGGGCTGCGTGCCCCAGTTGCGGGCGCCAGCCACCGAGACAACCGCGATCCACGAATTAGGCGGAAACCATTCGCGCATGACCGAGGCGCCGTGCAGGATCCGCAGCCGGCCGGTTTGCCCACAATAATCGGCACGTAGTTCCGTGCCGTCCAGTTGGGCGGTCACAAGGGGGTGATGCATTCGCTGCATTGATATCTCCCGCAAATTGAAGCTCGGATTGCCGGTCTGCGACGGGTGATGCAGGTAGTGACGGCAGTCTAGGGACGGCGCTCAATTACAGGTGAAACGCGCATGAGAGATTGGTAACGCGAGGTTACGGCGATGACGTAATGAGCAAACGAGGACACCGTTTAGCTGCTTCGCGCTAATGGCACTGCATCCAGCGCGGTCATCAACCCGTATATGAAGCAATGCGACGCAACTCCTGCATCGCTTACCGGGAGATCGAAATGAACAAGGCAATTCTGACCTTCATAATGACGGGCGTGGCTGCAGTTTCGTTAAGCGTGGCGAGTGCGGCGTTTGCCGGCGGCAACGGCAATGGCGGCGCAGGTAATGCGCATGGTGCGGCGACGGCTGGAATGACCTACGGTGGCGACCCGATCGACAGCCCGTGGGTCACCAAGCCCGCCGGCATGACGACGGATCACAGCAACGCGACCATGCCCTCGTCCAGCGACACCTCCAATGCGCCGACGACGCAAGCCAAGATGGATCCGCAATAAGGCGCCGCGCAATTCATCAGTATGACTAAGAATACGAGCGCGCTTTATGATTGCGTCATCCCGCGTAGCCGTCGTCGCCGGCATCTTCTGCCAGCGACGGCTCCCGCCTGCTTTCAGCCGCTTGCAAGCCTGATCAAGCGCCGATCGTCTGGTTGTCAGCACCAACGTGCAGCATGCGTTCAAGCTCCGCCGGCGGTTGCGGACGGCACAGGAAAAAGCCTTGTACGAAGTCGCATTGAACGTCGCGCAGAATGTCGAGTTGCTGCTGTTCCTCGACGCCTTCCGCCACGACCTTGATGCCCAGCTTGCGCGACAGGTCCACGATGCCTTCCACGATGGTCTGGGTTGCCGGATCGCTGACCAGTTTTGACGTGAACGAGCGGTCGATCTTGAGTGTGTCGGGGGCGAAATCGGCCAGATACTTGAGCGTCGAATAGCCGGTGCCGAAGTCGTCGATGGCAATGCGCACGCCCAAAGCCTTCAGCGCGGCAATAATCTTTTGCGCGTGATACGGGTTTTCCATCAAAGCCGTTTCGGTCAATTCGATTTCAAGCTGCGCCGGCGGAACGCCGAATTTCAGCAGCGCACGCTCGACTTCCCAGACGATGCCATCGCCGCGAAGCTGGCGAGCCGAGACATTCACCGACATCCCCAGATTGGCCGCCCCAAGGCCCCGCCACTGCGCCAGTTGACTGAGCGCGCTATTCAGCACCCATGCGCCGACATCGGCGATAAAACCCGTCTCTTCGAGAATCGGCACGAATACGCCAGGCGGAATCAGACCGCGGCGCGGATGCTGCCATCGGATCAGGGCCTCGGCACTGTGGACGGTCAACGTGCGCGGTTCGTGAATGGTCTGGTAATGCAGCAGGAACTGGTCCGAGGCCAGCGCCTCGGGCACGTCGCGTTCCAGCTCGAAATCGCCGATGGTTTCCGCCGCCTCCTTACCCGCGAACATGAAGCAATTGCGCCCAGCCTTTTTCGCGGCATACATGGCGACGTCCGCGCTCGTCAAAAGCGCTTCATGGTTCGCACCGTGTTCGGGATAAAGCGAAATGCCGATCGATGCCGTGACGAACGTGCCCGCGCCGTCGTCGCGGCCGCTGCGTGAGAGATCGACCAGCAAGGCATCCGCCACCGCTTCCAGACCGGTTTTCTCCGCCATACTGCCGATCAGGACAGCAAACTCGTCGCCGCCGAGCCGCGCGATATAGGCATCGGGCGGCAAGGCGTCCTTGATCACGTCGCCAATGCCCTTGAGCAGACGGTCTGCCGCGACATGTCCGAGCGTATCGTTCAGCACCTTGAAGCGGTCGAGGTCGACAAACATCAAACCGAACGGCGTGTGCGCGGCACAGCGTGCTTCGATCTCGCGAAACAGCGCCGCGCGGTTCGCGAGTCCGGTCAAGGAATCGGTGAACGCCGCCCGGTCGAGGGTGGCGATGCGCTCCTGCTCGGCGGTGATGTCTTCCGTGATGCCGATGATACGCAGTACCGTACCGGCTTCATCCTGCACCGGATAACCGGTGCTGCGCAGCCAGCGGATCGAGCCATCGGCTTTCCTGATGCGATATTCGACGCGCCCGTCCACCGAGTGACTGACAATCCGGTCCATCTCGCCGCGCACGAGCGGAAGGTCCTCTTCGAGCACCATCTCCATCCATGCGGACGGATGCTGCAGCAATTGAGCGGGTTCGAGTCCGAACACCTTGAAACAGCCGGCGCTAACGTGGTGAAACGATTTGAAGTCTGCGCCGTAGGAGTAAAACACCAGCGGCACATGAGCTTCCATCTCGGACATGAGCTCGTTCTTCGCTTGCAGTTGCGCCAGCAGATCCGAATGGCTGGTCACATCGAGCGAGGCGCCGGTGACTGCGATCACGCGGCCTTTCTCGTCCTTGATCGGGGTCAGCCGGGTATCCCATCGCTTCGGCCTGCCAGTGGCCGTAGGAGCAAATCCACTAAACGCCGTCCGGCGCCCGGCTAGCGCACCGGCAAAAGCCGTCCTGGCGGCCGCGCCATCCTCGCCGCGCCAGAACGAAAGCCATGGTGCGCCGGCGAGTTGCGCGGGCGATTCGGCATCCATCAGACCGGCGCCGTACTCGGAAATGCGCAGCATGTTGCCGTCGAGATCGATCAGCTTCATGCATTCGCGATTCGCGTCCAGCAACGCGCTAGCTAATTCCGTCGCCGCGGCCTGTTTGGCGCGCTCGTTGGCGAGCGTGCGATAAATCAAGGCAGTAAGCACCGCCCCTGCCGCGCACGCAATGCCTATGACCTTGCCTTGCGGCGCGCCGCTCGCGAGTTGCAGCCATCGAGGTATCAGCAGGCACAGGGAGAGTGCACCGAATCCGGCGCATATCGCCACGCAGGCACAGCGGACGTCGACACGCCGGTGACGCCGGTACCACGTGAAGAAATACGACAGGAAGAGCTGGTTCTGCGGCGCCAAGTTGTCGCTGCTGGCAGCGGACTTGTGCGCACCGCGCGGGGTAGTCGAACTATGGGCGCACGACGAATTCAATTGAAAGCCTGGTCGGTTACGAGTCTTGTGCCGTATGTCGTGAGAGGCGGTGCTGAATCACACCACGTGATTCCGTTAACGGCAAGCGGGTGCGGAAATTGAGGCGCGAGCGGTCCGCCTCCTTTGGATCGCGTCAGATCGCGTAGGAGAACAGAATACTCTGGGAACTCGCGTGGGTCTTAAGCAACCGCGGGCCTGAGGCTTCAAATGCATTCACGGGGCCGGCGTATACGGGACGTAGGGATATCCCTGGGTCCGGCGAGAAGGAAGGGTAAACCATTGTGCGCCGCGCGCAACGGCCGGGTCGATGCGACACGCAGCTTACAACGAGCTGCTATAGCTCCGGATTGGCCAGGTCGGCAGCGACGATGTGTTCGCCGTAAACCTGCGCGGCCGCGAGCGCCTCGACTTTGGTCGGATACGGTCCCAGCTCGGGCGCGCCGTCGAACGGAAACAATAACCGGCCGTCCGTCTTGCGCACCACGTTCAGAACGCCGAAAAAGCGCCGGTAGCCAGCCAGTCGCGAGGACGCCGAGACTTCGAAATCGCTCTCCGAGCGGGCCGGAACGCTGGGGATGAATGCAGACTTGCTCATACGCTAAAACGGGTTCGAGGGAGATACGGGGCGCCGAACGCGCACTGCGTCGGCAGCCCCGGGAAAGCAGCCAGGCCGCCGGTCAGTACGCTTCCCTTTGCCACGGGCCCCAAGCGGCGCCATCGGCCTTCACGCGCGTGTAGGTGGCGCTTTGTCCGGTCGGGATGTCCGAAGTATCGCCGAGCAGCTTTACGTCAGTGGTATGCAGCGCGAACGCCTGCCGTTCATCCGTGTTCACGGTGACCCGCCCAATGGGCTCCAGAGCGTCGCTTTGTGCAGACTCCAACAGCGCGAGATAAGGGGTCAAACGGCCCCAGAACGATGTCAACTCTTCCTGCAAGTAGTGTTTCATGAATTTCCTGGGAGAGTGTGACACGCAGTTTACCCTACCGGAACATTACGTTTACCCAACAGCAATTTGCCTACCATTTTGTCGTTTAGAACACACCTGTGAAACTTGATGATTGGCAGGTTTGATATCAGCGTGGTACAAAGTCATTCTTCGCGTTCGGTCGCGGGGCGAAGACGCGGCAAACGCGAACGCGACATTTAAATTGAATGGATTAAAAAATGGCAACCGGTATTGTGAAGTGGTTCAATGATGCAAAGGGTTTTGGTTTCATTACGCCTGACGGCGGCGGCGAAGATCTGTTCGCACATTTCTCGGAAGTCCAGGGAAGCGGCTTCAAATCGCTGCAGGAAAACCAGAAGGTCAGCTTCGAAGTGAAGCAGGGCCCGAAGGGTAAGCAAGCGGCAAACATCACGCCGCTGTAACAGGCCGGAACTCACGTTCCTCCCTGCTGCAAATGGCCCGCCTCGGCGGGCCATTTGCTTTTGTAGCGGGGGTTTGAGGCGAATCGGGCAGCGTTCGGCCGCTGCGCCGTTCGCCCCGAAAAACCCGCTCACAACTCCAGCAAAGCTGTCTTCATCCAGTCATGCACGGCGTGGCTCAGGTCCTGCTGCGAGGTCTCACGCGATGAAAACTCCGGGCCGACCACCACCCGGATGTGCCCCTTGTCCACCGGCCAGCCCTTCGCCGGCCAGACTTTTCCTGCGTTGTGCACCACCGGCACCACCGGCGCGCCGGTCGCGCATGCAAGGCGAATCCCGCCCGAGGTCAGCCGCAGCGGCGCGTTGTGCGGCACGCGCGTGCCTTCGGGAAAGATCACCACCACGTCGCCCTTGGCGAGCCGTTCGGCACATTCCTTCGTCACGGCCTGATGCGCCTGGCGCGGTGAGCCGCGATTCAGGCTGACCATATCCAGGCCACGCAGCACCCAGCCGAAGAACGGAATGCGCAATAGATCTTCCTTGAACACGAAACTGATGCGCCGCGGAAATAGCGCGAGAAACGCCAGCGTCTCCCACGTGGATTCATGCCGGCACAGGATGATGGACGGCCCCTGCGGCAGATGCTCGAGTCCCTCCACCGAACAGGTGACGCCCGGTGACAAGCGCATCCATGCAACCATTGCACGGCACCATTGCGCCGCGAGCCAATAGCGTCCGGCTCGTCCAACGAAAGGAAACAGCAGCAAAATCAACGCGGAATAGAGCATGCCGCTGCCGAGCAGGCCGAAGATGAAAAAGCATTTGAAGAACTTGGTGCGCATGAAAAGCCGAGTGAAAAAAAGTGGGACCGGGAGATTTCGCGGCGCCATGCGTCGTAGTTGCACGCGAGGCGCGATATTCGTGCGGAGATGTCGCTGCTGGACGACCCGCGTCATGCGACATGACGATGCGACACCAATCTAGTCTGACACAAATAAATTTTTCGCTGCGTCTCGCCGGAAATAATTCCCGCCTCGCACGCGTCCGGAAACGCCCTTAGCCGATTAAAAATCTCTTCACTTTGATGCTCACGTTGCGATAGGCCCACCTCTCTATTCTGTTCCTTACCGAGACGCACATCGCGTAAGGCGCGACAGCCCGGCCCCATCCCTATCGCCTGAAGGAGCAATCATGAAAGCACTGAAAATCGCAGCCCTGCTGAGCATTCTCGCCACCGGCACGGCATTCGCTCAAAGCAATCCGGCCAATGCATCCACTACGGCCGACAATTCCACGGACACCGTGACCATGTCGAACGTGACGCCACAAAACGGCACATGGGTTCCGCCTAACGGCCAGGCCATCGCGCCGAAAACCCGCGCCGAAGTCTATGGCGAACTCGTGCAGGCAGAAAAGGACGGCCAGCTCGCTTACCTGAACAGCACGCTCTACGCGCATCCGTAATGCACTCCGGCTTCATCTCCATCTGACATTGAGGAATCCACCATGAAAACCATCATGCTGGCAGCGCTCATCGGCCTCGCGGCAAGCAGCACTGCATTTGCGCAGACCGACACGGGATCGAACGACCCGCATCAGGGATCGAATTCCAGCTTCACCACCGCCGCGATGACCGACCAAGGCGGGCAATGGGTCGCCCCCTATGGCCAGCCGGTGGCGGGCAGAACACGTGCGCAGGTGTATCAGAGACTCGTCACGGCGAAGGAGGATGGACAACTGTCGTATCTGGACCGCACTGTGTACGCGCATCATTGATGGATTGGCCAGCAGTGCGCACACCGCTAACCAGGTGCACGCGATTTAATTTAGCATTCCTGCCAATTTATCCAGAAGAGCCGCGGCGATAGGGCAAGATGCCCTATCGCCGCTGTCACCGGCCACGAAAAATATTGCATTGCGGGCCGGCCGGGCATTGCGGACTGCCCGCCTCGCTACCGGAACCCGACGTGCCGCCATACGAAGCGTTCGTGATGGAACGCGCGGTCAGCGTACCGGCCGGTCCGGTTTCGCTGTATGACATATCCGTCGCATCCTGCGCGGATTGATTCGCGCTCTGTTCGAGGAAGGCACGGCCGCGTGGTTGCATATCCGTGCCCCTGTCCTGCCCGTTTGCCATGCCGGCCGCCAGCAACAGCCCCGCACTGGTCAACGGCAATACGAAAAGTGATTTCATCTCGATACCCCTTGCATCGGCCACCCATTACTGAGTCCGTTGCCCGGCAGTCCATCATCTGAATGCAGGCTCCTACCTGCCTTGCTACCTAAGTAACGACTCCAATCTCCGGCCTTCGCCGCCAGCCGCCATCCCCGCGGCGCAGCAAAAGCCCCTTCCGACCCGGCTGCGGCGAATCTGACTGCACAGATGGGCCACGCCGCCACTCCGTTATAGATCAAGTTCGCAGGACGTCAACGACCCAGCGACGCCGGCAACGCCAGCGGACACGCCCCGCCGCGTGGGGACAGAAATGCCACCGGACGGCGCACCAGGGTTCATACGCGCGAACACGGCACAATGCGTGCTGAGGTTATATTTCGACATGGCGCGTTCCCCGATCAAATTGGTTCGCTCATCGCGTCAGACTGCCGGAGAGGTAGATGGAGCACGCGTATCTTCACCTGTTGCACCTACTCGGCGGCCACGCACAATGGACGCTGGCGGTCGTATTTCTTGCCGCATTCCTGGAATCGGTCGCTGTCATCGGCACTTTCGTGCCGGGCAGCACGGCGATGTTTCTTGCCGGCGCCTTGGTAGGAACGGGCGCGCTGAACCTCGGTTGGCTGTTTGCCTGCGCCCTGGCAGGCGCCGTCGCCGGCGACGGTCTCAGCTACTGGCTCGGTCGCCGTCACCGCGACAAGCTCGTGCAGCTATGGCCCTTCTGCACGCATCCGCAGATTCTGCAAGCCGGCCACCAGTATTTCGCCTCGCACGGCGCGCGTAGCGTCGTGTTTGCCCGTTTCATTGCGCCATTGCGGGCGATCGTACCGGTCATCGCCGGCATGCTGGGCATGAGTCCGGTTCGTTTCTATGCGATGAATGTGCTGTCCGCGCTGTTGTGGGCGCCTGCGCATATCCTGCCTGGGGTCGTGTTCGGCGCATCGCTGCAACTGGCCGGCGCGGTTTCGTTTCGTCTCGTCGCGGTCATCGCGATTCTGGCGGCCATCGGCTGGCTCAGTTTCCGCGCGATGGAACTGGTCGTCTCGCGCGCCCAGGCGTGGACCAACGCGTCGCGTCTCGAGCTCATAGCCTGGGCGCGCTGTCACCATGGACGAAGGGCCGCTTTCCTCCTGCAAGTGTTGAACCCCGAGCGGCCGGCAATGGGGATCGTTGCCGTCATCTCCGTGCTGGTGCTGCTGTTCGCGGGCCTCTTCTTCGGCTTGTTGAAGGGCGTCGCCAATGGCGACCCGCTGGTTCAGGTGGATCTGTCCGTCTACCGCTTCCTGCAGTCGATCCACTCCACCTGGGCCGACTCCCTGATATCGGGCCTCAGCACCTTGGGCAGTGTCCCGACGCTCGGCGCCGTCGTCGTGACCGTCATCATCTGGATGACGTATGAGCGGCGCTGGCTCGCGATCGCATACTGGCTGGCCGCAGTGGCTTTTTCGCAATTGCTGATCTTCGCGATTCAACTGGCCGTGCGGCGTGCGCCGCCGGGCTATGGCGGTTTCGACGTCTACGCGTTCCCGAGCAATCACGTGGCGGCCAGCGCGATCGTTTACGGCTTCCTCGCATTTCTGCTGGCGCGCCGCGTCGGCAAAATCCAGGGAATCCTAACGACTACGCTTAGCACCGTGATTGTCGTAGCCGTCGCCTTCGCGGGCCTCTACTTCGGACGTTTTTCGTTCTCCGATGCAGTGGGCGGCGCGGCCTTCGCGGCGATCTGGGTCGCCGTCGTCTCGTTGACGGCTGTCTGGCGCAACCCGGCCACGCCTTCGTCGCGCGAGTTCATGCCTGCCGTGATGCTGCTTGTGATCTGCGCGAGCGCCGCGCCGCAAGTGGTGCTGAGCCGCTCGACCAGCGAATCGTCCAACGTCGCGCGCCGTCCCGTGGTCGTGGTCAGCGAAGCACAATGGACCGATACACTCTGGAAGACCTTCGCGTGCTACCGCTCCGACATGTCGGGCGACCGGCGCGAGCCGATCACGGTGCAATGGGCAGCCAGCCGTGAGCAGATCGAAGCGCAGTTGAGCCGTCGCGGCTGGATCGAAGGCACGCAATTTTCAGCGAGGGCGTTGCTTTCGCTCGTGGCGCCCGACCCCGACGCCACCGCCCTGCCGGTTCTGCCCAAGCTCAACAACGGCGAACCCTCCGCCTTGGTGTTCACGCGCGGCCGCGAGGCGCGCGACGAACGCGACGTGCTGCGTTTCTGGTCCACGGACTACGCCGTGCAACGCAAAAGCGACATGCCTGCAGCGCCAATCTGGCTAGGCTCGCTCGTGCACGAGCACATGCGGCGTCCGTCGTGGCCGTTCAATGTGCTGCGTCCGGACCGGCAGATCGATCCGCTTATTTCCGTGCAAGGCGAAGCGAGTGGTTGGCGCGAACTCGAAGTATCGAGTAGCGCCGGATGCGAAGGCGTGCGGGTCACGCTGGTCGATTCGAACGTTAAATGATTTCATGCTAAGGTCTGTCGCGATCTTCGGATCGCACTCGCCGCGCTTCACGCACGCAGGCAATGCCCACGTTCGTGACCTCAGGAGTACTGCAATTGATAGAGTTTCCGCAATCGGAAATTTCGACCTGGGGTGGCGGGGTCGTTTTTCTCAACGTCCTTCTTACCCGCCTGGGCGTACCCATACCCGCTGTACCGGTCCTCCTGTTCGCCGGCTCCGCGATTGCCAGCGGAACGCTGTCGTTCTGGTACGTGTTGCCCGCGGCCGTGCTCGGCGCCTTGATCGGCGACGGCATCTGGTTTACTGCGGGACGCCTGTACGGCCAGCGGTTGATCAACGCGCTCTCGCGGCTCTCGATGTCCGCGGCCGGACATGTGCGCAGCGCCCGTTCGATGTTCGAGCGCTTCGGAGCGCCGATCGTCTCGGTGTCGAAATTCGTTCCTGGACTCGGTCTCGCCACCCCACCTTTGATGGGCACGACACGGGTCGACCCGCGCATCTTCCTCGCCTGGGACCTGTTAGGCGCATTAGTGTGGGCCACTTTCTGGCTGCTCGGCGGCGCCGTTTTTGAAAAGCAGCTTAGCCAGTTCATCCAGACCGTGCGCGCGCATGGCGCAACGGTGATCGACCTCGTGCTCGCCGTTTCGCTGCTTTATTTCCTCTATCGCTGTATCCAGCGTTGGCGTTTCAGGCGCTGGCTGAAGCGGGTCCAGATTACCCGGGAACAGCTCGAAGCAACGCTGCGCACCGAATCGCCGCCCATCATTCTGGACGCACGTCCCGAGTCCGCGCTGCAGGACGCGACGCATCGGATTCCCGGCGCGCAGCGGCTTGATGCCACCTCGCAAGCGGATATCGAGGAAGCGCTGCCGCAGCGCAATCGAGTGGTGTATTGCGTCTGTCACGACGAAGCTACGGCCATGCGAATCACGCAGCAGATGCGCCGCAAAGGGTTTACGCGGATTCGCGCGCTAAAAGGCGGACTCGACGCGTGGGCGCGCCGCGGCTATGCCTTTGACCCGTTCCCGTCACCCGCAAGGGCCGCCGCCCTCGCAGCGCGCGTCAAAAGCCTGCGCGCCGAGACCGAAGCGGTCACATTGCGCGGGGTCGCGCCCAGACATGGTGCATCCGGCGAGAAACGGTAGCGACCCTGGTTGTAATTTGTCATTTTCCTGTGGTACAAAGAAGTGCCGCGTCTTGCCGGTCTTGGCAAAGCGGCACTAACACAACACGTCTTTTTTGGAAAAATCAGGAAAATGGCAACAGGTACAGTGAAGTGGTTTAACGATGCAAAGGGCTTTGGTTTCATTACGCCGGACGGCGGCGGTGAAGACCTGTTCGCGCATTTTTCTGAAGTCCAGGGAAGTGGCTTCAAATCGCTGCAAGAAAACCAGAAGGTCAGCTTCGAAGTGAAGCAAGGCCCGAAGGGTAAGCAAGCGGCCAACATTACGCCGCTGTAAAACGCCGGAACTCAGGTTCCCGCAAACACATTGGCCCGCCTTGGCGGGCCAATGTCGTTTCTGGCGGCCGATTCATTCGGCCAATTCATGCGGCCCGGGCCTCTTGGCCCGAGCCTTGGGCCGATCCGTTACGCGGCGGCGCCCGGCGCTGCCGTTTTGGCAACGGCTTTTCGAACGTAAGCGCGCTTGGCCGTCGGGGCCTTGCTCGCAGCAGTCTTGCTGGCGGCTGCTTTCTTTGCAGTGACTTTCTTTGCAGTGACTTTCTTTGCCGCAACCTTCTTCGCGGCGGTTTTCTTTGTCGCAATCTTTCGACTTGCAGCGGTCTTCGTCGCCGTCTTTTTAGCAACGACTTTCTTCGCCGCGGCTTTCCTGCCAGTTGCTTTCTTTGCCGCAGCCTTACCGCTTGCCGTCGTTTTCTTGCTAACGCCGCTGCCGTTCAGCGCAACTGCCGCAGCGCCATCAATCAGAAAACGCGTGCGGTCTTTAACGTCTTTGATCCATGCAGGCGGGCGCGCATGACCGCTCCACGTTGCACCCGTTTTAGGATCGCGGTACTTGGGCGGCATCTTGCCTTTAGCGCCGGTCGCAAGTTTGGCCGAGCCGTTTGAAAGACGACGCCCACCAAACTTCGCATCGCGTCTTGCCTTTGCGCGTGCCTCGATATCGGCGGTGGTCAGTCCATGTTTGATCATCAGTTCGCGGATCTGATCGACGGCTGCCTGAGCACGTTTGGCAAGCAAGGTTTCTGCTTGCGCCTGGAGTTTCTTCATACGCGCCTGAATTTGTTCGAGCGTGGCCATTAATGCCTCCTTATGTGTGGACAATGCTCGAACTATGCCATGAGCCCATCACAAAGCGCTATGGTTTCGCGTGTAACGAAGTAAGACACAAGGCGCTTCAATGCGCTTAAGCGGGATCTTTAGATGCGCTTAAGGTGACCTTGAATTGAATCGTCATGCGTGCCTCGATCTATCAAACGTCAATTGAATCAAACACTAAAGCGCGCTTGTAGTGCTTATGTGACGGCCTTGCGCAAAAACGCTATCGCATGCGAACGGCCCGCAAAAGGTCGTCGCTAAATGTTTGAAGATCATCCTGCGGACGTCCTTGATGACTCGCGCTCATGGGGCTGATTACTGTTTCATTAATACAACTGACTATGTGACGGCTTGTGTCCGCAAAGGCAATTGAGGCCGCCAACTTCTCCCGATGGAGTCGCGCCAAAGCCCTCGTCGAGGTACCGGCTTCACACGCTATGGCTTCCAAAAAGCGGCTCCATCCAGTCCCGCGACCGACCCGTGGCACAAATAATGCTGACGAGTGCGGGACAAGTACAACATAACTGCGTCCGACGCCCGCCGTGGCGCGCGAACGCAGACGCAAACCACAAGGAACGACCGTGCCAACCGAACCGTTCGAGCCTGAACTCATCGTTGAAGACGTAGCGGGACGCTCCTGGGCAAGGCGGCTAGGACCGGGTCTCGTCAAAGGCGCGGCCGCCGACGACCCGAGCGGTATCGCAACCTACTCGCAAGCGGGCGCGCAATTTGGTTTTGGTCTGTTATGGACCGTCGTACTCACCTATCCGTTGATGGTGGCAATTCAATCGATCAGCTCGCGCATGGGGAGAGTGACCGGCAGTGGGCTAACTGCCAATCTGCGGCGCCATTACCCTTCGCAGGTTCTTTACGCCGCCGTCATGATCCTGCTGATCGCCAACACGATCAACATTGCCGCGGACCTGGCCGCCATGGGTGCGGCCGTGCAACTTGTGATTGGCGGTCCGGTGCAGATTTACATCGTGCTGCTAGGCACCGTTTCGCTGTTGCTGCAGGTCTTCGTTCCGTATGAGCGTTACGCGCGCTACTTCAAATGGTTGCCGCTCGCCCTGCTCGCCTATGTGGCAATTCCATTTGTCGTGCCGATGCACTGGAAAGCCGTCGGCCTCGGTCTCGTCAAGCCGCCCATACCGTTCGCCGGCCACTTTCTGATCACCGTGGTCGCCGTGCTGGGGACTACCATCAGCCCTTATTTGTTCTTCTGGCACGCGTCGCAAGAGGTCGATGAGATTCGCTCGGAGCCGTCGCAAGCGCCTTTATTGCGCGAACCGCAACAGGCAGGCGGACAATTGCGCCGCATTAACATTGACACGTGGGCCGGCATGGCGATGTCGAACGGGGTAGCGTTCTTCATCATTCTTGCGACTGCGGCGACTTTGCATGTGCATCATACGGGCCTCGCCACATTCGCCGACGCCGCGAGCGCGCTTAAGCCCGTCGCGGGTCCATTCGCTTTTCTGCTGTTCAGTCTCGCCGTGATCGGCACCGGCTTTCTGGCTCTTCCGGTGCTGGCCGGGTCTGCTGCTTATGCGGCCGCCGGCGCGATGGACTGGCGCAATCGCGTGGCCTTGCAGGTCAACGTCACCAAGCAGTTTTACGTGGTGATCGCGGTGGCGATTTTCGGCGGCGTCACGCTTACCTTTGCGCATTTCGATCCCATCGACGCCTTATATTGGGCCGCCGTCGTCAATGGTCTCGCAGCCGTGCCGATCATGGTGCTGGTAATGCTCATGTCGACACGCCGTGAAATCATGGGCGATTTCGTCGTAACAGGCGCATTGCGCTGGGTGGGTTGGATCGCGACCGCCATCATGGCGCTCGCGGCCTTGGGCATGTTCTGGCCGGCGTAAAACGCCACGCCTAACCGCCACGCCTAACGCCATGCCTGACGCGTCATGTGTGAGAGTCCGGATCCGCCGCAGCGTCTTCAGCGACAAAAGTTTGATTGCGGCCGCGCCGTTTGGCTTCATAAAGCGCGCGATCTGCAGCCGCCACCAGACTGGCTGCGTCAAAATCCGGACGCGGCTGCCGGGCGGCGACGCCAAGGCTCACCGTCACCACGCCCATATCGCTGGCGTGGTGCGGCACCTGCAGTCCTTCAACCGCCTGGCGTATGCGCTCCGCCACCACGAGCGCGCCGGCGCTGTCGGTCTCCCTGAGGATCAAGGCAAATTCCTCGCCGCCATAGCGCGCCACGATATCCGTCGGACGCCGCGCCGATAGCGCGATGGTCTGTGCAATCGTGCGCAGGCAGTCGTCGCCCCGTTGATGACCGTAGTGATCGTTATAGCTTTTGTATGCGTCGATATCGATCATCACGACTGCCGTCACGGCGGAACCCCCGCTTTGTGCGAGTTGCGTCCACTGGTTTTCCAGTTCGAGGTCGAAATAACGCCGGTTGTAGAGTCCCGTCAGGCCATCGCGAAACGCCAGGCCCTGCAGTTCCAGGCGCTCGTCGGCCAGACGCTGCTCAGCCGTTTTGCGCGCCGTGATGTCGCGCGTCGTCGCGGTAAGCGCTTCCGGCTGCCCCGAAAACGGATCGATCACGGGGCGAAGGTAAGTTTCGAGCCACAGGATCTGACCGTCCGGCCGCCGGTAGCGATTGACCTGGGAGACTTCGCTCGCGCCGATCGCGACGTTTTCGATGGCGGCGGCCAATGCATCGCGATCGTCGGCAATCACCAGATCGGGCAGATACGCGCCGATCACATCATCCGGATTGCGTCGCATGACGGTTTGAGCACGCGGCGAAACATAGGTCAGCGTGCCCTCAAGCGTCATGCTCATGACGATGTCCGTCGCATTCTCCGCGAGAATCCGGTAACGCCGCTCACCCTCGCGCAGAAGTCCGACAAGCAGTCCACGCGACACCTGGGTCGCACTGATCGGCAACGCAATGCTCAAGGCAGCCAGCAAAAAAAGCTGTAGCGAGAAAATACGCGCTTCCATATTCGGATACGGAAACATCCACAACGGTCCGACGCCGCGCATGGTGCACACCACCGCAATGGCGAGGCATAACAGCAGTCCCATCATGACACCTGCCAGGTCCGCCTGAAACGCCAGCAGCACGATTGGCAACAGTGCCCAATAAAGCAGTGGAAATTGGCTTTGTGCAAAGACACCGGTTGAGACCGCGCATACCAGCAGCAGCAGACCGACGTTTTTCAAGCGCCGGTCCGCGCGCAAAAGATCCGCGGCTTCGCCATTCCAGATCACGATCGCGGCGGGCGTGAAGATCACGAGACTCAGCGCATCCGAGACGATCCAGTTGGCAAGATCGGGCAACAGATGGCCGATCAATTGGCCACGCAGCAAAGCAGTAGCAACGAGTCCAGATAAAACCGGTGCGACGGCCACGCTGCCGGACAAAAATCTTACCAGCGCCTTGGGACGCAGCAGTTCCGAAACGGTGCTCACACGCGGCGCAAAGCTGAATGCGACCAGCACTTCAAGCGTGTCGGCCAGCGAGTAGGAGAGCGACACCGCCAGCGTTTCGCCAAACAGATTGGCCACCACGTTGCCGGCAATGCCACCCGCCAGCACCCAGTAGCGTTGCCTCGGCGCCGCGACCATCATCTGGCCGAGCAGCACCGCATTTGCCAGCCAGATGGCCGCGATTTCGCCCGCCATGTTCTTGAGTGCGCCGCTCAACATGCAGGCGAGCATCGTCACCACGAATGCCAGTAGCACACTTGTGCGGGTCGATAGATTGCGCGGCAAACGCGCCGCACCCGGAAATGCTTGCGACTCTCCGACTGGTCCTTCGGACGGCTTCCCCATACGCTCGCTCTCAGTTCTTCTTCTCGGCGTCGGCTCGCGCGGCACGGAAAAGCCTTCCTCGCCGCACGGCCAATACCTCGTTCTTCAAGACGACTTGATGCTTCGTCCTCGTGGGCTGAGTGTATCGATACTGGGACGAATCAGGGAAGCGATGTTCTTCGCAAAACGTGCAGAACACCGCATAAAACAAGAGGTTTTATTCGGATCGATCGCTTGCGGCGACCTGAACGACGGTGCATGTTTGGATCGTGAGTGAGATGCCACGGTGCAAGGCTTGCCGGTTGCAGCGTGCCGTTCAGGTCACTCGTTAGGTGACCTTATGCATTGCGGGTAGAGCGCGCTCCATGAAATGCGGCAGCGCTTCAGGTTTCCTGTTGGCATCTCAGTGTCCGCTGATCAGCCGTTCCGGTGACGACGCCGAAGGCTCGAGATTGCGTTCGGTCGACCACACTTCATGTTGCAGCCAGTCGCGAAACAGGGCGAGTTGCGGCAGATCGCCCTGCTCCGGGCGCGTCACCAGCCAGTACGACTGATGGCCGTCGACATGCACGTTCAGCACCTGCACGAGTTCACCGGTTGCCAGTTCGCGGGCGATCATATGACGGTCGGCAATCGTGATGCCGAGACCGTCGACGGCGGCGCGAATCGCCAGATCGAGCAGATCGAATTCGTAGCCGCCGCTGGTATCCACACCGACGATCCCGGCCGCTTTCAGCCAGTGCTGCCACGTGAGGTAGCGCTGATCGTCGCTTGCGAGAACATGCAGCAGGGTGAACTGATTCAGGTCGATATCCTGCTGTCCCGAATGACGCGCGAGCAACGCCGGCGAGCAGACGGCCACGTGCCGTTCGCTCATCAGCAAACGGTTGTCGAAACCTTCCCACTCGCCATCGCCAAAGCGGATCGCGCAATCGAGCACGCCCGATTCGGCAAGCTTGTCCTCGACGCGCGTCGACAGGCTCAGTTCGAGTTCCGGATGCGCGTCACGCAGACGTGTGAGACGCGGCATCAGCCAGCGGCTGGTGAAAGTGGGCGGCGCGTTGATGCGCAGGCGGTTCAGATGGGTCTTTTCCTGAATGCTGCGCACGGTCAGTTCGATCTTGTCGAACGACTGCTGCAAGGCTTGCAGCAGCAGGCGGCCGGCCGCCGAGAGTTCGAGATGGTGATGACGGCGTTGCAGCAAAGCCTCGCCGAGTTGTTCTTCCAGCTGACGCACCTGCCGGCTAACCGCACTTTGCGTGACGTTGAGCAGCTCGGCGGCGCGGGTGAAGCTGCCGGTGCGGCCAGCTACTTCAAAGGCTTTAAGCGCGTTGAGCGCGGGCATTTTTCGTTTCAAGGGCGTCTCTGATCGGATGCGGCAAACCGGACGGACATTTTACGCGTTCGTCGTCAAAGGCCTTCTGGTTGATCTTCCGCGACGGCGTTTGATTTATTCACACGAATGCGCGCGAAATTTCAACGCCGGAGCGCATCGCCACCATTGCCGCAATTGAAATAGTAGTCACGGCCCGTATGCGTCATCCAAATGACACAGGCCCGCCAGATAAGGCGCAAGCCTACAATGCACATACAAAGGGTCCGAAAGACACATATTCGTCACGAAGTCGACACATTGATGAACCAGCATGAAACGTTGACGCGACTACCTTTGGGACCACGCCATGCCGGAACTTTCGTACCCGCAGACGACCACCACCAATGCCCGAAGCCGCGGCATTGGTCTGATGATCTTTCTCGCTGTAATCGCTCTCGGTGCGGTGTACTGTGCCGTGCATCTGGTGAGTGATCTGCAGTCCGTACAATCCCTCAGTTTTCTGCCTTATCTGTTGCTTGGGGTCGCGTTGCTGATCGCGCTCGGCTTCGAGTTCGTCAATGGCTTTCACGACACCGCGAATGCCGTCGCAACGGTGATCTACACGCACTCCCTCTCGCCCAATCTCGCGGTGATGTGGTCCGGCACGTGGAACTTCCTCGGCGTGCTGACTTCGAGCGGCGCGGTGGCGTTCGGCGTGCTGCAACTTCTGCCGGTCGAACTGATTCTGCAGGTCGGCAACAGCGCCGGCTTCGCAATGGTGTTCGCCCTGCTGATCGCGGCCATCATCTGGAATCTCGGCACGTGGTACTTCGGCTTGCCGTCGTCGAGTTCGCACACGCTGGTGGGTTCGATCATCGGCGTGGGCTTGATGAATCAACTGGTGCACGGCGCGAGCGGCACCAGCGGCGTGGACTGGAATCAGGCGCTGGGCGTCGGCAAATCGCTGGTGTTCTCGCCGATCGTCGGCTTCCTGCTTTCGGGCTTGCTGCTGCTCGTGCTGAAAGCAGTGGTTCGTGTGCCGGCGCTATATGCCGAACCGAAGGGCAGCGAGCCGCCGCCGTTCTGGATCCGCTGCCTGCTGATCCTGACCTGCACGGGCGTTTCGTTCGCACACGGTTCAAATGACGGCCAGAAGGGTATGGGCCTCATCATGCTGATCCTGATCGGCACCGTGCCCACGGCCTATGCGTTGAACAAGGCGGTGACACCCGGCGAAACCCAGACCTTCGTTGCGGTCGCGGAGCAGGCATCGGCGACGTTCGGCAGGTACACCAATGGCGCACCGCCGTCGGCGCATCCGCGTGCCGATGTCGAGGCTTATGTGCGGACCCGTCAGCTGTCGCCCGAGACGCTGCCCGCGCTCCAGCAACTGACCGATCAGATCGGCAAGCAGGTCGGCGCGTCGGGCTCGCTGGCGAGCGTGCCGCAAGACATCGTCGATAACGTGCGCAACAACATGTATGTCGCCTCCGAGGCGATCCGTCTGATCGACAAGTCCAGGCAACCGGCCTTCAGCCCGCAAGACGGCAAGTCGATCGACAACTTCAAGTCGCAGGTCGATCACGCCACCAAATTCATCCCGACGTGGGTCAAGGTCGCGGTGGCCATCGCATTGGGGCTGGGGACGATGGTCGGCTGGAAGCGCATTGTCGTGACGGTCGGCGAGAAAATCGGCAAGCAACATCTGACCTATGGGCAGGGCGCCTCGGCGGAACTGGTGGCGATGCTGACGATCGGCGCGGCCGACGCCTACGGCCTGCCGGTATCGACGACGCACGTGTTGTCGTCCGGCGTGGCGGGTACGATGGCCGCCAACGGTTCCGGCTTGCAGTGGAGCACGGTGCGCAGCCTGCTGATGGCCTGGGTGCTGACGCTGCCGGTTTCGATTGCGCTGGCAGCGGGCCTGTATTGGCTGTTCCTGCACGTGTTTTAAGGGCGCTGCCTGCCGTCTGTCAGGCGGCAAGCAGTCGCCGCCTCAGCCGCCAGCAGGCGCGGCCCATAAAAAAGCGCGGCCCGCGAGCCGCGCTTTTTCATTGCCTCAGATCCCGCAATCGCCCGGATCCTTCAATAAATCTCCGGCACGATCATGCTCGCCGGCACCGGCTGACGGATGTACTCGTTGTTGTAGACGCGCTCGGGCAGCGTAATCACCGGATGCTCGACCTCGTGATACGGCACCTGGCTCAGCAGATGGTGAATGCAGTTCAGCCGCGCGCGCTTCTTGTCGACGGCCTGCACCACCCACCACGGCGCCTCGGGAATATGCGAGCGCTGCAGCATCACTTCCTTCGCGTGCGTGTAGGCCTCCCAACGACGGCGGCTCTCGAGGTCCATTGGGCTCAGCTTCCACTGCTTGAGCGGGTCGTGGATACGCGTCTGGAAGCGGATTTCCTGCTCTTCATCCGTAATCGAAAACCAGTACTTCAGAATCTGTACGCCGCTGCGCGCCAGCATCTTTTCGAACTCCGGCACCGAGCGGAAAAACTCCTCGTACTCGTTGTCCGTGCAGAAGTTCATCACGCGCTCGACACCGGCGCGGTTGTACCAGCTACGGTCGAACAGCACCATTTCGCCGCCGGCCGGCAAATGCGACACATAGCGCTGGAAGTACCACTGCGTGCGTTCGCGGTTGTTAGGCGCCGGCAATGCCGCTACCCGGCACACGCGCGGATTCAGACGCTGCGTGATGCGTTTGATCGCGCCGCCCTTGCCCGCCGCATCGCGGCCTTCGAAGATCACCACGAGACGGTGGCCGGTGGCGACGATCCAGTCCTGCAGCTTGACCAACTCGCCCTGCAGACGGAACAGCTCGCGGAAGTAGCGCTTGCGGGCCTCGCGATGTTCGGCCGAGAAGGACGCGTCGCCGTCGCTGATGCGGTCGTCCACTTCCATTTCGAGCTCTTCGTCGTATGCGTCGATGAGATCCTCTTCAAAACGGCGTTGCCGTTCGACCATCGTGGCCATATCGGCTCTTGGATCCTGCTCTTTCATCGCGACTCTCCTGGAAACGGGAATGGTAAGCACACACGCCGGACGCAGCGGCGACCGCCCGATTATCGACGGTCGAGGTGTCACTGTTGTTACCGGGGCGCCATGGATACGGCTCGCGTCCGCCGGACCAGAACGCACATGACAGCCCGGTCTCACAAGCCATCATAGCGGGATTTACGCGCCGGGAAATTCGCCTGAGATGACGACGCGGCGACGCGGCGACGCGGCGGCTTCGCGAATCCGTCCGGGAGATTGCCTCGCAGAATCTGGCGTCGGGTGCGCCCGGCTCGAACGGATCGTCAAGGCTGCCCGTCACTCCATCTTGAAATTGCCTCCTTAGTCCCGCAATTAGGCTCCCATTCTGTCCGGAGCTTCGTCATGGGAAGCCGTCCCCGTTTTATCGATGACCTGTCGCGCGCCGCGTCCGAGCCCGAGTCCGATACGCCGGCCGGCGCCGCCGCGGCCGTCACCCCGTCCGCGCTGGACGACGACGTCCTGCTCGACGCCTACTCGCGCACCGTGATCGGCGCGCTGGAGCGGGTGCAGCAGGCAGTCGTGTTCATTGCCGTCGAGCACCGCACGCACGCCAATCCCCAAGGCCGTGGCACGCGCGGCGGCACCGGTTCGGGCTTCCTGTTCACGCCGGATGGCTACCTGTTGACCAACAGCCACGTCGTACACGGCGCCACGCAGATTCGCGTGACCCTCGCCGACGGCAGTCAGTTCGACGCCGATCTGGTCGGCGACGACCCCGGCAGCGATCTCGCCGTGCTGCGGATCGGCTCGGCCGAACCGCTGCCGCACGTCGAACTCGGCGAATCGGGACGAGTGCGCGTCGGTCAGATTGCGATTGCGGTCGGCAACCCGCTCGGTCTGCAGCAGACCGTCACCACCGGCGTGGTGTCCGCGCTCGGCCGCTCGTTGCGCTCGAACTCGGGGCGCATGATCTACGACGTGATCCAGACCGACGCGGCCCTGAATCCGGGCAATTCGGGCGGTCCGCTGATCAATTCCGCGGGCCAGGTGATTGGCGTGAACACCGCGATCATCCCCGGCGCCCAGGCCATCTGCTTTGCCACGGCTATCGATACCGCCAAATGGGTCATCATGCAGATCTTCGCGCATGGGCGGGTAAGGCGCGCGTATATCGGCGTGGCGGGCACCACCACGCCGCTGTCACGGCGCGTGCAGCGCTATTTCGGCCTGAGCTCGCAGACCGGCGTGCGCGTGATGGAGATCGTCAAGGGCAGCCCGGCCGCGCTCGGCGGACTGCGCACGGACGACACGATCGTCGCCATCGATGCCTTGGCCGTCGATGGCGTCGACAGCCTGCAGCGCGTGCTCGATGCGTCGCGGATCGATCGTCCGGTCATAGTGGCCGTGCTGCGCGGCGCGCAACGGGTCGAATTGACACTGACGCCGGTTGAACAGGCCGGTTGAAAAAAACCGCAGAAACCCAGCAGTGTCACGGCGATTTTCTATACTGAGGGAACCGACCCTCGGATTGCGGTAACCATGGGAGAGACCGAATTGCCAGGCAACTATCAGGTGCGAGTCACGCGCGACCCCGCCGGCCAGGATGAGGCGGGCGTGCCGCGTATCGCCAGAGCGCCCGCACGGGTGGAGATCGCCGCTTCGCGGCGCGAACTGGTGTTTGCCGATTACGACGCCTTGCAGCAGTTTATCGACGCCTGCATCAAGGCTCGTGAGGAGGCGTTCGGCGTGACATCCAACCCGGGGGTCTCCGAGGCCGACAAGGAGGCGTGGGCGCGCTTCTTCGGGCGGTTTACGGAGTTGTAAGCGCGAGCGCGGCGCGCTTGCCAATTTGCTTGCCGACTCGCCTGCCGCGAAATATTACGGTGCAGGCGTCACGCACATCACAGCGCCCGCACCGCTACGACTTCTTCAAGCCCTCACTGAACCACTCGCGTCACACCGCGGCCGCGCGGATCGGCTACGGGCTCGGGTGTATCGCCATCCACCTTGATTGCCTGGATGTCGCCGCTGAAATCCTGGCCCTTCAACGTATAACCCTTCGCCTCGATCTGCTGCGCGAGTTCGCCGTCGATCGGCTTGTACGGCTCCCAGAAAATCGTGTTCGGCGGCAACAACTGATGGTGGAAGCGCATCGCGGCCACCGCGTCGGGCAACGGCATGTTGAAATCGTAGACGTTGTTGATGACCTGGAAGATCGACGTAAAGATGCGCGATCCGCCCGGCGTGCCGATCACCAGCGACACCTTGCCGTCCTTCGTCAGAATGGTCGGCGTCATCGACGAAAGGGGCCGCTTGCTCGGCGCGATCGCGTTTGCATCGCTGCCCACCACGCCGAACATGTTCGCCACGCCCGGCTTGGCCGAGAAGTCGTCCATTTCATCGTTGAGCACGATGCCCGTGCCGTCCACCACCACGCCCGAACCGAAGTAACCGTTGATGGTGTACGTGTTCGAGACCGCGTTACCCCACTTGTCGATCACCGAGAAATGCGTGGTCTCGGCCTTCTCCGGCATCGAGGTGCCGAGCCCCGGCTGCACGCTCCTGGTATCCGACGGCGCGTTCGGATTGACGTCCGCCGCGCGCTTGGCGAGGTAGCCGTCGTCGATCAGTTGCGCGATCGGCACCTTGTAGAAATCCGGATCGCCCAGGTACTGCGCGCGGTCGGCGAACACACGCTTTTCGATTTCCGCGATCAGATGCACGTACTGCGCGGAATTGAGCGGGACGTCCTTGAAGTCAGGCGCGATGTCCGCTTTCATCTTCAGCAATTGCACGAGGCCGATGCCGCCCGAGCTCGGCGGCGGCGCGGTGATCACGTGATAGCCGTTCCAGTCCGCCTCCACCGGCTGACGCCACACGGCCTTATAGTCGTGCAGATCCTGCTTCGTGATCAGACCGTGTCCGCGCATCGAAGCCGCGATCAGGTCGGCTGTCTTGCCGTCGTAGAAGTCTTTGGCGCCGTCGTTGGCAATCCGCGTCAGGACCGCCGCGAGATCGGGCTGCTTGAAGTTGACACCCTGCTTCAGATTGCCGAAGTAGGTATCGAAGTTGGTCTTGCCCGCGAAATCTTTAGCGGAGGCATCGCGGCGCTCCTGCAATTGCTGGCTGACTTCGAAGCCGTCAGTGGCGTACTTGATGGCCGGTGCCAGCACCTGCTTCCACTTCAGCTTGCCGAACCGGCGTTGCGCTTCCCACATGCCTTCAACCGTGCCCGGCACGCCTACTGCGCGATAACCGAACAGGCTCATGCCCTTGACGACCTCGCCTTTGTCGTCGAGATACATATTGCGTGTCGCGGACAGCGGCGCCTTCTCGCGATAGTCGAGGAAGTAAGGTTTGCCGTTCACATAAAGCGTCATGAAACCGCCGCCGCCAATATTGCCGGCTTCCGGATACGTCACGGCAAGCGTGAAGGCAATCGCGACGGCAGCATCCACGGCGTTGCCGCCTTCCCTGAAAATCTGCTCAGCAGCGTCCGCACTGAACTTGTCCGCCACCGCAATGGCCGAGGCGTTGAGGACGGCGGGTTGAGCGGCAGTCTTCGCATACGCGGGCGCGGTTTCGACGAAACCGCTGGACACCGCCACGAGTGCTGCGACAGCAACCGCGCTTGCGGACAACTTTAGTTTGTGCAATGACATTGACTCTCCTCCAGGACCATTCTTAGCGGTGAAGAAAACAACTGCTTTTCGCTTATAGCATGCGAATCGGTGTTTTGCGAAGCGGCCGGCGGCAGTCCTAAATGGCTGCGGATCTGCTCCCGCGCAGCGAATTCACGCGGCCTGAAATGGCTACGTGCTTCGCGGGCGACTCATAGCGCCTCATAAGCGCCGCCTAAATCGCTTCCTAAGCGCGCCCGCGGCCGCCCCTGGCGATTTCATCGCCGCTGCCCTGCGGCAAGCGTGCGGTCACCGGAATCGAGCCCAGTGAGAACATCCCCACCACCAGAAACGCGGGCCAGAAATCGGACCATACAATCGACGAATGCCCCTGCAGATGATGCGAAATCTGCAGGACGAGACCGCCTATCGTCACGCCCAGTCCCAGCGAAATCTGCTGGATCACGCTGGCGACGCTGGTGGCGCGGCCAATATCGCGGCTGGGGATATCCGCATAAGCGAGCGTGTTTAACGACGTAAATTGCAGAGACGGAAAGAAGCCGCCGAACAGTACGATGCACCAGATCGCCCAATGCGGCATGCCGGGAAAAAACATTCCGTAGATGGCGATAGCCAGACCCGCGAAGCACGCATTGACCATCAACACCTTGCGGAATCCGAAGCGCCCGAGCACCCGCGAGGCCACCGTCTTCATGAAGATCGAGCCGAAGGCCGACGCACAGGTGATCGAGCCCGACACGAAGGCCGTCATGCCGAGCCCTTCCTGCAATGCCAGCGGCAGCAGGAAAGGCACGGCGCCCAGACCGATGCGAAATAGCGAACCGCCCAGCACGCTCGCGTGAAAGCTCGGGATGCGCAGCAGCCGCAGATCGAGCACGGGCAATTCGACCCGGCTCGCATACAGCCAATAAATCGCCAGCAAGGCCGCGCCGAGCACCGTCATGCCGAGCGACAGCCTGTTCGACACCAGTTCCCCGCCGATCAGCGACATGCCGAGCATAAACAGCGAAGCCCCGCCGGCCGACAGCACGAAGCCGGCCCAATCGAGCCGCCCTGGATGCTCCTCATGCATGTTCGCGATGTGCCGGTTGGCCAGCCAGATGCCGAGCACGCCAATCGGGATGTTGATGAAGAAAATCAGCCGCCAGTGCAGGTAGGTCGTGATGAAGCCGCCGAGCGGCGGCCCAAGCACCGGCCCGAGCAAGGCCGGCACCGTGAGATAGTTGACCGCGCGAATAAATTGCGACTTCGGCAACGAGCGGAAAATGATGATGCGTCCCACCGGCACCATCAGCGCGCCGCCAAGGCCTTGCACGAAGCGGGCAAACACAAACGTGCCGAGCGAGGTGGACGCCGCGCACATCAGCGAGCCGGCCATGAAAATGCCGATGGCCGTGCGAAATACCGTGCGCGAGCCGAATCGGTCGGCCACCCAGCCGCAGATAGGAATGAACACGCCGAGACCGATCACATAACTCGTGATAGCCAGCTTGAGGGTGATGGGACTCTGACCGAGATCGCGCGCCAGAACGGGCAGCGACGTCACGATGACGGTACCGTCCACGTTTTCCATGAACATCGCACACGCGACGATCAACGGGACGATGAATGTACCGAGAGCAAGAGGCATTGGCAGGACGACGGATGGCAAAGCCGTCGGCAGAAAGCCTCGATTATGGCATCGACGCGGCAACAGATGTTGTCAGATTGGCTTAAAGCGGCAGCATCAAGTGCTGCCCGAGAGGTGGCCTGTCTGCGCAAATGTATGCCTGGACTTACGCAGACAGGCCGTGTGGATGCTCGACTCTCGACGCGCGGTGCTTACGGAAAACAGGCAGGTGCGTCGCGTCGATCATCGCATTCAGCCGGCGAGGTCCGCCGGCAACTTTCCGCCATTCGCGGCCAGGGCGGCCATGACCTGCTTGTGCAACCAGATGTTCATGCTGGCGGAATCGTTCATGTCGCCGCTGTATTTCAGTTCCGTGGCGAGTTGCTTGCGATGGTCGAGACTGCTGTCGATGCCAAGGGCCTTCATCGTATCGACAATCGAAACGCGCCAGTTCAGGGTCTGTCCGCTTTCGCTCACGAACTGGTCGAGGATGGCGGCGACGTCCACATCCGCCAGCGGCGCGGGCGCCGGTGCAGCGGCGGGCGCGGCGGCTTGCGCTGCCGCTTGCGCGACGGCGGGATCCGGCGTGGGCTCCACTGCGGGGGGCGCCTGGTCCGGTTTCGCTTTGCCGAACAACTTGTTCACAATCGTGCCAAAAATACTCATATCGAAACCTCCAAGGGGTAAATGGCGAGCGGCAAGACCACCGCTGCGCAGTGCATGCTTTCAGTATGCTAGGAGAAATTTACCCGGCGCACGCGGCCAATTGGTCAAGAAAGGTCAAGGTTTCGATGAATGTCCGGCAAGCACTGAGGATGGCGTTTAAGGCTTGGTTTTTAAACGTTTTGCGTAGTGTTGTGCGATTGTTGTGCGATTTGCGCGCCGCCGTGTCGAGGCTTTGGCGACACGCATGCTGATATGCACGCAAGAAAATCTTTGCTCGGGCAAGGCTTGATATTTAGTTAGTTTTACCAGGCAATTTGCGGCGACTGCGACATGCGCGCGTCGCAGCCGCCGCATGTGCCGTCACAACGGCACATGCGCATCACATCAGGAGCAAAAGCGGGGAATCAGCGCGGTGCGGTGACCAGCGGCTGCAACTGCGGCAGGATCTCGGCGCGGGCGCGCACGACATCGTTCGGGAAGTCGATTTCGATCCACGGCGAGCCGGTCACGTCTGCCGTATCGAACACCTGGCTGCGTTCCAGCAACAGGTCGCGCACGGCTTCTTCGTGCGGCAGGTTCGAACGGCCACTATCGATGTAGCCCGCCACGATCTGCGCGAAGCGCTGCGCGGTTTCCTCGCGGAAGCGGAAGAAGCCAACCGATTCGCCGATCGTGTCGTATTCGAGGTTCACGGCGAGCTGCTTGCGCAGTTCGACCGGCACGCCGTCTTTCAGGCACAGCTTGACGGGCTCGTCGCCCGCCTCGAAATCGCGGTCGATCAGCAGGCGGTTAGCCGTCTCGCCGGCCACCAGCGCGTTCAGGATGCGCTCGTCGTACAGCACGTCGGCGTCCATCAGCAGGATGTCGCCGCCGCGCGTCAGCGCATCGGCCACGGTGTGCACCGTCAGCACGCTGCCCAGGTCGAAACGCGGGTTGATCACAATCTCAACCGGGTGCGGCCAGTTGATGCGTTTCAGCTCGGCTTCGACCAGCCCAGGCTGAAAACCGAGCGCCAGTACGACGTCCGTGACGCCGGCAGTTTCGAGCATCTGCAGATGCCGTTCGAGCAGGCTCACGCCGTCGAATTGCAGCAGACACTTCGGAAACTGTTCCCCCGGCGGGAGCTGGAGTCGCAGGCCAAGGCCCGCAGCGAGAATAATGGCACGCATGCGTGGTCCCTTTCTAAAAAGTAGGGTTAATCGACAGCCGGCACACGCGTCGCGCGCCGACGCTGCCAGTTTCTTTCACTGAAATGCAGGTACAACAGGCCCGGCAGGCCGAGCAGAAGCTCGCGGGCGCGTTTGGCGAGCGAAAGCGCCAGCGCGGCATCCGGAGGCAGGCCGACGAGCGGCGCGAGCAGCAGATAGCCGCCCTCCTGCACGCCGAGCGAGCCGGGAATCGCAAACGCCGCGCCGCGAATCGCCTGACCGAGGCTTTCGAGCAGCAACGCGTCGATCCAGCCGACCGGATGGCCGAGAAAGCGCAGCGCGAGCCACACCTCCCCCGTGCCGACGATCCAGCCCGCGAGGCTCAGCGCAAAATTCGCCAACACCCGCCCGCGCTCGCGGTAAAGCGCCTGCACGGCGCCGTCGACGGCATCGGCACGCATGGTCAGGACAGACCAGTCGCGCTTGCCGAATACCTTCGAGACCACCCGCAGGAGCCGCCCGAACAGACCGCGCCGCTGGGCGAAGAAGAACAGGACGATCATGCCGGCGAGTATAGCGGTGGCAATAAAAGTGGCGGTGCGCAGGTCGTGCAGCGAGCCTTGCGCCGCGTAAGCGCCGAACAGCAGCAGGCCAAGCACCGCAAAGACGATCTGCGCGAGCGCCTGCATCGTCGTGCTGACCGTAATTGCGGCCGCCGCGTCGCGCATGCGCATGCCGCGCTGCGAGAGCTGCCGCACGATCACCACCGGACCGCCGATCTGACCGGCCGGCAACAGGCTGTTGACCGATTCGCCCACCCAGCGCGCCAGCAAGGCGTCATGGGCGGCGACCTTGTCACGGCGCCGGTCGATCAGCACCGCAATGGCCGCCGAATCCAGCACCAGCGGCACCACATGGAATGCGGCCACGAGCGCAAGGCCCCAGCCGGCGGTCATCAGCGTGGAGGTGACCGAGCCGAGTCCCTGCCAGGCGAGCAGCGCGACGAACAGCGCAACGCCGATCGACAGCAGGATCATGGCCGCGCGAGTCATTTGCGGGCCCCTTTGCCCTGGGTCATCTGACGGAACACCTGGCGAAAGCCGAAATATGCGATCGCGTCTTTCATGTTCGAGATGAAACGGCGCCACGGGCGCATGTTCGGATCGGTGACGTATTCGAACGTCAGCGAGACGCGAAATTCGTTGGCGCCGGCGGGCGTGACGCGGTGACGCAGCTTGTCGCCGTCGAAAAACACCAGCCCGCCGGGCGGGATCTGCACGGAGCCGGGTACGTCGGCGACGTCCGGGTTGCGGGTATGCAACTCGTAGTCGAGACGGCACGACGAGTCATCGATCACGCCAAGCAGCAGCGTATAGCGGCGGCCGTCGTAGTACGACGTGTCGTAATGCCAGCCGATATGGTCACCGGGACGCGTGTAGTAGTACAGCGCGTAAGCGTGCGGGTCGTCGGGCGGGGACAGCATCAGTTTGTCGCCGCTCAACCGCTCCAGCCAGCCGATCAGCTCTTTCGAGCGATACAGCTCGGCAATGAACGGCGCGAGACGGTCGATCGTATGACGGCTCACGCTGCCGCCCTGCTTGTGTCCCGGCAGATAGTTGCGATTCACCTCGTCGAGCAGCGCGCGGGCGCTATGCACGAGTTGCGCGGTGACTTCGGGCGCGAGGAAATCCTCCATGTAGAGGAAGGCGCCCTGCCCGGCAAAGTCTTTGGCAAGGCGCGCCACGTCGAATTCACGCGTGCGGGCGGCCACGGCACGGTCGGCCTCGGGGGCGGGACCTGGCGCCTCTGCGGGCGCTGGCGCGGCGGATAAGGGGTCGGACGAGGCTTGAGCCATCAAATCATCTTCGGCCTGCGTACTCATGGACTAACCTGCATGGGACTGGTTTCGGCGGCCGGCAGCGCCGTGCGGCGCTGCGCCCGGCGGAAGTCCACGATCACCCAAAGGGCAAAGAGCGGCGCGCCGATCGACGCGGTCACCACAAACGGTGCGACGATGCCGGCCAGGGTGACGATAGGCAGCAGATAGAGCACGTCCTCGGTCTCGAAACCTGCCACGGAGGCCTGTTTGGTGCCCGCCTTGCCTTCCATGTCCTCGATCCGCATGCGCAGGAAGAAGATCACCGCGACCGCGACGCCAGCGAGGCCGCCGAGGAGCACACCCGGCACGACCCGGTCGCCCAGATGCGCGGCGCCCATGCCGAGTCCCATACCCACGAACAGCGAGATCGTTACGATGGCATCGCACGCCAGGTCGTAAAAATGACCGATCCGGCTTGACTTGCCGCTGATGCGCGCGAGCTCGCCATCGGTATGGTCGACGAAGTTCGACAGGACGATCAGCAGCGCCCCCGCATTGGACCAGGCAAATCCGCCGCGAGCCAGACACAGCGCGCCTGCGAGGCCGATCAGGAGGCGCAGTGTAGTGAGCTGATTGGGTGTCACAAACGTGTCCACGAGCGGCGTCACAAGGCGGCGAGCGAGCCTTGCGTCCCATGTTTTCGGGACCGGAACGTTTTTTAAAGATGATGGTCGAGAATTCATAACCCGGAAATATATACGGTTACGGGAATCCTTGCTGTTTTCCGAGCTAATTTCCCCGTCAATCCTTGACAGAAACCGTGTGAAGCAAAAATCTTCGAACGTTGGTAAAGTGCGTGTCCAGTTACGGCGTAACGCCGTGTAACAGGATCTGCACACTGGCGTCGAGGGCATCTGCCGCGCCCATCTTTTTGTCCAACTCCGTTGCGAACTTGCCACTGCGCTCGCGTGACCTGAAGCTTATGAAGCACGTTTTTTCGTCCGTTCTCCTCGCCCTCTGCGCGGCGGCTGTGCCGCTCGCCTGCCACGCGGCCGCGCTCGATGCTCCGCTTGCCTGCAACGAGTCCGGCCACCAGTTCATCGCGGATCTCGCCGAACAGCAATTGATCGAGCCCACGCCGATGCGCGTCGAAAGCAATTCGATCAACGCATTCCGCCCCGCCAAGGGTGCAGATCTGAGCGCCTTCGGCTTCCACGTATTCGCCGTGGTCGGCTTCGAGAAGGACGATCCGATGTTCCGCACCGGCGACGGCGAACCGCTCGCCAATTCGGCCTACGGCGCCGTGGTGTTCGGCAGCGATTCGAGCGTGCAGGACGCCGTCACCCAGGCCGGCAGCGCGGCGATCGTGCATCACGTCGGGCCGCATATCACCGCGATTTTCTGCAAGCGGAACTGACGCAGCCCGGTGCGAGCCGCCCCGAACGGCAGCGGTTCACCCAGGCTGGCCGCTGACCGCGCGCGATTTGGGTTTGAGTCTGGATAGCGCGAGCCCGCCACCACGCCCATACCTGGTCTCAGTTAGGCCGGCGAAAGCCGTTTTCAACCCAGGCGGCAGCGCTCGCCCTGGCTAACTTGAAGTTGGGCGCCACCTTCACCTGCGCAAGCTGCTCGCCGAAAGCGTCGAAAGCCGTCAATAGCGCGTAGGGGTCGTCCTCGCTCGGCACGATGTCGAGCGTGATCTGCAGTTCGCCGTCGCCCGAGGGCGAATCCACCGCCACGCGTTTGTGCAGTTGCGCGTGCAGTTGCTGCTCGTGACGGCGCAGCACTTCCGATGCGGTCTTCACCAGTGTGTTGAAAGCGCCCGTATCGAGAGGCTTCGGATTCTTCTTGTCGCGGCCCATGGTCCACGGACCGACCAGGGCGGGCTCCGGCTCGCCGTCCTTGATCATTTCCACCGCCCAGCCGTCGTCGTCCTCGTTCTTGATGACACGCGCGGTCCAGCCGTCGTCGCGCCACAAACGCGGGTCGTGCTGGACTTCGGGCGCCTCGGGGAGGTCTTCCGTCGCACGGTCGGCAGCGGAATCGGGCGGAGGAAGGGGGGTATCGGTCATTACAGGTCGCTCAGGTCGGGACAGCTTCATCAGCACAAGGGCTGGATTCTACCCGCCCCGGCAGCGCCAGGGTACGGCCTACGCCGAACGGCCAGGACCGGAGATTATTGCGGTTCCTAGAAAAATATTTTTCGCAATCAGTTGGAACTTATAATCAAACTTAATACAGAATAAAAAAACGCGGCCCGAAGGCCGCGTATAAACAGATGAAAAAAAGACACCCTTGGTCAAGGGGCAGACGAATTGTAAAGCCAGTAACCTCAAGTAATCACAACGCGCTTCGGAATAGTCTCTTTCGCAAATCCGAACAATATAAGACCGCTTGTTACATTTGTAATTCGTAAGGCGCTCAGCCGCGCCGGACGGGCGTCGCGCAGGTGCAACACGAAAAAGGTTGACAGCGTCTTCAGGCATTTTCCGCCATCCATAAAATCGCTTTATTTACTTGCACTTAGGAAAATAAATTCCGGCATTCCTGATTCAGGAAAGTACTGTTGCGCGGGATGACGCCAATCAATTCATCAGGGGGAATACACTTCGCTCGAATCCTCAGGCGGCCAGTGGCATCGGCATTAAGTCCTGCAAGGTGATTCTCTACAGACTGTCTCGGAGTTTATAAAGCATGAAAAAAACCCTCATCATCGCGGGCGTCATGGGCGCGTTCGCCATCAATGCTCACGCACAAAGCAGCGTCACGCTGTACGGCACGCTGGACGCAGGTCTCGTCTATTCGAACAACCAGGGCGGCCACAATAACTGGCAGCAAGGTAGCGGCTCGGTGTCGGATACGTACTTCGGCCTGCGCGGCAGCGAAGACCTCGGCGGCGGTCTGCATGCCATCTTCACGTTGGAAAGCGGCTTCAACATCAATAGCGGCAAGTTCACCGAAAGCAACACGCTGTTCAACCGCCAGGCTTTCGTCGGCCTGCAGAGCGACCAGTACGGTACGGTGACTCTGGGCCGTCAGTATGACTCCGTGGTCGACTATCTCGGCCCGCTGTCGCAAGCCGGTTCGGGCTACGGCAACAACCTCGCCGCTCACCCGTTCGACAACGACAACCTCGACAATTCGTACTCGATCAAGAACGCGGTCAAGTACCAGAGCGCGAACTACTCGGGCTTCCGTTTCGGCGGCCTGTATGGCTTCAGCAATGACGCTGGCGGCTTCGCGAACAACCGTGCATACAGTGCGGGCGCTTCGTACACCAACGGTCCGTTCAACGTTGCAGCTGCTTACCTGCAACTGAACAACTCGCTGAACAACGCGAACACGGGCGGCGCGGTTTCGGCTGGCGACGGCAACAACGCCAACCTGACGGCAGCCCTGCAGCGCACGTATGGCGTGGGCGCGAACTACTCCTACGGTCCGGCTACGGTTGGCCTGCTGTGGACGCATACGCAGGACAACAACCTGATCGCCGGTTCGCAGGGCGGCGTGGGCTTCACGGTTCCGACGGGTACGAATCTGCACCTCGACAACTATGAAATCAACGGCAAGTACGCTCTGACGCCGGCTCTGAGCCTGAATGGCGCGTACACGTTCACGGACGGCAAGGCAACGGGCGGCACGACTTCGGGCGATCCGAAGTGGCATACCGTTTCGCTGCAAGCCGACTACTCGCTCAGCAAGCGCACCGACGTTTACGTGGAAGGCGTGTACCAGCACGCTTCGGGTGAACTCGGCGATGGCAGCGCGAACGTCGCGATGATCAACACGCTGGCTCCGTCGTCGACGGGCAACCAGGTGGCAGCGACGGTGGGTCTGCGTCACCGCTTCTAAAGAAGCTGCGGGGCCGGATCGCACGATCCGGTCTGTCGACAACGCGCGCGTGACAGTGTCACGCGCGCGTTTTTTTATGCGCCGATTTTTATGCGCAAATCGTCTTCGCATGACTCGAATATGCGGCATGCGTGCAGGTATACTTGGCCGGCCGTCGTCTGCGCCGCGATTTCATCATGAACTCGTCGCGGCTGAACGGCGGTTTCGTCGCGGAGCACCCTGTTCCGCCCGTGCCCCTGTTCCCGCAAAAGACCGGGAACACCGACGATCCGATCATGAAAAAACTTCTTCTGCTCGCTCCCGCTGCTCTCGCGCTCGCCGCGTGCGGCTCGTCCGGTCCTACGCGCGATGCTTCGCAGCCGCTCGTGTACGTGACCTCACAGCGCACGGCGTCTTACATCACCGAATGCCTTGAAAGCCGTCTGTCACGCGTGCAGGCGTCGTCGGTGGGCGGTTCGACTGAACTGGCCGTCGGCTCGGGTTCGGACACGGCCTACTTCGTGACCTTGACGCCCGTCAGCGCCGGCGCGGTGATCAAGGTCATGCGACCGGCCAACGCGCCGGACGACCCGCCGGAGCCGGAAATGCGCTTCGACATTGCGCGTTGCGCGACTTAACGACAGGCGAGGGTGACGAGGCGGCAGGTATTGCAGGTTCAGGCGCTGTCTTTTTGCGCGGGCATCTGCGAACATAGCCGCCCTTTGTATTCAGTCGGCGCGCGCGGCGCCGCGCACTATCGATGGCATCGAACAAAGCACATCACGCCACCGGCTTCGCGGCCGGCGTCATCGCGGCGGCAATTGTCGCGCGCAGCGGTGCGGGCGGTCCGTTTCATCTGTGGGTATTGCTGAGCTTCATCGCGGCGGTGGCGGGCGGCACGGCGCCGGACTGGATGGAAGTAGCGTGGTGGTCACGCAGACGGCGTCTGTGGATCACGCATCGCACCGTCACGCATTGGGGAATCGGCTGGATCGCACTGCTGCTGTTTTCTTATCGCGAACTGGCACACCATCAGCCGCTCGCCGCGCTCGCGTTCGGTTTTGCCTGTGGCGGGTTAATGCATCTGCTCGCCGACTGGCCCAACCCGATGGGCGTGCCGTGGATCGCAGGACGTCACTCGCTCAACTGGTGGAATAGCGGCCACTGCGATTTGCTGGTCGTGGGCGCTTCGTGGATCGCTGCCTGGTTCGTGGCCGGACATGGCTGGCTGCATGAGGCGCATGGCTTTGCCTGGTTGCAGCACTTGCGAATGGGATAGACAGGCCTAAACCACGTTCTTCTCGACAATGGGCCGGTTCTCCAGCACGCGCTGGAAGTTCAGCGAGGACAGATCCAGCGTCGTGTAGCGGCCATGCAGGATCAATTCGCTGATGCCGCGACCCGTGGCCGGTCCTTGTTGCAGCCCATGCCCACTAAAGCCATTGGCGAAAATGCAGTTATCGACATCCGGGTGATAGCCGATGATCGCGTTTTGATCCAGCACGTTGTATTCGTAATACCCCGACCAGCAGTTCTGCACCCGCAACGCTTCGAATTGCGGCACGCGATGCGCCAGCGTCGGCCAGATCACCTCGTCGAACAGCGCGTGATCGACTTCATCGAGCGGCAGGTCGTCCGGGTCGTTGTTGGCGGCAGGCGAGGTGCCGCAAATGAACGACTTGCCCTCCGGGCGAAAATAGACGCCGCCTGGATCGATCAATAACGGGCAGCCTTCGAGTTGCGCGGGCGAACTGACGTTGAAAATGCTGCGGCGGCGCGCAAACACCGGAATGTCGACACCGATCATCTGCGCGAGCTTGCGCGACCACGCGCCGGCGGCGTTCACCAACACGTCGCAGGCGATGGTTTCGCCGCCTGCGGTCACCACCTGCGTGACACGCCTGCCGTCGCGGTGCAGCGCCACCACGTCAGCGGCCGCGTAGCGCGCGCCGAGCGCCTGCGCTTTCTTGCGCAAAGCCTGCACGAGACCATAGCCGTCGAACCAGCCCTCGCCGCTCTCGCCATAGGCGCCTGCCGCGAGGTCCTCGGTATTGAGCCAGGGGAAGCGCGCCTGCAAGGCGGCTTTGTCGAGCAGACTGATGTCGGCGCCAAGGCTCTTCTGCAATGCATGATTTTCGCGCAGGGTCGACTCGCCGGCGGGAGTGGCGAGAAACAGATAGCCGCCTTCGTGCAGATCGATGGAGGGTTTGGCGCCGTCGATCTCAAGCCGCTCGCCGATCGAACGCAAAAACTCGATGCCGAACAGCGACATCTGGATCGACAGCGGCGTCGAGAATTGCTGACGGATCGAGGCCGCCGACAATGCCGACGACGAACGCGCGTAGGTCGGATCGCGCTCGATCACGGTGACATTGATCGTGGGATCTGCCGCCCGCAAAAAGTACGCAATCGAACTGCCGATCACACCACCGCCGACGATGACGACTTTCGAATTCACGACTTGCTCCACCTAAGGCAGGCGCTAGCCGCATCAACAGACGGCCAGTCGAACACGGGTTGACAGCTACTGAATGACGCTGTGGCGGCTCGCTGAACGTGACGAGCGCGCTCGACTGACCCCGGGGCAGTTGAGCGGGCCACGTCCCGCAGATACTTAGCCGATATTGAAGTCGATACCCTGCGCCAACGGCAATGCCGACGAATAGTTGACCGTGTTGGTCGCGCGGCGCATGTAGGCCTTCCACGCATCCGAACCCGACTCGCGGCCGCCGCCCGTTTCCTTCTCGCCGCCGAATGCGCCGCCGATTTCCGCGCCGCTCGGCCCAATATTGACGTTGGCGATGCCGCAGTCGCTGCCCGCCGCCGACAGGAACCGTTCCGCTTCCCGCAGATCCGTGGTGAACACGCACGACGACAAGCCATGCAGCGCGGCGTTGTTCGCCTCGATCGCCTCGGCGAAATCCTGATAACGCAGCACGTAGAGGATCGGCGCGAAGGTTTCCTTCAACACCACGGCTGTTTGCGACGGCATTTCCACCAGCGCCGGACGCACATAGTGACCGCCTTCATAACCCTGCACTTCGACGCGCTCGCCGCCGAACACCTTGCCGCCTTCCGCAACCGCCTGTTGCAGCGCTTCCTGCATGCGGGCGAACGATTGCTTGTCGATCAGCGGCCCCATCAGCGTACCCTTTTCGAGCGGGTTGCCGATCGGCACCTTGCTGTAGAGCTGCTTCAGGCGCTCGACGGTCTGGTCATACACGCTCTCATGCACAAACAGGCGGCGCAGCGACGTGCACCGCTGACCCGCCGTGCCCACCGCCGAGAACAGGATGCCGCGCAACGCGAGTTCGGGGTCCGCGCTCTGCGCGACGATGCCGGCATTGTTGCCACCGAGTTCGAGCAGCGAGCGGCCAAAGCGCTTCGCCACTTCGACGCCAACGGTGCGACCCATTTCGGTGCTGCCGGTTGCGCTGACGATCGACGCACGCGGATCGGCGACGAGTTTCGCGCCCACCTCGCGGCCACCGTTGATCAGCGCCGTCAGGCCAGCGGGCGCGTCACCAAATTCCTTCAGCGCGTCGCTTAAGATCTGATTGACGGCCAGGGCGGTGAGCGGGGTTTTTTCGGATGGCTTCCAGATCACGGCGTTACCGCACACCAGCGCGAGCGCGGCATTCCATGACCAGACAGCCGCCGGAAAGTTGAACGCCGAGATCACCACGCAGGTGCCCATGGGATGCCACGATTCGGCCATGCGGTGACCGGGACGCTCGGAGGCAATCGTCAGGCCGTACAACTGACGCGACAGGCCGACCGCGAAGTCGCAAATGTCGATCATTTCCTGCACTTCGCCCAACCCTTCCTGGAGGATCTTGCCCGTTTCGAGCGTGATGATGCTGCCAAGCGCCTGCTTCTTCTCACGCAGCCGATTACCAAGCAGACGCACCAGTTCGCCACGACGCGGCGCCGGCACGTTACGCCATGCGCCGAACGCCTGTTTCGCATTGGCGAGCGCCGTGTCGACCTCAGCCGCGGTGTTGCTGGCCACACGGCCGATGAGTTCACCGGAGATGGGCGAATGAACCGCAATGTCGCCGGCTTGCGCCGCCTGAGCGATGCCGAGATCGGCAAGGATGGTCGAAGCGTTCATATGCAAAATCCCTTTTATTTCCAATGCGAAACAAGAGTAAGTTCGGAAACTATACACGTGGGGTTTTATGGGAGCAAGCGCAATCGCGGCTGTACGGCCGCGGCGAACGGGGCGTTTTGCCTTCTATTTCAAGCCGCATTTGGCGGCTCGAAGCGCATGGAGAAACTGCAATCTCGGCCGCCGCCAGCCGCCGCGGACCACGCCCCGATCGCCAGCATGCATGTTTCTTATTGGAAAATTTTTCCCTCAGCCGTCTACCATTAACCGATCGACCAGCGCGCGGGCGAAGGGCGGCAGATCCTTGACGCTGCGCACGCAGATCTTCAGCTTACGCTCGGCCCAGCCGTCGTTCAGACGCACGAGGGCGATCTGCATGGTCTTTGCGTGACGCAGCGCAACCGACTCCGGTACGATGCCGATGCCCACTCCCGCCTCGATCATCCGGCACGCGGCCTCGAAGTTGCCGACCTGGATGCGCAGTTTGAGCCGCACGCCGAGGGTGTCGGCGGCGCTCGTGACGAACGCATGAATCGCGCTCGAGGTTGGCAAGCCGACGAAGTTATCCTCAAGCGTCTGCGCGAAGTCGACCGAAACCTCGTGCGCCAGCGCATGATCCTTCGACGTGACGAGAATCAGCCGGTCGTCGCGATAAGGCAGCATCTCCAGATGCTCGGCATGCACGTTGCCCGCGACGATGCCGATGTCGGTCGCGCTATCCGCCACGCCCTTGACGATCTCGCCGCTCAACACTTCGCGCAGATCGATATTGACGTCGGGATGGTCGCGCAGGAAGTGGCTCAGCACGGTCGGCAGGAATTCGCTGATCGCCGTGGTGTTGGCCCAGATGCGCACGTGGCCCTTAATACCCTCGCCGTACTCCTGCATGTCGCCCGCCAGATGCTCGACACGTTCGAGCACGAGGCGTGCGTGATGGACGAACGCCTCGCCGGCCGGCGTGGGCGTCACCCCCTGGCTGGTTCGATACAGCAATTTGAAGCCCAGTTGCTCCTCGAGATTCTTGATCCGGTTGCTCGCGGCGGGCGCAGAGAGATGAGAGCGCTCCGCGGCGCGCGCAAGGTTCTTCGTGTCGGCGATGTTGACGATCAGCCGCAGGTCTACAAAATCAAAATGCATTGGATGGAAACCGAAGAAGTGAGCGCTGGCAAACGGCAATCTTAACCGGGCATGAAGCAAGCGTTCGGAATAGCCGAATTCGCCGTTCGGTCTGCTCTGTCAGACTGCCGAAGGCACGCCCATCGAAAATGGCCAGAGGTATTCAGTCGTTCTGCCGCTTGTTCAAACAAACGCCAGCAACTTCTCCGCCAAAGCACCCGGCGCGCTCACCATGGCATCGTGTCCCGTCGCGATTTCATCCCACGCCCAACCCTGCTGCGATTTGACGAAGTCGCGGCTGCTTTGCAGCGGCGCGTAGACAGGATCGACGCATTGGATATACACCTTCGGCAATGCGCCGCCGGGCGGTCCCTTTAGTGCGATGGGGTCGTTGAAGGCCTTCAAAGGATGGGGCGTGCAGTGACGCTCAAGGAGAGCGACCTGTTCGGCCTCGAACACGCCGAAGGCATTGGCAGGCGGCACAGGAATGGTGAGGCCGCCGCTGGTTTCCAGCGCCTGTTTCGTGCGCGCGGCAACGATCTCCGGCGCAAGCCGCGAGAATACCGTCTCTCCATCAGACAGCACGACGGCGTCGAGAAACACCAGTTGACGGATGCGCTGCGGCACACGGTCGGCCGCGCCCGCCAGCGTCAAGCCGCCAAAGCTATGCCCAACGAGAATCACTTCGGACAGATTTTGCGCTTCGAGTACGTCGACGACGTCTTCGATGAACACATCAAGGCCGATCTGTGGCGAGAGCAAATGGGCACGGTCACCGAGCCCGCTAAGCGTCGGCGTAAAAACCCGATGGCCTTGCGCACGCAGGATCTGCGCGACCGCGCCCCAGCACCAGCCACCATGCCAGGCACCGTGGACCAGAACATAGGTGCTGGGTTTTCCGCCGCTTGTAGGTCCGCTTGTAGGTCCGCTTGTAGGTCCGCTTGTAGGTCCGCTTGTTGGTCCGCTTGTTGGTCCGCTTGTTGGTCCACTTGCGGGTCCGCATTTTGACCCGCTTGTCGGTCCGTTCATTGCGCCATTCGTCAAAGCGCATGGTTGATGAGACATAGCCAGATTTCCCTCCCTCACGACACACCGTGCGTGTCTGGAAACCCCAGCATATCTCTGCGGCGGCGAGGCGGAAAGTCGGCCGAATGGCCTATAGCCCTGCTTTATCCCGGCAGTTACACTGCTCCGCTCCCCAGCACTTCGCCCGGGTTCGCCTCGGACGCGCTGATGTCTGGCGAAATCTCTTCAAGCGTCTGCTGACTGGTTTCGATACGTAGCGCAAGAATCGCCACGCTAAGCAGCAGGAGTACACCACCCACCATTGCCACCACACCCGTCACGCCGAAGTGCGTGTACAAGACAAGCGCCACGTAAGGCGTCGTCATTGACGCAGCGCGGCCGCAAGTGCCGGCAATACCGGTGCCACGCAGCCGGTGCGCGGTCGGGAACAACTCCGGGATATAACCGAACAGGCCCAGTGTGCACACCGTATAGATGGTCGTAACCAGCGCAAAGCCCATGATGGAAATTGCCACGGGTGCGCGCATCTGTACGTAGATGAAGCCGAGCACGATGGTCAGCAGCGAGAACAGCACGATGCCGTTGCGGCGCCCGATGCGATCCGTCACCAGGTAGCCGACCACCGCCCCCATCGGCGCACCGAACGACATCAACAGCACGAAACCCAGCGATTGCACGATGGTCAGCCCTTCCTTGACGAAGAAGGTGGGCAGCCACGCGACGAAACCGTACAGCGACATATTGATCGCCATGCAGGTAAGCGCGGCCACCAGAGTACGGCCGATCATCCCGCGCGCGAAAAGCGCCGAAAGCGGCGCGGCCGGCACTTCGTGGCTGACCACGCGCGCCACCGGTGGCAGCTTGCCGACGCGCGCCTCGACCTGCCGCTCGATGGCCGCGACCGTTGCCTCTGCTTCGTCCAGACGGCCAACCGTTTCGAGCCAGCGCGGCGATTCTGGCATCCGATGCCGTAAAAACCAGACGATCAGCGCGCCGACACCGGCAATGGCAAACATGTAGCGCCAGCCCAGATGCGGAATCACCCAGTAACCGACGGCGGTGGCGCCGAGCAAGCCCGAGTTGATGATGAGCGCCAGCAACGAGGTCCAGCGGCCGCGCGTGGCAGGCGGCACGAACTCGCACAAGGTGCCGGCCGCCACCACCAGTTCGGCGCCGAGCCCAATGCCCATCAGGAAGCGCAACAGGATGAGCCAGTAAATATTCGGTGCAAAGCACGCAGCCAGCGAGGCGAGCCCGAAGATCGCCAGGTTTGCCTGATACGAATAGCGCCGCCCGAAGCGGTCGCCCAGATAGCCTGATAAGCCCGCGCCGATCATCATGCCCATGAAGGTGGCGGAAATGAAAAACGAGCCGAGCCGCAGGTCGGTAAAGCCGGCTTTGACCATTGCCGCGAGCGAGCCGTTGGCCAGGTAGATGTCGAAGGCGTCGAGGAACGCACCTGCGCCGATCAGGCCAAGAATTTGCCAGTGAAAACGACTGATAGGCAGGCGGTCGAGCCGCGCGCCGGAATTGACGGTTGCCAAGCTGTGTCTCCTGATCGTGCAAACGCGGACGGGGCCGCGATCAACGGGACTTGCTGGCCGTCTTGGATGGCACGGCGGCTCTGGCGCAAGTTCCTGGGCGGCGCGGCTTCGGGTGGCCCTCGCCTGAACAGGCTAAGATTGCAGCAGCCCGCGCGGCGTGGGAATTGGCATTATTGGAAGCCGGTGTTTTGCTGGCGTTAACTCTGCTCCACGATCCGCCGTGCCTTCAGGATCACGGGCAAATCCACCATCTTGCCGTCGACGGCCACCGCGGCACCCCGGCTCGCGTCCACCGCCTCCAGCACGCGCGCGGCCCAAGCCTGCTCGGCGGCACTCCACGCGTAAGCGCGGTGTACTGCGTCGATCTGCTTCGGATGGATGCACAGCTTGCCGCCAAAGCCAAAACGGCGTCCGCGCCGCGCGTCGGCTTCGATCGCCGCCGCGTCGGTGATGGTGGTCGAGACGCCGTCGACCGGCGCGCCGATACCCGCCAGCCGCGACGCCAGCACGATCTGCGAGCGAAACTGGTGCAATTCCTCGCCATCGCCGTCGATGCCGAGATCAATCTGGAAATCGAGCGTCCCGAACACGATGCGGCTCACGCGCGGCGCGGCGCACAACGCCGTCAGACCGGCAAAGCCGCGCGCCGTCTCGACGATCGGCAACACGCCGAGCGCGGTATGCGCGTGCGCCAGCACGGCGGCGACATGCTCCGGCGTCTCCGCCTTCGGCAACACGATGCCCGCGACGCCGGGATGGCCCGCCAGCGCGGCGATGTCGTCGGCAAACCACTCGGTCTCGGAACTGTTGATCCGTACCCACGCCGGGCGAGCTGCGTCCGCCGCTGCCAGGATGGAGGCGCGCGCGGTCGGCTTTTCGTCGGGCTGCACCGCGTCCTCAAGATCGAGGATGACCGCATCCGCGCCCGCCGCACGTGCTTTCTCGAAGCGCTCCGGCCGGTTGCCCGGCACGAACAGGTAGGAACGGGGCAGCGCGGCAGTCATGCGGTGACCTCGGCCGCATCGAACACGGATTCGACGCGCGCTTGCGAGGCAATCTGCCAGGCGCTCCCCAGCAGGCGGGAGGCATCTTCCTGCGAAGCCGCGCCGGAAAATGCCGCGAGCCGCTGAAACTTGGTTTCGATTTCATCGCGCGACAGCGTGTTGCCCGGATCGCCCTTCGGCTCGTCGACGCGGCCGTGCAGCGTGCGGCCGTCGCGGGTCAGGACGGTGACCTTGCCGATCCAGCGGGCCGGGTAGGCGCTGTCCACTTCGGTGTCGAAGGCCATCTCCACCTTGTCGCGGAAGGCGGCAATCGCGGCGGCGTCAAAGCCCTGCTCGAACTCGGTAACCCCCGCATAGCCGTGATGCGCGACCAGCCCGAGCACGGTACCCATGTTGAATTTCGCCTGATGCACGGTGCGCGGTGTCACGACGGCGCCCAATACGTCGATGGCGCCCTGATGCACGTGGGCCGTCACTTTCGCGATGTCCTGCGGCGCAAGATGGTGCTGCTGGATCACGGCCAGCAACGCGTCCGCCGCCGGATGCGTATGGCGGCACGCCGCGTGGTACTTGAACGAAGTCTCGGCAATCGCCCAACGGCTGCCTAGCCGGTGGACCAGACGCGCGGGGTCGGCGTCGCTCGACATGCCCGCCGCCATGCCCTGGGCACCTTCGAGGATATGGGTCGCGCCCTTGAAGCCTGCGCTGGCGAGTTGAGCGGACATCAGACCATTCGCGGCGGCCATGGCGGTGTGCAGTTGCTTCGAATCCGCAGCGTCACGCAGGAATTCCCACAGACCGCTCGCCTGGGTGCCCGCCGAGCCGAACGCGTCCAGCATCTGCGTGGGTGTGAGGCCGAGCAGCCGCCCGGCGGTGGCCGTAGCGGCCACGGTGCCAGCGGTGCCGGTGGTGTGGAACACCTTGTAGTGCGAGCGGCCGAGAAATTCGCCGATGCGGATGCCCACCTCATAACCCGCCACCGCCGCCGCGATGAACTCGCGGCCCGACGCGCCACGGGCTTGCGCCAACGCCAGCGCCACCGGGAACACCACCGTGGCCGGATGGAACACCGAACCGTTGTGTACGTCGTCCTGCTCGGCGAAGTGCGACGCGGCGCCGTTCACCATTGCGGCGAAATAAGGCGTCGCGCGGCTGCGGTCGATCAGGATTTCGCAAGGCGCGTCCGACGCGTCGCCACCCGCCTGACGCGCAAACTGCGCAATCGTCTCCACCGGACGTGCGCCTTTGCCGGCCAGCGCCGAACCCAGCCAGTCCACATACAGATTGACGGTGCGTTCGACAACCGCTGCCGGGATGGCGTCGAACTTCAGTTGCGCGGCGAAGGTCGCCAGCGTGAGGCTTGGGTGATCGGTCATGATGGAATCGGCTCGCGTAGGGTTCGTAGAAGGTTGCCGCCAATGCCACGCAGCGGGCACAGCAGCAACACGGACAAATTCAGATCGCGCCGGCGGCGCGCAACGCTTCGATCTGCGCACCGTCGTAACCAAGTTCGCGCAGGATGGCCTCGGTATGCTCGCCAAGCGCCGGCACCGGATCCATACGCGGCTCGAAGTTCGCCGGCAGACCCGGCGGCAACAAGGCTGGGATCCTCCCGGCCGGCGTGCCCACCTCCTGCCACCGCTCACGCGCCGCCAGTTGCGGATGCACCCACACGTCGTTGAGCGTATTCATTTGCGCGTTGGCGATGCCGGCCGCCTCGAGCCGCTCGATCACCTGGGTCGCCGTCAACGGTGCAAACGCTTCGACGATCACGGCGCGCAGTGCGTCGCGTGCCGACGTTCGTTTCGAGTTCGACGCAAAGCGCGGGTCCGTGGCGAGTTCGGGTTGCACGAGCACCTGATCGCAAAACAATTTCCATTCGCGCTCGTTTTGCAGGCCCAGCATGATCGTCTTGCCGTCCCCTGCGGGGAACGGACCGTAAGGGTAGATCGTCGCGTGCGCGGCGCCGGAAAGTGCCGGCGGCGCCTGGCCGTCGATCGCATAGTAAAGCGGATACCCCATCCATTCGACCATGCTCTCGAGCATCGACACGTCGATCCGGCAGCCACGCCCGGTGCGCGGCCGCAACAGCAGCGCGCTCAGGATGTTCGAATACGCGTACATTCCCGCCGCGATATCCGCGATCGAGCAACCCGCCTTGGCCGGCTCGCCGGGCGAACCCGTAATGGACAAAAAACCGGATTCGCTTTGAATCAACAGGTCGTAGGCTTTCTTGTCGCGATACGGGCCGTCCGCGCCATAACCGGAAATGTCGCAAACAATCAGTTGCGGATATTTCTCGCTCAACTTCTCATAGCTCAGACCGAGGCGGTCCGCCGCGCCAGGCGCAAGGTTCTGCACCAGCACGTCGGCATCCGCGACCAGCGCCTCGAGAATCTTTGTGGCCTCCGGCTGCTTCAGATCGAGCGCGAGACTCTCCTTCGAGCGGTTGGTCCAGACGAAATGCGACGACAGGCCATGCACGCGCTCATCGTAGCCGCGCGCGAAATCACCGACGCCTGGACGCTCCACCTTGATCACCCGCGCACCGAGATCCGCAAGTTGACGCGTACAGAACGGCGCCGCAATGGCGTGTTCGAGTGTGACGACCTTGATACCGTCGAGAGGTCTCATTGATGCTTCCTTCGCCTTCACAAGCAGAACAACTCAGAACGAACGCGGCAAGCCGAGAATATGCTCGGCCACATACGACAGAATCAGGTTCGTCGAGATGGGCGCCACCTGGTACAGGCGCGTTTCGCGGAATTTGCGCTCTACGTCGTACTCGCAGGCAAAACCAAAACCGCCATGGAATTGCAGGCAGGCATTGGCCGCTTCCCACGACGCATCGGCGGCCAGCAGCTTCGCCATGTTCGCCTGCGCGCCACACGGCTCATGCGCGTCGAAGCGGCGCGCGGCTTCGAAACGCATCAGGCTGGCGGCTTCGACGTTGATAAAGGAACGTGCAATCGGAAACTGCACGCCCTGGTTCTGCCCAATGGGGCGGCCGAACACGACGCGTTCTTTCACATACGCGGACACCTTGTCGACAAACCAGTAACCGTCGCCGATGCACTCCGCGGCGATCAGCGTGCGCTCGGCGTTCAAGCCGTCGAGGATGTACCTGAAGCCCTGCCCCTGCTCGCCGATCAGATTTTCCGCGGGGATTTCGAGGTTGTCGAAGAACAGTTCGTTGGTCTCGTGATTGACCATATTCAGGATGGGCTGCACGGTCAGGCCGTGACCAATCGCCTCACGCAGATCGACGATGAAAATCGACATGCCCTCCGACTTCTTTTTCACGTCAGCAAGCGGCGTGGTTCGCGCCAGCAGGATCATCAGATCCGAATGCTGCACGCGTGAAATCCACACCTTCTGGCCATTGATCACGTAACGGTCGCCGCGCCGCTCGGCGGTGGTCTTGATCTTCGTTGTGTCTGTGCCGGTGGTGGGCTCGGTCACGCCCATCGACTGCAGCCGCAACTCGCCGCTGGCGATCTTCGGCAGATACCTGCGCTTCTGCTCGGCGGAACCGTGGCGCAACAGCGTGCCCATGTTGTACATCTGCCCGTGGCAGGCACCGGAATTTCCGCCCGCACGGTTGATTTCCTCCATGATGACCGATGCTTCGGTCAGACCCAACCCCGAGCCGCCGTACTCCTGCGGGATCAGCGCGGCGAGCCAGCCGGCTTTGGTCAGCGCGTCGACGAAGGCTTCGGGATAGCCGCGCGCTTCATCAATCTTGCGAAAGTATTCGCCGGAAAACTGCTCGCATAGATCGCGGACGGCTTCACGAATGTCCTGGAAAGAATCCTGTTGCGTCGTTTGCATGGAAATCGGCTTGGAAGATGAGCTTGGAATGGGGTTAGAAATGAGCGGTGAAGGGCGACGGTTCCGTCAGACGGCTATCCGGCTTCAGGCCATTGCCGGTTTCAGGCCAGTGCAGCCGTGGCGCGCATGGTCAGAAAACCTTCGTGGTCTTTGGCCCACAGGTCGATGGTCTTGCCATCGTCAGACGGCTTGCCGCACACCGTGAGGGGCCGGTTGGCGAAGGTAGGACGCAAGGCCTTGAACGCGAAGCTCTGCAGCGCGGCGTCGGGCCGTTCGCGGCGTACCAGGTCTACCAGCAGCGTCGCGATCAGCGGGCCATGCACGATCAGGTCGGGATAGCCCTCCACCCCGGTCACGTAGGGATAGTCGTAGTGAATGCGATGGGCGTTGAAAGTGAGCGCCGAATAGCGGAACAGCAAGACGGGGTCGGCATGGAGGGTGCGCCGCCACGCTTCGCCTTCCGGCGCGGGCGCCGCCTTCGGCGGGGGGGCATCGGGATGCGGCGCATCACGATAGACGATGTCGTGCTCTTCCTCGATCTTCACCTCACCGGCCACTTCAATGCTGTGCTGCACGGTGACAAACACGAGACGGCCTGAACGGCCGGTTTTGTCTTCGATATTCACTATCGTCGAAGTGCGCACCGCACGCTCGCCCACCTTCAGCGGCTCATGAAACGTGAGACGCCCGCCGGCCCACATGCGGCGCGGCAACGGCACCGGCGGCAGAAAATCTCCGCGCCGGGGATGGCCATCCGGTCCTGCCTCAGCCAGCGGCGAAACGGGTAGAAAGTACAGCCAGTGCCACAGCGGCGGCACGCTATTGCCCGTTTCGATCCGATCCAGCGTGGCCGCCATTGCCTGCAACGGAAACGCCGTGATGTCGTCTTTGGCAACGGCCTGCTTTTCGAGCCAGGCGTCGAGATTCTCGGCTAAGGCAGACATGCGCGGGTCTCCGGATTGGCTTAATAGGGTCTAACTATGAACCTTGCGGGACGTCCCGCGAAGTTCGCATTTCTGAACCGGGCGTTTGGCTTTGGTTAAGACGGCGGCCTGACACCTTCCAGACTGGAAGGCCAGGGCGGAGTTCCGTCGAATGGGAGAGCAAGACCCGGGATGTCTGGCGCCGTGCGCTTTCTTACACTGCACCTGATCTATTGAAGCAGATTTCGGAGCCGAGCATGAATACCTTACTAAAGCCACTTTCCAGCCGCCCGCACCTCGCGGATGCAAAAGGCGCTTCCCTTGGAGCGCCTGTCACGGACGCGAACCTGACGCAGCGCGTCGACGCCGTCGATTGGCGCGACGTCGAGCACGATCTGGATCAGCACGGCAGCGCGATACTGCGCAATCTGCTGTCACCACAGGAATGCGGCGCGCTTGCTGCGCTGTATGCCCGCGACGAGTTGTATCGCAGCCGCGTCGTGATGGCGCGCCACGGCTTTGGCCGCGGCGAATACAAGTACTTCAGCTATCCGCTGCCGGATCCGGTCGATGCATTGCGCGCATCCATCTATCCGCATCTCGTGCCAATCGCGAACCGGTGGAACGAGATCATGCGCATCGACGTGCGCTATCCCGCCCAGCACGCCGAATTCATCCGGCGTTGTCACGACGCCGGCCAGTTCCGGCCCACGCCGCTAATGCTGCAATACGTCCAGGATGACTACAACTGTCTGCACCAGGATCTCTATGGCGAGCATGTGTTCCCGTTGCAGATCGTGGTTCTGCTGTCGGAGCCGGAAAAGGACTTCACCGGCGGCGAGTTCGTGATGACCGAGCAAAGGCCACGCATGCAGTCACGTGCCGAGGTGGTGCCGCTAAACCAGGGCGACGCCGCGGTGTTCGCAGTTCATCACCGGCCTGTACAGGGCGCACGCGGCAGCTATCGCGTCAATTTACGTCACGGTGTAAGCCGCCTGCGCTCGGGACAGCGGCATACGCTCGGCATCATTTTTCATGATGCATTGTGAATGAGCGTGTGTCTGGCGGAAGGCCGCAGCGGCGATTTCTCGCACGGACCCGCCCGGAGAGTGGCGCAAAAAAACTCGGCACAAAACCGAAATGCAATGTATACCAACGTATGCATCCTTTATGCGATGTGATCGAGTTTTGAGCCATGAGTTTTATGGCGCTCCGCGGGGCGACCCATTATTCTGGTGCGTGAAAATCCGGACGGTGGTGAAACCCGCCATCTCCATACAAATACTTCACTACCAGGCCGCCTCCATGTTCTGCATGTAGAAACCTAGTGCCTTTCAGACAGTCCTGGCGTAAACAACCTTGTTCTACTTAACAATCAACAGGTGAAACTATGAACTCGAGAAAATGGCTTGCCGGTATCGCGATCACGGCCCTGCTGTCGACCGCCGCTTACGCACAAACGGCTGCATCCGGTGCGGACACCGACGCCGCGACGACTTCTCAAGCCCCCACCAGCAAAAAAGACGCACGCGCCGCAAACCGGGCTCTCTCGAAGCGGGTCAAGCAAACCCTTTATAAGACCAAAGGCTTGCAAACCGCGGACATCGTGGTTTTCGGCAAAGCAGCGACGGGCCAGGTGACATTGGCCGGATTCATCGAAACTGAAGATCAGGAAAAGATTGCAACGGCTGCGGCCGCGAAGGTTCAAGGCGTTACTTCGGTGACCAGCAAGCTCACGTTGCAGGAACAGGGCGGCTAAGCGGCACACGCGTCTAGCCGAATACCGGCGCCCGTCGCATCGCACGCCCGTGCAATGCGCGCTGCGCCGGACCTGCCGCGCTTAGATTCCGCGCTTACATTCCCCGTTTGACGCGGATATATGACGGCTCCGGCAGGTACACCAGGACTCACCACGCCTAGAGGCCGATAAGACGCCCTCTCCAACAATCATCTTTTTTTACATTAATTTGCTTAACTAACAAATGATCTTCTCCGTGAGCGTCGATCGTCTAGCCCTCTAGCCGGCGTATCGCTCGCTAACGAGAAAGCATAAAAAAAAGCTCATCAGGTATCTCGCGATACACGATGAGCCAATAAGACATCACGTCACACGCCCCCCGTCACGTGATGCCGCGTGGTCGCGCAAAAAATCAGAACTGGTGGCGCAGGGCAATCCGGACTACGGTCTGGCTTGAGCTCGACGACGGTGCGTCGGTACCGAGCACGAAACCATCGTCCAGCACCGAGTGGGTCTTGTCGCCGGAGACGTTCTGGTACACGCCCTGGATGTAGACGTCGGTGCGTTTCGAGAGGTTGTAATCAGCCATCAGGCCGGCCGTTTGAATCTTCGGCTTCAGGTTGCCTGCCGACGATTCGAAGTTTTCAATCGTGTAGACGTATTCCGCGCCCACGTAGAACGTCGGCGTGATCTGATACTTGCCGTTCAGTTCGATGTTCTGGAACTTCAGCGCATTCAGCGTCGAACCCGTCACGAGAGGCGCGGTCGTGCTGATGTAGCCATTTGCCGTCGGGTTCTTGTAGTTCGAGTTGCTGTACGACAGGCCCACGGTCGCCGGACCGAATGTGTAGTTGGCGCCGGCGCCCCACACGCGCATGCGTTCGGCGATAAAGCTCGCGTCATTGGTAGTGATCGCGCCGCCTGTCGTCACGCCCGGATTGTCGGCTTGCATATACGCCGCCGCTACCAGCAGGCCGCCATTGGTGTACTGGCCACCCAAGCTATAAGCGCGGTCGTTGGCGAAATTCGTGTCGTTGCTGAACGCATACGCGCCGCCGAACTGGAAGCCGCCAAAGCTCGGGCTGGCGTATTTGATCGCATTGTCCAGACGGAACGAGTTGTCGGTGTTGTCGTTATCGTATGGGTGGGCAAACAGGTAACCGGCCCAGTTGCCGTTCGCAGTGGTTTGCGCAAAGTAGTCGACCACCGAATCGTACTGGCGGCCAAGCGTGACCGTGCCATACGTGTTGTCCGCAATACCCACATAGGCCTGACGGCCGAACAGACGGCCACCTTCGGCCAGCGTGCCGCTGTTGGCGTTGAAACCGTTTTCCAGCTGGAAAATGGCCTTCATGCCGCCACCCAGATCTTCCGAACCCTTCAGACCCCAACGGCTACCCTGCGCGTAGCCGCTGACCATTTCGAACTCTTTGCCGCCGTGGACGTTGCTGGTGTAGTTAATGCCTTCGTCGACCACGCCGTACAACGTGACGCTGCTCTGCGCGAATACGGGGGCGGCAAATGCTGCGGATACGGCCAGTGCAATGAGCTGCTTCTTCATCAAGATCTCCAAGCGTTAGAATTTTCAAACGATGCGTTTTTTTCGAACTTTTATTGAGCATTCGATGACGCATTCGTCGGCAGTTTTCGGGTTCGGAAACACACAACGGGACGGATGCTTGCACGCCGACACCGGGGCGTCCATTGGGAGTGGACGTCAAGTCGAAAAAACGTTGTGAAATGCCAACCTGGAGAGAGGCAATACTGAGGATTGACCTTACGAAAAGGCCTTGAATGCAGTCATTTCTGCGCTTTGCCACCGTTGTGGAAAGCGTGATTTCTGGGACCAGGCGCGCGTAGTTATCCGACGCGTTCGCGCATGAAATCACTTGATTTGGAAACTCAATCCGGCATGCAATCAGGCACCGTCATTTGCTTAGGAAAACGTATTAAACAAAAGACTGGAACGAGGAAATTCCGGTTCGGCGATTTGCTGTGCGTAGAAGGCGAAATCCTCAAGGCCGCCACCCGCGAGTTCGCGTTTCGGCTGCTTTCAGGCGGCGTTGCGAACGGCCTTGCGTGTCCCACAACCGGCGCCGTGGTCGCCCATTCCTTTCAAATTCCATACGCGACGCATAGAGAAATTAATTTGCACGACTGGACAACGCGAATTTTGACCACGTATGATTCGGGAAAACCCGAACATGCCGCCGCTCCGCAGGTGTCTTTCGCTGCGGCCGATGCGGTCATGCGCGGGTCATGAAGTTCGTCGTCGAACGGGTGGTGAGCCGGTGATCCCGGCTCACCACCCAGCTCGGCGATCTGAAGCAGGCGGGTTTCATGCCCGCCCTGTCGCAGTCGGCCAAAAGCCGGTCTCGACTTATTCGCCTGGATATCATCGATCATGATTGCTGTCGCGTTTTCACGCGTCGCCGGCCGCCTGTTGGTTGCGGACCCGGGACTCGTGCGCCTCCACACTGCCTTGCGCGTTACGCTTGCCTGCCTTTTGAGCGGCATTGCCAGCGTCGCATGGACGGCCGGTCATCACCTGCCCATCACCCTTGCCGCCCTCGGTGTTCTGTTCAGCATGATCGCGCCGCTGTTCGTGCGCGACGCACGCCGCACCGCGTGGTTCGTCACCCTGTTCTACCTTTATCTGTGCGCCTGCGCGAATTTCGCCGTGGCCGCCATGTTGAGCCGCTATCCGCTCGCGGGCGACGCCGGCTTTCTGCTCGTCATGTTTATCGGCATGCTATGCCAGGCCTGTGGGCCGCGTGCGCTTGGCTGCGCGATGATCGGCGTCGTCACGTTTTATCTCGGGCTTTATCTGCACCCGACGGCGGTCGAGGCCGCGCAAGCCATTGCCTTGTCGATGCTCGGTCCCGTGGCGATCGCGCTGGTGGGGCGCGTGCTTGTCCCCGTGCGGGCGGCGCGGACTTTGCGGCTGGCGGTTCATACCGTGACGCTGCGAGCGGAGCGCGTGCTGGCTGCCACCCGCCAAGCGCGCACGCACGATGTGGCCACGGCGGCCCGCGTCTCCGAGCTGAACGAAGCCGCGCTCGCGCTCGAGGAACAACTCGCGCTGCTGAACTCGCCTGATACGGCCGCACTGCGTGAATGCCTCGTCGAACTGGAAGTGGCGGCTGGCCAGCTGACATTCGGCTCGGCGTCCGTTGAAGTTACCGGTACTGAAGCGTTACGCCGTGCAATCGAACGCCTCAAGCAGGCAGCGAAGCCGCAAAGCGCCTCGCCGACACTACCCGCAGCACACATCACGAAAAGCGCCGCCGCATGGCTCGCCGACATCCGCACGAGGCTCGCCTGGTTACCGGCGGCACGCGCCACCACGGCAGCGTTGCTCGCCATGGTGATCGGCCATTCACTCTCGCCGGAGCGCTGGTTCTGGGCCGTGATCACGACCTACGTGGTGTTCCTCGGCACGCGCTCGCGGGCGGATACCGTCTACCGCGGCGCGCAACGGCTGGCCGGCACACTCGCGGGCGCGCTCGCCAGCATGGTGCTGGCAACCACGCTGCACGATGCGCCGTTGCTGATGATCGCGGCCATGCTGGTGTGCGTTTTCGGCTGGGCCTATTACATCCTGAATGCGTATGCCCCGGGCGTGTTTTTTATCACGGTGCTGGTCGGTCTCGTCTATGGTCAGCTGGGCTTTGCGATGGGGCCGCTCGTGCAGTTGCGCATCGAGGAAGTGCTGGTGGGCTGCGTCGTGTCGTTTGCCGTCGCCATTCTGATGATGCCGCTTGCGGCCACGCGCCACGTCGAAGCACGGATCGCCGCCGTGCTCGCGGCGCTCCGGCAAGTAGTGCGGCTGACGACGGAAACGGATGCTCGACATCCATCGGGCGCGGCGGCGGGCACGTCAATGCGCGCGCTGGATCGAAGCTGGCATGACCTGCGGATCGCCTTACGGCCGTTGCAGACGCAACGGGTGTTCGTGTGGAATCCGGGCGTCGAACTCGCCACCGGTTCGTTGCTCAGTTGTCTGCATTGGGCGCGGGTGCTGAGCCGTCAGAACGGTGGGGACACGGCGGTAACGCCGGCAGACGGTCACGCCGCGCTCCCCGACACCGCCTCCGCTCACGCTGCATCGATTCTCGCGCGACTCGATACAATGATCGCCCGCTATGACGAAGCAGCGGCCTCCTCCATGACCCGCCAGCTGCCAACGAGCGCGGCCGATACATCCAAGGTAACGGCTTCCTATCGTCGAGACCAGGCCCAGACATTGGCGCAACTGGACGGCGCCGTGGCTCAGCTCGCCGAACGCCTCGCCCATCCGAACGCCAGCATGCAGAAACGCCTGAACTGGGCGCTCAGAACCCGTAGCGCGTAATTCAATCCGCATTCAACTCGACGCGCGGAAGGCCAGCCGGTTTTGCAATCGGCGAGGCCTGCGCGCGCACCCATCAGACAATCCATCCAGACAGCCCCGCGCGAAATCGGCGGGTTTCGTCTCAGGCCCGCGGCGGCCTTAACAACCGGCCTGGCGGCGGCCTCCGTCGCATCTGTCACGCATTAATCCCCGCTCCCTGCTACCCTTCACGTCTTATGACGCCTCGGGTGCGATATGCTGTTGCCGGGCGTCCATTGCCACCCTCCCTGACCTGCCAGCCCTGAAAGGCCGAAGCGATGTCCGATACTCCGATCCCTGCTGCTGTCACCCACGAACCGCAAGCCGTGTCCGTGCAGGTAACGCCCAGTGCCATCTTCATTGTTGCGACCATCAACCCGGATCCCGCCAGCCGGGCAACCGTGCGCGCGTGGTGCGCCGATATCGCCGCACTGGTGCGCTCGGTCGGCAAGCGCGTACCGGCCGGCGGACTGTCCTGTGTGTGCGGTTTCGGCTCGGATGCATGGGACGCGCTGTTCGGCGCGCCGCGTCCGGCCAATCTGCACGCGTTCCGCGAATTCGGCTCCGGCGAACGGCTCGCAGTCGCGACACCCGGCGATATCCTGCTGCACATTCGCGCCAATCAGATGGACCTGTGCTTCGAACTGGCCACGCAACTGATGGGCCGATTGAGCGGCGCCGTCACCACCGTCGATGAAATCCATGGCTTTCGCAATTTCGACCAGCGCGCCATGATCGGCTTCGTCGACGGCACCGAGAATCCGACTGGTCGCGAGGCGGTTGTGTTCACCGTGGTTGGCGAGGAAGATCCGGAGTTTGCCGGCGGCAGCTACGTGCTCACGCAAAAGTATCTGCATGACATGACGGGCTGGAATGGGCTGTCGGTGGAGACGCAGGAGCGCATCATCGGCCGCACCAAACTCGCGGATATCGAACTGGACGAAGCGGTGAAGCCCACCAACTCGCACAGTTCGCTCACGACGATCGACGACAACGGCGAAGAGGTCAAGATCCTGCGCGACAACATGCCGTTCGGCCGGCCTGGCTTCGGCGAATTCGGCACCTACTTTATCGGCTACGCGCGCTCGCCGGCGCCGATCGAACAGATGCTGGAGAACATGTTCGTGGGCCGGCCGCCGGGCAATTACGACCGTCTGCTCGACTATAGCCGCGCGGTCACCGGTGGTCTGTTCTTCGTGCCGTCGGCGCCGCTGCTCGAAGCGCTGGCCGATCGCGATCCCGCTGCGGTTGCGGATACACCCCCCGCCCCCGAATCCCTACCGTCTGCCGAATCCGTCAGCGATGGTTCGCTGAACATCGGCTCTCTCAAAGGAGCACCTCAACATGAATAACCTGCACCGCGAACTCGCCCCAATCTCCGCTGCCGCCTGGTCGGAGATCGAGGAAGAAGTCGCCCGGACCTTCAAGCGCTCTGTTGCGGGCCGCCGCGTGGTGGATCTGCAAGGCCCGGGTGGCGCGAGTTTGTCTGCCGTGGGCACGGGTCATCAGTCGGCTATTGCGCCGCCGCTAGCCGGCATCAGCGCGCGTCAACGGGAAGTGAAAGCGCTGGTGGAATTGCGTGTGCCGTTCGAACTGACGCGCGAAGCGATCGACGATGTGGAACGCGGCGCGGAAGATTCGGACTGGCAGCCGGCCAAAGACGCCGCGCAGCAACTGGCCTATGCGGAAGACCGGGCCATTTTCGATGGCTATAAGGCTGCGAATATCGTCGGGATTCGCGAGGGGTCGTCCAATCCCAAACTGAGCTTGCCGGCTGACGTGGCCAACTATCCGGCTGTGATCGCGAAGGCGCTCGAACAGTTGCGCCTTGCTGGGGTGGATGGTCCGTATTCGGTGTTGCTAGGGGCCGATGCTTATACCGCTCTGAGCGAAGCCAGCGATCAGGGGTATCCGGTGCTCGAGCATATCAAGCGGCTCATCAACGGCGAGATCATCTGGGCGCCAGCGATCGACGGCGGCAGTGTGCTCTCCACGCGCGGCGGGGATTTTGACCTGCATATTGGCCAGGATCTTTCCATCGGCTATTTGAGCCATACCGATCAGGTGGTGCGGCTTTATCTGCAGGAGACGCTGACGTTTCTGATGTTGACGAGCGAGGCTTCGGTGGCGGTTTTGCCGGAGTAAAGGGCGAATCGAAAAAGAGCCCGTGTGCCGGATGGCATCACGGGCTCTTCTGCACCTGCGGGGTGACGCTTTAACGCACCCACCGGCACACGCGGTGATGATGATGGTCGTAGTGACATACCTTGTGCGAATGCGCTTCGGCCAGCGCCGGGGCAAGGACGACAAACGCGACGGCTGTGGCAGCCAGAATCTTTGCAACGATTTTCATTACTTCTTCCGTTAATCAACTTGCGGCCAACCATTTGGCCGCTGCTGTATTAACGCGTACACCCGGTGTCAGGTGGACAACAGGTACATTACGCATCGCAAGCAATGTAACGGTGTGTTACCGGAGTGGGTCTATGCGTTACCGCACCAGACAAAGTTTTCCACAGCTTCAGTTCATAAATCTGTGGATAACCCCCCAACAACCACACCAACCCATTGAAGCAGCGAGCTTCCACCCCGCTGCTTCGGAAGCGCCACAAACAGCCGGGCTGACGCCTCACTTGCCAGACACCACCAGCTTGAGCTTGCTCGCCCCCGCCGTCGTCGCCATGATCTGCGTGCGCTGACCGCGCGAGCCGATATAAAAATGCTGACGACCCGGCGTATTCAGATCATGCGTCGCCGCAGGCAAACACGACGCGATATCCGCGGCAACCGACTGCAGAGCATCAGCGCTAGACCCCGCATCATGATGTGGTGTCCACAGGCACTGATAGCTGTCATGGCTCGCGCTGCATTGCGCATCGTCACCGTAAGGCTGGGCAACACCGCTCACTTCCGCCGGACTCAAGCCCGTGAAACCATCCGGCGCGGCCGCGACGATGCGCTTCAGCGCAGCACATGGCGACGGCGCATCATCGGCGCGCGCCATTATTGGCGAGAAGGCGCTTAGCGCCACCACGGCCGTCACGATTCGTAAAACCCGCTCAGTGGGACATTTCATTAGTACAACTCCTGATGAGAGATTGGGCAAGAAGCTGCGCATACCAGGCAGCCTAAACTCGTCCCTTTATCAGCACGATTCGTACCTCGCCGGCAGGAATACTGAAACCACTCACTCCCACTAAATGTCCTCGTCAAACCGCGCTTAACCGCCCCTTCAGAAACTCGATAAACAACCGCGTCCGCGCCGGCAATAATCGCGTTTCCGTAATCGCATGCACCTGAACCGGCGACAGACTCCACTCCGGCAGAACCCTAAGCAACCGTCCCGCCGCAACATCATCGCGCGCGAGCTCGGTATCCAACGCGGCGATGCCCACGTCATGCACCGCCAGCGACTGGCTCAGCCCGACACTGTTCATCGCAAAGCGCGTGGGCGTCATGACCTCGACTGCCTCGTCTCCACGATAAAGCGTCCGCAGCGCATCGCCCTGCTTCAGCGCCCCTTGCGCGATGCACAGGACGTGATGACGCAAATCGTCTGGGGCATCGAGCGGCGGCGCCTTCTTCAAATAGCCGGGTGACGCATACAGATAACGCGACAGCAATGCGATCTGCCGCGCCACTAGCATCGAAGGCGCGGTCGGCGGCAGTCCTATGCGCAGGGCGAGATCAAAAGGTTCGGACTGCAGATCGATTCGTCGCGGCGTCAGATCGAATTCGAAGGCAATCAGCGGATAAGCCTTGGCGAAATCCGCGAGGATCGGGCTCAGGTAGCCGGTGGCGAGATCGACCGGCATCGATACGCGTAGCGTGCCGCTCGGGCGCTCGACCACATCCAGCAGCGACTCATGTGCGATTCGCGCTTCCTCGACAATGCTTTGGCAACGCCTGAAATACACTTCGCCCGCCTCGGTCAGCTCAACCTTGCGCGTCGAGCGATGCAACAGCCGCAAGCCGATCGTCTTCTCCAACTCTGCAATATGCCGCGAGAGCGTCGAATTCGGCATGTCCAGCGCCTCGGCGGCGCGACGAAAATTCCGCGTGCGCGCCACTTCGACAAAGAGGCGCATGTAACTCAACAGTTCCACGTCGATTGCTCCACTGATGGATCACTGAATTCAATTGTAGGCCTTTATCTCTTAAATGGATCAGTTCATCCTGTCCTTACACCTCCACTTAAGGAATCGACATGAACTCCCTCTACGAAGCCACGCGCCTCGGACGCCACACACTCCGCAACCGCTTCGTCATGGCGCCGATGACCCGCTCGCGCGCCGACGACGCCACCGGCGTGCCGTCGCCCCTCGCCGAGCAGTACTACGCCCAGCGTGCTAATGCCGGCCTGATCGTGACCGAAGGCACGTTTCCGTCGCCGATGGGCAAGGGCTATGTGCGCACGCCAGGCATCCATTCCGCGGCACAGGTCGAAGCATGGAAGCGCATCACCGCCGCCGTGCATGCGAAGGGCGGCCTGATCTTCCTGCAATTGATGCACACGGGGCGCATCTCGCATCCGGACCTGCTGCCGGATCACGCAACGCCCGTCGCGCCATCCGCGATCGCCGCAGACGGCAAGGTCTACACCGCCGCCGGCCCGCAGGATTTCGTCGTACCGCGCGCGCTGGAAACCGCAGAAATTGCCGGCATCGTCGAGGAATACCGGTTCGCTACGCGTCACGCGCTGGAGGCGGGTTTCGATGGCGTCGAACTGCATGCCGCATCCGGATATCTGCCGGAACAGTTCCTTTCGTCCGGCACCAACCAGCGCACGGATGGTTATGGCGGCTCGCTCGCCAACCGGACGCGCTTCGTGCTTGAGGTGTTGACGGCCATGACCGAAGAAGCGGGTAGCGACCGCGTCGGCATCAAGATCGCACCCGAAATGGGTTTCAATAGCGCAAGCGATGCAACTCCTAAGGATACCTATCAATATCTGATCCAGCGTATCTCTCCGCTCAAACTGGCCTATCTGCACCTCGCGCGCACGAAAAGTACGTTCGACTACCGCGCCCTTTTGCGGCCTTTGTTCGATGGACCGCTACTCATCGGCGCCGGGCTCGATCAGGCCACGGCACAGGCGCTCATCGCCGAGGGGGCCGCCGATGCCGCCGTATTCGGCAGCCTGTATCTCGCCAATCCGGATCTGCCGCACCGGTTTCAGACCCACTCGGCGCTCAATGCGCCCGACCGCGACACCTTTTATTCGCCTGGCGCCAAAGGCTATATCGACTATCCCACTCTGGAGCAAGCCCAATAAACCGGGCTCCTTGTAATTGCCCACGAGACTGAAAACAGCCGGACGAACGGTCGTCCGGTTCCGCTAGTCGAAACAATTGAACGTCATCGCATGAGGTTCATATATAGTCGTTTTATTTCGTTATCCGAAATTAATATATGAACCTCGACCGCCGACTACCCAGAGCTCACAAAAAACCCCATTTAGAAGCACGTCATTAAAAATTAATGTTGCGACGCAGCATTTATGCGCCTATGCTCAGTTCAGCGGAGTCTGAGGCCCCATGCCATCAGGCCCCTAACTGCGGAGGCACACATGACACATCCGCGCTCGCCTGATTTGACGCTGCACGTGTTTGAACAGGATGGTGGCTGGCACTGGGCTTTAACAACCGAGCGGGAGCACGGCACAGGCAAGAAAGTGGTGGCTTATAGCGAGGACATGTACGCCTCGCAGGCATTGGCGCGCGCCCACGGGGAACAGGCCGCAAAAGACTGGAAACATGACGCAGGTCTGCACCGCTCGGAATTCGCATAGCCGCAACGGCTATCAAACGGGTCGCCCCTCTGCTAGCCCGCGGCGCGCAATACCTCGTGGACATGGTGCATGTGCTGCGCCGTTTCGCTTTGCAGATGCGCGATGGCCTGCTTCACGCGCTTGCTCTCGCCCAACTGAAAGGCATATTCGCGCAGTAACGCCTCGCTCGTCACCAGATCGTTCAACGCCCCCAGTTCATCCTGCACCATCGTGAGCCGTTCAATGACCGCCTGGTGATTACGCTCCAGAACCGGCGAAAAGAACTGCAGCAGGTAACGCAGCTTCTTGCCCGCAATCCGCACCTCGTGAAGCGCGCCATAGTTTGAATCGTGCGCCGATACCGCCCGTTTGACGCGCTTTTTCAGGGCCTTTTCTGCTACCTGCACGCGCTCTTCGGCGAAACTCGCAATGGGTTGGCCAATGCCTTGCAAGTCGAGTTGCTGACGCGCGTTCACCTGCGCCTGGTCGAGTATCCGTTCCACGCCCGCATTGCCGATTGCCCTCAGGCTGAACGTCAGCGCGGCGGCGCGATGCTCGTCGATGGACTGCAGCAGCGACGTCTGCGCATGCTTATGCGACGAGTCGGTGGCCGCGATCAGTTCGTGCAGCACATCCCAGTCGCGTGTGCGGCCGGCGGCATCGGCGAGCGACTTGAACTCGCGGCGTTGCAGCTTCGCGTCCTGCTTGTCGAGTAACGGTTCGTATCCCCACCAGAGCGTGCGCAAACGGCGCAGCGCCACCCGCAGCTTATGCATGTCCTCGGGCGCCGCGCCGGCATCGAGTTTATGCACGCGCTCGACGGCCTCTTGCGCAAGCGATCGGGCAAGCAACGCAAAGCCGTCCGCCACGGTCATCGAAGAGCTAATCAGTTCACCGCGCGTTTGGTTCGCACCGCAAGGCGAAGCGGGTGTCTGCGGCACTTCAGTTAAATCGGAACGGGAACTCATGATCGACTCACGATTAGATGCGCCTTCGACAACCGTCTGGCGTCGTCACTTTAAACGAATGCTGTCTGCATGCAATGAGTAAAACATGCCTGTCACGTGGGGCGTTCGGTCAAACATTCGAGTGCGGCGATAAGGATACTGTCACGATCCGCAGCTAAAGTCGAAGCTATCGTAAGAACCGCTCCTCCCGTCCTCGCAATCCCGCGTGATTCCGGTTTGACCAGCGACTGACGCATCCATGACAAATCTCCTCAGCCACCACGAGATAGCCACGCTCTTCGTGCTCTATCACTCGCCCGAGCGCGTCGCGCCGGCCGACCCCGACGTGCTGCCTTTGCAACATGCGCATCTGGTCGAAGTCGTCGCCGCGGAATCGGGGCAGACGTCCTGTCGCATCACCTCCAAAGGCCATGAACTCGTGCGGCGCTTTGGCGTCGCGAAACGTAAGGAACGTCGTGTCGAACCTGTAGCAAGTGCCGCAGTCGAAGCCTCGGAACGCATGCATGCGTGAGGGCGCGGTATGCGCGCGCAATGCACATCGAGTACCGCAACGAGATCAACGAGGGAGTGTCCATGGCTAACCAGCTTGCTGCGATCGAACATATCGTCATCCTGATGTTGGAGAACCGGTCGTTCGACCATATGCTCGGCTTTCTTTATGCGGACCAAAAGAATCAGTCGCCTTCCGGCCAGGCTTTCGACGGACTCACCGGCAACGAATCGAATCCTGCCTCGAAGGGCGAGGCCGTGAAGGTCTACCAGATCAAGGCAAGCGACAGCAACGCGTATTTTCAGCCCGGCGCCGATCCCGGCGAAGGCTATAGCGCAACCAATTCGCAGCTGTTCGGCACGGTCAAGGCGCCCACGCCGCCGGTCGCGACCAACCAGGGCTTCGTGAGCGACTACGCGTACACGCTGGGCTGGGAATCGAAGGAGCCGAGCTGGTCGGTGCTGTCGGGCACGGTCGCCTCGGACATCATGGGCATGTATACGCCTGCGATGCTGCCGGTGCTGTCAGGACTCGCGCGCGGTTACGCGGTGTGCGACCAGTGGTTCAGTTCCGTACCCACCGAAACGCTGCCGAATCGCGCGTTCGTGTGCGCGGGCACGAGCCAGGGGCACATGGACGACAAAACCAGGACGTACACCTCACCGAGCATCTTCGGCCTGATGTCGCAGCACAATCAGAGCTGGATGATCTACGGATACACCCAGCAGCCGCTCACGCGCATGAATTTCCCGGACACTACCAACGCGTCCGACGATCACTTCGGTCTGTTCACCGATTTCCAGAGCGCGGCCAAAAACGGCACGCTGCCGGCCTACACGTTTCTCGAACCGAGCTGGGAATCCACCGGCAACAGCCAGCATCCCAATTACGATGTCGCGTTAGGCGAGCAGTTGATTCACGACGTTTATTACGCCTTGCGCAGCAACGCAGCGCAATGGAACAAGACGTTGCTCATCGTCACCTACGACGAGCATGGCGGCTGCTACGACCACGTTGCGCCACCGACAGGCGCCGTGCCGCCGGACAATTCGGCGGGCGAATACGGCTTCGACTTCACGCGTTTCGGCTTGCGCGTGCCCACCGTGCTGATTTCACCGCTGATCGCGCCGGGCACGGTGTTCCGTGTACCCGAAGGCACCATGCCGCTTGATCACACGTCCATCCTGAAGACGGTCGAAACGCGCTGGGGCCTGCCCGCCCTCACGGCACGCGACGCCGCCGCGCCGGATGTAGGCGACGTGCTTACGCTCACCACGCCGCGCAGCGACGATCCGATCGCTGCGGTGAAAGTGCCGAAATCTTCCGGCATCAGCGCAGCCGCGGCGGAACTGCCGTCGCACCTGCAGGAGGTCCACGCGGAACTGGTCGCGCGCCTGCCCGTGCCTGACGCACACGGCGGCACGTATCATCAGATGCCGGTCCTCAAGACCAATGCCGACTACGCGAATTACATCGAATCGCGTACCCAGGCATGGCTTGCCAGCCGCAAGGCGGCCGCAGTGAAACTGAAGGCCTGAAGAAAGCGCCGGGCGGCCGCGCTTGCGTTCGATTGCGTTCCGATTGAATCCTTTTAGGCCGCCGCGGCGTTGAACATCGACATGCGTCCCACCATGCGGCGCAGCAGTTCGTCAGCGGCGGCGGCCAGCGGCCGTCCTGCCCTGACCAGCACCCGCGCCTTCGCCGACATGAACAAGGGATGATCGATCTCCAGCGCGACGAGCTCGCCGGAGGCGATCTCGTTCATGGCCGCGAAGCGCCCGATCAGCGTCGCGCCATCGCCCTTTCTGACAAACCGCTTGAGCACCGCCAATGAGTTGGTGAGCACGGTCGGGCGGATCTGGATGTTTTCGGCAAATGCCAGCATCTGCACGGCCTGTCCGAGTCCAAAGGCCGGCGGCATCAGCGCGAGCGGATACGGCAACATGTCGCCGACCGCGAGCGGCCCGCCGCGCGCCGCCAGCGGATGACCCGCACGCACGAGCAGCATGACGGGCTGCGACGACGTCGCGCGATACTCGATATGCGGATGCGACGGCGGGTTGTAAGCGAGGCCGATATGCGCGCGCCCTTCCACCACTTCGCCGACCACGTCATCCACCGGCAGTGTCTCGACGCTGATATCGAGCCGCGGATACTGCAAGCAAAAGTCGGTCAGCACCTCATCCATCAGGCCGTCGATATAGCCTTCGCTGATCGCCAGCCTGACATGCCCCTGCTGCAGTCCCTGCAACGCCTGCAGCCGCTGTTCGAGCTGCTCCTGTTGCGCCTGGCAGCCGCGCCAGAACTCGACCAGATGCAGCGCCGCCTCGGTCGGCGCGACGCCACGGGCGCGCCGCTCGAACAGCGGTGCGCCGATTTCCTGTTCCAGCAGGCGAATCTGCCGCGTAATCACCGAGGCCGCCGTATTCAGCTTGTCCGCCGCGCCACGGATCGAGCCGTGCGACAGCACTTCGTGGAAATAGCGCAAGCGGCGCTGGTTGATCTCTCGCATCGGTTCGGTCCTCGTCGGGTCGTGGGCAGAGTCCCTGACGTTGCCCATAGAGCAACATTACTTGACTTTAGTTGCTCTTGCTTGCCAGTTATTGGCTGTCGACTATGGTCCGGTCACGCATTGCCTGCCCATCCTCTTCTGGAGATCGTCCGTGTCCGCTATTCCGTCGAATCCGAGCGCCGATCAGACCACGGCGCTCTACCACCGGTTGAACTGGCGTCTGCTGCCCTTTCTGCTGATCTGCTATCTGTTCGCCTGCCTCGACCGCCTCAACATCGGCTTCGCGAAACTGCAGATGCAAAGCGACCTCGGCTTCTCGGACGCGGTGTACGGCGTCGGCGCGGGCATTTTTTTCCTCGGCTACGTGCTGTTCGAAATTCCGAGCAATCTGCTGCTGCCCAAGCTCGGCGCGCGCAAGACCATCAGCCGCATTCTCGTGCTATGGGGACTGACCTCCGCCTCCATGCTGTTCATCCACAACGTGACGATGTTCTACGGACTGCGGTTTCTGCTCGGAGTCTTCGAGGCGGGCTTCGCACCGGGGATGATCTTCTACCTGACCTACTGGTACGGCGAAGCGCGCATGGCGCGCGCCATCGCCACGGTGATGATCGCCGGGCCGCTCAGCGGCGTGGTGGGCGGTCCGCTGTCCACCTGGACCATGACGGCCTTCGCGGGTGCCTTCGGCCTCGCCGGCTGGCAATGGATGTTTCTCGTGGAAGGCTTGCCGTGCATCCTGCTCGGGCTGATCGCCTGGTTCTTCCTTGCCGACCGCCCAGCCACCGCGACGTGGCTCTCCGCCGACGAGCGGCGCACGCTCGACGTCGGCCTCGCCGCGCCGGCCGTGGCGCACCGTTCGTTCGGCCAGGTGGCGCGCGACCCGCGCGTGTACCTGATGGCGATTGCCTACTTCTGCGTGATCTGCGGCATCTACACGGTCAACTTCTGGCTGCCGACCATCATCAAGGCCGACGGCGTAAAAGACACGCTGCAGATCGGTCTTTACTCGACGATTCCGTATATCGCCGCGGTCATCGGCATGTATATCGGCGGCCGCAGTTCGGACCGTTTCCGCGAGCGGCGCTGGCATAGCGCGGTGCCTGCGCTGATCGGCGCGCTCGCGCTGGCGGCGGCGACGCTGGCGAGCGGGCAACTCGCGCTGTCGCTGATTTTCATGACCGTCGCCACCGCGATGATGTGGGTCTCCTATACGGTGTTCTGGGCGATTCCGTCCGAATATCTGAAAGGCGACGTGGCCGCTGGCGGCATCGCATTGATCAATACGATCGGCCTGATGGGCGGCTTCCTGAGCCCGACCATCATTGGCCTCGCCAAGAGCGCCACCGGCAGTCTGCAGGCCGGCCTGTACGTCATGGTGGGGCTGCTGGCGCTCGGCGCAATCCTGCTGGTCGCCAACCGCCTGCCCGCCCGTCAACCGGCGTCGCCCACCCAACCTGCCCAGCCCGTGCGGGTCTAGGCGCCAAGACTACCCATACACGCCGGCGCGCACCGCTGCGCCGGCCCTCATGGAGACAACCCAATGGCATTCAAAATTCTGATTGCTGGCTTCCAGCACGAGACCAACACCTTCGCACCGTCACCGGCGACCTACGACAGCTTCGTGCGTGGCGAAGGCCATCCGGCGATGGCGCGCGGCGAAGCCGTGCTGGCGCTGCGCGACGTCAACCTGCCGATCGGCGGCTTTATCAGCGCCAGCGAACAGCAGGGACACATCCTGCTGCCGGTCATCTGGACCGCCGCCAGCCCCTCGGCGCAGGTGACGGAAGACGCCTACGAGCGCATCGCCGGCGAGATCGTTGCGGCGGCGGCCCAGGGTGGTTTCGATGCCGTCTACCTCGACCTGCACGGCGCGATGGTCGCGCAGCATGTGGACGACGGCGAAGGCGAGTTGCTGGCCCGCATCCGCGCCCGGATCGGCGCCGACGTGCCGCTGGTCGCCTCGCTCGACCTGCACGGCAACGTGACGGAGCGCATGCTCGCCAGCGCCGATGCCCTCGTCGCCTATCGCACCTATCCGCACGTCGATATGGCCGCAACCGGCGCACGCGCCGAGCGGCTGCTCGCGCGCCTGCTGCGTGATCGCAAGCCGCTGGCGAAAGCCGCCCGGCGTTTGCCGTTCCTGATTCCGATTAACGGCATGTGCACGATGCTGGAGCCGGCGCGTTCCATGTATGCCGCTCTCGGCCAACTGGAGACGGGCTCGGTCGTTTCGCTGTCGTTCACGCCGGGCTTCCCCGCGGCTGACTTTCCGGAATGTGGTCCCGTCATCTGGGGTTACGGCGAAGATGCCGCGGCGGTGCGGCAGGCAGTGGACGCGCTCCACGACATGATGCTGCGTGACGAAGCGAAGTGGGCCGTGCCGTTCCTCTCGCCCGACGCAGCCGTCGCCGAAGCCATGCGTCTGAGTGCGAGCGCGGATAAGCCCGTCGTCATCGCCGATACGCAGGACAACCCAGGCGCCGGTGCCGACTCCAACACCACCGGCATGCTGCGCGCCCTGCTCGACAACGGCGCGCAGGATGCCGCGCTAGGCCTGCTGTGGGATCCCGAAGCCGCGGCGCGGGCTCACGCGGCGGGCGTCGGCGCGACGCTCGAACTGACTTTGGGCGGCCGCTCCGGGACGCCTGGGGACACGCCGTTCGTCGGTGCCTTCGAGGTCGTGGCGCTCTCCGATGGTCGCTGCCGTTACGACGGTCCGATGATGCACGGCATGCAGGTGGATCTCGGACCGGTTGCATGCCTCGCCATCGACGGCGTGCGCATCGCGGTCAGTTCGACGAAGGCGCAGATGCTCGATCGCAATCTCTATCGCGTGGCGGGCATCGAACCGGAAGCGATGAAGATTCTCGTCAACAAAAGCTCGGTGCATTTCCGCGCCGATTTCGAGCCTATCGCGCACGCGGTGCTGGTGGCCAAGGCGCCTGGTCCGATGACCGCCGATCCGGCGGACCTGCCGTGGACGCGCCTGACGCCGGGTATCCGCGTGCGGCCGATGGGTCAGGCGTTTGGCGGCTAAAGTCGCCGCGCCAACGCGCCGCTACGCAAGAGTCCGGTAACGAAAAGGGGCCTGCCGGCCCCATCCCTAACCCGCCCCTTTCGAATATTTAAACGTGCCCTGGGCGCTGGCAATCAGAAGCCGGTCGTCCACCCACGCCTCGCCACGCGAAAAGAAAATCGAGCGGCCCTGACGTTCGAGAAATCCCTTCGCGGTGACGAATTCGCCGAGCCCCTTGTCGAGATAGTTGGTGGTCAGCGAAAGCGTGAACGCGTGCCGCGCCGCCTGGCCCGGCTCCGCGTACAGACCGGCGTAGCCGGCTGCGGCATCGAGCAACGTGGCAATCGCGCCGCCCTGCAACACGCCCTGCCGATTGAGCTTGCTGGGGTCGATCGACATACGCAGCTCCGCATAGCCGTCACGCCATTGCGTCAGCCGCACGCCGAGCGATTCGAGGAAAGGGTTGTCGATGGGATGATCGGCCATCATTGTCCTCCGCCGTCTTGCGACATCACCAGCGCGAACGACGACGCCAGAATCGATTTGGCCAGTTCGTCGTCGTCCACCGCGCGAGCCAGCGCAACGGCCCCGACGATGGTCGCGACAATGCCGAGCGCCGCCTTTTCGTCGCCACCCGAAAGAGACTCCGCAATGCGCGCGGTGAAGTCGCGCGTGTACCGCGTCAACATGGCGCGGATATCGGAGCTCGCATAGCGCGCCTCGCCCGCCAGTGCGCACAGCGCGCAGCCGCCGCCGGCATCGTCCACGTGGCGCTGATCGAGAAACCCCTCGGCAATCGCCTTCAGCGACGCGACGCCGCCCTTTTTCCGCGCTTCCATGCGCGCCTTGCTTTGCGTGAGTGCGTATTCGAGCGCCTCCACGATCAGCGCATCGCGCGACGCGAAGTGACCGTAAAACGCCCCATGCGTGAGCCCCGCGCTGCGCATGGCGTCGGCCACGCCGAGCGCGTCGATACCGTTCTCGCGAATCTGCCGCGACGCATTCTCCAGCACACGCTGCCGGCTCTCAGCCTTCTGTGCCTGCGAATAGCCCATTTTTTTCTCCGTGACGCTTGACAATCTGCATGATGAACATAATACTGAAAATGTGCATGATGATCAACATACAGATTTCGGGTGTTGGCAATGCTCGTGATGTCCCGGATGCGGCCGCTTTCCTGCGCCATCCGATGTTCAAACAGGTCTCGCAAAGCGGGCGCTCGCGGCTCTGAACGCGGCCTCGCGGCGCATCAAACAGGAGAAGCAACATGCGTTTTACAGGCAAAACGGCGCTCGTGACGGGCGGCAACAGCGGCATCGGCTTCGCGGCGGCGCAACTTTTCATTGCGGACGGCGGCCGGGTCGCGATTACAGGGCGTGATCGCGCCAAGCTGGATAACGCCGTGGCGGAACTGGGCGAAAACGCCCTCGGCATCGTCGCGGATCTGGACGACCCGAACGCCATCGACGCGATGTTCAAGCAGATCCAAGACAGCTTCGGTTCACTCGATATCGTGTTCGCCAACGCCGGCATTTCCGGCCCGACGCCGCTGGGCGGCACGACTGCCGCCGCCTTCGAAGCCATTCTGCGCACCAACCTCACCGCCGTGTTCCTGACCGTGCAGGGCGCCCTGCCGCTGATGAGCGAGGGCGGTTCGATTGTCCTGAACGGCTCGGTCATGCGCCAGCTCGGCTCGCCGGGCTCAGCCGCCTATTCCGCCACCAAGGCGGGCGTAACGGGGATGGCAAAGGTGTTTGCCTCCGAACTGGTGGGACGCGGCATCCGCGTCAATACGGTCATTCCGGGCGGCACACGCACGCCCATCTGGACTCGCGGCGCACGCGCCGGCGCGACGCTCGACGGCACGGAAGAAGCACTCTCGCCGTCGATTCCGCTCGGCCGTCTTGCCACGCCGGAGGAAGTCGCCAAGGCTGCACTGTTCCTCGCTTCGGACGACGCGGCCGGTATCACCGCGGCGGAAATCGTCGTGGATGGCGGAACGACGGGTGCTCCATGGGGCGCAGCGTTGTATCGTCGAAAGTCCTAAGCATAGTGCTTTGAGGGCTGCCCGCTAACGGCAGCGTCCGTTAAAGGCAAAACGCCCGAGCCTGCAGATGCGGTTCGGGCGTTTTCTAGTGGGACGCTTCGCTACCTAGAACGTGTAGGATAGCTTACCAAATGCCGTCCGGCCCAACGAGTTATAACCATACGCCGTCACCATCTGGCGGTTGAAAAGGTTCGACAGGTTGGCGGACAGCACGAGATGCGAATTGACCTTGTACGCGGCGCGCAATCCGAGCGTGGTGTACGACGGCAGATAAGTCGTGTTGAACTGGTCGTCGTAAGTCGAGCCGCCGTACAGCAGCGTCACGCCGGTGCTCAGTGCATGCAGGTTGAACTCGTCCCACATATGGTCGACATTCAGGCTCACCGTCTGCCGCGGACGGCGATTCAGCCAGGTCTGGTCGCTGACGTCCTGCGGGTTCAGAATGCCGATCGCGAGACTCACTGGCGTCGACTTGCCGATTGTGCCCTTGTAGGAAAGGTCGATGCCCTGAATACGCGCCCGGCCCACGTTGGCGGGCAGGAAAGTCTCGGAGTTATAGGTGATCAGGTTGTGCACGCGCGTGTCGTACAGCGCCGCCGTAAAAGTACCGAACGCCGTGTTGGCATCCAGCGCGGCTTCGACGGTATCGCTGCGTTCAGGCAACAGATCCGGATTGCCGAAGCCCGGGTAGTACAGATCGTCGAACGTCGGCAGACGGAATGCATTGCCATACGAAAGCCGTGCCGTATACACCGGCGTGATCGCATAAGCCACGGCCACATTGCCGGTGTTGACCGACTGGCCTTCGATAATCTCATGCCGGCCGGCGAGGAACACGGTCAACGGGCCCAACGTGGCCGATTGATGCAGCGAGACCGCCGAATCGTTGCGGGTCGGCACGCCATCGGGAATATCGATCGGCAGGAAAGCCTGCTCGCGCGAGAAGTCATAAGCGAGCTTGGTCTCGCCGGACAGCGGCAGGCTGAAAAGCGCCGGGCCGTGCTCCTGGTGCGTCAGCGAAGTCGAAGTGCTCAGGCGCGTCGAGTCGATTTCATCCGTCGGGATGGTCGGGTCGTTTGCATAGAGGAACTGACGATCGTTCGCGTAGCCCACCGACTGATCGAATTGCGTGGACGGCGTGATGTCCAGATGGAATGCGAGACCCGTCGTCAGTTGATGATCGAGCTGGTGATCATCGGAGCCCGCATCGTCATAAGAGAGATCGGACTTGTGATACAGGACGAAGGTGGAGATCGACCAGTTGCCGTGCGCGTAGCCGAGGCGTCCATCTACGTCCTGCGCATGATACGGATTGCGACCGTCTTCGTGGCCGAATGCATACGGCTGGGTGGCGTCGATGCCTGCGGTGTTGTAGTCGTGCAGGCCCAGCGAATAGGTCACGCCGGACAACGCCGCGAGCGGGCCGGTCGACGGAATGCTGCCCGAGGTGCGTAGCTGTGTATCGAAGGTCTTGTTCGAGCCGCCACCGAACGACACCGTGGTCTGGTTCGGCTGATTCGCAGCGTGATTGGTGAAGAGCTGCACGACGCCGCCCATCGCATCCGCGCCAAAAGTCGCCGCCGCCGGCCCCGAAATGACCTCGACGCGGTCGAACGCGGAGGTCGGCAGATCAGCCCATTCGGCCTCGCCGGTCGTCGCGGAACCCACCCGGATGCCGTCGATAAACACCGCCACCTGATTCGTCGCCGAACCGCGAATACTGACGCCGGCGGAAGACCCCGGCCCGCCGTTCTGCGAAATCGTCACGCCGGGCAACGTGGCAAGCGCCTGCGTGATGCTGGGGTCGATAGGCGACAGACGGTCCAGGTCCGCGCGCGTGAGAACCTGCGTCGAGGCATAGCGCTGATCGAACGATTGCGGCAGATGCTGCGTATCGCCTGTGACGAGAATATTCGGCAGCGTGGTGGTGGCCGGGTTCTGCTGTTCGGACGGCTGCGACGACGAATCGTCCGCAGCGTATGCAAGCTGGCACGCCGAAACGGTCAGTGCGGACGTAATGATGAAACGACGGAACTTCATAAGGAACATCCTTATTATTCGACGACTGGATGACTTGTTGCGCGCGCGGACGCGGTCATTCGATGTCTGATCTATACAGCGTGCGGCTGAGGAGGATTACGCGCCCCAAAGCCGAAAGAGGGATACGACGCCGAGGTCTGACTTCCGGTCAAGCTGCGACCGGTCACAGTGGCGCGACCGCGCTGGATTTTCACCAGCTTCCACGAGTCGTACGGGCGGTATTTTACGGAGGAACCGCGGCAGGCTGGGCAAATTCGGGCGCGGCGTGGGATGGATGCGACAGGTCCTGACGTTAAGGTAAACTTGCCAGTCCGAGAGACGGATGACCCATGCTTAGATTCGACAACCTGTGCAAACGCTACGGCGAACGCACTGTTTTTCAGGGGCTGCATTTCAGCGCCAGCACCGGCTGCGTGGCGCTGAACGACGAAAGTGGCAGCGGCAAGTCGACCTTGCTTGGCGTTCTCGCCGGGGAAATAGCGGCCGATGCCGGCGAGGTCTGGCTCGGCGGCCATTCGCTGAACGCCGCGCCGCTCGCGGCCAAACGCGCCCTGACTTACGTGCCCGAAGACTGCCTGACCTTTCCACTCGACACCGGACGCGAGTTTCTCGAACGCGTCGCCGTGCAGCGGCAAACGGCGCTCGAAAACAGCACGCTCGACCTGGCGGCGCGCTTCGGCCTCACCTCTCATCTCGAGAAGCGTTTCGAGCAGATGTCGTTTGGCACGCGCAAGAAAATCTTCCTGACGGCGGCGTCGATCGGGGCGCCTGGCGTCGTCATCGCAGACGAACCGGGCGGCGGGCTCGACGCACCCGCACGCGCCGTGCTGGTGGATCTGTTCAGACAGTTGGGCAAGGACCGCGTGGTCTTCTTCACGAGCTACGACGCGGCCCTGACGCAGGCGTGCGAAGCGAAACCCGTCAGCTTCGCGGATCTCGCGGCGGCGAGCTAAAGCGGCTTGGTGGAGGCTCGTCAGAGTTTATCGACGGCTGACCAAAGGAATGGTCACGTACCCGCCCGCGTCACGGATGCAATGACAATCCCTTGAGGGCCTTGTCGACCATCTTCTTCGGCCCGCGCAGTGCGATTCCAACCAGGTCCGGCTGGTCCGCGGGTTCAGCGAGAAATGCCGCGCGATTGTCTTCGTCATTGCCCGTGGAGAACATGGCTTTCACATAGACCGCGATGGTCAATTCCCGTTGCTGGCCCTGTTGAAATGCTCGCAGAAGGCCGGCTGAATCGCCGCCATAAACCATCACCGGTTGCCTCAGCAAAGCGGCGTATTGCCGCCCGTTCGCGTCCTCGTAGGGTATTCCGATGGCTTCGGGCGCGGACGCGGCAATGCCGGTGGCCAGAAAGGCGGTGACGTTCAGCTTTTGCCATGATGCCAGGTCGTCGCGCACCACGAGCGCGACTTTCGTATCGAACTCCATTGCTTCCATTCCTTCATATTAACTCGTTCGCCAGCAAGACTAAACGTGGTGCGGCGTGGAGTCTGGAAGATTTGTGCAGCGACGGCCGTAGTGCGCCGGCGTCAGTCCGTAAGCGCGCCGGAACCATCGTCCCAGATGGCTCTGATCGGCAAAACACAGCGCGTGCGCGACCTCGGCCGCCGGCATGCCGCGCGCAAGCCACTGGCGCGCCTTGGTCAGCCGCAACTGGATCAGATAGGCGTGCGGCGCGAGCCCAAAGCTGGCCTTGAATGCACGCGTCAGACGAAAGCGGTCAACGCAGCATGCCGCCGCCAGTTCGTCCAGCCCGATATCGTCGTGCAGATGCGCATGTAGATACTCGCGCGCGCGTTGGGCGACGGGCGGAATGTACGGATCGCCTTCGTGATGCAGGCGCCAGTCGAGATGACGGGTCAGATGTTCGAGCAGTTGATCCGTCGCCGCCTGCTGAACGAGGCGCGTCTCGTCGCTGCGCAACACGCGAAACAGCGCCGCAATCGATGCGATGAGCGCGCGGTCGTCGCTCAAGGTGGTGGGGAATTGCGGCAGCCCCGTCGCGGGCACGGCTTCGGACCAGGCGCGCAATTCGCGCACCAGCCAATCCGGCTGCAGGTAAAGCATCGAATACGTAAAGCCGTCCGCCGTCGGTGCGTGGCCGTCGTGAATATCGCCAGGCTCGATCATCAGCACGTGACCCGGCGTGCTTTGCACGCGCGTGCGGCGGCAATCGAACTGCTGCACGCCCTGCTCGGTAAAGCCGATCAGATAGGCGTCGTGCCAGTGCGGATCGTAGGCATGACCTTCGAAATGCGCGCGCAGCGTTTCAATGCCGGTGCGCTCGTGCTGGTATAGATCGACCCAATTGTGTGCAGAAGCAGCAGACACGGCACTTCACTCCTCACGCCGGGGCCAGCGGTCCTGAACATAGCGCGCCATGCGGCGCCACGGCGGATCCGCAAACAGGATCAGCGCCGCGAGCGCGAGACAGCCGCAAAACAGGAAGGTGCCGCGATAACCGACTCCGGCGATCAGCAAGCCCGACAACACGCCCGACATGATCGAGCCCACCCGCGACGAGTTGAAAAACAACGCCGTGGCCGCGCCCGGCGAACGCGGCATCAGATCCTGCACGTAGGTCATGCCGAGGCAGGACGTGACCGCGACCACGAACGCGTTGAGCGCCTGCATCGGAATCAGGAAGGAGACGGAACCGACCGAGGCCACGCAGATGAAATACAGCATGTGCACGCCGGAACACGCCGCGAGCCAATGCAGCTTGTTCAACGAGCTGCCGCGGGCGCCTAGCGCGAGCATCATCGGGATTTCGAGGAAGGCGCCGAGCCCGAGCATGATCGAGACGTCGATGCGGGTGCCGTGCAGCCCATGGACGACGTAGAGCGGCAGCACGATCATGGTCGCGCTGGCGGCGAGACCGATTAATGTCAGCGCCAGCACCGAGCGCCAGATCACGCGCTGCGGTGCGACCGGATGGACGAAATCGGGCTCGGGCGGTATTTCCGGCTCGAGCACGGTGACTTCCAGCGCCGAAGCGGGATCGCCGGGGACGTGATCCGGAATGACCGGCAAGCCGTCATCCGGAGCTTCGTGCATGCGCCACACAATCACGCCGCAAGCGGCAAAGCAGCCGGCCGCGAACAGAAACAGCCCATAAAAGCCGATGGCGGCCAGCACCAGCGCGCCCACCGACGGCCCGAACACCCACGCCACCGACAGCACCGTGCGCAGCGTCGCGGTCGCAAAGGTCCGTTCGGACTCGTTCGTCACCGGCAAGGCCGCGCGGCCGAACGAAAACACCAGCGATAGCGCCGAGCCACCCGCGCCGAGAAAAGCAATGCCGATGATGAGCAACGCGCGATAGTCGCGCACGAAACACAGCAGCAGAAAGCCGAGCGCCGCCGCGCCCAGCGCGGCCAGCAGCAACGCGCGGTGATGGCCGTGGCGATCGGACCATCTACCGGCCCAGGCGCTCGCCGCCACCCCGCTCGCCGCGATCAGCGTCATGAACAGCCCGAGCCTGAGCGGCGTCATCCCGGCGCGCTCCACGCCGAACAGCGACAGATACGGCGCGGTGAACGACATGGCCACGCCGAGCATCAGCGTCGCGCCCGCCAGCGACATGAAGGACGGAATGCGCGTGAGACTGACGAGTCGGGTGTAGTTCATCGATGACGCGAAGTAATGCCGGCCGCATACGTCGTCGCGCTGAATCGGCTCGGCGCACGCAGTTGGCTATCGGCAAAAGCAGGCAATGGCGCCCATGCCGGCATTCCCCAGGGAGGCCGGCAGGACACACAGGCGAACTGGCAGTATGCCAAAGCTTACAGGATCACGTCGGGACATCGGCAGCCCGCACCGGCGAAGCCGGCCTGAAATGCAAAACGGCCCCTCGAATGAGGGGCCGTTCGCATACGTCTCAATCTGACGCGGCTTAACGGGACATCATGTTCATGGCGACGTTATGCATGATCCACAACGAGCCGACGATCAGGATGACCGCCGTCAGCACCGTAAAGCCAAATGCCATGACGTTCCAGCGCTGCGCCGACGACGTGTTCATGTGCAGGAAGAACACGAGGTGCACGATGATCTGTACGAACGCCAGCCCGGCGATTGCCAGCACGGCGTTATGGCCCGTCAGCGAGCCGGTCATGATGACGCCGAATGCCGCAGCAGTCAGCAGAACGGAGAGGATGAAGCCGGCCGTGTAGCTGCCGAAGCTGCCGTGGCTCTCACCCGAGTGAGCGGTATGGCCGTGGTCCATTTAAATCACACTCGTAAGGTAGACAAAGGTAAAGACACCGATCCAGACGATGTCCAGAAAGTGCCAGAAGAGGCTCAGGCACGTCAGGCGCGTAATGTCACGCTCGCTCAGTTCCGGCGCGCGAATCACCTGCACGGCGAGCACGATCATCCACAGCAGACCGAACGTCACGTGCAAACCGTGCGTGCCGACCAGCGTGAAGAACGACGACCAGAACGCGCTGCGGTCCGGACCTGCGCCGTCGGCGATCAGGTGGGCGAATTCGCGCAGTTCGAGCACGAGAAACGACACGCCGAGCAGGAACGTCACGAGGAGCCAGCCGAGCACCATGCCCTTTTTGCCCTTGTGCGCGCCGATCATGGCAAAGCCATAGGTGATCGAACTCAGCAGCAGCGCGGCTGTTTCCAGCGCGACGCCCGGAATCTCGAACATGTCCTTGGCGGTCGGGCCACCGGCGAACTGGTGGCTCATCACTGCAAAAACCGCGAACAGCGAAGCAAAGATGATGCAGTCGGTCATCAGGTACAGCCAGAAACCGAACACCGATTGCGACGGCACGTGGTCCGCGTCGTGATGGGCGTCGTGCCCGGGTGCGTGCCCTAAAGTAGTCGTCTGTGACATTAATCCACCTCTGCCAATTCAAGCGCCTTACCTGCGCTGTGTCCTTCTTCGATCTGACGGACCGTATCGGCGGGAATGTAATAGCCGTGGTCGTTGCTGAAGCTATGGACGATAACCGTACCGATCGCGCCGACGATGCCGATGATCGCGAGCCACCAGATATGCCAGATTGCCGCGAAGCCGAGCACCAGGCTGAACACAGCGATGATGAAGCCGGCGCTGGTGTTCGACGGCATGTGAATGTCGCGGTACACCGGCTTGGTCTGTTCGGCCTTGGCGCGCAGCTTCATGTCGGTGAACGCATCCAGTTCATGCACGGTCGGCACGATCGCGAAGTTGTAGACCGGCGGCGGCGACGAAGTCGACCATTCCAGCGTGCGGCCATTCCACGGATCGCCCGAGACGTCGCGATTGCCGGGCAGATTGCGGTCGCGAATGCTCACGTAGATCTGCAGCAGTTGATGCGCAATGCCGATCGCCACGAGGATCGCGCCCGCTTCAGCCATCAGCAGCCACGGATACCATTGCGGGTTGTCGTAGTGATTCAGACGGCGCGTCATGCCCATGAAGCCGAGCACATAAAGCGGCGCGAAGGCAAGCCAGAAGCCGATTTGCCAGAACCAGAACGCGCGCTTGCCGAGCTTTTCGTTCAGCTTGAAACCGAACGCCTTCGGGAACCAGTAGTTGAAGCCGGCCAGATAACCGAACAGCACGCCGCCGATGATCACGTTGTGGAAGTGAGCAATCAGGAACAGGCTGTTGTGCAGCACGAAGTCCGCGCCCGGAATCGCCATCATCACGCCGGTCATACCGCCAATCGTGAAGGTGACCATGAAGCCGAGCGTCCACAGCACCGGCGTCGAAAACTCGAGACGGCCCTTGTAGATGGTGAACAGCCAGTTGAAGACTTTCACGCCGGTCGGAATCGCAATGATCATGGTCGCAATGCCGAAGAAGGCATTTACGTCCGCGCCCGAACCCATCGTAAAGAAGTGGTGCAACCATACGAGGAACGACAGCACCATGATCGCGCAGGTCGCATAGACCATGGTCTTGTAGCCGAACAGCGGCTTCCTCGCGTATGTAGCGATGACTTCCGAGAAGATACCGAACGCCGGCAGGATCAGGATGTACACCTCCGGATGGCCCCACGCCCAGATCAGGTTCAGATACAGCATGGCGTTGCCGCCGCCTTCATTCGTGAAGAAGTGCATGCCGAGGTAACGGTCGAGGCCGAGCAGGGCCAGCGTGACCGTCAGAATCGGGAACGCGGCCATGATCAGCACGTTCGTGCACAGCGCGGTCCACGTGAACACCGGCATCTTCATGAACGTCATGCCAGGCGCGCGCATTTTGACGATCGTGACGAAGAAGTTGATCCCGGTCAGCAAAGTACCGATACCGGAAAGCTGCAAACTCCAGATGTAGTAATCTACTCCCACTCCTGGACTGAACTTCAGCTCGGAAAGCGGCGGGTACGCCAGCCAGCCGGTCTGCGCAAATTCACCAATCACGAGCGAGATGTTGATCAGGATCGCGCTGACTGCCGTCATCCAGAACGAGAGCGAGTTCAGGAACGGATAGGCCACGTCGCGTGCGCCGATCTGCAGCGGCACGATCAGGTTCATCAGGCCCACCATGAACACCATCGCCATGAAGAAAATCATGATGACGCCGTGCGCGGAGAAGATCTGATCGTAGTGATGCGGCGGCAGATAACCGGGGTTGTGATACGCGATCGCCAGCTGGGTGCGCATCATGATGGCGTCGGCAAAGCCGCGCAGCAGCATGATCATCGCAACCACGATGTACATGACGCCCAGGCGCTTGTGGTCGACCGAAGTCAGCCACTCGCTCCACAGGTAGCGCCACTTGCCGAGATACGTCACGGTGCCGAGCACCGCAACCGCGCCGATGCCCATCATGGCAGCGGCGATCATGATAATCGGCTCGTGGTACGGAATCGAGTCGAGGGTTAATTTACCGAACATGCGTTACCCCTTGGCCTTGCAGTTGCTGTCGTCTTTCAGATCCATGACGTTGCCGTTGTTATAGCGGGCGATGATGTTGTGAAAGAGCTTCGGATCCACCGACGAGAAGTAAGTGACCGGCGCTTTCTCGCCCGGCTGCGACACGACGTTGTAGCGGTTCATGTCGAGACTGTTCGACGAGGCGCGCACTTTCGCGACCCATGCGTCGAAGTCGGCGGGCGACGCGGCGATGGCGCGGAACTTCATGTCCGAGAAGCCTTTGCCGCTGAAGTTGGCCGATTCGCCCGCGTAGTCGCCTGCCTCATCCGCGATCAGGTGCAGCTTGGTCTGCATGCCCGCCATCGCGTAGATCTGGCCGCCGAGCTGCGGGATGAAGAACGAATTCATCACCGAGTCGGACGTGATATTGAAGTTGACCGGCGTACCGACGGGAATCGCAAGCTGGTTGACCGAAGCAATGCCGAGATCCGGGTAGATGAACAGCCACTTCCAGTCGAGTGCGACCACTTCGACGTTGATCGGCTTCACGCTCGATTCGAGCGGACGGTACGGATCGAGGTCGTGCGTGCTCTTCCAGGTCAATACGCCCAGGAACAGGATGATCAGCGTAGGAATGGTCCACACCGCGATCTCAATGCCCGTGGAGTGCGACCAGTTAGGACGGTACTCGGCGTTCGTGTTGGTTGCGCGATAGCGCCATGCGAACAGCAGCGTCAATGCAATGACCGGGATCACGACAATGAGCATGGCCCATGTCGAGGTGGCGATCAGATCACGCTCCGCCACGCCCACGCTGCCTTTCGGGTTCAGCAGATCCAGGCTGCTACACCCTGAGAGCAACGTTACCAGCCCGATGGCGACGGAACTCATCGCCCCCCGTAGAGTCTTTTCTTTCATATCGATTGCCTGCTCTTTACGTCTTCGATGAACATCATCCGACCGCTCTCCATTAATAAGCGGTCGCATAGTAAAGCCCCGCTCTCTCAATATAAAGAACTATTTTTGCAACGATCTCTTGCGAGCCAAAATTGTGCGACACGTTGCCGCACAATTTTGCGCACTCGACCGGTGCTTGCTTCATATCAAGGAATCAAACCGCCACTGCCGTTACGCAGCGTGAGCCAGTAACGACCACGCATCCAGACGACCGCCCATGTCTGGGTCAAACAAAAACACGCGCGCCGTATCCACTTGCGCAGACACGACGCTGTTAGTTCATCACCTCGATCAGCCCGGCGCGTGTGTTGTATTTAGCGCAGCACGGGCTTGCAAACGCACGCCGCTTTCGACCGAAGCAGCTTCGACCGGTTGAGGCGAGCGATTGGTTTGCGCGAGCAGGTTGGTCGACGACGGATTGATCGCATCGGTGAACGGCTTCGGATAGACACCGATGGCCAGCACCAGCACCGCCATCGCACCCAGCAGCACGAATTCGCGCTTGCCCACGTCGGCCAGCTTGGCGACGCGCGCATTGGCGATTGCACCGAAGATCACGCGCTTGTACATCCACAGCGTGTAGCAGGCGCTCAGAATCAGCGTCAGTGCGGCGAGCGCGCCGATCCAGAAATTGAAGCCGACCGCGCCCATCAGGACCATGAACTCGCCGACGAAGCCCGCGGTGCCTGGCAGGCCGACGTTCGCCATGGAGAACAGCATCACGAACACCGCGAACTTCGGCATGGTATTGGCCACACCGCCGTAGGCGTCGATCGAGCCGGTTTGCGTGCGATCGTGCAGCATGCCCGTGCACAGCAGCAGGGCGCCGGACACCAGACCATACGAGATCATTTGCATGATCGCGCCTTCCTGGCCGAGCGGATTGAAGATGAACAGGCCGAGCGTGACGAGGCCCATGTGCGACACCGACGAATACGCGAGCAGTTTGCGGATGTCGGTCTGCACGAGCGCGAGCAGGCTCGAATAGATCACGGCCACGAGCGACAGCGTGATCATCGCCGGCGCGAAGAAGTGGCTGGCTTGCGGCGTGATAGGCAAGGCGAAGCGCAGCAGGCCGTAGCCGCCGATCTTCAGCATGCCGAGCATCACGGCTGCGCCGGTCGGGCCGTCGAGGTGGACGTCAGGCAGCCAGGTATGCACCGGCCACATCGGCACTTTGACGGAGAAGGCGGCGAGGAAACCGAGGAAGACGAGCATTTGCGGCACGAAGCCGAGTTGCGCCGAGCGCCAGATTTCGAGATCGAAGCTGTGGGTCTGTGCGTACAGATACAGCATCGAGAGCAGCATCATCAGCGAGCCGATCAACGAAAAGAAGAAGAACTTGACCGCCGCGTGCGAGCGGTTTTTGTTGCCCCACGTGCCGATCAACAGATAGAGCGGGATCAGTGTCGCTTCAAAGAACACGAAGAACAGCATGCCGTCTTGCGAGGTGAACACGCCCTGCATGAAGCCCGACAGCATCAGAAACGCGCCGAAATACTGGGCACTGCGCAGCTTGATGGACTCCCATCCTGCAACCACGATCACGACTGTCGTCAATGCGGTCAGGACGATCAGCCACAATGAAATGCCGTCTACGCCGAGGTGCCATGCAATGTCGAACGACGGCAACCACTTGACGTTCTCGACAAACTGCATCGACGGCACGCCGTTCTGGAAGCCTGCCACGAGCGGAATAACCGGCAAAAGTCCGGCAATTGCACCGATGAGTGCGAGCCAGCGAGCACGGCCGGGCGAACCGGTCCCCGCGCGCAAAACGATGATGCCCGCCACAATGGGGACCCAGATCAGAAGGCTTAGAAGCGGAGCGGATTGCATTTGTTCTTTAAGAAGCTGAAGCAGGAAAACGTCCGGATCAAGGCCGTCAAGCTGAAAGCATTGAAATATACATTACGGTCTCATTACACCAAACAGGCGCAATGCTCGATTCGGGGGCCAAGTCAACGCGTCCCAATGCCGCACTTGCGTCAAGGGTTAACCAGCATAACCTGAAATTAAGATTTTTGCAGCGCCGCAAATCACTGTTAAGCGATTAGTGCAGTAGTCGTGAGACTCTATTGCGGACTTAGGTATTGCGCGTATGGAATAGGATGTGCACTTGCACAAAATTTAGTCGTGTTTCACGGCAAAACGACCTATTTTGGTGCAAGACAGATGCGGCGCAAATGACTTAATGAAGTTGAAGCTGGCGCGGCGAGTGGCTAATTATTTATTACAATCAGAAAGAATATATTGTGTGCAGAGAGTTGTAGCTTACAAAATCATTTCTATTCGTCTGTCGTTCAATCCCGACTCTTGTCGGCGCGTTTCGCCTGGATTCTCGTAACCCAGATGTTGGACAGTTGCGACTAATGTGTTTCCGTAAACGCAGAAACCCCACCTTTTAGGGGTGGGGTTTCTGTTTTCTGCGAGGGAGCCTGACGATTACCTACTTTCACACGGGTAATCCGCACTATCATCGGCGTGGAGTCGTTTCACGGTCCTGTTCGGGATGGGAAGGGGTGGTACCGACACGCTATGGTCATCAGGCATGACT
>NZ_CAAJGM010000264.1 GCF_900996235.1 Paraburkholderia sp. BCC1885
CGCCGGCCGCCGCGATGGCGAAGGGCCTGGGCGCGCCGGCCGAGATCCAGATGGGCGGCCGTTCGCCGTACAGCCAGGCCGACGCGCCCGACTGGGCCCGCGAAGCCGCGCAACTCGCCGCGCGCCGCAATGCCCAGAAGACGAGCCCGGCCGACGACAGCCGCGCGGCCGCCAACAGCGCCGCCAGCGTCACCGAAGCCATCAAGGCGCGCATGGAGCAGGTTGTCAACGACACGGTGATGAGCGAGCTCTCCTCGATGCGCGGCATGATGGAAGAACACTTCGCCGGCCTGCTGTGGGGCGACCGCCAGCGCCGCAGCCCGACGCGCGCCTCGCTCACCAAGCACCTGTTCGCCGCGGGCTTCTCCGCGCAACTGGTGCAGATGATGGTGGACAACCTGCCGGCCGAAGTCGACAGCATGGAAGGCGGCATGGACTGGGTGCGCAGCGTGCTCGAATCCAACCTGCCGGTGATGGAAAACGAAGACGCGCTGATGGAGCGCGGCGGTGTGTTCGCGCTGATGGGCCCGACGGGCGTCGGCAAGACGACTACCACGGCCAAGCTCGCCGCGCGTTGCGTGATGCGCTTCGGCGCCAGCAAGGTCGCACTCCTCACGACCGACAGCTACCGGATCGGCGGCCACGAACAACTGCGCATTTTCGGCAAGATCCTCGGCGTCTCGGTGCATGCCGTGAAGGATGGCGCCGATCTGCAACTGGCGCTCGCCGAGCTGCGCAACAAGCACATCGTGCTGATCGACACGATCGGCATGAGCCAGCGCGACCGGCTCGTCTCCGACCAGATCGCCATGCTGTGCCGCGCCGGCCAGCCGGTGCAGCGTCTGCTGCTGCTCAACGCAACCAGCCACGGCGACACGCTCAACGAAGTCGTGCAGGCCTACCAGCGCGCGCCGGATCAACAGCCGCTCGCCGGCTGCATCCTGACCAAGCTCGACGAAGCCACCAACCTGGGCGGCGTGCTCGACACGGTGATCCGCTACAAGCTGCCGGTGCATTACGTTTCGACCGGTCAGAAAGTGCCCGAGAACCTGTACGTCGCGACGCGCAAATTCCTCATCAAGAGCGCCTTCTGTATTCCGCGCGACAGTTCGCCGTTCGTGCCGCACGACGACGACATTCCGGCCTTGCTTTCGGCGCTTTCCGCGCGCTCGACGGCCGAACTGCACGAGGTACGTTTTGGATAAAGTCGTCTCCGATCAGGCAGAGGGGTTGCGGCGCCTGCTGGCGCGCAACGGTTCACGAGTCGTGGCGGTGACGGGCGGCTCGACCAGCGTCGGTTGCACCACGACGGTCGTCAATCTGGCGGCGGCGCTGGCGGAGCAGGGCAAGGATGTACTGGTGATCGACGAATGTCTCGGCGATCGCTCGGTGAGCGCGATGCTCGGCGGCGTGCGCGGCGCGGGTAATTTCGCGGCGGTGGTGCGCGGCGAGCTGCCGCTCGAAGAGGCGATGGCGCGTCACGCGCTCGGCTTCTCGGTGCTGGCCGCCTCGCGCAACAACCGCGACGGCTACAACCCGGCGCAACTGGCCGTCGTGCTGGACGGGCCCGCTGACATCGTGCTGATCGATGCACAGCTCGACCGGCTCGGCCAGCTCTCCACGCTGGCGATGCATGCGCACGATCTGGTGATCGTGACGCGGGTGGCCGCCCAGGCGATCACCGATGCCTACGCCTGCATGAAGCGCCTGCATTACGCACACGGCATCGGACAGTTCCGTGTGCTGGTGAATCACGTGCATAGCGTCACCGACGCGCACACAGCATTTGAAAACCTCGCGGGGGTGGCGGGGCGTTATCTGACCGTGTCGCTGGACGACGCCGGCTGTATCGCCGCCGATCCGCGCATGGCCCGGGCGTTGGAACTGTCGCGCTGTGTCGTCGACGCTTTTCCGTCGACACCTGCTGCGCGCGATTACCGGCACCTCGCCGCCGAATTGCAGTACTGGCCAATGCGGCCAGCGATGTCGTCACGCCCCCACTGGGTGGCCCCGGCGACAGTAACAGCGGCGCAACACGCCGACCAACCGTCTGCACAGCTCGCCTGAAGGGCGCGTGCGGACAAGGGGAGCACGATGTATAACGCTCAGGGAAAGATTTCTTCCCAAGCCGAGGTTCTGACGAAGTACGCGCCGCTCGTGCGGCGGCTCGGTTTGCAGCTAGTGGCGAAAATGCCGGCGAGCGTCGATCTCGACGATCTGATTCAGGCCGGCATGATCGGGCTGCTGGACGCCGCGAGCCGGTACAAGGAAGACCAGGGCGCGCAGTTCGAGACCTACGCCAGCCAGCGGATTCGCGGCGCTATGCTCGACGAACTGCGCAGCAACGACTGGCTGCCGCGCAGCCTGCGCCGCACCTCGCGCGAAGTGGAGACGGCGGTGCATCAGGTCGAACAGACGCTGGGCCGCTCGGCGAGCGAGACAGAAATTGCCGGCCACCTGAAGATGCCGCTCGACGAATATCAGTCGATGCTGCAGGACCTGCATGGCAGCCAGCTGATCTATTACGAAGACTTCGACCGTTCCGCGGACGACGAGCCGTTCCTCGACCGCTACTGCGTCGATCACTCGGACCCGCTGTCGGCGCTGCTCGACGAGAGCCTGCGCGCGGCGCTGGTCGAAGCCATCGAACGGTTGCCGGAACGCGAGAAGCTGCTGATGTCGCTGTATTACGAGCGCGGCATGAATCTGCGCGAAATCGGCGCGGTGATGGAAGTCAGCGAATCGCGGGTCTGCCAGTTGCACAGCCAGGCGGTGGCGCGCTTGCGCACGCGGCTGCGCGAGATGGCCTGGGCGAAGGCCGAGGCGGAGTAAGCACGCAGGAAAACCCGGCGCCGCGCCACGGCGTCACCCTGGGAAACGCCGTCCATGTGACGGCGTTTTTATTTGGCGCGCGCCAAAAACCAAAGCCGGTTGCGGCGCGAATTCACCATCACTCGCGCCGCAACCGGCTTTTTAATCCGGAAAACGTCTTGACTTACAGACCGCCAAATCCCGGCACACGTCCATCCGGCCCATACAGCGCGGGCTTCGGCGGACGAACCTGCAGCACGTCGAGCGCGCGCTGGTTGTACTCCATGCGGGTGCGGATCAGGACGCCATTGGTCTTGTTGGAACGGTGAGCCCGCTCCACGGATTGCTGCAGCAAGGACCATTGGGTAGCGAGCTTCTGGTCGCGCGCGGCGGCCAGTTCGATGCCGCTCCAGCCGGCCGGCAAGCCCATTTCGGCGAGCTGGGCGTCGCGGATCTTCTCCAGCGTCGCCAGTTTGCCGACCAGTTCGGTTTTCTTTTCGACGATCGGCCGCAGCATCTCGGACGGATCGACCTGAGTCAACGCCTTCTGTTCGACGGCCAGCACCGAGGCGAATTCCTCGATCGTGGTGTATTCGTCGACAACGGTGGCCAGCAGCGCGTCTTTCATGACAAGTCGCTCTCACAGCGGCCCGCACATGGCGCGCGGGCGGGTTTCAAGGTGGCGCCTCGCGGCGTCCAGCCTTAATCGCCGGTCGCCGGGGCTCTGGTTTGCAGCAGGCTGCGGGTGGTTTCAAGCACGCCGTCAGCAATCTTGCCCGGATCGATGGTCAGCGTGCCGCTCTTGATGGCCGCCTTGATCGATTCGACATGAGCGGTGTCGATGTCCGCCGAACCCGAAGTTGCCAGGTTGCGCAGATCGGACGACAGGCCCGACAGGCTCACATTCGAGTCGCCACCCGCAGAACCGGTGGCGGCTTGCGCGGTGGTGGCCGCGCTTTGGGCGGCGTTAGCCGCCGGAGTCAGACTGTCCTGCTGCGGGCGCGTCGCGCCGTTGGTCAGGCTGTCTGGCTTGGAGTTGGTGGTGGAATCGATTTTCACGATTGGCTTCCTGAACGATTTGATTCTTATAACGGCACTTAAGAATCCAAACTTTAGCCCAATCCGTGTATCCCTTTGTAACGGCGCTCCCAGCCCGACTTGTGCGTCAACTCCTTGTCAAACTTCGCTTTTCAGGTCCGGACTACATCTGGATCTGGACCGTCGAACTGTCCTTCACGATGCCCATGAGGATCTGTCCCGTGGACGTCCTCACCTTGACCGGTTGACCCGGCGTCGCATTGGCGAGCGCGCTGCCCTCCGACGAAATCGAGAAGCCGTTGCCCTCCGCCACCACCCGCACCATCGTTCCGGCGGTCACCGAGGCGGCGTTTTTCAGCATGTCCTGACGCAACGGCAGGCCCGCGCCTACCCGCATCAACGTGACCGAACCGATGGCCTGGGACGGATCGGTGATGATCGTGGTCGGCAGCATCGTCAGGTCGCCGTCACGGCCGGCCATGTCGGCTTCGGTGATCACTTCGCCGGGCATCATGCCGCGCGTGGCGACGTAGTAGGTGGCATGCACCGAGACCTTGGCCTGCAGCCAGACGGTCCACGGATGGCCGCTCGTGCAGCGCACCGCCACCGTGGTGCGGCCCCACAGGCGCGCGCCGTTCGGCATGAACGGCTGCAGCGTGGCGCATGCCGCGAGTCCGCGCGGGAAGGCGGCGGCCACCGAGAGTTCGACCTTGCCGGGCAAGCCGTTGACCTGTTGCTTGAGATAGTCGAGCGCGGCGGCATGGATCAGCTCGCCGTCTTCCTGACCGGCGGGGACCGGCTGGGCGGCTTGCGCCGCCTGAGCCGCCTGATTCGCTGCGGCGG
>NZ_CAAJGM010000265.1 GCF_900996235.1 Paraburkholderia sp. BCC1885
ACTCCCGCTTGCGCGTTCGTTTGGTCGTCAAATCCAATCCCAGATTAGCTTGTCTCATGCCCAAATCGTCGCAGTCGACGGCATATTTGGCAACTCAATTCCTGCATGATTTATGCAGACCTTCCTTGGATCGTCGTTGCGGGCGGACCTGTTCAGCGATCGCTTCTTCGTCTCGCTAACCCGCTACGCAGATACCGGCAATCTAACGCTAGAGACCCTGCTGACTAGCCCACTGCCCGCGCGGATAGACAAGGTATGGGTTGAATTCGATTTTCCGGGTGTCGGTTTCCCGCCCCATAAGGCGGCGTGAACGCAATGAAATTCAAACCAGGCGACTTGGTGCCGACGACGGTGATGGAAGCTGTGAACGGGGAAGTCATCAACCTCCCTGATCCCACGCGCCTCGTCCATCTTCAATTCCGCCGCTTCGTTGATTGCCCGATTTGCAACACACACATCGCGGAATTCCGGAAGCGCGCTCGGGAGATCGAAGTCGCCGGCATCAAGGAAGTGATCGTATTCCATTCCTCGCCGCAATCGATCCACTCGTACCAGAAAGATGTCCCGTTCCTGATGGTCGGCGATCCGAAGAAGGCCTTTTACAAGGACTTCGGCGTCGAAACCTCGCTCGGCTTCCTGAGCCTCAAGGCCTTGGGAGCTGCGGCGCGGGGAATGGCGCACGGGCATTTCGGGCTTCGGCTCGCCGGGGGGCCCTTGGGGTTGCCCGCCGACTTCCTGATCGAGCCGTCCGGGCGGATCAACGCCGTAAAATACGGCACAGACGCCTACGACCAGTGGTCCGTTGATGAGGTTCTCAATCTCGCGACTGGCGTCTCAGCCCGAGCCGCTTGAGAAGAATCAACCGATGACACTCGAAGAAACCCTTTCCCAGCTTCGGGAGAAATTTGGCAAGATGCTGCCGCCCGAGCCCGCGGCTGTAATGGATGGACATATCGGGCTTCTCCGCGAAAGCGGCGCGGTTAGCCAAATCCTAAAAACCGGCGCGCCGGCGCCGCCGTTCACGGTTAAGAATCAGAACGGCGAAGATGTATCGTCCCTCGATCTGCTCACCCGTGGACCGCTCGTTGTGAGTTTCACGAGGGGCGGCTGGTGTCCCTACTGCGCGGCCGAGGTTCGGGCTCTCAACGATCTGTACGATCAGTATCAGCAGGCCGGCGTTGAGCTTGTCGTGTTATCGCCGCAAAGCGCAGACAGGGCGAAAAAGCAGGCCGCGGACGACAAGTTGAAATTCAACTTGCTCGTGGACGATGCGAGTGTCTGGCAGCTTCCGATTCCAGCCCGCTTCGTCATCGACACGAGCGGCGCTATCCGCGATGCGAAGGCCGATCCTGACTATCGCTATCGGCCTGATCCCTCGGAGACTCTGGCCGTTGCGAAAAGCCTGGGCCTGCGAAATCCGTGAAGGCTCTAAACCAACATATCGCAAAATGCCCCGAGATGCCGATCCGCATCTCTCCTCAAGCCACGGTGCTTCCCGCCAACACCCTGCGTTTCTACATACATTTTCCGAGGCCGGGAGAGGCACACTTCGATCGTGACCAACTCTGGCTGCAAAACGAGGAGGGGCAGATGGTGCGTGACCCCTTCCTCGTCCTGTCGCAGGAGCTGTGGTCCCCTGATGGGCGCCGCCTGACGGTGCTGATGGAGCCAGGACGGATCAAACGCGGTCTTGGAGCGGACCCGTCTCACGACCCAGCGCTTGTCGTCGGGCGGACCTACAGCCTTGTCATCACGGCACTCGGGCAGACAGCGCGCCATACCTTCTGCGTAAGCGATCCAGTCCGGGACGCGATCAACGAGACCTACTGGCGTCTAGTCTCCCCAACGGTGGGGAGTCTCGATCCCGCCGTTGTGCACTTCGACAGGGTTATGGACGCAGCCCTTTGCGAGGACGAGATCGGAGTCCAGACCCCTTCCGGAGAGGTCGTTCAGACGCGTGTGTCACTCGCACCGGACGGAACCGGAGCGCAGCTTATCCCGAGCCACCGTTGGCGCGCCGGGAAGCACCGACTCGTGGTCTCTGAACGTCTCGAAGACGTTTGTGGCAACAGGTTGGGCGAGGCTCTGGACCATGACCTGAGCGCGCGCGCACGACCGCGGGCCGGGATGATCAACTTCACTCCGCGTGGGGCCAACACGCCCTCGCCTTCTCAGGCGGTGAGCTGACATCAGAATGATATTCATCAATAATTCCTTAATAAGGACGACTACATGTATAGTTTAGATGCAAGTCGAGAGCGGCGCATTCTGTGGCTGCTTGCGCTCACGCAATTCACCATCATCATGGACTTCATGGTGATAATGCCGCTCGGTCCGCAAATCATGCGGAGTTTTCAAATTTCGCCCACCGGATTCGCCACCGCTGTATCAGCTTATTCCTGGTGCTCGGGTCTCTCGGGGCTGCTCGCCGCCACTTATATTGATCGCTTTGATCGTAGGCGTCTCATGCTCGCGGTCTATGCGCTGTTCGCGCTATCGAACCTCGCATGTGCCTGTGCCACTAGTTTCCCGATGCTTCTGATCGCGCGCGCTTTCGCTGGCATTACTGGCGGCGTGCTCGGATCGATCGTCATGGCCATCGTCAGCGACGTCATTCCCGCCGCCAGGCGCGGTGCTGCGACCGGCACGATCATGACAGCCTTCTCGCTCGCCGCAGTGGCGGGTGTACCGGCCGGCGTCCTGCTGGGTGCGCACTTCGGCTGGTCCGCACCGTTCATCCTGCTGGTGGGCTTGTCGGTATTGCTGGCTAGCCGGCATGCAGATCGTGCCTTCGCTCACCGCGCATTTGAGCCGCACGCAACCTCCGTTACGCATCGTACTGCCTACGCTGTGGCGACTGGTGTCGAAACCGCGTAATGCCAACGCATTCGCGCTGACTTTATCATGATGGTGTCGCAAATGCTGGTGGTCCCGTTTATCTCGCCGATACTTGTGGCCAACTATGGCGTCGCGCCCGCGCAATTGTCCTGGCTCTACATGGCGGGTGGCGCCGCGACTTTCTTCTCGGCAAGGCTTGTTGGCACGCTCTCCGACCGTTATGGCAGCGGCCTCATGTTCCGTGTGATGGCGGCCCTGTCTGTGGTACCCCTGTTGTTCATCACGCATTTGCCGAGCTTGTCGTACGTCGCGATGCTACTGCTGTTCCCGGTGTTCATGGTGATTGTGTCCGGCCGGCTAGTGCCGATGCAGGCGTTGCTCACCACCGTCCCCGAACCGTCCAACCGTGGTGCTTTTCTTAGCACGAATAGCGCGCTGCAAGCACTCGGCGCCGGTTGCGGTGCATGGCTCGGTGGACTGTTCCTGTCGTTCGATGCACACGGGGCTATTCAGGGCTATGGCCTCGACGGCTTGCTGGCTGCCGCACTCGTATTATTTGGTGCTTTCTGGGTTGGGCACGTGAAACCGGCGTTGGAGAAAGCAGTTCCGCCGCCTATTTCCGCGGAGCCGCTTAGGGAAGCATAGCCGCTTCGCCACGGTGCTGGCGGGGCTTGAATAGCTGAGCCTCGCCGACACTAAAGACTAACACCATACGCGTACGGGTCCTGTTCCGACTTCGGCGTGGCAACGATCTCTCATGAGTAGCGCGCGCCGCGACAACGACTGGTCCTACCATTGCTATTCCAAAATGGAATAGCAATTAGTCTCAACCGCCGGCTACAGGTAATTCGCTCCATGCTCTACCGTTTCGATGCTTCAGCGCCAACCTTGGCGCCTGCCGAGACGCTCCGACATGAACGAACGGCGCATAGCAATCCAGAACGAAGGAACGAAATCATGAGCAGAAAACTTGAGGGTAAGGTCGCCGTAGTTACCGGTGCCAGCGCCGGTATCGGCCTCGGTGTCGCCAAAGCGTTCGCCAATGAAGGCGCACGCGTGTTCATCACG
>NZ_CAAJGM010000266.1 GCF_900996235.1 Paraburkholderia sp. BCC1885
TTCAAACATCGAGATCAATTTCTGGTCGGTATTCATTCGGTTCCCAACAAGAAAACGACTTTCGAGACCCGCCAATTTCGAATGTGGCGAACAGTCAGGCTGAAAATGATTTGTTCAGACCTTCCTTAGGGCGACCTTTGCGTAGGTTGATGGTGACCAGTGGCATTACATCTCCTATATGCGGGTATATGCCCGCTGTTAAATAAAATTGAAGAACCGGCTTAAGCGGGTGCGACTTTAACGTTTTTGGACCGTCGTACGGCCCGGTGCGACACGCACTACAACAGGATTAATCGTTATCTAGTTGGTACGCAACGTAGCGCTGCCTTTGTTTTCCCAATCGGTCGATACCGAGCTCGACTACATCTCCTGCTCTGAGATATATCGGTTTCGGTTTGATTCCCATACCTACTCCAGGTGGCGTTCCTGTCGTAATGACATCGCCCGGCTCGAGCGTCATGAATTGGCTAACGTACGAGACGATGGTCTTCACATCGAATATCATCGCCGCGGTGTTACCAGTCTGCCGGCGCACACCATTGACGTCCAGCCACAGACTGAGGGTCTGCGGGTCGCCAACCTCGTCCGCTGTGACCAGCCATGGCCCGATCGGTCCGAAGGTGTCGCAACTTTTTCGTTTATCCCAAGTACCACCCCGCTCGATCTGGTATTCGCGTTCAGAAACATCGTTGACCAGCAGATAGCCAGCGACCTTCTCCAGTGCGTCTTGCGAATCTACGTACGAGCATCGCGATCCGATTACGATACCAAGTTCCACTTCCCAATCGGTCTTCTGGCTGGCACGCGGGATCGTCACGTCGTCGTCGGGACCTGTAATACACGAGGTCGCTTTCATAAATAGAATAGGCTCGGCCGGGATAGGTAAGTTGGCCTCCTCAGCGTGGTCGCGATAATTCAAACCGATAGCGATGAATTTGCCGATTTCTGTCAGCGGAGGACCAAACCGCTGCGGATCTCCCACAACGGGCAAGCTGGCGGGATCGACACCGGCCAAGTCTTTGAGTTGTGCAGGAGATAAAACCGCACCATTTATATCATCAAGCAAGGTCGACAAATCGCGAACGCGCCCTTTCGCATCGAGCAACCCCGGACGCTCACTGCCTTTCAAGCCATATCGAACCAGCTTCGTTACATTCTCTCTCGAATTGCTTGATGATATATGCGGGTACATACCCCAATATCGACAAATAAAAGAGCCACCGTCCGTGGCCCAAAAATTTACAGGGACTGTAAAACGTCGCGAAACTTCGGTGCGACCTTCGCACCCATCTTGACTTCAAATTCCCGTTGCGCTTTTTCCCACAGCGGAGCCCCGGTTTTTAGTATCTTGCGCCCGGCTGTGCTGAGTTCGACAGTGGTTTCCCGTTGGTCCATTCCCGTGCCCAAGACAACCAGCCCCATCTTGTCGAGCACTTTGACGTTACGGCCAACAGTCGATCTATCGAGGTCTAGCAGATTTCCCAGCGTTGTCAGCGCGATGGGCTCATCTGTATCGAGTGCCCGTATCATGGCAAACTGAGCGGCACCGACTCCAATCGGAGCAAGTGCAGCGTCGTAGGCCGCCGATACTCGGCGGGCGGCATTTCTCAAAGAGGTGCAGTAACAGAGTAGAGCCATGATGCGAGTATATGCCCGCGTATTCCAGACGACAAGAATTTTCTTGACGATGCCCTCTGCGAGGGTGCCTCGGTCGAGCGATGCGCTGACGCCGACCTGCGTGGGCTACCTTGGCGAAAGTTATCCCCTCGCTCTATGGTAAACAGCCCGTTTCATCTTTACCGATAGGATATTTACAAGCGCCCATGGGTCCAGTCACAGGGCGTGTGCGTTGATCTATGAAGGTCCGAGACGGCGTTCGGTTGTGCCGAGACCTACGCATGTGCACCACAACGCTCCTCCCGATGTGCCACTAGTGAAGTGAATCCGGGAGTAATGACAGACCTGTGACGACGGTCATGACAAGCGGAGCCAGCCCCCGGGGCACAAGCGACAATACGCGCACCAACCTTCCGGTTCAGAGGACATCGATGATATCGGATTTCGTTCTGTAGGCGCCCTCCCGCCCCGCGACGGTCCAACGCCGCACCACGCGGCATCGTTGGTGATTCTCGATCCATTCACAGGTATCGACGGCTCAGTCGCGTCGGAATTGAACGTCCCCCGGCTATTACGACGCCTCCGATCTTGAAACGTAGACAGTCGTGCCGCAACAAATCATCGAGGCTTTCGATGCGAGAATAGTGAAGCAGGTTTGTGACGTTCTCGGTGCAGCGCGTCCCAATGTGTCGGTAAAGCTCGCACGGGCCGCTACTGGCAGGATGGCCGCGTGCACGCAAAACGGATGATGCGCGTCTGGTCGAGGAAATCCGCATGCTCGTTGCTGATTTGCCGAGCTACACTGCAGCGCTCCCTGGTTGGCGCGCTCCGTCCTGCATTGACGCTGGAGTTTCTTCAAGCGATCCGGGTCTGCGGCCAACTCCTCGACCGTCGGAACAGTGGTTTGCCGTTGCGGTGCTTTGGACTGGCCGCGTGCGGTGTGTGCAGCAGCCAGCATGAATGGGGCGGTCTGCTTCACGGACATGGTTCGATTCCCTCCTGGGTGTCCGGTTTAAAAGGCAGCGAGGGCGTGATTTCAGGAGATTCGATGGCTTGCGCGCGCTCGATAAAGCGCGACAGCACCTCCGAGGATTCGCCGTTGCGATATAGCAGGTAGGTCGTCAGCATCGGCGAGCGGCCCGCCAGCGGTCGAGCCACCACGCCGGCTTCGCGGCTGGCCAGAATGTGCGGCGCACCTGCCAGGCCCACCGCGAATCCTGCCGAGACCAATGCCATCATCAGGTCGAACGACGCTACGCGCTCGACGATCAACGGCTCGAAGTCCGACTGACGCAAGGCGCGGTCGACCTGCTTGGCGTGCCCTTCACACGCTTGGGGGCAGCACAGTACTAGCGGGAAGTGCAGCATCTCATCCAGAGGAATTCGTTTGTACTTAAGCAAGTGATGCCTCGCCGGCACAGCCACCATGAGCGGATCGCTCCAGGCAGCCTCTGCAACGATGTGTTCGCCCACATCGTTGGACTGTGCGAATCCCACGTCGTAGAGGTCATCTTGTAGTCCCCTGATCTGCTGCGACAGCGGCACCTCGTACAGCCGTATGTCCACTTCCGGTTCTTCCTGCCGACACAGCGCTAGCAGTGTCGGCAGGCGGGAGGGCGTAATGCCGTCGGACAGCGCGACACGCAACTGACAGTGGAAGCCATTGGCCGCCGCCTTCACGCTGTCTCGTGCCTGCTGCAAGGCAGTGAAGACGCGCGGAACATGATCCAGAAAAAGTGCGCCTGCGCGAGTCAGCCGTGTACTGCGCGAGGTACGGGCGAACAGCACGACGCCCAGTTCTTCTTCCAGTTCTTTGATGGCGCGCGACAGCGGCGACTGCTCGATGTGCAGTCGCTCGGCCGCGCGAGCGAAATGCAATTCTTCCGCTACGGCTAGGAAGCAACGAAGATGACGTAGGTCCATACACTCACCTGCCTTGCGCTCATGCAATATTCCCTTCGCTATTTACATTCGCAGCACCGCTAATTGCCATCATGAGCAAGCCCTTCAACGTCTGCACCTGATTAACTCATAGCGAGTTGTGCTTTGCGCCCAGAGGTGGCCCCGTTCGTTCGGACAGTTTTTTCGATTTTTAAGTGGAACGCTGGGCGGTCACGCTGCCAATGTAATCGCGGGCAGCATCGCGAAATAAGCTTCATCCGGGGTCTTGTCCGACAGA
>NZ_CAAJGM010000267.1 GCF_900996235.1 Paraburkholderia sp. BCC1885
GCAAGACCTTCGACAGCGCTTGCTCTTTGAACTCGACAGAATACGTTTGTTTCGTCTTCAACCTACACCTCTGATTTCTTCAAATTAAAAAAATTCAGAGGCGACAACTACTATGACACCGGGGGACAGTGAAGCTGGCATTCGCTGACCAAGGCTATACAGGCGAGGATGCGGCGCGGGCCGCCCGTGACGAAGGCATCGAACTGCAGGTCATCAAGCTGCCCGAGGCGAAAAAGGGCTTCGTGCTGCTGCCGCGTCGCTGGGTGGTCGAGCGCAGTTTCGGTTGGCTCAACCGGTTCCGGCGACTGGCTCGCGACTACGAGCGCCTGCCCGAAACCTTGGCAGGTTTGCACTTCGTCGTCTTCGCTATGTTGATGCTCGTTCATGCTGCGCCGATTATCCAAAGTTCCTAACACGCTCTAGGGTGAAGTTCTACCGCACATCACTGGTCGATGAAGATCCGGGGCGTCCTTCCATCGTATTGGTCGAAAACATCGGAATATCGGACATCGATGAACTGGAGTTCGACGTCGTAGCAACGCTGGGTGCACTTGAGTTCGTAGATCCTTTGCGTGTCCGGCAGCTAGCCGCCGGGAAGACGCAGTGGCTTACACTTGCGAACTTTCCGGTCGAAGGCCTCAGCTGTGCGGCAAACGGCATTGCTCCATCATATGAAGCCTTTTTCTACAGGATCCATGGTGGGCGAACCGGCGATGGAGCCATGATACGTGCGTCGGAGTCGCATTATTGGCACCCGACGCATTTTGACTTTCTGAACGGCCGCCGGCTCAGGTTATTCGGGAAATCTTGGCACGTCGGCGCGATTTGGGATCTGGAGCAGGAACTCATCGAGAAAATTCGTTGGCACTTATGCTATCGCGGAAAGACCTGGGTAGGCGGTCGCCTGTACCGTCCGAAGTTGTCGCAGCGGATCACGGATCCGGTGTTGTCAGGATTGGCCGCCTTGATCACGATGTCGTTGGTGATCAAGGCCGTGTGCTGGGGCGCACTGCTCTTGCGTTTGCAGAAGATTCAAGTCGCTTCTAAACATTAAGCGATTGGATTCGCCGAGTTGGCGCCCCCTCCGCCCAGCATCACTTATTGTCTTCCCACCAACGCCCAAACAACTCCTGATTGGTACGCAGGGTTGACGGTAACGTGGCCCGACGCTCGAGTTCGAGCATCTCGTGCAGACCGTGCGCAAGCAGGTGATGATCGCCGAAGGGGATGTTAATGTCGTGACCCCGCGCGATCATGAATTGCCTGAACCGGTTTGCAGACCCATTACGCTTGTCGATGGGGCTTCCTCGTTCGCCGTCCGTGAAAAAGTGACGGGCCGCGTCAACAAACGCCGGATTTGTGCTTCTCACGTCGTTCGGCGTGAGTTCTCCGATAGTTGACGTGAAGGGCACGGTGAGCCCTGCATGCCAGAGCTTCTCTCGCAGGATTCCATCAATGCGCTCGTGATCCTCCCACGCCGAAACCTTGGTCAGGTCAAGACGAGCAATATCTCGATCACGAAGAATTATCTCGACGCGAAGATGGCGGGCGCAGAAGCCTGCCAACTCGTACCACGCCTGCTGACCGATATGCGGTGGCTTTTTGCCCTGCTTCCAAAGAGGGTTGTAGATCCTCAGCCAGCGCTCGCTTTTCGTTGGCCCGATTCCAGTGACGCCCGCCTCATTGTGAGCGTCCCCATTGCGAAAGCGCGATTTTCCGCAGCGACGCTTAAGCATTGCGTCAATCCGCTGAATCGCATCATTGTGCGTAACGTCTTGCAGCGGGAAATGACTAGTCATTTCCACCCGATCGGGAACAATGTCTTCGGCGGAACTGGTGATGTTCACTCCATTGATTGTGGATAGCGCGTCAATGACGATTGAGGCAATCGCGCGCATTTGCGTTGCTTCATTGCGAAACACCCACAGGTTATGACCAAAGAACGTGCTCGTGGCTCCTCCCGAGCAGCTTAGCGACTGTGCTTTGCTGTCGTAAGTAAAGAGCCATTTTCCATTGGCCTTGCCGACCTTCAGTGCGAAGAGCAGTAGTGGTTCTTCCTGATCAGATTCGTGCCGTACAGTGAGGTTGACACCAGCGCTCTTCAGCGCAGCGGTCAATGCTTTGATCTCTACTTGAATACCGTTGATAATAAACTTGAAATTATCCATGATTGAACTCGGTTCGGGCTGGTGGCGTTTTGCATACGTAAGCAGTGTTAAACGCCACCGATCCCGCGTTATGGTCTGATCGGACGGTTCACCGGTTCACGTACTATGGCGCGCGAACCGATGAACCGACGGGCATATCAATCTTCGGCTTCCGTACTGGCTGCGTGGAGTTCGGCCTGTGACGCCTGGAGTTCCTTGTATCGGCGCTGAACAGTTGCCTTGCTCAATCCGACTTCATCGGCAATCTTCTGGAACGGATGGCCTTGCTTGCGCATCTCCAGAATCGCCGCGTCTTCAGGTCGCGCATACTTTTCGGCGGCGGCGATCTTGAAGCACATTTTCTCGCCGTCAGTCCAAAATGCACCGTCGAAGTCGCCCTTCAACAAAGGCAGGTGGTCGCGTAGTTTCGTGTGGCGCAGTGTGAATGCGGTTTTCCCTGGCTCATTACGAGGTGACAACTGGATCACGTAATCGAGCAGGTCTTCGTGCGTGCTGGAGCCCCGTTGTGTACCGGATTTCCCCGTGTGATGGAGGAGAAGGACGGCGACGCCATCCAGCCGCTTGCGTACGAGCCATTGCTTCAGGATCGCGAATTTTTCTGGACCTTCGCTTCCGCTGCCTGTTAGCGACGCATAATTGTCAATGACGATAAATCTGACAGGCGCAGGGATAAGCGTATCAAACGATGCCAGGCCTTCGAGCGTGTCGAGCGAGCCAATTACGTCGCCTGCGACATCACGACTAATGATATGAAGTCTCTTAAGTACCTGTTCCTGCGATTCTTGTGACGTGTTGAATTTGTGCAACTGTAGAAAGCGGTCCCGAAGTCCTGCGGCTCGCATTTCTCCGTCTATGTAGAGGACATGGTCGCCCGATCCCGTGCCCCATGGAAAGACGGGTTTGCCCGCTGCGATGGCATAGGCAATAAGCCCCGCGAGTAAAGACTTACCGCATCCGCGAGGAGCCACGAGCATACCGATCGACTTCGCAAGGAAGAGCGGCCCTAAGAGTTCAACGACTGCTGGAAGATCTAACGCAAAGAAACCCGCAAGCGTTAGACAGAAAGAAGTAGCGCTTTCCATGAAGAATTCCTGAGAAAATAGATACGTTGAGGTTGGCGACCAGGACGCCTGTCGATCGCCAATGCGATGCGTTATTACTGTGTGAGGGGGATCTGTTTCACCTGCCGCGACGTCAGCCACTTTTCGAATTCGATACGGTCGAGAAGCACCTTGCGTTGATTTGGAGGACGGACGATAACGGGCAGGAAGCCGTTTGACGTCAAGCCATTCTTCGGGTGCTTCGCGTAGGCCTCGGCAGACCAGATGAGGTGTCTAAGTGCCGGTTCGGTGATGACGTCGCGAAAGGCCCCCGGTGTCATAGTAGTTGTCGCCTCTGAATTTTTTTAATTTGAAGAAATCAGAGGTGTAGGTTGAAGACGAAACAAACGTATTCTGTCGAGTTCAAAGAGCAAGCGCTGTCGAAGGTCTTGC
>NZ_CAAJGM010000268.1 GCF_900996235.1 Paraburkholderia sp. BCC1885
CAGGTGCGTGCGGTACTGGAGTCGAAGCTGCCGGGGTACATGGTGCCCTCGGCGCTGATGGTGCTGCCGGCGCTGCCGCTGATGCCCAATGGCAAGCTGGACAGGAAGGCGCTCCCCGAGCCGGACGCGGAGTTGGGGCACGAGGCGGTGGCGCCGCGCGACGCACGCGAGGCGGCGCTGATGTTGGTGTGGAAGGACGTGTTGCGCCGGGACGATCTCGGGGTGACGGAGAATTTCTTCGAGGTGGGAGGCGATTCGATCCTGAGCCTGCAGATCATCGCGCGTGCGCGGCAGGTGGGGTTGAAGCTGACGCCGCGGCAGGTGTTCGAGCACCCCACGGTGGCGGGGCTTTCGCGGGTGGCGCAGGACGTCGCCGGCGAGGAGGTCCGGCATACGGAGGTGCACGAGTCGCTGGGGCTGACGCCGATCCAGGCGATGTTCTTCGACCGGTTCCCGCAGGGCGAGTCACACTGGAACCAGTCCGTACTGCTGACGATCCGAGGTGGCCTGGATACGACAGCGCTCGATACGGTGCTGCTCGCGCTGCGCGCGGGGCACGATGCGCTGCGCCTGCGGTTCGTCCGTGAGGAACAGGGCGTGTGGCAGCAGCAGGTGGCGGCGGCCGACGATCATCCGGTGCTAGAGGTGATCGACCTGAAGGGCGAGGCTCACTGGGAACAGGCGCTGGAGCGCGAGGGTACGCGGCTGCATAAGAGCCTGGACATTGAACGTGGTCCGCTGATGCGCGCGGGCTACTTCGAGTTGCAGGGTGAGGCGCGGCTGTTGCTGGCGATCCACCACCTGGCGGTGGACGGGGTGTCGTGGCGGGTGCTGCTCGAGGAGCTGCAGCAGGGCTACGAGCAGGCGGTGAAGGGCGAGGTGGTGAGCGTGCCGCCGAACACGCCGTGGAGCGTATGGGTGGAGCGGCAGCTTGCGTATGCACAGGGCGAAGCGGTGAAGGCAGAGGCGGACTGGTGGCGCGCGGCGCTGGCCGCCGCGAAACCGTCGCTGCCGGTGAACACGGAGGCGCAGCCGGGCGTGAGCCGTTCGGTGAGCATTGCACTTGACGAGGCGGAGACGCGGCAGTTGCTGCAGGACGTGCCGCGCGCGTACCGCACCGGAGTCGAGGACATCCTGCTGACGGCGCTCACGCAGACGGTGGGCGAATGGAGTGGCCACGGCGGGGTGCTGGTGGCGCTCGAAGGCCACGGCCGCGAGGCGCTGGATACGGAGGAACTGGACCCGAGCCGTACGGTGGGATGGTTCACGACGCAGTATCCGGTGTGGCTGGAAGCGGTGGGCGATGCGGGCCGGGCGATTGTGTCAGTGAAGGAGCGGCTACGGGCGATACCGGGCAAAGGTCTGCACTTTGGTCTGCTGGGCAGCCAACTGGCCGACCTGCCGCGTGCGCAGGTGGGCTTCAACTACCTGGGTCAGTTCGATCAGAGCCTGGCCGAAGGCGGACGCTTCGGGTTTGCGCGCGAGTCGGGCGGTGAGCCGGTCGCAAAGGACCTGCCGGCGGACATGGTGCTGGACCTGAACGGGATGGTGGCGCGCGGCCGGCTGTCGCTGCGGTGGAGCTACCGCGAGGGCGAGCTCGACATGGCGCAGGTGCAGGCGCTGGCAGAGCAGTTCGGTGAGCGGCTGCGCGCGTTGATCAGTCTTTGTGCGACGTCAGCGCCCGGGGCGACGGCGTCGGACTTCCCGCTGGCAAGGCTCACGCAGGAGCAACTGGTGCAGATGAAGCTCGATCTCTCGGGGATCGAGGATGTCTATCCGGCCACGCCGGTGCAGCACGGCATGCTGTTCCACAGCCTGCTGCAGTCGGACGAAGGCGTGTACGTGAACCAGAAGCGGCTGACGCTGCACGGCAGCCTGGACCGGGAGCGCCTGCATGCGGCGTGGGTGGCTTCGGTGGCACGCAACCCGGTCCTGCGTACGCACTTCACGTGGGCGCATGGAGGCGACGCGCTGCAGGTGGTGCACCGGACGGTGAACCTGCCGTATGAGGAGGTGGACTGGTCGCTGGTTGATGAGAAGGAATACGAAGGAAAGATCGCACGGTGGCGGCGGGAGGACATTACGCGTGGCTTTGACGTTGAGCGTGCGCCGTTGCTGCGGATAACGGTGTTCATGCGACCGGACGGTGGTCACGATCTGGTGTGGACCGACCACCATGCGCTGATGGACGGCTGGAGTGCATCGCAACTGCTGGGAGAGGTGCTGCGTCATTACCGCGGGGAATCGTTGCCAGAACAGGGTGGACACTACCGCGATTATATTGGGTGGCTGCATCGACGTGATCCGGAGGAGGGGCGGACGTACTGGCGTGAGCGCCTGTCGGACGTCAGTGAACCGACCTATCTGGCTGGTGCGCTCTCGCGGTCGGCGGAGGTGGCGAAGGATGGGTATGGCGAGCTGGCTGCCGCGATCGATGCCGGCGTCACTGCGCGCCTGGCCGCCTTTGCGCAGCGGCAGCAGGTTACGGTCAATACGGTGGTGCAGGCTGCCTGGGCGTTGTTGCTGCACAGATATACCCGACAGCCTGTCGTGACGTTTGGTGCGACGGTGGCGGGGCGGCCGGGTGATCTGCCGGGTGTCGAGGATCTGCTGGGCCTGTTCATCAACACCTTGGCGATTGCGGTTCACGTGCCAGGCGGAACCCGGCTGGGCGACTGGCTGCGGGACATCCAGTCACAGGCGGTCGCGTCGCAGGAACACGCACATACGCCTCTGCAGGAGATCCAGGGGCTTGTTGGCGCGGGTAGCCTAGCGCTGTTCGACAGCGTGGTGGTGTTCGAGAACTATCCGGTGGACTCCGCCCTGAATGAATCTCGTCTGCAGGGACTGCGCTTCGGCGGCCTGGACGCCCACGAGGAAACCAACTATCCGCTGACGCTGGCGGTGACGCAGCGAGCCACGCTGGAGCTGCGGTACAAGTTCATGCGAGAGCAGTTCGGGCCCCGGGCCGTCGCTGGGATTGCGGCGCATATGGCGCGTCTGCTCGTGCGGATGGTGAAGTCGGCCGACCAGTGCCTTGGGGAGCTGGAACTGCTCGATGGGGCAGAGCAGGCGAAGCTGCTGTCGTGGGCGCGCAATGACGAAGTGTATGAGGACGTGAGGCCGGTGCACGAGCGGATCGCAGCACAGGCACATTCGACGCCGGATGCCACGGCGGTCGTCTTTGGCAACGAACAGGTGAGTTACGCGCAGCTGGAGGCGCGGTCGAACGGTCTTGCGCAGCATCTGGTGAGGCTGGGGGTGGGGCCGGAGGTTCGGGTGGGGATTGCGGCAGAGCGGTCGGTAGAGATGGTGACGGGTCTGCTGGCGATCCTGAAGGCGGGCGGTGCGTATGTGCCGCTGGACCCGGACTACCCGGCGGAGCGGCTGGCCTACATGATGGAGGACAGCGGGATTGGGCTGCTGCTCACGCAGTCGCATCTGATGGAGAAGCTGCCGGTGCCGTTGGGTGTGGAGACGGTGGAGCTGGATACGC
>NZ_CAAJGM010000269.1 GCF_900996235.1 Paraburkholderia sp. BCC1885
ATGGTGCCGTCGGCACTGGTGGTGCTGGAGGCGATGCCGCTGAGCCCGAACGGGAAGGTGGACAGGAAGGCGCTACCGGAGCCGGAGTATATGGAGCGCGAGTACGAGGCGCCGGTGGGCGAGGTAGAAGAGGTGCTGGCACGCATCTGGGAGGACGTGCTGGGTGTGGAGTGCGTGGGCCGGCATACGAACTTCTTCGAACTGGGGGGCGATTCGATTCTGAGCCTGCAGATTGTGGCGAAGGCGCGCGAGGTGGGGTGGAAGGTGACGCCGCGGGATCTGTTCGAACAGCAGACCATTAGCCTGTTGGCCGGTACGGCGACACGCGCCGACACGTCGCCGCGGGCGCAGCTCGAAGTCGTCGGCGAGGTCCCGCTGCTGCCGATCCAGACGCAGTTCTTTGCGACGCCGATGGTCCGTCGGCACCACTGGAACCAGTCGGTGCTGCTGGCGAGCCGCGAGCCGCTGGATATCGCTGTACTCGGTCAAGCCCTGAAGGCGGTATTGGGGCATCACGGCGCATTCGGGCTGCGCTTCAAGCAGGACGGCGCCGGGCAATGGACGCAGGCCTACGCCGGACCCGATGACGGTGACGTCCTGTTGATCCGGCAAGACGTGAAGCCTGAACAGGTCGGGGCGCTGTGCAACGAGGCTCAGCGCAGCCTGGACCTCGTACGTGGGCCGCTGATGCGAGCCCTGGCGATGGAGGTGGTGGATGGGAGCTGGAGGCTGCTGCTCGCGATCCATCACCTGGTGGTGGACGGAGTGTCGTGGCGGGTGCTGCTGGAGGATCTGCAGACGACCTACGGGCAACTGCGCGCGGGTGTTGCGGCGAAATTGCCGGCGGCGAGCAGCCCGTACCAGGCGTGGGCGCGCAAGCTCGCCGGATATGCGAAGAGCGAGGCGGTCCGCACACAGTTGCCGTACTGGCAGGCGGTGCTGTCGGGGCCAGCGCAACTGCCGTGCGAGCGCCCGCTGCGCGCCGCCACCGTACGGCATGCGCGCAGCGTGAAGCTTCAGCTCGACCCGGCAACGACGCAGCGGCTGCTGCAGGAGGCACCTGCGGCATACCGTACCCAGGTCAACGACCTGCTGCTAACGGCGCTGGGCCGTGCGCTGTGCGCATGGACGGGGGGCGAGAGCGTGCGCATCGACGTGGAAGGTCATGGCCGCGAGGACGTATTCGAGGACATCGACCTGAGCCGCACCGTGGGCTGGTTCACGAGCCTGTTCCCGGTGAACCTGGAGCCGCTGGGTGACCCGGGGGCTGCGCTTATGCGCGTGAAGGAGATGCTGCGCGGGGTGCCGGGCCGGGGACTGGGATACGGGCTGCTGCGCCATCTGGGTGATGGCGCTGACCGGGAGGCGCTCGCGCAGGCAGGACCGTCGCAGGTGGTGTTCAACTACCTGGGGCAATTCGACCAGAGCTTCGATGAGCGCGCGATGTGGAAGCCCGCAGCGGAGTCGGCCGGGGAGACTGTGGATGGCGACGCGCCGATGGCGCATGAGCTGTCGGTCAACGGCCAGGTCTACGGGGGCGAGCTTGCGCTGACGGTGAGCTACAGCGGTGAGCGGTACGAACAGCAGACGATCGAGGCGCTGATGGAGCGGTACCGCTCGGAGCTGGAAGGGCTCGTTGCGCACTGTACGAGCGGCGCGACTGGTGTTACCCCCGCCGACTTTCCGGTCGCTGGGTTGAGCCAGTCACAGATCGAGCTTATGGCGTTACCGTGGCGGGACATCCAGGACATCTATCCGGCAACGCCGCTGCAAAGCGGACTTCTGTTTCACAGTCTGCTGGATGGGGATAGTGGTGTCTATGTCAACCAGAAGCGCTTTACGCTTCGTGGGGCACTGGACGGGAATATATTGCGCTCGGTATGGGAGGCTGAAATCAGCCAACATCCGATCCTCAGGACACATTTCACGTGGACGCATGGGGGCGATGCCTTGCAGGTCGTGCGCAGGCAGGTAACGCTGCCTTATATGGAGCACGACTGGTCCCGCGAGCCACCGGCGGCTTACGATGCACGCCTAAACGTATGGATGCAGGATGATCTGGCTCGCGGCTTCGATCTGGGTGAAGCCCCGCTGCTACGGATCAACCTGTTCATACGGCCGGACGGTCAGCACGATCTAGTCTGGACCGATCATCACGTGTTGATGGATGGCTGGAGTTCCACGCAGCTGTTCGGGGAGGTGCTGCAACGTTACCGGGCGCGGATGAGAGGAGAGCCTGTCGTGTTGCCGGCCGCTCCTTCATTCCGCGATTACGTTGAGTGGCTTGGTGCCCAGGTCGATCCCAGATCATGGTGGGAAAAGCAGCTGGTACGGTTGAATGACCCTGCCACGCTCACAGGGAGTTTGCCGACACCGGCTGTGGCAACCCAGGCCAAAGAGGTCAGGGTGCAGCAGCATGACGATGTTCTAGATGAGCGCCTGAGTGCCGTGCTGCATCAGGCTGCGCAGCGCTACCGGGTCACGCTCAATACGCTGATACAGGGAGCATGGGCGATCCTTCTTTCGCGGTATGGCAATCGCGATCAGGTGGCGTTTGGGGTCACGATGTCGGGACGGGAGAACGATCTGCCTGGCGTAGACCGGATTCTGGGATTGTTCATCAACAGTTTGCCGCTCTGGACGGATGTGCCTGGGGGCGCGGATATTGGTGATTGGCTCAGAGCTTTGCAACTCTATAGTAGCGAATTGCGCGCACATGAAGCGACACCCTTGAACCGCGTGCAACAGTGGTCCGGGCGTTCCGGGGATGCGCTCTTTGACAGCCTTCTCGTTTTCGAGAATTACCCGGTGGACGAGGCAGTCCGCAAAGTCGATATCGGCCTGACGCTGACACACTTCTCCGCAATGGAGAGCACGCATTACGCGATGGTGCTTGCGGTACTGCCGGGCGAACGCATTGGCTTGCGTTGGAAGTATCAGCCTTTGCGGTTCGGTGAGGCCATGGCGCAGCGCCTGCGGAGCCAGTACCGGTCGATACTCAAGCAGATGGTTGACGGTACAACGACGTTCGTCGGGGACGTGACGCTTCCTGTTGACCGCGAGTGGCACAGGGCGCGAGCGGATCACGGATTTTCATCGGTGGTGGGTCGGGTGAGTGCGAGAGCGGCGCAGATGGGTCATGCGCGCGCGGTGGTATGCGAGGGCGAGTCGCTGTCGTACGAGAGGCTGGAAGCGTGGTC
>NZ_CAAJGM010000270.1 GCF_900996235.1 Paraburkholderia sp. BCC1885
AACGCCGCTGAGTGCGTGCGCCGGGTTCTCTTCGTCATCGTCTGGTTTCCTTTGTAGGCATTATGCCTATCTCAGAACCCAGCGATTCCACCTAACCGACTGTCCAGATTTCCGGGGCCACCTCTGTTCGACCAGTCCAAGATGCCGTGGGCAACAGGCGATAAACGGGCCGGGCCCGGGCGGAAGTCTCTGCCGCACGGGAGCGAACTAGGAGACAAGGACTGGAGCGGTGAAGCGAATCCATAAGCGACTTCGTATTCGGCACAGGAAGTCTTAGCGCCTTCGTAGTACCGGTGAAGCCGGGGAACGCCGTTCGGGCGGACCCGGTCGAGGAAAGGGAGGCGTCGTCGTTGTACAGAATCGTTCATGGGAAACACGGAGGAACATTGAAGCCTGACAGCGTGTTAACGAAACAAGAACGAATAGCCGAGCTGGCGAGAAACAACCCAGTGATGGCATTGCACACCTTGGCCCACCACATTGATTATGAGTGGGTCAAGTATGCGTATGACTGTACGCGCAAGGATGGCGCGGTGGGGGTCGACGGTCAGACCGGTGAGGATTACGCGGCCGATCTGGAGCAGAATCTGACCAGCCTGATCGACCGGCTCAAATCGGGCAGCTATCGGGCGCCGCCGGTCCGCCGTCATTACATCGACAAGGCGGATGGCAGTGGTCAACGCGGTCTTGGAATTCCCTCCTTTGAAGACAAGGTGGCGCAGCGTGCCATTGTCCTGCTGCTGGAGCCGATCTACGAGGTTGACTTCAGCGACAGTTCGTACGGTTACCGCCGTGGACGTAGCGCGCACGATGCGCTGCAAGCGATCAGAAATGGGATAACGAAGAACGGTGGGCGATGGGTGCTGGATGTGGATGTCCGGAAATTTTTCGACAGCATCTCGCACGCCAGACTGAGAGAGTTTCTAGCCAGACGAGTCACGGATGGTGTAGTCAGAAAACTAATCGATAAGTGGTTGAAGGCGGGTGTCATGGAAGATGGACAGTTGTCTTTCTCCGAAACAGGCGCGCCACAAGGCGGTGTCGCTTCCCCATTGTTATCCAACGTCTTCCTGCACTATGTGCTCGATGAATGGTTTAGCGATGAGGTGCAACCACGGCTGAGGGGACCGGGCACACTTGTCCGTTTCGCGGATGACTTTGTCATGCTGTTTGCATACAAGGACGACGCGCAGCGGGTGCTGGAGGTGCTCGGCAAGCGGCTTGGCAAATACGGGCTGGAGCTTCACCCGGATAAGACCGTCATGGTCGATTTCCGCTACAAGCCGAAGTCCGCGACGGATGAGGACGGCAAGGTGCTGCCGACCAGCTTCAGCTTTCTCGGGTTCACGCATGTATGGGTGAAGTCGAGGAAAGGCCGGCCGATACCTGGACAACTGACAGCGAAGGATCGCATGGCTCGCGCCAAGAAGGCGATCAATCAGCAGTGCCGGGTAATGCGGCACTGGTCGGTCCGGGACCAGCATCAAAAGCTCTGCAGGATGCTGAAGGGCCATTTCGCCTACTTTGGCATCAGTGGCAACTCGAAGCGCATTGGCGGGCTCCGGTTTCATGCCGCCGTCTGCTGGCGCAAGTGGTTATCGCGCAGGTCGTCCAAGAGCCGCATTCCATGGTCTGCCTTCAGAGAGATACTCAAAAGGTTTCCCTTGCCACGAGCTCGAATTGTGCACTGCTATACCGGACGATGAGCGAATCTGTACGATGAAGAACCTAGTGCCTTAATTGGGCTCGCTGGGGTCTGTGAGGGATGGGGACGGTAACGTCCCTGTCTACTCGGAAATGGCCCAACGCACGCCTTCAGAGCAACCCATTCCAGGCTGTGCGCACGCGCCGACATTTATCCCATTCCTTGCCAGCAAGGACGCTGGTGACATTGTTCCGTTCCAAGGAGGCTGACCATGCTCGCTCTCGACGTAATGACTACCACGATCATTTCCGTGAAGCCCGAAACGCCCATCCGCGAAGTCGCGAAGATGTTGGCTGACCATCGCATCAGCGGCGTGCCCGTTATCGATGCCGGGGGCTCGCTGGTCGGCGTGATCAGCGAAGGCGACCTGATTCGCCGCACCGAACTCGACACCGACGAACGTCGGCGCTCATGGTGGCTCGACCTGTTCACATCGGATCGTAACGCAGGGGATTACATCAAGTCGCACGCCCGTACCGTGCAGGATGTCATGACCACCGAAGTCATTAGCGTCGACGACGATACGCCCCTGAACGAGGTCGCTCACATCATGGAGACACACCGCATCAAACGCGTGCCGGTGATGCGGGACGGCCGGCTTGTCGGCATTGTCAGCCGTGCCAATCTGGTGCAGGCATTGGCCAGTGCCCCCGAGCTGCCCGCGCCGGACATTGCGCCCTCCGACCGTGAGATACGGGCGACGCTCATGGGCGAACTCGCCGGTCAGCCGTGGGCTTTTGCCGGCCGCAATGTGGTGGTGCGCGACGGCGTCGTCCACCTCTGGGGCATGTTTCGCTCGCTCGAAGCAGTCCGGGCGGTACGGGTGGCGGCGGAGGCCATTCCCGGCGTGAAACGCGTTGAGGATCACACCGAGCCCTATCCGGCGATGCCTGGCATATAGACCGGAGTTGTTCAGAGTCACCGGCACCGGCTGAACAACGCCGGCCCGGCGGGACAGGTGGCCCAGACAATACGCAACCCCGTTGAAGCGACCGCTCCGCTTTTGCACTGGCGCCCGCTTGGATTCCCCCCGGTGTCATAGTAGTTGTCGCCTCTGAATTTTTTTAATTTGAAGAAATCAGAGGTGTAGGTTGAAGACGAAACAAACGTATTCTGTCGAGTTCAAAGAGCAAGCGCTGTCGAAGGTCTTGC
>NZ_CAAJGM010000271.1 GCF_900996235.1 Paraburkholderia sp. BCC1885
GGATTGCCGCCCGGATCACGCGTCTCACGACGCGTTTCACCTTCCAGGGGGTACTGCCATATCTCAAATCAATAGTTCGCAAACGTCTCTGTCCGGCCCCTCATGCCGGTGAACAAAACTGAAAGTCATCAAACGTCGGGGAAGTACTTTCCACAAATCTTCATGACGCGGCGTCCCGGCCGCTGATCTCCCCGGAGACAGATGGTTGTGTCCAGATACCTCCCTCCAGCAGACTGGACATTCATCTCCTATCACGCAGTTCAATCTCAAAAAATAGACGGAGATTGAATTTACGAAATTTGACTTGATCGTTGAAAATTTCATACGCCCTCCGTCATTTCAATTGACGCCTTTCTATTGCTGCCCCTAAATGCAGCGGTAAAAGTTGCAGACGCAACGATTTCATATCGTTCCTCACAACCGGACAGGGATGGCGTATGAATGCTGTGACGAAGAATTTTACGGATGCGCTGCGTCACCCGGGCGCGCGACTCACCCAGCATCTGAAAATATGGATCGGCGCGCAGGACCTCGACCTCGATGTGCTTGATTTCAAGATACGCGGCGGCCTCTGCAAGGACTACAAGGTCGATATCACGGTGACCTCGCCGCGCCTGGATATCGATGGTAAGGAGTACGTAGGGAGACGAGCTGGCCTGCATGTCGACGAGCGGGCGGGAGTGCCCTCGGCGAGCTGGGCCAGTCCAGTTGACCGTGCGGCGGCCACCTTCAATGGCGTGGTCACGCGCTGGAAGCGCATCCGCACGAGCCGCGATGAGGCCGCGTACCAGGTAAGGATCAAGCCGCGCTTTGCCGCCCTGTGCAAGCGTGTCGTCAAGTCCGACGTACTGAAGGATGTCACGTTTGAGGAGATGGTCCGCCAGTTAATGGTCGACGGACGGAACTTCGACGCCTTCGACATTGAGTTCCATCTCGAAGGACCGCAGGAGAAGATGGAGCAGGTCGTGATGTACGAGGAGTCCATCTGGAACATGGTCACCCGTCACGCGAAACGCAAAGGTATCTTCTGGTTCTACCGGCAGGAGCGCGGCGAGAACGGGCTGCTCGATATCCTCGTTTTCGCGAACAACCCGCGCGCCTATGTCCGGTCGGTCAACCTGCCTCTGCTGGCTGGGTCGGGTCTGCACAGTAACTGGCAGGAAGCGGCGCAGGCGGTGCACGAGCAGCGCACGCTGGTGCCGGCCATGGTCGAGCTATGGGAGCGTAACTACCGCACGCCGGAAGAGCCGCTGCGGACCACGACGAACGTCTCCGGCGAGGCGGGCGACCGCTCGGTATTCGGCCAGATTAGCCGCAGCACGGAGTTTCACCTGACGCCGGCGCAGGGTGAGGCGCTCGCGCAGATACGACGCGACGAGCAGATATCCCGTCAGGTGAGGCTTGCGGGCAAGACCGATGCGAAAGACCTCGCACCAGGCGTGGTCATCAAACTGACCAACACGAAGATGCCCAGCGCGGAATACGGCTTCGTGGTGACCTCGTTCAGGATGGAGGGCAGCCGAACGAAGCCGGCCTATACGCGCTTCAGGGCGATGCCCGCGCATCTGACCTACCGGCCCCGCTTCGATTATGAGCGGGACTGGCGTTTTCTGGGCGGTCCCGTGGCCGGCGTCGTCACAACCCTGGACTCCGCCCCGTATGCATATCTGGATGAACACGGGCGCTATCCCGTTCTGCCGAAGTTCCTGCAGGGTTCGGGCAACGCCGATAACAAGCTGCTGAACCTGCGCCTGCTGCGTCCTTCGTCGTCGTACCAGGGCGGCTTTCATTCGCCTCTTCTGCCCACGACGGAGGTGATGCTGGAGGCGGCCCATGGGGACGTGGACCGGCTGCACATCAGTGGAGCGCTGCACGATTTTTCCCATCAAGACCCGGTGCGTGGCGCGGATGCGTTGTTTAGCTATGCCATCTGGCGCTCGCCGCTGCTGGGGGCCGAGGTCGTTTTCAATGACCTGAAGGGCAAGGAAAGCGCGCGCATTGCGACGGTCTACAGCCAGACGGCAGTGAACCAGGGCTACCTGCTCAACAGCAAGAAGCTCCCGCGCGGCACGGGGTACGAGGCGACGACCCAGGCGTGGGGTACGTTTCGCGCGGCGAAGGGGCTGTTCTTTTCGGCAGATGCGGCGGCTGGACCGGATACCCCGCACCTCGACATGCCTGCCGCCGTCGCGCAGCTCAAGGCGGCGCTACAGCGCGTGACGGATCTGGCATCGGCGACCACGCAGGCCGGGGCCGATCCCGCTGATCGTGCCATGCAGTCGACGCTGCTCGACGGTCTGAACCAGCTACGCGACGCAGGGCTGCTCGCCAGCGCTCCGGGCGGCATGGCGTTCGTGACGCCGAAGTCGATACAGCACTCGGCTGGGCAGAACGCAATTATCACGGCAGGCCAGGACATGGACGTGAGCGTCGTGAAGCGGCTGCGCATGGCGGCGGGCGAACTCATTTCGCTGTGCGCGCACAAGCTCGGCATCAATCTCACCGCTGCGAAGGGGAAGTTCACGGCCTCGGCGCTTACTGACGGCATGGACCTGTTCGCGAAGCAGCAGGTGCGTGTCGCAAGCGAAAGCGCAGACATTCAGCTTGCCGCGAAAACGAAAATCACGCTCAACAGCGGCGGGGCCTCGCTCGTGATCGAGGGCGGCAACATGACATTCCATTGTCCAGCCGCGTTCACCATCAAGGCAGGCTCGTTCACGTTCGTTGGACCCGACAACGTGCCGACCCAGTTGCCATCCCTGCC
>NZ_CAAJGM010000272.1 GCF_900996235.1 Paraburkholderia sp. BCC1885
GGGAGCCTGACGATTACCTACTTTCACACGGGTAATCCGCACTATCATCGGCGTGGAGTCGTTTCACGGTCCTGTTCGGGATGGGAAGGGGTGGTACCGACACGCTATGGTCATCAGGCATGACTTGTTGTCGTGTCGCCTTTGGGGCGGCACAACCAATCGGGAAGAAGTAGCTGAGAGGATGCCTCTCGTTTGCACGTTAATACGTGCGGGTTGTGCTGTTTCTGGCACAACACTGATCTCAACCGTGCGTGGTGTCCGAGACCCTGCGCGTCGCGCAGGGTGGGGCATCCATAAGTGCTCAAGCACTAATGGCTGCCGACACACACCTGTTATAGGATCAAGCCTTACGGGCAATTAGTATCAGTTAGCTTAACGCATTACTGCGCTTCCACACCTGACCTATCAACGTCCTGGTCTTGAACGACCCTTCAAGGGGCTTAAAGCCCCGGGGATATCTCATCTTAAGGCGAGTTTCCCGCTTAGATGCTTTCAGCGGTTATCTCTTCCGAACATAGCTACCCGGCGATGCCACTGGCGTGACAACCGGTACACCAGAGGTTCGTCCACTCCGGTCCTCTCGTACTAGGAGCAGCCCCCTTCAAATATCCAGCGCCCACGGCAGATAGGGACCAAACTGTCTCACGACGTTTTAAACCCAGCTCACGTACCTCTTTAAATGGCGAACAGCCATACCCTTGGGACCGGCTACAGCCCCAGGATGAGATGAGCCGACATCGAGGTGCCAAACACCGCCGTCGATATGAACTCTTGGGCGGTATCAGCCTGTTATCCCCAGAGTACCTTTTATCCGTTGAGCGATGGCCCTTCCATACAGAACCACCGGATCACTATGACCTGCTTTCGCACCTGCTCGACTTGTCGGTCTCGCAGTTAAGCACGCTTATGCCATTGCACTATCAGCACGATTTCCGACCGTACCTAGCGTACCTTCGTACTCCTCCGTTACACTTTGGGAGGAGACCGCCCCAGTCAAACTGCCTACCATGCACTGTCCCCGACCCGGATCACGGGCCAAGGTTAGAACCTCAAACAGATCAGGGTGGTATTTCAAGGTTGGCTCCACGGAAACTGGCGTTCCCGCTTCACAGCCTCCCACCTATCCTACACAGACCGGTTCAAAGTCCAATGCAAAGCTACAGTAAAGGTTCATGGGGTCTTTCCGTCTAGCCGCGGGGAGATTGCATCATCACAAACACTTCAACTTCGCTGAGTCTCGGGAGGAGACAGTGTGGCCATCGTTACGCCATTCGTGCAGGTCGGAACTTACCCGACAAGGAATTTCGCTACCTTAGGACCGTTATAGTTACGGCCGCCGTTTACCGGGACTTCAATCAAGAGCTTGCACCCCATCATTTAATCTTCCGGCACCGGGCAGGCGTCACACCCTATACGTCCACTTTCGTGTTTGCAGAGTGCTGTGTTTTTATTAAACAGTCGCAGCCACCAGTTTATTGCAACCCCTTCACCCTCCTGGCGCAGGCCAGTCAAGCTACAGGGGCGTACCTTATCCCGAAGTTACGGTACCAATTTGCCGAGTTCCTTCTCCCGAGTTCTCTCAAGCGCCTTAGAATACTCATCTCGCCCACCTGTGTCGGTTTGCGGTACGGTCCTGTTAAACTGAAGCTTAGAGGCTTTTCTTGGAACCACTTCCAGTTGCTTCTTCACCTAAGTGAATGGCCTCGCACCCTTGAATTCCGCGCCCGGATTTGCCAAAGCGCCTTCTCCAATGCAAGGACCGGGACTTCCAACACCCGGACAACCTTCCGCGATCCGTCCCCCCATCGCATTTAACAATGGTGCAGGAATATTAACCTGCTTCCCATCAGCTACGCATTTCTGCCTCGCCTTAGGGGCCGACTCACCCTACGCCGATGAACGTTGCGTAGGAAACCTTGGGCTTACGGCGAGGGGGCCTTTCACCCCCTTTATCGCTACTCATGTCAGCATTCGCACTTCCGATACCTCCAGCACACTTTTCAATGCACCTTCGCAGGCTTACGGAACGCTCTCCTACCATGCATATAAATATGCATCCGCAGCTTCGGTATATTGCTTAGCCCCGTTACATCTTCCGCGCAGGACGACTCGATCAGTGAGCTATTACGCTTTCTTTAAAGGATGGCTGCTTCTAAGCCAACCTCCTGACTGTTTTAGCCTTCCCACTTCGTTTCCCACTTAGCAATATTTGGGGACCTTAGCTGGCGGTCTGGGTTGTTTCCCTCTTGACACCGGACGTTAGCACCCGATGTCTGTCTCCCGTGATTGCACTCTTCGGTATTCGGAGTTTGCTATGGCGAAGTAATCCGCAATGGACCCTTCAACCATGACAGTGCTCTACCCCCGAAGGTGATACACGAGGCACTACCTAAATAGTTTTCGGAGAGAACCAGCTATTTCCAGGTTTGTTTAGCCTTTCACCCCTATCCACAGCTCATCCCCTAACTTTTCAACGTTAGTGGGTTCGGACCTCCAGTACGTGTTACCGCACCTTCATCCTGGCCATGGATAGATCACCTGGTTTCGGGTCTACACCCAGCGACTGAACGCCCTGTTCGGACTCGCTTTCGCTACGCCTGCCCTAATCGGTTAAGCTTGCCACTGAATGTAAGTCGCTGACCCATTATACAAAAGGTACGCCGTCACCCC
>NZ_CAAJGM010000273.1 GCF_900996235.1 Paraburkholderia sp. BCC1885
TGCGTATTTCGGACGAACGTGACCGGCCGTTTCGGGATGGTGACCGGCGATTTCGGGAACGTGACCGGGCATTTCGGGCACGTGACCGAGCGGACCGGAAGGCAGGATTGGCGTTGCGCATGAGATCAACCACGCGGGCTATGCTCGCCGGCTTTTGCCGGAGAGAACATGCCCGCGCACAGGATGAACATGCGCATGATCAAGGACGTTTTACGACTTAAATTCGACGGCGGCTTCTCGCACGATCGGATCGCCGCGTCACTGGGCATATCCAAGGGCGTGGTCACGAAGTACATCGGACTTGCCGGTGCCGCCGGGCTGGACTGGGCAAGCGCCTGCGATATGGACGAAGGCGAGCTCGAGCGGCGGCTTCTCGGCAAGCCCACGGGACCAGCAGGCTACGCCCAGCCCGACTACGGACGCATCCACCAGGAGCTGCGTCGCAAGGGCATGACGCTGACGTTGCTGTGGGAGGAGTACCAGGCCGAGTTCGCGGACCGGCAGACCTACCGCTATACGCAGTTCTGCGAGCACTACAAGGCGTTCACGAAACGCCTGAAGCGCTCGATGCGTCAGATTCACCGCGCCGGCGAGAAGCTGTTTGTCGACTTCGCCGGCCCCACGTTGCCGCTGAGGACTGGACGCCGCGCGCACATCTTCGTGGCGGCCATGGGCGCGTCGAGCTACACGTTCGCATGCGCGACGCCGGCCGAAACAATGGAGGACTGGCTGGGCGGCATTGGTCGCGCGCTGACCTTCTATGGCGGCGTGCCGCAGTTGATCGTGCCGGATAACCCGCGCGCGATGATTGCCGATCCCGATCGCTATGAACCTCGCGCCGGCGACACCGTGCTGGACTTTGCGCGTCACTACGGCACGTCATTCCTTCCTGCGCGCGTATATCGTCCGCAGGACAAACCGAAGGTAGAGGTTGCCGTCCAGGTCGTCGAACGCTGGATCATGGCGCGCCTGCGTCATCACCGGTTTGAGTCGGTCCACTCGGTCAATGAGGCGATCCGCCCGCTGCTCAAGAACCTGAATGAGAGGCCGTTCCAGAAGCTGCCGGGATGTCGCGCCAGCGCATTCGCCCAGCTGGACGCGCCGGCACTGCAGCCGCTGCCGGCACAGCCCTATGAGCTCGCGCGCTTCAAGACAGTGACGGTTCACATCGACTATCACGTCGAGATCAACAAACACCGCTACAGCGTGCCGCACGCGCTGGTCGGTCTCAAGCTCGATGCGCGCATCACGGCGGGCGCTGTCGAACTGCTGCATCGCGGTCGCCGTGTCGCCAGCCACGCACGCAACGACCGCGCAGGCGGCTACACCACCGTCGTCGAGCACATGCCGGCGGCGCACCGCGCTCATCTGGAATGGACGCCGCAGCGGCTGATTCACTGGGGCCAGCAGATCGGCGCGGCAACCGGCGTGCTTGTTACCCGGCTGCTGCAGGAGCAACGCCATCCGGAACACGGCTATCGGGCGTGCCTCGGATTGCTCTCGCTCTCACGTCGCTATGGCCGCGAACGTCTCGAAGCCGCCTGTGCGCTAGCACTGGAACTGGGCGTGCACCGTTACCGCCACGTGCGCGACATCCTGATCAACAACCGCGACCGCGCTGCAGTGGCAACGCCTGCCGACTGGATCAGCCCGAGCCACGCGCATGTACGCGGCCCCGGCTACTACCAATAAGGAAGACCCACCATGATGATGCAACAGACACTGACGCAACTGCGCACCCTGAAGCTGGACGGTTTCGCTGACGGCCTGGAAGAACAAATGACGCAGCCCGGTGCGGCCAGCCTGAGCTTCGAGGAACGCCTGTCACTACTGGTCGACCGGGAAGCCAGCTGGCGTGATGATCGCCGTCGGACCCGACTGCTCAAGCAGGCGCGCCTCAAGTATCCGCAAGCCGCCATTGAAGATCTCGACACGCGCGCTGGCCGTGGCGTCGATCCGCGCTCACTCACGAGTCTCGTGCTCGGTGACTGGGTCGAAGCCGGGTACAGCCTGCTCATCAGCGGTCCAACCGGCGCTGGGAAATCGTGGCTCGCTTGCGCCCTGGCCCAATACGCTTGCCGGCGCGGGCATTCGGCCTTGTATCTGCGCGTGCCGCGACTTGGCGAGGAGCTTCGCGTTCTGCACGGCAATGGCGGCTTCACAAAATGGCTGCTGCAGGTCGCACGCGTTGACGTGCTCCTGCTGGACGATTGGGGAATGGCTCCCCTCGACGCGATGGTCCGAAACGATCTGCTCGAGATGATCGATGACCGCTCGGCGGGAAAGGCGACCATCATCACCAGCCAATTACCGATTGAGCACTGGCATGGATGGGTCGGCGACGAGACCATCGCCGACGCAATGCTCGATCGTCTCATGCAGCGCCATCACCGGATCACGCTCACCGGTGAATCCCTCAGAAAGGCATCCCCAAAACCCAACGTCCTGGAGTCCGAACTCGACCAGAACTAACAAGAAAATCTACAATCAACACCGCGCAACGCCCAACCCCGCCGAATCGGTCACGTTCCCGAAATCGGCGGTCACGTTCGCCGAAATACGCAG
>NZ_CAAJGM010000274.1 GCF_900996235.1 Paraburkholderia sp. BCC1885
CTCAACGGAATCAACCCGCGTGCCTACCTGGAATACGTCCTGACCCACATCGCTGATCACAAGATCTCTCGCATCGACGAATTGCTGCCTTGGAATGTGGCTGACAAACTAAAACCCCTCACCCCACCCACACTCTCAACCGGGTAGATCTGGATAGATTTGGATGGATCGTGCCCACGATCTCCCTTGATCTACACGGACTCCAACACGCCATCACCATCATGCCTTGCTCGCGCGCGCGTGAGGACACGGCCCAGCCGAGCCGCTTACGGTTGAACGGGCGCTAGAGACGGAGATGTCCGAGCACCTGGGCCACGGCAAGAGCGAAGCGGTCACCAATGCCACGGGCAACACCCGCAACGGCCATAGCGCCAAGACGCTGCAGGGGGAGTTTGGCGAGTTGCCGCTCGATATCCCGCGTGACCGTCAGGGTGCGTTCGAACCGAAGCTGGTGAGTCGTCATCAGACGCGCTGGTCGGGCTTTGACGACAAGATCATCTCGCTATATGCCCGCGGCCTGAGCGTGCGGGAGATTCAGGGGCATCTGGAAGAAATGTACGGTACCGAGGTGTCGCCCACGCTCATCTCGGCCGTGACAGACGCGGTGAGCGAGGATGTAAAGGCCTGGCAAGCCCGCCCGCTCGACGCGCTGTACCCCATCGTTTATCTCGACTGCATCCACGTCAAGGTGCGCGACAGCGGTGCTGTACGGACCAAGGCGGTCTACCTCGCCATCGGCGTGAACATGGACGGCCACAAGGAAGTCCTGGGGCTGTGGATCGCCCAGACCGAGGGCGCGAAGTTCTGGCTGCAGGTGGTGACCGAGCTGAAAACGCGCGGCGTGCAGGACATTTTTATTGCCTGTGTCGATGGGCTCAAGGGCTTCCCCGAAGCCATCGAAGCAGTCTATCCGAAGGCAGCAGTTCAACTGTGCATCGTGCATATGGTGCGCAACAGTCTGAACTTCGTGTCCTGGAAGGTGCAGCGCGAGGTCGCCGCCGACCTGAAGACGATCTACACTTCATCGACGGTCGAGCTGGCCGAGCAGAAGCTGAGTGCCTTCGAAGCCACGTGGGACAAGGACTATCCGTCCATCGGGCAGAGCTGGCGGCGCAACTGGGCACGCGTCATTCCGTTCTTCGACTATCCGCCGGAAATCCGGAAGGTGATCTACACCACCAACGCCATCGAATCGATCAACATGAGCCTGCGCAAGGTGATCAAAACCGCAGTTCGTTCCCGACCGACGAGGCCGTGACCAAGCTGTTTTACCTGGCACTTAACAACATCAGCAAGAAGTGGTCGATGCCGATCCGCGACTGGAAGGCAGCCCTGAACCGCTTCACTATCCAGTTCGAAGACCGCCTGTTACCGGGTTAAATCAATACCCGTTTACACAAAATTCCGGACACCCTCGCCGGTTCTAGAAGTCATGAACCATTCATTCAGGCCGCATTGCCTCCATCTTCTCGCGACTTCCACTCTTCGCTCCAAGGAAGCAAAGCGTTCACCTTCCGAAACCGCTCGTCGAACGCTTTGGGAGGTATTTTCGGCCTTGTCTTTTCTACCGCCAGCCTTGCGAATTCAAACGGGTTCCAGTACGACGTATCGCCCTTCCCTTGATTACCTTTGTGCACCCTGATGCGCCCAGACTTCGCCCATTCCGGCAAGCTACCCTGCAAATACGCCAACCATCCGTCATAATCCTTTCCCGTTTTGTGCATGCAATCGTCGGTGTCGCAAAATGCCGCAGCCATTCCGCTCGTCGATAGCCTCGGAGCGTCCTCTTGTTTCTCCATAGGCGACAACTTTTCGGCCTTAGCATGGGTGGGCCAAGACTTAGGAGGTTCGGCGCCTGCTGATTGCAGCTCCTCATTACCCGCATTCACACCCGGAGATCGGGCAACGACTCCCGGTTCACCATCTCGACGAACCAACGGGACAGGAAGCTCACTAACAGCTGAGTTTGGAATTCGTTGACCAAGAAAAAATCCGACCATCTCATCTCGATCAAATCCGACGCGCCGCGAGAACACCATATTCTCGTCATCCTCATATGGCGACCTAGACAGATCCGTGAGGTTTTTTTCAAAGACTGGCTGTTGCTTCCAGCGGTCAATATCGGCGCGCCGCTCACCATATTTTTGACCTATGCCGAGCCATTGCTCGTACCATGCGGCGTATTTCTGCAGCAACGCTATACCCTTTGTACGGGCATCATCATTGAGCCTTGGCACCTTCTCGGCTTTACGAAAATCATACCAACCCGGCGTCTTGTCAGCAGGAATGCTAACAAGATATTTTTCGAGTATCGCTGCAGCTTTGGAAGGCCGGTAGTACGATTCAGCAACGGAGGCGAACCAGTTATTCTTTTCGGAACCAGGAGAAATAGCTAGCTCCGGAACGACGACGCGTGCAGCGATTGCGCTCAACACAACGTCCAACGAAACGAAGTCCCCAGCGTCGTCGATCCTTACATTATCACGCTCCTCATTCCCCTCAGGCACGCTAACCGGCCGCCTATGCATTTCATTTTGGTGATAGGAGAGGAGCCACGACCAACGTAAACCACCAAGTGGTGTCGCAGTAGAGAACCCCTGTTCCGCGTCAGGGGGACTCTTGGATAGGGATGGCGACGGCTGGGCTACAGATGATGAATCCGGCATCGCCTCATCTGCATCAACAGACACCATCAAATCATGTGGAATTCCGGCCTGATCGAGCCATGCGTCCAACTCTACGCACTCGAACCCGAGGCAATTCAGCCATTCTTGATTCTCAGGGCTGAATAACGGAGGAAGACTGCGTGGCTTGCGCGAGCCAGCATTAAACCGGCCGTCGAGGTAAGCCAAAACTCGCCCCTCTGAATCTTGAGAAAGGCACTCAAGACAATGCAAGGCGTTCTTCCGCCCCTCCGGGTCGAGCAGTACCGGGAAACCTGTACCTAGCCAGTTCCGCCATTTCGGCCCTTGCTCGGCGGCTTCGATCAACTGATAGTGAAGTCGGGCTGCTGCCTGCCAGCAGCGCCACGAACTATTCAGGCTGCCAGCCAAAAGTGAAGCTTGAACATGGTGAAGGCGATTGTTTTCCGGATCGAACCCACACTCCGGTAAATACGCAAAAGCACAGCGCTCGATCCTTTGCTTCCAGTCGGGGGGAACCTCGATGTGTTCAGCGATAGAATCGATCGCCTCGTGCAGCGTAATGGGCGGTGAAAGTGGTTTAGGCGATCGTTGCGTGCTCGTAGTGTCCGTGGTCATGCGCGTGCTGTGTATAGGAAGGTGTTACAAGTTAACGGAAACGAAACTCCGAAATTAATAGGAGCGCGATCGTCCTTCGGGACTGTAGCGCACCAGTTCAGACTAGTTTGTATTGACCGCCTCTTTGGCGATCGCCATGGCAACGCGCAGATTCGCCATGCCGCTAACACACCCGTCGACAGCTTCGGTAATCCGTGATGCCACCCTTAACTGCCGACGCTCTTCAGCGGACAAACCCAAAATCTCGCGCATGTGTTGAGCCGCCGTTTCCGGTGCTTGCGCGGTGGCGGCACTGCCGATAAACGTGAATGCCGGCAGGCCATACACCAACGCATATTCGTGACACCATTCTTGTCGTTACTGGCACAGGTAGAGCATATCCAGCAAATTGCCGCTGGGCTGGTTCAGCGCCTCATCGCGCAGCATGCGAAAGTCGGAACGGGCAGCATCAACGCGGGTGGCTCGGGCAAAAAGAAATATCCGATCGCCGTATGGGTGAGGCGCGCAACGTCTTCCAGTTGCGCGTCGGCTGCGCTTCTCCGCTGAGCCATAACGGCCACTTGCGGAAACGCCCAGCGAGCACCTCATCACCCAAACGCGTACGCTGGGCGGCCCAACGCAACACGGGGATAGAGGCATGATGCCGATCACGGTGGATTTCATCATTTCCTCGCCCCCGATTTTCCGCAGACACCTCTCATTACTCAGGCAAGCACATCCAAGCCGTGCTTCTGGATCACCTGAAGCAGTCTTGCTGCCATGCCGCTCGGCCGTTTAGCACCGCTTTCCCACTCCTGCACCGTAGACGTACTGGTATTCAGATACTTCGCAAACACGGGCTAGCTGACCTTGCCAGCCTGACAGATGCTCGCAACCTTTTTCCCGTCAAAGTGCGGGGGCTTCAGCGCAACGGCGAGGCGTGCGCACGTGCAGTCACATTACGTTGCTTCGCACTCGTGGTGGCAACCGGCTGTTTACGGGGGCGACCGCCCTTCTTGCCATTCTCGCGTGCGGCAGCAGCCTTTGCTGGAGATTTTGTCGTGCCCAAGCTTCGTGCATGTTCACGCATCCATGCTTTTGTCCCAAGAATACCTTTGAGCAACGCGGTCCCGTGGACAAACATATCAAGCCGCGAGAAGTGAAGGTCATAGCCGCCTCCCCAAATGCTGATTCTCGAAAGGTCGGTTGTACTCGGAGTCGTTTCCAGCAGGGCGAACTCCTGGATCAACGCGACCGGCACGGCAAGCATCACGCCGTTCTCGTATTCGACCTCCAACTTACCGCCCGCACGGCGATAACGTGCGGACACGATGCGCGGGCCCAGCGCCTTGCCCGCTTTGCGCGCTGCAGCGATTGACTCAGTGGTAACGGCCATGAATTTTCCTCCACTCGACGCATAGCGCCACAATTTCCGGCTCGATTACTCGCTCAAGTCGGCGAAGCTGTATTCCGGTGATTCTGACGACTTCACGCAGCTCAAGAGGACCCGTGGGACAGTTTAGATTGAACACGGAGCGCCCATTGGGGCCAATCACATGGATGTGCGCCGGCCGGTGGTCGTGCGTGTAGATCACTACGCTGTAACCGAGCACGCGCAAGAAAGTCGGCATGGACAGTATAAACCTATCAGTTTGGTTATTGGGAACTGGCAAAGCTGCCCGCGGCTTCAGCCCGACTCTTCTGATCTGGCCCGAACTCGATTCCGGCCTGCGCCAGCATCCAGGCTTCGATCTTGTCGTGCCACATGCGCAGCAAGTCGATAGGCCGACGACGGTAATGCTTCTCCGCGATCGCAGACGGTTTATGGCCCTGAATTTGCGCCACGACACCGACTGGACATTCGACCCATTCCGACAACGTGCCGAACGAGCGGCGCAAACCGTGCAGGGTGACATGAGGCAAGCCCCCGGCGGCAAGTGCCTGGTTATGCGCGATCCGCGGCTCTGCGATCTTGCCATCCGCGGCGGTCTTGCTTGCAAACACCCAGGGCGAAGGCGACCACTGCTCGCTCTTTTTCGCGAGCCGTGCCACCTGCCGCTTGTTCGGAGGAATCTCGTTGAGCCGCTTCAGATTCAGCAGCAAGCTTGCCAGATAGGGCGTAAGCGGTACAGTGCGACCGCCAGTTCCCTCAACCTTGTCATCGAGAACAAGGCTGCGCCAGCGAAAATCGACATCGTCCCAACGCAGCGCCGCCAGTTCTTCGCGCCGCGCGCCGGTAATCAGCAAGCCCTGCAGATAGGCGCTAATAACAGGATTGGCAATCTCACGCACACCCGCGAACCATACGTTCAATTGTTCGCGTTGCAGCGAATCCCCTTCTTTCGCTTTCACGCGCGGAGTAGCGTCCTTCACATCTCGCGATTTATAAGCATCGGAAGGAATAATGCCGCGATAGGCAGGGGTCTCGGCCGCCCAACGAATAAAACTGCGCAGTAGTCGAAACGAAAGCGCAGCCATGGTGGGACGATCTGCCGCTTGCAATGTGAGCCATTCAGCGATGCGCTCACCGGTCAGCTCGGGCAACTTGAACTGTCGCAAGACCGCAAGCGGCCCAGGTCGGGTCAAGCCTTTGGCTCGCTTTTTCGGCAAGCCGCCCTGGTCAGCATGTTGGAGATGATCGCGATGATGTCGCTCGCTCCAAAAGAGTTTCCGAGCTTGCACATATTCGTCCCACACTTCACCAAACGTGACGTCCTGCCGCCGCGTTTCTGCTCGCCGAGCCTCGTGGGCAACCTGCAGTTCAGCGCGAACTTCTCGCGGATCTTTGCCGTCATCAACCAGTGTCCTTAGCCTGCTCGCCTCAGTGCGTGCCTTGCCGAGTTCCCATGCCTTGGCATCGCCGATCGTCACGCGGATCGTCTTGCCGAACAGACGTGATTCGAAAATGTATGCTCGCGAACCTGCTGCTGTGACGCGTAACCCGAAGCCCGCCGTTTTAGCATCCCAATAGATGCTCTGCTGTTTTCCGGGCTCGCACGCGAAGCTGTCGACCCGCGCGGTAGTGAAGCTCTGTTTTTTCATTGATCGATCTGTGTAGGCACCATGTAGGCAAATCCTAGAGTAATCGATCAACATCAGTCAATATCAAAATCCATGCAATATCGCTACACCCCAATAAATACAGTGCTTCTGGGCATTCAGATGGAACTCGATCAATGTACGGGAATGCCGACTCTTTCGGACTTTTAATCCGTTGGTCACAGGTTCGAATCCCGTACGGCCTACCAAAAGATTCAAGGGCTTAGCGTTCGCGCTAAGCCCTTTTTCTTGCTCCGCAGAAATGCGACCGCTCCGCAATTCTCAAAATTGTTGGGTGTTTCAAGCCGCTAGACCTGAACCGCCCATCGCCTTTACGGCAGCTTCAATGCAAGAAGCGCCTCCACTAGCAGGTGGACCTGCGTACTGGGATTCTTCTCGCCTGTCGCTTCAGCATCGGCCAAAGCAGTGGCCGCATTCTCCAACGCCCCTTCCTGCTTGCTTCGCAACATAGCGTATAGGTCATCCGCACCTTTGCTGTAATTGCGGTCGTGGTTCCGTCGTATCTCAGAACCTACCGCATCACAACTCGATCTACCGCGCGTAGGATAGTAGGGACTGCGCCTGTATTGATGATGGAGCAAGACCCAATATTCAAAGCACGGCCACGAAACCACCAACTCGATCGGTGTGCCTTTTTCGTGGACATCCTTTACGAGAGCGACAGCGGGTTTGAAGGTTGTGTGTCCATCCCTGTCAATCACACAAAACACCTTGTCAAAGCGGTCAAATTCCTCATCCTCGTATAACTGGAGCGCATACTGCACGACCGACAGAGGATCCGAGCCACACTCCTCCCCACAAACCTTGACGTGAGCCGTCGGCAATCGCTCAATGTTGCGAAGACCGTTGAAGTAATTCGGCTCAGTAGCTGAGCCCTCACACACGATCAAGTAACGCGGCTTTTGAGGTTTTTCGCGCTTCTGCCGCACGAAGGAAGACGCACGCTGGGCCTTCCGTTTATGGAACAGATTGTCACTGCCCATGGAGTTCCAGATCCTTTAGAAATGGGATCGCACCATATCGACCAGTGAGGTAGCCTTTTTCAACCGCTTCCTGCTCTCTGACGCTGAAATCGCCCAAGGAATACAACTTGGTCGCTTTTGAGGGCCCTTTATCTACAAACCAGATTTGATCACGTCGCAAAATGCGCTGGCTCAAGATGCTTGTATCGTGAGTCGTAAAAATCAGCTGCGCTTTCGTGCCAACACGATTAAGAGACCGTACCAGCTGATGGACTATCAGCGGATGCAGACTGGTGTCGAGTTCGTCTACGAACAAGACTCTACTGTTATCGAGCACGTCCATCCACGGCCCCGCGAATGCATATAGGCCGCGCGTACCGTCCGATTCCAACTCTTCGGCCAACCCAACGAGTTCACCCGACTCTGGGTCCCTATGTAGGTATGTAACGTCGTGAAAAGTACGATCTTTCATGTTTTTCACGATGTCGTCACGTACCGACGCCGGCAAGTCACTCGGCAGGCTATCCGGACTAAAGCTGTGCGGAGACACAGTTAGGTCTTCAACGCCCAAATCGGCCAGATTCAAAAACGATACAACTCGCTTTCGCTTCTCAGGATCTTGGACGCAGATACGACTTGTATAGCCTGCCGTAGCGAACAGTTCCGCTCTTCCCAGCGTCGCAACCCGTTTTTGAAACCAATTGAACACCGGCTTCAACTGCTCGTTGTTCAGCAATATTGAGGTTGACAGAAAGAGAGCATTATCGCGGGTCTGTGCTTTCCAATCCGCTCGCTTGCGGCCGCCCATAAATGAAGGACTGAATTTGTAGGCGTAAGCACCGGCCGAACTGTCAAACACACGGTGATACCACTTCTGCATATGGCCGTTTGGATAGGCGAACAGCCATTCCTCTACGACCCTCTCCTTCGTGGCAGCAAACCCAAATTGATAGCGTACGCCGTCCTCAATTACGGCGATCTCAAACTCGCTTGGCATATCACGCGTGGACGCGGCCAACCTGAACGGCTCCACACCCACTTCATCGTTAGCTTGCGCGTCCTTCGCCGAGTCCATCACGAAATTTTCGACGAAGTTCATTGCTTGAATCAACGTCGTTTTGCCAGCGGCGTTCGGACCGTATATGACAGCGGTGCGTAACAATCGGGGAAAATCATCCCCCAAACCGGCATCGAAGGTGTTTGTCTCCTCTAAATCTTTGAAATACCGCGATGCGGTCATGCTAAGCGTCTGACGCTCCCGAATCGAACCGAAGTTCTCGACGCTAAATTGGATAAGCACCATTCCTCCCGAAAAACAACATTCTTTGCCGATTCTCGCGGTTTTTGTGCAGATGCGCAACGAAAAAACTATCTTTTTATCGTCCTAGGGTCGTCGTACCCCTCGACAAAAGGGGACAAAGGACACGCCGCTACTTCGTCGGATCAACCCTATCCCCCTTGCGCTCTCTGACGCAGTGCTCCGTCATCTTCAGAGATTTATGCCCCAATTGGAGTTGCGCCGCGCGAACGTCTCCCGACGATTCAGTCTTGTCAGTTCCAGCCTTAGCCCGCAAATCACGGAACTGAAATAGGTCCTTCTCGACCCGCGCGGCAAGACGAGCTCGATCGAAGCGAAAACGAAGTGCATCACGCATCAAACGCTCACCGGCTTCATTCACTACAAGCGAGTCACACTTCGACCCGCAAGCCAGCTTACGCGAGCGAATTCGTTCAATCACAACCGCGAGCTCGCCAGACACCGTGATACGCAATTTTTTGCCTCGCTTCCCCTGTACAACCCAAAGCTCCCCCATTCGGACGTCGCTTTCGGCAAATTTCAAGGTGTCCGCCGGCCGCTGCCCGGTCAGGTAGGCTAGATCCATTGCATCGCGTGTCGGCTGATCTGCGACGGCCCAGACACGCTGAAATACGTCATCCTCAACGTACACAGTTCATCGAAGAATTTATAGAGATTCTCGAGTTCCAACAGGTTATCTCGCTGCGTACGCCGCGCTTTGACCGGTAACACCTCCCGCACATACCTTTCCGCCGCATACCGAAACGTAACCAGTTGCGCATGACGGTTCTGACTCTGCGCCTCCAACTCAGACCACTTTCGCACCGCTTCGACAAAATCAGCCCCTAAGGGGATTTCTCGCCGAGGCGTACCACCAACATCAAAGTAATAATAGATCGTGCCGCTGCGCTGGGGTCGAGCACGCATGCCTGGCGGCAAATTCAAATTTTTCGAAGGACGACGACCCATATCACCCAACCATCACACGAGGTTGCCACGTCGGTTGCGTCGTCCGTTCTTACGAAGAACGCGATACCCATGCACCGCAACGCATCAATCTGTTTCGCCTTCACCTTTCTACCCGTCAGTTGTACTAATTCTTGTGTCGAAAGAAACATACATGCGCCCTCAGTTTTCCCTCGTAGCTAACCAAAAACACCCCAGCTCCTGATTCCAATAAGCCTGGCAACGATCTAGCGTCGCACCAACCCTCAGCGCCGAGTCAAAAACCAGCTTGATAGCGTCAGCAGGGGTATGCTCGGGACGGCCGCGACGGTCGGCGTCTCGTCAACATCGTAAAGAGTTATCGTTGACTGATAGCGAAGGGTTTCGAGCGATGCAGTTACGCAAAGAGTCGCCCGTTTGAACGACCTTCCTTCATTCGCTTTGATCCATAGCGTGCATGTCTGTTGCTCCTTTTCGAGAAATAGCTTCTTCCAGTTCACGCTGTAGGCGAAGTAGTCGCCGAGTTGACCTCGCCAAAGCCCCTTCACGTCGCGACGAGACCGGTGAAGTGTGGACACCTCATAGGCTGAACGAAAGAGGAACTGGGTGATCAGTTCCAGCGGCCTCTTCAGCAAACTCCAGATCGCCGAGGTCGCACCCTTCACCACTAGAGATGCTGCGCTGATTGATGGTTCCATTCTTGTGTGGCGGCCGTAGCCAGGCAACGCGCATTGTGGGCACCCGCTCGCATGCCGTCATGTCCAGGTTGTGTCTGCGGGTCTAAGGATGCCGTCTCGGGATGCGACGGACAAGAGATCGGCGTGGCGGGTCGAACTCCTTTTGTGGCCGTAACCAGCCCAACGATTCATGACTATGAGATGTCTTGAATATGCTGCCGGCCGGAATTCCTGTTCGCGTCAGCTCGGACGGCTCGGCCCCGCTGCTCTCATTTGTTTCTGCTGACGTCGTCCGAGAATCTGCCGATCAATGTGGTATCCGATACGACGCAAACATTCCTTTTCCATCTTCGTCGACTGCGTCATAGACACGACGGTACCATTCGCTGAGGGCCGACTCGTCCATCACCTTGCGCACGATGGGCAGAGACTGTGCGAGGAAAACCTCCAGTGGCGGCATCGTCCGCATGTGCAGAAACATCGAGTCGGTAATATGTATCTCGGAATACCAGATTGCCAACTCGTCGAGATACCCAAGTGCTAAATCTGGGCGCCCTCCCTTATCAAGCGAAGACAGAAAGTTCGCTTGATACCTGCCGTGGAACGTAATCCTCTCGTCAGGATCATTACCGCATTCGAGCGTGTAGACCCGTCTGCACAATGCAAACTCCTTCTCGGCCGCTTCAAACCGGCCGATGACTGCGGCAGTGGATGCCATGTTCAGGTAGTTCCACGAACTTGGCTCGATAGAAGCGAGCTTGAGCCAGAATGAATACGCATCTGCGTATTCCTCCAGCCTTGAGTGAGCTAGCGCCATGAGGCGCAGGGCATCAGCTCGGACCGGTTCGCGATCATCCTCGACATAACGGTGAGCCAACCGTATCACGCGCCGAAACTGCCCACGTTCGAGCGCCCGGATTGCTGGAGCCAGTTCAACAGGATCGTCGTTCTCCTTGTCAGACCCCGGAGGAACAGGACTCCGCGGCTCAAGATGATCGGGATTTCCGGCATGAGAAGAATCCACTCGCTGCCTTTGGCGCTTTCTAAAAGACACAAACAACAGAATTGCGATTGCGAGAACACAGAAACCTGTTCCTATCGCCGTTGCAAATCCGACACGATTCCCCAGCAACGCGGTCCTGGTTGCCCCGATGTTCAACATTCAGTTTTCCTTTCCGGTATTTTCAGCTTAGCGATTGGCAACGTTCCGGTGCGCATCCAAGCGGTTAATCGAACCACATGAACCCCGAACCGGATTGCAGCAGGCGCTCGCGCTCCTCCGGCGACAGACCGTTGATGAATTCTTCCGCCCTTTTGCGCTCCTCTTCGAGCTGGCTGGCGATGTATTGGTTGGCTTCCTTCCGATGCGGAAGAGGAAATAGGCGCCTGAAGGCATCGACGTCAAGATTATCGGTCTTCCCCACGTCCTTGTTTGCAAGATCCGGACGGCCCTGCTTGACCCGCCTGACACGTTCGCACCAAGGGAGAATTTTTGCACTCATTGCTTAATTCCTTTATAAGAGACCGTTTCAAAAAAGACCCCAAGAGGACTGCTAACCTTCCCGGAAAGCTGTTGACCTTGGCCACCTGAACAACTGGAACCAAGGGGATGGGCGCGCCGATCATTGATGAAACTGTGGACATTGATCGAACCTTTGCTGCCGCCGCCAAGGCCGCGACGAAGGCATATCCCGGCCGCCGCCCGATTTCAGACCTGGCTGCATCGAACGACATCCTGTCCGTGTTTAAGATTCGATATCCATTTTTCAATGGTCAACATGGGCGGGCGATCCGAGAACCAGTATTGATATGGTTAAGCCCAGGAGCCAACCCACCGTCGAGCCGAGATCGACGGTGATGCGAGTACCGGAGCGAACCACTACGTTTGCAAGAAGTCCAAATTGAAAAATTCCCAACGCACGTGCTATCACCTCCGGCAGGAGTACGGAGAACGAGCCAGCGCACACGAAGACACAATAAAGCCCTAGACCGAGAGCCATTTTGCGCGTAATGCCACGCTCCAGTCCGTCGAGACATAACATCTCGGCCGATTCAATCAGGCCCAGAGCAAAGCCAGCCCCGGTGAAAATCCCCAAAGCAAAAAGAACGATCGGTACGAAAAATCTCGGGTCGGTCATTGGCAGTCGGTAAAGGGTTCATCTCAAGAAAAGGAAATTCGCGCAAGCCAGGGAGGCGGAGACATCATTGCGCGCAACGGCCGAAAGCGTCCTTTCACAACACGCTTGCTCGTTTGCCAGGCATACTCACCGATCCGATTGATATGCCGCAGCTCAACGGCGACGGATGCGGCAGAAGCGTGTCGCCGGCCACACTTTGCTGCCTCAACGCATTACCCGCTTTCTCGAGATAGACGATGGCTGACAGATCACCATGCTTTCCTGCTTTACCTGCCTATAGAACATAAAGGGATTTGTAGGTGCCAATCTTCACAGAGCAATCGCATCAACCGGGATTGGTGAAGCGGGCACGGTCAGGAATTGCTCACTGCTCCACCTCGAGCCGGTGAAAGCACATTTCCAACGCGTTCAGACGCTGATGCATACCTTGGAGAACCGGCAGAGCCTTAGTGGACGTCAGGCCCAGTATCCTCAGGCGGCCCCACGGCCCACACGCCGGCGGCGTCAATACAAAGCATTGTCATTTCTGATCAGAACTGGAGCAACGCAGCAGTGCCAGGCAAAAATGCCCCGGAACTTCGAAGGGGCGTTTCGCGCGGTACTCGCCGCAGGTGCTGAAGAGCAGAGTCACTGCCCGATGTACCTGACATGCCTCAAACAACCCTTTGAACAAGATCCATTTCGCAAAATTGGACTCTATATTTGGGCCTGCCTCGTTGATACCGGAAAAATCCGAGTATGAGGCGTGTGGTTTCGGAAAGTGCGGGGTTGCCGGCAACGGCTGTCTCCGGTTTGAGGCTCGAGGAAGCAGCGTCGAATGGCTGGTCCTAGCCATCCCCGTGGTCATACCCCGGCATTGCACAAACGAACATTTGTACAACAATACAAATCCCAAGACGCGCAGTGCCGCAACGGGTTGCCTCGCATTCTGTCTCACCCTTTTCGTCATTAAGGTAACGAGTGCATGGGCGCGCTTTCAGCCACGCCTCGATTCCACAAAGGATTCTACGTGCCTAAACGGATATCCATCCACATGAGGAGATGAGCATCAACATTCCGACAGATAATCGGAACCCTCATCAAGCATATCCCGCAGCATCAACGCAAACTCTGACACCCATCCGAGATTTCACTTAATCGGAGTCCGAACATTCGCATTTATTGAGACGCGAAGACGTGTGATGATCGCGCCCGGCTTGCTAACAACGTGTTGCCGCAATCCGCAGTAACGCGCACGAGCAAAGCCCAATGGCACCCGCGCTTTCATTCCGACATCATGAGCAACTTTCTTTTCGACCTCACCACGAACCTCGCGCTTCTGGCGGCGGTGCTGATCGCGTGTCATCTGTGCAATCTCGCCCGGCCCGATCTCGCGTTGAACGGCGGCTACGCCTACCTCATGCTGGTGGCAACCGCCGCCGTGTTCGATGCCACGCTGACGTTTTGCGTATTCGCCGACGCGCCGAGCCGATACGGCGTATTCAGCACACCCACCGCATTCGTCGAACGTGCATGTGCGTATACTGTAACCAGCGCGCTTGCGCTTTACTGCGCGCACCGCATGCGTACTCGCATGAAAAAGGTCAAAGCCGGCGACGCCGTGGTCATTCGCACCTCGGCCTATACCCAGTCACATCTGCCCATGTGACGAAGCGCCCAAAGCGGCCTTGACGGTCATTCGCACCGCGCGGCCACTTTCAGACTAGACCGCCTTGATCACACCCGACCACCCCGGCAGATAGCGCGCCTCAGGCGTGTGAGCCAGCGTCTTCGCCTGCTCGAGCGCCTTCGCAAAGTTCTTCGCAATCTTGCTCGCCGACACGCGCGGTCGCAGGAAGTCGGCCCACAGAAACTCGCTGAACGGCGTCGCGTCCTTTGCATAGCCGCCTGCATTGCGCAGTTCGCCGGCGAGGCTGCGATACGGATCGTCGCTCATCTCGGTGACGACCTTCGGCAGGTGTTCGTAGTCGTAACGCGAACCATCCGCACCGAACGGATGAACCCATTGGTTGTGCTCCATCATGCGCCAGAAAATGGTGTGATCGAGCCACGACAAGTCCTTCAGCACCATCACCTTCACCTCCTTGACGCCCTCTTCGAGCAGCGCCCGTCCAAGGTGATGATGGTCGACGATGTAGTAACGGCTTTCCGGCCCGAGCACCGCAGGAAACGAATGCGCGTCGATCGCGGCGGCACGCTGTTTTTTATCCAGCGTCTTCCAATGAGCACGCTTGAGCGCAACCTCACGGTAGCCCACCGTCATCTGCGTGGGACGCAAGGCCGTGAGCTTTGCCGGGATCAAATGAACGTCTCTGTTCGGAACCATGGTCTGCCTCATCAATCGTTAAATCCCAATCGTTAAATCGCCGAAACGGGAAACAATAGCGTCAATCAGACACCCCGTTAATACCCGTCAAACCATTTTGACTCATCCGGCCGGGAATGCTGCTTGCTTCTGCGCGAGCCGTCGCCTATAACTTGCGAAGACCGGAGTGAGAGACCGCGGCCGTCGTCGGGCCTTGCAGCCGCTGTGTTGAATCGAACGAGTTCGTCATCAGTCACACGCAACCGACTTAAGCGAGGGCATCGTGAATCTCGACACCGTACGCATCTTTCTGATGACCCGAGGCATCGACCTTGGCACCAAGGTTCTCGGCGCAATTGTCTTGTGGATCGTCGGGCGCTGGGTGATCGGGCTGATCACCGGTCTGCTGCGCAAGCTGCTGGCGCGCGGCGGGCGCGTCGACCCCACGCTCGCGCATTATCTCGGCTCGATTCTCGGCGCCTTGCTGAACCTGCTGCTGATCCTCGCGATCCTGCAGGTGTTCGGAGTGCAAACCACTTCGTTCGCGGCTCTGCTGGCCGGTCTCGGTCTTGCCATCGGCACGGCATGGGGCGGCCTGCTCGCCCACTTCGCCGCCGGCATCTTCATGCAGGTGCTGCGGCCGTTCAAAGTGGGCGATTTCGTCATGGCCGGCGGCGTGACCGGCACGGTTCAGGAGCTCGGCCTGTTCGGCACCACCATCATTACGCCGGACAACGTCACGACCATCGTCGGCAATAACAAGATCTTCTCGGACACGATCTTCAACTACAGTGTGTTGCCGGTGCGTCGCGTGGAGCTGACGGCGAAGATCGCCAATGGAGTCGATCCGATCGACGCCGCCAATCGCCTGCGCGCGGCTGTCGTCAAGATTCCGAACGTCGCGGATAGTCCTGCGCCCGACATCGAAGTTCTATCGTTCACGCCGGAAGGTCCGTTGCTCTGCGTGCGTCCTTACACGCATACGAACAATTACTGGCAGGTCTACTTCGACACCAACCGGGCCATCATCGAGACCTTCCGCGACGCGGGCTACCCGACGCCCGAAACCCCGCTCGTGCGACGCGCGGCAACCTGACAGATCAATTCAGGCCAAGCCCGCGCCGGGCTGCGTGCCCTACTGGCTACCGGGTCCCGGCCTCGCAGCCGGCTTACGCATCATCTTCCACAGCGCACCCAGCACCACCGGCACGATCGCGGCGCCCGCGCCCACCAGCACGATCACGTTCAGGTACTGGCGGATAAACGGAATGTTGCCGAAGAAATAACCGAGCAACACCAGCAAGAGCACCCACAACAGCGCGCCCACAAAGTTGAATAATTGAAAGCGGCTGACGGTCATTTGCGACGCGCCGGCGACAAACGGCGCGAACGTGCGCACCACCGGAATGAAGCGCGCCAGCACGATCGTCTTGCCACCGTGTTTTTCGTAGAAATTATGGGTCTTCTGCAGCGCGGCGCGGTCGAGAAAACGCTCGAGTACCGGGACGTGCGAGTTGAACACCTTCGGTCCAATGGCCTTGCCGATCAGATAATTGACCGTATTGCCTCCAATCGACGCCACCAGCAGCAGCACGATCAGCAGGCCGAGGTTCATTTCGCCGCTCGCGCAAAACGCGCCGCCGATGAACAGCAGCGAATCCCCCGGCAAAAACGGCAGCACCACCAGCCCGGTTTCGCAAAAGACGATCATGAAGAGCACCGCGTAGACCCAGGCGCCGTACTGATGAATGAAAATCCCTAGAAACTTGTCGATATGCAGGACAAGATTCACAAACTGCAGCAGCGTGTCCAAAAGCGTCCCTTATTGAGCGAATTGAGCCGATGGCGTGGACCGCCGAAGCGGCATGCCGTCACAAAGTGTTGAACCAGGTAGCGATCCGCGCCCCGACCCCAGGCGCAGAAATTGACCGCGCCATGATACCGAAAGTGCCCGGCAGCGATAAGAAATCTACGGACGCGGGCACGCTACCGCGCCGAGTCGCGTTGCAGCCTGGCGTGCGCCGAACACCGAACACCGCCCGGAGACAGCGTAGCCGGCCAGTCGCCCGACGCCGGGCAGCGGGTTCGCAGCGAATCGCTATAATTTCGCCATGTCCGAATATTCCGAACCGCCCGTCGACGCCGCCGCCCAGGCCGCAGCGCCCGCCTTACGCCCGCTGCGGGCGATTCAGCCCCTGCCCGACCTGCTGATCAGCCAGATCGCGGCGGGCGAAGTGGTCGAACGGCCGGCGTCGGTCGTTAAGGAGTTGCTGGAGAACGCCCTCGATGCCGGCGCGCAGACACTGCGCATCCTGCTCGACGAAGGCGGCGTGAAGCGCATCTCCATCACCGACGACGGCTGCGGCATTCCCGAAGGCGAACTCACGCTCGCCCTGATGCGCCACGCCACCAGCAAGATCCGCTCGCTCGCGGAGCTCGAAGCGGTCGGCACGCTGGGGTTTCGCGGCGAAGCGCTGGCGTCGATCGCGTCGGTGTCGGAGATGTTCATTACGAGCCGCACCGCCGACGCCGCCCACGCCATGCGGATCGAGGCGCAAACCGGCGTGCTGAGCCCGGCGGCCGGCACCCAGGGCACGACCATCGAAGTACGCGAGCTGTACTTCAACACGCCCGCGCGCCGCAAATTCCTCAAGAGCGAGCAGACCGAACTCGGCCACTGCCTCGAGATGATCCGCCGCGCCGCGCTGGCCCGGCCGGACGTGGCGATTTCGGTGCTGCACAACGGCCGCGCGGTCGAACACTGGAACGCGTCGGAGCCGGCGACCCGCGTCGCCAAGATCATGGGCGAGACCTTTGCCACGGCCCATCTGCCGCTCGACGAATCGGCGGGGCCGCTGGCGGTCTACGGCTGCGCCGGCCTGCCGACCGCGAGTCGCGGACGGGCCGACCAGCAGTATTTCTTCGTCAACGGCCGTTTCGTGCGCGACAAGCTGCTGACCCACGCCGTGCGCGCCGCCTACGAGGACGTACTGCATGGCGAGCGCTATCCGTCGTATGTGCTGTTTCTCGATCTGCCGCCCGAGGGCGTGGACGTGAATGTGCATCCGTCGAAGATCGAGGTGCGCTTCCGCGATTCGCGCTCGATTCACCAGTTTGTGTTCCACGCTGTGCAGCGCGCCTTGGCGCGACATGCGGGGGCGTCGCCGGAAACCACGGCAGGCGGACACGCGGCACATCTGGCGCCGGTTGCGGGCAATCCGGCGTCGTTCGCGGCCACGCCACTCGGCGGCCTTGGAGTTGCGGGCGGTATCGGCGGTGCAGCCGGCGTCAATACGGGGAGCGCGGGCGGTGGCGCTTTTGCGGGTGGCCTGGCGGGTGTCGGCGGGAACGGCGGCGGTTTCACCGGCAGCGCGAGTGGCGGCGGCGGTTTTGGCGGCAACGGCAACGGTGGGGGTAGCGGCTTTGGCAGCGCCCAGGCCGGCAACACCTGGCTGCGGCAGGCCCGCATGACGCAAGGCACGCTGCCGGTCGCTCAACCTCTGGCGCTGTACGACGCGCTGTTTGGCCGCAAGGATAGCGGCGTCGGCACGGCCCACGGCACCACCACGCTGGAAGCGCGCGATTCCGCCGCTGAAGCGCCGTCGTTCTTCGCGCCGCCCGGGTCCGCATCAACGGCGGGCAACCCATCGTTTCACGCCTCGGACGAACAGCCGCTCGGCTTCGCGCTCGGCCAGATCCACGGCATTTACGTGCTGGCGCAGAATGCGCAGGGCCTGGTGATTGTCGACATGCACGCGGCGCACGAGCGGATTCTGTACGAGCAGTTCAAAAACGCGCTGGCGGACCGGGCCATTGCAGTGCAGCCGTTGCTGATTCCGCTGACGATGCCGGCCGATGCGGTCGAAATCGGCACGGTGGAGGAAGAGCGCGACACGCTCGATGCGCTCGGTTTCGACCTCGCGGTACTGTCGCCGACCACGCTGGCGATTCGCGCGGTGCCGGCGTTGCTCAAGGACGCCGATCTGCAGGCACTGGCGCGCGCGGTGCTGACCGATCTGCACGCTTACGGCGGCTCGCGCGTGCTGACGGAGCGGCAACACGAATTGCTCGGCACGCTGGCTTGCCATCACGCGGTACGCGCGAACCGGCGTCTGACGCTGGACGAAATGAACGCACTGCTGCGCCAGATGGAAGCGACCGAACGCGCGGACCAGTGCAATCACGGACGACCCACGTGGTATCAACTGACGCTCTCCGATCTCGACCGACTGTTCATGCGCGGCCAATGAGCGCGATGGAATCGCTGTTTCTCGTTGTCGGTGCGGCCAGCGGACCCGGCGCGGTTCCGTTGAGCGCGGTTCAGTTAAGCGCGGTTGGCGTCGAGGCGCTGTCCGGACCTGGCTATCGCAATGTCCTGGCACGACGGTGGCCGCTGAAGTCATCCACGATGTCACCAGCGTCAGACGGCCATCGGCGTCGCGGGTGAGCACGTCATGACGCAAAGCACCGTCACGCCCATCGCCTGTCTGCTGGGCCCCACTGCTTCGGGCAAGACCGCGGCGGCGCTCGCGCTGGCGGCGCGCCGGCCAATCGAAATCATCAGCGTGGACTCCGCGCTGGTGTATCGCCAGATGGACATCGGCACGGCCAAGCCGAGCGCGGAAGAACGGGCGCAGGCGCCACATCATCTGATCGATATCGTCGACCCTGCCGATGCCTATTCGGCGGCCGAATTTCGCACCGACACGTTGCGACTGGCTGCCGAAATTTCCGCGCGCGGGCGTGTGCCGCTGCTGGTCGGCGGGACGATGCTGTACTACAAGGCGCTGACGCAGGGCCTGAACGACCTGCCGTCGGCCGACCCCGAGGTCCGCGCGACACTCGATGCCGATGCCGCGCGCGACGGCTGGCCAGCCTTGCATGCCCGGCTTGCTTTGGTCGACCCACCCACGGCGGCACGGCTCGCGCCCAACGACTCGCAGCGGATTCAGCGGGCGCTGGAGGTGTTCATGTTGACGGGCCAGCCGATGTCATCTTTGTTGGCGGCACCTGCACGGACTGACGAAGCGGCGGCAGCGTGGCGCTTTGTGCCGGTGGCGCTGGAGCCTTCGGATCGCAGTGTGTTGCATGCACGGATCGCGGCGCGGTTCGACGCGATGCTGGCGAGCGGATTGATCGAAGAGGTGGAACGCTTGCGGGCGCGTGGTGACTTGCATCCTGGATTGGCGTCGATGCGGTGCGTGGGATATCGGCAGGTCTGGGAGTATCTCGATGGAGCGGTCGACTTCGCAACCATGCGGGATAAGGGGGTTTTTGCCACGCGGCAGCTTTGCAAGAGGCAGCTTACCTGGCTGCGCAGCATGCCTGAGAGGGTTGTCGTGGATTGTTGCGGGGGGGATGCGGTGGGGCGGGCCGTTCGGGCTGTTGAGGATGTTATTGGTCGGTGATTTTTTTGTTCTTTCGGTGGGGTTTTTTGCCTGCGGCGCTTTGGGTTTTTGGGGGTTTTTTCTGTTTTTTTTGGCCTTTCCTTGCTGTCTTATTGGTTTGCCTGCGTTGCCCCTGTGCGGGGCGGCACTTACTTTCTTTGCCGCCGCAAAGAAAGTAAGCAAAGAAAGCGGGCTTCAAACCGCTAGCTCTTAGGTGTCCACCTCTTGCCCGATCCCGGAGTGGTCCGAAACGAGACCATCCCTCGCGTTTCTCCCGCCCGTGACAAAGCGCTCATCCATCCCACTCCGCACCACGTGCGTCGCGGAGGGGTCTACAGGGGAAGGCCGTGCGGGAGAGCGAGGCAGATAGCGTCGGGCTGCTTGTTTCGGACGCGGAGTAGAAAACGCAGCGACATACGGCGCCCTCCTCCAGCCGCGATGAATACCCTGCAGATACATTAGGTATCCTACTGAATCCGCCGAAACTGCCGAAACTGCATACCCAACGGCGGAGCGCGCAGCGCGACGCTGGAACGGATGAGCCCTGTGTCATTAGGAGGCGGCGGTGCGAGGGCACATCTCGTGTTGGGCCGTTCCCGGTTGCAGACCGGGATGGCTCACTACTGGCTAGCGGTTTGAAGCCCGCTTTCTTTGCTTACTTTCTTTGCGGCGGCAAAGAAAGTAAGTGCCGCCCCGCACAGGGGCATCGCAAGCAAACCACTAACAAAGCAAGGAAAGGCCAACAAAAACAAAGAACAACCACCAACCCGCCGAAAGGCAAAAAAACCCTCAAACCACAACAGTCTGCGCCTCACCCTCAGAAGAAGACTCCCGCACAACCCCAATCTTCCAAACCTGCTCCCCGGCGGCAGCCAAAAGCCCAATGGCCTTATCAGCGTCAGCAGCAGCCACAACCACAGCCATCCCAATCCCGCAATTGAACACGCGGTGCATTTCAGCGTCAGCCACGCCGCCATGCTTCTGCAACCACGAGAACAACGGCGGCAGCGGCCACGCGCGGTGATCCAGTTCAGCCGTCAAGCCAGCGCGCAAAACCCGCGGAATGTTTTCAACCAGCCCGCCGCCGGTGATATGCGCCATGCCCTTCACCGCGATCTGTTCCATCAGCGAAAGCAGCGGCTTCACATAAATATGCGTAGGCGCCATCAATGCATCGGCCAGCGAACGGCCGTCGAAGTCCGCGTTCAGATCCGGCTGCGCCCGTTCGATAATCTTACGCACCAGCGAAAACCCGTTCGAATGGATGCCGCTCGATGCCAAACCCAGCACCACATCGCCCGGAGTAATCGTGCTGCCGTCGATGATCTTGCTCTTTTCGACCGCGCCCACCGCGAAACCGGCCAGGTCGTACTCGCCGTCCGGATACATGCCCGGCATTTCCGCCGTTTCGCCGCCGATCAGCGCGCAACCCGCCAGTTCACAACCCTGCGCAATGCCCTTAACAACCGTCGATGCCGTGCCGACGTCGAGCTTGCCGCAAGCAAAATAATCGAGAAAGAACAGCGGTTCGGCGCCTTGCACCAGGATGTCGTTGACGCTCATCGCCACCAGATCCTGGCCCACCGTGTCGTGCTTGTTCAGATGAAACGCCAGTTTCAGCTTGGTGCCGACGCCGTCCGTGCCCGACACGAGCACCGGTTCGCGGTATTTCTTCGGCACTTCGAAGAGCGCGCCAAATCCGCCGATGCCGCCCAGCACGCCGTCACGCATCGTCTTTTTGGCAAAGGGCTTGATTGCGTCTACAAGGGCGTCGCCTGCATCGATGTCCACACCGGCGTCGCGATACGACAGACCTTGGGCCGAATCGGTTGAATGCTGGGCGGATTTCGGTTGATTCATGGGGAAGAGCTCGAAGGTCGGTAAAATGCGATTTTACCCGATGCCGACCAGAGTTGGCGCTTCAGCGCTTACTCTGGTCCCATACAGAGTTGCCGACCCGAGTTGGCGCTTCGGCGTCTACTCGGGTCCCACACCGGCTTACCGGCCCTCTGGCTGGACCTTCACCCGCGCCAATCATCTGGGACACGCATTTTGCAGCAAAACTCGTCGATTCTTACCCCGTATCAGCGCCAGGCCTTTATCTGGGTCGCCATCGCGCTGGCCCTCGGCATCCTGCTGTGGCTGCTCAGTCCGGTGCTCACGCCGTTTCTGCTCGGCGCCATCCTCGCCTACATCCTGCAACCCGGCGTCGCGTGGCTGGTGCGCCGGCGCGTGCCGCGCGGCCTCGCCGCCCTGCTGATGATGCTGCTGTTCACCGCCGCCCTGACGATCATGATCCTGCTCGTGCTGGTGGTGATCCAGAAGGAAGGGCCGCAACTCAAGCAACAGGTGCCCGTATTGTTCGCGCACGTCAGCGCCTGGCTGCAGCCCAAGCTCGCCCTGCTGAACCTCGGCGATTCGCTCGATTTCGCCAGCATCCGCGATCTCATCACCAGCAAACTGGAAGGCAGCGCGCAAACCATCGCGCTCTATGCGTGGACCTCGATCCGCACCAGCGGCAACGTCATGATTACCGTGATCGGCAATGTGGTGATGGTGCCGCTCGTGCTGTTCTATCTGCTCTACGACTGGAACCGCATGCTGGCGCGCCTGCAAGGCTTCGTGCCGCGCCGCTGGCTCGACAAGACCGTGCAGCTCGCGCGCGACATGGACCGGATGCTGTCGCAATACCTGCGCGGCCAGTTGCTCGTAATGGCCGTGCTGGCCGTGTTTTACGCCATTGCGCTGACCATCGCCGGCTTCGAGATCGCGCTGCCGGTGGGCATTTTCACCGGCGTGGCGGTGTTCATTCCGTACATCGGATACGCCACCGGCCTCGCGCTGGCGCTGCTCGCCGCGCTGCTGCAGTTCGGCGACTGGTACGGCTTCGGCGCGGTCGCCGTGATTTACGGGGTCGGGCAGATACTCGAGAGCTTCTTTTTGACGCCGCGCCTCGTCGGCGAGCGGATCGGCATGCACCCGCTCGCGGTGATCTTCGCCCTGCTCGCGTTCGGTCAACTGTTCGGCTTTTTCGGCGTGCTGCTCGCGCTTCCCGTCAGCGCGATCCTCTCGGTAGCCCTGCGCGAACTGCGCCAGGGCTATCTGTCGAGCGCGCTTTACAAGTAATTCACCATGAGTGCACTGGCTCCTCGCCGCATCCATTTCCGGCCTCCATTACTGTGCTTCGTCAACTGACGCTCGATCTCGGCACCCCGCCGCCATCGACATTCGACAATTTCTTCGCCGGCGCCAACGCCGAGCTGGTCACGCGGCTGCGCGAGCTGGAAAGCGCGCTCGCCGCCGGTCCGGTGGCCGATCGCACCTTTTACGTCTGGGGCGAGAGCGGCAGCGGCCGCACCCATCTGCTGCAGGCGCTGATCCACGAGGCGCAGGCCGGACATGCCCGTTTCGTGAGCCCGCAGAGCAGTCTCGCCGCCTTCGCCTTCGACCCGCACGTCGCGCTGTACGCAATCGACGACTGCGACGGCCTGTCCGGCGCGCAGCAGATCGCCGCCTTCAACCTGTTCAACGAAGTGCGCGCACATCCCACCTGCGCGCTGGTGGCCGCCGGCAATGCCGCGCCGATTGGGCTCGCGGTGCGCGAAGATCTGCGCACGCGGCTCGGCTGGGGCCTCGTGTTTCACCTCGCGCCGCTGCCCGACGAAGACAAGGCCACGGTGCTCAAGCACGCCGCCCGCGAGCGCGGCATCGCCCTCGCCGACGACGTGCCGGCCTACCTGCTGACCCACTTCCGGCGCGACATGCCAAGCCTGATGGCGTTGCTGGACGCGCTCGACCGCTTCTCGCTCGAACAGAAACGCGCGGTCACTTTGCCGCTGTTGCGCACGATGCTGGCTTCCCCCGCCGGCAGCGAAGAATTGAGAACGGCAACCGTTTCACCCGCTTCAAGTAAAATGGGCCTCCATGGCTAATCTCGCACTCTTCGACCTCGACCACACCCTCATCCCCACCGACAGCGACCACGAATGGGGCCGCTTCATGGTGAAACACGGCATGGTCGACGCCGAAAACTTCGCGCGTGAAAACGATCGCTTCTTTGCCGACTACAAGGCCGGCAAGCTGGACATTCACGCCTATCTCGTCGCCATGCTGACGCCGCTCGCGAAATATTCGCGCGCACAGCTCGCCGAGTATCACCAGATGTACATGCACGAGGTGATCAAGCCTGCCATCGTGCCGGCCGCGCTCGAACTGGTCCGCCAGCACCGCGAGGCCGGCGACCTGTGCTGCATGGTCACCGCCACCAACGAATTCATCACCGGCCCGATCGCCGCCGTATTCGGTGTCGAGAAGCTGATCGCCTGCGAAGCTGAAACCGTGGACGGCCAGCCGCACTCGGACTACACCGGCCGTCCCACCGGCACGCCCAGCTACAAGGAAGGCAAGATTGTCCGTACCGAGGCGTGGCTCGCTTCGCTCGGCAAGACATGGTCGGACTTCGAGCGCAGCTATTTCTACAGCGATTCGCACAACGACATCCCGCTGCTCCAAAAGGTCACTGACCCGATCGCGACCAATCCGGACGACACGCTCCGCGCTCACGCGCAGGCAAACGGCTGGCGCATCCTCGAACTCTTTCAACCCACGTGATCAAAAAATTTATCCGCAAACTGTTCGGACAGGATCCGGCACCCGCTGACGACACCGCACCCTCCGAAGCAGACCAACCAGCCCGCGCTCCGGCGCGCGCCGCTCAGGGCGACGCCGCTGCCGCCAAACCGTCACCACGCCGCAAAACCGCGCGCGACACCGGCAAGGCTACCCGCGATCCCGACGTGCCGGTAATCATTCCGGCCGACGTGCACGGCATCAACCCGGCGCTGATTTCGCGCAACGCGATTCGCGTCACCGAAGGGCTGCAGCAGGCGGGCCACCGGGCATTTATCGTCGGTGGCGCGGTGCGCGATCTGCTGCTCGGCATTGCCCCGAAAGATTTCGACGTCGCCACCGACGCCACCCCCGAACAGGTGCAGAAGCTGTTCCGCCGCGCACGCATCATCGGCCGGCGCTTTCAGATCGTGCACGTGCAGTTCGGCCAGGAAATCATCGAAACCTCGACGTTTCGCGCCCTCGTCGATCCGCCCGCGGCCGACGCCGCGCCGCCGCGGCGCCTCAAGCGCGATGAACTGGACCGCCGCACTCACGCCGTCGACGCCAGCGGCCGCGTGCTGCGCGACAACGTCTGGGGCGAGCAGCACGAAGACGCCACCCGCCGCGACTTCACGATCAACGCGATGTACTACGATCCGGCCACGCAAACCGTGCTGGACTATCACAACGGCATGGCCGACATGCGCGCCCGCCTGTTGCGCATGATTGGCGATCCGGCCACACGCTACCGCGAAGATCCGGTGCGCATGCTGCGCGTGGTGCGCTTTGCCGCCAAGCTCGGCTTCGAGATCGAAGACACCACTCGTGCGCCGATCACGGAAATGGCTGACCTGATCAACAATGTGCCGGCCGCGCGTCTGTTCGACGAAATGCTCAAGCTGATGATGTCGGGCCACGCGCTCGCCTGTCTGAAGCGGCTGCGTCAGGAAGGGCTGCATCACGGCCTGCTGCCGCTGCTCGACGTGGTGCTCGAACAGCCGCACGGCGAGAAATTCATCACGCTCGCCCTCACCAACACGGACAACCGCGTTCGCGCCGGCAAACCGGTTTCGCCGGGCTTCCTGTTCGCCACGCTGCTGTGGCACGACGTGCAGCAACGCTGGCAGGCGTTCGAGGCAAACGGCGAATATCCGGTGCCCGCGCTGCACCGCGCGATGGACGAAGTGCTCGACATGCAGACCGAGAAGCTCGCCATTCACAAGCGCTTTTCCTCGGACATGCGCGAGATCTGGGGCTTGCAGTTGCGCCTTGAAAAACGCTCGGGCCGCAGCGCGCTGAAGCTGATGGAACACCAAAGATTTAGAGCGGGGTATGATTTCCTCCTGTTGCGCTGCGAATCCGGTGAACTCGACGAGTCGGTGGGTACGTGGTGGACGGAGTTCATCGAAGGAGACGCCGTCGCGCGCGAGACGTTGCTCACGCAAGGCGGGAAGGACCGAAGCCCCAAGAAACGACGGAGGCGCAGCAGTGGCGCCAGGAACCGCAAACCGGGTGACGGAATGGAGGGCGGCACGCCAGTCGACCGCGCAGCAGACGACGTGAGCCAGGGCGGCTCGCACGAAGACTGACGCGGCCAGGCTGCTGGCCGCCGAACGATAGTCGCAGGAAGTTATGCCATGACGGTTGCTTATCTCGGCCTCGGCGCGAATCTCGGGGACGCGCGCCAGACCCTGAAAGACACAGTGGTGTGCCTGGCACAACAGCACACCATCACCGTGCTCGCCAGGTCGAGCCTGTATCGCACCGCCCCGATCGACGCCGGCGGTGACGATTACCTCAACTGTGTCGTGAAGCTCGAAACGACGCTGACGGTGCGGCATCTTCTCGCGCTGTGTCACAAGATCGAACTGCACTTCGGCCGCGAGCGGCCGTTTCGCAATGCACCGCGCACGCTCGATCTCGACATCCTGCTGTACGGCGATCAGGTGATTGACGAATCCGACCTGAGCGTGCCGCATCCGCGCCTCACCGAGCGCGCTTTCGTGCTGGTGCCGCTCGTCGAACTCGATCCTGATTTGATCATTCCCCAACGTGGCCGCGCCGACGCGTTTCTCGCCGCCGTCGCGGAGCAACGCATCGAAAAGATGAAGTCGCCCTGCCAGTGTCCGGTGCTCAATGCGCTGGGCGGCGGCAGCAACGAAAGCGCCCAGACCACCAAAGGCCGTTGCTCATGAGCATCATTCCGCTGACGGTCACGGCGCCGCAGTTGCGGCCGCCGTTTGGCTACATTGCGATCGAGGGGCCGATTGGTGTCGGCAAGACATCGCTGGCGCGGCGCCTCGCCGAACGATGGTCCATGCATACCTTGTTCGAGCGGCCGCAAGACAATCCGTTTCTCGAACGTTTCTATCGAGATACCGCGCGTTACGCGCTGGCGGCGCAACTGCATTTCGCGCTGCAACGTGCGCAACAGGCGCAGGAAGTGGCCGCGATACACGCCGTCGGCACGCCGCTGATCGCCGATTTCATGACGGATAAAAACGAAATCTTCGCGCGGCTGACGCTGCCCGAAGACGAATGGCAGCTATACCGCGCGCTTTCGGCACGGGTCGACGTGCAAACCTTGCGCGGCATCGCCGCCGGCAGCCCCGGCGCCGCGCCGGCCCCGGATTTCGTCGTCTATCTGCAGGCCAGCCCGGAAGTGCTGTTCGCGCGCATCCAGAAGCGCGCCATCCCGATGGAATTGCAAATCTCCGACGCGTATCTGCACGCCCTGTGCGACGCATACAACGAATTCTTCTATCACTACGACCGCACGCCCGTGCTGACGGTCAATGCCGAACATCTGAACCCGCTCGACTCGGACGCGGACCTTGCACTGCTCGTCGAACGCATCGAAACGATGCGCGGGCGCAAGGAATTCTTTGTCAAAGGCACGTCGCTCTGAGCGACAACGCCCTTTCTTTTTGCAACGGAACACCCCATGACCTATTTGCAGGAAACGAGCCGGAACGCCATTACCGTTCCGAAACTGCAGGCAATGCGCGACGCGGGCGAAAAAATCGCCATGCTCACCTGCTACGACGCGAGCTTCGCGGCGCTGCTGGACCGTGCCGGCGTCGACGTGATGCTGATCGGCGATTCGCTCGGCAATGTGGTGCAAGGCCAGACCACGACGCTGCCGGTCACGCTCGCCGAGATCGCCTATCACACCGCCTGCGTGGCGCGGGCCCGGCCGACGGCACTGATCGTCGCGGATCTGCCGTTCGGCACCTATGGCACGCCGGAAGCCGCCTTCGCCAGTTCCGTGGAATTGATGCGCGCGGGCGCCCAGATGATCAAGCTGGAAGGCGGCGAGTGGCTGGCCGATACGGTGCGGTTCCTCGTCGAACGGGCCGTGCCGGTTTGCGCGCACGTGGGCCTGACGCCGCAGTCGGTGCATGCCTTTGGCGGCTTCAAGGTGCAGGGCAAGACGGAAGCCGGGGCCGCCCAGTTGCTGCGCGATTCGCTGGCCGTGCAGGACGCGGGGGCGCAACTGATCGTGATGGAAGCGGTGCCTGCTCCAGTCGCCACCGAAGTCACAAAGCAGCTACGGATTCCGACTATCGGCATCGGCGCGGGCGTGGAATGTTCGGGCCAGGTGCTGGTGCTGCACGACATGCTGGGCGTGTTCCCAGGCAAGCGGCCGCGCTTCGTGAAGGACTTCACGCAGGGCCAGCCGAGCATTTTTGCGGCGGTCGAAGCATACGTGAAAGCGGTGAAGGAAGGCTCGTTCCCGGCGCCGGAACATACCTTTTTATTTTGAGATTGATCGGTCTTTAGTTTTGCCGGGTTGGTGGCGTGATTGTCGGCCGGGTGGGTGGCTCAGATAAGCTGGCGGCGATCTGAAAGCACCTGTATTCGACGGGCGTGCTTTCGGGCGCGTCCGTCCCGCCGAGCCATCTTTCGCGCCGCCCGGCGCTTGTGTTCCGCTTTGGGACCCGTCCGATTCCCCCGCGACGGCCTGGCGTCTATCTTCTTCGATCCATTGCCGCGGCCCCGCCGCGAACCGAAGAGAGACGTCCATGAGCCCGTTTTGCCTGATCAACGTCGCGGAAATCCGCGATCACGCCGCCACCGCGCCTGAGTGGCAGGAATCCATTTTTTGCGCACGCCTGAACGGTCTGAGTGCGTGGGTGACGCGCCTGCTGCGGGTTGGGCGTGGCTGAATTTTCGTTAGCTCGCCGCTATTCCCGCTTTGCCCTGCACGATCAAGCGGACCCGCGCGGCAGCGCGTGACCACACCGGCAAGCCCGGTTTGATTTATCCGACCACGCGTGCCGGCAATGCGCCCCGCAAGGCATTGCAAACCAAAAGTGCCTGCGCATTCAACACGTCGTCCCGCGTCAGCACACGCTCTGCGGCGTCCAACCCGGCGTCTTCCAGCAGCACGCCTCGCATGACGCCCGGCAACACGCCCGACGACAACGGCGGCGTCCACCAGCGCCCGCCGAGCTTGACGAACACATTCGAGCGGCCGCCTTCGGTCAACTCGCCGCGCTCGTTGAAAAACAGCGTATCGAAAGCGCCGAGCGCCTCCGCGCTGCGCCAGCCGCGGTCGTAGTCGGCGCGGCGGGTGGTCTTGTGATGCAACAGCGCGTCGCTTGCCTCGGTCGCGGCGAAACCGTGATCCGGCGCCAGCAGCACGCCCACTTCGCCATTGGGTAGAAGTGGTAGCGGTGACAGCGGCGCGGCGGCAATCTGCACCGCGCCGCTTTTGCCGAGAGCGAGCCGTATCCGGTGCGGCGTCTCTGCTGCCAACGAATCGCACTGTGCCGCGATACGCGCGCGCAGGTCCTCTTCGTCGAACCTGAAGCCGAGCCACGCCGCGCTCGCTGCGAGCCGTTGGAGATGACGGGCGAGATACCGGACGCCCGCCTCGCGCGTGGCATACATGGTCTCGAACAGTTCGAAACCGGGATCGGCGTCGGTCAGGAAACGGGCTTTCAATTGACACTCCGCATATTCGTCAGCCGCGACGCTGTCCAGCACGATCCCCGCGCCGACTCCCATGCTGCCGCGACGCCCGTTCGCGCCGTGCGAAGGCGCGTCGAGCGTCAGCGTGCGAATCGCGACGGACAGGCAGAAATCACCGCAGGCGTCGTGGGCGCTATCGTTCCCTTCGGCATCCAGCCAGCCGATCGTCCCCGTATAAAGACCGCGCGGCGTGCTTTCGAGCGTCTCGATCAACTGCATCGTGCGATGCTTCGGCGCACCGGTGATCGATCCGCATGGGAACAACGCACGCAGCACGTCGACGAATGACGTCCGCGCGCGCAATCGTGCCTCGACGGTCGACGTCATCTGCCAGACGGACGCGTAGGGCTCAACCGCGAACAACGCCGGCACCTTGACCGAGCCGGTCTCGGCGACCCGCGACAGATCGTTGCGCAGCAGATCGACGATCATCACGTTTTCGGCGCGGTTTTTGGGGTCGTTGCGAAGAAACTCGGCGGCATGGCGATCGGCAACTGGGTCGTTCGGCACCCGCGCCGCGGTGCCTTTCATCGGACGCGCACGCAGCGTCGTCCCCACCTTCTCGACAAACAGTTCCGGCGAGCACGACAGCACCCACCGACCGCCCGGCAACGCGATCAGCGCGCCATACGGCACCGGCTGGCGCGCCCGTAGACGCCGATACAGCGCAACCGGCGCGCCGAAGACATCGAAGCCGAGCCGGTACGTGTAGTTGACCTGATACGAATCGCCGGCTCGCAGCGCGTCGTGAATTGCGCTGATCGCCGCTTCGAACTGCGCCGGATCGACGCTGGCTCGCACGCCAGCCGTCCCGGCCACAGACGGCTGCGCCGCGCCGCCGTCGCGTTGCGCAAGCCAGGCGTCGGCTTCGTCACGCGAGAGCTTCGTGCATTGCTCGAACAATAAAAAACGCAGCGTGGCATCGCCAGGCTGCGTTTTATCCAACTGGGAAGACGGCTGGCCGGAAGGCGTAGAGGTCGCGCCGTGAATGGCCGCGCCACGCGCCGACGCTTCAGCCCCGCGTTCCAGCACAAGCCGATGGCCGAACTCATAATCGCCCAGCACCACCGCCTGCAGACCGCGGCGCAGATCGGCCGCCACCGCCTCGCACACGGCATCGAGCTGAGCCGCGTCGGCACACACGTGTTCGTGCGCAAACCGCGTGTACAGACGGCTCGAGCGCCGCGCCGTGCTCGCGTCGCAATCGTCGAGCAATGCGAACACGGCGCCGCGATCATCCACCATCTTGCCTACCGCCAGCTTCAAACTGCCATTAATCGAAGAAGCTCTTCACACGATCGAACCAGCTCTTGCTCTGCGGGCTATGGCGCGCACCGCCCTCGACCAGCGACTTCTCGAACTGCTGCAGCAACTCGCGCTGCGGTTCGGTGAGTTTGACTGGCGTCTCGACCTGCACATGCACGTACAGATCGCCGGCAATGCTCGAACGCAGCCCCTTGATGCCCTTGCCGCGCAGACGGAACGTCTTGCCCGACTGGGTGCCTTCGGGTACGGTGAAGCTCGCGCGGCCCGCCAGCGTCGGCACTTCGATCTCGCCGCCGAGGGCGGCGGTAGTGAACGGAATCGGCATCTGGCAATGCAGGTCGTCGCCGTCTCGCTCGAACACCGAGTGCTGCTTGATGTGAATCTCGACGTACAGGTCGCCTGACGGACCGCCATTGATGCCCGGCTCGCCGTTGCCGGCCGAGCGAATGCGCATACCGTCGTCGATACCCGCCGGAATCTTCACTTCCAGCGTCTTGGTTTCCTTCACCTTGCCAGCGCCGTGGCAATGCAGGCATGGGTCGGGAATATGGCTGCCGGTGCCGTGGCACTTCGGACAGGTCTGCTGGATGCTGAAAAAGCCCTGCGACATGCGCACCGAACCCGCGCCGTTACAGGTTGGGCAGGTTTCAGGCTTGGTGCCGGGCTTCGCGCCCGAACCGTGACAGATTTCGCACGAAACCCAGCTCGGCACGCGAATCTGCGTGTCGTAACCGTGCGCGGCCTGTTCCAGCGTGATTTCCATGCTGTAGCGCAGATCGGCGCCGCGATAAACCTGCGGACCGGCACGGCCGCCACCGCCGCGTGCAGCGCCGCCGGCCGCCTGGCCGAAGATGTCGCCAAAAATATCGCCGAATGCATCGGCGAAGCCACCGAAGCCCTGCGCGCCGGCACCGCCCATGTTGGGGTCGACACCTGCGTGGCCATACTGGTCGTATGCGCCACGTTTCTGCGAGTCCGATAGCATTTCATAGGCTTCCTTCACCTCTTTGAAATGCTCTTCCGCATCCTTGTTGCCCGGATTGCGGTCAGGGTGATGCTTCATCGCCAGCTTGCGATAAGCCTTCTTGATTTCGTCGTCGCTCGCGTTCTTCGCGACGCCCAGAACCTCGTAGTAATCCCGTTTCGCCATATCGGTTCAACGCCCTCCGCGCAGCAAGGCGCGGCGGCTCCTCTTGAATGCTGGAGTCTTGCGACTCGTCCGGCCGCTGCTCGCCCGCCGATTAAGCGGCTTAAGCAACGCCCTCCATAAAACAAATGTGCCCGGAGAGCCCAAAAAGGCTCACCAGGCGCGATAACCGCTTTACAGGTTCATGCGCCCGAAGCCGGGCGCAAACCGTTTTGCAGCCGAGCCGCACACATTGCTGTGTGCGGCTTTACGGTCAATTGGCGACCTGGCTTTAGTCCTTCTTCACTTCCTTGAACTCGGCGTCGACCACGTCGTCTTCCGGCTGGCTCGCGCCACCGGCCGAGGCACCACCCGGCGCTGCACCGGCAGCACCTGCCGCTGCGCCTGCGGCACCTTGCTCGGCCTGCATGTCGGCGTACATCTTTTCGCCGAGCTTCTGCGAGGCCGTGGCCACGACTTCGATCTTGGCTTCGATCGCCGCCTTGTCGCTCGAACCGCTCTTCAGCGTTTCTTCGAGGTCCTTCAGCGCGGCTTCGATCTTTTCCTTCTCAGCCGCTTCCAGCTTGTCGCCGTACTCGGTGAGCGCCTTCTTCGTGCTGTGGACCAGCGCATCGCCCTGGTTGCGGGCATCGGCAAGTTCGCGCAGCTTGTGATCTTCCTCAGCGTTCGCTTCGGCGTCCTTCACCATCTTTTCGATTTCGGCTTCCGACAGACCCGAATTCGCCTTGATGGTGATGCGGTTTTCCTTGCCCGTGGCCTTGTCCTTCGCACCGACGTGCAGAATGCCGTTCGCGTCGATGTCGAAGCTCACTTCGATCTGCGGCACGCCGCGCGGCGCCGGCGGAATGCCTTCGAGGTTGAATTCGCCCAGCAGCTTGTTGCCGGCTGCCATTTCGCGCTCGCCCTGGAACACCTTGATCGTCACGGCGCCCTGGTTGTCGTCCGCCGTCGAGTAGACCTGTGCGTGCTTGGTCGGGATCGTGGTGTTCTTGTTGATCATCTTCGTCATCACGCCGCCGAGCGTTTCGATGCCGAGCGACAGCGGGGTCACGTCGAGCAGCAGAACGTCCTTACGGTCGCCCGACAAAACCTGGCCCTGGATCGCGGCGCCCACGGCCACGGCTTCGTCCGGGTTCACGTCACGGCGCGGTTCCTTGCCGAAGAATTCCTTAACCTTGTCCTGCACCTTCGGCATACGCGTCATACCGCCGACCAGAATCACGTCGTCGATCTCGCCAACCTTCACGCCCGCGTCCTTGATGGCCATGCGGCACGGTTCGATGGTGCGTTCGATCAGTTCTTCCACCAGCGCTTCGAGCTTCGCACGCGTAATTTTCAGGTTCAAGTGCTTCGGACCCGACGCGTCTGCAGTGATGTACGGCAGGTTGATTTCGGTCTGCTGGCTCGACGACAGTTCGATCTTGGCTTTTTCAGCCGATTCCTTCAGGCGCTGCAGCGCGAGCACGTCCTTCGACAGATCGACGCCTTGTTCTTTCTTGAACTCGCCGATGATGTAGTCGATGATGCGCTGGTCGAAATCTTCACCGCCGAGGAACGTATCGCCGTTCGTCGAGAGCACTTCGAACTGCATTTCGCCGTCAACGTCGGCGATTTCGATGATCGACACGTCGAACGTGCCGCCACCCAGGTCATACACGGCGATCTTGCGGTCGCCCTTTTCCGCCTTGTCGAGGCCGAACGCGAGCGCGGCAGCGGTCGGTTCGTTGATGATGCGCTTGACTTCCAGACCGGCGATGCGGCCGGCGTCTTTGGTCGCCTGACGCTGGCTGTCGTTGAAGTACGCGGGAACCGTGATCACTGCTTCCGTGACCGGCTCGCCGAGGTAGTCTTCAGCGGTCTTCTTCATCTTGCGCAGCGTTTCCGCCGAGATCTGCGGCGGCGCCAGCTTCTGGTCGCGCACTTCGATCCATGCATCGCCGTTGTCGGCCTTGATGATCTTGTACGGCATCAGCGCGATGTCTTTCTGCACTTCCTTTTCTTCGAAGCGGCGGCCGATCAGGCGCTTGACCGCGTACAGCGTGTTCTTCGGGTTGGTGACCGACTGACGCTTCGCAGGCGCGCCGACGAGAATCTCGCCGTCTTCCATGTAAGCGATGATCGACGGCGTGGTGCGCGCACCTTCCGAGTTCTCGATCACCTTGACCGAATTGCCTTCCATGATCGCCACGCACGAGTTGGTCGTGCCGAGGTCGATGCCGATGATTTTGCCCATTTTACTAATCTCCTGACTTTGATCGCTGCGGTAGGGTGCCTTGAGCCCATCTGGCGGCAAGGCAACCCGCCTTCAATTCAAACCTGCACTCAACATAAGTGCGTCCGCATCGTTTTCAAGACCTTGAACACAATGCGGTCTTTAATTTTTTTCAATCGCCGACGCCTTGGGGATTGCCGCAATTGCCTTCAATCGACCCGCCGTCCGGGGCGCTGTTCGCGGCCTTCGCCCGAACCTTCTCCCGTGCGGCCGCCACCGCTGCTTCGAACTGCCCGAGGCCGTGCCAGCCGGTTGCCCGGCCAAGCCGCTTGCCACGGTGAAAGAAGAACCACGTCGGCACGCCGTGCAACATGAAGCGGCGGCCCAGATCGCGGTGCTCGTAGACATTGCTGTGAAACCATCTGAGCCCGAGTGCACGAATCGCCTCGGGTTGCGCCAGCATCGCCTTCTTCGCTATTTCACAGTTGAAGCAGTCCAGCCCCCAGAAGAACACCACGGCCAGTTCGTCGCCAGCGGCTTCGAGCGCGGCGTCGAACGACTCCGCGCTCAACTCCTGCATCTCGAACACGGCAAAGGCCGTGGCGTCGACGGGAAGGTTGGCCATGATAGCGAGGTGTTCACCTGGACAGCTCTGAGCGAACCGGCCGGTTACTTCGGCTGCGCGACGGTGACCAGCGCCGGACGCAATACGCGGTCGGCGATCACAAAGCCCTTTTGCAGCACGGAGACGATCGTGTTCGGTTCCTGCTCGGCCGGCACCATGGAGATAGCCTGGTGACGATGCGGGTCGAACTTCTCGCCGGCCGGCGGATTGATGGCGACGACGCGGCCCTTCTCGAGCGCACCGTTCAACTGACGCAGCGTCAGCTCCACCCCTTCGCGGACCTTCTGCAGGTCGTCGGAAGAGTGCGCCACGGCCGCTTCGAGACTGTCGACCACCGGCAAGAGGTGCTCGGCAAAACTTTCGATCGCAAACTTGTGAGCCTTGGCGACGTCTTCCTGCGCGCGGCGGCGCACGTTTTCGGTCTCGGCCTTGGCACGCAGGAAGCTCTCCTGCAGATCGGCAATCTTGGCCTGCGCCTCGGCCAAAGCGGCTTCGACACCTGCCGGTTCGGCGGCACCCTCAGCCGGGCTGACTTCCGGATGGGCGGCGGCCTCGGCGGCCTGGCGCGCGGCTTCTTCGGCGGGCGTGGGATTCTGGCTCGTCGGGTTCTCTTGCGTGTTTTCCATGTCGCTGAAAGTCGTTAAAAAGTTAATGCCAGGGGCGGCCGCATTGTGTACTGACGGCGCTCGTTCGAGCGTTGCAAAAACACCACAGCAGCCACCGCTCTTCGTCCGATAAGTTGGGGGCCTAAAGCACGATTTCAAGCGGTCAAAACGACGTTTCTGCACCGCAGCAGTGCGGCAGAAATGCCTCGTTACAACCATTACTCTGACTTCATCAGAATGAGATTGAGCGGGGTCGAGGACTGACCTAAACTGCTCATAAGCGTCAGGGAAGGCACGTTTACCCTACCCGGTTATATACCACTTCAATCAACCCATTAAACGTTCGTTCGGCATCCTTTCGGGGGAGTACCGTGAAACTGACCTTCGCAATATCCGTGGTCGCCTTGGTGCTCATCGCGGGAACCACGACCATCTGCATGTCCGGGGCCGTCAACGACAGCACGACCGAATATGGCGGCGTTCACGCCACCATGGAACAACTGTTCAATCCTCACGCGAAAGTTTGTCGATAGTGCGCCGGTCGCGCTTGGTCGGACGTCCGTGCAAAGCGGCGGCCGGTTCGCGATACGTCTTGCGCCGTTCCTGTTCCACCTGCCGCTTCACCTTGCTCTCTTCCGTCTCCGCATAAAGCGTCTGCGCCACACTTGCCGGACCGCGCACGTCGCACATACCTAACACCTCGACCTGCCAGATGACCCGTTCGATCTCGATTTCAACGAGGTCCCCGACGCGCACGTCCTTTGCCGGTTTGACCGTCGCCCCGCCGATACGCACGTGGCCCTTATCGACAGCATCCGCCGCGAGCGAGCGCGTCTTGTAGAAGCGTGCGGCCCATAGCCATTTGTCGATGCGCAAACGCGCACCAGGTTCGGAGGAAATCCTGTAGTTCATCGCTCAGTCTGGCGCCCGGCGCCCATTGAAACCGCTGTCACACCTGCCTCTTCACGCCTCGACCACGCCCTGCAGGGACGCCGTCTGCACCGGCCAGCCCTGCAGGTTCTGCGCGACGATCTCGCCGAGCGCGGCAATCCACGCCTGCGAGGTGTTCAGGCACGGAATGCGGTGAAACTCCTTGCCGCCCGCGTGGACGAACTCGTCGCGCACTTCCATGCCGATTTCCTCGATAGTCTCAAGGCAATCGGCCGTGAAACCCGGACAAAATACATCGGCCCGGCGCACGCCTGCGCCGCCCAGTTCCTTCAGCGTCGGCGCCGTATACGGCTGCAGCCATTCGGCCTTACCGAAACGCGACTGAAAGGTGATGCGGCATTCCACCGGGCTCAGTTCGAGCGCCTGCATCAGCAGCGCCCCGGTTTGCTGACATTGCTCGTGATACGGGTCGCCGAGGTCCAGCGTGCGTTTCGGAACGCCATGGAAACTCAGCACCAGCTTGTCGCCCGCCGCGAAGTCAGGACGGCCATGCGCGTGCCAATACTGGTGCACCTGTGCGGCCAGCGCCGCGATATAGGCCGGATGGTCGGCATATTGCCGGACGGTGCGAATTTCAGGCTGGTTGCGCATGCGCCCGAGCGCGGCAAACGCGGCGTCGAAGGCCGTCGCCGTGGTGGACGAAGAATATTGCGGGTACATCGGCATCAGCAACACCCGTTCGGCGCCCGCCAGCTTGAGCTGGTTCAGCATGTCCGGGATACCCGGCACGCCGTAGCGCATGGCGAAATCGACCAGCACGGTGTAGTTGTTCGCCTGTAGCAGATGCCGCAGCGCTTCCGTCTGCTTCTCCGTGAACACGCGCAACGGCGAGCCTTCCGGCGTCCACACCGCCGCGTACTTACGCGCCGAGGAGCGCCCGCGAAACGGCAGGATCAAAAGCCGCAAGATGAGTTGCCAGGCAAGCGCGGGAATTTCGACCACCCGCGGGTCCGACAAAAACTGCGCGAGGTAGCGCCGCACGGCCTTCGGCGTTGGAGCGTCGGGCGTGCCCAGGTTGATCAGCAGCACCGCAACACGATGGGCTGTGGCGGGCTGAGATGGCCGCTCGAGGTCGAAACGCATAGGCAACAGGGTGAACCGCTGGCGGCGGAAAGTCGTTTCAGGTGGAATCCATTATAGCGGCGTGCCCCGCGCCACCGATACCTGGCCGTTCGGCCAATTGGCAAGCGCCGCGCCGCCCGGCATGATTACCGGCATGAGCTTCGGGTTCCTGCCGGAGATCCACAGCACGTTGTGACGGCGGCTATGCTGACTTATTGCTGGCTAAGCGTGAGCGAAAGCAGCCGCGCCGTAATGTCGACAATCGGAATCACGCGGTTGTAGGCCATCCGCGTCGGTCCGATCACGCCGAGCGTGCCGACGATCTTGCCGTTCACTTCATACGGCGCGGTCACCACGCTCATTTCTTCGATCGGCACGAGGTTCGACTCGCCGCCAATGAAAATCTGCACGCCCTGGGCGTGACTCGACACGTCGAGCAACTGAAGGAGGCTGGTCTTTTGGTCGAATACGTCAAACAGCTTGCGCAGCCGCGCCATGTCGGAAGACAGGTCGGCCACTTCGAGCAGATTTCGCTCGCCGGAGATCAACACGGTCTCACCGGCGTCGGTTTCGTCGGTGCTGGCGGTGACGGCGGCGTGCATCAGCGTGGTCATGTCGCCACGCAGTTCGTCGATCTCTTCGCGCAGACGCCGGCGCACCTCGTCGAACGACAGGCCGGCAAAATGCGCGTTGATGTAATTGGATGCCTCCACCAGTTGCGACGGCGAGAAGTCGCGCTGGGTCGCCATGATGCGGTTCTGCACGTCGCCTTCGGGCGTGACGATGATCAGCAGGATGCGCTTGTCGGACAGGCGCATGAACTCGATCTGCTTGAACACGTGGCTGCGCCGCGGCGTCAGCACCACGCCGGCGAATTGCGACAGGCTGGAGAGCACGCTCGCGGCGGCCGCGACGATTTTTTGCGGCTCGCCTGCCTGCAGAGTGGTCTTGACGGTGCGGGTGACGGCTTCCTCGTCGGCGGCGGACTCGACGGTGAGCATCGTGTCGACGAAAAGGCGATAGCCACGCGGGGTAGGAATGCGACCCGCCGAGGTGTGCGGGCTGATGACGAGCCCCAGCTCCTCCAGATCGGACATCACGTTGCGGATAGTCGCCGGGCTCAGTTCCAGGCCGGAATAGCGGGACAACGTGCGCGAGCCGACCGGCTGACCTTCGGCGATATAGCGCTCGATCAGCGTTTTGAGGAGGGTTTGTGCGCGGGGATCTAGCATGACGGAAAATTTTAGCTTAATGATGCGACAACCGCGAGCGCTAACAATATCAGCCTGGATGGGCGGGAAATCTGGCGCAAGCCCAACCCGCGTTGGCGGGCCCGCCCAGCAAGACAACTTCTCGCGGCAATCCGCGCCCGTGGGTTCGTCGTGGCGCCGGGCTCGCCTCACGCATCCCCGTCGTCAGGACCTGAGCATTCTAACGAGAATCCTCCGCCGCGCGCGGCGCCTGCGGCCTGCGCCGGGCGTCCACGTGGGCGCGGGCGGTTCTTTTCAGTCCCTACCTATGGTGTAATGCCGGCATGCAAGCTACCAGCCAGTTCAAGACCGTCGCGCTAGTCGGGCGCAACAACACGCCAGGCATCGGCGAGCCGCTGACGGCGCTCGCCACGTGCATCGCGAAACGCGGCTTCGACGTGGTGTTCGAAGCCGACACCGCCGCGGAGATCGGCGTCACGGCTTACCCGGCCTTGCGCCCCGCGGAGATCGGCGCGCGCGCCGACGTCGCCGTGGTGCTCGGCGGCGACGGCACGATGCTCGGCATCGGCCGCCAGCTCGCGCCGTACCGCACGCCGCTGATCGGCATCAACCATGGGCGGGTCGGCTTTATTACCGACATCCCGATTTCGGACATGCAGGAAATCGTCCCGAGAATGCTCGGTGGCGACTTCGAGCGCGAGGACCGCACGCTGCTGGAGGCCCGCATCATGCGCGGCGGCAGCCCGATCTATCACGCTCTCGCGTTCAACGACGTGGTGGTGAACCGCAGCGGCTTCTCCGGCATGGCGGAACTGCACGTCTCGGTGGACGGCCGTTTCATGTACAACCAGCGCTCGGACGGTCTGATCGTCGCCACCCCGACCGGCTCGACGGCGTATGCGCTGTCATCCGCGGGGCCGATCCTGCATCCGCAGTTGGGCGGCATCGTGCTGGTGCCGATCGCGCCGCACGCGCTGTCGAACCGGCCGATCGTGCTGCCGGACGAGTCGAAGGTGAGCATCCAGATCGTCGCGGGCCGGGACGTGAACGTCAATTTCGACATGCAGTCGTTCACCGCCCTCGAACACAACGACACCATCGAAGTGCGCCGCTCGCGCCACACCGTGCCGTTGCTGCATCCGGTCGGCTATAGCTACTACGCGACGCTGCGCAAGAAACTTCACTGGAACGAATACCCGTCGCACGAAGACGACATCAAGCCCTGAGCGGATCGCCCCAGCCGGTAACCCACGCCCACCAGACGACCTCCATGCTTCGCCACCTCTCGATACGCGACTTCGTCATCGTCGCCGCGCTCGATCTCGAATTCGACAGCGGCTTTACGGTTTTCTCAGGTGAAACAGGCGCCGGCAAGTCGATCCTGATCGACGCACTGGCGCTGGCGCTAGGCGCCCGTGCCGACGCGAGCATCGTGAGAAGCGGCGAGGCGCGCGCCGACATCACCGCCGAATTCGAAACCCACACGCAAGTGGAGTATTGGCTCGACGGGCAGGCGCTCGGCTCGACCAGAAGCACCGCGGACGACGACACCCACGGCGGCACCGTCATGCTGCGGCGCGTCGTCGACGCCAACGGCCGCTCGCGGGCCTTCATCAACGGTACCGCCGCGACGCTCGCGCAACTGCGCGAAGTGGGCGAAATGCTGGTCGACATTCACGGCCAGCACGCCCACCAGTTGCTGATGCGCCCGGATGCCCAGCGCGAACTGTTCGATACCCATGCCGGGCTGCTCGACAAGGCCGCCGCGGTGGCCCGCGCCTGGCGCGGCTGGCGCGACAAGGCGCAGGCCGTCGAGCACGCCCGCACCCGCGACCGCGAACTGCAGCTGGAGCGCGAACGCCTCGCATGGCAGCTGGCCGAACTCGACAAGCTCGCGCCCCAACCAGGCGAGTGGGAAGAGGTGAACGCCGAGCACAACCGCCTGTCGCATTCGGCGAATCTGATCGAAGGCGTGCAGGGCGCGCTCGCCGCACTGTCCGAATCGGACGAGGCGATGATCACGCATCTGGCATCGATCGTCTCCCGGCTGCGCGATCTGGCCGAGATCGATCCGGCCTTGAACGACGCGCTCGCCGCGCTCGAACCTGCCGAGATCCAGTTGCAGGAAGCGGCGTATTCGCTGAGCCATTATGCGCAGCGCCTGGAACTCGATCCCGAGCGCCTCGCGCAGATCGAAAAACGGGTCGACGCACTTCATTCGGCCGCACGCAAGTTCCGCCTGAAGCCGGAAACGCTGCCTGAGGAACATGCCGCCCGCCGCGCCCAACTGGCCGCGCTCGATGCCGCCGCCGATCTGGAAGCCCTGCATGCCGCCGAGGCCAAAGCGAAGGAAGCCTATCTCGCCGAGGCCAAACAGCTATCGAAGGCGCGCGCCAAAGCCGCCAGGGCGCTCGGCGCGGCGGTCACCACGGGCATGCAGGAATTGTCGATGAAAGGCGGCAGTTTTGAAGTCGCGCTGGTGGCGCTGCCGGAAGGCGGCGCGCACGGACTGGAACAGGTCGAGTTCCGGGTGGCGGGCCACGCCGGCGTGCCGCTGCGGCCGCTGGCCAAGGTCGCTTCGGGCGGCGAACTGGCGCGCATCAGCCTCGCGCTCGCGGTCATCGCCAGTGCCGCCAGTCCCACGCCCACCCTGATTTTCGACGAAGTGGACACCGGCATCGGCGGCGGCGTCGCCGAAGTCGTCGGACGCCTGCTGCATCAACTCGGCCGCGCGCGCCAGGTGCTGTGCGTGACCCACCTGCCGCAGGTCGCCGCGCGTGGCGACCACCACTTCCAGGTGGCCAAAGCAGGGAACGGCAAGGGCGGCACGGTCAGCAGCGTCATCGCGCTGGATAAAACGAGCCGCATCGAGGAAGTGGCGCGCATGCTGGGCGGCCTGGAAATCACCGCCACCACGCGCAAGCACGCCAAGGAAATGCTGGCGGCATAAAGGCCGCCGCATCCTCACCCGAACACGCGCTGCCACAACGCCAGCACCGCCTGCCGCTCCACCTCGACCGCGGCCGGCTCGACGCGGGCCTTTTCCATCCCGTCGAGCCTCAGCTTGTGCTGCAGCTTGCGGTACGTGCGATATGCCGCGCCCACCGTCTCGGCCTCCTCCTCGCTCATCATGCCGAAGCGCGACACCTCGCGCAGCAAGGCGATATTGCCGGTATTGCGGATCAGTTCCGGGTCGCGCGCGGCGTGCAACAGCACCCAGTATTGAACGGTGAATTCGATATCCACCATCCCGCCGCGGTCGTGCTTCAGATCGAATAGCTGGGTGCGGTTCGGATGTCCGGCTTCCACGCGCGCGCGCATCTCCACGATCTCGCGCGCGAGCGGCCCCGCCTCGCGCGGGGTCGTCAGCACCTGTTCGCGGATTGCCTCGAACTTCGCGCCGATCTCGGCATCGCCCGCGCAATAGCGTGCGCGTGACAGCGCCTGGTGCTCCCATACCCAGGCGGTATTGGCGGCGTCGCCCTCGCGCAACTGATAACGCCTGAACGCGTCCAGATCCGTCACCAGCAGGCCGGACTCGCCATTCGGCCGCAACCGCAGGTCGACGTCGAACAGGATGCCCGCGCCCGTCGCCATGGTCAGACAGGTGATCAGACGACGCGTGTACATGGCGTAGATCTCCGCCGCGTTTTCGTCCGGATCGTCGTAGAGGAAGATCAGATCGAGGTCCGAGGCGTAACCCAGCTCCTTGCCGCCCAGTTTGCCGTAGGCGATCACCGCGAAGCGCGGCACCTCGCGGTGACGCCGGGCCAGATGGTTCCAGACGGCTTCGAGCGTCACGTCGAGCACGGCGTCGGCGAGTTCCGAGAGGCGGTCGCTCACGTGTTCGACACTCAGCTTGCCGGCCAGATCGATGAGCAGAATGCGGAACACTTCGGCCTGGTGGGCGTGGCGCAGCAGATCCATCTGCTGTTCGACGCCGTCAGCCGCCGCGAGCCGCAAGCGCAGCGTGCGCTTGAACTCGGGCCAGTCGAACGGGCTGGCAATCGCCTCGTCGTCCAGCAGTTCGTCCAGTAATTGAGGATGACGGATCAGATAGCCAGCCGCCCAATGCGAGGCGCCCAGCACCGACAGCACGCGATGCAGCGCCTGTGGATATTCCGTCAGCAAGGCCAGATAGGCGCCGCGCCGGCTCACGGCTTCGAGCAAATCGAAAAAGCGCGCCACCGTATCGCCGCGCCGCTCAGGCGGCTCCAGCGTGCGGGCGGCTTCGAGCGCGCGTTGCGCCACGATGTCGAAGCGCTGCCGGCTGCGCTCGGCCAGCCCCGCGTAGCGCGACGACTGCCACAGGGCGCGCAGCCGGGCGAGCAGTTCGCCCGGTTCGGCAACGCCGAGTTCGACAAGCCGCGCCTGCAGTGCTTCGTCCGCGCTGTCGTCGGCGAGCGCGCTGCTCCACACCCACGCCGCCGCGCCGTCTTCCGGGGCGCCGCAGCCGTCGCGCCCGCCTATCTTGTCGGCGAAAATTTGATCGAACTGCTGCTCGACCAGTTCGCGGTGCGCGTCGAGCTTCGCCATCAGCGCCGCGTAATCGTCGAAGCCCATGGTCTGCGCGAGCGCCGCGCGCGCTTCCTCGTCGACCGGCATGGCGTGGGTTTGCGCGTCGTCACGGTATTGCAGACGGTGTTCGAGCTCACGCAAGAAACGGTAAGCCTGCGAGAGCTTCACGCAGACAGCAGGCGTAATCAGGCCGTGAGTGGCGGCGTGGCGCAGCACGGCGAGCGTCGGCCGCACGCGGAAACCCGCATCCTGGCCGCCGCGGATCAACTGGAACACCTGCGCGCTAAATTCGATTTCGCGGATGCCACCCCGGCCGAGCTTGATGTCGTCGGCCTTGTCGGGCCTCATCGAGGCGCGGCGCTGGGCTTCCTGGCGAATCTGCAGATGCAGCGAACGGATCGCGGCGATCACGCCGAAGTCCAGATAACGCCGGTAGATAAAAGGCCGGACAATCGCGTCGAGCTGCTTCGCGAGCCGGCGCGCGGCGTCGCTCGCGTCTTCGGAGACGAGCCGGCCCTTGATCCAGGCGTAGCGCTCCCACTCGCGGCCCTGCACGTAAAAATATTCCTCGAGCATGCCAAGACTACACACGAGCGGCCCCGAATCGCCGTTCGGGCGCAGCCGCATGTCGACGCGAAACACGTAGCCGTCCGCGGTCGTTTCGGCGAGCGCCGCGATCAGCCGCTTGCCGAGCCGGGAGAAAAAGTCCTGCGTCGGGATCGGCGCACGCTGGCCGCCGGCAGTCTCGCCGTCTTCTTCGTAGATAAAGATCAGATCAATGTCCGAGGACACATTCAGCTCGCGCCCACCGAGCTTGCCCATGCCGACCACACCCAGCGTGAGCCGTTCGCCCTCCGGTCCGCGCGGCTCGCCGTAGAGCGCTTCGAGGTCCGCGGACAGCACCGCCAGGGCCCGCTGGATGGTGGTTTCGGCCAGATCGGTCATCGCGCCGGTCACTTCGGCGACGTCCGCCTGGCCGGCCAGATCGCGCTCCATCACGGCGCAAAACACCTCGGTGCGCAACTGGCGCAACGCCCGCTTGAGGCCGTCCTCGGTCAACGCAACGCTGCCGGAAGCGGCGTGCGCCACGCATAACTCGTCGAAGCGGGCTTCGATGCGCTCGCGCGTGAGCGGCGCCGCCGCCAGCGCAGCGATGCGTCCGGCAAGTTCGGGACGGGCCGCCAGCGCGCGCGCCGCGTAGTGTGAATAGCTGGAACTCAGGAGCGTGGTGTCGGTCATCGGAGATCTGGATCGCTTGTTGCGTCATCCGTCTTGTCACGGTGCCATGCGCGCTGCCGCGCACCGCCCAGCAGGTCGCAACTCGGCATGAATACAGGCTTTGACGGATATTCGTCGGGGCTTGCCCGTGTGTTACATTTCGTCGTCAGACCGCAAAATTACCATACGCCCACCCCCGCCGCCGCATGTCCGAGCGAAACGAATCCGCCGCGCCCCCCGAACCCGGACAAATCAGTTCAGTGCACGGCGGTGACCACGTGGTGCTGCGCCATACCCTGAGGGTCGTGGCGGCCATCGCGCTGATCATTTACTTCATCGCGGCCGTGCTCTTCATGGGGCTGCGCTACGGCCTGCTGCCGCAGGTCGATTCGTTCCGGCCACGCATCGAGACGCTGGTCTCCGAGAAGATTCACGCGCAACTCACCATCGGCAAACTGGCGCCGCACTGGAGCGGTTTCCAGCCCGGCATCGACGTCACCGCGCTCACCATCCGCGGCCGCGACGGCACGGTCGGACTCGCTATCCCGCACGCCACCGCCACGGTTTCGTGGAGCTCGCTGTGGCAACTCAAGCCAATTCTCTCAAGCCTGATCGTCGATCAGCCGGACGTGCTGATCGCGCGCGGCAGCGACGGCTCGCTATCCGTGGCCGGGGTCACGATGCCGAGCACCCACACGGGCAACGACACCTTCAGTACCTGGCTGCTGCGCCAGCAGGCCATCGTTCTGCGCGGCGGCACATTGCGCTGGAAGGACGCGCGCCATGACGCGCCCGAGCTGGCGTTGCAGAACATTCGCCTGGCCATCCTAAACGACGGCTACGATCACCACCTCGCGCTACAGGCGCCGCCGGACGGCAACGTCCTGCACGGCCCGCTCGATTTCCGCGCCCACTTCAGACACGCGCGCCTCGGGGCCATCGGCAAGCCGATCAACTGGACCGGCCAGGCTTATGTGTCGACGGGACCGGTCGACCTGCCCGCCCTCGCCCACTACATCGACTTTCCCATCGAGACCTTCGCGGGCCGGATCGACAACGCCATCTGGGTCGATTTCGGCGACGGCCGGATGAAATCGGCGAGCGGCGAATTGTCGGGCGCCAACGTCTCGATGCGCGTGCGTCCGACCCAGCCGCGCCTCGACGTGCCGGTGGCGAGCTTCTCGTGGAAAGTCGACATGACGCCGGGCGACTACACGCTGCAGCTGAATCACATGCACGCCGAACTCGGCCAGCCGCCGCTCGAAGACGGCACGCCGCTCACCCGCACGCTCGCCCTGACCACGCTGACCGGCCACTACCGCAAGGCATCCTTGCAGCACGGCCAGTTGTTCAGCGTGACGGGCGACCGCGTCGACCTCGGCATCCTCGCCGAATTCAGCCGCGCGCTGCCGCTCACGGGGCGCATCCTCAACGAACTGGTGCGCTTCAACCCGCGCGGGCTGGTGGCGAACTATCTGATCGTGGTCGAGCGCGCCACGCCGAGTTCCGGCGAAGCAGACAGCGAACGGACCGGCGGCGCCGAACCGATCATGCGCTACCGCTTCAAGGCGGATCTGCAGGGCATCAGCGTGGCGGCCCAGGAACCGCCGCCGGGGCTCACGCCGCTCGGCCACCCGCGCGCCGGCCTGCCGGGCGTGGAAAACCTGTGGGGCAAAGTGGACGCCGACGAAACCCACGGCTCGATGGACATCGACACCAACAATGTGGCGCTCACCCTGCCGGGCGTGTTCGACGATCCGCGCCTCAAATTCGACCGCCTGCAGGGCAGCGGCACGTGGACGGTCAAACCTACCGCGCCGGGCGAACAGCACAAGTCGTTCGCGATCGCCGTGCCGGAACTGCGGGTTGCCAACGCGGACACCGCCGCGAGCGTCACGGCCAATTACAGCAATCCGGGCCACGGACGCGGCTCGCTCGACCTGACGGCGAAGTTCGACCACGCCAAGGTAACCAGCATCGTCCGCTACCTGCCCACCAGCATCAGCGAGAAGCTGCGCAATTATCTCGGTCACGGACTGCAGGCCGGCACCTCGCGCGGCGCGGTGATCGAGGTCCACGGCGACCTCACCAAATTCCCCTACTCGCGTGATCCGGCTGCCGGCGTGTTTCACATCGTCGCGCCGTTCCGGGGCGGCAAGTTCGATCCTTCGCCGTTCCCGCCGCGTCTGATGAAAGACGGCGTGACGCCGAATGTGTGGCCGGCGCTGGACGGCATCGACGGCACCTTCGAGCTGAAAGAGAACGTGCTGCGCTTTGACGTCGACCGCGCGCATTACAAGCGCATCGCCCTCACCAAGGTGAGCGGCAAGATCGACGACCTCGGCACCAAGGCCTCGAGCCTCGTCATCAACGGCGACGGCCGTGGCCCGCTCGCCGACATGATCGACTACGTCAATGCCAGCGCGCTCGGCGGCCTGTCGAAGCACGTCGGCGAAAAGGTGGAGGCCGAGGGGCCGGCCTCGCTCGCGCTGAAACTGACGGTGCCGCGCACGCCCAAGCCGCATATCGCGGTCGAAGGCGCGCTGGGCTTCCAGAACAACCGCCTGAGCGTGGACAACGTGCCGCCGCTGTCGCAACTCACCGGCAAGGTCCGTTTCACCGAATACACCGCGCAACTGGACCGGCTCTCCGGCCAGTTCCTCGGCGGCGACGTCCACGCCAACGGCGGCTTTCAGAAAGGCGGCAACTACGCGCTCGACCTGAACGGCCACATTGCCGTGGATGCCGCGCGCGGCCTGAATCTGCATGGACCGGCCGCGCAGGTGCTCACGCGCATGAGCGGCAGCGCGCCCTACGACCTCAGCGTGAACGGCGCGAAAGGACGCCTGCCGGACGTCACCGCGAACTCGGACCTGAGCGGCCTCGCGCTCGATTTCCCCGCGCCGTTCAACAAGCCGCTCGGCCAGCCGATGCCGCTGCACTTCACCTTCAAGCCGGCCAGCATGGCGAGCGAGCCCGGCCTGCAGCGCGCCGACCTGCAGTTCGGCCCAATCGCCGCTACCTATCTGTTGCGCCCCACGCCGGGCCAGCCGCCGGCCGTGGTGGCCGGCGCGGTGGGCGTCAACAAGCCGGCCGAGCTGCCGGCCGAAGGCGTTACCGCCGCAGTCGACGTCGATGCCTTCGACGCCGACCAGTGGCGCGCCCTCGTCACCCAGATGCGCAGCCAGGCCGCCGCCACGGCGCCTGCGGCGTCGGCCCCGGCCGCAACTGCAACGGCGACTGCGGCCGCTCCCAACCCCACGCTGACGCAATTCCTGCCGAACCGCTTTGCCGTGCACATCGGCACGCTGACGCTGCTCAAGCGCCATTGGGAAAGCGTGATCGTCGGCGCCTCGCGCGACAAGGGCAACTGGCAGGCCAACGTCGCCTCGAATCAGGTGTCTGGCCATGTGGCGTGGCTGCCGGGTCCGACCAAAGGCTCGCCCGGCACGCTGCAGGCGCGCCTCGCCCGTCTGGTGATTCCGTCCGCCACCGAAAACGACCTGCTCGGCCGGGCGATTTCGGCGCCGGCGCAAAACATGCCGTCCATCGATCTGATCGTCAACGAGCTGATCGTGCGCGATCACAACATCGGCAGTCTGGAAGTCGACGCGCACAACTTCGAGGAAGACGGCGTACCCGTCTGGCAACTGGACAAGCTCAATATCAGCAACCCGGCCGCCACGCTGACCGCCACCGCCAACTGGCGCACCTCGACCGGCCTCAACGCCGGCGCCGACGAAGACGCCACCAGGCGCACCGTGTTCGATTTCAAGCTCGACATCAAGGATGCCGGCGCGCTGCTCGAACGGGCCGGCCAGCCGCGCACGCTCAAGGGCGGCAGCGGCACGCTGTCGGGCAAGGTGGTGTGGCGCGGCGGGCCGACCCGCATCGACTATCCGACGCTCAACGGCAACCTCGCGGTGGATCTCGAGCACGGCCAGATCCTCAAGGTCGATCCAGGCGTCGCCAAGTTGCTGGGCGTGCTGAGCCTGCAAAGCCTCGCGCGTTTTGCGACGCTGAATTTCCGCGACGTGATCGGCGAAGGCCTGCCGTTCGAAAGCGTCAAAGGCACGGCGCAAATCAGCGACGGCATCGGCCGCACGGATAACTTCAAGATGGTGACGGCGCCCGCCCGCGCCGAGATGACCGGCTCGATCGACCTCGCGCAGGAAACGCAGGACCTGCACGTGCACATCGTTCCGACCGTCAGCGCCGGGGCCGGCGTGGTCGCCGCCACGGTAATCAATCCGCTCTTCGGCCTGGCCGCGCTGGTCGCCGATTTCGCGCTGTCCAAGTCCATTTCGAAGGCCTTCGCGATGGACTACGCCATCACCGGTTCGTGGTCAAAAGCGCATGTCGAGCGGGTGCACGGCGATCGCGGTAAGATGGATCTGCCGGCTTCGACTGCGCAAGCGCAGTAAACCCGCAGCCCGTGCCAACTGCCGGTACGCGCTGCGCCGAAGCGGCGGCGCGACAGCGTTGATCGACGCAGGCGCCTGAAGATTCATGCCAGCCTGCTCACTGCCGGGAGTCATTCGAAACGCTCATGAGCGAACACCACGCCCACTCAACACCCCAAGAGCCGTCCAGCCGCGTCGCCGCCCTGCAAATGGTGAGCACGCCGGATCGCGAGCGCAACCTGGCCGAGGCGGAACGCCTGATCGCCGAGGCCGCCGCCGACGGCGCCCAACTGGTCCTGCTGCCCGAGTATTTCTGTTTCATGGGCTTCAAGGACACGGACAAGCTCAGCGTGCGCGAACCCTACGGCGACGGCCCGATCCAGCGTTTTCTGGCGGATGCGGCGCGCCGCCATGGCGTCTGGGTGATCGGCGGCACGCTGCCCATCACCGCCCCGGAAGCCTCCCGCGTCCTCAATACCACGCTGGTTTTCAACCCGCAGGGAGAGGAAACCGCACGCTACGACAAGATCCACCTGTTCAATTTCGAAAAAGGTGACGAATCGTTCGACGAGGCCCGCACCATCCGCCCCGGCGAGGAAGTCCGCACCTTCGACGCGCCGTTCGGGCGGGTCGGGCTATCGGTCTGCTACGATTTGCGCTTTCCGGAGCTATATCGCCGCATGGGCGATTGCGCGCTGATCGTGGTGCCCTCGGCTTTCACGTACACGACCGGCCGTGCGCACTGGGAGATGCTGCTGCGCGCCCGCGCCGTCGAAAACCAGTGCTACGTGCTCGCCGCGGCGCAAGGCGGCAAGCACGAAAACGGCCGCCGCACATGGGGACACAGCATGCTGGTCGATCCATGGGGCGAGGTCGTCGCGGTACGTGAGGAAGGCGCCGGTGTCGTCGCCGGAAACCTGGAGCGCGCACGCATCGACGAGGTCCGGCAAAGCCTGCCGGCCTGGCGTCACCGTGTGCTGACGAGCTAAACGCGCCAAAAGCTGCACCTGACATTGAAAGTACGACGCCGCCCACCCATGTATGTGATGCGCGTGCGCCAACCGAACCACTTTGTATCGAGCAGAACATACCTCGCATGAATATCATCGAACCCGGTATCCGCAATCTCGCCACTGCCAAGGACGTGCTCCTTACGCCTTACGGCCTCGACGAATCCGTGCTCACCCGCACGCTCGCCGAAATCTTCACGCACCGCGTCGACTACGCGGACCTGTACTTCCAGGCCACCCGCAGCGAAGCGTGGAGCCTGGAAGAAGGCATCGTGAAATCAGGCAGCTTCAGCATCGACCAAGGGGTCGGCGTGCGCGCCGTGTCGGGCGACCGGACCGCGTTTGCCTACTCGGACGACCTCTCGCCCGAGGCGATTCGCCAGGCGGCGCTCGCCACCCGCTCGATCGCCAAGGCCGGCGGCGGCAAGCAGAAGATCAAGGTGGCGTCCGCGCTGACCGGCGTCGCCGGGCGTGATCTGTACCTGCCGTCCGATCCGCTGCATTCGCTCGACGCCACCGCCAAGGTCAAACTGCTGGAGCGCGTCGAACAGATGGCGCGCAGCCGCGATCCGCGCATCACCCAGGTGATGGCGGGTCTGGCCGGCGAATACGACGTGGTGCTGGTGGCGCGCAGCGACGGCGCCATGGCCGCCGACATCCGGCCGCTGGTGCGCGTCTCCGTCACGGTGATCGCCGAGCAGAACGGCCGCCGCGAGATCGGCAGCGGCGGCGGTGGCGGCCGTTTCGATTACGGCTATTTCACCGACGCGGTGCTGTCAAAGTACGTGGACGACGCCGTGCATGCGGCGCTCGTCAACCTCGACGCCCGCCCGGCTCCGGCCGGCGCGATGACAGTGGTGCTCGGACCGGGCTGGCCCGGCGTGCTGCTGCACGAGGCGATCGGCCATGGTCTGGAAGGCGACTTCAACCGCAAGGGTTCGTCGGCATTTGCCGGACGCATCGGCGAGCAGGTGGCGGCCAAGGGTGTCACCGTGGTGGACGACGGCACACTGCCGAATCGCCGCGGGTCGCTGAACATCGACGACGAAGGCAATCCGACCCAGTGCACCACACTGATCGAGGATGGCATCCTGAAGGGCTACATCCAGGACACGCTCAACGCCCGTCTGATGAAGATGCCGGTAACGGGCAACGCGCGCCGCGAATCTTACGCCGCCCTGCCGATGCCGCGCATGACCAACACCTACATGTTGAACGGCGACAAGGACCCGCAGGAAATCATCGCCTCGGTCAAGAACGGCCTGTATGCGGTGAACTTCGGCGGCGGCCAGGTGGATATCACCAACGGCAAGTTCGTGTTCTCGGCGTCCGAAGCCTACATGATCGAAAACGGCAAGGTGACGTACCCGGTCAAGGGTGCGACGCTGATCGGCAGCGGCCCGGAATCGCTCAAGTACGTCACCATGATCGGCAACGACATGGCACTCGATTCGGGCGTGGGCGTGTGCGGCAAGGAAGGCCAGAGCGTGCCGGTGGGCGTCGGTCAGCCGACCCTGCGTATTGAGAAGATGACGGTTGGCGGCACAGCCTGATTTGAAGTTTCACGCATACTTCGTGCAAATTTTGCGCGAAGTATGCGGATTGTCCGCATTTTTACCGCCGCCCGGTTGCCAATCGAGACTGCGCGGGTTATAAAGTCACTCACCCTTTTTCATCAGCGACCTCACTTTCGCCATGTCCGCCAAGTTTTATTTTTACTTTTTCTGGCATCTCAGACCGCTGGCGGATCGAGAGGGGTGTTAGTGCACGTAAGGCACCCAAAATTCCCGAAAAAACCGCCAGCGAGTCTGGCGGTTTTTTTTCGCCCCGCACAAACACGCTACGAACCACACGAACACGCTACGCAACGAATCCTGGAGAACCACCATGCCCCCACACAACACTGACGATGTCCGCATTCGAGAATTGAAAGAACTCACGCCGCCCGCTCACCTGATCCGCGAATTCGCCTGCGAAGAAGCAGTCTCGGACCTGATCTACCATTCGCGCCAGTCGATGCACCGCATCCTGCACGGCATGGAAGACCGCCTGATCGTGATCATCGGACCGTGCTCGATCCACGACACCCAGGCGGCGCTCGAATACGCGGGACGGCTGGTCGAGCAGCGCAAGCGCTTCGCGGGCGAACTCGAAATCGTGATGCGGGTGTACTTCGAAAAGCCGCGCACGACGGTGGGCTGGAAGGGTCTCATCAACGACCCGCACATGGACAACAGCTTCAAGATCAACGACGGCCTGCGCACCGCGCGCGAGTTGCTGTTGCGCATCAACGAGCTCGGCTTGCCGGCCGGCACCGAATACCTCGACATGATCAGCCCGCAGTACATCGCCGATCTGATCTCGTGGGGCGCAATCGGCGCGCGCACAACGGAATCGCAGGTGCATCGCGAACTGGCGTCGGGTCTGTCGTGTCCGGTCGGCTTCAAGAACGGCACCGACGGCAACGTGAAAATCGCCGTTGACGCCATCAAGGCTGCCTCGCAGCCGCACCATTTCCTCTCGGTGACGAAGGGCGGCCACTCGGCGATCGTCTCGACAGCCGGCAATGAGGACTGCCACATCATTTTGCGCGGCGGCAAAGCGCCGAACTACGACGCGGAAAACGTCAACGCGGCGTGTGCCGACATTGGCAAGGCCGGTCTCGCGGCGCGTCTGATGATCGACGCGAGCCATGCCAATAGCTCGAAGAAGCACGAGAACCAGATCCCGGTGTGCGCGGACATCGGCCGCCAGATTGCTGGTGGCGACGAGCGGATTGTCGGCGTGATGGTGGAATCGCACCTTGTCGCCGGACGTCAGGATCTGAAGGAAGGTTGCGCGCTGACGTATGGTCAGAGCGTGACCGACGCCTGTATTGGCTGGGACGAAAGTGTCGCTGTTCTGGAAGGCTTGGCCGAAGCGGTCAAACAGCGCCGTGTGGCGCGCGGCAGCGGTAATTAAGCAGTCGCGCTGCTCAAAAAACTTTAGACGCATGTCGCAAGCCCGGCCAGTGAGCCGGGCTTTTTTTCGTCCTCCGCCCGTCATTTGGCTGCCCTTCCCCCCTCTCTCTGCGACCTCTTTTTCGCCCCTATTCCGCTCCTCTTTCAACCCTGGCCAATTGGTTAGTTACCCGAACGGACGAATGGTGGCGCGCGCCCCGACCCTGTACCGTAGTTGCCCAAGGCGGGATCGGAAAACGTATTGCCTTTCCCGGGAGATTGGTATAAAGTTTTATACATGAAGGGCACTCATGGAGTACGAAAAAGATATCTGCTGGGTGGGCTCCAGCTACAAAGATTTACTGGCATTTCCCGAGGAACCACGTCGGCAGGCCGGTTTTCAGTTGAGCAAAATCCAGGCAGGCCTGGACCCGGACGACTGGAAATCCTTTCCCACCGTGGGTTCCGGCACGCGTGAAATCCGGCTCAACGACACGAGCGGCGCTTATAGGGTCATGTACGTCGCGAAGCTGGAACACGCCATTTACGTTCTGCACTGCTTCCACAAAAAGACCCAGGTCACGAGCCGGCACGACGTTCAGATTGGAAAGGCGCGCTATCGCGCCGTAGTCAACCATAACGAGGCATAGCAATGACGATCGATACCAAAATCCGTCACGTAACGAAGCCGGGAGACAACCTCTTCCTCCAGCTCGGCTTTCCCGCTGAGGAAGCGGCACGGCTGCACGCGGCGTCGCAAAAAGAAATCAACGACACCCGGCTGCTGAAGGAGCAACTGATGGCGGAGCTGTCTACCTGGATCGACGAGCACCATCTGAAACAGGCGGAAGCCGCTGAGATTCTGATGGTGTCGCGCCCGCGGGTGTCCGACGTGGTCAACAAGAAGACCACCAAGTTCACGCTCGACACGCTGATCGAAATGATGGGCCGGATCGGCAAGCCGGTCACGCTGGCCGTAGGCTGAGGCGCGCGGGCCGGTTCCCGGTCGCACAGGGTATTTATTGACAGTAGCGCGCTTTGCCGGCTTGCAGTGGCTAAGCCGAGGTCTTACTACTACCGCCCTACTTCGAGCCGCGTTCGTGCTGCCAGAGCACATCGCTGCCGCCGTCCGCGCGATTCAGCACGCGGGCCAACACGAACAGCAGGTCGGACAAGCGGTTGACATATTGGCGCGGCGCCGCGTTGATCGTCTCCGCCTGGCCCAGCGCCACGATGGCGCGCTCGGCACGTCGGCACACCGTCCGGCACACGTGCGCCAGCGCGGCAGCCCGCGACCCACCGGGCAAAATAAACTCCTTGAGCGGCGGCAGGGTCGCGTTGTATTCGGCGAGCCACGCGTCGAGTTGCGCCAGATGCGGGTCGGTAATCATGGTGTGGCCGGGAATGCAAAGCTCGCCGCCGAGATCGAACAGGTCATGCTGGATCGCCGTGAGCGCCGCCCGCACGTTATCGGGCAAGGTTTCGCAGAGCAGCACGCCGAGATTCGAGTTGAGTTCGTCCACGTCGCCAATCGCGGCGATCCGCGCGGCGTCCTTGCTCACCCGGCGGCCATCGCCCAGACCCGTGCTGCCGTCGTCGCCGGTGCGGGTGGCGATCTTGCTCAAGCGGTTGCCCATGATGTCTGCCGTCCTTTCAGTGTCGGATGCGTCTGCTTCGGTTTGCTTCATACCGGCATCGGGTATTTCGCAGGGTCTTTACGGATAATTCCGCGCCAGCGCCATTTCCGCGGCCATTATAGGATCGGCCGGCCCGGCTGGACGCCGGTCATCGGACGATCGGCGTAAAATGAAACGGAAGTACAGACGCCATGCCCGTCACTCAGGAGACACCTGTGAACCATCCCGCGCCGCCGGCCCCCTTGCGCCGTCCGTTCCCCGTCGAGTTGCTCACCTCGCTGAAGTCCGCCTTTGGTGAGCGCGTCTCGACCGCCGAAGCCGTGCGCGCCCATCATGGCCGGGACGAGTCGCCGTTCGATCCGCAATTGCCCGACGCCGTGGTGTTCGCCCGCACCACACAAGACGTGCAGGCCATTGTCAGGCTTTGCGCGCAATACGGCGTGCCGGTCATTCCGTATGGCAACGGTTCGTCGCTGGAGGGTCATCTGCTGGCCGTGCAGGGGGGCGTGTCGATCGATCTGTCGGAGATGAACCGCGTGCTGTCGATCAATGCGGAAGACCTCACCGTCACCGTCGAGCCGGGCATCTCCCGCAAGCAACTGAACGAAGCGCTACGCGACACCGGCCTCTTTTTCCCCATCGATCCAGGCGCGGATGCCAGTATCGGCGGCATGTCGGCGACGCGCGCGTCGGGCACCAACGCCGTGCGCTACGGCACGATGCGCGAAAACGTGCTCGGTCTGCGCGCCGTGCTGGCGGATGGCCGGGTCATCAAGACCGGCACGCGAGCCCGCAAGTCGGCGGCCGGGTATGACCTGACCCGCCTGTTCGTCGGCTCGGAGGGCACGCTCGGCGTCATCACCGAAATCACGCTGCGGCTCTATCCGCAGCCGGAAGCCATCTCGGCCGCGGTGTGCACGTTTGCGTCGATGGGCGACGCGGTGCGCGCCGTCATCGAAACCATTCAGACGGGCGTGCCGATCGCGCGCGTGGAATTCGTCGATTCACTCGCCATCCGCGCCATCAACCGTCACTCGAACCTCACGCTGCGCGAGGCACCCACGCTGTTCTTCGAGTTCCACGGCACCGAATCCGGCGTGAAGGAGCAGGCGGAAACGGTTCAGGAGATCGCCGCGCAAAACGCGGGCGAAGGCTTCGAATGGGCCACGCGTCCCGAGGATCGCAGCCGTCTATGGAATGCGCGCCACAACGCCTATTTCGCGATGCTGCAACTGAAGCCCGGCTGCCGCGCCGTCACCACCGACGTCTGCGTGCCGATCTCGCAACTCGCCCAATGCGTGGTCGAAACCGAGCAGGACCTGCTCGCCTCGCCGCTGCCGTGTCCGATCGTCGGCCATGTGGGCGACGGCAATTTCCACGTCGCCATCCTGATCGACCCGGCCAGGCCCGAAGAACTCGCGGAAGCCGAACGCCTCAACCAGCGCATCGTGCAGCGCGCGCTGCGCATGGGCGGCACCTGCACCGGCGAACATGGCGTCGGGCTGCACAAGATGGGCTTCCTGCTGGAAGAGCACGGCGAGGTGGCCGTAGATACGATGCGCGCAATCAAGCACGCGCTCGATCCGCGTAATCTGATGAATCCCGGCAAGATTTTCTCGTGGGCGGCGTAGGATTCGCCCGCTGGCCCTGTCATACCTCGCGCGGCAAGGCCGCGGCGCAACGGAGTACGAGGAGAGGAAAGATGAACGCACCCGCCGAACTGTCGGCTGAAGTGCTCGCGCAGCGCCAACGCGAAGTCGTGCAGGCACTGATGGCCGTGTTGCCGACCCATTGCCTGCTGTACCGCGAGGAAGACACCGTCGCCTACGAGTGCGACGGTCTTGCCGCCTATCGCCGGCTGCCGCTGGCGGTGGCCCTGCCGGAAACCGAATCGCAGGTGCAGCGCATCGTGCAGATCTGCCATCGGCTCGACGTGCCCATCGTGCCGCGCGGCGCCGGCACGGGTCTGTCGGGCGGCGCCATGCCGATCCGACACGGCGTGGTGGTGTCGCTTGCGCGCTTCAGAAAAATCGTCGAAGTGGACTCCTATGCACGTACCGCGACGGTTCAGCCAGGCGTGCGTAATCTGGCTATTTCCGAAGCCGCCGCGCCGTATGGGCTCTACTACGCGCCCGATCCTTCCTCACAGATTGCGTGCACGATCGGCGGCAACGTGTCGGAAAATTCCGGCGGCGTGCATTGCCTGAAATATGGTCTGACAGTGCACAACGTCTTGCGGGTACGCGCCATTACGATGGAAGGCGAAGTGGTCGAGTTCGGCTCGCTCGCGCCCGATGCGCCGGGGCTCGACCTGCTGGCGGTGCTGATCGGTAGCGAGGGCATGTTTGCGATCGTCACCGAAGTGACCGTCAAGCTGATCCCCAAGCCGCAAACGGCGCAGGTCGTGATGGCGAGTTTCGACGACGTCGTGAAAGGCGGCGACGCGGTCGCCGGCATTATCGCGGCGGGCATCATTCCGGCAGGTCTCGAAATGATGGACAAGCCCGCGACGCGCGCCGTCGAGGAGTTCGTCAAAGCCGGTTACGACCTCGACTCCGCCGCCATCCTGCTGTGCGAATCGGACGGCACGGCCGAGGAAGTGGCCGACGAAATCGTCCGCATGACGGCTGTCTTGCGCGAACATGGCGCCACGCGCATCCAGATTTCGCGCTCGGAAAGCGAGCGGCTGCGTTTCTGGTCCGGCCGCAAGAATGCGTTTCCCGCCGCGGGCCGTATCTCGCCGGATTACTACTGCATGGACGGCACCGTGCCGCGCCGCAGCATCGGGCCGTTGCTCGCACGTATCGAGGCGATGGAGCAGAAGTACAGGTTACGCTGCATGAACGTCTTCCACGCCGGCGACGGCAACATGCATCCGCTGATCCTGTTCAACGGCAACGATCTGGACGAATGGCACCGCGCCGAGGCGTTCGGCTCGGACATCCTCGAGACGTGCGTCGAGCTGGGCGGCACGGTGACGGGCGAACACGGCGTCGGCATCGAAAAGATCAACTCGATGTGCGTGCAGTTTTCGCCTGAAGAGCGCGACGCGTTCCACGCCGTCAAGCGCGCTTTCGACCCGCCCGGCCTGCTGAACCCGGACAAGGGCATCCCGACGCGGGCGCGCTGTGCCGAGTACGGCAAGATGCACGTGCGCGGCGGCCTGCTGCCCCGTCCCGACTTGCCGAGGTTTTAGGCGACCCGTTCGGGCCGCCGCCCAGCCGTAGAATCCCGCCGCAGGCCTTCGACAGACAACCCGATGCGGGTCCGCTCCGGGTTGTCAGCATGTGCCTGCCAGGTACAATCGAGCGAAACACAACGAAGCAGGACACCATGGAAGAGGACGACATCGTCGCCGCATGGTCCGAACGCATCCGTTCGGCCACCGCCGAAGGCCGCCCGCTACGCATTCGCGGCGGGGGCACCAAGGACTGGTACGGGCAGACGCTGGAGGGAGATATCCTCGACACGCGCGCGCATCGCGGCATCATCGCCTACGACCCGGCCGAGCTCGTCATTACCGCGCGGGCTGGCACGCCGCTGCTGGAAATCGAGGCGGCGCTGGCCGACCACGCCCAGATGCTGGCCTTCGAGCCGCCGCATTTCGGGCCCAGCGCCACCTTCGGCGGCTGCATCGCGGCGGGCATCGCCGGGCCGCGCCGGCCGGCCGCGGGCGCCGCGCGCGACTTTGTGCTCGGCGCGGTCCTGATGAACGGCCAGGGCCAGGTGCTGCATTTCGGCGGCCAGGTGGTGAAAAATGTGGCGGGTTACGACGTCTCGCGGCTGTTGGCCGGGTCGCTCGGCACCCTTGGGCTGATCCTGGAGCTGTCGGTGAAGGTGCTGCCGTTCCCGAAGGCCGAAGCCACGCTCAAATTCGACATGAACGGCACTGACGCAGTCCGCAAGCTCAACGAATGGGGCGGCCGTCCGCTGCCCATCACGGCGAGCGCGTGGCGTCACGGCACGCTGGCGGTGCGCCTCGGCGGCGCCGAAGCGGCCGTCAAATCGGCGCGCTCGGCGCTCGGCGGCGAGGTGGTGGACGCCGTCGAAGCCGAGCGGTTCTGGGCCGGCCTGCGCGAACAGACCGACCCGTTCTTTGCCGGCATCGGACCCAGGACCGCCTTGTGGCGCCTGGCGCTGCCGTCGATCACCGAACCGCTGTCACTGCCGGGCGCCCAGTTGATGGAATGGGGCGGCGGCCAGCGCTGGTGGATCACCGACACCGACGCGCAAACCGTGCGCATCAGCGCCAAGCAGGCCGGCGGCCATGCCACCATCTTCCGCACCGGCCAGGGCTATGACCGCAGCGCCGGTGTGTTTACACCCTTGCCCGCCCCGCTGATGAAAATCCATCGCGGCCTGAAGGCCGCTTTCGACCCCGCCCGCATCTTCAATCGCGGCCGGCTCTACCCCGACTTCTGAGCGGCGCGATGCAAACCAATCTCGCGGAATTCATTCGCCACAGCGCCGATGGCGCCGAAGCCGAAGCCATCCTGCGCAAATGCGTGCACTGCGGCTTCTGCACCGCCACCTGCCCGACCTATCAGTTGCTCGGCGACGAGCTCGACGGGCCGCGCGGGCGCATCTACCTGATCAAGCAGATGGTCGAAGGCGCGGAGGTGACTCGCAGCACCCAGGTGCATCTGGACCGCTGCCTGACCTGCCGCAATTGCGAAACCACCTGCCCGTCAGGCGTGCAGTACGGGCGGCTGGTGGAAATCGGCCGCAAGATCACCGAGGAGACGGTGACCCGTCCGCTCGGCCAACGGTTGCTGCGGCGCCTGCTCGCGAGCTTCGTGCCGAACAGCGCGCTGTTCACGCCGGCCATGCGCCTCGGCCAGCACGTGCGCGCATTCCTGCCGAAGAAACTGCGCGACAAGGTGCCGGCCCGCCAGCGCCCGCTCGAATGGCCCACCGCAAAACACGAGCGCAAGATGCTGATGCTGGCCGGTTGCGTGCAGCCTTCGATGATGCCGAACGTCAACGTGGCCACCGCACGTGTCCTGGACAAGCTCGGCGTCGAGACGGTGATCGCCTCCGAGGCCGGCTGCTGCGGCGCGATCCGGCTGCATCTGGGCTATAACGACGAGGCGCTCGACGACATCCGCGCCAATATCGACGCCTGGTGGCCGTATGTCGAACAGGGCGTGGAAGCGATCGTGATGAATGCGTCGGGCTGCGGCGCGACGGTCAAGGAATACGCGCATCTGCTGCGCGACGATCCGAAATACGCGCAGAAGGCGCAACGCATCGTCGAACTGACGCGCGATATCTCCGAGATTCTGCCGGAGTTCGAAGAAGCGCTGGTTGCCGTGGCACGCCGCCGCGCCGTCCATACCGTGGCGTTCCACCCGCCCTGCACGCTGCAGCATGGCCAGCAGTTGCGCGGCAAGGTCGAACACGTTTTGACCGCGCTCGGCATCGAAGTGCGCCTGCCCGCCGACAGCCATCTGTGCTGCGGCTCGGCCGGCACCTATTCGCTGACCCAGCCCGCGCTCTCTTATGCGCTGCGCGACCAGAAGCTCGAGAAGCTCAAGGAGCAGGAACCGCAGGTCATCGTCTCGGCAAACGTCGGCTGCATTGCGCATCTGCAAAGCGGCACGGCGACGCCGGTGGCCCATTGGATCGAACTCGTCGAACATATGTTGTCCGCGTGATGGATGAGGTTGCGCAGCGGGGGTCCGTATAATCGGATCCATCGCCCTGTGCAGCTTTCCTCCGACGTCTCATGCCCGATCTCGAACACAACCTCCACGCGGTTTCTGAGCGCATCGCGCTCGCCACGCAGCTTGCCGGGCGCGACCCGCGCTCGATCACCCTGCTCGCGGTTTCGAAGACTTTTCCCGCCGAAGACGTGCGCGCCGCGCATGCGGCCGGTCAGCTTGGATTCGGCGAGAACTACGTGCAGGAATCGTTGACGAAAATCGCGGCGCTGGCCGATCTGCGCGCCTCGCTCGAATGGCATTTCATCGGGCCGCTGCAATCGAACAAAACGCGTCCGGTGGCGGAAAATTTCGACTGGGTGCATTCGGTCGACCGCCTGAAGATCGCGCAACGGCTTGCCGAGCAGCGTCCGGCGCATCTGCCACCGCTCAATGTGTGCCTGCAGGTGAACGTGAGTGGCGAGGCATCGAAGGCGGGTGTGACGCCGGCCGAGGCGGCCGAGGTGGCGCAGGCGATCGCGGCGCTGCCGCAACTGCGTCTGCGCGGGCTGATGTCGATTCCCGAGCCGGCCGAAACCATCGAGGAACAACGCGGGCCGCATCGAAAGCTGCGCGAACTGTTCGAGCAACTGCGCGCCGCCGGACTCGACCTCGATACGCTCTCGATGGGCATGTCGGGCGATCTCGAAGCCGCGGTGCTCGAAGGCGCGACGATCGTGCGCGTCGGCACGGCGATTTTCGGCGCCCGCGACTACTCCAACTGACCTTCCCCGGAACATCATGAAAATTGCCTTCATCGGCGGCGGCAACATGGCCGCTGCAATCATCGGCGGTCTGATCAAGCATGGCGTCGCGCCCGCTGACCTGTACGCGATCGATCCCAACGAAGACGCCCGCAAGCGCAACGAGCGGCAATTCGGCATTCGCACGGGCGCCGGCGCGGACGCCGCGCTCGCGCCGTTCGACGCCATCGTGCTGGCCGTGAAGCCGCAGATTCTCAAGACCGTAGCGGAAGGACTGGCGCCGCATCTGGGCGAGAGGCAGGTGGTCATCAGCATCGTCGCCGGCATTCGCAGCGCCGACCTGTCGCGCTGGCTCGACGGCCATCGGCGCATCGTGCGCGTGATGCCGAATACGCCCGCGCTGATCGGCATGGGCGTGGCGGGTCTGACGGCCACCGGCAGTGTCGACGCCGCCGACCGGGCGCTCGCCGCCGAGGTGCTGGGCGCCGTGGGCGAGACGGTGTGGTTCGACGACGAGGCGAAGATCGACGCCGTGACCGCCATTTCAGGAAGCGGCCCGGCCTACGTGTTTTACTTCATCGAGGCGCTACAGGAAGCCGCGCGCCAACTCGGCATGGACAAGGCCCAGGGCCGCGCGCTGGCTGTCGCCACCTTCACCGGCGCGGCTCAACTGGCGGCGCAATCCGACGAGCCACCAGGCGTGTTGCGCGAACGGGTGACATCGAAGGGCGGCACGACGGCGGCGGCACTGGCCTCGTTCGACGCAAGCGGCATCAAGGATGCGATCGTGCGCGGCGTGCTGGCCGCCGATGCCCGCGCGAAGGAAATGGGCGACGAGTTCGGCAAGCAATAAGGCGCGCGGCAGCCTCAGAAGGACGCGGCCGCGTAATGCGCCGCGATCCCCGCGAATAGCGCCCCGCCGAGCCAGTTGTTATGCCGGAAGGCGGCGAAGCAGGACATGCGCTCGCGATGGCGGATCAGCGTGTAGTGGTAAATCGCGCAACCCGCGGCCGCGGCCCAGCCGAGCCAGTACAGCGGGCCAAAGCCGAGCGTCAGGCCAATGCGGATATAGATGCCGAGCGTGAACGCGTAGCACAGCATGATCGCGAAGACGTCGTAACGGCCGAAGGTCAGCGCCGAAGTACGGATGCCGATCTTGATGTCGTCGTCGCGGTCGACCATCGCGTATTCAGTGTCGTATGCCACCGACCAGAACACGTTAGCGAGCAGCATCAGCCACGCGAGCATCGGCACGTGGCCCTGCACGGCGGCGAAGGCCATCGGAATGCCAAAGCCGAACGCAATGCCGAGATACGCCTGCGGAATCGCGAAGAACCGCTTGGTGAACGGATACGAACCCGCCACGAACAGCGCCGCCACCGAGAGCTCTTTCGTCAGCGTATTGAGCGGCAAAATTAGCAGAAACGACACCAGCGCGAGCACTCCGGCGAGCGCCAGCGCTTCCCACGCCTTGATCTTGCCCGAGGTAAGCGGCCGGTTTTCGGTGCGCTTCACGTAACGGTCGAAATCGCGGTCGGCGTAATCGTTGATGGCACAGCCGGCCGAGCGCATCAGGATCGTGCCCAGCGCGAAGATCACCAGCAGCGACAGCGACGGACGCCCGTCCGACGCAATCCACAACGCGTTAAGCGTCGGCCACAGCAGCAGCAGGCTGCCGATCGGCTTGTCCATGCGGACGAGGCGCAGATACAGGGGGAGTCGGGCGAACATGGGCGGGCGTTGTCGAGTGCGGGCAGTGGCGACATTTTAAGGTATGTGCGCGACCCGGGCGGCACAAGCGCGCAGCGCGGCGGTGGCTTGCAGATGCAGCGCGGCGGTCAACAACCCGCGCCCACAAAAAAGCCTCCCGTTCAGGGAGGCCTCGTGCATCAGCCATTCCTGCGGCAACCGCTTACGCCAGCATCGAACGCAGCATCCATGCGGTCTTTTCGTGGATCTGCATGCGTTGCGTCAGCAGGTCGGCGGTCGGTTCGTCGTTAGCGGCTTCCGTGGCCGGGAAAATGCCGCGCGCGGTGCGCACCACGGCTTCCTGACCTTCCACCAGCTGGCGAATCATTTCTTCTGCAGCCGGCACGCCGTCCGCTTCCGGGATCGACGACAGCTTCGCAAACTCCTTGTAGCTGCCCGGTGCATGCACGCCCAGCGCACGGATGCGTTCGGCGATCGAATCGACGGCCAGCGCCAGTTCGTTGTACTGCGTCTCGAACATCAGGTGCAGCGTGTTGAACATCGGCCCCGTGACGTTCCAGTGGAAGTTGTGCGTTTTCAGATACAGCGTGTACGTGTCGGCGAGCAGATGCGACAGGCCGTCGGCAATCTTCTTGCGGTCTTTGTCGCTGATACCGATATTGACGTGTTGCACGGTTTCTTTCTTGGCCATGACGACTCCTTTAAGAGTGATGCGAAGCGGCAGGCGGACCATGACGCGCGCATAACGCACGGCATGAATCCGCGAATGTCCGCCAGTTTATCGTACAAACACGCAAACTTTGTGCGGCAGCCAGCCGCAAACCGCATAGCACCCCGACGTCGTGGGAGCGTCGACAACCTCAAACCGGCGCGCGCATCTTGCGCCGCCGCGCAGCACCTCTCACCACGCTACTTCGCGTAGTTGTGGGCTTCGACCTTCCACAGATAATCGTCGACTGCGCGCGAAATCTCCGTGAACAGATCGGACGTCGCCGGATCGCCCGCCTCACCCGACTTGTCGATTGCCTCGAGCATCTGCTGCCCGTATGCGGCCAGCACGGTCGCGATCTGGCGCACGTGGTCCGCGCCATCCTGCAAGTCGAGCGGATAGGCATCGATCGACGTTTTTGCCGCCACCTGCTGCACCCGGCCATCGGCCGTGCCACCGAGTGCGACCAGGCGCTCGGCGCTCAGGTCAGCCCATTCGATAGCGGCCGTGTGAAGCTCGTCGAACAGCAGATGCAGCGCGATAAAATTCGGACCTTTCACGTTCCAATGCGCCTGCTTGGCTTGCCGCTGCACGTCGATTGCGGTGACGAGCGATTGAGCCAGCAGATCGACCGACGTGCGCCGGATCGTTTCCGGCAGCGCGTTGCGGGTAGGGTGAAGCGACATGACAACCTCCGTATGAAAACCCAGGCGTAACGCCGGCTGCGTGGACCCAATAGGGTCCGGCTGAGCCAGCGTCAGTGGCCCGAAAGATGTTGCAACGCGTGCGACGCAATCAATGCGTAACCGCCCGTCACGATGGCGAGGCCAATCAGCTTGCGCGAAAAGTTGCCGCCAAAGACGAGGCGTGCATCGCGTGCGATCCGCGCACCGCCGGTACTCAACATCTGGACCATGATCGTTCTCCTTCGCTGCATCTTCGAACCGGCACGACGCCGATGCGCCAATCCGCTATATCGGATCGGGCTCAGGCGGTGCTGCTGATGCCGCCGCCCGAGCCCGCTTGTTCGTCCTGCTTGCCGGCGGTGTGCCGGCTTCGTGGTACTTCGGGCGATGCTTACTTCGCCGCCTTCTGCAGCGCCGCGAGAGCCGCTGCGACACCGTCGGCATAGGCCGGGTCGATACGACGGAAATGCTCCATCTGACGCGCGACGATCTCCTGCGGCACGCCGTTGATATGGCGTGCGATGTTGCCGAAAAAGCGCTCGCGCTGCGCCGCGTCGAACAACCGGAACAGCGCCGCCGGCTGGCTGTAGTAGTCCTCGTCGTCGCGGTGGTTGTAGCGGTCCACGGCGCCCGCGGCGAGCGGCGGCTCGGCGGCGTTGCGGTCCTGCGCGAAATCGGCGAAGCGGTTCGGCTCGTAGTTCACGTTGCTGCCGAGATTGCCGTCCGTGCGCATCGCGCCGTCACGATGGAACGAATGCTGACGCTGCACCCGCGAGGCATTCACCGGAATCTGATGGTGGTTGATGCCAAGGCGATAGCGCTGCGTGTCGCCGTATGAGAACAGACGTCCTTGCAGCAGACGGTCGGGCGAGAAGCCGATTCCCGGCACCACGTTGGCCGGCGTGAAGGCGGCCTGCTCGACATCGGCGAAATAGTTCTGCGCGTTGCGGTTCAGCTCGATCGTGCCGACGTCGATCAGCGGGTAGTCCTTGTACGGCCACACCTTCGTAATATCGAACGGGTTGTAGCGGTACGTCACGGCATCCGCTTCCGGCATCACCTGGATGCAGAAACGCCATTTCGGGAAGTTGCCCTGATCGATGTTGTCGACCAGATCGCGCTGCGCGCTTTCGCGATCCTGTGCGACGACCTGGCCGGCTTCGGCGTCGGTGTAGTTCTCGATGCCCTGCATCGACTTGAAGTGGAACTTCACCCAGAAACGCTCGTCCTGCTCGTTGATGAACGAGAACGTATGCGAGCCGAAGCCGTGCATCTGGCGGTAGTTCTGCGGAATGCCACGATCGCTCATGAGAATCGTCACCTGATGCAGCGATTCCGGATGACGCGACCAGAAGTCCCACGCCGCCACGTTGCTACGCATGTTGGTGTACGGATCGCGCTTTTGCGTGTGGATGAAGTCCGGGAACTTGAGCGGATCGCGGATGAAGAACACCGGCGTGTTATTGCCGACGATGTCCCAGTTGCCCTCTTCCGTATAGAACTTGATCGAGAAGCCGCGCACGTCGCGTTCCGCATCGGCGGCGCCGCGTTCGCCGGCCACCGTCGAAAAGCGCATGAAGAGCGGCGTTTCCTTGCCGACCTCGGCGAACACCTTGGCCTTCGTGTAGCGCGAAATGTCGTGCGTGACCCTCAGCGTGCCGAACGCGCCCGAACCCTTGGCGTGCACGCGGCGCTCCGGAATCACTTCGCGATCGAAGTGCGCGAGTTTTTCGAGCAGCCAGACGTCTTGCAGCACGACCGGTCCCCGAACGCCGGCGGTCATCGAATTCTGGTTGTCGGCGACGGGTGCGCCAGCGGCCGTTGTGAGTTTGCTTTCGGACATCGTGTATTCCTGTCGAGATGGTGTTTTTATGCGGAAGGCAATGGGGCGATAACTGCGCGAGACCGCCCGGACTGAACGAAGCGGCTGACTCAGGCGCTCAGCGCGCGATCGACCAGCAGCGCGAACGCCACCGTGCGCAAACTGTCAATCGACGCCGAGAGGCGGCCGGCCGAAACAATGCGTTGGGTGGAAACAGGCTGGGCTTGCTGCGCTTGAGACTGGGTCATGACTTCCTCCGTGTCTTGTTGGATCGGGCGATCCATGGAGGAAACTATAACAATGCTATCGAAAATTGGCATTTGATTAATTTTATCTATTCGATAGGGGCCGAGGCTATCGGCCCTCGATACTGCCAGCCGGCGCGCAGGGGCGCCGGCCTTGCCAGGAAAGGCGCTCAGTTCACCGCGACGGGCAGATCGAGCTTGCTCACGCCCGGCAGGTCGCAGGCATTGATGGCGTCGCAGATGGCGTCGATAGCCGGCATGCGCGTGAAGCTCTTGCGCCAGGCCAGCACCACACGACGATCCGGCACCGGATCGTCGAAGGCGACATAGCTGAGCAGCCCGGCATCGATGCCGCCCGCATGCGCCTTCACTTCATGCACCGACATGCGCGGCAACACCGTGATGCCGACCCCGCTCGCCACCATATGACGAATCGTCTCGAGCGACGAGCCTTCGAACGTCTTCTGGATGCCGTCCGCATTCTGCGAGAAGCGCATCAGTTCGGGACAGACGCCCAGCACGTGATCGCGGAAGCAATGGCCGCTGCCGAGCAGCAGCATGGTTTCCTGCTTGAGATCGTCCGGATCGATTTTCGCGCGATGCTCCCACGCATGGCCGGACGGCAACGCCACGACAAACGGCTCATCGTAGAGCGGACGCAGCATCAGGCCGGTTTCGGGGAACGGCAGCGCCATGATGGCGACGTCGATTTCGCCCTGTTTCAGCAATTCGATCAGCTTGAGCGTGTAATTTTCCTGCAGCATCAGCGGCATCTGCGGCACGCGCTTGATCATCTGTTTGACCAGCGTCGGCAACAGATACGGCCCGATGGTGTAGATCACGCCAAGCCGCAGCGGCCCGACCAGCGGATCTTTGCCCTGCTTGGCGATTTCCTTGATGGCGAGCGTCTGCTCCAGCACCCGTTGCGCCTGGGTGACGATCTGTTCGCCGATTGGCGTGACGCTGACTTCGCTCGTGCCGCGCTCGAAAATCTGCACGTTCAGTTCGTCTTCGAGCTTTTTGATCGCCACCGACAGCGTCGGCTGGCTGACGAAGCACGCCTCGGCCGCGCGGCCGAAATGCCGCTCGCGAGCAACCGCGACGATATATTTCAATTCAGTGAGCGTCATTGGGGACCAATCAGTGCGGTGAATTCGATAGGTTTCTGTTATACACCTATGGGGCCAATTCGCCAACCTCCCTGCCGCAGGGAAGGCCCGCAAAGGTTACCGGGCGTCAATCCTCTTATCTGGACGCCCTGGCGATGGCCGCCGCCGATCCCGCCGCGCCGCTCAGGCCTTCAGATACTGTTCACGCGCACCCAGCCAGCGGGCCAGATGCTGGGTCACGACCTCCGGATGCGCCTCCAGCAGATGCGCCGCCGCCTCGCGCGCCGGCTCGATCAGCCAGCCGTCCTGCTCCAGATCGGCGAAGCGCAGCATGGCCGCGCCCGACTGCCGCGCGCCGAGAAACTCGCCGGGACCGCGGATCTCGAGATCACGGCGGGCGATTTCGAAGCCGTCGGTGGTTTCACGCATGGTCTGCAGGCGGGCGCGCGCCGTCATCGACAGCGGCCCGGTGTAAAGCAGCACGCAGACGGACGCCGCGCTGCCCCGCCCTACCCGGCCGCGTAACTGATGCAGCTGCGCGAGGCCGAAGCGCTCGGCGTGCTCGATCACCATGAGCGAGGCGTTCGGCACGTCGACCCCCACTTCGATCACCGTGGTCGCCACCAGCAACTGCACTTCGTTGCGGGTAAAGGCGTCCATCACTGCGGCTTTTTCGGCAGGCGCGAGCCGTCCATGCACCAGCCCGACCTTCAGTTCGGGCAAGGCGGCCACCAGCGTTTCGTAAGTCTCGACGGCGGTCTGCAGTTGCAGCGTCTCGCTTTCTTCGATCAGCGGACACACCCAGTAGACCTGGCGGCCCGTCAGCGCGGCCTCGCGCACCCGGCCGATCACCTCCTCGCGGCGCGCGTCGGCGACCAGTTTGGTGAGAATGGGGGTGCGGCCGGGCGGGAGTTCGTCGATGGTCGAGACGTCGAGATCCGCGTAATACGTCATCGCCAGCGTGCGGGGGATCGGCGTGGCGGACATCATTAGCTGATGCGGCTGAAAGTCGCTCGCGCCGTCCGCGGCGTTGTGCGCCTTGGCGCGCAGTGCGAGCCGCTGCGCCACCCCGAAACGGTGCTGTTCGTCGACGATCACGAGCCCAAGTCGCGCGAATTCCACCGCATCCTGAATGATCGCGTGCGTGCCGATCACGAGCTGCGCGGTGCCGAGCGCCGCTGCTTCGAGCGCCGCCCGCTTCTCTTTGGCCTTCAGACTGCCGGCCAGCCACGCGACACTCACGCCGAGCGGTTCCAGCCAGCCGCGCAGCTTGCGCGCGTGCTGCTCGGCGAGGATTTCTGTCGGCGCCATGAGGGCCGCCTGATAACCGGCGTCGATGGCCTGCGCAGCCGCCAGCGCGGCGACGATGGTCTTGCCGCTGCCGACGTCGCCCTGCAAGAGACGCTGCATCGGATGCGGCTGGGTCAGATCCAGCGCGATCTCGCCGCCCACGCGCTCCTGAGCGCGTGTCAGCGAAAACGGCAGCGCTTTCAGGAGGCGCGCCACCAGCGAGGCCGGATCGTCCGCGGTACGGCGCGGCATGCCCGGCGCCGCGCGGGTGCGACGCTCGTCGTGGGCACGTTTGAGCGACATCTGCTGCGCCAGCAACTCCTCGAACTTGATGCGCACCCAGGCAGGATGGGTGCCGTCCATCAGCGCGGTCTCGTCGCAATCGACGCCCGGGTGATGCAGCAGGCGCACAGCCTGCATCAGCGGCGGCACGCCGAGCGGCTCCAGATAAGCCTTGGCGACCGGCGCCGGCAGCAGCTCCGGCAATACCGTGCGCGACAGCGCGTTGTCGATCGCTTTGCGCAGATACGCCTGGCTCACGCCCGCCGTGCTCGGATAGACCGGCGTCAGCGCCTGCGGCAAGGGCGTATCGTCATCCACCACGCGCACGGCCGGATGCACCATCTCCATGCCGAAGAAACCGCCGCGGACGTCGCCGCGCACGCGCAACCGCGCGCCGATCGCCATCTGCTTGACCTGCGAGCCGTAGAAATTGAGGAAACGCAGCACCAGTTCATCGCCGGCGTCGTCGCGCAGTTTGACCAGCAATTGGCGGCGTGGGCGATAGGCGATCTCGTTGTCGAACACCACGCCCTCGGTCTGCGCGATGCCGCCCGGCAGCAGATGCGCAATCGGCGTGAGCGAAGTCTCGTCCTCGTAGCGCATCGGCAGATGCAGGACCAGGTTGATGTCGTTCGTCAGGCCGAGTTTGGCGAGTTTGTCGGCGGTTTTGGCAAGCGCCGGCGGGGCTTTGTCTGCGGCTTTTTTTGCAGCTTCGGCGGTGGTTTTGCCGGCCTTCGCGGCTTTCGGTGTGCTGGGCGAAGCGCCCGCGCCCGCGCCGCCCGCAGCCTCGGCCGGCCGCGCGCCTTTGGCCGCCTTGCCCGGGCCGGCATTGAGCAATTCACCCCCTTTGCCGCGCGCGGCGGGGCGCTTCGGCTCGGCGCTCACTTCGTCAGTAGCAGGGGGGAAACGGCGGTCGGACAAAGGCATGAGTTGCTTCGCAAGTACAATATCGGCTTTCAAAGGTTTCGCGGCCTCGCAGTGCGTCGGCTATGACCCGCTCCATGACCGGCCTACGACCCGCCATGTGGCGCCACTGCGGCGTCTCGCAATCATAGCCGCCCGCCGTGAGGCTTCGGGGCAATTCCGCCCGGCTTCGGCCCAAATCCGTTTCGTTTTACATCCTGTAGCCAGCCCGTTCGCATGTTCACGCTTTCCGATTTCGATTTCGATTTACCGCCCGAGTTGATCGCGCAAACCGCGCTGCCGGAACGCAGCGCGAGCCGCCTGCTCGAAGTGGACAGCCTCGCGACGCCCGCGCGCCTCATCGACCGCCGCTTCGCGGAACTGCCCAGTTGCATTACGCCGGGCGATCTGCTGGTATTCAACGATACCAAAGTCCTGAAGGCGCGCTTCCTCGGCCAAAAGGCCAGTGGCGGCAAGATCGAAGTGCTGGTAGAGCGGCTGACCAGCGCAAACACGGCGCTCGCGCAGATTCGCGCCAGCAAGAGCCCTGCGCCCGGCACCACGCTGCGTCTGGCGGACGCGTTCGACGTGACGGTGGGCGAGCGGGTCGAACCGTTCTACACGCTGCATTTCCCCGAAGACTGCCTGACGCTGATCGAACAATTCGGCCGTCTGCCGTTGCCGCCCTACATCGAGCACGACCCCGACGCCAACGACGAAACCCGCTACCAGACCGTGTTTGCGCAAAATCCGGGCGCGGTGGCCGCACCCACCGCCGGTCTGCACTTCGACGACGCCCTGCTGGCGCGTCTCGACCAGCGCGGCGTGGAGCGCGCGACCCTGACTCTGCACGTCGGCGCCGGCACCTTCCAGCCGGTGCGGGTGGAAAACCTCTCCGAGCACAAGATGCACAGCGAGTGGTATCAGTTGCCGCAAAACCTGGTGGATCGGATCGCCGAGACGAAAGCGCGCGGCAACCGCGTGATCGCCGTGGGCACGACCTCGATGCGCGCGCTCGAAGCGGCCGCGCGCGAGGCCGAAACCGCCGGCCGGCCGCTCGCCGCAACCGCCGCCGAGACGGACATCTTCATCACGCCGGGATACCGGTTCCGCGTGGTGGACCGGCTGGTGACGAACTTCCATCTGCCGAAATCGACGCTGCTGATGCTGGTTTCGGCGTTTGCGGGCATCGAGACAATCCGCGCCGCGTACCGGCATGCCATCGAGGAACGCTACCGCTTCTTCAGCTACGGCGACGCGATGCTGCTGACGCGCAACGACGGCTAAGGCGCGCCGCTGCGCCCGCCGCGACACTTTGCGCGCCGTGTCGCGTAATAAATGATAGAGCGCGGCACCGTTGCATCCCGTCCGCGCTCAGGGTAGTCTGCCGCACCTCGATTTTCTTTCGGCGCGTCTTTCTGCGCGCTTTGTTGTTCGTTCGTCGTTCTTTTTACCCAGCCGCCGCGACACGCGTGGCGGCGCTTAAGTTTTGCGCCGGACTGTTCTCCGGTTGCATAGGAGTCCCGCATGACCGACGGTCATACCCACGATACGGGCGCAGCCAGCGCCGCCCGCCCTGCTTGCCCCGATCACACCGGCAACAGCGTCGAACGTCCCGACAACGGCCTCAAATTCGACCTGCTTACCACCGACGGCCAGGCGCGCCGCGGCCGCCTGACGCTCAACCACGGCGTGGTCGAAACACCGATTTTCATGCCGGTGGGCACCTACGGCACCGTCAAGGCCGTCCAGCCGCGCGAGCTCGAAGAAATGCGCGCGCAGATCATTCTCGGCAACACTTTCCACCTGTGGCTGCGCCCCGGACTTGACACCATCGGCGCACACGGCGGCCTGCATCGCTTTATGGGCTGGAATAAGCCCATCCTGACGGATTCCGGCGGCTTTCAGGTGTTTTCGCTAGGCGATCTGCGCAAAATCACCGAAGATGGCGTCACCTTCGCTTCACCGATCAACGGCGACAAGCTGTTCCTGTCGCCCGAAGTATCGATGCAGATCCAGAAGGTGCTGAACTCGGACATCGTCATGCAGTTCGATGAATGCACGCCTTACGCCACCAATAACATCCCTACTTCGCACCAGGACGCCGCCGATTCGATGCGCATGTCGATGCGCTGGGCGCAGCGCTCCATCGACGAATTCAAGGGCCTCGGCAATCCGAACGCGCTGTTCGGTATCGTCCAGGGCGGCATGTTCGAAGACCTGCGCGACGAGTCGCTGGCCGGTCTGGCGGAAATGGATTTCCACGGCCTCGCGATTGGCGGCCTGTCGGTCGGCGAGCCGAAGGAAGACATGATGCGCGTGCTCAACCACATCGGTCCGAAGCTGCCGGCCCACAAGCCGCATTACCTGATGGGCGTGGGCACGCCCGAAGACCTGGTGGCGGGCGTGGCAGCCGGCGTCGACATGTTCGACTGCGTGATGCCGACCCGCAACGCCCGCAACGGCTGGCTTTTCACGCGCTTTGGCGACGTCAAGATCCGCAATGCGATCCATAAAAACTCATTGCGCCCGCTCGACGAAAGCTGCGGCTGTTACACCTGCCGAAATTTCAGCCGCGGTTATCTGCATCATCTGCATCGGGTCGGGGAAATTCTTGGCGCGCAGCTCAATACGATCCACAATTTGCATTACTACCTCGAACTGATGGGCGAAGTCCGCGCCTCCATCGAGGCCCACGAGTTCGAAGCCTTCCGCAAGCGCTTTCACGAGAACCGGGCGCGCGGCGTCGACCAGGGCGGATAAATCCGCCAACGCAAACACGCTACTTATTACAATTTCATTGCGACACGGCTCAAATGAGCTTTAACAGCTTGATCGTAAAGCCCATTTACGGCGGTGTCGTACCAAATGCCGGTGGTAGAATAATCGGCTGATTTTTTTGATCGTTATAACGGAGAGACCAACGTGTCGTTCATTTCAAGCGCCTTCGCTCAAGGCACAGGCGGTGCAGAATCGAGCCTGATGAGTTTCCTGCCGCTGATCCTGATGTTTGGCGTGCTGTACTTCATCATGATTCGCCCGCAAATGAAGCGCCAGAAGGAACATCGCAACATGCTCTCGGCCATGGCCAAGGGCGACGAAGTGGTCACGAATGGCGGCATCGTCGGCAAGGTGACCAAGGTTAGCGACGCGTATGTCGGCGTGGAAATCGCTGAAGGCACCGAAATCACCGTGCAAAAGGCATCGGTTACGACGATTCTTCCGAAAGGCACGATCAAGTCGCTGTAAGGCCTGCTCTCTCGCGTCCGGCGCGGCCTCGCGAAACTGAAGCCAGCATGCCTGCCATGACATCCATGCAAACAGGTACGCGGCGCTTCCCGCGCTCATCGCCGGACGCATCGCTTCCAAGCCAACCTTCCCGTTGGACCACTCCATGAATCGTTACCCCCTCTGGAAATATGTCGTGATGGTCGTGGCGCTTGCCATCGGCCTCATCTACACATTGCCCAATTTCTTCGGCGAAGCGCCAGCGGTACAGGTGCTGAGCGGCAAGGCAACGGTCAGGCTCGATTCGTCGACGCTATCGCAAATCGAAGCTGCACTGGCTGCCAATCAGATCACCGCTTCCGACGTGACGTTCGACAACTCGTCGACCAACGCGAACATTCGCGTGCGTCTGTCGGATACCGACACGCAATTGCGCGTGAAGGATCTGCTCTCGAAGACGCTGAACAGCGATCCGAACGACCCGAATTTCGTCGTCGCCCTGAACCTGCAAAGCGCCTCGCCGCACTGGCTGACCGCCCTGCACGCGCTGCCGATGTACCTCGGCCTCGACCTGCGCGGCGGCGTGCACTTCCTGCTGCAGGTGGACATGGCGGGCGCGCTGAACAAGAAGCTCGATTCCGACGCCTCCGACGCCCGCACCCTGCTGCGCGACAACAACATTCGCGACGGCGGCGTGAACCGCGTCAACCAGACCGTGGTCATCAATTTCGCGGACAAGGACACGGCGGACGCGGCGAACAAGCAGCTCTCACGCAACATCGGCGAACTGGTTTGGGCCACCCAAACGGCGCCTGACGGCAGCGTGCAACTGGTCGGCACGTTCACACCGGCCGTGCAGAGAACGGTGGAAGACGCGGCACTCAAGCAGAACATCACGACGCTGCATAACCGGGTCAACGAACTGGGCGTGGCCGAGCCGGTCATCCAGCAGCAAGGCGCCGACCGCATCGTGGTCGAACTGCCGGGCGTGCAGGATACGGCGAAGGCGAAGGACATCATCGGCCGCACGGCGACGCTCGAAGCGCGCCTCGCCGACCCGGTGAACCTTCATCCAAACCCCTCGGACCCGGTGCCGGCCGGTGACGAACTGTTCACCGAGGGCAACCAGGCGCCGGTCCTGTTGCGCAAGCAGGTGATCTTCACCGGCGACCGCATCATCGACGCCTCGGCAGGCTTCGACGAACATCAGCGCCCCTCGGTCAACATCCGTCTCGATTCGGCCGGCGGCCGGGCCGTGGCGAGCGTGTCGCGCGACAACATCGGCAAGCCGATGGCCATGGTTCTGTTCGAAAAGGGCAAGGGCCAGGTGCTGACCGTGGCGACGATCCAGTCGGAACTGGGCGACCGCTTCCAGATCACCGGCCAGCCGACCCCGCAAGCCGCCACCGACCTCGCGCTGCTGCTGCGCGCCGGTTCGCTGGCCGCGCCGATGGACATCATCGAAGAACGCACGATCGGCCCGAGCCTTGGCGCCGACAACATCAAGAAGGGCTTCCACTCGGTGATCTGGGGCTTTACCGCCATCGCCGTCTTCATGATTGCGTACTACATGCTGTTCGGCGTGATCTCGATGATCGGCCTGTCGGTCAACCTGTTGCTGCTGGTCGCGGTGCTGTCCATGCTGCAGGCCACGCTGACCTTGCCGGGCATCGCCGCTATCGCGCTGGCGCTCGGTATGGCAATCGACGCCAACGTGCTGATCAACGAGCGGGTGCGCGAAGAACTGCGGCACGGCGCGCCGGCGCAACTGGCCATCCAGAACGGCTACGCGCATGCATGGGCGACGATTCTCGACTCGAACGTGACGACGCTGATCGCCGGTCTCGCGCTGCTCGCGTTCGGCTCGGGTCCGGTGCGCGGCTTCGCAATCGTGCACTGTATCGGCATCCTGACCTCGATGTTCTCCGCAGTGTTCTTCTCGCGCGGTCTCGTGAACCTCTGGTACGGCGGCAAGAAGAAGCTGAAGTCGCTGGCAATCGGCCAGGTCTGGCGGCCGGCAGCGGTTGAAGGTGCCGGCGCTGCCGCGTATCTCGGCAGCGAAGACACGGCCACCGACACGGCTCGCGCCATCACCGCGGCAATCGCCAAGCCGAAGGCAGGCGCTCAGGCGCGCGCCGCCGCCGGCAAGCCGACGGTGCGCCGTCGCAATGCCCCCGGCAACACGCCGCAGAAACCGGGTTCATCCCGCTGAGCCCCGGAGAACAAGACCATGGAATTTTTCCGCATTCGCAAAGATTTGCCGCTCATGCAGCGCGCGTTGCTGTTCAACGCGATCTCGCTGCTGACGTTTATCGCTGCCGTGTTTTTCCTGCTGCATCGCGGGCTGCATCTGTCGGTGGAGTTCACCGGCGGTACGGTCATCGAAGTGCAGTATCCGACCACCGTGCCGCTCGAACCGGTGCGCGGCACGCTCGCCAAGCTCGGCTATCCGGACGCTCAGGTGCAGAACTTCGGCACTTCGCGTGATGTGCTGATCCGTTTGCCGGTCAAGGCCGGCCTCACCTCCGCCCAGCAGAGCGATCAGGTGATGGGCGCACTGAAGGGCGAAGACGCTCAGGTGCAGTTGCAGCGCGTCGAGTTCGTCGGCCCGCAGGTCGGCAAGGAACTCGTCACCAACGGCCTGCTTGCGCTCGCCTGCGTGGTGGCCGGCATCGTCATCTACCTGTCGTTCCGCTTCGAATGGAAGTACGCGGTGGCCGGCGTGATCGCCAACCTGCACGACGTGGTGATCATTCTCGGCTTCTTCGCCTTCTTCCAGTGGGAATTCTCGCTCTCGGTGCTGGCCGCCGTGCTGGCGGTGCTCGGCTACTCGGTGAACGAATCCGTGGTTATCTTCGACCGGATTCGCGAGACCTTCCGCCGCGAACGCAAGATGACGGTGATCGAAGTCATCAACCACGCCATTACCAGCACGATGTCGCGGACCATCATCACCCACGGCTGTACGCAGATGATGGTGCTGTCGATGTTCCTGTTCGGCGGTCCGACTCTGCACTACTTCGCGTTGGCGCTGACGGTGGGTATTCTGTTCGGTATCTATTCGTCGGTGTTCGTTGCGGCGGCGCTGGCGATGTGGCTCGGCGTGAAGCGCGACGACCTGATCAAGGAAAAGAAGGAACGCCACGACCCAAGCGACCCGAACGCGGGCGCACAGGTCTAGGTTTCAAGGCAGTCACGCCCGCAGCCCACGTGCGGCAGGCGCAAAAAAAGGCCGGTTCCTCGGGAGAACCGGCCTTTTTCGTTTACCGCCGCGCGACTAGCCTGGCCGCGCCGCCAGCCACTCACTGCCTGATGCCTTCCGCCTGAATATTCAGTTTGGTCTCCATACTGAAACCATACTTCGTGCTGAAGTCCAAGCCGCTCCTTATTTACGCGCTGCAACGATGTGAAAGCGGATCACGACGTCGTCCGCCACCACCGACGTATCTTTCCATTCGCCGGTGCCGATATCGAACTGCAGGCGCTTGATCGGCAGCACGCCGTCGAAGGCCTGAACGCCCGCCTGCTGTGTCACCGTCACCGGCACCACCACGGTTTGAGATTTGCCCTTGATGGTCAGCCTGCCAGTCACGTTAAAGCGGTTGCCGCCCGCCAGCGCGATCGCGCTCGATACGAAAGTGGCCTGCGGGTAAGTCTTCGCGTCGAACCAGTCCTTGCCGCGCACCTGGTCGTTGTAGCTTTCGTCGCCGAGATCGTAGCTGCCCACGTCGACGCTGAACTGGGCGCTGCCGTCGGCGGGCCTCGCCGGGTCGAAACTGATCTGCGCGCTGAACTTGCTGAACTTGCCTTCCACCGGCACGTTCATCTGCTTCGAGGTCGCGGTCAGGGTGCTCCTGGCAACATCGACCTGGGCCAGTGCGCTGCCTGCCGCGCTCAGCGACGCGGCGGCGAAGGCCGCCAGCATGTAGCGATAAAACGAAACTCTCATAGGTGTCCTTTATTTGATGAAAGGGAGCATGCGCGACAGCAAGCCGTCACGGTCCAGCCATTGATGCTTGAGCGCCGCGGCCACATGCAGCACGAACAGCGCAAGCAGCGTGTAGTTGAGCGTGATGTGGATGTTTTTCAGCAGCACCTTGAGCACCGGGTCCGGCGCAATCAGACGCGGCAGCGGCACGAGACCCAGATACACCACTTGCACATTGGCGGCGGAGCTATACAGATAACCGGACACCGGAATCGCGATCATCAGCACGTAGAGCAGGAAATGCGTCAGATGCGCCGCCGTGCGTTGCCACGCGGCCATGCGGCGCGGCAACGCCGGTGTGTCGTGGCTGGCGCGCCAGAGAATGCGCAGCACCGATAGCCCAAACACCGTCACGCCGATCCATTTATGCCAGGAGAAGTAGCGCAGCTTGGCAGGCGTGAAGCCGGGGATGTCGGTCATCACCCAGCCAAGCGCGAAGCCGCATACGATCAGCAGCGCGATCAGCCAGTGAAATGCAATGGCCGTTCGCGTGTAAGAATCGCGTGCGCCGAAGGTGGGTTTGATTGCCATGAAAGGTCAACGCAAGCTGAGAGGTTAGCGGCGCAGGCGGATGACAAGCCGGTCCGAAACTGAGCGGCCATCGCGCATGCGAATTGCGTAGCGTCGCCGTGCAGCAGGCACAGGACTCGCCGGAAGGGCCGGAATCGCCGGCCAGCCACGGCTGCCGTAACGCACGTCAAGGCCGCCATGCTACCCCAAGCCGAAAAAGCAGGCAGGCATAGTTCGGCGCAGCGCCGGCGCGTTGAAATATCCCGCAACAAAGCAATTGAACAATTGGGGACCGAGGATGTCCCATATCTGTCGGATTTCTTAAGGAAGCTGTACGCTTACCTGACGGACACCTCACGCTGACCCAAGCACGCATGGTGGGACGCCTTTGGTACTATTGCTCAAGGCTTGTCGCCCGTCCCTACCGTGCACGCCTGCGTTGCACGCCCCCGCTCACGTCGTTTTGCCCTTAGCCGTATGGAACATGACAACCTGATCGCGTGCCACGAGTGCGATACCCTTTTCCAGAAGCCGCGCCTGCTCGGCAGCCGCACCGTCGCGCGCTGCCCGCGCTGCGGCGCCACGCTGTATCGCAGCGCCTCGCGGCGGCTGGACGGCATCAGCGCCATGACGCTGGCGGCATTGTTTACTTTTTTGATTGCCCAGGCCTATCCGATCGTCGAACTCGACGCTAATGGCATCACCTCGCAGACCACGCTGTTCGGCGCGCTCGTCGCGCTGTGGAACGAGGACATGCAGATCGTCGCGGTGATGGTGTTCTGCGCCACCATCCTGTTCCCGTTGACCGAACTGGTCGCGCTGCTCTACGTGCTGATCCCGATCCGCTCGGGCTATGTGCCGGCCGGCTTTAACCAGGTGCTGCGGGCCATCCAGTTCGTGCGGCCGTGGGGGATGATCGAAGTGTTCATGCTCGGCGTGCTGATCACCATTGTGAAGATGGTGAGCCTCGCGCGCGTGATTCCCGAGGCGGCGCTGTTCGCCTTCGGCGCGCTGACCTTGATGTTCGCGGTGGTGGTGATGTTCGACCCGCGCACCTTGTGGGACATCGCCGACGAGCTGAGCGCCCGGCGCGCCAGGCCCCTGCCGCGCACCTCGGCCGACAGCGCCGCCGCCGCGGTTGCCGCCAACCTCACGGCGAGCCCGTCGGGTCAGCCCTCGGCGCCGCACCAGGGATGAGCGCGCGATGAAATACGTCACCGCCTTGCGCGCGGGCCTGGTTTCCTGTCACGCCTGCGGGCAAGTGTCGCCGCGCATCCGCTCGGTGACGCCGCAGCATTGCCCGCGCTGCGGCGCGCGGCTGCATCGGCGCAACCCCGACAGCCTGATGCGCACCTGGGCGCTACTGCTGGCAGCCGCCTTGCTGTATATTCCGGCGAATCTGTTGCCGGTGATGCACACGTCGTCGCTGCTCGGCTCGGAAGACGACACGATCATGAGCGGCGTCGTCTATTTCTGGACCTCGGGCGACTGGCCGCTCGCCGTCATCGTGTTCATTGCCAGCATCATGGTGCCGATGCTCAAGCTGAGCGTGCTGGTGCTGCTCACGATCACGGCGCAGCGGCGCTCGCGCTGGCGTCCCATGCAGCGCACCAAGCTGTACCGCATGGTCGAGCGGATCGGCCGCTGGTCGATGCTCGACGTGTTCGTGGTCACGCTGACAGTGGCGCTGGTGCGCTTCAAGTCGATCGCCGTGATCACGGCGGGGCCTGGCGCGATCGCGTTCGGCTCGGTCGTGATCCTGACCATGCTTGCGTCGATGCAATTCGATCCCCGCCTCATCTGGGACACCACGGAAGGCGCGGACAAGACTGTGAAAAAAACGAAACGCGTGGCAGGCTCGAATCTCGCGCAAGGCAGCACCCAACAATCTCAGGACCCCAAACATGACTAGCCCGCAAGGACCGACGCCCGCCCCCAGCGCGCCGCGCAACGATTCGAACGGACCCACGCTGCCACCCAACCTGCCCGATCCCGAGATCGAACCGCGCAGTCACTGGCTGCCGTCGCTCGTCTGGGTGATCCCCCTGATCGCCGCGCTAATCGGCATTGCGCTTGTGATCAAATCGGTGACCGAGAAGGGACCCGAGATCTCCATCAGTTTCACCAGCGCCGAAGGGCTCGAACCGGGCAAGACCCAGGTCAAGTACAAGGACGTCAATATCGGCCTCGTGAAGAACGTCACGCTGTCGAAGGACCTTTCGCACGTCCTGATCCAGGTCCAGTTGACCAAGGAAGCCGAGAACTTCGCCGTCAAGGACACGCGCTTCTGGGTGGTGCGGCCGCGGGTCGGCGCGAGCGGCGTCTCCGGTCTCACCACGCTGCTCTCGGGTGCCTATATCGGCGTGGACGCCGGTCATTCGCAGGACTCGCAGAAGGACTTCGTCGGCCTCGAAACGCCGCCGCCAATTACCGGCGACCAGAAGGGCCATCGCTTCACGCTGCATGGCGACTCGCTCGGCTCCATCGACATCGGCTCGCCGATCTTCTACCGGCGCGTGCAGGTCGGCCAGGTGGTGGGCTTCTCGCTCGACAAAGACGGCACCGGCGTGACCATGCAGGTGTTCGTCGCCGCGCCATACGACCAGTATGTCGGCGTCAACACGCGCTGGTGGCATGCGAGCGGCGTCGACCTGCGGCTCGATTCGAGCGGCTTCAAGCTGAACACGCAATCGCTCGCCACCGTGCTGGTGGGCGGTCTGTCGTTCCAGTCGCCGCCGGGCCAGGCGGTCGGCACGCAGGCGCCGCAGAACATGACGTTCCGCCTCGGCTCGGATGAAACCGACGCGATGCGCGAGCCGGACGGCGTGCCGCTGCGCGTGGTGATGAACTTCAACCAGTCGCTGCGTGGGCTGTCGGTGGGCGCGACGGTCGATTTCCGCGGCATCGTGCTGGGCCAGGTGACCAACATCGGCATCGACTACGACCCGAAGACCAACAACTTCACCATGCCGGTAACGATGAACCTGTACCCCGACCGGCTCGGCAAGCGCTTCCGCGAAACGGCCCCGGCGCCGGGCAGCGTCGCCGGGCAGCAACTGCTGCAGCGTCTGGTGCAGCACGGCCTGCGCGGCCAGTTGCGCACGGGCAACCTGATCACCAGCCAGTTGTATGTGGCGCTCGACATCTTCCCGAAAGCGCCGCCGGCCACGGTCGACGTCAACAGCGATCCGCTCGAACTGCCGACGATCCCGAACACGCTCGACGAGCTGCAACTGCAGGTGGCCGATATCGCCAAGAAGCTCGATCAGGTGCCGTTCGACCAGATCGGCGAGAACCTGAACAGCTCGCTGAAGAACGCGGACAAGCTGTTCTCGCGCCTGAACACCGAGGTGGTGCCGGAAGCACGCGATACGCTGGCGGCCGCCAAGCAGACCTTCGGCTCGGCCGAAGCGACGCTGCAGCAGGACTCGCCGCTGCAATCGGACGTGCACCAGGCGCTGCAGGAACTGACCCGCACGCTGCAATCTCTGAATGCGCTGTCGGATTATCTGGAGCGCCATCCGGAATCGCTGTTGCGCGGAAAACCAGGAGATAAACCATGATGTTTGCCCGGCTCCCCCGTTCGCCGCGCGGGCTTGCCCGCGCCGCCGCGTGCCTCGGCGCCTGTGCCGGACTGCTGGCGCTCGCGGCCTGCTCTTCGTCGCCGCCGAGCCATTTCTATACGCTAGGCGCCGACGCCGCGCCCGCCGCCACCGCCACCGCCAGCAGCGCGGCCAGCGCGCCGCTGCTGATCGAAGTGGCGCCGGTCGACGTGCCGTCGCAGGTCGCCAAGAACCAGCTCGTGGTGCAGAGCGGCACGACCCAGGTGCAGATTCTCGAACAGGAACGCTGGGCCTCGCTGCCGGGCGACGAGATCCGTCGCGCGCTGTCGACGGATCTCACGCAACAGCTGCATACCATCGACGTGTTCGGCACCGCGTATCCGGAAGGCACGCCCGTATATCGGGTCAGCGTCAACGTGCAGCGCTTCGAATCGTGGCCGGGTTCGCATGCCCTGATCGATGCGGTGTGGAGCGTGCGCGCGGTGCGCACCGAGACCGTCATGACCTGCCGCAGCACCATCAGCGCGCCGGTGACGGCGGGCTACGACGCGTTGATCGACGGCCATCGCCAGGCCGTGCAGCAGATCTCCACGCAGATCGCGGCCGGCATCAAGGCCATGGCGGCCGCGGCGCCGCGCATGTCCACCGCCGCCTCGGCGAAGAATGCTTCCGGCGTGCCGGCAAAGATGGCGCCGGCCACCGTGCCCTGTCCGTTGCCGGTCGGGCCGAGTGCGGCAGTCGATGACGCCGGCATGAACGGCTGATTGCGCGGCGTGGCCGCGGCAGGCGTGCATGGCGCGTCTGCCGCGCTTTGAGCTTTCGCGCCGAACGCGGTACCGCTTTTCAGGCGAAGCACCCGCGTCCACGCGCCCCGCCCCGCGCTGACGGCGCGCATCGACGTCGCAGCGTCGAAATGGCCTATCCCATCCGGACAGCTTGCCGGATTCGTCCTGATTAGCGATCCTGAGCACTTCATCCCCAGGAGCGCGACTCGTCACGCGTTGAGCACCCCATGTTTCGTTCCATCCAAACCTTCGTCAAGAAATGGCGCGCGTCCCGCAACAGCGGGCACCAGCTCGACGCCCTGCTGGCCATTGCCGATCAGCACGCGCCCTACGCGGAACGCAGCGAATGGCTGATCGAGCTGGCGCACTGGATCCATCGCGGCGGCGCCGTGCAGCCCGTGGCGCAAGAACCGCTTGCCGACGACGCGCGCCGCCAGCCCGAACACGCGCGCCTGCGCTATCTGCTGCACGTGCTGGACCGCAACCCGGCGTGGAAGGCCAACGTGGCGGGCATCCTGCGTGCGCTGCTACGCGAGAGCGACGGCATTTCGCTGCTATGCGACGCCGGCATGCCGGTGCATTCGGCCTTCTTCGGCGCATTGTTCGAACGCTTCGAGTCGTCGCTGATTCCGCCCGCGCCGAACCGCCGCGATCTGACGGCCATCTTCACGCTGATGTTCACCTCGGCGCACGACGCCGACTGGATCGCCGCGCTGCCCACCGATCTGCTCGGCCGCATCCGCGATCTGTTCACGTATGAGCTCGACGCGCACAACCCGCGCGAAGGCGTGCCCTTCTCGCTCGACCTGCTGGCGGCGCTGCACAACCTGACCTGCCAGATCAGCTCCACCGGCCTGTCACAGACGGTGCGCAGCCGTCTGGGCGACGCCGACGTGCGCGTCGCCATGGAAAAGCAGCCGTTCTACCGCCTGACGCGGGCCATGCTGGCAGTGGAAACGGCGCATCACGCGCAAGTGGAAGGCGTCGACACCGGCAAGCTGCTGCACGAGGTCAACTATCTGCGCGTACTGCTCGACGAATGCCGCACCGCCACGGACAACGTCTTTAGCCACCTCTACCGCAACGGCGTGAGCGTCGACATCGTGTTTCAGGTGGAGCGCATGCGCATGCGGATCCAGCGCGCCGAGCACCTGCTGGACGCATGGATGGCGTCCGACGACCCGCACGCCAGTTCACGCCTCGTCGCCGGACTGGTGAAGGCCAACCATGCAAGCCAGAGCGTCGCACATCTGCTGCGCAGCAACTTTTCGCTGCTGGCGCGCAAGGTGGTCGAATACAGCGCCGACACCGGCGAGCACTACATTGCGCGCGACCGCGCCGAATACCTGAAGATGCTGCGCATGGCTGCGGGCGGCGGCCTTGTCACCGTGGTGACGGTATGCGTGAAATTCGCCATCACCGGCGCGCATCTGCACACGATGATCGAGGGCCTACTCGCCGGCATCAACTATGCGGCCAGCTTCCTGTTGATGCACTTCCTGCATTTCTCGCTCGCCACCAAACAGCCGGCCATGACGGCGCCGACCATCGCCCGCGAGCTCGACGGCGCAGGCACGCCCGAAGGCGTGGACAGCTTCGTGAGTTCGGTGGTCGCGCTGATCCGCACCCAGGCTGCGGCCGTGTTCGGCAACGTGATGCTGGTCTTCCCGGTGTGCCTCGGCGTGCAACTGCTATGGCACCTCATCTTCCACGCGGACATCATCGCGCCCGAGAAAGCTCACGCGACGCTGCATTCGTTCTCGCTGATCGGGCCCACGCCCTTGTATGCGGCGCTGACCGGCGTGCTGCTGTGGTCGTCGAGCCTGCTGGCGGGCTGGGCAGACAACTGGTTCGTGCTGCACCGGGTCGCCGATGCCCTCACCTACAACCGCCGTCTGCGCATGACCCTCGGGCCGGCCGGCGCCGCACGCCTCGCGAGCTGGTGCCGCTCGAACGTGGCCGGCGTGGCGGGCAATCTCACGCTGGGGCTGATGCTCGGCCTCGTGCCCGCCATCGTGAGCGCGCTTGCCTTCACTTTCGAAGTCCGGCACGTCACCTTGAGCGCGGGTTCGATCGGCGTGGCGCTCGGCGTGCTCGGCAAGGGCGCGTTCGATCTGCCGGAGTTCTGGTGGGCCATCGCGGGCGTGTGCAGCATGGCCGTCCTCAACGTGGCCGTCAGTTTCGCGCTGGCGTTTCATATGGCCGTGCGTTCGCGCGACTTGCGGCGCAACACGGTGCGCTCGCTGCGCGGCGCGATCTGGCGTCGCGTAGTGCGGCGGCCGCTCGATCTGCTGTGGCCGGTGAATGCATCGCGCGAAGGGCATTGATGGAGTGACGGCGCGGGCGCAGCGTCTGCCCGCCCACCCCGACCGCGTACAATAGCGCCTTATTCAACGCCTCCCGGCAACTTCATGTCCTTCGATTTTTTCATCCCCTGCCCTCGCGGCCTGGAAGCCGCGCTGGCGGCCGAGCTCGCCGAAATCGCCGCGCGCCACCTCAATGGCGCGCCGTTTACCGCGGGCGCGCAAGTCCCGGGCGGCGTGCATTTCCGCGGCGGCTGGGCGGCCGGCATGGCGGCCAACCTGCATTCGCGCATCGCCAGCCGCGTGCTGCTGAAGATCGCCCAGCGGCCGTATCGCAGCGAGCAGGATGTTTATGCCCTCGCGCTTGAGCAGCGCTGGGAGCAATGGTTTTCCGCGCAGGAAACGCTGCGCGTCGACGTCACGGCCATCAAGTCGCCGCTGCGCAGCCTCGAATTCACCACGCTGCGCGTCAAGGACGCGATTTGCGACCGCTTGCGTGAAGTGAGCGGTGCGCGTCCCAACATCGACACCAGCGCGCCCGACGTGCGCGTGTTCGCTTTCCTCACCGCCACGGACTGCACGCTGTACCTCGACACGTCGGGCGAGCCGCTTTTCAAGCGCGGCTGGCGTCTCGACAAGGGCGCGGCGCCGCTGCGCGAAAACCTCGCCGCGGGCATTCTGCGCCTGACCGGCTGGAGCGCCGGCACGCCGCTTTACGATCCGATGTGCGGCAGCGGCACATTCCTCGCAGAAGCCGCGCAAGTGGCGTTGAATATCGCGCCAGGCGCCGAGCGCCGCTTCGGCTTCGAAAAGCTCAAGCAGTACGAAGCCAAGACCTGGCAGGCGCTGAAAGCCGCGGCGCTGGATGCCAAACACGCCGCCCGCGCCTCGCGCGCCAATCTGCAGATTTTCGGCAGCGACATTTCCGGCGACATGCTCGTCAAGGCCCGCGCCAATTTCGAACGGGCGGGCCTGTCTTCGGTCTCGCTCAAGCAGGTGGACGCGCGCGGCATGGCGCCGCCTTCCACGGAACCGGGCATCCTCGTCGCCAACCCGCCTTACGGCGAGCGGATCGAAGTGCGCGGCCGCAACGCGCGCGGCGAGTTGCGCGAAACGCGAGAAAACCGCGAAGACGACAGCTTCCGCCGCGCCCAGGAAGAAGCGCCGGACAGCGAATTCTTCAAGTCGCTTGGCGACGCGCTCAAGCAGCGTTTCACCGGCTGGCACGCGTTCATCCTGACCTCGGATCGCAAGCTGCCCGGTCAGTTGCGGCTGCGTGAATCGACCAAGACACCGCTCTTTAACGGCGCACTGGAATGCCGCCTGTTCCGCTTCGATCTGATTGCCGGCAGCGTCAGGCAACGTCCGGCGAACCCGGCGAACGACGTGCCGGCGGATTGATATAAGCGGCTTTTACACGCTGGTCGCGAGGCTGCGGACGTCAAGTCCGCAGCCTCTTTTGCTTTGAATGGACCGAAACGCTCAACGCTACTGACAGACCGTTGTCAGTAGCCCCGCCGCACACTTCTGATCACGCCATCCGGCGCATCGCAAAGGTCGAAGCTGGCGCAACCCAGCCCGATCCGCCCAAGGAGAATGCAATGTCAGAAGCCGCCAGCCACATCGTTTCCTGGTTCGAAATTCCCTCCACCGATTTCGAGCGCGCCGCGCGTTTCTACGAGACCGTGCTGGGCACCGCGCTGCGCCGCGAGAATTTCGGCGATCAACCGATCGGCATCTTCCAGTACACCGAACCGGCCACCGGCGGCTGCATCGTTCATAGCCCGACGGTCAAACCTTCCGCCGACGGCGTGGTCGTCTATCTGAATGCGCAGCCGAATGTCGACGCCGTACTGGCACGCGTCGAGAAAGCCGGCGGCAAAGTGCAAGGGCCAGCCATCGAGCTGCCTCGGAACATCGGCTATATCGGCTTCTTTATCGACACCGAAGGCAACCGCATCGGACTGCATTCGCCGAAGCATGGCTGACGGACTCGCCACCGGCGAAGCGGAATCCGCCCGCCGCGCATGGCCCTTTGCGATCCCGCTGCGCGCACGGTCTTCGCGCAGCGCTATCATCGCGAAATCGCCTTCCACCCTGACAAACACGCCCCCGATGACGCGCCGTGCCGACCGCCTGTTTCAGATCGCCGAACTGCTGCGCGGCCGGCGTCTGACGACCGCGCAGCAGCTTGCCGACTGGTTGCATATCTCGCCGCGCACGGTCTATCGCGACGTGCGCGACCTGCAGTTGTCGGGCGTGCCGATCGAAGGGGAAGCGGGCATTGGCTATCGTCTGAGCCGCTCGGCCAGCCTGCCGCCGCTCACCTTCACCGTCGAGGAGCTCGCCGCGCTGGCCGCCGGCGCGCGCATGCTCGAAACCTGGGGCGGCGCGAGTTTCGCCAAAGGGGCGCGCGGCGCGCTGGCGAAAATCGCCTCCGCGATGCCCGCCGACAAACGCGCGACGCTCGAACGGCTGCCGATTTTCGCGCCGTCGTTTCACATCAAAGGGGAGTTCGCCGGGAAGGTCGACGCGGTGCATCTCGCCATCAACGACAAACGCGTCGTGAGCTTCGCCTATCGCGACCGCAAAGGCGCGCATTCGCAGCGGCGCATCTGGCCGCTCGGACTGTTTTATTGGGGCGCGCGCTGGACCATCGGCGCGTGGTGCGAGTTGCGCGGCGACTTCCGCAATTTCGACGTCGAAGAGATTCGCGAGTTGCAGGTGCTCGAGCCGTTTGCGGATATGGAAGGCAGACGGCTCGCGGATTTTCTGCGGCACGTCGAAGTGAAACCCGGGGTGAAACGACAGTGATTCCGATGCAGGTTCGGGCCGTAAAAATCGCGGCCCAAAACCCGCCGTCGATCGTCCTCACTCCACTGACTTCACCATGTCCTCGATCACCTTCTTGGCGTCGCCGAACACCATCATGGTCTTGTCCATATAGAAGAGGTCGTTGTCGAGACCCGCGTAGCCGGCCGCCATCGAACGCTTGTTGACGATCACCGTGCGCGCCTTGTACGCCTCGATGATCGGCATGCCGGCAATCGGCGACTTCGGATCGTTCTTGGCCGCCGGATTCACCACGTCGTTCGCGCCGAGCACCAGCACCACGTCCACCTGGCCGAACTCGCTGTTGATGTCGTCCATCTCGTAGACCATGTCGTAGGAGACTTCGGCTTCGGCGAGCAGCACGTTCATGTGACCCGGCATGCGGCCTGCCACCGGATGAATCGCGTAGCGCACGTCGATGCCTTTCTCGGTCAGCTTGTCGGTGAGTTCCTTCAGCGCGTGCTGCGCGCGTGCCACGGCAAGCCCGTAGCCCGGCACGATCACCACGGTTTCGGCATTGCCGAGCATGAACGAGGCATCCTCAGCTGAGCCCGACTTCACCGGCCTTTGCTCCTGCGCGCCGCCTGCGGCCGCCGCGCCCGCTTCCGCGCCGAAGCCGCCCAACAGCACGTTGAAGAACGAGCGGTTCATCGCGTGGCACATGATGTACGAAAGAATCGCCCCGGACGATCCCACCAGCGAGCCGGCGATGATCAGCATCGGATTGTTCAGCGAGAAGCCGATGCCTGCCGCCGCCCAGCCCGAGTACGAGTTGAGCATCGACACGACCACCGGCATATCCGCGCCGCCGATCGGAATGATGATCAGCACGCCGAGCGCGAACGCGATCAGCGTCATGATGATGAACGGCAGCCACGACTGCGTGAGAAAAAAGATCACGCCGAAGCCGATCATGCCGATCGCCAGCATCAGGTTGATCAGATGCTGGCCCGGATACACCACCGGCGCGCCCTGAAACAGACGGAACCTGTATTTGCCGGAGAGCTTGCCGAACGCGATCACCGAACCGGAAAAGGTAATGGCACCAACAAACGTGCCGATGAACAGCTCGATCCGGTTGCCATACGGCAGAAAACCGGGAATCGGATTGTCGGGGTCGACGAGGCCAAACGCCGACGGCTCCGACACCACCGCATACGCAATACACACCGCCGCGAGGCCGATCAGCGAGTGCATGGCGGCGACCAGTTCGGGCATCTTGGTCATCTCGACGCGCGCCGCGACGAACGCCCCGATCGCCCCGCCCACCACCAGCGCCGCGAACAGCAGCCCGAGGCCGAGTCCGAGATTCGAGCCGAGGCCGGCCGCCTGCTTGAGGATCAGCGCGATGGTGGTGAGGATCGCAATCGCCATCCCGGCCATGCCGAAGGTGTTGCCGATGCGCGCCGTCTTCGGATTCGAGAGCCCTTTGAGCGCCTGAATGAAGCAGACCGAAGCAACCAGGTAAAGCAGCGTGACGACGTTCAGACTCATTACGCGTTCTCCTTGGCGGCTGCGGGCAGCTTCTTCGGTTCTTTCTTCCTGAACATCTCCAGCATTCGCCGGGTGACAAGAAAGCCGCCAAACACGTTGACCGCGGCCAGTGCGACCGCCAGGGTCCCGAAAAACTTGCCTGTGCCGCCCACCGTCAGGCCGGCCGCCAGCATCGCGCCCACAATGACGATCGCGGAAATCGCATTGGTCACCGCCATCAGCGGCGTGTGCAGCGCGGGCGTGACATTCCAGACCACGTGATAGCCCACGTAGATCGCGAGAATGAAGATGATCAGGTTGATGACCGTATGGTTGATGACTTCCATCGCCGTTCTCCCAGGAAGTGTGTCTTATGCCTTGCGGATGACTTCGCCGTCACGGGCCAGCAGCGTGGCCGCGACGATGTCATCCGCGAGATCGATGTTGAGTGCGCCTTCCTTGTCGACGATCAGCTTCAGGAAGTCGAGCAGATTGCGCGCGTAGAGCGAAGAAGCGTCGGCGGCCACCATCGAAGCGAGGTTGGTGTAGCCGACAATCTGCACGCCATTTCTGGTCACGATCCTGTCGGCTTCCGTCAGCGGGCAGTTGCCGCCGCGCCGGCCTTCGTACTCGGGGCCACGACCGGCGGCCAGATCCACCAGCACCGAGCCGGGTTTCATGGCCTGCACGGTTTCGACGGAAATCAGCGTCGGCGCGGGACGGCCCGGAATCAGCGCGGTGGAAATGACGATATCGGCCTGTTTGGCGCGTTCGTGGACAAGCGCCCCCTGGCGCGTCAGCCACGAAGGCGGCATCGGCCGCGCATAGCCGCCGACGCCTTGCGCGGCCTCGCGCTCCTCGTCGGTTTCATAGGGCACGTCGAGAAATTTGGCGCCGAGCGACTCGATCTGCTCTTTCACGGCTGGACGCACGTCCGAGGCTTCGATCACGGCGCCGAGGCGCCTGGCGGTCGCGATGGCCTGCAAACCCGCCACGCCGGCGCCGAGGATCAGCACGCGCGCCGCCTTCACGGTGCCGGCGGCGGTCATCAGCATCGGCATGAAGCGCGGGTAGAGGTCGGCGGCGAGCAGCACGGCTTTGTAGCCGGCAATGTTCGCCTGGGATGACAGCACGTCGAGACTTTGCGCCCGCGTCGTGCGCGGCGCGGCTTCCAGAGCGAAAGCGGTCACCCCGGCGGCGGCGAGGCTGGCCGCGTTGTCGGCATTGAAAGGATCGAGCATGCCGATCAGCACCGCGCCGCGCTTCAGCTGCGGCAACTCGGCTTCAGTCGGCGATTGGACTTTGAGGACGAGATCGGCGCCGAACGCACTGGCTGCATCGACGAGTTCCGCGCCCGCCGCGCTGAAAGCCTCGTCAGGGAAGCTGGCGCCCGTTCCGGCACCGCTCTGGACGGTGACCCGGTGGCCCTGCGACACGTATTTCCTGACCGTCTCGGGGGTGGCGGCGACGCGTGTTTCGTGCGCGCGTGTCTCGGCTGGCACTCCAATGTGCATCTTTGACTCCTCCTCGGCCTTGCTGTTATTACGACAGAGCTGCCGACGAGGCACGCCGGCTTGCAATTGCAACGGCTAACGACACCACTTTAACCGAAACAGGGGGGCGCACCGAAATCAGGGACAATCCGGGGGGCCGCCGCGGCAAGGGCAGCAGCAAGGGCAACGACAGGGCGACACGGCATGGCCGCGCAGAGGGTCCCGCCCCGCCCGCTTGCGGGCAGCCAGGCGCCATAAACGGTAAAATACCGCCCCATGAATCCGGAAACCTGGGCTGCGCACGTCACCGTGGCCGCCATCGTCGAGCGCGACGGACGCTTCCTCCTCGTCGAGGAACATACGGACGACGGGCTGCGTCTGAACCAGCCCGCCGGCCATCTGGAGGCGGGCGAAACGCTGGCCGAAGCGGTCGTGCGCGAAACCCTCGAAGAATCGGCGCATCACTTCACGCCCGAAGCGCTGGTAGGCGTGTATGTGGCGCATTTCGGGCGGCCGGACAGTTCGGGCGCCACCTATCTGCGCTTCACGTATTGCGGCAGCGTCGGCGAGGCTGAGGTCAACCGCGCGCTCGATCCCGATATCGTCCGCACGCTGTGGATGAGCGCGGAGGAATTGCGCGCGTGTCCCGAACGGCATCGCACGCCGCTCGTGATGCGCTGTATCGACGATTACCTCGCAGGCCGGCGTTTCCCGCTCGACTTCGTGCATACGCATTCGGTCGGCCCCACCCGATCCAGCAAGTCAGGCACACAATGAGCAAGCAGAAAGTCGTAGTAGGCATGTCGGGCGGCGTCGATTCGTCGGTCACCGCATGGCTGCTCAAAGAGCAGGGTTACGAGGTCGTCGGCCTGTTCATGAAGAACTGGGAAGACGACGACGACAGCGAGTACTGCTCGACCCGGCAGGACTGGATCGACGTCGTCTCGGTGGCCGATCTGATCGGCATCGACGTCGAAGCGGTCAACTTCGCCGCCGAATACAAAGACCGCGTATTCGCCGAATTCCTGCGCGAATACTCGGCGGGCCGCACGCCGAATCCGGACGTGCTGTGCAACGCCGAGATCAAGTTCAAGGCCTTCCTCGATCACGCCATGACGCTCGGCGCGGAAACTATCGCGACTGGCCACTATGCGCGCGTGCGTGAGGTCGAAGGCCGCTTCGAACTGCTGAAGGCGTTCGACCATACGAAAGACCAGTCGTACTTCCTGCATCGCCTGAACCAGGCCCAGTTATCGAAGACGATGTTTCCGCTCGGCGAGATCCCCAAGACGAAGGTGCGCGAGATCGCCGAACAGATCGGCCTGCCGAACGCGAAGAAAAAAGATTCGACCGGCATCTGCTTTATCGGCGAGCGGCCGTTCCGCGATTTCCTGAACCGCTATCTGCCCACCAAGCCGGGTCCCATGAAGACCACCGACGGCAAGGTGGTCGGCGAGCATATCGGCCTCGCGTTCTATACGTTCGGCCAGCGCAAGGGCATTGGCCTCGGCGGCAGCAAGGAAGGCAGCGGCGAGCCGTGGTTCGTCGCGGGCAAGGATATTCCGTCGAACACGCTGTATGTCGCCCAGGGTCACGATCATTCGTGGCTGCTGAGCCATAGGCTGAGCGCGGGCAATACCAGCTGGGTCGCCGGCCAGCCGCCCGCCGAAGAGTTCGCCTGCGGGGCAAAAACGCGCTACCGCCAGGCCGATGCCGCCTGCACGTTCAGCACGGCGGGCGAAACGGACGGCCATTTCGCGCTCAATTTCGACGACGCGCAGTGGGCTGTCACACCCGGGCAATCGGCCGTGCTCTACGATGGCGAGATCTGTCTGGGCGGCGGCATCATCGAGCACGCCGTGACGGCGCAGCTGGTGCAACCGGCGGCCAGGACGCCGCAGACCGCCGCGCTGCTCAGCGCCCGGTAAGCCGCTCATGCGAAGGGCCGCGCGGTTCGTTATGCGCGCGGTCCGCTGCATGACGGCGGCCTCAATAGCCGCAAAAACTGCATGACAAGCAGGAAAATCAGCCACACGCTGCGTGCAGCGCAGCAACATAACAATCAGCGCCATCAGCGGTCAACCCGCTCTCTGCAACGGAGTCCCCATGTTTTCTCGACGTTATCTGGCCATGTGGTGCGCGGTTGTGCTGCTCGTCGCCGTAGCCGCGCTCGCTGCCGCGCAACATCTGTCGTGGTTCTGGATCATCGTTCCGGTCTTGCTCGTCGCGCTCGGTATTTTCGATCTGGCCCAGCCACGCCACGCCATCCTGCGCAACTACCCGCTGTGGGGCCATTTCCGTTTCATGTTCGAATTCATCCGGCCGGAAATTCGCCAGTATTTCGTCGAGGACGACACGGACGAAAAGCCGTTCTCGCGCGCCCAGCGCAGCATCGTCTATCAGCGCGCGAAAAATGATGTGGACAGCCGCCCCTACGGCACCGAACTCGATGTCAGAGCCGTAGCGCACGAGTGGATCAGCCACTCGCTCGCGCCCACCCAGCTCGATGGTCACGACTTCCGCGTGGTGGTCGGCCCGGACCGCCAGCAGCCTTATTCGATGTCGATCTTCAACGTGTCGGCGATGAGCTTCGGCTCGCTCTCAGCCAACGCAATCATGGCGCTCAACCTCGGCGCGAAGAAGGGCAACTTCGCACACGACACCGGCGAAGGCTCGATGTCAAAGTATCACCGCGAGCACGGCGGTGACATCATCTGGGAAATTGCTTCGGGCTACTTCGGATGCCGCAACGACGACGGCACGTTCAATCCGGACAAGTTCGCGAAGCAGGCGCGCGAACCGCAAGTGAAGATGATCGAGGTGAAGCTCTCGCAAGGCGCGAAACCGGGTCACGGCGGCGTGCTGCCGGCCGCCAAGATCACGCCGGAGATTGCCGAGACGCGCGGCGTGCCGATGGGCCGCGACTGCATTTCGCCCGCCACACACTCCGAGTTTTCCACACCGCGCGGCCTGCTCGAATTCGTCGAACGCCTGCGCAATCTGTCAGGCGGCAAGCCCACCGGCTTCAAGCTGTGTATCGGCCATCCGTGGGAGTTTTTCGGCATTGCCAAGGCGATGCTGGAAACGGGCATTCTGCCGGACTTCATCGTCGTGGACGGCGCGGAAGGCGGCACCGGCGCGGCGCCGCTGGAATTCACCGATCACGTCGGCGTGCCGCTGCAGGAAGGACTGCTGCTGGTGCACAACACGCTGGTCGGCATCGGCCTGCGGCAACGGATTCGCATTGGCGCGAGCGGCAAGATGATCACCGCGTTCGACATCACCAAGACTTTGGCGATTGGCGCGGACTGGGTCAACTCGGCGCGCGGCTTCATGTTCGCGGTGGGTTGCATCCAGGCGCAGACGTGTCACACGGGCCGCTGTCCGACCGGCGTCGCCACCCAGGACCCGGTGCGCCAGCGCGCCCTCGTGGTGCAGGACAAGTCCGACCGCGTCTTCAACTTCCATCACAACACGCTGCACGCGCTGCAGGAAATCATCCAGGCCGCCGGCCTCAAGCATCCGGCCGAATTGCGCGCGCATCACATCGTGCGGCGCGTGTCCTCGCATGAGGTCAGCCTGATGTCGGATCTGCTGAAGTATCTGGAACCGAACGATCTGCTGAACGGGAAGTACCGCTACTCGATCTACGAGAAGTGGTGGCCGATTGCGAGCGCCGACACGTTTGCGCCGCAAGTGGAACTCGCGGCGACCTGACGCGGCGCGCCATGCGCCCTCGCGGCGCATGGGGATCTTGCGGCTTTGCACCTCTGCCCCGCGCGCACGGCTCCGCCCTGGTCGTGCCATGCCGTCCGTCAGATTCGCAAGCCGCCCTCAGTCGGACGGCAAGGTGTCCATGAACGATTGCCGTTGCGACAGCTTCTGGAAGTGCTTGTCGAGGTTCGGGTACAGCTCACGCCAGTTCAACTGCGGCATGCGGAAATCCAGGTAGCCGAGCGCGCAGCCGAGGGAAATATCCGCCAGCGTGTAGCGATTGCCCGCACACCATGTCTTGCTGCCCAGCCCTTTCGACATCGCCACGAGGCCGTCGTCGATCTTGAGTTGCTGGCGCGCCACCCACGTGTCCGAGCGGTGTTCGGCCGGCCGCTGCGTCCCTTCGAGGCGGATCAGCACCGCCGCGTCCAGAAGCCCGTCGGCGAGCGCTTCCCAGCAGCGCACCTCGACGCGCTCGCGCCCGGACGGCGGAATCAGCTTGCCGACCGGCGACAGCGTATCGACGTATTCGCAGATCACCCGCGAATCGAACACCGCCTCGCCGTCTTCCATCACGAGACACGGCACCTTGCCGATCGGATTGAAGGTATGGATGGTGGTGTCCGGCGCCCAGACGTTTTCGAGCACCAGGTTGTAGTCGATCTTCTTCTCGGCGAACACGATCCGCGCCTTGCGCACGAACGGGCTGCCGAACGAACCGATGAGTTTCATCATCACAATTGCCTTTTCTGGAATTGGGCGGAAGTATACGTGGGTTGACGGCCCTCCTGACAACCGCGCGCCATCTTCCGGATCAACGCCCACCGCACCTGTGGACGGATTGCAACATTGCGGCTTTACGGGCCGCCCGTCCACCTGGCCTGATGGCCAGGGTGCTGAAACCCGAGGCCGATTGGGCGCTACAATCTCACGATGAACCAGCCGACCGAACCCACTCTCGCCATCGACATTTACCGCCAGCGCCGCGAGCGCGTGCTCGCCGCCCTGCGCGCGGCAGGCGGCGGCGTCGCCATCGTCCCCACTGCGCCGGAAGTGGTGCGCAACCGCGACGCGGATTATCCCTACCGGCACGACAGCTATTTCTACTACCTGACCGGCTTCACCGAGCCCGAAGGCCTGCTGGTGCTGGACGCGAGCGCGGGCGAGAACGACCCGGCCGCCATCCTGTTCTGCCGCGCCAGGAACGCCGAGCGCGAGATCTGGGAAGGCTTTCGCTTCGGTCCAGAAGCCGCGCGCGAGGCGTTCGGCTTCGACGCCACCTTTGCGGTGGATGAGATCGAGGCCGAACTGCCCGCCATCCTCGCGGACAAGCCCGCGCTGCACTACGCACTCGGCAGCTCGGCAGGTCTCGACGAAAACGTGCGCCGCTGGCTCGATGCGGTGCGCGCCAAGGGCCGCAGCGGTATCGCCGCGCCGGCCGCTGCGCACGACATCCTGCCGCTGCTCGACGAAATGCGCCTCATCAAGGACAGCCACGAACTGGCCATCATGCGCCGGGCCGGCGAAATCTCGGCCATCGCGCACCGCCGCGCCATGGCTGCGTCCCACGCCGGCGTACACGAATACGAACTCGAAGCCGAACTGCTGTACACGTTCCGCAAGCACGGCGCGCAAGGGCCGGCATACGGCTCGATCGTCGCAGCAGGCGCCAATGCCTGCGTGCTGCACTATGCCGCGGGCAACACCGTCGCGCAGGACGGCGACCTGATCCTGATCGACGCCGCCTGCGAACTGGACGGCTACGCCTCCGACATCACCCGCACCTTCCCGGCGAACGGCCGCTTCACGCCGGCGCAGCGCGAGCTGTACGACATCGTGCTGGCCTCGCAGGAAGCCGCGATTGCCGCCACGCGCGCAGGCGCTTCCTTCGACGATCCGCATAACGCCGCCTTGCGCGTGCTGTCGCAGGGGCTGCTCGACACGGGCATCATCGAGCGCGGACTGTTTTCCTCGGTCGATGACGTGATCGAAGAACGCGCCTATGCGCCGTTCTACATGCACCGCACGAGCCACTGGATCGGCATGGACGTGCACGATTGCGGCGACTATCGCGAGCGCCATGCGCCGCGCGACGCGCAAGGCGCACTGCCGTCACGCATCCTGCGGCCTTCGATGGCGCTGACGATCGAACCGGGTCTGTACATTCGCCCAGGCGAGAACGTGCCCGAGAAGTACTGGAACATCGGCATCCGCATCGAGGACGACGCCGTGGTGACGGCGGACGGCTGCGAACTGCTGACGCGCGGGGTGCCGGTCAAGGCTGACGAGATCGAGGCGCTGATGCGGGAAGCGCGGAGCGCGGCCGGCGCGGCGCGCAAGGCATGACAGCACGGACACCCTAAGCTCATGAGCGACGTTTCTCAACCGCAACCGGTCTCGTCCGGTGCGCCCGATGCCGGCGCCGCGCCGTTCGACTTCGACGTGACGATTGTCGGCGCCGGACCGGTCGGGCTCGCGTTGGCCGGCTGGCTTGCACGCCGTAGCGCGACCCGGGCGCTGTCGATTGCTTTGGTCGACGCCCGCAAGCCGGAAGACGCGCAGGGGGATCCGCGTGCGATTGCGGTGTCGCAAGGCAGCCGGATGATCCTCGAACCGCTGCGCTGGCCGGCGGACGCCACGGCGATTCATCGGATCCACGTGTCGCAGCGCGGGCATTTCGGCCGCACGCTGATTGACCACACCGAACACGGTCTGCCCGCGCTCGGCTATGTGCTGCGTTACGGCTCGATCGTGCAGGCGCTCGCCGAAGCCGCGCGGCCGAGCGCCGTCCACTGGTTACAGAACACCTCGGCGCAGACGCCGCTTCAGGAGCACGAGGGCGTGACGCTGCCGGTCGAAACCGCGCAGGGCAAACGCAATCTGCGCACGCGCATTCTCGTGAATGCCGAGGGCGGTCTGTTCCACGAGCAGCAGAAAAGCGGCAGCGCCGCCGGCACCCGCGACTATGGGCAGACCGCGCTGGTCGGCACGGTGAGCGTGTCGACGCCGCGGCCGCATGTCGCGTGGGAACGCTTCACGGAGCAAGGGCCGATTGCGCTGCTGCCCACCGGCGGCCCGCGCGACGCCGATTACGCGCTCGTCTGGTGCTGCTCGCCGGAAGAAGCGGCTCGCCGCGCCCAGTTGCCCGACGACGCCTTCCTGCGCGAACTCGGCGCCGCATTCGGCGACCGCATGGGCCGCTTCACGCAGATCAAAGGCCGCGCCGCTTTCCCGCTTGGCCTGAACGCGCTCGACACGCTCGTCAAGGGCCGCGTAGTGGCGATCGGCAATGCGGCACAGACGCTGCATCCGGTGGCCGGCCAGGGGCTGAACCTGGGACTGCGCGATGCGCACGCGCTCACCGACGCGCTCTCGACATTCGGCGCCACGCCGCTCGCGCTGGCCGCGTTCGCGCAGCGCCGCACGCTCGACCGGCGCCTGACGATCCGTTCGACCGACACGCTCGCGCGCCTCTTCACCGTCGACTTCCCCGCCCTCGCCACGCTGCGCGGGCTCGCCTTGACCGCGCTCGAATTCGTGCCGCCGGTCAAGACCGCGCTGGCACGCCAGATGATGTTCGGGCAACGCCGTTAGACGCCGGACGTTTGCAAAATTAGCCGTCCGCACACGAAGCGCGCGACGCGTATGCGCAGGCACGGTGCATACGCGAACCCCTGCGCCCGCTTCGGGTGATTCGCGTTTCGCGGTTCTATGAATCCACGCACTTTCATAGAAGATTTAATGGGTTACGGCGGATTCAAGTCCGGTGCCGGCTATCCGTTAACGCTAAAATAGCGGTTTTCCCTCGTATTTCGCGCCCGTCCCCATCTCGCTGATGTTCGACGGTTGCGTCTTTGCTATGCCCACTCTCGGCCCTCACAATTTGCGCAACAACCTGTTCGTCGCCCCCATGGCGGGTGTGACCGACCGGCCGTTCCGCCAGCTCTGCAAGCGGCTGGGCGCGGGCTATGCCGTGTCGGAAATGGTCGCGTCGAACGCGCAGTTGTGGAAGAGCGAGAAGACCATGCGCCGCGCCAATCACGCGGGCGAGGTCGAACCGATCGCCGTGCAGATCGCCGGCGCGGATCCGGCCATGATGGCCGAGGCAGCCCGCTACAACGTCGCCAACGGCGCGCAGATCATCGACATCAACATGGGCTGTCCGGCCAAGAAGGTCTGCAATGTGGCGGCTGGCTCCGCGCTGCTGCAAAACGAGCCGCTCGTGCAGCGCATCGTCGAGGCAGTGGTGGGCGCGGTGGGTGTCGGGCCGGACGCGGTGCCTGTCACGCTGAAAATCCGCACTGGCTGGAACCGCGACAACAAAAACGCGCTGAGCGTGGCGCATCTGGCTGAAAACGCCGGCATTTCGATGCTGACGGTGCACGGCCGCACCCGCGCCGACCTGTATCACGGCGAGGCCGAATACGAGACCATCGCCGCCGTGAAGGCCGCGGTGCGCATCCCGGTGGTCGCGAATGGCGACATCACCTCGCCGCAGAAGGCGCGCGAGGTGCTCGCCGCCACCGGCGCCGACGCCATCATGATTGGGCGCGCGGCGCAGGGGCGTCCGTGGCTGTTCCGCGAGATCGAACATTTCCTGCAAACGGGCGAGTTGCTGCCGCCGCCGCGCATCGACGAGATCCAGCAGGTCATGAACGAGCATCTCGAAGATCACTACGCGTTCTACGGCGAATTTACGGGCGTGCGCACAGCACGCAAGCACATCGGCTGGTACACTCGCGGCCTTTCTGGCGCCAACGTGTTCCGGCACCGCATGAATACGCTGGACACGACGCGCGAACAACTTCTCGCCGTCAACGAGTTCTTCGACGCCCAAAAGGCGCTCTCCGACCGCCTCGTCTACGTGGAAGAGGATGTCAACCCGAACGGCGAGCCGGACCACTCCGACCGACTAGCAGCATGAGCAAGAACAATATCGAACAATCCGTCCGCGACAGCCTGGGCATGTACTTCCAGGATCTCGACGGCTCCAATCCGCACGACGTCTACGACATGGTTATTTCGTGTGTCGAAAAACCGTTGCTCGAGGTGGTGCTCGAGCAGGCCGGCGGCAATCAGTCGCTGGCCGCCGAGTATCTCGGCATCAACCGCAATACGCTGCGCAAGAAATTGCAACAGCACGGTTTGCTGTAGCTCGATGTAATTTCCTGGCGCCCTGCCACGTCCACCTCTTCGGCTTCTCATTCTTCATCATGATCAAGCAAGCGCTCATCTCCGTTTCCGACAAGTCCGGCATCGTCGATTTCGCCAAATCGCTCTCGGACCTCGGCGTCAAGATCCTGTCCACCGGCGGCACCGCGAAACTGCTCGCGGACGCGGGGCTCGCCGTCACCGAAGTCGCTGACTACACAGGCTTCCCGGAAATGCTCGACGGGCGCGTGAAAACGCTGCATCCGAAGGTGCACGGCGGCATCCTCGCGCGCCGCGATCTGCCGGAGCACATGGCCGCGCTTGAAAAGCACGACATTCCGACCATCGATCTGCTGGTCGTGAATCTGTACCCGTTCGTGCAGACGGTGTCGAAGGAAGAATGCTCGCTGGAAGACGCGATCGAGAACATCGACATCGGCGGCCCGACCATGCTGCGTTCGGCGGCGAAGAATCATCGTGACGTGACGGTGGTGGTCGACCCTGCGGATTACGCGGTGGTGCTCGAAGAAATGCGCACACACAGCAATGCGGTTTCGTACAAGACGAACTTCCGTCTGGCCACCAAGGTGTTCGCGCACACGGCGCAATACGACGGCGCCATCACGAATTATCTAACCAGCCTGACCGAAGAGCTGCAGCATTCGTCGCGCAACACCTATCCGGCCACCTTCAACCTGGCGTTCGACAAGGTGCAGGATCTGCGCTACGGCGAAAATCCGCATCAGAGCGCCGCGTTTTACCGCGATCTGTCGGTGCCGGCCGGCGCGCTGGCAAACTACGAGCAGTTGCAGGGCAAGGAACTGTCATACAACAACATCGCCGATTCCGATGCGGCGTGGGAATGCGTGAAGACCTTCGACGTGCCGGCCTGCGTGATCGTCAAGCACGCCAATCCGTGCGGCGTGGCAGTGGGTGCGGATGCGCACGAAGCCTATTCGAAGGCCTTGCAAACCGATCCGACCTCGGCGTTCGGCGGCATCATCGCCTTCAACCGCGAAGTGGACGAAGCGGCGGCGCAAGCTGTGACCAAGCAGTTCGTCGAAGTGCTAATTGCGCCTTCGTTCAGCGTGGCGGCGCGCCAGGTGTTCGAAGCGAAGAAGAATGTGCGGTTGCTTGAAATCGCGCTCGGCGACGGACACAACACCTTCGACCTGAAGCGCGTGGGCGGCGGCCTATTGGTGCAATCGCTGGACTCGCACAACGTGCAGCCACATGAACTGCGCGTCGTCACGAAGCGTCATCCGACGCCGAAGGAAATGGACGATCTGCTGTTCGCATGGCGCGTGGCGAAGTACGTGAAGTCGAACGCCATCGTGTTCTGCGGCAACGGCATGACGCTCGGCGTCGGTGCCGGTCAGATGAGCCGCGTGGACTCGGCACGCATTGCAAGCATCAAGGCGCAGAATGCGGGCTTGACGCTGACGGGTTCGGCGGTGGCGTCGGACGCATTTTTCCCGTTCCGCGACGGCCTCGACGTGGTGGTCGCAGCAGGCGCGACGGCCGTGATCCAGCCGGGCGGCTCGATGCGCGACGACGAAGTGATCGCCGCAGCCGACGAGCACAACATCGCCATGGTGCTGACGGGCGTGCGTCACTTCCGGCACTGATCATTGCGGCTTGAGCCGGCGGCGCTTTCGAGTGGCGCTTTGGGCTCCAGGGTCCGAGAAAAAACGGCCCGGCGGAATTTTCCGCCGGGCCGTTTTTCATGTGAGCGCCTTCAGGTGAATTCAGCCGAAGCGCGCTGTTCAGGCCTCGGGGATTTTTCTGGCGTAACCCGCACTCACGTCAGGGTGGCTGCTGATGTAAGTGCTCAGTCCCTTTCCGTAGCGGGCCAAACGAATCATTTCCGCAACATGATCCGGACCGACACTCGCGTCCGTGTACCAATAGATCACACCGGACTTGAAGCGAACCGCGATGCAACCGTCACCGAGCGCATAAGACTCGATGCCGGAATCACCGCTTAGATTTCGATAGGTTTCCACGTGCGCACGTCCCGGTTGCAGCGAATGCCGCAATTCTTCAGCTTGCCACGTGGCGCAAAATCCGGCGAGCCCATTTATTCCTGTCTTCGCGATTTGCGCGCGCCGCCGGACCGCCGGTTCGTTGTAGTATCGCAGGCACTTAGTTCGCAGCGCATCTCATGAGAATTCTCGGCATCGACCCCGGCTTGCGTGTGACCGGTTTCGGCGTGATCGACCAGAACGGTCATCAACTCACTTACGTGGCGAGTGGCGTCATCAAGACCGCCGACGCCGACCTGCCGTCGCGCCTGGGGACGATCTTCGAAGGCATTTCGACGTTGATCCGTCAGCACGCTCCAGACCAATCCGCGATCGAAAAGGTGTTCGTCAACGTCAATCCGCAATCCACGCTGCTGCTCGGCCAGGCGCGCGGCGCGGCGATCTGCGGCCTGGTGGCGGGCGGCGTGCCGGTGGCCGAATATACCGCGCTGCAATTGAAGCAGGCCGTGGTGGGTTACGGCCGCGCCACCAAGGAGCAGATGCAACAGATGGTGGTGCGCCTGCTGAACCTCTCCGGCGTACCCAGCACCGACGCCGCCGACGCGCTCGGCATGGCGATCTGCCACGCTCACGGCGGCAGCACGCTCAGCACGCTGGGCGCAATCGCGCCCTCGCTCGCCAAAAAGGGGCTGCGGGTGCGGCGCGGGCGGCTGGTGGGTTAATCACGGCCGGCGCGCGCGCACCGAGGCGTTCAATTACGGCTCGCCAGCGCCAGGCGGCAGGCGAGCCCGGCGAACACCCCGCCCAGCAGATATTGCGGCACCCGCGAAGGGCGATGCCCCGACCTCAGTTTCCGGCTCAGCTTGCTCGCCATCAGGATGACCGCGCCGTTCACGCAAAAGCCGATGCAATTCAGCACGGTTGCAAGCGCCATGATCTGCAACGCCACCGACCCCGCTTCCGGCCGCACGAATTGTGGAAACAAGGCCAGCACGAAAAGCGCCACTTTCGGATTCAGCAGATTGGTGAAGAGGCCCTGGCGGAAAATGCGCCCGACGGGATAGCGGCTCATTGATGCGTCCGGCGAGAGCGCGGTGCCCTTCGAGCGGATCGTCTTCCAGGCGAGATACGCGAGGTAGGCCGCGCCGGCAAAGCGCACGGCGTTGTAGGCCATGGGCACGGCGACAAATAGCTGCGCCAGTCCGAAAGCCGCGGCCAGTGCGTGGCAGTAAGTGCCCACCAGAATGCCCGCAAGCGACGCAAATCCCGCTGATCTTCCCTGGCTGACGCTGCGCGATGCAATCAGCAGCATGTCGGGACCCGGCGTGGCAGTGAGCGCGAGGCACGCGCCGGCAAAGATGGCGATGGTAGTGAAACTCAGCATAAATCCTTTCGGTGATGGGGCGAGAACCCGCCAAAAGGGATCTCAGTCTAGAGGCCGGTTTTCGGCTGGTCAACCGCGAAAACGCCTACGCTTACGTTCGCTCACGGGCGGCGCCCTGCGCTACACTCGCCCTTTCTCTCACGATTGAACCCGCCATGATCGGTCGCATTGCCGGCGTCCTGCTGGAAAAGAATCCGCCACACCTGCTCGTCGACTGTAACGGCGTGGGCTACGAAGTCGATGTGCCGATGAGCACGTTCTACAACCTGCCTGCGACCGGCGAACGGGTGGTTCTGCTCACCCAGATGATCGTGCGCGAAGACGCCCATCTGCTGTTCGGTTTTGGCAGCGCCGAAGAGCGCGCCACCTTCCGCGAATTGCTGAAGATCAGCGGCATTGGCGCGCGCATGGCGCTCGGCGTGTTGTCCGGCATGAGCGTGCACGAACTGGCGCAGACCGTCACGATGCAGGACGCAGCGCGCCTCACGCGGGTACCGGGCATCGGCAAGAAAACGGCGGAGCGCCTGCTGCTCGAACTGAAGGGCAAGATTGGCGCCGACCTGGGCGCGATGGCGGGCGCCGTGTCGGCGTCCGACCACGCCTCTGACATCCTGAACGCATTGATCGCATTGGGTTACTCCGAAAAAGAAGCCTTGGCGGCCGTCAAGAACGTGCCGGCGGGCACGGGCGTGTCCGAGGGCATCAAGCTCGCACTGAAGGCGCTCTCAAAAGGTTAAAGCGGTTCAAGCCAGGCGGGCCACCCCGCGTGCATGGGCTAAATCCTGGCATGCCGCGCCGCGGGATGCACCCTGGCCGATCGGCTAGCTTCGGCGGCGAGCACCGCGCGGTACAATGCCGACATGATCGAAACCGACAAACTCGCCGCCGAGCGCATCATTGCCGCCACGCCCGTCTCGCCGAACGAAGAAGCGTTCGAGCGCGCGTTGCGCCCGCGTCAGCTCGACGAATACGTCGGGCAGGAAAAGGTGCGCGGCCAGCTCGAAATCTTTATCGAGGCCGCGAGGCGCCGCTCCGAATCGCTCGACCACGTGCTGCTGTTCGGGCCGCCGGGTCTCGGCAAAACCACACTCGCGCACATCATCGCGCGGGAAATGGGTGTCAATCTGCGGCAGACGTCCGGCCCGGTGCTGGAGCGCGCCGGCGACCTCGCGGCGTTGCTGACGAACCTCGAAAAGAACGATGTGCTGTTCATCGACGAAATTCACCGGCTCTCGCCGGTCGTCGAGGAAATCCTGTATCCGGCGCTCGAGGATTATCAGATCGACATCATGATCGGCGAAGGGCCGGCGGCGCGCAGCGTCAAGCTCGACCTGCAGCCATTCACCCTGGTCGGCGCCACCACTCGCGCCGGCATGCTGACCAATCCGCTGCGCGACCGCTTCGGCATCGTCTCGCGGCTCGAGTTCTATAACGCCGAAGAACTGGCACGCATCGTCACGCGCTCGGCGTCGCTGCTCAATGCGCAAATTCATCCGGACGGCGCCTTTGAAATCGCCAAGCGCGCCCGCGGCACGCCGCGAATCGCCAACCGGTTGCTGCGCCGCGTGCGCGACTTCGCCGAGGTAAAGGCGGACGGCAACATCACCGCGCAGGTAGCCGACGCCGCGCTCAGAATGCTCGACGTGGATCCGGTGGGGTTCGACCTGATGGACCGCAAGCTGCTCGAAGCCATCTTGCACAAGTTCGACGGCGGGCCGGTAGGCGTCGACAACCTGGCGGCGGCCATCGGCGAGGAGCGCGACACCATCGAAGACGTGCTCGAACCGTACCTGATCCAGCAAGGTTTTCTGCAACGCACCCCGCGTGGCCGCGTGGCGACGCTGCTGACCTACCGGCACTTCGGCCTCGCCGCGCCGGATTCGTCCAGCCCGGTGCGTAACCTGTGGGATGCGGGCGAGTCCTGAGCCGCTGCGGATCGCCTCACGAAACCAGCAGAAAACGAGCGAAACCCGCCAGATCAGGAGAGCTCCGAGCGCCAGCCATGTCCGATGAAGCCAGCTATTCCGATGAGCGCGCCGGCCTCGTCCAACGCCTCACCCAGCACGTGCGCTCGAAGCTGGCGAACGGCGTCACGCACCTGACAAGCGGCAGCGGCCCGACGCTCGACTACTCCTCGCCGCCTGGCGATCCCGGCCTGTTCGGCCCCGAAACCGTCTGCTGGAAAGTCCACGCCGATTTCACCTCGATGATGACCGGCGGCATCAGCGCCCTGCTCTTGCAGGCTCTGCATCCACTGGCGCTGGCCGGCGTGTGGGATCACTCGTCGTTCCGCACGGATATCCTCGGACGGCTGCGCCGCACCGCGACCTTCATCGCCGGCACCACCTATGGCAACCGGCACGACGCGCTGGCGCTGATCGAACGGGTCAGGCAGATTCATCTTGGCGTGAGCGGCACCGCGCCCGACGGGCGCCCATACCAGGCGAGCGACCCTGCGCTGCTGACGTGGGTGCACGTCGCCGAGGTCTCGAGCTTCCTGAGCGCGCATCTGCACTATGTGAATCCGGCGCTGCCCGTTGCCGAACAGGACCGTTACTTCGCGGAGACGGCGCGGATTGCCGAGATGCTCGGCGCGGTCGATATCCCGCGCTCGCGGCACGAGATCGACGCCTACCTGCTGGCGATGCGGCCCGAACTGGCGACCAGCGAGCGCACCCGCGAAGTCGTGCGAATCCTGATGAAGGCGCGGCCGCCGAGCCTGGCGCTGCGGCCGGCAGGGACGTTGATGCTCAATGCCGGGGCGGATCTGTTGCCGCCGTGGGCGCAGGAAATGCTCGGCTTCCACCGCCTCGCCGGCGTGCGCCGCGTGGTCGTCAGACCGGGCGTGAAACTGGTCGCGCCGGTGATTCGTTGGGCGCTGACCAACGGTGTGTCGAAGCGGGCGCGCCGGCGGGTGGCGGCAGGACGCGCCTAAGCAGCGGTCACAACAGCCATCGCGCCGCAAGCGCGAGCTGCGCAATCCCGGCTGCGAATCCCGCTTGCTTCGCTCAGCGGCCCGGTTCCGGAATCCGCCGCAAGGTGTCGTCGTCGCTCGGTGCATCGAGGTGCGCGATGTCCGCCCACGACACCACTTTTCCCTTGCCGCCGTCGAAATCCACCACGTTGATGCTCGTATTGAGCAACGCATAGTCGCGCGGCACTTCGAGCGTCAGGTCGCGCGCAAACCGGTAGACGCAATCGAGCACGCCGCCATGCGCGATGCACGCGACCCGGCCGCCCGGATGTGCGGCGACGATCGGCGCAACCGTCTCCATCACGCGGCGATAGAAAGCGCGCATCGACTCGCCGTCCGGCGGCGCGAAGCCGCCATCGCGCGATTGCCAATGCTCGAATTCGTCAGGATAGCGTTCGGCGATCTGCTCGCGGTCGTAGCCCTCAAACGCCCCATACAAACGCTCGCGCAGACCTTCGCGCAGTTGCAAGGGCAAACCGAGCGCCGTGGCGATCGGCTGGGCGGTTTGCCGCGCGCGCAGAAGATCGCTCGAGTAGATCGCGTCGAGCCGGGCGCCCTGGGCGGCTTCCTCTACGAGGCGCTGGGCGAGCCGCCGGGCCTGCTCGACACCGGTCGCCGCGAGCGGAATATCGGTGTGACCCTGGATGCGTTTGATGCGGTTCCAGTCGGTCTCACCGTGGCGGATAAAGAGAATTTGCGTGGACATGAGCATGCGGCATCGTGGCCGGTGATGGCGGCCCGCTACGGCCGCGAAAGGGATTAGGCGTTACGCGTGCGTTTGCAGCCAGAACGTCACCGGCCCGTCGTTGACGAGCGAGACCTGCATGTCCGCGCCGAACTCCCCAGTTTCGACAATGGCATGCTTCGCGCGAGCGGCGGCGACAAAGTAATCGAACAGGCGCTTGCCCTCGTCGGGCGGGGCGGCCGGCGTGAAGCTCGGGCGCAGGCCGCTGTTCGTATCGGCCGCGAGCGTGAATTGCGAGACCAGCAGCAGGCCGCCGGCGCGCCCGGCGCCGTCCACGTTCTGCACGGAGAGATTCATCTTGCCGGCTGCGTCGCTGAACACGCGGTAGCCGAGCACCTTCGCCAGCAAGCGGTCGGCGGCGGCCTCCGTGTCGCCGCGCTCGGCGCAGATTAGCGCGAGCAGGCCCGCTTCGATGGCGCCCGTGACACGTTCGCCGACGCGCACTTCCGCGCGCCGCACGCGCTGGATCAGCGCGATCATGCGCGACGCTCCGGCCTGAACCCGCGCCGCCGCATCACGCCGTCAACGTGACGCGCGCGAAACGGCGCTTGCCGACCTGCACGACGTATTCGCCGGCTTCGACCTTCAGGCCCTTGTCCGACACCGTTGCGCCGTCGATTTTCACGCCGCCCTGCTCGATATTGCGCAGCGCTTCGCTGGTCGACGGCACCAGGTTCGCCTGCTTGAGCAACTGACCGATCGCGAGCGGCGCGCCCGCCAGCGTCAGGGCCGGAATATCGTCCGGCACGCCGCCCTTCGCGCGGTAGTTGAAGTCTTCGAGCGCACGCTCGGCGTCCGCCTGCGAGTGAAAGCGCGTGACGATCTCCTGGCCCAGCATTACCTTGAAATCGCGCGGGTTACGGCCGCCTTCGATTTCCTTCCTGAAGCCGGCAATCTCGTCCAGCGGACGGAACGACAGCAGTTCGAAGTAACGCCACATCAGATCGTCGGAAATGCTCATCAGTTTGCCGAACATATCCGACGGCTTTTCGCTGATGCCGATGTAGTTACCCTTCGACTTCGACATCTTCTCGACGCCGTCGAGCCCTTCGAGCAGCGGCATGGTCAGAATGCACTGCTGTTCCTGGCCGTACTGCTTCTGCAGCTCGCGGCCCACCAGCAGGTTGAATTTCTGATCGGTGCCGCCGAGTTCGAGGTCGGCATTGAGCGCGACCGAGTCGTAACCCTGCATCAACGGGTAGAGGAATTCGTGGATCGAGATGGGCAGGCCGCCTTGATAACGCCTGGTGAAATCTTCGCGTTCGAGAATGCGCGCCACCGTGTAGCGCGAGGCGAGCTTGATCATGCCGTCGGCGCCGAGCGGCATCGACCATTCGCTGTTGTAGCGAATCTCGGTCTTCTCGCGATCCAGCACCAGCGCGGCCTGCTCGAAGTACGTCCGGGCGTTCGATTCGATCTGCTCGCGCGTGAGCGGCGGGCGCGTGGCGTTGCGGCCGGACGGGTCGCCGATCAGCGAGGTGAAATCGCCGATCAGGAAGATCACCGTATGGCCGAGATCCTGCAACTGGCGCATCTTGTTCAGCACGACGGTGTGGCCGATGTGGATGTCAGGCGCCGTCGGGTCGAGACCGAGCTTGATGCGCAACGGCGTGCCGGTGGCCGCGCTCTTCGCGAGCTTCTGTGCGAATTCTTCTTCGATCAGCAGTTCGTCGACGCCGCGTTTGGTAATGGCGAGCGCGTGGCGGACTTCGTCGGTGATCGGGAAGGCGGGACTGGGCTTGGAGGTGGACTCGGTGCTCATGCTGGAACGTGATGTCGCAAAAAGAGAGATTGTCCCATAGATGGACACCGCCGAGTCCGCAGACGAGGGCCGCAGGCGTCTGATAATCTGCGGACAAGGTTCAAACCGCGCGGTTTAAAACCCATACTGTTTAAACCGGCACGGTTCATCACCAATGACTGACAGGAGCAGCATCGTGGCGCAAGAGAGCACGGCGGACGGCATCTATTTCGGCTTGATGTCGGGGACCAGCATGGACGGCGTGGACGGCATTGCCGTCAAATTCGCCAGGGGCAAGCCGCCGGTCGTCCTCGCGGAGGCCTTCGTGGGCTTCGCGGAAGGCCTGCGCGAGGCGCTATTCGGCCTGCAGCATCCGGGAGAGAACGAGATCGAGCGCGAAGCGCTGGCGGCCAATGCGCTCGCCACCCGCTACACGGTGTGCGTGCATGAACTGTTGCGCGGGGGCAGTCTGTCAGCCGTCGACGTGCGGGCCATCGGTGTGCACGGCCAGACGGTGCGGCATCGTCCGGAGAAAGGCTACACGCGTCAGACCAACAATCCGGCGCTGCTGGCGGAAATGGCGCACATCGACGTGATCGCGGACTTCCGCAGCCGCGACGTCGCCGCGGGCGGCCAGGGCGCGCCGCTGGTGCCGGCGTTCCACGCGACCGTGTTCGGAGCGCCGGGCGAAACGCGCGTGGTGTGCAATCTGGGCGGCATCAGCAACATTACGATTCTGAATGCCGCGGGCGGCGTGCGCGGCTTCGATTGCGGGCCGGCCAACGCGCTGCTCGACGAATGGGCGCAGCGCCATCTCGGCAAGCCGTTCGACGAAAACGGGCATTTCGCTGCTGGCGGCAAGTTGCATCAACCGTTGCTAAACGCGTTACTCGACGAGCCGTTCTTCACGCAACAGCCGCCAAAAAGCACCGGCCGCGACCTGTTCAATCCGGCCTGGCTCGACGCGAAACTGCAGCCGTTTGCCGCCCTCGCCCCCGCCGACGTGCAGGCGACGCTGGTCGCGCTGACAGCAATCACAGTGGCTCGCGAAATCGAACGTCATGCATCGGATGTGCGGGCGGTGTATGTCTGCGGCGGCGGCGCGCGTAACCCGGTGTTGATGAAAGCGATCCAGGCCGCGCTTGAGGACAGCGGCGTTAGCGGCGTACCGGTGCTGACCACCGAGGCGCTCGGCGTGCCGCCTCACCAGGTCGAGCCACTGGCGTTCGCGTGGCTGGCGATGCGCTGCGTGGCGCGCGAGCCGGGCAACCTGGCGGCGGTCACGGGCGCGGCGGGAGAGCGAGTGCTGGGCGCGATTTATCCGCGCTGAGAGATTCGCAGGCCCGGCCGGCATGGCGGGCAATGTGCAGGATCAATGAGAAACGGGGCCGAAGCCCCGTTTCTTGTAACACCGATCCAGATTCCGGTCTGCCTGCTCAGGCCTCAGTCCCGCGACCTTCTATCTCAGACCGAGAACGACGAACCGCAACCGCAGGTGGTCGTGGCGTTCGGATTCTTGATCACGAACTGGGCGCCGTTGATGTCGTCCTTGTAGTCGATCTCAGCGCCAACCAGATACTGGTAGCTCATCGAATCGATCAGCAGCTGGACGCCGCTCTTGTTCATCACGGTATCGTCTTCGTTGACGGCTTCGTCGAACGTAAAACCGTATTGAAAGCCCGAGCAGCCGCCGCCCTGCACGAATACGCGCAGTTTCAGCTCCGGGTTGCCTTCTTCGTCGATCAGCTGCTTGACCTTGTCAGCCGCTGCGTCGGTAAAAACGAAGGGGCTAGGCATCTCGGTCACGGGGGTGTCGGTGACTGCGTTCATTCGAACTCTCCAAAAAGGCTTCTAACCGCTATTGTAGGGCTGATCTCAATATCGTGCCGAAGCCCACAAAATCAATGGGTTCTCTCCGACAGCCCGCGGTCGGCCCGCACGACGCCCGAATATGAAAAAAGCCGCCAACGCAAACGCGCTGGCGGCTTTTGCAGTGACCTGACCCGAAGGCCAGAGCACACCGAAGCGATTAACGCTTCGAGAATTGCTTCCTGCGACGTGCCTTGTGGAAGCCGACCTTCTTACGTTCGACTTCACGAGCGTCACGCGTAACGAAGCCAGCCTTCGACAGTTCCGGCTTCAGCGTTGCGTCGTAGTCCATCAGCGCGCGGGTGATGCCGTGGCGAACCGCACCGGCTTGACCCGTTTCACCGCCACCCGTCACGTTGACCTTGATGTCGAACGTGACGCCGTGGTTCGTGAGTTCCAGCGGCTGACGCACGATCATCAGCGACGTTTCGCGCGAGAAGTAGTCGGCGATGGGCTTGCCGTTCACAACGATATCGCCCTTGCCTGCCTTGATGAAGACGCGTGCGACGGCGCTCTTGCGGCGGCCCGTGCCATAGTTCCAATTACCGATCATGTGGGCTCCCCTTAGATCTCGAGCGCTTTCGGCTGTTGTGCCGAATGCGGATGCGTTGCTTCAGCGTAGACCTTCAGCTTCTTGATCATCGCGTAGCCGAGCGGGCCCTTCGGCAGCATGCCTTTGACCGCTTTCTCGAGCGCGCGGCCCGGGAAGCGTTCCTGCATCTTGCCGAACGTCGTTTCATAAATACCGCCCGGGTAACCCGAGTGACGGTAGTACTTCTTGTCCGTGGACTTGTTGCCCGTGACACGGAGCTTGCCGGCGTTGATAACGATGATGAAATCACCGGTGTCGACGTGCGGAGTGAATTCTGGCTTGTGTTTGCCGCGAAGACGGTGTGCCACTTCGCTGGCGACACGCCCGAGAACCTTATCCGTCGCGTCAATCACGTACCATTCGCGCGTAACCTCATGGGCCTTTGCGGAAAATGTCTTCATGATCGATCCAAAAATAATTGCTGCGCCCAGTGTTTTTTCCTGCTTGTAATGTGCGCATCGAGGCGCGTGCAGGCTCTCCCTGTTCTTCCTCCGCGGGCACGAATGCGGAAAAGCCTTGGATTATAAAGGAAATTCTGCGCGCTCGTCAAAATTTGCAGCGGCCAAGCCGGGTTCGGGGCGCGGGCGAAAAAAAACCCGAACGAGCGGTTCGGGTTTAATCCACCATAGGAGGAGGGTGGAGGAGACATGCGGAAGTTGCCGAACTGCGACAACCAATGGAAACGATTATATGAGCCGACCTTGTGCAACGCAAGATCATTTGCATTACGAAATTCGATTTCATAATGTGGCACACACCTCCGCTCTAGAGTTCAGCAATAAATATTATTTATATCAAACACTTAGCCTTTGATTCATCGCCCTTTTTCACGGCTGCACTAGAGCAAAACCCCTAATGGCGTCAGGGCAATCCCGCACTGCACGCAGCATGCGGCACCGCAACATGCAAGCCATCAACGAGCATATCGGCGCGCCGAAGTGCCCTCGGGCGAACGCGCAGACCTCGGGCTACAATGGCATTTCGAATACAAGATGCGCAAGCTGGGGTACAGGCATGGAATGCAAAGTTAGCTGGATGGGGCAAGACGGCATGGCCTTCGCCGCCGAAACGGGCAGCGGCCACCTCGTCACGATGGACGGCGCGCCGGAAGGCGGCGGCCGCAACCTAGCGCCGCGTCCCATGGAAATGGTTCTGCTCGGCACCGGCGGCTGCACGGCCTACGACGTGGTGATGATCCTGAAGAAAAGCCGTCAGGAAATCGCCGGCTGCTCGGTGACGTTGAAAGCCGAGCGCGCCAGCGAAGATCCGAAAGTGTTCACCAAAATTCACTTTCACTTCACCGTCACCGGCAAGAACCTGAACCCCGCTACCGTGGAACGGGCGATCAACCTGTCGCACGACAAATACTGCTCGGCGTCCATCATGATCGCCAAGACCGCTGAACTGACGCACTCGTTCGATATCGTCGCGGGCTGAACCTGGCGGCGCCAGGCGGCGACACCGAAAGGAAATGCCGGCATCCTCACGGATGCCGGCATTTTTCTATTCAGCGGCAAAGCAGGTCGATAAGCCGGATTCTGTGCACGCGCCGCGCCGAAGCGCCGCGCGCGTGGCAGCCATTCCTCTAGGCGCGCCATTACTGACGCGCTCAAGCTTCCTACCCGCAGACGTGACGGGGGCCCCATCCTGCATCTCGAAGATGCTAGCCTGCCTACTTGGAATTGCTCCGGGTGGAGGTTACCGTGCCGGTCTGCCTCGCAGCAGCCGCGGTGCGCTCTTACCGCACCGTTTCACCCTTACCTGATCCCGGCTTGCGCCGGGCCATCGGCGGTTTGCTTTCTGTTGCCCTGTTCCGCGTGTTGCCACGGATGGCCGTTAGCCATCACCCTGCCCTATGGAGTCCGGACTTTCCTCGCCCTCGTTGGCCGAAACCGCAGAGGCCGCGACTGCCTGACCTGCTTTGCTGGCGCGGATTTTAACACCTGCGGGCGAATGAGGCCGCGGCGAGGGAGAAATAGAAACTGAGGCTACGGCGGCTGTTCGCGGGTCGACCGCCCTGTCGTGCTGTTCAGCGCGAACAACGGGCATCGGTTCTCAAGGCGCTGGCCTGGCGAGAATCCGGCTGCGTCCCGCGCGAAATACCGCGGGATCGTCGTAGAAAGACGCCGCCTCATTGGCTGGCCACCAGCCGGGGATGCCCAGCAGCGGCAGCGGTGAGAACAGGCGGACCGTCAAGTCCGGCAAGGACGACAGCTCGCGGCTGACCGCTTCGTCGAGCCATGCATTGCGTGCCTCGATGGACCACGAGAAATATCCGGCAGGGACCTCGACGATCCACGCATGCCCAGTGCACGCCTTATAGGGCGAGATCAGCTTCTCCAGCAACGCGTGACCAAAACAGCGCACCTCGCAGCGTTCGCCCCACGCCGGGCGGTTCGCCACGAACAGCGTCGACCAGTCGAAGCCGCGCAATCCCTGGCTGAGCTGAGGATCCGCACACGCGAACAGCAAGGCGTTCTCGTCGAACAACGTCAGGGCATCGCGCACGCCGCCGCGCGTCGGACCGACGCCCAGAGCATCGATGGCGGCCGACTGGCGCGCATTCAGCACAGCCTTGATGCGCGGGAAGGCAAACCAGACCGAGGCATTGAAGAAATCGTGCAGGTTATGGCGAGTGGGCACGCAGCCTGTCGCGGCGATATGCGCCTCGTAGGCCGCGCCCGGCGGCAGTTGGTCCTGTGCGATGAAGGCGAGGCGCTGACCGCGGCCGGTGGTCTGCCGCGCTATCCGCGCGTCGGCATTCATTTCGTCGAGCAGTGCGGCATAGCTCGTCAGTGCCGCCTGCTGCCAGCGGACACCCCGCGCGCTGAACTGCGCGAACCACGGCAACGACCAGTTGATGTCCGCAAAACCGGGCTTGCCCTCTTCGCCCGCCACGTTCTGCCTCAGACCAGCCGCCAGCCGATCGTCTCGCCGCCGCGCAAGGGCACGACCGGCGTATCGCCCACCGGCAATTCCGCCGGCAGCGTCCACTGTTCGCGGCGCAGCGTGACCTTCCCGGCGTTACGCGGCAGACGGTAAAAGTCGGCGCCGAAAAAGCTGGCGAACCCTTCGAGCTTGTCCAGCGCGCCGGCCTGATCGAAGGCCTCCGCATACAGTTCGAGCGCGTGCAGCGCCGTGTAGCAGCCCGCGCAACCGCACGCATGCTCCTTTAACCCCTTCGGATGCGGCGCGCTATCCGTGCCGAGGAAGAAACGCGGATTGCCCGAGGTGGCCGCCTCGACCAGCGCCACGCGGTGCGTCTCGCGCTTCAACACCGGCAGGCAGTAGTAATGCGGACGAATGCCGCCCTGGAAAATCGCGTTGCGGTTGTAGAGCAAATGGTGCGCGGTGATCGTCGCGCCGAGCAGTTCCGGCGCGGCGCCGGCTTCGCGGATGTAGTCCACCGCATCTTTGGTCGTGATGTGCTCGAACACCACCTTCAGCGCCGGAAACGCACGGCGCAGCGGCGTCATCACACGGTCGATGAACACTTTCTCGCGGTCGAACAGGTCGATCGAGGCATCCGTCACTTCGCCGTGAATCAGCAACGGCATGCCGGTTTCCTGCATGACTTCGAGCGTTTTCGCGCACTTCATGATGTCGGTGACGCCCGCGTCCGAATTGGTCGTGGCGCCCGCCGGATAGAGCTTCACGCCATGCACGAAGCCGCTTTCGCGGGCGCGGCGAATCTCGTCGGGCGGCGTGTTGTCGGTGAGGTACAGCGTCATCAGCGGTTCGAACTTCACGCCGGCCGGAATTGCGGCGACGATGCGTTCGCGGTAAGCCTGCGCCATCGCGGTGGTCGTCACGGGCGGCTTCAGGTTCGGCATGATGATCGCGCGACCGAACTGGCGCGCGGTATCCGGCAGTACGGCCGCCAGCATTGCGCCGTCGCGCACATGAAGATGCCAGTCGTCGGGGCGGGCGAACGTCAGGGAATCGAGGGAAGCAGTGGAAGCAGTCATGGCGTGAGGTTGACGAACCCGGCACCGCCAGCAGCATTGACATGGGCAAACCGCAGCGCTGCGGTATATACATAGGTCAATTTAGCTATTTGACGCGCCTGGCTCGGTGATATGCTTGGAAATCGTCATTGTAACGGGTCGCCCCGTTAAGAAGCTCCGCATCAGCACATGTGCCAACTCCTCGGAATGAACTGCGCCGCGCCGACGGACGTCACGTTCTCGTTCACCGGCTTTGCGGCGCGCGGCGGCGTCACCGATCACCATGCTGACGGCTGGGGCATCGCCTTCTTCGAAGACAAGGCCTGCCGCCTGTTCATTGACCATCAGTCGTCGGCCACCTCGCCGATCGCCGAAATGGTCAAGCGTTACCCGATCAAGTCGAAGAACACCATTGCGCACATCCGTAAGGCCACGCAAGGTCATATCCAGCTGGAAAACTGCCACCCGTTCATGCGTGAACTGTGGGGCCGTCACTGGATCTTCGCGCACAACGGCGACCTCAAGAATCATTCGCCGTTCCTGACCGGCGTCTACCAGCCGGTCGGCACCACCGACAGCGAACTCGCGTTCTGCGCCTTGCTGCAAGGTCTGCGTAAGGCATTTCCGACTACCCAGCCGCCGCTCGACGAACTGTTTGCCGTGCTCGGCACGCTCACGCGCGAGATCACGCAATTCGGCGTATTCAACTTTTTGATGTCCAACGGCCAGGCGCTGTTCGCCCACTGCTCGACCAACCTGCACTACATCGTGCGCCGCTGGCCGTTTTCGACCGCGCATCTGGTCGACGCGGACGTGTCGATCGATTTCGCCAAATACACCACGCCGGAAGACCGCGTCGCGGTCATCGCCACCCAGCCGCTGACCGACAACGAAGTGTGGACCGCATTCAAACCCGGCGACCTGCTGATGTTCCAGCACGGCGAGGTGGTGGGCCGCGTGAATGTGCCGGTGCCGCCCTGCGTGCTCGAAAAGCTGCGCAATCCGGCGTTGGACGCGTCCGCCTCGGCGACCATGGCAACCGCGTCCATTCGCCCGGCGGTGGTATCGCCCGAACCGGTCACGCTCGACGTCGAAGCCGCGGACGATGCCGCCGCTTTCGAGTCCTGAAGCAAGGAAGTAAGCCGCGCCGTGTAGGCCGATCCTAACCGTCGAAGCGGACTCTCCCCGGAACGAAACACATGCAAAATGGCCGCTCTTTCGAGCGGCCATTTTTGTTTGCGCGCCGGCAACCCGCCTCAGTGCAAAATCTTCGCCAGAAAATCCTTGGCCCGGTCCGACTTCGGATTGGCAAAGAAATCTTCCTTGCGGTCGTCTTCGACGATCAAGCCTTTGTCCATGAAAATCACGCGATGCGCGACCTTCTTCGCGAAGCCCATTTCGTGCGTCACGCACATCATGGTCATGCCTTCCTGGGCCAGTTCCACCATCACGTCGAGCACTTCGTTGATCATCTCGGGGTCGAGCGCGGAGGTTGGCTCGTCGAATAGCATGGCGATCGGGTCCATCGACAGCGCGCGGGCAATCGCCACGCGCTGCTGCTGACCGCCGGATAGCTGCGCCGGAAACTTGTCCGCGTGGGCGCGCAGGCCGACGCGCTCCAACAGTTTCAACGCCTTCGCGGTGGCTTCGTCTTTCGAGCGGCCAAGCACCTTGATTTGCGCGAGCGTCAGATTGTCCGTGATCGACAGATGCGGGAACAATTCGAAGTGCTGAAACACCATGCCGACTTTCGCGCGCAGCTTCGACAGGTTGGTCTTCTTGTCGCCCACCGATTGACCATCAATGGTGATTTCGCCTTTCTGAAACGGTTCAAGGCCGTTGACCGTCTTGATGAGGGTGGACTTGCCCGAACCGGACGGTCCGCACACCACCACCACTTCACCCTTTTTGACTTCCGTCGAGCAGTCGGTCAGCACCTGAAACTGACCGTACCACTTCGAAACGTTCTTGATAGAAATCATCTTGCAACCTTTATCTGAAGACCTTTGACGAGGCTCGCCGCAATTTGCACAGACCACGAAACGACACGCGCCCGCGAACCTTACCATTTCGGCAAACAGGCCGTCACGATGGTCAATATTCGCGGCGCGATGCCCGGCTAGTCGATGGGCTTGTCGTTCGGGTTCCTGAAAAGCGACTTGATGGCATCGTTTTGCGGGAAATTCAGATTCAGACCGTTCGGCGGAATCGGCGCTTCGAACCAGCGGCGATAAATCTGATCCGCTTCACCCGAGGTTTCTATCCTGGCAATCTCGGCGTCGACCACTTTCTTGAACTCCGGGTCGTTCTTGCGCATCATGCAGCCGTATGCCTCTTCCGATTTCGGCGGCCCGACGATTACGAATTGCGCGGGATTGCCCCACTTGGCGCGCTCGCCGGCGAGCAATGCGTCGTCCATCATGAACGCGGAAGCGCGACCGCCGGAAAGCGTCTGAAACGCCTCGCCGTGATCCTTGGCGCTGATGATGTTCATGCCCATGCCCTTGTCCTGATTCATCTTGCGCAACAGGCGCTCCGAGGTGGTGCCGGCCGTTGTCGCCACCGTCTTGCCTTTCAGATCCGACCAGTTTTTGATGCCCGAATCCTTGCGCGTCATCAGACGGGTTTCGATCACGAAGATGGTGTTCGAAAACGTGACCTGCTGCTCGCGCTCGATATTGTTCGTGGTAGAGCCGCATTCGAGGTCGACGGTACCGTTCTGCACCAGTGGAATCCGATTCTGCGGCGTGACCGGCGTCATCCTGACCTTCAGATCCGGCATGTCGAGCTTCTGTTTGACGGCCTCCACGATTTTCTCCAGAAACTCGTGCGAGTAACCGATGACGTTCTGCTGGTCGTCGTAATAGGAAAACGGAATCGACGACTCACGGTAGCCGAGAGAAATGACGCCGGTATCCTTGATCTTTTTTAGCGTGCCGGCGTCCTGCGCATGCACGCGCGCGGCGAACAGCCCGAGCATCGCGACCAGCAGCGCAGCGTTCCTAACCTTCATAGGTGATCTCCTGTCGACCCGAGTTATCGCTTTAGCGATTACTCCGGTCCCATGCAAAGCGGTCGACCCGAGTTATCGCCTCAGCGATTACCCGGGTCCCATGCAAAGCCCAGCAAAGAACCCGCATTTGTCCAAACTGTAATTAAACTGAAATTTGACTGTGATGCAGTCCTGACAGGGTACCTTGCCACGGCCCTCGCGGACACTATGTCAGTACTCGAAATTAACGCGCGGATAAAAAAACGGGCGACATCGTAACGATGCCGCCCGTCGAGGAGACCCGCGGCCTGACGAGCCGCGACAACCACAGGGGAAACTTTAGAAAAACCGAAACGACCCGATCAGGGATACAGGCCGCGCAATTCGCGTGCTTCGAGAATGCGCTTGCAGGCGACGATAAACGCAGCGGTACGCACCGAAACCTTCTGCTCGCTCGACACTTGCCACACGGCGGCAAACGCTTCGCGCATCACGCGCTCGAGACGCTGGTTGATCTCGTCTTCGGTCCAGAAGAAGCTGGAGAAATCCTGCACCCATTCGAAGTACGACACCGTCACGCCGCCGGCATTCGCCACCACGTCGGGAATCACGAGAATGCCCTTGTCGTGCAGGATGTCGTCGGCCGCCGTGGTGGTCGGGCCGTTGGCGCCTTCCACGACGATCTTCGTCCTGATCTTGCCGGCGTTCTTTTCGGTGATCTGATTTTCCAGCGCCGCCGGAATCAGAATGTCCGATTCGACAGTCCAGAAGTCTTCGGCCGCAATCGCGTCCGCTTCCGGGAAGCTGCCCACGCCGCCGGTCTTCGCCACGTGAGCGAGCAGCGCCACGGCGTCGATGCCCGTGGACTTGTGAATCGTGCCCGTGTGGTCCTGCACCGCAACCACCTTCGAACCGGCTTCCTGGAACAGGCGTGCGGCGATGCCGCCCACGTTACCGAAGCCCTGCACGGCAATGCGCGCGCCTTCGATGTCGACACCAATGCGGCGCGCCGCTTCCGACGCCACCACGAACACGCCGCGGCCAGTTGCCTCGCGACGGCCGAGCGAGCCGCCTAAAGTAATCGGCTTGCCGGTCACGACGCCCGTAGCCGTTTGGCCCTGGTTCATCGAGTAGGTGTCCATCATCCACGCCATCACCTGCTCGTTGGTGTTCACGTCCGGCGCGGGAATGTCGGTGTTCGGTCCGATAATGATGCCGATTTCGCTGGTGTAGCGGCGCGTCATGCGTTCGAGTTCGCCACGCGAGAGCGTGCGCGGGTCGACGCGAATGCCGCCCTTGGCGCCGCCGTATGGCACGTTCACGGCCGCGTTCTTGACCGACATCCATGCCGACAAAGCCATCACTTCCGACAACGTCACGTCCTGGTGATAACGCACGCCGCCCTTGCCCGGACCGCGCGACACGTTGTGCTGCACCCGATAGCCTTCAAAATGAGCCACCGTGCCGTTATCGAGTTCGATGGGCACGTCGACGATGAGGATGCGCTTCGGCCGCTTGAGGGTTTCGAGCCAGCGCGACAGCGAGCCGAGATACGGCGCGACGCGGTCGACCTGACGCAGATAGTTGCCCCAGGGGCCGAGATTGTCGCTATTCAGATACGACGGGACGGATTGCGACGACGATGCGGACTGCGGTTGGGATGACATGAACGCTCCAAGCGTTTTGACCGAATGACGACATTGTCGAAAAACGCCAATTTGAAATCCAATGCCGTTTGTTCATCCCGTTATGTTTTTCTTGCATAACGTTGAAAATCCGCAAAAAACTGTCGTATGGGGCGCAATAATCGGCTTTCGCCGGGCTCATCCCGTCGCGCCCAAAGCGAGGCCTGGCGCGGCTTCCAGCGAGCCTACGCGGCGCTTTGAGCAAGCTCCGCGCTCACGGCGTCCCACAACTGCCGCACCAGCACGTGACGCGCATCGTCGCCCTGCGCGGCCAGCTTGTCACGGTACAGGCGGATCTCCATGGTCAGCGTGAACTGCCCTTCGGGCGTGCCGCGCGATGCACGATCGAGGCGAATCAGCTTGCCGTCCGCCACCGCGTCTTCGACGGCGCTGTGCGGCAGAAACGCGATGCCGTGGCCGGCCAGGGCCATCGCTTTCAGGCCTTCGGCCATGTCCGTTTCGTAAAGCTGGTCGAGATACAGGCGGCCCGGCGCATTGGCGATGATCACCTCGGTCATGCGGCCCAGATACGCGTTCGGCGTGTACGACAGGTACGGCGCGGGCTCGTCCGGCGTGCCCGGCAGCGTGTAGCGCGCGCGTCCCGCACGGCCGGGCGCGGAGAACGGACTGATCGGTTCGATGCCGAGCGTCAGCATGTCGTAGCGGGCCGGGTCGAGCGCGACGGGATGACTCGGATGATGGTAGCCCATCACCAGATCGCAGCCGCCTTCCACCAGCGAGAGCACTGCGTCATGGACGTTCAGGGCGCGCAGCCGCGTATGCACCGGTCCGAGCTGCGCCTCGATGCGCTGCAGCCAGCGCGGGAAATACGTGAGCGACAGCGTGTGCGGCACGGCGAATTCGATAGTGGCCGCCGGCGTCGCCATGTGGCCGCGCAAAAGCGTGCGCGCCTCGTGGAACTGCGAGAGCATCGCCAGCGCCTGCTCATAAAAGATCTGCCCCGCCGCCGTGAGACGCGTCGGATATACCGAGCGGTCGATCAGTTCGGTGCCGAGCCATGCTTCCAGCGCCTGGATACGGCGCGAAAACGCCGGCTGGGTGACATGCCGCAGTTCCGCGGAACGGCTAAAACTGCGGGTCTCCGCCAGCGAAACGAAGTCTTCGAGCCATTTCAGTTCCATGCGGGGCGTGCGGGCGGCAGGAGAGGAGAAGTCAGCATTCTAGATCGGCGGCGCAAAAATGCATGGCCACGCGCTCGCCTGACTGCCGCCCTGTCCATGCGGCGCAAGAATCGGATTGCGCCGATTCTCTCATCGCGTGTACGCCCCTATCCTGTCTGAAAGCCTGGCCGAAGCCGCAGCGCATGGCGCGGGCCGCCAACCTCGACGGTTGCTCGCACGCCATCTATCGCCGGTCGTTCCGGGCGGCGTCGGATCGCCGCCGCGCACCACATTCGCAAGGAACGGTCGCTTGTCTGAGTGACCAAGACCCCATGTCCGAACTCATCTCCATCCTCACGCCCACGGCGAACCGCGAGCGTCTGCTGCCGGCCATCGCCCGTTGCGTTCAGCGCCAAAAGGTCGATTGGGAATGGCTGGTACTCGACGACAGCCCCACGCCCAGCGCGCACATGCAGGCACTCGTAGCCACCGACGCGCGCATTCACTACTATCACTCGAGCACGCGCATGACGATCGGCGCGAAGCGCAACTTTCTGATCGCGAAAGCGCGCGGCACGCTCATCGCGCATTTCGACGACGACGATTACTACGCGCCGCACTATCTGTCCGGCATGGTCGCGCTGATGGAGCAAAGCCAGTCCGATCTCATCAAGTTGTCGGCCTTCTTCATGTATGCACCGCTTACGCAGTTTCTCGGCTATATGGACCTTCGAGCCAAGGTGGGTCATCACTATGAACTGAGCGGCAGTTCGGTGAACGCGGTCGAATTCCACGAAAAAAAGCAGATCGGCGCCGATTTCATCCTGTTCTATGGTTTCTCGTATGTCTACCGCAAGGCACTGACCGCCGCGTCGCGCTTCGACGACATCGACCTGGGTGAAGACGCGAGCTTCATCAAGGGCGTGGTGAAGGCCGGCCACAAGGTGATGACAGCCGACGACCCAAACCACAGTTGCCTGCATTTGATCCATCCGGCCTCGACCTCGCGCTGTTTCTCGCGTTACTCGATTCCGCCATTCCTGCTGCCCAAGCTGTTTCCCGGCTACGAAGGTTACCCGGACTGAAGGCGTCGCGCGGGTCGACGGTGGCCTGGCCGAGCGCGGCCGGGAACGGCGCAGCGGAAATCGGGGCGCCACCGCCCGGTGGTAAAATCGCGGATTCCCTCCGTTTCCGATCCGCTCACCGAGCGCTCACGCCTCCATCATGTCCGACACCCGTCCCGAAACCCTGTTCGCGCTCACCGCGCTCTCCCCGCTCGACGGCCGCTATGCGTCGAAAACCGAAGCCCTGCGCGACTGGCTCTCGGAAGCCGCGTTCATGCGCCATCGCGTGACGGTCGAAATCCATTGGCTGATTGCGCTCTCGCACGCCGGGTTCGCCGAAGTGCCGCGTTTTTCCGAAGCATCCGAACAATTCCTGCTGCAACTGGCCGAGCGCTTCACCGCGCACGACGCCGCCCGCATCAAGGAAATCGAGCGCGTCACGAATCACGACGTGAAGGCCGTCGAATACTGGCTCAAGGAATCGGTGAAGGGTCAGCCGGAACTGGAACGCGCGAGCGAATTCATCCACTTCGCCTGCACCTCGGAAGACATCAACAACACCTCGCACGGCCTGATGCTGGCCGGCGCGCGCGAACACGTGATCGTGCCGGCGCTGCGCTCGGTGCATGCGCGCCTCGTCGCATTGGCCCACGCGCAAGCCGCGCAGCCGATGCTGTCACGCACGCACGGTCAACCGGCCAGCCCGACCACGCTCGGCAAGGAAATCGCCAACGTCGCGGCGCGCCTGGCACGCGCCATCGAGCGCATCGAGAAAGTCGAATTGCTCGGCAAGATGAACGGCGCGGTGGGCAACTTCAACGCGCATCTGTCCGCGTATCCCGAGTTCGACTGGGAAGCATTCTCGCGTGACGTGGTGGAGAAGCGTCTGAAGCTCAAGTTCAATCCGTACACCATCCAGATCGAACCGCACGACTACATGGCCGAGCTGTTCGACGCCGTCTCGCGCGCCAACACGATCCTGCTGGATCTGGACCGCGACGTGTGGGGCTACATCTCGCTCGGCTACTTCAAGCAACGTCTGAAGGCCGGCGAAATCGGTTCGTCGACGATGCCGCACAAGGTCAATCCGATCGACTTCGAAAACTCGGAAGGCAACCTCGGCCTCGCGAACGCCACGCTGCGCCATCTGGCCGACAAGCTGCCTATCTCGCGCTGGCAGCGCGATCTCACCGATTCGACGGTGCTGCGCAATATCGGCGTCGCGTTCGGCTATTCGCTGCTCTCGTATGACGCGCTGATCCGCGGCCTGGACAAGCTGGAAGTCAATCCGGCGCGCCTGGACGAAGACCTCGATAACTGCTGGGAAGTGCTGGCCGAGCCGGTGCAGACGGTGATGCGCCGCTACGGCATCGAGAATCCCTACGAGCAACTGAAGGAACTCACGCGCGGCAAGGGCATCACGCGTGAGGCGCTGCAGACTTTCATCGGCGGCCTGAACATTCCCGCGGACGCGAAGGAACGTCTGCTCGCGATGACGCCGGCGTCGTATGTCGGCAAGGCAATCGAGCTGGCGAAGCGAATCGCTTAAGCAGGAAGCCGTCAGGCGCGCGACCCGTTCGCGCGCTGCGAGCGTCGTTGTATCGCTGCAGCGCTGCGTCGCTACCTGAAATGAAAAATGGCGCTCCGGATCGGAGCGCCATTTGCGTTTACGGCGATGCGCGGGAAATGCGCGAAAAAGCGCAGACTACCCACGCGCCTTCATCTGCACCAGCACCTCATCGACAATCGCTTCCGGCGACAGTTCGATGCTCACCGTAATCGCCTCATCCGCGCCCGGCTCTTCGAGCGTATCCAGCTGGCTTTGCAGCAGCGACGGATCGAAGAAATGCCCGGTGCGCGTCTGCAGGCGTTCGTGCAGCACCTGGTACGAGCCCTTCAGATAGACGAACACCACGTCCTTGTCGCCGCCGCGCAGGATGTCGCGATACGAGCGCTTCAACGACGAGCACGTGAACACGGCCGTCTCGCGCGCATGCTGCTTTTCCTCGATCGCGGCGCGGATGGTTTTGAGCCACGGCCAACGGTCTTCGTCGGTGAGCGGAATGCCTTTGTGCATCTTCTCCTTGTTGGCGGCGCTGTGGAATGCGTCGCCGTCGGTGAAGGTGCACGCGAGGCGCTCCGCCAGCATTTCGCCAATCCGCGTCTTGCCGGCGCCCGAGACGCCCATTGCGATCAAAATCATTTTCTACTCCTTACAAAACCGTCGCGAGCGCGAAGGTCAAACCCAAACCCATCAGGGAAATGATGGTTTCGAGCAGCGACCATGTCTTGAACGTCTGCCCCACCGTCATTCCAAAGTATTCCTTGATCAGCCAGAAACCGCCGTCGTTGACGTGCGAAAAAATCAACGAACCCGAACCGGTGGCCAACACCAGCAGTTCCGGCCGCACCTGCGCGCCGCCTGCCGCCGCGATAGGCGCGACGATGCCGCAGGCCGTCGTCATGGCGACGGTAGCCGAGCCCGTTGCCAGCCGGATCAGCGCGGCCACGCACCAGGCGAACACCAGCGGCGACAGATGCGCCGCAGTTGCCGCATTGACAATTTCCTTCGAAATGCCGCTATCCATCAACACCCGGCCGAAGCCGCCACCCGCACCGACGATCAGCGTAATGCCGGCGATCGGCGCCAGACATTCGCCGCAAAACTTCTGGATCTGCTCGCGGTTGAAGCCGCGTTTCGCGCCGAAGGTCCAGAAGCTGACCAGCACCGCGATCAGCAGCGCCACGTCTGAATTGCCGATGAATTGCAGCAGATCGTTCGGCAAGGTTTTAGGGGCGAAAAGCAGGTTCGCCCAACTGCCGATCAACATCAGGATCACCGGCAGCAAAATCGTGAACAGCGTGATGCCGAAGCCTGGCAGTTCGCGCTTCGTGGCCTGTTCCTTGGCCTTATCCTTATCCTGTCCGGCCGAGCCGAGGAACTGGGCGGCCAGCGGATTGTTCTCCGGCAGCTTGATGTAACGGCTGACCAGCAGCGCAAACAGCGGTCCCGCGACAATCGCGCACGGCACGCCGACAATCAGGCCATACGCAATCGTCTTGCCGATGTCGGCGTGATACGCCTGCACTGCGAGCATCGCGGCGGGGTGCGGCGGAATCAGTCCGTGCACGACGGACAAGCCGGCGATCATCGGCAAGCCGATCAGCAACAGCGACTTGCCGGTGCGCTTCGCGACGTTGAAGGCAATCGGAATCAGCAGCACGAAGCCTACTTCGAAAAACACCGGCAGGCCGACGATGATCGCCACCAGCATCATCGCCCAGTGAATGTGCTTTTCGCCGAACTTGTCGATGAGCGTCGTCGCAATGCGTTCCGCCCCGCCGGATTCGGCCATCATCTTGCCGAGCATGGTGCCCAGACCCACCACGATGGCAATGTGGCCGAGCGTGTTGCCATTGCCTGTTTCGAACGACTTGACGATGGTGCCCATCGGCATGCCGGCTATCAGACCCAGCAACAACGACACGATGATCAGGACGAGGAACGGATAAACCTTGTAGCGCGTGATCAACAGGATCAGCGCGGCGATGGCGATCACCGCGTAAATCAGCAGCAAGCTGCCATGGTTAGCTCCCATGGAGCTCCTCCTTCTGGATTGTTGGTTATGAGCGACCGCTGAATCTGTCGCGCTGCCTGTCTCTACGCCTCACGCGCAACCGGCGTGCTCCGGATGTCCGCGCGGACGCTGAATTTTACTGTTTGTTTGCATAGCAAGCGTGTAAAACGGCCACGCATATAAAAGAGCCTCGCTGTCGCGGCCTGAACGGCTGCAACGACGAGGCTCCTTGATAGTCGGACCGGGGGCGGTGTCACTCATTTGCCGGGCCGCCGCCAACCCTGACGTAGGCTCGCTCAGGATTAGAGCGACAACCTGCGCAGACTCAATGCGCCGGCGCGGCCAGTTCGCTCGCCGCGCGCGCGAGGCGCGTGATCTCGTCCCAGTTCTGCGCGGCAACCGCGGACTTCGGCGTAAGCCACGAACCGCCCACGCAGACGACGTTCGGCAGGGCGAGAAAATTCGGCGCCGTCTCGGCCGAAATGCCGCCGGTCGGGCAGAACTTCAGCGTCGGAAACGGACCGTGGAAGGCTTGCAGCATCGGCACGCCGCCGGCCTGCTGCGCCGGGAAGAACTTGACGATCTCATAGCCGAGTTCCAATGCAACGATGATGTCGCTCGGCGTCATCACGCCTGGCAGCAGCGGCAAGCCCGCATCCTGCGCGGCCTTGTGCATGTCTTTGGTGAGACCCGGCGAGACGCCGAACTGTGCGCCGGCTTTTTTGGCCTGCGCGCAGTGCTCCGGCTTCGTGATCGTGCCCACGCCTACGACGATGTCGTCCGCCAGCTGACTCGCCCGCTCGATCGCTTCGAGACCGGCCGCCGTGCGCAGCGTGATCTCCAGCACCTTCACGCCGCCCGCGTGCAACGCGCGCGAAACGTTTTCACCCTGCTCCGCCGAATCGAAGGCGAGGACCGGAATCACCGGACCCAGACGCACGATCTCGCTTACTTTCTTTGCCGTCATAGTCAGACTCCTTGTTTCTGCAGTTCGTGGTTTGCGTGGATGCTTGCATGCGCGCCGGCATGCGTGCCCGCGTGAACTTCACCGACCATCGGACCAAATACCGAAGCGCCCAGTTCCGCCGGCGCAGCGGCCGCGCGGAACACGCCGAACAGTTCGCGGCCGAAGCCGACTTCGTTGTCCGCCTGATGCTGCGGAATGGCTTCGGGCCGCGCCGCCCATTCGGCCGCATCGATCTCGATGTCGAGCACGCCGGCTTCTGCGTCGATCACCAGCATGTCGCCCGTGCGCACCTTGCCGATCGGCCCTTCGAGCAACGCTTCCGGCGACACGTGGATCACCGCCGGCACCTTGCCCGAGGCGCCCGACATGCGTCCATCGGTGACCAGCGCGACGTGGAAACCCTGATCCTGCAACACGCCCAGCAGCGGCGTCAAACGATGCAGTTCGGGCATGCCGTTTGCGCGGGCGCCCTGGAAGCGCACGACCGCGACGAAATCACGCTTCAGCTCGCCCTTGTCGAAGGCTTCCTGCACCGCTTCCTGCGAATCGAACACGATTGCCGGCGCCTTCACCTTGCGATGCGCCGCCGCCACGGCCGAAATCTTGATCACACCGCGGCCGAGTTTGCCCTGCATCAGACGCAGCCCGCCGTCCGGCTGGAACGGTTCCTTGATGCCACGCAGCACCGCCGTTTCCTGGCTTTCCGTCACGCCCGGCACCCAGGTCAGCTTGCCGTCGAGCAGCTTCGGCTCTTCCGTGTAGTGGTGCAGCCCTTTGCCAGCCACGGTGTTGACGTCTTCGTGCAGCAAACCGCCTTCCAGCAGGTTGCGGACCAGGAACGCCACGCCGCCCGCGGCGTGAAAATGATTCACGTCGGCCTTGCCGTTCGGATAAATCTTCGCCAGCAGCGGGACGTTTTGCGACAACTGATCGAAGTCGTCCCAATCGATCACGATGCCCGCCGCCCGCGCGATCGCCACCAGGTGCAGCGTGTGATTGGTGGAACCGCCCGTCGCCAGCAAGGCGACGATGCCGTTGACGATGGCCTTCTCGTCCACCACGTGACCGATCGGCGTGTAATTGCCGCGCTCGACCGTCAGGTCCAGCACGCGACGCGCGGCCTGCGCCGTGAGGGCGTCGCGCAAAGGCGTATGCGGATGCACGAAGGCCGAGCCCGGCAGATGCAGGCCCATCACTTCCATCAGCATCTGATTGCTGTTGGCCGTGCCGTAGAAGGTGCAGGTGCCGTGGCCGTGATACGCGGCGGCTTCCGCTTCGAGCAATGCGCCGCGGTCGCAATGACCGGTGGCGAACTGCTGGCGCACCTTGGCTTTGTCGTCGTTGCCCAGACCGCTCGTCATCGGGCCGGCCGGAACAAAAATGGTGGGAATGTGGCCGAACTGCAGCGCGCCGATCAACAGACCCGGCACGATCTTGTCGCAGATGCCGAGGCACAGCGCCGCGTCGAACATGTTGTGCGTGAGCGCCACCGCCGTGCTCATCGCGATCACTTCACGCGAGAACAGCGACAACTCCATGCCCGCGTTGCCCTGCGTGACGCCGTCGCACATGGCCGGCACGCCGCCCGCGAACTGCGCGACGCCGCCGTTTTCACGCGCGGCCTGCTTGATGATGTCGGGGTAGTTTTTGTACGGCGCATGGGCCGAGAGCATCTCGTTATACGACGACACGATGCCGATGTTCGGCTCGCGGATCTGCTTGATCACGAGTTTGTCGTTGCCCTCGAGGCCGGCGAAACCGTGCGCGAGATTGGCGCAGGACAGCGCGCCGCGTACCGGAAACTTGCCTTGCGCCTTGTCGATGCGGGCCAGATAAGCAGCACGGGTGGGTTTGCTGCGTTCGATCACGCGTTGCGTGACCTTGAGCAATTGCGAATGCGGGGAAACCATCGAAGCTCCTTCGTCGCTGGCTGCAGCGGACACGCGCGGGGCCAGGTGGGATCGGGGACGTCGGATCAAGCCGACAGCGAGAGTTTAGTAGAAAAACTACACGATCGCAATGTCATCAAGCGCAACAGTCCGGCGACTTTCGATTCGCCGCAACGCATCATATCGAGCGGGTCAGGGCGATTATCGTGCGAGGATAGGGAATACCCCTACAGCGCAATATGTAGTTTTTGTACATATCCGCCAATCAGCTATAGTCCACGCATTCTTCAGCATAGTGCGAGTTTTCCAATGATGCTGTCCCAAGTGGAAGAGATGCGCGACCAGTTGCGGCCCTCGGAGCGCAAGCTGGCCGACTACGTGATCGAAGCGCCGCGCGAGGTGCTCGACCTGTCGATGAACGAGGTGGCCGCGCGCGCTGGCGTGAGCCAGCCGACCATCGCGCGCTTTTGCCGGGCGCTGGGCTTTTCGGGGTTTCGGGAGTTCAAGATCCGGTTGGCGCAGGGCATTGCGTCAGGCGTGCCCACCGTCTATCGGGATGTGCGGCCGGATGAAGGGGCGCCCGGCCTCATCGCCAAGGTATTCGACCGAACCATCGGCACGCTGATCGAGGTCCGCAATAATTTGTCGCCGGACAGCGTCGAAGCGGCGGTCGAGCTGCTGGCGAATGCGGCGCGTATCGAGTTCTACGGCGCGGGCGGCTCGGGAATTGCCGCACAGGACATCCAGCACAAGTTCTTCCGGCTTGGCATGCCAAGCGTCGCGTATTCGGATCCGCATACCTATTCGATGTCGGCGGCGCTCCTCGGGTCCGGCGACGCCGTGGTGATCGTCTCGAATACCGGCCGCACCCGCGACATCATCGATGCCGCGCGCTCGGCGCTGGCCCGCGGCGCCAAGGTGATTGCGATTACGCACGGCAGCTCGCCGTTGGCGCGGGTCGCTTCGATCTGTCTGTTCTCGAACGTGGTGGAGGAAAACGACGTGTTTTCGCCGATGACCTCACGCATGTCGCATCTGGCGATCGGCGACATTCTGGCGGTCGGTGTCGCGCTCAGGCGCGGGCCTGAACTCGTGGAGCGATTGGGGCAGGCGAAAGGGGCGATTGGCCGGTTAAGGATCGACGGCGAAGGTTGAAGAGCCGGGAACGAAAAAGGCCTGCGCGACGGCAGGCCTTCATGTTCTAACTACAGGTATCACCGTTCGAGCCGGCAACCGGGCAACCGGGCAACCCGGCCAGCCGCGCTGTCTAAAACGGCTTGATCACCACCAGCGCCACCGCCGCCAGCATCCCCAGTACCGGCAGTTCGTTGAACATCCGATACCACTTGTCCGAGCGACGGTTCTCTCCACGCTCGAAAGTCCGCAGCAGCACGCCGCAATAAGCGTGATAGACAATCAGCAGCACCACCACGCCCACCTTCGCGTGAATCCAGCCCTGCCCGCGTCCAATGCCGATCACGAGCCACAGCCAGAGTCCGCATGCCAGCGCCGGCACCGCGATGAAGGTCATGAAGCGGTACAGCTTGCGCGCCATGGTTAAAAGCCGTGCGGTGGCCGCGGCTTCCGTTTCCATCGCCAGATTGACGAAGATGCGCGGCAGGTAGAACAGGCCGGCAAACCAGGAGGCAACCAGTACGATGTGAAACGTCTTTACCCAAAGCATGAGCGGTCCTTCAGTTCTTGTGCGGCGGATTAATGCAGAGAGTGGCGCGTCCGTTACTGGCGCCAGGGAAGGAAAGCGCGTCGGCGCTTTCCTGTGCAGTCGTTCATTGCAGGTCGAAGCACGCCGCAGGCTACTGGCGGCCTTCGCCGTGTCCCAGCACCACGTATTTCAGCGACGTCAGCCCTTCCAGCCCTACCGGCCCACGCGCATGCAGCTTGTCGTTCGAAATGCCGATTTCCGCGCCGAGACCAAACTCGAAGCCGTCCGCGAAACGCGTGGACGCATTGACCATCACGCTGGCCGAATCCACTTCGCGCAGGAAACGCATCGCGCGGTCGTGGTCTTCGGTGACGATCGCGTCGGTGTGATGCGAACTGTATTCGTTGATATGCTCAATGGCCGCATCGATGCCGTCGACCACCTTGATCGCCAGCACCGGCGCAAGATACTCGGTGCGCCAGTCTTCCTCGGTGGCATCGACGAGCGGAGCCACGCCTGCCTCGGACAACACCGCGCGCGCCGCCGCATCCACGCGCAGATCGACTTCCTTGCTGCGATACAGTTTGCCCAGCGCCGGCAGCACTTCAGCCGCAATACCGCGCGCCACCAGCAGCGTTTCCATCGTGTTGCAGGTGCCGTAGCGATGCGTCTTCGCGTTGTCGCACACGGTCAGCGCTTTCGTGACATCCGCGCGGTCGTCGACATACACGTGGCAGATGCCGTCGAGATGCTTGATCATCGGCACGCGCGCTTCTTCCATCAGACGCGCAATCAGGCTCTTGCCGCCGCGCGGCACGATCACGTCGACGTATTCCGTCATTGTGATGAGCTTGCCCACGGCGGCGCGATCCGACGTCGCCACCACCTGCACGGCATCCTGCGGCAACCCGGCTTTCTCGAGCCCTTCGCCAATCAGCTTCGCCAACGCGGTATTGCATTCGAGCGCTTCCGAGCCGCCCCGCAGGATGGTGGCGTTGCCCGACTTCAGACACAGGGCGGCGGCGTCAATCGTCACGTTCGGACGCGATTCGTAGATGATGCCGATCACCCCGAGCGGCACGCGCATCTGGCCGACCTGGATGCCGCTCGGACGAAATTTGAGGTTGCTGATCTCGCCGATCTGATCCGGCAGCGCGGCGACCTGGCGCAGGCCTTCGACCATCGTTTTCAGCGCCTTGTCGGATAGCGTCAGGCGGTCGATAAACGCAGCGTCGTAGCCTTTCTCGCGGGCTCGGGCGAGATCGCGCGCATTGGCTTGCTTGAGTTGCGCCGCCTCGCGTTCGATGGCGCCGCCGATGGCTTCGAGCGCCGCGTTCTTCGCCGCCGTCGACGCCCGCGCCATCGCGCGCGAAGCGTGACGCGCGCGGCGGCCGAGGTCGGTCATGTACTGGTCGATATCCATGGTGATTCTCGTGGTGTCGCGCGTCTTCGATGCGCGGCGGACAGGCAGAATGAGCGAAAGATCAAGAGATTGTAAGCCGGCTAGGCGCGGTTCGCGCGGCACCGGCGTTGCCAGGCGACGCCACCGTCATCGCCAGTTCGAACAGGCCGTCCCATGGATCAGGCGGCGGATCGTTGCGATGATTGCCCGGCGTGCCGCCCGACAAGCCTTTCACCTGTCGGTCCAGCCTGGCCGCCAGCGCCAGCCCCTTCTCCAGCGCCGCCTCGGTCACCCGCGATAACGCCGGCCCGATCAGGCGCTCACGCGGCCCCCATACGCGGTTCTCGCGCGTAAGCATGGCGAGCGGCTTGCCGGCGGCGACACCACGCTTGATCCGCAACAACGTGCGCACTTCCTCGACCACCGCCCACAACACCAGAACCGCGGCCTCGCCCTCGCCGCGCAAACCGTCGAGCATGCGCGCGAGCCGGCCCACGTCGCCCGCCAGCATCGCCTCGTTCAGCTTGAACACGTCATAGCGCGCGACGTTGAGCACGGCGTCCTGGACCTGCTCGAAACTCAGCACTCCGGACGGATACAGCAGCCCGAGCTTCTGGATCTCCTGATGCGCGGCCAGCAGATTGCCTTCCACGCGCTCGGCGATGAACTGCAACGCGCGCCGCCCTTCCTCACCGGCGGCGACGCGCTGACCTTGCTGCGACAGCCGCTGCCCGACCCAATTCGGCAATTGCGCGCGCTCGACCGGATCGATCTTCAGCGCGGCGCCCGCCTCGGACAACGCCGTGAACCAGGCGGCCTTTTGGGTGGCCGAATCGAGGCGCGGCAACGTGATCATCGTCAGGACATCGGGATTCACCGCGGCGGCGAGCGCCTTCAATGCGTCCGCCCCTTCCTTGCCGGGCTTGCCCGACGGAATCCGCAGTTCGACCAGTTGCTTGTCGCCGAACAGCGACATGGACTGGCTCGCGCCGAGCAGCGAACTCCAGTCGAAGCCGCGCTCCACCGTGAAAACGGTGCGGTCGGTATAACCGGCCGCGCGCGCCGCCGCGCGGATACGGTCGCCCGCTTCCTGCGCAAGCAGATGCTCGTCGCCGTACACGACGTACAGGCCGGCGAGTCCCTTGGCGAGGTGCGTTTCGAGCGCGTCAAGTCGCAGTTGCATGGATTCAGCTCACCGAGATCGGCATCAAAGCGGCGGCGGCGGCAGCGGCGCGCGCGGCGCGACCGCCGGCACCGCCTCACCCGGCCCGGGATGCAGCGAGCGCACGACGCCCAGGCGGCGCGTCAACTGGTCGACGGCGTCGTTGCGCATGTCCGCGTACAGCAGGGTTGCTTCCGCGCTCTTCGATTGGGAAAACTGGTCGCTGTAGGTCATCGCACGATTCAGTTCGATCAGGCTGCTCGGAATCAGCACCGTGCCGTCTGAACTGACCAGCGTGTAGCCCAGCGCATAGGTCAGTTGATACTCCTCCACGACGCCCAGGGAATTTATTGCCAGGACGGAATTGCCGAGACTTTCTGACACGTGCAGGACGGCGTCGGCATTGGCCGTCGAGTTGACAATCACGGTGTCGCTGCCGCCCTGGACCATACGAGTTAAACGACCCGCGAAGTCCGCCGGCGCACCGACCACCGCAAGGCGCTTGAACGGATAGTTCTGCTGCCCGCGTAGCTGAAAGCCGCAGGCGGACAGCGCCATCACCCCGCAAGCCAGCGTCAAAAACGATCTGCGAGTCACATTGGCTCCTGGTTCGCAGTGAATTCCTGAATCCCGTACCCGATCCGGGCGCCGCCGCGCTTTACTGCCTTCGGGCGCGGCATCCGGCTCATTTCCGGCCGCACCGTCAGACGACGATGTTCACGAGACGGCCCGGCACGACGATGATCTTCTTCGGCGCATTGCCTTCCGCGAATTTGGCGAACATCTCGTGTGCGAGCGCGGCCTGCTCGATGGCGTCACGCGGCGCGTCCTTGGCCACCTTCACCGCGCCGCGCACCTTGCCGTTGACCTGCAGCACCAGTTCGATCTCAGCCTGTTCGAGCGCCTTCTCGTCGACCTTCGGCCACGGCGCGTCGAGCAGCGTGCCGAATTCGTCGGCGTAGCCCAATTCCTGCCACAACTGGAAGGTGGCGTGCGGCACGACCGGGTACAGCACGCGCAGCAGCACGCCATAACATTCGCGCAGCACCGCGGGCTGCGCACCCTTGGCGCTGTCGACTGCGTTGAGCATCTTCATTGCCGCCGACACCACCGTGTTGTACTGCAGACGTTGATAGTCGAAATCGGCCTGCTTCAGCACGCTGTAGATCTCGCGGCGCAGCACCTTGTCCGTTTCGGCGAGTTGCGCAGCGTCGAACGAAGCACGCTCGCGCAGCGCCGCTTCGTTCGCATGACCGAAGCCCCACACGCGACGCAGGAAGCGGCTCGCGCCCTCCACGCCCGCGCCCGACCATTCGAGCTGCTGCTCGGGCGGCGCGGCGAACATCACGAACAGACGCGCCGTGTCGGCGCCATACTGGTCGATCAGCACCTGCGGATCGACACCGTTGTTCTTCGACTTCGACATTTTCTCGACCCCGCCGAGCACCACCGGCTGACCATCGGCGATCAGTGTGGCGCCGAGCGGGCGGCCCTTGTCGTCGTGCGTGACGGTGACGTCGAGCGGGTTGTACCAGGTCTTCTTGCCCGCTTCGTTTTCGCGGTAGTACGTCTCGTTAAGCACCATGCCCTGCGTGAGCAGATTCCTGGCCGGCTCGCCAAACTTGACGATGCCGAGATCGCGCGACACCTTCGCCCAGAAGCGCGAATACAGCAGGTGCAGGATGGCGTGTTCGATGCCGCCGATGTACTGGTCCATCGGCATCCAGTAGTCGGTGCGGGCGTCGACCATGGTCTTCGCGTCCGGCGCGGCATAACGGTAGAAGTACCACGACGAATCGACGAAGGTGTCCATGGTGTCGGTTTCGCGCCTGGCCGGCGCGCCGCACTTCGGGCATGTGCAATTCACGAATGCTGCGGACTTCGCGAGCGGGTTGCCCGTGCCGTCCGGCACGAGGTCTTCCGGCAACACCACCGGCAGATCCTGCTCCGGCACCGGCACGTCGCCGCAGGTGTCGCAGTAGATAATCGGGATCGGCGTGCCCCAGTAACGCTGGCGCGACACGCCCCAGTCACGCAGACGGTAGGTGACCTGCTTGTCGCCGAGGCCGAGATCCTTCAGGTCGCCGGCGATTGCGTCGACAGCCTGCGTGTAGGTCATGCCGTCGTACTTGCCGCTGTTGACCAGCGTGCCGTTCTTGTCGCCGTACCATTCTTCCCAGGCCTCGGTCGAGTATTCCTTGCCTTCGAGCGCCACTACCTGCCTGATCGGCAAAGCGTATTTCTTCGCGAACGCGAAATCGCGCTCGTCGTGCGCCGGCACGCCCATCACCGCGCCTTCGCCGTAGCTCATCAGCACGTAGTTGCCGATCCACACTTCGACCTGCTCCTGCGTCAGCGGATGCGTGACGTAGAAACCGGTGCCCATGCCCTTCTTTTCCATCGTCGCCACGTCGGCCTCGGCGACGCCGCCGCGCTTGCATTCTTCGATGAAGGCCTGCAGTTCCGGCTTGTCCTGCGCGAGACGTGTGGCGAGCGGATGCTCGGCGGCGACTGCGCAGAAGGTCACACCCATGACCGTGTCGGCGCGCGTGGTGAATACGCGCAGCACCTTCTGCTCGCCGTCGATTTCATACGGGAAGCCTAAGTTCACGCCGAAGCTCTTGCCGATCCAGTTCTGCTGCATGATCTTGACGCGCTCGGGCCAGCCGAGGCCTTCAAGGTCGTTCAGCAGTTCGTCGGCGTATTGCGTGATACGCATGTAGTACATCGGGATTTCGCGCTTTTCCACCAGCGCGCCCGAACGCCAGCCGCGTCCGTCGATCACCTGTTCGTTGGCGAGCACGGTCTGGTCGACCGGGTCCCAGTTCACCGTGCCGGTCTTCTTGTACGCGATGCCCTTTTCCAGCATCTTGAGGAACAGCCACTGGTTCCACTTGTAGTAATCGGGGCTGCAGGTGGTAACTTCGCGCGACCAGTCGATGGCGAGGCCCATCGACTGCATCTGCTTCTTCATGTACGCGATGTTGTCGTAGGTCCACTTGGCCGGCGGCACGTTGTTGGCCATCGCGGCGTTTTCCGCCGGCATGCCGAAGGCGTCCCAACCCATCGGCATCAGCACGTTGTGGCCGTTCATCCGCAGATAGCGGTACATCACGTCGTTGATCGTGTAGTTGCGCACGTGGCCCATGTGCAGCTTGCCCGACGGATACGGCAGCATCGAGACGCAGTAGAACTTGGGCTTGTCGGTGGTTTCCGTTGTCTTATAGGCGTCGACGGCGCGCCATTGCCCTTGCGCGGCGGCTTCGACGTCGGAGGGAACGTATTTTTCGTGCATGGTGTGATGGGATCGCTGGGTTCGGTGCTTTCGCACCGGGCCTGGTGCTCTGCTTGATGAAATGGCGTGGTTTCCCCGCTGGCAGGGGAAAACGCTGATTATACCGTTCGCCGGAGGGTCTGCCGTGCGCCGCGCGGCACGGCGGCGGCGCTTCAGTGGCTTGACTGGTTCGCCACGGGCGGCGGCGGATCGGTCACGAAGCCGAGCCGTTCGAGCCCCGCCTGCTGTGCCGCGCCCATCACCTGGGCGATGACCTCGTAGCGCGTGGAGCGCTCGGCGCGTAGCTGGATCTCCGGCTGTTCCGGCTGTTTGCCCGCCTCGACGAAGCGCGCGCGCATCTGCTCGAGCGTCAGCGCGGCGCCGTTCCAGTAGATCTTGCCGGCGGCGTCGATGGAAAGCGAAATGGTCTGCGGGGTCTGACGCACCGGCGCGGCGGCAACTTTCGGCAGATCGAGCCGGATGGCGTGCGTGAACAAAGGCGCGGTAATGATGAAGATGACGAGCAGCACCAGCATCACGTCGATCAGCGGCGTCATGTTGATTTCCGCCATCGGCGCCGCGGCTTGCCGTTTTTCGAGTCCGCCGAATGCCATGTCGATCCTCCTCGCTGACTGACGCTGGGGTGAAGCTGGGAAAGAAGCTGAAAACCGGCTGAAACCTAGACCGAACTGGCCTGCGCCGATTTCACCTGCGCTGCGGCGCCTGCGGGCATGCCAGCGGGCGTAGACGCGGGCGCGCAAACATAGGCGTGCAGATCGTGCGCGAAGCCGTCCAGTTCCTCCGACAATTGCCGCACCATGCGGCCAAGCACGTTATAGGCGAGCACCGCCGGGATCGCCACCACGAGCCCGAAGGCCGTCATGATGAGCGCCTCGCCGACCGGGCCGGCGACGTTTTCGATCATCGCCTGGCCGCTCGCGGCGATGCTGCCGAGCGCGTGATAGATGCCCCAGACGGTGCCGAGCAAGCCGACGAACGGCGCGGTGCTGCCCACCGATGCCAGCAGCACCTGGCCAAACTCGAGACGCCGTTGCGACCCGACAAGCGCCTGGCGCAGCGCGCGCAGCACGCGTTCGCTGGGTTCGACGCGCGCCAGCAAGGCGCCGGGGATGTCCACTTCCGAAGCATGTAAGGCGGCCTCGGCGAGCGGCGTAAAGACCCGCTCGCTGTCCGCGCGCCGCAACACCGCGACGCCCTCGGAGAGCGTGGGAGCCTGCCAGAACTGGCCGATCGCGCGCGCCGCCTGGCGCTTCGCGCGGCTCAGCATCCAGCCCTTGACGATCAGAAAGCACCAGCTCGCCACCGACATGGCCGCCAGCACATAGGCTACGGCATGCGTGATCGAGTCGCTGGATTGCAGGTAGTGAAGAATGCCGGTGCCTGCCATTGGACCTCGCCGTCGGAAAGTATGGCCTGATGCAGCGGAGCGCGCCGCGAGCGGATGCGGCGCGCGCGGGACGCAAGCGCGCTCAGCGCAGGCCGAGCACGTCCTGCATGTCGTAAAAGCCGTTGGCGTGGCCTTCGAGAAAGTGCACGGCGCGCAACGCGCCCTGTGCATAAGACAAGCGGCTCGCCGACTTGTGCGTGATCTCGATGCGCTCGCCGATGCCCGCGAACAGCACGGTATGGTCGCCGACGATATCGCCGCCACGGATCGCCGCAAAGCCGATGGTCGACGGATCGCGCTCGCCGGTCACGCCTTCGCGGCCATAGACCGCGCATTCGTCGAGATTGCGGCCGAGCGCGCCGGCGATCACCTCGCCCATGGCGAGCGCGGTGCCGGACGGTGCGTCCACTTTATGCCGATGATGCGCCTCGATGATCTCGATGTCGTAACCGGTCGCGAAATGGCGCGCGGCGTATTCGAGCAGCTTGAGCGTGACGTTGACACCCACGCTCATGTTAGCGGCAAATACGACGCCGATTTTCTCGCCGGCCGCACGCAGTTGCGCCTTCTGCTCGTTGTCGAACCCGGTGGTGCCGATCACCAGCTTGACGTCGTGACGCAGCGCCGCTTCGAGATGCGCGAGGGTGCCGGCGGGGCGCGTGAAGTCGATCAGATAGTCGGACTGGGCGAATACCTGCTCGATATCGTCGCTCAGCAGGACGCCGGTCTCCTTGCCGAGAAATGCCCCGGCGTCCTGGCCGAGATGCGGCGAACCGGCGCGCACGAGCGCACCGGAAAGTTTGACGCCAGAATCGTTCAGGACGGTTTCGATCAGCATCCGGCCCATACGGCCCGATGCACCGGCAATGGCAATGTTCATGGCGTTCACGTGCAAAAGGCGACGCACAAGGCGCCGCGATATGGCGGAAAAAACACAAATGACGGGCTCGCGCTCTGCACGCGGCCCGTCATTGTCAGGGACAGCTGAATTAGCTGCCCGTTCCCGGGGTGCCCGAAGCGGACGACGTCAACGGTGCGTTGTAGGTCGGGCCGTTGTTGCTCTGCGAGCCTGCCGGACCCACCGGATTGTCTTGCGGCACGCCCGGCACCGTGGGCGGCGGCGGACGCGTGAACTGGAACTGCGGCGCACCTGGCGAAGTGGCGCCTTGCGGCACCACGCCACCGTTCGCGGTCGGCGTGCCGGCCCGCACCGACGGCGTGATCTTGCCGCTCGGCGCCTGCACGGCGTCGGTGGCGCGGTTGGCTGCCTGGGCGGCTTCGGCGTTCGCGTCCATCGATTGTCCGGCCGTGGCTGCCCCGCCCGCCGGCGGCGTGGCCGCGGCAGCTGCAGCGGCGCCCGAAGCGGCGGCCGGCGCACTGGCGGCGGCTGCCGCTGCTGCAAAGGCCTTCTTGCCGCGCTTGTCGCCGTCGATTTCGGCAAGCAGTTCGAGGTTCGACGGCAGGTCTTCGCCGCCCGTCCAGTTGGCGACGCGGTCGCCCGTGAAATTCACCACGAAATCGCGCTGCTGCACGACACTCGTATTGCCGCGCTTGAAATAGAACACATAATCCCAGCGGTCTGCGTGGAACATGTCGGCGAGAAGCGGCGTGCCGAGCAACTGGCGAACCTGATCGCGCGACATGCCGACCTGCATCTGGGCTGCTGCCTCTGCCGAAACAAAGTTGCCCTGCACCACGGTAATCCGATACGGCGTTATGCTTTGAGCGATTCGCTGCGTCACGCTATCGTATGTCGAGCATCCGGCAAGAACCGCGATAGTCGCTGCAGCAATCAAGGTACCCCGCATGCGGCTCCCCCGGTAGATCAGTAGAGATTTTGAAATCATTTCACTCACCGTGCGGGCCCTGCCTGTAGCGAGCCGCGCGAGTTTCGTTGCATCGAAGATGACCTGAACAGCGTAAACACATTACTATTAGAACCCTGCATTGTACTCTAGGGATCCCTTGCCATGACCAATCCAACCGATCTCAAAAATATCGGCCTCAAGGCGACCCTACCGCGCCTCAAAATTCTGGAGATTTTCCAGCACAGCCCGGTGCGTCACCTGACCGCTGAAGACGTTTATCGCAACCTGCTGCACGAAGAGCTCGATATCGGCCTCGCTACCGTCTACCGCGTGCTCACGCAGTTCGAGCAGGCCGGGCTGCTGTCGCGCAGCAATTTCGAATCCGGCAAAGCCGTGTTCGAACTGAACGAAGGCACCCACCACGACCACCTGGTGTGCATCGACTGCGGCCTGGTCGAGGAGTTTTTCGATCAGGAAATTGAAAGCCGTCAGCAAACCATTGCGAAAGAACGCGGCTTCAAGCTGCAGGAACACGCGCTGGCGCTGTATGGCGTCTGCACCAAGGAAAACTGCCCGCATCGCAAACATTGATTGACGGGCACTATGGCCGGGTAGCTGACGGCGCGCAAGTGCGGACGTAATAAACGGAAACGCGAAACGGAAACCCGATCGGCGAAAGCAGATCGGGTTTTTTTGCGTCAAGGTGCAAAAGCGCAAAAAAAGCCGCTCCGAAGAGCGGCTCCTGTCTCTGCCGATGCCGGACCGGATCGAATCAGGCGCGGCAACAATGACGCAGATTACTTCGCGTTCATGAGCGCGACCGTCGTATCCAGCATGCGGTTCGAGAAACCCCACTCGTTGTCGTACCAGCTCGACACCTTCACCAGCCGGCCCGACACCTTCGTCAGCGTCGAATCGAAAGTCGACGAAGCCGGGTTGTGGTTGAAGTCGATCGACACCAGCGGCGCCTTGTTGTAGCCGAGGATGCCCTTCAGCGAGCCTTCTGACGCTTCCTTCATGATCGAGTTCACTTCGTCCACCGTCGTGTCGCGCTTCGCGATAAACGACAGGTCGACGATCGACACGTTGATGGTCGGGACGCGAATCGCGTAGCCGTCCAGCTTGCCGTTCAGTTCCGGCAGCACGAGGCCGACGGCCGATGCCGCACCCGTTTTCGCCGGGATCTGGCTGTGCGTGGCCGAGCGCGCGCGGCGCAGGTCTTCGTGATACACGTCCGTCAGAACCTGGTCGTTCGTGTACGCGTGGATCGTGGTCATCAGACCGTTTTCGAGGCCGATCTTGTCGTTGAGCGGCTTGACGAGCGGTGCCAGGCAGTTGGTCGTGCACGATGCGTTCGAAATGACCGTGTCCGATGCCTTCAGCACGTGATGGTTCACGCCGTAGACGATGGTTGCGTCCACGTCTTTACCGCCCGGCGCCGAGATGATGACCTTCTTCGCGCCACCCTTGATGTGCGCGCTGGCCTTCTCTTTGGTCGTGAAAAAGCCCGTGCATTCCAGCACCACGTCGATGTTCAGCTCGCCCCACGGCAGCTCGGCCGGGTTGCGGTTCGCCAGCACGCGGATACGGTCGCCGTTGACGACGAGGTAATCGCCGTCCACCGAGACTTCGCCCGGGAACTTGCCGTGAGCCGTGTCGTATTGCGTCAGATGGGCGTTGGTATTGGCATCGCCCAGGTCGTTGATGGCGACGATCTGGATGTCGTGCTTCTTGCCGTTTTCATAGAAGGCGCGCAGCGTGTTGCGGCCGATCCGGCCGTAGCCGTTGATTGCGACGCGAATCGTCATGGTCTATCTCCTGATGGCTGAAAAAATACGTCCATGTTTGGCTCTGCTGGGCCGGGCGCCGCCGGGCGAAAGACGCTCGCGGCGGGACCCGACACCCAATCAGCCGAGTGCGGCCTTGGCCGTCGCTACGACGTTTTCGACGGTGAAGCCGAAGTGCTTGAACAACACGCCAGCCGGGGCCGATTCGCCGAACGTGTCGATCCCGACCACCCCGCCTTCCAGACCCACGTACTTGCGCCAGAAATCCGTCACGCCCGCTTCGATCGCCACGCGGCGCACGCCCTTGGGCAGCACGCGTTCGCGGTACTCGGCGTCTTGCTGGTCGAACACGGTGGTGGCCGGCATCGACACCACCCGTGCCGCGATGCCTTCGCGCGCCAGCGGCTCGACCGCGTTCAGCGCGAGTTCGACTTCCGAGCCGGTCGCAATCAGGATGATCTTGCGCGCGACGATCTCGTCGTTCCAGTCGCGCAGCACGTAGCCGCCCTTGGCGACGTTGGCGATCTGCGCGTCCGTGCGTTCCGAGAACAGCAGGTTCTGGCGGCTGAAGATCAGCACCGACGGGCCGTGATGTTCGACAGCCTGCGTCCACGCCACCGCCGTTTCGACGGTGTCAGCCGGACGCCAGACCTGCAGATGCGGAATCAGGCGCAGGCTGGCGACGTGTTCGATGGACTGGTGGGTCGGGCCGTCTTCGCCGAGGCCGATCGAGTCGTGCGTGAACACGAAGATCGACGGCGCCTTCATCAGCGCGGCGACGCGCAGCGCGTTGCGGCTGTAGTCCGAGAACGTCAGGAACGTGCCGCCGAAGGCCTTGAAGCCGCCGTGCACGGCGATGCCGTTGATGGCGGCGCTCATGCCGAATTCGCGCACGCCGTAGTTCACGTAGTTGCCCGCCGCGCGGCCTTCCGCGTTGACGCGCACCGGCTTGGCCGCCTTCCAGTTGGTGAGGTTCGAACCGGTCAGGTCGGCCGAGCCGCCGAGCAGTTCCGGCAGCACGGTCGAGAGGCCTTCGATAGCCTGTTGCGATGCCTTGCGCGTGGCGATGGTTTCCGCGCGCTCGTTCGCGCCGGCGATGATGGCCTGCGCCTTCTCGGCCCAGTTGGCCGGCAACTGCTTCGCCATGCGACGCTTAAACTCAGCGGCTTCCTGCGGATACTTGGCTTCGTATGCTGCAAAGGCCTTGTTCCACTGGGCTTCGTTCTGCGCGCCCGCTTCCTTCGCGTCCCATGCCGCATAGACTTCCGCCGGGATCTCGAACGGCGCCCACTTCCAGCCGAGCTTCTCACGCGCGCCGGCGATTTCCTTCTCGCCGAGCGGCGCGCCGTGCGAATCGTGGCTGCCGGCCTTGGTCGGCGCGCCTTCGCCGATCACCGTCTTGCAGCAGATCAGTGTGGGCTTGTCCGACAGCTTGGCTTTCTTGATGGCGGCGTCCACGGCTTCGACGTCATGGCCGATCACGTTCGGCACCACGTTCCAGCCGTAAGCCTCGAAACGCTTCGGCGTGTCGTCGTGGAACCAGTTCACCACTTCGCCGTCGATCGAAATGCCGTTGTCGTCGTAGAACGCAATCAGTTTGTTCAGCTTCAGCACGCCCGCGAGCGAGCAGGCTTCGTGCGAAATGCCTTCCATCAGGCAGCCGTCGCCGAGGAACACGTAGGTGTGGTGATCGACGATCTGCGCGTCCGGCTTGTTGAATTCCGTTGCCAGCAGCGATTCGGCCAGCGCCATGCCGACTGCATTGGCCAGACCCTGGCCAAGCGGGCCGGTGGTCGTTTCAACGCCCGGCGTGATGCCGTATTCCGGGTGGCCCGGCGTCTTCGAATGCATCTGACGGAAATTCTTCAGCTCTTCGATCGGCAGGTCGTAGCCGGTCAGATGCAGCAGCGAATACAGCAGCATCGAGCCGTGACCGTTGGACAGCACGAAGCGGTCGCGGTCAGCCCACTGCGGGTTCTTCGGGTTGTGGCGCAGATGGCGCGACCACAGGGCAACGCCGATCTCGGCCATGCCCATCGGCATGCCCGGGTGACCGGAGTTCGCTTGTTGAACAGCATCCATAGCCAGCGCGCGGATCGCATTGGCCATCAGGGAGGTGGGAGCGGGAGACGGGGTCGTCATGTCGAGTTCCGGAGAACGAGTCCAAAAAGCGGGGCGCGGGCGGCGGGTCCGGAAGCTCGGCGGGCAGTCTCAGTCTGCTAGGGCGCACGGTGCGGCGCCTGGAGACGCGATACGGGCAGAGCAAACGGACAAGGCTGCAAAGCGTCATATTCTAACAGATGGTTGTGGCCTTCCAGCCCGGAAACCGCATGATCCGCAGGGGTTGCGGCGCGGCTTGCAGCCTCGTTGCTACAGCAGCCCACGCGCTGCTGAGGCGGCCCCGGCTTCGACTTTATAATCGACACATCGCCAACCGATTGCGCCCGCCCGCGCACCGCCGACCTTGAGCGCTCCGCTGCTATTCCAGCCGACTCCGTACGCCCTGTATGGCTTCCCAAACGCGCGGCGCCTTACGAGCCACGCCTCCGCGCATCAATTGATCGAAGTCTGGGACACCCCGCAACTCGGGCGGCTTTACACGCTCGACGGCCGCCCCATGGCCTCCGTCGGCGACGAGTTCATCTATCACGAATGCATGGTGCATCCGACCGCGCTGGCTCACCCGGCGCCGCATAGCGCGCTGGTGCTGGGCGGCGGCGACGGTGGCACGGCACGGCAGCTGCTGCGGCATCCTGAGATCACTCGAATCGTCGTCGCCGAGCTGGACGCCGAGGTCGTGCGCCTGACCCGCGAATATCTGCCGCAGGTGCATGGCGGCGCCTTCGACGACCCGCGCGTCGAACTGGTGATCGGCGACGCCGCCGATTTCGTCGCCACCGCCCAGCAGAAGTTCGACCTGGTGGTGTTCGACCTGACGCCGCCCGACTCCCCGGCCGCCAGCCTCTACACGGGCGCGTTCTACACGCAGCTCAAACGCGTGATGCGCCCCGGCGCGGCTTTGTCGATGCATCTGGGCGCGCCGTACTACCATGCCGCGCGGGCCGCCACGCTGCTCGACGGGCTGAACGAGGCGTTCGCGGTGGTCCGCACGATGAGCGCGTTCGTGCCGCTATACGGCTCGCTATGGACGATGGCCACCGCCAGCGACACGCTCGACCCGGCGGCGCTCGCCCCGGCCGAGCTCGCCGGACGTCTCACGGCCCGGCAAGTCAAGGACCTCGCGTGGTACGACGCCGACGCCCATGCCGGACTCTTCTCGGCTTCTCGCGTGGTGCGCGATAAACTAAGTCAATTCTTAAAGCCATCACGGTAACGCGACGGCAGAATGTGCGATTCGGTCAGCGCGGCGTCAATGCGCCGGCCCCTGGCCAAGCTGCACGCGCCCGCCGTCCCCTAGATCCGGAGAACTCCATGACCGCCTCTCGCCCAGCCGGTGTGCCCTGGTTGACCCCTTATCTGACGGTTCGCGACGCACGTGCCGCGATCGCGTTCTTCGAGGCGGCCTTTGGCTTCGAGGTGCGCGAGAGTGTCCAGGACGACGGCGTGGTCATGCACGTCGAAATGGTCTATCAAGGCCAGTTGATCGTGATGTTCGCGCCGGAAGGCGCGTTCGGCTCGACGGCGAAGACACCCAAAAGCGCGGGCGCGATTGCGCCGCAATCGTTCTATGTTTATGTCGACGATGTCGACTCGGTTTATGCGCGGGCCCTCGTGGCCGGCGCGAAATCGCTGAGTGAGCCGCAGGATCAGTTCTGGGGTGACCGCTTTGCCCAGGTCGAAGATCTGGACGGTTACCGCTGGGCACTCGCTCGCCACCTTTCGTGAACCAATGAGTATTTTTTTGATGCCCCGCTTCTTCGTCGGTACCGCCTTCAAACCCGGCGACATCCTGCAGCTTCCCGATGACGTCACCCGGCACGTCCATGTCCTGCGTCTGCAGGCCGGCGACTCGATCGTATTGTTCAACGGCGAAGGCGGCGAATATAGCGCCGAACTCATCGAAGTCGAACGCCGCTCGAGCACCGTCAAGATCCGCGAATTCCGCGATATCGAGGTGGAACTGCCGTATCGCCTGACGCTTGCGCAAGGCATTGCCAGCGGCGACAAAATGGACTGGCTGATCGAAAAGGCCGTCGAGCTGGGCGCATCCAGTTTCGTGCCGCTTACCACCACGCGCAGTGTCGTGAGGCTGTCGGGCGAGCGGGCACAACGCCGCCACGCGCACTGGCAAGGCATCGTGCGCGCCGCGTGCGAACAATGCGGGCGCAATCGCATGCCCGACATCGCGTCGGTACGTGAAATCGCCACGTGGCTTGGCGCGCTGCCGCGTGAAGCGGAAGAAGGCGAGTTGCGCCTGCTGCTGTCGCCGCGCGCGAACATCAGCTTTTCGGCCTTGCCCGCCACGGCGCCGACAGGCCGCGTCCTGCTGTTGATCGGACCGGAAGGCGGGTTCTCGTCGGCGGAAGAAGCGGCGGCCACCAGCCACGGTTTCTCCGCCGTGGGTTTGGGGCCGCGCGTGTTGCGCACGGAAACCGCCGGGATCGCCGTGCTAGCCGCGCTGGCCGCACGCTGGGGCGGTTGGTAAGGTTGGTAAGGCCGGCCCTCGATCCGCCCGCTCGCCGCGTTACCCAAAAGCAAAAGGCCCGCCGATTTGGCGGGCCTTTTGCTTTTACCTGGTTCAACTATCCGTATCGGACCAGGCCGCTCTCACCTGGCTCAGGCGAACGAATAAAACACCCGGAACGCCACCTTACGCTCGGCCCAGAATTCCGCCGCTTCGCGGAACACGTCGAGCAGCGTCTCGCGGCCTTCCTTGTCGAATTTCTGCGCCACCGGCAGCGCCTCCAGCACGATCACGAAGCCGGGCTGCGCGCCGGCCTTGGCGACCAGGTCGGTCAGGCAGTCGTAGAGTGCGTCGTAATTTTTGCCGAAATGCTTTGGAAACAGAAATGAAGTCGCAATCGTTTCGAGGACTTCCTGCTTCGACTGCGCATTCGCGCAATGCGCATACAGGAAATGCTGGCCCAGCTGGCTGGCTTCGTCAGCGAGATCCTGAACGCGAAATGCGCGGATCGACTGTACGATGTTCGGTCGTACGGTCTTGAAAAGACTCATAGGCCCCTCGTTCGATGAAAGCACAGTGCTGGCTTCGCTCTGGGTATCCCGTCCGTCACCGGCGGTGCGCATCTGCATGACGCGCTGAAACAGATTGCCGTCGCCGGCCGCGAAAAGATCCGTCGCGACTCCGGAGTCGTGCGCGTAGACGTTGTCGCTCATGCCGTTCATCCCGATGTCATTCAACAATACGATTAAAACTCGTGTAGTGGTCGTCCGAGTAAAAGCAGTTATCGGTCCGCTGTAGCGGACCCCCACAGACAATGCGACGCGCGCCGCGATCGTGGGCACGCGGCGTAGGAACGGTGTATTCGTGATAATAGCCGCGCCGGTGCGGCGGCAGCAGCCGTTCGTGGTTGCCGAATACGATGCCGTCCTTCTCATACGGGTAAGGCCCGCCTGCGGCAATCAAGTTCAACGTATTGACTGCTTCACGCGGCAATTGCGCCACCGCGATGGTGCCCTGCACCTGATTGCTGCTGTCGCTGGGGGACGAATAGTCGCGCGCATACGCGCCGCTGACCACACTCCCGCACAAACTGCCAAACGCCAGGGCGCCGATGAGCACGCCGCTGCGGAGCCACTTGCGTGCCATGAAGCAGGATTCCCGCTGTTAGATCACGAGTTTGACGACCATGAAAGACGTAAGGGTATCGCTAATGGCCCCTGGAATCAACGTTCGTCCGGCGAACGACGGGTTCCGGCGTTGCGGCGAAACCCCGTCCACGCAGAATTGACAACTCTTGACAGATTATTTTATCTCGTTCGAGCTAAAATTAGCTCGGCGGTTGAGATCGGAAATGAGCGTAACTGGTTCGCTCGACTCCGGAAGCCTCGGAGGTGGAAACCGTCGTTTCAAGCCTTTTAGGGTGACAATCCCCTGTTCGCCCTGCGGCGTGCCCGTTGCGGGCACGCCTTTTTTTTGCCGGGTGATTGTCGTGATGACGCGCGGGTTGAGCCGCGCCTGAATTGCGCTTAGCGCGCGGCGATTACGTCCGCGACCAGCAGGGCTGTCATGTTGACGATCCGGCGCACGGTGGCCGAAGCGGTCAGCACATGCACCGGCTTGGCCGCGCCCAGCAGGATCGGGCCGATCGCGATGTTGTTGCCGGCCGCCGTCTTCAGCAGGTTGTAGGAGATGTTGGCGGCGTCGATATTCGGCATCACCAGCAGGTTTGCGTCGCCTTCCAGCGTCGATTCCGGCATCACCTCGCGGCGCAGGTTCTGGTCGAGTGCGACATCGCCGTGCATTTCGCCGTCAACTTCCAGATCCGGCGCGCGTTCGCGCAGGATCTCGAGCGTATCGCGCATCTTCTGCGCGGTCGGCGCGTTGCTGGTGCCGAAGCTCGAATGCGACAGCAGGGCGATTTTCGGCTCAATGCCGAAGCGGCGCACTTCCTCGGCCGCCATGATGGTGATCTCGGCGAGTTGCTCGGGGGTCGGATCGACGTTGACATGGGTGTCGACAAGGAAAATCTGCCGGCCCGGCAGCACCAGACCGTTCATCGCCGCGTAGACGTTGCAGCCGGCCTTCTTGCCGATCACCTGGTCGATGAAGTGCAGATGGCGGTGCGTGGTGCTGACCGTGCCGCAGATCATGCCGTCGGCTTCGCCCTTGTTCACCAGCATCGCGCCGATCAGCGTCGTGCGGCGGCGCATTTCGAGCTTGGCCATCTGTGCGCTGATACCCTTGCGCCCCATCAGCTTGTGATACGACTGCCAGAAATCGCGATACCGCTCGTCGTGGTCGGTGTTGACCACCGTGTAATCCTGGCCGTTGACAAGACGCAGGCCGTAACGCGCAATGCGCTGTTCGATCACGGCGGGACGGCCGATCAGGATCGGCTTGGCCAGCTTTTCGTCGACGACGATCTGCAGCGCCCGCAGCACGCGCTCTTCTTCGCCTTCCGCGAATACGATGCGCTTCTTCTCCGGTTCGACGCCGCGCGCCAGCTGGAAAATCGGCTTCATCGTCGTACCGCTGTGATAGACGAACTGCTGCAGATGCTGCTCGTAAGCCTCCATGTCCTCAATCGGGCGCTCGGCGACGCCCGAATCCATCGCGGCCTTGGCCACGGCCGGCGCAACCTTGACGATCAGACGCGGATCGAACGGTTTCGGAATCAGATAAGCCGGCCCGAACGACAGGTCCTGAATGCCATAAGCCGTGGCGACGATGTCGCTCTGTTCCTGGCGCGCCAGTTCCGCAATCGCATTGACCGCGGCGATTTCCATTTCGCGCGTCACGGTAGTCGCGCCCGCATCGAGCGCGCCGCGGAACAGGAACGGGAACACGAGGACGTTGTTGACCTGATTCGGGTAATCCGTGCGGCCGGTGCACAGCACGGCGTCCGGACGCACTTCGAGCGCCAGTTCCGGCAGGATTTCCGGATTCGGATTGGCCAGCGCGAGGATCAGCGGCTTGTCCGCCATCTGCTTGACCATGTCCTGCTTGAGCACGCCGCCAGCCGAGAGGCCAAGGAAAATATCCGCGCCGCCGATCGCTTCGGCCAGCGTGCGGGCTTCGGTTTCGCGGGCAAAGCGCTCCTTGTCCGGGTCCATCAACTCGGTGCGGCCCTTGTAGACCACGCCGGCCAGATCCGTCACGGTGATGTTTTCGAGCGGCAGGCCGATGTCCACCAGCAGATCCAGACAGGCCAGCGCCGCAGCGCCCGCGCCCGACGAGACCAGCTTGACGTTGCGGATGTCCTTGCCGACCACCTTCAGGCCGTTGGTAATCGCCGCCGCGACGACGATAGCCGTGCCGTGCTGGTCGTCGTGAAACACCGGAATCTTCATGCGCTTGCGGCATTCGCGCTCGACGATAAAGCAGTCCGGCGCCTTGATGTCTTCCAGATTGATACCGCCGAAAGTCGGTTCGAGCGCGGCAATTACTTCGACCAGCTTGTGCGGATCGGACTCGTTCAACTCGATATCGAACACGTCGATGCCGGCAAACTTCTTGAACAGCACCGCCTTGCCTTCCATGACCGGCTTCGAGGCAAGCGGGCCGATGTTGCCGAGACCCAGCACGGCCGTGCCGTTCGTCACGACGCCGACCAGGTTGCTGCGCGCGGTGAAACGGGCGGCATTCAGCGGGTTCTCGACGATTTCCTCGCACGCGAACGCCACGCCGGGCGAATACGCCAGCGCGAGGTCGCGCTGGTTGATCATCTGCTTGGTCGGCGCGATGGCGATCTTCCCGGGGGTCGGGAACTCGTGATAATCGAGAGCGGCTTCGCGGAGTTTGCTATTGACGGGATTCGACATAAGGCGGGCTTGGGAGGGCGGATTAGAATAGGTACTCGACGGCATTGTAGCGCCAATCCCTGACGCGATTCCTTCAATCGGGGCACAGGTGCCGAGACCAAAACAGTGCCAACGGCGGCAAATCGCCTTTAGCGAGAAAATGCGGCAACGCAGCATTTTCACCCTACAATGCACGCCGTTAGACGCTTTTCCGTGCACGGACTCCAAACCATGCTTTCCGAGTTTTCGCTGATCGACCGTTTTTTCGCGCGCCGCGCCGGCGCCGCACGCGCCCGCGACGACGGCTCGCTGGGCATCGGCGACGACTGCGCGCTGCTCGCGCCGCGTCCGGGTGAGATGCTGGCCATTTCGACGGATATGCTGGTGGAAGGCCGCCATTTCTTCACAGATGTCGATCCCTATGCGCTTGGCCACAAAGCTCTGGCGGTGAATCTGTCGGATCTGGCCGCGATGGGCGCGCGGCCGCAGGCATTCACGCTGGCCTTCGCGCTGCCGCAGGCTAGTGAAGACTGGCTCGCGGCCTTTAGCAACGGGCTTTTCGAACTGGCCGAGCACTACGATTGCGCCCTGATCGGTGGTGACACCACCGCCGGGCCGCTCAATCTGTGCATTACCGTGTTCGGTAGCGTGCCGCCTGCCCAGGCACTGCGGCGCGATGCGGCGCAACCCGGCGACGACATCTGGATCTCTGGCACGCTCGGCGACGCCCGCGCCGGCCTCGGCGTGCAGCGCGGCGAGTGGAGCGCCGACGCGGCCGATGCTGCGACATTTCGCCGCGCCCTCGAACGCCCCGAACCGCGCGTCGCGTTGGGCCTTGCGCTGCGCGGCATCGCGCGGGCGGCGCTCGATCTCTCCGACGGCCTCGCCGGCGATCTGCTGCACATTCTGGAACGCTCAAATCTACAGGCGCAGGTGGACGTCGACGCGGTGCCGCGCTCGGCCGCACTACGCCGTCTGCCGGTCGAGGTGCAGCGCCGCTGCACGCTGGCCGGCGGCGACGACTACGAACTGTGCTTCACGGCGCCCGCCGCGTGCCGCGCGGACGTCCAAGCCGCGGGTCGCGAAGTGAATATTCCGCTCACCCGCATCGGTACAATGAGTGCTCGCCAATCGACTGCGGAGCAGCCCGCCATCCGTTGGCTCGATGCAGCCGGCCATCCGCTCACCTTGACCTTGCAAGGCTTCGACCACTTTCATGCAGACTGAATCCGCGCTCGGCCCCGCCGACGATTTTCAGGGCAGCCGTCCGGCCACCGGTCCGTCGCACGGTGGCCCATCGGGCCACACCCCCAACCCGCGCCCCTCGCCGCCGCGCCGCGCGACCGCCCGCTTCATGCTGTCGCATCCGCTGCACATGATTTCGCTCGGCTTCGGCAGCGGCCTCTCGCCGATCATGCCGGGCACGATGGGCACGCTGTTCGGCTGGGCGTCGTTCGCGCTGCTCAACCGCTATCTGACCGTGCTCGACTGGGGCGTGCTGATCGCGGTGGGTTTCGTGGCCGGCATTTCGATCAGCGGCTTCACCGCCACCAGGCTCGGCATCGAAGATCCGTCCCCGGTGGTGTGGGACGAGGTCGTCGCGTTCTGGCTGGTGTTGGTGATGGTGACGCCGGTGAGCGTCACCGGACAGGCATGGGCATTCGTCGTGTTCCGCTTCTTCGACATGGTGAAACCGCCGCCGATCCGTTACTTCGACCGCAGACTCAAAGGCGGTTTTGGCATCATGTTCGACGATCTGGTCGCGGCGTTTTTCACCTTGCTGGTGATCGCGTTGTGGCGCATGGCGGTCTGACCGCCTCACGTTTCCCGGACCTACGCATGGCTACCGATTCCGTCGTCCATCAACTCGCTATCCGGGTGAGCAACCGGCTGCGCGACGAACGCCTGATGCTCGTGACCGCCGAGTCGTGCACCGGCGGCATGGTCGCGGCGGCGATCACCGACATCTCGGGCAGCAGCAACTGGTTCGAGCGTGGCTTCGTCACGTATTCGAATCAGGCCAAGAGCGAGATGATCGGCGTGCCGGCCGATCTGATCGACAAGCACGGCGCGGTCAGCGAACCCGTCGCCCGCGCGATGGCCGAGGGCGCGCTGCGCAATAGCCGGGCCCAGGTGTCGCTGTCGATTACCGGCGTGGCCGGTCCTGGCGGCGGCACGGAGAGCAAGCCGGTGGGCACCGTTTCGTTTGGCTGGAGCAACCGTCTGCATACGGCCGTCGAAACCAAGGTGTTCAAGGGCGACCGTGAAAAAATCCGCACCCAGGCCACCGCGCATGCACTGCGCGGCATACTGACGTTGCTCGACGGGCGCGAGCGGTGAGGCGACTGGCGGCTGGTTTTCGCACCCACCTCTCGCACCCACCTTCCGCACCCACATGTCCACGCCCGACCTTGCCAAAGACGATCTGATTCGCCGCTTCGATCTGCAACCGCATCCCGAGGGCGGTTTTTTTCGCGAGACGTATCGCTCGGCGGCGCTGGTGAAACGCGAAGGCGGCGGAGAAACGCGCGCGGCGTCGACGGCAATTTACTATCTGCTCTGCGACGGCGCGCATTCCGCGTGGCATCGGATCAAATCGGACGAAGTCTGGCATTTTTATGCCGGCGCGCCGCTTCTGGTACACATGCTCGACGAAGCGGGCGAACTGGTCACGCATCGGCTAGGCAATCCGCTGACCGATCCTGGTAGCGTATTTCAAGCCGTCGTGCCGGCCGGCCTGTGGTTCGCGGCGGAGTGCGAAGACCCGGCGACGTTCGCGCTGGTGGGTTGCACGGTGGCGCCGGGATTCGAGTTCAGCGAATTTGAATTGGCCGGGGCCGACGCGCTAGCGCGCGCGTATCCCGCACAGGCTGAGATGATTGCGCGATTGGGACCGGCGGCCCGGCCCGCTTAAAACAGCATGGACTGGCAGCCAATCGGACGCCGCCGCCCCACCCTCACCGATACGCGTTGATCCGATCCCGCGTCTCCTGCGCCGCCTTCGCCGCGGCAGCACCGAAGTCCTCGCCCTTGCCGGCATAAATAATCGCGCGCGACGAGTTGATCAGCATGCCGGTGCCCGCCGCCGTGCGGCCCGCGTTCACGGTCGCCTCGACGTCGCCGCCCTGCGCGCCGATCCCCGGAATCAGCAACGGCATGTCGCCCACGATCCCGCGCACGACTTCGATCTCCTTCGGGAATGTCGCGCCCACCACGAGGCCGAGCTGGCCGCTGGCATTCCACTTATCGGCCGCCAGTTGCGCGACCACCTGATACAACGGTCGTCCCGCCGTGTCGAGAAACTGCAGATCCGAGCCGCCCGGGTTCGAAGTCCGGCACAGCACGATCACGCCCTTGCCCGGATGCTCCAGATACGGCTCGATCGAATCGAAACCCATGTACGGGTTCACCGTCACCGCGTCCGCCTGATAGCGCTCGAACGCCTCGCGCGCATATTGCTCGGCGGTGCTGCCGATATCGCCGCGCTTCGCGTCCAGAATCACCGGCACGCCCGGATGATTCCGATGAATATGCGCGATCAACTGTTCGAGCTGATCTTCCGCGCGATGAGCGGCGAAGTAGGCAATCTGCGGCTTGAATGACGACGCATACGGCGCGGTCGCGTCGACGATCGTGCGGCAAAACTCGAAGACGGCGTCGGCGCGGCCCGCGAGCGCGGCCGGAAATTTCGCCGGCTCGGGGTCAAGGCCGACGCACAGCAGCGAGTGGGTGCGCTGCCAGGCGTCGTTGAGGGTCTGGATGAAAGTGGACATGATGGGTTTCGCGGCGGGTCGATAGGGGAAGTGGCGCGTATTTTACCCGTCCTCGCCACGACGGCATGCCGCTGCACGCCGTACCGCCATGCTCATTGCCGCCGGCCGCCCGCCGATGAACGCAAACCGGTCCGCTCCACCGTAAACCGGAACGAGCGGCTCAGGCGCTCGCCGCGCGCCAGCATCGTCATGCCGTGGGTCGCCGCGCCGCCCGGCAGATTCATCGCATTGATCGGATGATCGACCGGCTCGAAGCAGAAGAAATCCGCGCCGGGCGGCGTGTAGAGCACGTAGTAATCGGCATCCGACGCGATCGTCAGCGACAGGCGGCGTTTGGGCCACACCACCGCCGCCTGCCCGCTCCAGCCGGTAAAGGCGTGATTGACGATCGTCTCCGGCAGCGGATACGCCACGCCGAACTGCCAGGCCGGCGGCGCCGGCACATGACGCACCGGCAGCCAGTCGTCGCCCTGTAGCCACAGGCCCGCCGCAGCCGCCGACAATTCGGTCTGCGCGTCACGCACCAGAAACGGATGGATGCCGAGCCCGAACGGCAAGGCATCGCGCCCCGTGTTTTCGACTTCGAGCGTGATCACGAGACTCGGACCCTCCAGCGCGTAAGTCTGCGTCGCGCGATAGGCATACGGCTTGCCGTCGCTGCGGTCGAGCGTCAGGCGCACGCTGTCCTGGTCGCTTGCGGCAACCTGCCAGTGTGCCAGCCAGCCGTCGCCGTGAATCGGCAGCGGTTCGGCGGCACGATTGCGCGGCACGTCGATGCGCCGTCCGCCCACGCCGAAATGTCCGCCGCCGATGCGGTTCGAATAGGGCAGCATCGGATAGCAGGCCAACTGGTTCGGATCGGTGTCGGCGGCGATATGGCCGCAGCGGCGAAAAATCGGCACCAGCGCGCCGTCGCTGCGCCAGTCGAAGCGCGTAATCCCGCCCCCCAGCGACGGCGCCACGTCGAGCCGCAATTGCGCATTGGCCAGCGTGATGCACGCGAACTCGCCCGCACTGCCCTCGCCGACGGCCACCGCCGACGTGCTAGGGCCCGCGAGCACCGGATTGGCGGCGGCAGCGAGCCGGGCGCGACGCGTCTGTGAAGTGGGCGTGGTGGGCGAACTGGAAACGAGATTCGCAACAGTCATATCAGGCTCCATCGAGAGGCGAGGGACGTTCCGGCATGACCGCCGGATGTTATACGGGCGCCTTGCCTGGCCGCCTCTTTGTGTCCTTGAATCTGGAATCGGTCGGCGCTTGCGTGCCGCAGCACGCTACGCGCGTGGGTCATGTTGCCGGGCCCATTGCGGCCCAGTTGCTCAAGCACCGCGGCGCGCATTCGCGTGCCGTATGAAAGTTAGCTCAACTCACTCATGTTGCGAAAGGCGGGTCCACCCTGGAAGACGGCCTCAGGCAAGCCGCGCGCGCCAGCAACAGCCACGTATACCCCGCCCGCATGCGGGTCGCCGGCGAGTGCGGCGGCATCGAGATCCGTGCGCGCGCTCGTGATGTAAAGCGTGCCGAGCCGGTCGCCGCCGAGCGCCACGCAACTCGGCTGCGCGGTCGGCACCGTCACGCGCGCCGTTTCCGCGCCATCCGCGCCGTAGCGCACCACGCGCGCGCCGCCCCACTGCGCATTCCACAGGCCACCGTCGCGGTCGACGGTCGAGCCATCGGGCTCGCCGGTTGCGTCGGCGAGTGTCGTGAACAGACGGTCGCGGGCGACCGTGCCGTCGGCTGCGTAATCGCACGCGCGAATCTCGCGGGTCGGCGAGTCGCAGTAATACATCGTCGTGCCGTCCGGACTGAACGCGATGCTGTTCGAAATGGCGGGCGCCGGCAACGGCAAACGTTCGAGCGACAGATCGCGATTCAGACGATAGAACCCGCCCACCGCGCGCAAGGGCGAACCCTCATCCTTCGTACCGAAGACGAAACGCCCTTGACGATCGCAGCGGCCGTCGTTGACACGCGTATGCATGCCCGGCTCGACATCGACGATATGCTGGGTCTCGCCCGTCGCCAGGTCGAAGAAGGCGAGGCGGCTGGCGAGTCCGAGCAACAGGTAATGCGGATCGGCGCACAGCGCGAAGGTGGCGAGCCGCTCCGGCATGCGCCAGGAGATGCGGCTGCCGTCGCGCGGATCGTAGCGCCAGAGTTTCGCGCCCTCGATATCGGTCCAGTAAAAGCGCCCGCTGCGCGAGCACCAGGTGGCGCCTTCGCCGAGCGTGCACTTCGCGTCGACCAGCAGCGCGGCGCGCGTGATCCGGCCCGTCGCGCTCACGCCCAGCCTCCGTCGACGATGACGTCCTGCGCCGTGATCATGCGGCTGTCGTCGGCGGCGAGGAAGAGCGCCATGCGGGCCAGATCGTCGGGCAACAGTTCACCGTCGATGCATTGGCCTTCCTTGATGGCGCGGCGGCCCGCATCGTCGAGCCACAGACGCTTTTGCTTTTCCGTCATCACCCAGCCCGGCACCAGCGTATTGACGCGAATATTGAAGTGGCCGAGATCGCGCGCGAGACTGCGCGTGAGCCCCTGCACCGCCGACTTCGACATCGTGTAGACCGCGTAACCGCCGTTCTTCAGCATCCAGCTGATCGAACCGAGGTTGATGATCGAGCCGCGGCCGGCCGCTTTCATATCGTCCATCACGGCTTGCGCCGCGAACAGCTGATGACGGATGTTCACGGCGATCGCCGCGTCGAACGACTCCGGCGTCACCTCTTCGATCTTGTGACGCTTGTCGTTGGCCGCGTTATTCACAAGCACTTCGATCGGGCCGAGCGCGGCCTTGACGTCGGCGATCGCTTTGCGCAATGCGTCGATGTCGGTCAGGTCGCACGGCAGGAACAGCGGCTTGTGACGCGAATCGCCGAGTTCATCGGCGAGCGCCTCGCCGGCGCTGGCGTCGATATCGAAGAACGCGACGCGCGAACCCTGCGCCGCGAAGTGTTCGACGAACGACGCGCCGATGCCGGTCGCGCCGCCCGTGATCAGCACGGTCCGGTCTTCGAGACTCGGATAGCGTGCATAGACGTTGTCCGCCTGGCGGGCGTTCGCATTGGCCGGTGACGACATCGTTCGTTTCCTCAGAAAAGCAGATATTTCAGGCGCCGCGCATCAATCGCGCGAGCCGCGGTTCTTCAACTGGTCGAGCAGCACGGCGGCAAGCAGGATCGCACCGCGCACCAGGTACTGATAGAACGCGTCGATGTTCAACAGGTTCATCACGTTCTCGACCGTACCCATGATCAGCACGCCGATCACCACGCCGGAAATCGTCGCGCGGCCACCGAGCAGCGACACGCCGCCCAGCACACACGCGGAGATCACGTTCAGTTCGAAGCCTTCAGCCGCATTCGGCTGACCCGAAGTGATCCGCGAGGCGAGAATCACGCCGGCCAGCGCGGTCACCGCGCCCTGCACGAGGAAGATGTATACGCGGGTGCGTTCGACGTTGATACCGGCCAGACGCGACGCTTCCGGATTGCCGCCGATCGCCAGCGTATTGCGGCCATACACGGTCTGGTTGAGCATCACACCGAACACGATGAAGCACAGCAGCGTCACCCAGATCGGCAGCGAGACGCCGAACATCGAAAGGCCGCCCAGTGCAATAAACGTATCCGACGACACCCCCACCGCCTGGCCATGCGAGACGATGAAGCCGAAGCCACGCACGATTTCCATGGTGGCGAGCGTGGTGATCAGCGCGTTGATGCGCAGGTACGCGATCACGGCGCCGTTGACGAAGCCGATCACCGCGCCGGCCGCCACCGCCGCGATGATGGCGATGAAGGTATTGCCGGTGGCGTTGAGCACCATCGCGCACAGCACGCCGGCGAACGCGACCGTGGAACCCACGGACAGGTCGAAGTCACGTGAGGCGAGACAGAACATCATCGTGCAGGCGACCATGCCGATCTGCGAAATCGACAGCGCGAGCCCCAACATGTTTTCGATCGAGAAAAAGTGATCGACGGTCAGGGACATCGTGATGAACATGATCGCGAAGATCACGATCAGGCTGTAGTCGGTGACTTGCTGCCACCATTTCTGCTTGTCGTTGCTCTGCGGAATCAGCGCTTCGGCGGCACTTTTGGCGGCCTGCTGCGCGAGGTTTTCTCTGGCTTGCATTTGATCACTCCTCCCGTTTTCGTCACGGGCTGACGGGTTATTGGGGACTTGCGTCCGGTCAGATTCAGGCCGCCTGCGCGGCGACGGTTTCCGGGTCGGTCGAACTTTGCGGCAAAGCGAGGCTCAGCACCGCCTGCTCGTTGGCCTCGCTGCGCGGCAACTGGCCGGAGATGCGGCCTTGCCGCATCACCACGACCCGGTCCGACACGCCGAGCACTTCCGGCAATTCAGACGAAATCATCACGATTGCACAGCCGCGCTCGGCCAGCTGATAAATCACGTTATAGATCTCGTGCTTGGCGCCGACGTCGATGCCGCGCGTCGGTTCGTCGAGAATCACCACGCGCAGATCGGGCTCCGCGAGCCAGCGCGACAGGATCGCCTTCTGCTGGTTGCCGCCGGAGAGAAAACGGATCTTCTGGCGGCGGCTCGGCGTCTTGATCTTCAGCAGCTTGATAAAACGGTCCGCCGTCTCCGCTTCTTTCTTGCGGTTCAGGAAGAAGCCGCCGCGCAGGTAATGGCGCCGGCAGCTAATGTTGATGTTCTCGGACACGGTCGCCATGGCGACGATGCCTTCTTCCTTGCGGTCCTCCGGACACAGCACGATGCCGTGGCGAATCGCTTCGCCGGCGCTGCGCACCTTGATGGTCTTGCCGTCCAGCACAATCTCGCCGTTCTTCTTGCTGTCGGCGCCGTACACGAGGTGCATCAGTTCGCTGCGGCCCGCGCCCACCAGACCGAAAAAGCCGACGATCTCACCACGCCGCACTTCGAACGAAGCCGGTTCCTTGAGCGGATGGCCTTCGATCGCCTTGGCGGCGAAGCGCACTTCGCCGAGTTCGCGCGGCTTGTAGCTGTAAATATCGGAGATTTCGCGGCCGACCATTTCAGCCACGATCGTCTCGCGCTTGACTTCGGCAAGCGACGGATGCGACGCCACCTTGCGGCCGTCACGGAAGATCGTGCAGGCGTCGCAGAGTTCGTAGATTTCATCCATCCGGTGCGAGATGTAGATCATCGCCCGGTTGTCGGCCTTCAGATCGCGCACCAGCTTGAACAGCACTTCGGTCTCGCTGTGCGAGAGCGAACTGGTCGGTTCGTCGAGCGCGATCACGCGCGCGTTGCGCATCAGCGCCTTGCAGATTTCCACCATCTGCCGCTGGGCGATGGAGAGCTTGCCGAGCTTCGCGTTCGGATCGAGCGCCACACCCATCGCTTCGAGCCGTTCGCGCACGAAGCGCCTGGCTTCGCGCTTGTTCACCCAGCCGAGCGAATTGGGCAACTGGCCGAGCAGCAGATTTTCCGTGACCGTGAGATCCGGCACGTATTGCAGTTCCTGGTGAATCACGGCGATTCCCGAAGCAATCGACGCGGCCGCACTACCGAAGCGCACCTCATTGCCGTCGATCAGCAGGCGACCGGAATTCGGCTGATATTCACCACCGAGAATCTTCAGCAGGGTCGATTTCCCCGCGCCGTTCTCGCCCATCAGGCCATGCACCTGGCCGACGTTCACGTCGAAGGACACGCCGTCGAGCGCACGCACGCCTGGAAAGACCTTACCGATATTGTCAAAACGCAGCGTCGCTGACACTTCGCCTCCTGTTGCATCCTGTGAACCGCAGGCACCGGACGGCTTGCTGCCGCTTGCCGGCACGACGGTCTGTCTCAACTGATGTTGCACCTGCCGGCGCGCGCATTTCATCCACGTCCTGCGCGCGCCGCCTCAGACGGAGCGGACCGCCGGCATCAAACTCCGGCTGTCCGGCCCGCTGCCTTGCCCTGACGGCTTACTTCGACGCCAGGCCCATCTTTTCGCGCACGTCCGCGACGTTGTCACGCGTCGCCAGCATGCCGGTCGTCAGCGTCAGCGCCGGCGGTTGCTTGCCTTGCGTGATCCAGTCGTACATCAGCGTCGAGGTTTCTTCGCCATGCCGCTTCGGGCTGATGATGACCGTGCCGTAGAAGCCCGTCGGGGTCGGCTTCTTGAACTCGTTCAGAGCCGAGTCCGAACCGCCGATGCCGATACCGATCATGTTGTCAGCCTTGAAGCCACGGCCTTCCGCTGCACGCACGGCACCCAGCACCGCTTCGTCGTTCAGACCGTAAGCGATCCAGTGCTTGAACTGCGGATTCTTGGTCAGCGCGATGTTGGCGGCGTTGAACGCGTTTTCCGTATCGGTCTTCGCTTGCGGCGCCTCGACGATGTTGGCCTTCGGGAAGCCGGCCGCCACGAGTGCTTCCGTCGCGCCGCCCGTGCGGTCAACCGCGGTCGGCAGCTGGTTGTAGGTCACGTCGATCGCGCCCACGTCCTTCATGTCCCAGCCGCGCTTCTTGATTTCCGCAGCAAGGCCTTCGCCCACCTGCTTGCCGATGTTGAACGCCGAGATGCCCATATGCGGCACCGAAGCGATCGGCTTGCCCGCGCCGTCGACGAGACGGTCGTCGACCGTCATCATCTTCAGGCCGTCAGCCTTCGCCTTGGCGACGATGCCCGGTCCGAGCTTGACGTCCGGCGTGCAGATAATGAAGCCCTGTGCCTTTTGTGCGGACAGGTTGTCGATCGCGCTCATCACCTTCTCGCCCGAGGGTGCGCCGATTTTCACCAGCGTGAAGCCCTTTTCCTTCGCAGCGATCTCAGCAAACTTCCATTCGTCCTGGAACCACGGCTCTTCCGGCTGCTTCACCAGGAAGCCGATCTTGACCTCGTCCGCGGCCTGAACGACCGGGGCGTTGAACAGCACACCTGCTGCTGCGGCTGCCAGCGTGAGGAAAATTCTACGTTTCATGTTGCAGTCTCCTGACTAATTAGTAGATAACGAGAAGGTATCGGCCGCGTCTTCTTATCCGGTCCTGACACACGCGGCCAGCGCGTCAACCGGCTGAAACTGTGCGCGGCGCTCGATGGCGCTACGCTTGTATTTGCTGCACGGCGGCGCGCTTTCCACGGTGCGCCGCCCTGTTTCTGCAGACGGTGGCTCAGTCGTGATACAGCACCGAGCGCCCGCCATCCACCGTGATGCAACTTGCGTTGATGAACGGCGCCTCGTCCGACGCGAGGAACACCGCCGTCATCGCCACTTCTTCCGGGCGGCCGATGCGTTTCATCGGCTGCAAATCCAGGGTTGCCTGATGGGCCGCCGCCGGGTCGGGCTGGCTGTTCCACCAGTCGTGCGTCAACTGCGTTTCGATGTAGCCCGGCGCAATCGCATTGACCCGCACATTGCGCGGCGCGTATTCGATGCCGAGCGCGCGCGTCAGTCCGATCACGCCGTGCTTCGCCACCGGGTACGGGAAGCAGCCCGGAATGATCTTGAACGCGTGTGTCGAGGCGATGTTCACGATGCTGCCCGCGCCACGTTCGACCATTCCCGGCAGTACCGCGCGGCAACCGTTCCAGACGCCGTCCAGATCGACGGCGAAACAGCGGCGCCAGTCGTCGTCGGACATCGTCAACGGATCGCAGAACACGTTGATGCCCGCATTGTTCACCAGCACGTCGAGCGCGCCGAACGCGCTTTGCGCTTCGCTCACGGCGTGCTGCACCGAGGTGGATTGCGTGACGTCGGTCTGGACCGCGAGGGCTCTTGCGCCGTCGATGCCTGCCTGCGAGCACGCCGCTTCGATATCCCGCGCGGTACGTTGCGCGGTTTCAAGATCCAGTTCCGCCAGCACGACCGCCGCGCCCTCGCGCGCAAACGCCAGCGCGATAGCGGCGCCGATGCCGCGACCGGCGCCGGTGATCAACGCGACCTTGTTGGCGAGCCGGTTCATTTCTTCGCGCCTGCCCGGGCAATGCGCAGGCCGTTGATATAGGCCCGTGCATGCGAAGCCGTGGTCGCCGGGCTCTGCCCCGGCTTGTACAGCGCCGAGCCGAGCCCGAAACCATTCGCGCCGGCGCTCAGAAACGGCCCCATGTTGTCCGGCGTGATGCCGCCGACCGGCACCAGCGGCACTTCCGCCGCGATCACCGCGCGCCATGCCTTGACGACCTGGCAGCCGAGCTGTTCGGCGGGGAACATCTTCAGCACATCGGCGCCGTTTTTCAGCGCCAGAAACGCTTCGTTCGGCGTCGCCACGCCGGGCGAGCAGGCGAGCCCTTGCGCCTTCGCGGCGATCACCACATCCGCGTCGCTATGCGGCATCACGATCAGTTCGCCACCCGCCGACTTCACGTCGTGGACGAAGCTCGGATGCAGCACCGTGCCCGCGCCGACGATCGCGTCGGCCGGCAGCGCCTTGCGGATCGCCGAGATGCTGTCGAACGGTTGCGGCGAATTGAGCGGCACTTCGACGATGCGAAAGCCCGCTTCGTACAGCGCCTGGCCGTGATCGGCGGCATCGGCGGGCGTGACACCGCGCAGAATCGCTATCAGGGGACACGCGTCGAAGGCCGCCATCAACCCCGCGTGGGGCGAATAGGGAGCAGGCAGATTGATGTGAGGTTGCATGTCGGTTCCTTGTCTGTGTCGTGCGCGGCGGCGCCTTAGCTGGCGCGCGCGGCGCCGGGCGCCGCCGGCTTAACTGCCGCGGTTGCCACGGGTGTGACCAATCCTGCCTGCGTCGCGATGCGCCACAGGCCGTGTTCGGTGGCGCGCTTGACCAGCGCCGTGCCGGTACAGCCGAACTGGCCGAGCGCCAGTTGATAGCGCGCGCACAAGGCTTCATTGCCGATCAGGCGCAGCGCGTGCCCGGCGAGGCCGGTCTGCTGCTGGGCGAGCACCGCGTCGAGGCCAGACAGCTCGTGGCCGATCAGCAGACCCGACAGATAGTCGGGCTGCTGCTGGCCGCCAAGCTGGCCGGTGAGGCCGAGCGTGCGCGTGCTGAAGATCGTCGCCAGCACGCCGGCCGGCCCTTTCTCGCGCGCGATATTCACGCCGCGCAGGAATGCTTCGGTATCCAGATGATCGGGCGTCACCATCGTGCGGCCGAGAATCGTGTGGTCGCGCAGCGCGGCAAACACCTCGCCGGTCATAAACGTATAAAAGCGCTCGACCCGGCCGCCGCGTACCACCACCCATTTCGCGTGGGTGCCGGGCAGACCGATCAGTTCATATTGGCTGTCGTCCGACGCGGCAGGGCCGTCGCCGAGCGCGCCGAAAATCTGCGTTTCTTCGCCGCGCATCACGTTGGGCAATTCGCCGCGTTCGAGCACGCCCGGCACGATATGCAACGTCGCGCCGCGCGCGGTCTGTACCCGGACGATGCCCGCGACCAGCGCATCGGCACTCGCCGGCGCGTCGACGTATGGCGCTTCGAGCCAGCCTTGCGCGCTGCCGACCATGCCGGCGGCGATCATCGGCACGTGAGGCGCACGTTCGAGCCAGCCGCCGCAAACGGCTTCAAAGGCGGCGTCGAAACCGCCTTCAGCCGCCGGACGCGGCAAATTCATGATGCCTGCGGTCGATTCGCGCGTGTCCAGCACGTTGCCGGCGGCGTCGAACAGATAGGCGCGCAGGGCCGTCGTGCCCCAGTCGAGCGCGATCAACGCGGCCTGATCGAAACCGGCGGGCTGGGTTTGCGCCGCGGCGGCATTGACCTCGCGTGCAAGGTTTGAGACTTCGGCGACCTGAGCGACCGGCATGGGAGAACCCGCTTGCGTCATCGTTTGATCCTGCGCGTCGCCGGCTGCGGCACACGCCAGCCGAGGTCTTCCGAGATGGCGCGCGCTTCGCGCTGCACGACCGGAATCAGTTCGTCCATCCGTTCAAGCGACATATACGGGATCGTGCTCGCCACCGACAGCGCGGCCACGATCGCACCCGACGCATCGCGCACGGGCGCGGCGACGCAGCGGATCGAAGCCTCGTTTTCTTCGAGGTCGAAGGTGTAGCCGCCGGCCGAATAGCTGGTCATGCGCTGCATGAAGGTCGGCATGTCGGGACGGTTGTCGGGCTTGAAACTGACGCCGGCGAGCGCACGGCGCGAGGCGTCGAACAGCGACTGCCAGGACTCCGGCGTGAGGTCGAGCATCATCGCCTTGCCGATCCCCGTCGACGCCAGCGGCATCCGGTGACCGACCCGCGAACGCATTTCGAGGCCACGCGTGCCGGAGATCTTGTCGATGTACAGCACGTCGTCGCCGTCGCGCACGCCGAGGTGGATCGTATCGAGCGTCTGTTCGGCGAGCGATTCGAGATGCTGGCGCGCCACGGTGGTGAGCGGCATCTGTTCGAGCGCGATGGTGCCGAGTTCGATCAGCTTCGGGCCGAGCAGATAGCCGCCCTGCACCTGACGCAGATAGCGCGCCTGAACCAGGCTGCTGACGAGCCGATGCGTGGTGCTGCGAGTCGTGCCGAGCGCGGCGCCGAAGGTGCGCAGATCGCGCACGCCGGCGGCGGCCGCTTCGAGAATGGCGAGACCGCGCAGCAGGGTTTGCGTGCCGGCTTGCTGCGGCGTGACGTCGAGCAGCGTGCTCGGCAGCGCGATTTCGTCGCCGGATGCGCGGGAATCGGCCGCGCCGTTGAGCGAGCGGGCGCGCGGTTGGGCCACGGCATCGGAGCCGGGATCGGCTGCGGCGTGAGTGGACATCGCTTTATTCATGGCGATTGGGCGATTAGTTGGGGTGTTACCGCGCGGGGCCGGCGTGGCGGCCAGAGAAACGGGACGGAGCACGGCAAGTGCGTGCTTTCTGCCTGACGGTAATGGGCATGGCTGGTTGTCTCCGATCGTATGGTCTGCGCCGGCCGCACGGTGCTCGTGCGGGGATTGCTGCGACCTTTTTTGCCTCGCTGGCGGCCCGGCTAGCGCTTCTCGCGTGCCTTGCGACGGTGCCTGACGGGCTTGGTGCTCCGAATTGTAGGGCGTTTCCCGGGGAATCTCCAATATGTGAATGTGTCGCTCATATATTGGGATATAGGAGAACGAAGGCGCTGGAACGGGACCGGTGATGCGTCAAGGTCCGCCTGCCACGGCGGCGCGGAAGGCCGAGGCGTGGCGGGGATCCGCGGCATAGGCGTAGAAGGCCGTGCGGGAAGGAAAGGCCGGTCGCACGGTTTGAAAGAAGCTCAGCATTTCGGTCAACCGCCGGTTCCGCAAAAACAGCAGGTAGGCCGCCAGATCCTGCTCACCCAGATCAGCCGAGAAAAAGCGCGGGCCGGACGCGGACAGCGCCTGCGCAATCACGGCCGCGAGTTCCACGCGCACCTTGTCGTGGTCTTCCCAGATCGTGTTGTTGTCATGTACCCGGTAGACGATGTGCTCATGTTCGAGGTCAAGGAACACCGCGCTATGGGCGCAGGCAAACATCAGGAAATCGAGATCATGGCAATAGCGAAGAGGCTGGAATCCGCCAGCCTCGTCCCATAGTCCACGCGTGAAAACCATGTTGGATGTCGTCGCGACGAAGTTCTCGTTCAGCAAGGCGAGTTGCGGTAGTTTCGTCTGCTCCAGAAAGTGCCGCGCACGCCGCATCCAGTCGAAGGCAAACCCCGAGTTCAGCCGCACGCCCTGGCCGTCCATGATGCCGGGATTGCCCGCGACAAGGCCGACGCCGGGCCGCTCGCGAATCACCGCCCGGCAACGTTCGAGTTTGGTCGGCGCGAATACGTCATCCGAGTTGAGCACGGCAATGTAGTCGCCGCGACTGATCCCGATAGCCCGGTTAATGGTGGTATGGGCTCCGGCGTTCTCCTGCCGGAAAGTCTTCACATGCGGCAGGTTGGCCAGCTTGCGTTGCGCGAGTTCGAAACCATTGTCCGACGAACCGTCGTCAATCAGAACGATCTCGTCGGCCGGAGACGTTTGCGACAAAACGCTGTCGAGCGCCGACTCGATGTATTGGGCGTGGTTATAGAGCGGCACGACCACTGAAATAGCGGGAATGGGCGGCGAAACTGCTTCATCCGGTCTTTTGATGCTCGACATAATAATAATGCCAAATATAATTCACTTTTATTGAATGATAAATAGCGCCCCACGCATCGCTGTTAAACATAAATTAAAAGCAAAACGCTTGTGCTCCGGGACGCTCAGCCACATTTAATTGTACGCCACCTTTGTCTCGAAGGCTTTTCAAACCGGCGCTCACAATATCTTCATCAATCAAAAAAGCAGATTAAGAATCGTCTCATAGATTATTAATTTCAAGAACCCCATAATGAATGTATTTTATACACCAAAATGCCTTTCAAAATGCGCACGATAATAGTCACTGCCTCGGACGACACTTTCATGCCTCTATTGCGTGGGCTCGTGAACTCATTGAGCCTGTTTGAAAACCAGTTGCCCTTGGCAGATATCGGATGTCTCGATGTCGGTTTGAATGCTCAGAATCGCGCCTGGATTTGCTCCGAGGGTATTGGCATTGTCGAACCCAAATGGGATTTACCGGTCGATGCAGCGCTGCGCGGGCGCGCGCCGCATCTGCGCGCGCTTACCGCCCGTCCTTTCCTTCCTGACTATTTCCCCGGATACGACGTGTATATCTGGATCGATTGCGACGCGTGGGTGCGGGAGCAATTCGTTCTGGAATGGCTGTCCCGCACGGCGGCAAGCGGTGCATTGAGCATCGTGCCCGAGCTGGACCGGTCTTACGACAAGACACTCACCTCCGCATGGCGAGCTGACCGGTTGCGCCGGTACTACGGCGACAATGCCGCGCAGCAGATCGGCGCTCGAAATTACTATAACGCCGGCGTATTCGCCCTCAGAGGGGATGCGCCGCATTGGAGCCATTGGGCCGAAAGTTTCGCACACGGGTTAGACGCAACGGCCGGCACCGTGGTCTGCGATCAGACCGCTCTCAACCACGCTATAGGGTCTCGGTCACTGCCTGTGCATCCATTGCCTTCCATTTGCAACTGGCTGTGCCACCTTGCACTACCTCACATCGATCCTGGCACTCGTAAGTTCTGCGAACCGTACTTTCCGCACGCCACAATTGGGATTCTCCATTTGGCCGCCAACACCAAAGATCTCACTTTTCGGCTGCATAACGAGAATGGCGCGTCGGACGAAATCAGCCTTCGCTTTCGCGCACCGCAAGCCCAGGAAAACGTCAGCGAGCCTGTTCAGTAAGGCCAATATGAACACGCCGCGAACACGGCGGCGGCTTGTTACGGCAGTTCAGCCGCGCCCATCCGCCGGCTAATCACGCCCGCGCGTTGCGCCAGGTATGGCGAGTTGCGGTGCTCGTCGAAATATTGAGGCCTCGGTAGCATGACCGCGAGGCGTGCCGATTGCGACGCCGTCAGTTTCGCCGCCGAAGTCTTGTAGTAATAGTGAGCGGCAGCCTCGGCGCCGTACACGCCGTTACCCCACTCGACCGAGTTGAGATAAAGCTCGTAGATGCGCTCCTTGTCCATCAAGGTCTCGAGCATCCACGTGATGATCAGCTCCTGGCCTTTGCGGACGTAACTCTTCTGGCGCGATAAAAACAGATTGCGCGCCAGTTGCTGCGAAATCGTCGAACCTCCCGCCACGATTTTGCCGTGCGCCTTGTTCTTCTCCCACGCCTGCAGGATCGCGTCGGTTTCGTAGCCGTTGTTGTTGACGAAGTTCGCGTCCTCAGAAGCAATGATCGCGCGTTTGAGATTGCGCGAAATCTGCTCGTATGGCACCCAGGTATGCTGAATCGACAGATCAGGCCGATCGTCGGCCAGACGCCGGGCGTCCGAGCGCATAAACGCCGTCGACTGCGGATTCACGTAGTTCCAGATGCCGATCTGCACGAAGTAGAACAACTGTGTCGCGATCCAGGCGATCGCAACCACCGCGCCCACGTAAAGGATCCAGCGGGTCGGTCCCGGCCGGCTGGCTTTCCTCGTTCGCATCATCACCGTCACGCCGCGCCCGGCGCCGTCAGCATCTGGCGCAGTTGCGCCAGCACCGGCGCGCCGTCGGGACGCACGCCGCGCCAGATGTAGAACGACTCGGCCGCCTGCTCGACAAGCATGCCCAACCCGTCCGCCGCGCGCGCCCCTAGCGTTTGCGCGTGCTGCATGAAGACGGTCGGTTGCGCGCCGTACATCATGTCGTAGGCGAGCGTGGCGCTGCCGAACGCGCCGTCGTCGCATTCGGGTAAGGCGGCGTCCAGGCTGCCCGCCGTCGCGTTGACGATGACGTCGTATGCGCCCGCTTCGATGGCTGCCGCGCTGCCGCCGCTCAGGCGGCAGCCGGCTGCGTGAGCCGCCGCGCCGAACTGGTCGACCAGCTCGCTCGCCTTCGCCGCCGTGCGGTTGACAATGGTCAGCGTATGCGGCGCGCGCTCCAGTATCGGCAGCACCACGCCACGCGCGGCGCCGCCCGCGCCCAGCAGCAGGATGCGGGCGCCCTTGAGCGGCGTGGCCAGATTGACTTCGATATCGCGCACGAGGCCGAAGCCGTCCGTGTTGTCCCCGTAGATCTCGCCCGGCTCGAAGCGCAAGGTGTTCACCGCGCCCGCAGCCGCGGCGCGCGGCGAGAGCTTCGTGGCCAGCGCGTGCGCCTCCAGCTTGAAGGGCACCGTCACGTTCAGACCGCGTCCGCCCGCTTCGACGAACGCGCGCACCTGCGGCAAGAAGGCGTCGATGGGCGCGAGCAGATGCGTGTATTCGACCGGCTCGCCGGTCTGCTCAGCGAAGCGCGCGTGGATGAACGGCGACTTGCTGTGCGCGACCGGATTGCCCACCACTGCATAGCGGTCACGCGGGCCGGCAGCGGCAATCGCCCGATCCGTCGTCTGGTTCAGGGTCTGCTGCGTGACGCCTGGCAAAGCCGTCGACGCAGACGCCGAAGGAGTCCGGCTCATTGACCCGGCTCCTCCACCTGCTGACCCGCAGGCGTGTCTTCTTCGTTCGCACCGTCGTCGCCGTTTTCCTCAGGGGCCTCTTCCGTACCCGCCTCGGTGTCGGTCTCGGTCTCGGCCTCGGCTTCCGCCTCGCTCTGCGCCGAATCGTCCGCGGCGTCGAGCAATTCTTCTTCGCCCCCGCCGTCGTCTTCGACGTCTTCGGCTTCCTCGGGCTCGGCGCCGCTCGTGACCGTCGGCGCGTCGAGCACGTGCAGCATCCGCACGGACGCTTCCACGGTCAGTTCGTCGATCGACATCACTTCCATCAGCAAACGCGTGCCGCGTGCATGCACGCCGAGCGCCGGCACGTGCAGCAGCAGCGGAATTTCTTCGAGCCGCACCAGGTCGTCCTTCACCACCGTCGCCACCACCTGCTTCTTGTCCTCCTGCTTCAGCCAGCGCAGGCACCAGAAGTACTCCATGCGGCGCTGGTGATCGGCGTAGGCCGAGTAGGTGTCGTCGAAGCCCTGGACGACGGCGAACAGATCGGCGTCCTTCGGCTTGAACGGCGCCGCCAGCTTGGCCGTGACGCCATGCTGCACGCAGGCGAGCAACTGCCATTGATTCACGAGGTCGGTGTAGCGGCGCAGCGGCGACGTGCTCCACGCGTATTGCGCGACGCCAAGTCCTTCGTGCGGCGCGGCGGTGGTCTGCATGCGCGTGCGCTTCGGACCGACCGGCGCGCCGAAGGCCCGTTGCGAACGGTAGATACCCGGCACGCCGTGATCGTGCAGGAACGCGCCCCACGACGAATTGGCGAGAATCGCCAGCTCGGCGACGATCGTATCGAGCGGCGAGCCACGGCGGCGCGGCGTGATGGTGATGTGCTCGCCGTCGACGTAGAAGTTGAAGTCCGTATTACGCTGCACTTCGCGGCGCAGGCCGTAACCGGCGCGCGCCTGCTGGCGCTTTTCGAACAGCGCGAGGGCGAACGGCCACAGCACCGCGATATCGTCCTTATGCGGATACTCGCCGCTGCCGGCGGCCAGCGCCTCTTCGGTGACGAGTTCGTCGAGCGTGTTGTGCCGCAGGTTGTTCTTCACGAACACGCGTTCGGCGCGGGTCTCGCTGGCGACGATCTCCTGGGTTTCGCGGTTGACGATCACATACAACGACAGCGCCGGGCGCAAGCCGCCTTCGGCGAGCGTGAAGGCTTCGACCACGCTATCCGGCAACATGGTGATCTTGTCGCCGGGCATGTAGACCGTCGACAGACGCGTGCGGGCGATCGCATCGATCTCGTCGCCACGCGTAATCCCCAGCGCCGGCGCCGCGATGTGCACGCCGATCCGCACGCGGCCATCGGCCAGATGCTCGACCGAAAACGCATCGTCGATTTCGGTGGTGGTGACGTCGTCAATCGAGAAGGCCTGTACATCAGCCTCCGGCAAATCCTCCGGTAGCGCGCCGACCGTCACCGCCGGGAAGCCCGTACCGTGCGGGAAGAATTCCGACAGGAAACGCGCTTCATGCAGCGCGCGCGCCGACGGAATGCCGCCGCATTCGAGCATCAGCCGCGCCTGCGAAATGCCGCGCGCGGCGGCCGCCGCTTCGAGCGCCTTGTATTCGATGGTGTTCTTGTCCGGCCTGGTGAGGAGACCCAGCGCCTTGCCGGCGAAGGCTTCCGGCAGCCGGCCCGCTTTCAGCTCTTCTTCGTATCCGGCCTGCACCAGCCCTTGCTGACGTTTGCGCTCAAGCGCGGCGAGCGCCAGCTTGAGTTGCTCCTGCGGCGCGCGCTGATACTGGCCGCGGCCCTTGCGGCGGAAATAGACCGGCGCGCTGTGCATGCGCAGCACCAGCGCGGCCCGCTCCACCGGACCAAACGACGCGCCGAAATAATCGGCGCCCAGCGTGGCAAACGGGAATTCGTCGTCGGGCGCGCATTCCCACAGGAAGTCCAGATCGATCTCCTGCGCGGCCGCGTCCGCCTGCTGGATCAGATCGCCAGCGCTCGGCTTTTCGAATTCGATCAACACGTCTTTGGCGCGCACCTTCGCGCGCCGGCCGCCCGGCAGCTCGACCTGGAATGCATCGCCCTGGCGCGACAGCACGCTGCCCGCCTTGAAACTGCCCGATTCCTCAAAGAAAACGTTCACTCAATACTCTCGTTCTGACTTTGCATCTGCCGCGGCGCCTGGCGGTTGAATTCGGCCCGCGCGTCGGCAACGTGTTCGTGGTGGTGGATCCGCGCGCGCATGCTGGGCGCGGGCGGCATGAATCAAGGGTGCAGCGGATCAGGTCGCCGCACGCGGCGCCGGCGGTTCCAGGTCCTCTGCGTCGCAAAAGGCCAGCACGTCGTCGACATGCTGCTCGAACTCGCTGATCGCGTGGTCGCTGCCTTCGATCAGCGTGGTGCGCACGCCCGGGTAATGGGCCAGCATTTCGCGGTAATCGAGCACTTCGTCGCCGGTGGCCGCTATCAAATAATAGCGTTCGGGCCGCGTGATGGATGCGACCCCGAGCGCGCGCAACTCATCCAGATGATGCGGCTCGACGACGATACTGCCGCCGCCGTGCCAAAGCGGCTGCTCGCCGAGGTACTGACTGAGATCACGCTGCGGCACGACCGCCGGATTCAGCAACACCGCCGGCCAGCCATGCTTCTCGGCCAGGTGCGTGGCGAAATAACCGCCCAGCGAACTGCCAACCACGGTGATCCGTTGCGGCGCCGCCGCGGCCACCAGCGACTCGGCCAGCGCGATGGTGGCCAGCGGCGAGACCGGCAGCATCGGGCAGCACCATTCCGCGCTGCGGCCCAGCGCGGCGAGCCGCGCCGCCATCACGCGCGCCTTGAACGAGTTCGGCGACGAGCGGAAACCGTGCAGATAAAGGATCACGCCTCGCCTCGCCTGGATGAAGCCGGCCGCGCCGACAGCGCGTCGAGCAGCTTCTGGTGGACGCCGCCAAAGCCGCCATTGCTCATCACCAGCACCTGGTCGCCGGGCTGCGCCGCCGCGGCCACCGCTTTGACGAGAGCGTCGAGGTTGTCGAAGGCCCGCGCCTTGTCGCCGAGCGGCGCCAGCGCCTCGCCGAGATTCCAACCGAGCGCGTCGCGGCCCGTGGGCGCGCCGTAGCCGAACACGAGGTCGGCGTCGGCGAGGCTCGCCGGCAACTGCGCCTTCATCACGCCCAGCTTCATGGTGTTCGAGCGCGGCTCCAGCACCGCGAGAATCCGCGTGCGCTCGCGGCCGACGCGCGTGCGCAGACCGGCCACCGTGGTTTGGATCGCGGTGGGATGGTGCGCGAAATCGTCGTAGACGGTCACGCCGTCGATGCTGCCCCGCACTTCCATGCGGCGCTTCACATTACGAAAGCCCGCCAGCGACTGCGCCGCCTGCGCGGGCGGCACGCCCACGCTGCGCGCCGCGGCGATGGCCGCGATTGCGTTCATGCGGTTGTGCTCGCCCTGCACCTGCCACTCGACCACGCCCGCGCGCTCGCCGTTGTGATACACCGCGAAGCGCTCGTCGACCGGCACGCCGTCTTCCGCCGGCAAGGCCTCCCAGCCGCCCTGCACGCCGAATCGTTCCACTTCGCTCCAGCAGCCGCGCGCCAGAACCCGGTCGAGCGCGGCCTCGCGGCCATTCGAGACGATCCGGCCAAGGCCCGGCACCGTGCGCACCAGATGATGAAACTGGGTTTCGATGGCGGCGAGATCCGGGAAGATGTCGGCATGATCGAACTCGAGGTTGTTGAGGATCGCCGTGCGCGGCCGGTAATGGACAAATTTCGAGCGCTTGTCGAAGAAGGCGGTATCGTATTCGTCCGCTTCGATCACGAAGAAACTCGAATCGGTCAGGCGCGCCGAGACGCCGAAATTCAGCGGCACCCCGCCGATCAGAAAGCCCGGATTCAGGCCGGCGTCTTCGAGCAGCCAGGTGAGCATCGAACTCGTGGTGGTCTTGCCATGCGTGCCGGCCACCGCCAGCACCCACTTGCCGTTCAGCACATGCTCGCCGAGCCATTGCGGACCGGACACATAAGGCAGGCCGCGATCCAGGATGGCTTCCATCAGAGGATTGCCGCGCGACACCACATTACCGATCACGAATAGATCGGGGTTCAGATCGAGCTGCTCCGCGCCGTAACCCTCTATGAGACGAATGCCTTGCGCCTCGAGCTGCGTGCTCATGGGCGGGTAGACGCCGGCGTCGCAGCCGGTGACCGTGTGCCCGGCGCCGCGCGCGAGTACCGCGAGGCCACCCATGAACGTGCCGCAGATGCCGAGGATGTGGATATGCATAAGCCTGTCGTGCCGCGCGGGCATATTTTGCGTGGGAGGGAGATGCGCAGGAGGGGCCGAAAAGGTCCGTCTGCAAAGGACGCTATTGTAACCGACGCCCTTCGATCGCCCCGCGCCGGGCGTCCTGTCGCCACGTCCGCGCATTGGCCGCCGTTGGCCACGATTGGCCACACCATTGGCCGCCGGGAGCACGGCAGGCGCACGCGCCCGCGCGGCCCGGAGCCCGCCGCGCCCCGCCGGAGCCAAAAAGGCCCGTCATCATTCTCTAGTATGATTGTGAGATGGTTCGCAAATCACATTTCGATCCGCAGCGGGTGCGCGAGGAAATCGCCATCGCCGCTGCGCGGATGATCGCCGAGGACGGTCTGGACTACTCGACGGCCAAGCGCAAAGCTGCGCGGCAAGTCGTCGGGGAGACGCGTGTGGCCGGAGAATGGCTGCCCGATAACGACCAGATCGAAGACGAAATCCGCGAATACCAGTCGCTCTTTCAGGGCGACAGCCAGCCGGCCGTGCTGCGCCGGCTACGCGGTGTCGCGCTCGACTGGATGCAGCGGCTCGCGCCCTTCAATCCGTACCTGACCGGCGCGGTGCTCAACGGCACGGCGGGCGACCATTCGGATGTCTATCTGCAGGCTTTCTGCGACAACCCGAAAGACGTCGCCATCTACTTCCTCAACGCCAACGTGCAATACGACGTTTCGGAGACGCGCCATTTCGCGGGCCGCGGCTACGTCGAGACGTTGAGTTTCCTGTGGCGCCCGGAGCGTGAGGCGCACGGCGCCGGACCGGTCGGCATCCACGTCGCCCTGTACGACGCCGACGATCTGCGCGGCGCGGTGCGCGCCGACGCCAACGGCCGCCACGCCCGGGCCAGCGCGCAGGCGGTGCAGGCGCTGCTCGACGAAAGCCGTGTACCCACCCCCAACAACTGATCGGACAACAATGAAGAGCAAGCGGATTCTGGCAAGTGTGTTCGTGGCGATCCTCGCCACCGGTGTCGGCGTGTTCGCCGGACATGGCCCGCTGAATGCGGGCGGCGTGGATGTCGCGCAAGCCGCGCAACCGCAATCGCCGAGCCCGGTCGCGCAGCTGTGGGCCGCGCCGGTCACCAATGCGGACGGCAAGGCACAGTCGCTGAGCCTCTTCAAGGGCCATCCGGTGGTGATCAATTTCTGGGCATCGTGGTGCGGTCCGTGCGTCGAGGAAATGCCGTCGCTCGCGCAATTGCATCGTGAATACGCGAAGAAAGGCATCGAATTCGTCGGACTTGGCGTCGATTCGGATAAAAACGTCAAAGCCTTCCTGCAGAAGGTGCCGGTGGACTACCCGGTCTACGTCATCGGCTTCGGTGGCGCGGACCTCGCGCGGGCCTTCGGCAATAATGCGGGCGGGCTGCCGTTTACGGTCGTCATCGACGCAAAAGGCAACGTTCGGTCGACAAAATTAGGACAAATCCAGCCGAAAGAGCTCAAACAGACCCTGGACGCCCTCTAGATCTCACATTTGCCTAACCTTTAGTTGCGGTCGAAACAGGCCGGATTGCACGCAAATTGCCTAAAATTGCGAGAAGATGCGCATCGGATCGCTTCTCGGAAAGCCGCCGGAATCAAAGCATGTGCGCGGGAAACTAGACAAGTTTCTCTAATCAGCGCTAAAGTGCGCCCAATTCCACGGAAATAGAAGCGACCATGACGCGACTGCTGGTACTGCACGGACCCAACCTCAATCTTCTCGGCACCCGGGAACCGGAGGTCTACGGTCGCGTGACGTTGCCGCAGATCGATCAGGCGCTGGCAGACCGTGCAGCGGACGCCGGCATTGAACTTGCGACGTTCCAGAGCAACCATGAGGGGGCTTTGGTCGACCGGATTCAGGCCGCGCGCGCCGAGAAGACCGATTTCATCGTGATCAATCCCGCGGCGTACACGCATACCAGCGTGGCGATCCGGGACGCACTGGCGGGAATCGGCATCCCGTTCGTCGAGATTCATCTGTCGAACGTGCATCGTCGGGAGCCGTTTAGGCATCACTCGTATTTCTCCGACCAGGCGGAGGGCGTCATTTGCGGCCTTGGCTGGAAGGGATATCTGTACGCACTCGAATTCGCGCTCGACCGGCTCGCCGCCGGTTCGCAACGCGGCTGATTCCAACAAATTATCTTGAGCCGGCAGGCAGCGCCGCCGGCACTTCATGTATTGAAAGGGGATGTGCCCAATGGATCTACGTAAACTGAAGACTCTGATCGACCTCGTCTCCGAGTCCGGCATTTCGGAACTGGAAGTCACCGAAGGCGAAGGCAAGGTCCGCATCGTCAAGAATGCGCCGCCGGTTTACGTCCAGCCGTCCGCGTCCTACGCTCCGCAGTACGCCGCGCCGGCACCGGCTGCGGGTCCGGCAGCAGACGCGCCGGCTGCGGCTCCGGCCACGCCGGCACCGGTCGCGCCGCAGGGCCACGTGGTGACCTCGCCGATGGTCGGCACGTTCTACCGCGCGCCGTCGCCGGGCGCCGAGCCGTTCGTGCAGGTGGGCGACACGGTCAAGGAAGGCCAGACGATCTGCATCATCGAAGCGATGAAGCTGCTCAACGAAATCGAGTCGGACAAGTCCGGTGTGGTCAAGGAAATCCTCGTCGAAAACGGCCAGGCCGTCGAGTATGGCCAGCCGCTGTTCGTGGTCGGCTAACGCGGCACGCTTTGCGTTTGCCGTCCGTGCGCCCGCCTGATCGGGGCGCGCGACAGATCCGTCCAAGAAAACGGGCCGCCCCAAGTTTTCCGCCCCGGAGGAAGTCCCCTCGGGGGATTGACCTCCTCTAGGGGCCTGGCGCGAAGCGCCAAGGTTTGGGGGCCTCCTGAGGCGGCCGCTGCCCAGCGGCGCCCATTGATGAGTCGAAAACCCGCTATGTTCGAAAAAATTCTCATTGCCAATCGCGGCGAGATCGCGCTCCGTATCCAGCGCGCCTGCCGTGAGCTCGGCGTCAAGACGGTCGTCGTCTATTCCGAAGCCGACAAGGAAGCCAAGTATGTGAAGCTCGCCGACGAAGCCGTCTGTATCGGCCCGGCGCCTTCGAACCTGAGCTATCTGAACATGCCGGCGCTGATCAGCGCGGCCGAGGTGACCGATGCCGAAGCGATCCACCCCGGCTACGGCTTCCTGTCGGAAAACGCCGACTTCGCCGAGCGCGTCGAGCAGTCCGGCTTCACCTTCATCGGCCCGCGCCCGGAAACCATCCGGATGATGGGCGACAAGGTCACCGCCAAGCAGACCATGATCAAGACCGGCGTGCCCTGCGTGCCCGGTTCTGAAGGCGCGTTGCCCGACGATCCCAAAGAGATCGTGAAAATTGCCCGCCAGGTCGGCTATCCGGTGATCATCAAGGCGGCCGGCGGCGGCGGTGGCCGCGGCATGCGCGTGGTCCACACGGAAGCGGCGCTCGTCAACGCGGTCAACATGACGCGCGAAGAAGCCGGCCGCGCCTTCGGCAACCCGCAGGTCTACATGGAGAAATTCCTGGAGAACCCGCGGCACATCGAAATCCAGGTGCTGGCCGACTCGTTCCGCAATGCCATCTGGCTGGGCGAGCGCGACTGCTCGATGCAGCGCCGCCACCAGAAGGTGATCGAAGAAGCGCCGGCGCCGGGTATCGCGCGCCGTCTGATCGACCGCATCGGCGATCGTTGCGCGGACGCCTGCAAAAAGATGGGCTATCTTGGCGCCGGTACGTTCGAATTCCTGTACGAAAACGGCGAGTTCTACTTCATCGAGATGAACACGCGCGTGCAGGTCGAACATCCGGTGACCGAACTGATTACCGGCGTCGACATCGTGCAGGAACAGATCCGCATTGCGGCCGGCGAAAAACTCGCCTTCCGTCAGCGCGACATCGTGTTCAAGGGGCATGCGATCGAATGCCGCATCAACGCGGAAGATCCGTTCAAGTTCACGCCTTCGCCGGGACGCCTGACCTCGTGGCATATGCCGGGCGGCCCTGGCATCCGCGTCGATTCGCACGCGTATAACGGCTATTTCGTGCCGCCGAACTACGATTCGATGATCGGCAAGCTGATTGCTTACGGCGCGACCCGTGAGCAGGCCATCAAGCGGATGCGCATTGCGCTGTCGGAAATGGTGGTGGAAGGCATTCAGACCAACATCCCGCTGCACCGCGAGCTGATGCTCGACGCGAAGTTCGTCGAAGGCGGCACCAGCATTCACTACCTCGAAAACCGTCTGGCCGCGAAGCTGCAGGCCGCGCCGGAAGAGGCGTAAGTCATGAGTTACCGGGAACTGATCGTCGAGCTGGCGCGCGAGCACGCGGAGGAATTGTCCGACGCGCTGCTTGAGCTGGGTGCGTTGTCCGTGTCGGTGGAAGATGCGGATGCCGATACGCCCGACGAGCAGCCGCTCTTCGGCGAGCCCGGTCTCACGCCTGATCGCACGGCCTGGCAGCGCTCGCGCGTGATCGCGCTGCTGGCCACGGAGCACGAGCCCGCGGTCCTGTTGACCGCCGCGGCCAACGAACTGGGTCTGAAGCCCGCGCCCGCCTTCAGCGTGCGCGAAGTCGCGGAACAGGATTGGGTGCGGCTTACGCAGTCGCAGTTCGATCCGATTCCGATTGGCGAGCGCATCTGGGTCGTGCCGTCGTGGCACGACGCGCCGGACCCGGACGCGCTGGTGCTCGAACTGGACCCGGGCCTCGCCTTCGGCACCGGCAGTCATCCCACCACGCGCCTGTGCATGGAATGGCTCGAGCAGTCGGTCGAACCGAACCAGTCCGTGCTCGATTACGGCTGCGGCTCCGGCATTCTCGCCATCCTCGCGAAGAAGTGCGGCGCCAATCCCGTCTACGGCATCGACATCGATCCGCAAGCCGTCGAATCCGCCCGCCATAACAGCGAGCGCAATCGCGCCGAAGTCATCTACGGCCTGCCCGAAGATTGTCCGGCGGGAGAGTTCGACATCGTCGTCGCCAACATTCTGTCCAACCCGCTCAAGCTGATGGCGTCGATGCTGTCGTCGAAGGTGAAGCCGGGCGGCCGGCTCGCGCTGTCGGGCATTCTCGCGCGTCAGGCAGACGAAGTGGCGCGGGTCTATCAACAGTGGATCGACATCGCCGTGTGGCGTGAACACGAAGGTTGGGTATGCCTGACGGGAATGCGTCGGGAAAGCCATTAGAATAAGACGTATTGTCCAACTAACGGCCCTGCGGCCAATCGGCTCAATATGCTCCTGGCGACGCGCTGTCCTTTCTGCGAAACGGTCTTCCGGCTCGATCCGGCGCAACTGGCGCTGCGCCGCGGCCTTGTGCGCTGCGGACACTGCCAGGAAGTGTTCGACGCCTCAAGCAGCCTGTACGAAACCGCCGAAGGCGCGGACTTCGCCTCAGCCAAGCCGGTTTCCCCTGCCGCCGTCGCTGCGCTGAACGTGGGCGCGGCGAATCCGAAGCCGCCCGATTTCAGCGCCGGGACGTGGGACCCGTGGGCGCCGGCGGCCGACGCGGTCATCGACAACCGGCTGCGTCACAACGTCGCCAATCTCCCGCTTGCGCCTATCGCCGCCAGCGTCACGGTGACGCCGCGGCCTGCCAATGAACGCGAGCTGCCGGCGGCGGCTGTCGAAGAAAACGTCGCGTATCACGAACCTCTCTTTGCGCCGCAGGCAGATGCGGAGGCCGAGACGGCGCCGGAAACCTTCCGCGCCGAACCCGAGCACTTTGTGTCCGAAAGCGCGCACGAAGCCGCGCTTGATAATGCAAACGCAGCCGCGGCCGCTACGGCAGCCACGCTGCCACCCGAACCGCAAGCCCCGGTCTGGCGCCCAATCGAGCGCCCCGCTGCCGAGCCGCTCGAAGACGAACCCGCACTACCGGACGCGGCCGCCGCAGCCGCGACCCTGCGCAGCGCGCCGGACCACGAGCCGCATTTCGGCGCCAGCGCGACACCCTTCGCCACCAACCCGCCCGCCGACGAAGCCGACCCGTTCCCGGTGGTACGCGAAACCCGCGCGCCGCCGCCGCGCCGTCTCGGCTGGCGCATTGTCGGCGTGCTGGTCGCGTTGATCCTGCTGGTGGGCCTGCTCGCACAGCTCGCCTGGTGGCAACGCGAGGCCATCATGGTGGCGTGGCCGGTCTCGCGACCGCTCTACGCGCAGGCCTGCGAGCCGCTCGGCTGCCTGATCTTGCCGCCGCACGACATCGACGGCCTGCAGGTCGAGCCGTCCGATCTGCGGCAGATCGACGGCCCGCACAAGCTCGAACTGAAGATGCCGCTGCGCAACCGCTATAACGTCGCGCTGGCGTATCCGGCCATCGAACTCACCTTGCTCGACGACCAGAACAATGTCGCCGTGCGCCGCGTGCTGTGGCCGCAGGACTACGTCAACCCGGGCACGCCGATCGTCGCCGGCCTGCCGGCCCACACGACGCAGACCATGATCGTGCATCTGGATACCGGCAACGCGGTGGCCTCGAATTTCCGCGTGCAGATTTTTTATCCCTGAATAGAACAGCAACTTTTTGCGCGCCCGGGGGACATTGGGCGCGTTCACCGTCAATCCCTGACAAATCTTCGGAGCACAACATGAGTCAAGTCACGCTGGGTGGCAACCCCATCGATGTAGCCGGCACGTTCCCGACCGTGGGCCAGAACGCGCCTGCGTTCTCGCTGGTCGGCAAGGATCTCAAGCCGGTCACGCTCGCCGATTTCGCCGGCAAGCGCAAGGTGCTGAACATCGTGCCGAGCCTCGACACGCCGACCTGCGCCACCTCCACGCGCAAGTTCAATGAAGCCGCCGGCAAGCTGGCCAACACCGCCGTGATCGTGATCTCGGGCGACCTGCCGTTCGCAGCCGCGCGCTTCTGCACCACCGAAGGCATCGAAAACGTCCTGACCGCGTCGACTTTCCGCGGCCATGAGTTCGCCAAGGCCTACGGCGTCGACGTCACGAGCGGTCCGCTGACCGGCCTGACGGCACGCGCGGTGGTCGTCATCGACGAAAACGACAAGGTGGTGCACGCCGAGCTCGTCAGCGAAATCAAGAACGAACCGAACTACGACGCGGCGCTTGGCGCGCTGAAGTAAGCACCGCTCGCCCGGATCTGCGCCGCGCCCTGTGCGCGGCGCTTTTACATCAACGGGCGTTTCAGGGTTGCTACGGTTGCGACGTTTTCACCCATCAGATTCCTATAGGACCACTCATCTTGGCTACGCTGATTTGCGGCTCGCTCGCCTACGACAACATCATGACCTTTGAGGGCCGCTTTCGGGAGCACATCCTTCCCGAGCAGGTCCATATCCTCAACGTGAGCTTTCTGGTGCCGACAATGCGCCGCGAATTCGGCGGCTGCGCGGGCAACATGGGCTACTCGCTGCACCTGCTGGGCGGCGACGCGCGCATCATGGGCGCGCTCGGCGAGGTCGACGCGCAGCTTTACCTGGATCGCTTCGACCAGCTCGGCCTGTCGCGCGAGCACGTGCTGGTACTGCCGGACACCTACTCCGCGCAGGCGATGATCACCACCGATCTCGAAAACAACCAGATCACCGCGTTCCACCCCGGCGCGATGATGCAGGCGCACCTGAACCACGCGGACGAAGCGAAGGACATCACGCTCGCCATCGTCGGTCCGGACGGCTACGACGCCATGACGCAGCACTCCGAACGGCTTGCCGCAGCCGGCGTGCCGTTCGTATTCGATCCGGGCCAAGGCCTGCCGCTGTTCGACGGCGCCACGCTGCGCCGCATGATCGAACTCGCCACCTACCTGGCGGTCAACGACTACGAAGCAAAACTGGTGAGCGACAAGACCGGCTGGTCGCTCGAAGAGATCGCGAGCCGCGTCGACGCGCTGATCGTCACGCTTGGCGAGCACGGGGCGCAAATCCATCACGCCGGCGGCACGGAAGACATCCCCGCCGTCACCGCGAAGCAGGTGCTCGACCCCACCGGTTGCGGCGACGCCTTCCGCGGCGGCCTGCTCTACGGCATCGAAAAGCAACTCGGCTGGGCCACCACCGGCCGCCTCGCGAGCCTGATGGGCGCGCTCAAGATCGAACACCAGGGACCGCAAAACTACGCGCCCACCAAGGCGGAGATCAGCGAACGGTTCAAGCAGGCGTTTGGCTACGACCTGCCGTAATGGCGCAAACCGGCGGCACGCATTAGCTTCCCTGCCCGTCGCTGCCGATCCATAAGGTCGACAAAGGCCAGACCAAGGCCAAAAAAAGGCCAAAAAAAGGCCAAAAAAAGGCCAAAAAAAAATCCCGCCGCCGGAAACCCGGCGACGGGACGGTGATTGAGCAGCGGGACTGACTGGCTACTCAATCATCGGACACATCGGAATGTGCCTAACGACTCGTCAGCAAATTACGGACGGCTGCCGGTCGGGAACGGCCATGCTGCAGCCGGATTCAACGCGGTCTTCACCGTAGCCGCCGGTGCTGCGCTCGTTGCTGCGGGAGCGGCAGGTGCCGGAGCAGCCTTCTTCGCAACAGCCTTCTTCGGTGCAGCGGCTTTCTTGGCAGGCGCAGCGGGGACCTTGGCGGCCTTCTTCGCAGGAGCCTTGGCAGCCTTCTTCGCAGCAGGAGCCTTGGCAGCCTTTTTCGCCGGCGCCTTCTTGGCAGCGGCCTTCTTCGCCGGTGCTGCCTTCTTGGCGACCTTCTTCGCTGCAACCTTCTTCACTGCAACTTTCTTTGCAGCAGCCTTCTTGGCCGGTGCTGCCTTCTTCGCCGCAACCTTCTTCACTGCGACTTTCTTGGCTGCAACCTTCTTCGCTGCGACCTTCTTGGCCGGTGCAGCCTTCTTCGCTGCAACCTTCTTCACAGCAACTTTCTTTGCTGCAACCTTCTTCACTGCGACCTTCTTAGCAGCGACTTTCTTTGCCGGTGCTGCTTTCTTCGCTGCAACCTTCTTCACAGCGACTTTCTTAGCGGCGGCTTTTTTTGCAGTTGCCATCATTTTCTCCTTCAGGTTTTCAGATGAGAGTCAGTTCAAACTACACCCTTCGTCAAAACCCGCTTCCCGCGGACGCTTCTCAAGGCGGGCGCTACGAAGCGGGCTATTCATCGGCGTACGCAGGTGCTGCGCGCTTACGCTAATGAATACGGTAAGGCGCGCCGTGCCATTGGGCACCGCGCGCCAAGTCCAGTCAGCGTCGGATTTCGACGCCGGCAATCGTTTGATCGGGCCGTCGGCCATCCGGCCAACGGCTTTTTCCGGGGGGAAGTTTGCCCATCCCACTGAAGGGTTCGCAAAGTGCCTGTCATGTTTGTGGGCCGCTAAGGCACCGGGCACGCTCTGCATCAGGCGGTTCTGCTCCTAACCATAACTGCCGCGGCCCTTGCCTGCGGCATCCCCATCGACGAATTCATCGGCGACACACCCGGGATTACTCCCAGCTCAGTGCACCGCCGGTCTGATATTCAATGACGCGTGTCTCGAAGAAGTTGCGTTCCTTCTTCAGGTCGATCATCTCGCTCATCCACGGGAACGGGTTTTCCTCGTTCGGGTACAGCGGATCGAGACCGATCTGCTGGCAACGGCGGTTGCAGATGAAGCGCAGATAGCTCTTGAACATCGACGCATTGAGGCCGAGCACCCCGCGCGGCATCGTGTCTTCTGCGTAACGATATTCGAGGTCGACCGCTTGCTTGAAGATTTCGCGGATTTCCGCGCGGAACTCAGCCGTCCACAAGTGCGGGTTTTCGAGCTTGATCTGGTTGATCAGGTCGATGCCGAAATTGCAGTGCATCGACTCGTCGCGCAGGATGTATTGGTACTGTTCCGCCGCGCCGGTCATCTTGTTCTGACGGCCGAGCGCCAGGATTTGGGTAAAGCCGACGTAGAAGAACAGCCCTTCCATCACACAGGCGAACACGATCAGCGAGCGCAGCAGCGTCTGGTCTGTCTCGAGCGTACCGGTCTTGAAGGCCGGGTCCGTCAGCGGATGGATAAAGGGAATCAGGAATTCGTCTTTGGCGCGGATCGAGGAAACCTCGTGATACGCGTTGAAGATTTCGCCTTCGTCGAGACCGAGGGACTCGACGATGTACTGGTAAGCGTGCGTGTGGATCGCCTCTTCGAACGCCTGGCGCAGCAGATACTGGCGGCATTCGGGCGCCGTGATGTGGCGGTAGGTGCCCAGCACGATGTTATTGGCGGCGAGGGAATCGGCCGTGACGAAGAAGCCGAGGTTGCGCTTGACGATGCGGCGCTCGTCTTCGGTCAGCCCGTTCGGGTCTTTCCACAGGGCGATGTCGCGGGACATGTTGATTTCCTGCGGCATCCAGTGGTTCGCGCAACCGGACAGATACTTCTCCCACGCCCACTTGTACTTGAACGGCACCAGCTGATTCACGTCAGTCTGGCCGTTGATGATGCGCTTGTCGGCGACATTCACGCGCGCTTCGGAGACGGCGACCGGAGCGGCGGCGGTTCCTTGAGCGGCAGATTGGGGAGCGGCGCGGGTAACGACGGGAGCGACAGCGATGTCGTTCGCGAAGATTTCCTGAGCCGAGGGAGCGTGAGGAGCGGAACGCGTTGCTGCTTGCGTACCGACAGCCGTTCCCGCAGCGTTGCGCAACTCATTGAGTTGCGTAGCGCTCGAGGGAGTTACGGCAGTGATCTCGTCATCCCAGTTGAGCATAAATGTCACCATCAATTTAGAACGGTTTGTACCATCTTTTCACGAGCGATAAAAGAGTTCGCTGATGAAAAATCCTGTTTTCGATTCGCGTTGCGACCTTCATACAACACTTTGGTCAACAGACTGTCTCTGATGCCTCACGTGAAGCGATCAAAACGTGTGATGTCGAAGTGCTTCGCTCTCTCGAGCGTGCATCGAATCGAAGTGATTTCGATGCACTGCAAACTGTGTTGCGTTAGCTGCCTGAGTGTTCTTTGAGACGCCCTGGCTGTTACTGATTCGTCAGCACGAGCAAGGCGAAGTTCAATGTGTCGTGCGAGCTGGCGAGCCTGAGTGTCTCGCGCACCGGGCGCTTCGTGTCGGGCGCTTCGTGTCGAGCGCTTCGGGTTGCCTGGTAATTTGCTGCCGCGTCGTCGCCGCGCTCGTTACTGCACTCGTTACTGCGGCGATGTTGCTCGCGGTGCTGCTGCATGTCGCTGCATGTTGCCGTTTATTACCCGACGCAAGACGGGTGCCCGCCCGGCCGATGCCTGGATGAAGCACCAGGCATCGGCACGTGTGGTGTTACTGACAAGCCTCACACTCGTCGAAGCCCGCATCGCCCGGACGCATCATGCACACCGGACCATCGGCTTCCGCAGCGGCTTCGACAGCCACGGCCGGCGCTGCCGCCGCCGCTTGCAGACCACCCGACGAAGCGCCGCCGGCAATGCCGAAGCCGCCTGCCGCGCCGCCACCGACGCCGCCCGCACCACCCGAGCCTTCGCTGCCGCCCGAGCTCACCGCGTTCAGCGCGCCGTGCGCCACCGTCGACTTCTCGACGTGCGTGGCCGCCATCGTGCGGAGGTAATACGTGGTCTTCAGACCGCGCAGCCAGGCGAGCTTGTAGACCTCGTCGAGCTTCTTGCCCGACGCGCCGCCCATGTAAATATTCAGCGACTGCGCCTGGTCGATCCACTTCTGGCGACGCGAAGCCGCCTCGACCAGCCACGTTGCGTCGACTTCGAACGCGGTCGCGTAGATCGCGCGCAGGTCGGCCGGAATGCGGTCGATGCGCGAGAGCGTGCCGTCGAAGTACTTCAGGTCGGCGACCATCACTTCGTCCCACAGGCCGCGCGCCTTCAGGTCGCGCACCAGGTAGTCGTTGACCACCGTGAATTCGCCCGACAGATTCGACTTCACGTACAGATTCTGGAAGGTCGGTTCGATACAGGCCGACACGCCGATGATGTTGGAGATCGTCGCCGTCGGCGCGATCGCCACGCAGTTCGAGTTACGCATGCCGTAGGTGGCGATGCGCGAACGCAGCTCCGTCCAGTCCATCGACTCGCTCGAATCCACTTCCACGTAGCCGCCGCGCGCGTCGGCCAGCAGCTTCAGCGTGTCTTGCGGGAGGATGCCGCGATCCCACAGCGAGCCGCGGTAGCTCGAGTAACGGCCGCGCTCCTGCGCCAGTTCCGTCGACGCGTAGTAGGCGTAATAGCAGACCGCTTCCATCGACGTATCGGCGAACGCCACCGCCTGTTCCGACGCGTAAGGCGTGCGCAGCAGGTGCAGGCAGTCCTGGAAGCCCATGATGCCCAGACCCACCGGACGGTGCTTCAGGTTCGAGTTACGCGCCTTGGCGACCGCGTAGTAATTGATGTCGATCACGTTGTCGAGCATGCGCATCGCCACGCTGATGGTGCGCTTGAGCTTGTCGTGGTCGAGCACCAGGGTGCCGTCGGCCTGCGTCTTCAGGTGAGCGACGAGGTTCACCGAGCCCAGGTTGCAGACGGCGATTTCGGCGTCGCTGGTGTTCAGGGTGATTTCCGTGCACAGGTTCGACGAGTGGACGACGCCCACGTGCTGCTGCGGCGAACGGATGTTGCACGGATCCTTGAACGTGATCCACGGATGGCCGGTTTCGAACAGCATGCCGAGCATCTTGCGCCACAGTTGCGCCGCCGGAATCTTCTTGAACAGCTTGATCTCGCCGCGCGCGACCTTGTCTTCGTAAGCTGTGTAAGCTGCTTCGAACTCGGCGCCGAACTTGTCGTGCAGATCCGGGCAGGTGGACGGCGAGAACAGCGTCCAGTCGCCGCCTTCGTGCACGCGCTTCATGAACAGGTCGGGAATCCAGTTCGCCGTGTTCATGTCGTGGGTGCGGCGACGGTCGTCACCGGTGTTCTTGCGCAGCTCAAGGAATTCTTCAATGTCCAGGTGCCACGACTCCAGGTACGCGCACACCGCGCCCTTGCGCTTGCCGCCCTGGTTCACGGCCACGGCCGTGTCGTTGACCACTTTCAGGAACGGCACTACGCCTTGCGACTTGCCGTTGGTGCCCTTGATGTGCGAGCCGAGCGCGCGCACACGCGTCCAGTCGTTGCCCAGACCGCCGGCGAACTTCGACAGCAGCGCGTTTTCCTTCAGCGCTTCGTAGATGCCGTCGAGGTCGTCGTCCACCGTCGTCAGATAGCACGACGACAGTTGCGAGCGGCGCGTGCCCGAGTTGAACAGCGTCGGCGTGGACGACATGAAGTCGAAGCTCGACAGCACGTTGTAAAACTCGATGGCGCGCGCTTCGCGATCAATCTCGTTCAGCGCCAGACCCATCGCCACACGCATAAAGAATGCCTGCGGCATTTCGATCCGCACGCCGTCGTGATGCAGGAAGTAGCGGTCATATAGCGTTTGCAGGCCGAGGTAGCCGAACTGCAGGTCGCGGTCGGCGTCGAGCGCGGCGCCCAGGCGCTTCAGGTCGTACTGTTGCAGCTTTTCGTCGAGCAGCTCGGCTTGCACGCCGCGCTTGATGAAGCTCGGGAAGTACTCGGCGTAACGCTCGCCCATGGCCGCCTGGGTGACTTCCTCTTCGAGGATCTCGCGGCGGATCGTGTGCAGCAGGATGCGGGCGGTGACCTGGCTGTACGCCGGATCTTTTTCGATCATCGTGCGCGCAGCGAGGATGGCCGAGTCGTAGACCTGGCTCATCGGCACGCCGTCGTACAGGTTCTTCACCGTTTCCGCGACGATCGGCTCGGCGCTCACGGCGTCGCCCAGATTCGCGCAGGCGGATTCGATGATGCCGCGCAGCGCCACCATATCCAGCGGACGCGTCACGCCGCCGTCGGTGACGGTGAGGCCAAGCGAGCCGTTGGGCGCTTCGACCGCGTCGTGGCCGCGCTCCTGGGTGCGCTTCTCGCGATACAGCACGTAGGCGCGCGCGACGTTGTGCTCGCCGCCGCGCATCAGCGCGAGTTCGACCTGATCCTGGATGTCTTCAATATGGAAGGTGCCGCCGTTCGGACGGCTGCGCAGCAGTGCGCGCACCACGCTTTGCGTGAGTTGCTCGACCAGTTCGCGCACGCGCGCCGATGCCGCGCCCTGACCACCGTTGACGGCCAGAAATGCCTTGGTCACGGCGATGGCAATCTTCGACGGTTCGAACGACACCACGCTGCCGTTACGACGGATCACCTTGTAGTCGGCGAAGGTCGCTTGCGGGGCGAGCGCTTGCGCGCCTTGTGCCTGGCCGAAGGCCTGGCCAGTGGGTGCGCCCTCGTACCGGGTCGTCACGTTATCGGTGGTTTGCATGTGCAAAGCTCCTGGTCCTGGAAATGTGCGAAGAGAAATCGCGGATTAGTACGAACGCTGCGCCGGCGCGAGCGCAAGCGATGGGGTGCAGGAAAGAGACCGGCCGGGCCGGTTGGCGGGATGCGACAGCGGTGAAGCCAGATTCGAATGGATGATGGTCTTCGTCGTCTGTGTCGCGATCACTTGCCAAGCCCCTTTCCTGAATACTTCTGGACGCCGCCGGTGGTCTTCCGGCCGCGCCGCAAGGATATTTTTTGTGCTGCCGTGAAGGCTTGCGGCGCCTTGCCCGGAGGACCGGGCGCCACAGACTTATCCACGCGCTATGCACTCAGTTATTCACACGGTTATGCACAGCACACCACAAGATATAGTGCGTAACTGAGTTTGTGGCACCAAGTATAGTGGAGATTCGAGACAGTTCAAATTCATTTATTTGGCCTCGCGGGGTTGACTTTTCACATCGCACCACGCGATGCCGCTTCCCGCAGAGCGAGGCTGTGCCTCGCTCTGCGGGCTTGCGGCAAAGTCGCGCAGGGGGGCGTTACGGCGTTTTGGAAAACTTGAGATAGGGGAAATACTGATCCGCGAGCGCGCTGTCCTGCGCGAGACGCGGCCACTCGAAATGAGGACCTGGATCGGTCTTGCGAGTGGGGGCAATGTCGGAGTGTCCGGCGAGCGCCGTGACGGGATAGCGTGCCGTCAGCGCCTTCACGAGTGCACCGAGTGTCTCGTATTGCGCCGCTTCGAACGCGGTGGCGTCGCTGCCTTCCAGTTCGATGCCGATGGAGAAATCGTTGCAGCGCTCGCGGCCGAAAAAATTCGACGCACCCGCGTGCCACGCCCGCTGATCGCAGGAAACGAATTGCTCCAGCGCGCCGTCACGGTGGATCACGAAATGTGCGGACACCCGCACGCCGCGCAGATGCGTGTCGTAGTACGGATGGGCGTCGCAATCGAGACGGTTGAGGAACAGGTCCGCGATAGCCGTCCCACCGAACTCGCCTGGCGGCAAGCTGATGTTGTGGATCACGATCAGGCTCGGCACCGCGCCTTCAGGGCGTGCCTCGAAGTTCGGCGACGGCAGCTTGCGTGCGGCCGTCACCCAACCCTGTGCGTCGATGGTGAAGCCACCGCTCATCGGGCGTCGCGGCCTGTCGGGCGGGTGGCGTGACGCTGCGCGTGCGCGGTGCAGCAGAACGGCTCGCCCGCGACCACGATCGAATCGCTCGCCGGCGCGTGCACGCCGCACTCGACACAGCGGATCATCGGCTCGGGAAGTTGCGGCGCCTTGGCCGCGCGCGCCTGCGCACCGCCGCCGGGCCGCCCGGCCGCCGAGGAAGCACCCGCCCCGCCAGCGGCGCCGCTACGCTGCGCGTTTTGCGCCTCGGAACGGCGGATTGCCTTCACCAGCCATTGGCCGACGACGAACATCAGGATCAGCAGAAAGATTTGTCGCATGAACCGCTCACACTACAGGACGGTGCAACAGCACCTGGAAAACGAAACGGCTGCCGACGTAGGCCAGCAGCAACGCCACGAACGACGCCAGCACCCAGCGCAACGCCGCGCGGCCGCGCCAGCCCGACACCTTGCGAGCGGTCAGGAGCGCACCGAACATCAGCCACGACAGAATCGCAAACACGGTCTTGTGATCGAGCCGCAGCGCGCGGTCGACCAGTTGCTCGCTGAACAGAATGCCCGAGAGCAGTGTCAGCGTGAGCAGCACGAAGCCGGCACTGATCAGGCGGAACAGCAGCTTCTCCAGCGTCAGCAGCGGCGGCAGGGTATCCAGCCAGCTCGACAGCCAGCCGTTGCCGGCTGCGGCGCCCTGCCGCTGCAGCACGCCGCCGCGCATCGCGTGCAGGCGGCGCTCGACCAGCAGCATCAGCACCGCATGCAACGCCGCAATCGCAAACAGGCCGTAGGCGATGTTGGCAATCAGGAAGTGCAGCTTGAACATCGGGGCCGCCGCGTACGACAGCACGTGCACGCCACCAAAGGCGAGCGGCAGCAGCGAAGCCACGCAGGCGAGCGGCAACACCAGCAGTTGCAGGCCGTCGAGCGGAAAGAAAAAACTCTCGATCCAGTAGATGCCGGCGCCGAGCCAGAACATGGCCGAAAGCGCGAACGCGAAACCGAACACCATGGCGTTCTGCGGGAAGATGGTGGTATGCAGCAGCACGCCGTGCGCCAGCAGCGCGATGAACAGCAGCAAGCGCCCCGGCGCGCTGAACACGCCAAGGCCTGAGGCCGCCGGCGCGCCGGCCATGGCCGGCAGCGCCGGCACGCTCTCGAGCACCGGGCGCAACGCGGTGTGCCGGTGCGCGCGCCAGCCCGCGACGGCGAGACCGCCGTACAGGAGCGCAGTGAGGGCATACAGTACAATATCCATATTCGAAGTTTACACTAGGCCCCAGTTCCACGACGTGTCCCGCGTCGCGCCGTTCTCCGGCCGCACAGTTCATCGCTCCCCATGCTCGACAATCTGACTCAACGGATGGCGCGCGTCGTCAAGACGCTGCGCGGCGAAGCCCGCCTCACCGAGGCGAACACCCAGGAGATGCTGCGCGAGGTGCGCCTTGCCCTCCTCGAGGCCGACGTGGCGCTGCCCGTCGTGCGCGAATTCATCGCCAAGGTGAAGGAGAAGGCCCTCGGCGAGGAAGTCATCAGCAGCCTGTCGCCTGGCCAGGCGCTGGTCGGCGTGGTGCAGCGCGAGCTGACTGCGATCATCGGCGGCGACTACGAAGGCAAGGCGGTCGAACTCAACCTCGCCGTCACGCCGCCTGCCGTCATTCTGATGGCGGGCCTGCAAGGCGCGGGTAAAACCACCACGGTCGGCAAGCTCGCCAAGCTGCTGCGCGAGAAGTACAAGAAGAAAGTCCTGACCGTCTCGTGCGACGTCTACCGCCCCGCCGCTATCGCGCAGCTGAAGACGGTGACCGAGCAGGTCGGCGCGGATTTCTTCCCCTCGGAACCAGACCAGAAGCCGGTCGATATCGCGCGCGCCGCGGTAGATTGGGCCAAACGCCATTATCACGACGTGCTGCTGGTCGACACGGCCGGCCGTCTCGGTATCGACGAAGCGATGATGCAGGAAATCGCCGCGCTGCACAGCGAGTTGAAACCATCGGAAACATTGTTCGTGGTCGACGCCATGCTCGGCCAGGACGCGGTCAACACGGCCAAGGCATTTAGCGACGCGCTGCCGCTCACCGGCGTGGTGCTCACCAAGCTCGACGGCGACTCGCGCGGCGGCGCGGCACTTTCCGTGCGCCACGTCACCGGCAAGCCGATCAAGTTCGTCGGCGTCGCCGAAAAGCTCGACGGCCTGGAGATTTTCTATCCGGACCGGATGGCGAACCGGATTCTCGGCATGGGCGACATTCTCGCCCTCGTCGAGGAAGCGCAGCGCGGCGTCGACGTGGAAGCCGCGCAGAAGCTCGCCAACAAGGTCAAGAAAGGCGGCGACTTCGACCTCAACGATTTCCGCGCGCAACTCACGCAGATGAAGAGCATGGGCGGTTTGTCGTCGCTGATGGACAAGCTGCCGGCGCAGTTCCAGCAGGCCGCCGCTGGCGCCAACATGGGCATGGCCGAATCGCAGATGCGCCGCATGGAAGGCATCATCAATTCCATGACTCCCACCGAGCGCGCCAAGCCGGAGCTGATCAAGGCCACCCGCAAGCGCCGCATCGCCGCGGGTGCGGGCGTGCAGGTGCAGGAAGTCAACCGCATGCTGAATCAGTACGAGCAGATGCGCACGATGATGAAAAAGCTCAAGGGCGGCAACCTGCAGAAGATGATGCGCGGCATGAAGGGCATGCTGCCCGGCATGCGCTAAGGCCTGCGGCTCGCCTGGGGTGATGCCCCGAGGCGGATGATCCGGGCCGGCCAGATCTTCTTGACAACCAGGGCGCGCGTTTCGGAACGCGGGTATATGCTGTAGCGCGCGCCGTCGTTCTCGCCGGTTTTCTTTCCTACACTAATGTATACAGCGACAACCCGCCAGACGTCATGAATCGCGAAGAAGCTCTCCACATATTCCGCCACTCCGAAGAAATCGTTTCGGCCCAGGACGTCAGCGCGTCGATCAGCGGAATGGCCGCGGCCATTGCTGCCGAAATGAGCGGGGAGTTTCCGCTCGTGCTGTCCGTGATGGGCGGCGCGGCGGTGTTCACCGGCATGCTGCTGCCGCATCTCGACTTCCCGCTCGAATTCGACTACATCCACCTCACGCGCTATCGCAACTCGACCAAGGGCGGCAGCGAGATGCAATGGCGGGTGGCGCCGGCCGAGTCGGTGAAGGATCGTGTCGTGCTGGTGCTCGACGACATCCTCGACGAAGGCGAGACCATGGCCGCGATCCGCGACCGCATCCTCGCGATGGGCGCGCAGCGCTTCATGAGCGCGGTGCTGTGCGAGAAGATCATTCCGAAGGCCAAGCCGCTGCGCCCGGACTTTTGCGGCTTCGAAGTGCCGGACCGTTATGTGTTCGGCTGCGGCATGGATGCCAAGGGATATTGGCGCAACCTGCCCACGATCCGCGCCTTGACGGACGGCGCGTGAAGCACTTGTAAAGCACGTGCGGCGATAGATAGCGCGGCGGGATCGACCCGCGCGCATAAAAAAAGCGGCCCCTCGGCCGCTTTTTTGTTGCTCGCCGCGCGGCGCCGAACCCACTCGCCACGCGCGGCTTTCACTCACAGCTGATGCACGAAAGACCGGACCCCTCCGAGAATCATCTCCACCGAAATCGCCACCAGCAACAACCCCATCAGGCGCTCGAACGCCATCATCGTGCGCTCGCCCAGCCATTTCTGGATGCGCTCCGCCAGCATCAACACGATGGCGCAGACGAGCATCGTCACCGTCAGCGCGCCGATCCATTCCAGCGTCTTGCCGGGCGCCTGCGAGGTCAGCAGCATTACCGTCGCCAGCGCCGACGGGCCGGCCAGCGCGGGAATCGCGAGCGGCACGATGAGCGGCTCGCCGCCCCTGGTGTCGTTACCGAACGGGCCGTCCGGATGCGGAAAGACCATGCGGATGGCGATCAGAAACAGCACGAGGCCGCCGCCGATCCGCAATGACTGATCGGTGAGATTCATCATTCGCAGAAAGCGGTCGCCGCCCACCATGAACGCCAGCAGGATCGCGAAAGCAATCGCCACCTCCCGCAGGATCACGACCGCGCGCCGCTCGGGCGCCACCCCGCGCAGACAACTGATGAAGAGCGGGATGTTGCCGAGCGGGTCGGTGATCAGCAGGAGCAGGACGGTCGCAGACAGAAAGGTGTACTCCACCGTCCGCTCCGCTTACTTCGCCAGTGCGGCGCGAATCTTCTGCGTCACCACTTGCGCGGCGTCGTCGACCGGCAGCAGCGTCGCTTCGGTGTCGCGGCGGCCCTGATACTCGAGCTTGCCTTCTTTCAGGCCACGCTCGCCAATCACCAGACGGTGCGGCACGCCGATCAGCTCCCAGTCGGCGAACATCACGCCGGGGCGCTCGCCGCGGTCGTCGAGGATCACGTCCACGCCCGCCGCGACCAGTTGCGCGTACAGCTTGTCGGCCTGCTCACGCACGGCTTCGCTGCGGTCATAGCCCATGGGGCACAGCACGACTTCAAACGGCGCGATCGATTCCGGCCAGATGATGCCCTTCTCGTCGAAGTTCTGTTCGATCGCCGCGCCGAGAATGCGCGAGACGCCGATGCCGTAGCAGCCCATTTCCATCGGCTGCGGCTTGCCGTTTTCGTCCAGAAACGTGGCGTTCATCGCTTCCGAATACTTCTTGCCGAGCTGGAACACGTGGCCCACTTCGATGCCGCGGCAAATGTCGATCACGCCCCGGCCGTCCGGCGACGGATCGCCCTTCTGGACGTTGCGGATATCGGCGACGACCGGCTCCGGCAGATCGCGGCCCCAGTTCACGCCGGTGAGGTGGTAATCCACGTCGTTCGCACCGACCACGAAGTCGCTCATGTTGGCGACCGTGCTATCTGCGATCACCTTCACCGGCTTCTTCGTGTTGATGGGGCCGAGATAGCCCGGCGGCGTGCCGAAGGTCGCGACGATTTCCGCTTCCGTGGCCATGCGGAATTCAGCCAGACCCGGCAGCTTGCTCGCCTTGATCTCGTTCAGATCGTGGTCACCGCGCAGCATCAGTAGCCAGATGGTCGGCTCGGCGCCGTCGTTTTCCGTGGCGAGGATGACCGACTTGATGGTGCGTTCGAGCGGGATGTTCAGCAGCTCGGCCACCGCCTCGCACTTCGCCTTGCCCGGCGTGGCGGTCTTTTGCATCTCTTCGGCGGGCGCGGCGCGTTCGGCGATCAGCGGCAGGGCTTCGGCCGCTTCGACGTTGGCCGCGAACTCCGAGGTCGGGCAGTAGGCAATCGCGTCTTCACCGGTATCGGCGATCACGTGAAACTCATGCGAGCCGCTGCCGCCGATCGAGCCGTTATCCGCCGCCACCGCGCGAAAATCCAGACCGAGGCGCGTGAAGATGCGCACGTAAGCGTCGTACATTTTGCGATACGACTCTTTCAGACCGTCCTGGTCCTTGTCGAACGAGTAGGCGTCTTTCATGATGAATTCGCGGCCGCGCATCACGCCGAAACGCGGACGAATCTCGTCGCGAAACTTCGTCTGGATCTGGTAGAAGTTCACCGGCATCTGACGGTAACTCTTGATCTGATTGCGCGCGATGTCCGTTACGACTTCTTCGTGCGTCGGCCCGATCACGAAATCGGTCTGCTTGCGATCCTTGAAACGCAACAGTTCCGGCCCGTATTTCTCCCAGCGACCCGATTCCTGCCACAACTCGGCCGGCTGCACCGCCGGCATCAGCAGCTCGATGCCGCCTGCCCGGTTCATTTCCTCGCGCACGATGGCTTCCACCTTGCGGATCGAGCGCAGCCCGACTGGCAGGTAGTTATAGATACCGCCGGCCACGCGACGGATCATGCCGGCGCGCACCATGAGCTTGTGGCTGACGATCTCGGCGTCAGCGGGGGCTTCTTTCAGGGTACCGATAAAGAAACGGGAGGCTTTCATTCAGATTTTCCAAAAGCGGCGGCGCCGGAGCGACCGCCCGAAAGGTGAAAACAGTGGGGAATTCGACAAAGGTGCGACGAAGACGTCACGAACGCGCGGCCAACCTGCGGACATACCCTTAGGCCGATGCCGCCGCAACCCTGCTGCGGCCATGCCGCTGCGCCGGACGGCCCGCAGGCACAGGCTACCGCAAACGCGCCCCTGTTGCGGCGAATCGTTCCAATCTGGTGCGATCCGGTGCGTCAGGTCCGTTATCTGTTTATAATCAAAGCAATTTTAAAGGATTCGAAGGTGGTTGTATGCTGGATCGTGAAGGCTTTCGCCCGAACGTCGGCATCATCCTCTTGAACGCGCACAACGAGGTGTTTTGGGGCAAACGGCTCCGTGAACATTCCTGGCAGTTTCCGCAAGGGGGCATCAAGTATGGTGAGACCCCCGTGCAAGCGATGTATCGGGAGTTACACGAAGAAACCGGCCTGCTTCCGGAGCATGTCAAGATCATCGGTCGCACGCGCGACTGGTTGCGCTATGAGGTGCCGGACAAGTTCATCAAGCGTGAAGTACGCGGTCATTACCGCGGCCAGAAACAGATCTGGTTCCTGCTTCGGATGGTGGGGCGCGACTGCGACATTTGCTTGCGCGCCTGCGATCACCCGGAGTTCGATGCGTGGCGCTGGAACGAGTATTGGGTGCCGCTCGACTGTGTGATCGAGTTCAAGCGGGATGTATATCAGTTGGCGTTGACGGAACTATCCCGTTTTCTACGCCGTGCTGCGCCGCGTTCGGAAAAACCCGGTGGCCATCACGGGCCTCGCTATCCCCGGATAGCGTCGACCGCGACGGAACTACAGGAGATGTCGGTAACGACCGTGACGGTCGAGACTACGATCAGCACCACGATCGGGTCCGACTGCGGGTCTGACGACACTCCCTGACCCAGCCGGGTCTGCGCGACTAAACCCGGTGCGGCTTTCTGCGCCGCATCTGCCGGTGCGGCACATGGACTGCCGCGCCGGCGTTTCGAGGAAATCATATTGAAAGCACTTGCTCTCGTCGTGGCGTGCGTCGCCACCGGCGCCCTGCTGGCTGGTTGTTCGAGCGCCGGCAAACCCACCAACAAGGATGACAGCGCGTTTACGTATCTGCTGGATCGCAAGCCCAACTGGACCGAAAACAAGGTCGAGGTGCTACCGTCGCTGCCGCTGGCGTCGAATCTGATTCCGTTCGACGTGTCCGGCAACACGCCGCTGACCTTCGCGGTGGATGCAAAGTCGCTGTCGGTGGGCGACGACGGCGTGGTGCGCTACACGGTGGTCGTGACGAGCCCGAGCGGCGCGCACAACGTGAACTACGAAGGGATTCGCTGCGACACCTATGAGTGGCGCCAGTACGCCGGTCTCAATGCGGATCACGACGGCTGGGACGATACCGTCGCCACGCCATTTGCCCGCATCGAAGACAGCGCGCTGAACGGCTACCAGGCGGCGCTCTATCAGGACTACTTCTGCGCGAACAGGGCGCCGACGGGCAACGCCAAGGTGATCACCGACAACATGCGTGTGCATCGCACGGCTTCTTCGCAGATTCATTGAAGACGGGCTCCGGCCTGAAGCCAATAAAAAAGCCGTTCCAGTCAGCCTGGAACGGCTTTTTTGCGTCTGTTTCCGCCGAAAGCGCGCCGAAAGCGGCTTGTTCTGCTGCCGGTAGTGGATGGCTACCGGCAAGCTCCGCCGCGATCACACCAGCACGAGGTTGTCGCGGTGAATTAACTCGGGTTCGAGCATGTAGCCCAGCACACCTTCGATATCGCCGCTCGGGCGCCGCTGGATCAGCTTCGTCTCGGCGCTGCTGTAATTCGTCAGCCCGCGCGCGACCTCGTGTCCCGCCGCGCTCAGGCAGGCGATCACCTCGCCGCGCGCAAACGCGCCCTGCACGCCGACCACGCCGATCGGCAGCAGGCTTTTGCCGCCTGCCGTGAGCTTTTCGACCGCGCCGTCGTCGATCACCACATGGCCGCGCACCTGCAGATGATCGGCCATCCATTGCTTGCGCGCCGCCATGCGCGCCGTGCGCGCAATCAGTTGCGTGCCGATTGCCTCGCCGGTGGCCAGCCGCACCAGCACGTCAGGCTCGCGACCGCTTGCGATTACCGTATTGGCGCCGCTGTGCGCCGCGCGCTTGGCCGCGAGAATCTTGGTCAGCATGCCGCCGCGGCCGAGACTCGAACCCGCGCCGCCGGCCATCGCCTCGAGTTCCGGCGCACCGGCGTCGGCCTGCTGGACGAGCGTGGCGGACGGGTCTTTGCGCGGGTCGGCGGTGAAAAGTCCTTGCTGGTCGGTGAGGATGATCAGCGCGTCCCCTTCGATCAGATTCGCCACCAGCGCACCAAGCGTGTCGTTGTCGCCGAACTTGATTTCGTCGGTGATGACGGTGTCGTTCTCATTGATGATCGGCACCACGCCGAGACGCAGCAGCGTCAGCAAGGTGGAGCGCGCGTTCAGATAACGTTCGCGGTCGGCCAGGTCGGCGTGCGTCAGCAGAATCTGCGCCGTGCGGATCGAATGTTCGGCGAAGCGGCTTTCATACACCTGCGCGAGCCCCATCTGCCCGACGGCGGCGGCGGCCTGCAGTTCGTCGATTTCGCGCGGGCGTTTGGTCCAGCCGAGACGCTGCATGCCTTCGGCGATCGCCCCGGAACTCACCAGCACCACTTCTTTGCCCTGCGCGCGCAACGCGGCGATTTGCGCCGCCCAGCGGCCGATCGCGGCATGATCGAGACCACGCCCGTCATTGGTGACGAGGCTCGACCCGACTTTCACTACCAATCGCCTGGAGTCTGCGATGACGGAATGCATTGTGCGCGGTCTCCCAAGATAATCCGTGATGCCGCCGGCATGCTCATGCTTGCCACGCCGGCGCCAAAGCCTGGTCTTTTATTCCTGCGGCTCAGCCGGCTCGCCCGAACGCGCGCCTTCCGCCTTCTCGCGGAAACGCACGTCGGCGGCCAGATCTTCCGCTTCAGCCTGGCGCTGCGCATCCGAATGCGCGGCGATATGGTCGTACACCGCGTAGCAAAGCGCCTCGCAGCCCTGACCGGTCAGCGCCGAAATTTCGAACACCGGACCGTCCCAGCCGAAGCCTTCGAGGAACGCCGAGACCCGCGCCGCGCGCTCGTCTTCGGGCACCATGTCGATCTTGTTGAGCACCAGCCAGCGGGTTTTCTCGAACAGCAGTTCGTCGTATTTGCGCAGTTCGTTGACGATCGCCTTGGCTTCCGCGACCGGGTCGACCGCCTCATCGAACGGCGCGATATCGACGATATGCAAGAGCAGGCCGGTACGCTGCAAGTGCCGCAGGAACTGGTGCCCAAGGCCCGCGCCTTCGGCCGCGCCTTCGATCAGACCCGGAATGTCCGCAATCACAAAGCTGCGGCTCGGGCCGACGCGCACCACGCCCAGATTCGGCGCGAGCGTCGTGAACGGGTAATCGGCAATCTTCGGCTTCGCGTTCGACACCGACGAAATGAAGGTGGATTTGCCGGCATTCGGCATACCGAGCAGCCCCACGTCGGCCAGCACCTTCAGCTCGAGGCGCACCATGCGGCGTTCGCCGGCCTTGCCGTCGGTCTTCTGCCGCGGCGCGCGGTTCGTACTGGACTTGAAATGCAGGTTACCGAGACCGCCCGCGCCGCCTTCGGCGATCAAAACGCTCTGGTTGTGCTCGGTCAGGTCGGCGATCAGCTCGCCAGTTTCCATGTCCGAGATGATTGTGCCGACCGGCATGCGCAGCGTGATGTCGTCGCCGCCCTTGCCATAGCAATCGGCGCCGCGGCCGTTTTCGCCGTTGCGCGCCAGATGCTTCTTCGCGTAGCGGTAGTCGATCAGCGTGTTGATGTTGCGGTCTGCCACTGCGTAGACGCTACCGCCCCGACCGCCGTCGCCGCCATCCGGACCACCGAACGGGACGAATTTCTCGCGGCGCATCGACGCGCTGCCATCCCCTCCGTCGCCGGCGATGACTTCAATCCTCGCTTCGTCAATGAACTTCATGCGTAACTCCGTCCCGTGTTTTCGCTATTTTGCCGTGCCTGCCATGCGTTGGACAATCGACCGATCGGCCTATGCGCGCGGGCTCACGACAACAAATACCGCTATGAATCTGCAATGAAAAAGGCCCCGCTAACTTCGCGGGGCCTTTGTTCCGGTCCTGAAGCCCGTGCCTGATTAAACTCAGGCTGCTGCCGGGACGACGTTGACCATGTGCTTCTTTGCTGCGCCCTTCGTCGAGAACTGGACGTGGCCGTCCGTCAGCGCGAACAAGGTGTGATCCTTGCCGATGCCGACGTTTTCGCCCGGATGCATACGCGTGCCGCGTTGACGCACGATGATGCCGCCAGCATTGATGGCTTGACCGCCGTAAACCTTCACGCCGAGACGCTTCGACTCGGAGTCGCGGCCGTTACGTGACGATCCGCCTGCCTTTTTGTGTGCCATTTGATAGCTCCTTAACCGTTGCGCTTACGCGTTGATCGCGTCAATGCGCAGTTCGGTGTAGTTCTGGCGGTGGCCGCCATGCTTCTGGTAGTGCTTCCGGCGACGCATCTTGAAGATGGTCACTTTTGCGTGACGACCTTGCGACACGACGGTAGCCTTGACGGAAGCCCCACTGACCAGCGGCGTACCGAACTTAATCGATTCGCCTTCGCCCACTGCGAGAACCTGGTCGAGCGTGATTTCAGCGTCAATGTCTGCCGGTATCTGTTCTACTTTAAGTTTTTCGCCGACGGCAACTTTATACTGCTTGCCACCGGTTTTTATGACCGCGTACATTGAGAACCTCACTCTGTGTTCATTTTTCCCACGCACCACGCGCGGAAACCCGTGATTATACATAGAGTTAGCTCTCCGGTCAAAACTCGTTGACGCATCGCCGCGGCGCTGCGCAGAACCCCGTCAGCGGGGCGCCGCGCCTCTATCGCGCCGGCAGCGGCCCGGAACTTCCGCGATTCGCCTTATAATTCGCGGCACTACCCAATTCAGCCACCATGTCGTCGACTGCCACCCCCTCCCCCAACGCCGCCAGCCTGCTCGCCCCGATTGCCGAAGACATGGAGCAGGTGAACCGCGTCATCCGGCACCGCCTGGCGTCCGAGGTGATGCTGATCAACCAGATTTCCGAGTACATCATCAGTGCCGGCGGCAAGCGCCTGCGGCCAGCGCTGCTGCTGCTGGTAGCCGGCGCGCTCGGTGAAACCACCGGGCACCGGCATGAACTGGCCGCGGTGGTCGAGTTCATCCACACGGCCACCTTGCTGCACGACGACGTGGTGGACGAGTCAGACCTGCGGCGCGGCCGGCAAACCGCCAACGCGCTGTTCGGCAACGCCGCGAGCGTGCTGGTGGGCGACTTCCTGTACTCGCGCTCGTTCCAGATGATGGTCGGGGTCGGCAAGATGCGCATCATGGAAATCTTGTCAGAAGCCACCAATATCATTTCCGAAGGCGAAGTGCTGCAGCTGCTCAATATGCACGACGCCGACGTGGACGAAGCCCGCTACATGCAGGTGATTCGATATAAGACAGCCAAGCTGTTCGAGGCGGCCGCTCAGCTCGGCGCGGTGCTGGCCGGCGTCGACGCCACCACGGAAGCGGCCGCGGCGGAATTCGGCCGGCGCATCGGCACGGCTTTCCAGATCATGGACGACTGGCTCGACTACACGGGCACGGCTGAGTCCATGGGCAAGAACGCCGGCGACGACCTGCGCGAAGGCAAGCCCACGCTGCCGCTCATCTATCTGATCGAACGCGGCACGCCGGAACAGTCGGCGTTGGCGCGCGAGGCGATCGAACAGGGCGGCACCGACCGTTTCGAGACCATTTTTGAGGCGATCACCCGCTCGGGCGCGCTGGATCACACGCTGGAATGCGCCAAGCAGGAAGCCCAGGCAGCAGCCGCAGCAATTTCTTCGTTTCCCGATTCCATTTTCAAAGATAGCCTGCTAGAATTATGTTCTTACTCGACGGCGAGACAGTCTTGAACGAGACTGAAACGCAAACTTAGTCCGAGTAGAGAGCAGTACAAATCGGGGTGTAGCTTAGCCTGGTAGAGCGCTACGTTCGGGACGTAGAGGCCGGAGGTTCGAATCCTCTCACCCCGACCAGATTTTGAAAAAACCGCACAGCTTCGTGCGGTTTTTTTTCGTCCGTTGTTTGTGCCGGGTTCGCGCCTGCCTTTCACAGTTAGCCCGCGCAGTTCGTCCGCGCAGTTAGCCCATTTTCCCGGCCCTGCCGCCTCATGGCGCGCCACAGCAAGCCCCGTCCGTCCTATGCCTTTTGGCCAGGCAGGCGAGCCGGGTCCCCTCTGCTATATTCTTCCCATCCTGCCCCTTACAGTTCGCGACACGTGGAACAACTACCCTTATGGGCGCAGATAGGCGCCGTCGTTTTGCTGCTTATCTGCTCCAGTTTCTTTTCGATCTCCGAAACGGCGATGATGGCGCTCAATCGTCACCGTCTGAAGCATCTCTCCAATCAGGGCGCGCTCGGTGCAAAAACCACGCAAAGCCTGCTCGCACACACGGACGAGCTGCTGAGCGTGATCCTGATCGGCAACAACCTGTTCAACACGATCATCCCGGTCCTCACCACATCGGTGGCGCTGCATACGTTCGGCCGCAATAACCTGGTGCTGTCCATTGCCACCGGCATCGTCGCGTTTCTGATCATCGTGTTCGCGGAAATCACGCCGAAAATCGTCGGCGCCACCTTTCCGGAAAAAATCGCCCTGCCCGCGAGTCTGCTGATCGCGCCGCTAATGCGCGCGACCAAGCCCATCGTCTGGTTCGTCAACCTGTTCGCCAACGGCATCCTACGCGTGCTGCACATCAATACGAAAGGCGCGCACGACCAGCGTCTTTCGACCGAGGAACTGCGCACCATCGTCCTCGAGTCCGGCAGCTTCATGCCGACCAAGCACCGCAGCATCCTGTTGAATCTGTTCGACCTGGAAAACATCTCCGTCGACGATGTGATGATTCCGCGCCGCCGCATCGAAGCCCTCGATTTCGACGCACCGTTCGAGCAAATCCTGCATCAGCTCGAGACCTGCTATCACAACAAGCTGATCGTCTACCAAGGCGACATCGACCGCGTGCTCGGCGTGCTGCACGTGCGCAAGACGCTCTCGGCGCTGCACAACCAGGAACTCGAACGGGAGACACTGCGTGAGTTGCTCGCCGAACCGTATTTCGTGCCGAGCGGCACGCCGGTGTTCCAGCAGTTGCAATACTTTCAGGAGAGCCGTCACCGAACCGCGCTCGTCGTGAACGAATACGGCGAATTGCAGGGGCTGGTGACGCCGGAAGACATCATCGAGGAACTGATCGGCGAGTTCACCACCTCCATCCCGCGAAGCGCGAATTCGCGCGGCGGCTGGAACGAGAACGGCGAGTGCATTGTGGCCGGCAGCATGCCGCTGCGCGAACTGAACCGATGGCTGCAACTCACACTTCCTACAGACGGGCCGAAGACATTGAACGGCCTGATTCTGGAAATCCTCGAAGAAATTCCGGATGGCGACGTGTGCGTGCAGATCGGCGGCATCAAGCTGGAAGTGATGCGCAGCGACGATCAGGCCGTGCGCACCGTGAAGATTTTCAAGCCGGGCGCGCGCTCGGGGGCGAAGGGCGGGAAGAAGCTGCGGGTGTGATGGGCTCGGCGCCCGGCGCAGCGCGTGCTCGCCTTTAGTGGTTCGGCCAGCACGGCCTTCGTCGGCTACGTTGGCCATTCGGCCGAATAGCGGTAACAAGCTGCTTGCCGGATGATGGAGCCGTCATGTTCTACAGGCGGCTCCTGCCGGTTTCAGATGTCATCCCCACCTCGTTCCTCACCGGCCGGTTCTGCTAGTCGTCGGCCTGATCCTGTTACGACGGGGGCGCCCTATCGGGCCGCTGCCGCACTCGAGGCAGCGTCTGGCGCCAAGCCAATTCCATCTGCCCAGCCATCCACTCGCCCATTCACCAACCCATCCCGGGAAGACACTCAAGCGCGCGACCACGCGCCCGGTCTCGCCGAATCCGACGACACCCCCGCCGTCCGTCTGCTGAGCGACACGCTGCGGGATGCCACGCGCCGTAATGCGTCCGACCTGCATATCGAACCCGCCGAACACGGCTGGCGTATGCGTCTGCGCATCGACGGCGTGTTGCACGCGCTCCCGGCGCCGCCGGCCCATCTACGTGATGCCTTCATCACGCGCGTGAAAGTGCTGGCACGCATGGACATCGCCGAGCGGCGCGTACCGCAGGACGGACGGCTACGCATCTCGACGATGCCAGGCAAGTTCGAGGACTACCGCGTGACCTCGCTGCCCACGCTATTCGGCGAGAAGCTGGTGCTGCGGCGCCTCGATGCACTGCCGGCCACGCTTTCGCTCGACTCACTCGGCCTCGACCCCACGCAGCGCGAGACGCTCAAGACGGCCATCCATGCACCGCACGGCCTCGTGCTGGTGACCGGTCCAACCGGCAGCGGCAAGACGCTCTCGCTCTACTGCTTCCTGCAGATGCTCAATGCCGAATCGCGCAACCTTTGCTCGGTCGAAGATCCGGCTGAAATCCAGCTCGCCGGCATCAACCAGGTCAGCGTGCGCGAGAAAGCCGGCCTCACCTTTGCCGTCGCGTTACGCGCGTTTCTGCGTCAGGATCCAGACGTGATCATGGTCGGTGAGATCCGCGACGAAGAAACCGCCGACGTCGCCGTCAAGGCCGCGCAGACCGGCCACCTCGTGCTCTCCACGCTGCACACCAACGACGCACCGGCCGCCATCGCCCGATTGATCGATATTGGCGTCGAGCCTTACAACCTTGCCGCGGCGCTACGCATGGTCACCGCGCAACGGCTGGTGCGGCGGCTATGTCCGGTATGCCGGACGCCGGCGCCGCAGTCCACGGCGGCCTTGCGCGCGGCCGGCTTTGCCGACGCCCAGCTCGACGGTTGGCATCCCTATGTGGCCGTTGGCTGCGACGCGTGCCACGGCATCGGCTACCGCGGCCGCGTCGGCATTCATCAGGTGATGCCGGTGTCGGACGCGATGCGCGAACTGATCGTCGCCAATGCCGAAACCCACGCGCTCGCGCGGCTTGCACAAAGCCAAGGTGTCGGCACGCTGCGCGACGCTGCTTTGATGCGCGTGCGGGACGGCACGACCAGTCTCGCCGAAGCACTCAGCGCGACGGAGCTCGCATGAGCACGCGGACAACGGCCGAAATTGAAGCACACGAAATGCGTTTCGCATGGCGCGGCGTGGACGCTGCGGGCGCGCAACGTAGCGGCACACTGATCGCGGCAGACGCGGCCGCCGTGCGCGCCGTGCTCAAGCGCGACAACCTGTTCGTCGTCGAACTCACGGCCCGCGGCCCCGCGCCGCGTCCTCTGGCGGGAGCCGCGGAGGTCACGCGGTTCACACGTCAACTGGCCAGCCTGTTGCGCGCCGGCTTGCCGCTCGCGCCTTCGCTCGAACTGCTGGCGCAAGCGCCTGCACCGCGCCAGCGCGGCATGTCGCGCATCGTCGGCGCATTGGCTCGTGACATCACGAGCGGGTTGAGTTTCTCGGCGGCGCTGGCCCGGCATCCGGCGCAATTCAATGCGCTGTATTGCCAACTGGTTGCGGTGGGCGAAGCGGCCGGCGCGCTTCCCACGGTGCTGGCCCGCATCGCCGACGACCGCGAACGCGGCGCCGCGCAGCGCGCCAAGGTGAAGGCCGCGCTCACCTATCCGGTCGCGATCCTGTTGCTGGCGCTCGCTATCACAGCGGCCTTGCTGGTCTGGGTGGTGCCGACCTTCAAACAGATCTTCGACGGCTTCGGCGCGCGCCTGCCGGTCCCGACCCAGGTGGTGATGGCGCTCTCCGCGGCCACCGCGCGCTGGAGCCTGCCGGCGCTTGCGCTAGGTACGTGTGCAGGTTTTGCGATGACATACCTGTTGCGTCGCTCGGAACCGGCCCGCGTCACGCTCGCCCGCCTGTCGCTGCGGTTGCCGGTCGCCGGAACGCTGCTCGCCACCTTGTGCGCCGCCCGCTGGAGCCGCGCGCTCGGCACGCTGTTATCCGCCGGCACGCCGCTCGCCGACGCGTTCGACTCGTTGACGCACGCCACCGGCAATGCCTGGTTCGACCGCGCCACCGCCGACATCGCCGCCCGCCTGCGGCGCGGCGAACGGCTCGCCGCTGCAATGCGCGCCGTGCGCTGCTTCCCGCCCGAGGTAGTGCAGCCGGTTGCCGTCGCAGAGGAATCCGGCGCACTCGATACCATGCTGATCGACGTCGCCTCGCTCAGCGATCGCCAGGTCGACGAAAAGATCGGCACCCTGGCGAGCCTGTGCGAACCACTCGTCATCATCGTGCTGGGGACGCTGGTCGGCGGCCTCGTCGTCGCGATGTATCTTCCCATTATTCAACTCGGCAACGTGGTGTAGCATCGCAGCCGAATCCAACCTTTTCGTCATGCCGACTACCCAAGCACTCGTGTCAGACACCTCCTTCAGCGCGCTTCATGGCCATGTCGCGGCCGACTTCGGCGCCGCCTTTGGCAGCTTGCCGGCCGGCCTGCAGATTGCATTCGCCATCGTGTTCGGTCTGGTGATCGGCAGCTTTCTGAGCGTGGTGGCGCATCGGCTGCCCATCATGCTCGAACGCGCGTGGCACGAAGAGGTCAGCGAAGCAACCGGCAAGCCGCTCGAAGGCGACGGCCTGCCCGCGCGCTATAACCTGTGGCTGCCCCGCAGCGCCTGTCCGCACTGCGGCCACGTCCTGCACGCGTGGGAAAACATCCCCGTGATCAGTTATGTGTTGCTGCGCGGACGATGCTCCGTGTGCAAGGCGCCGGTCTCGGCGCGCTATCCGTTGCTGGAGATCGCCAGCGCCGCGTGCGCGGCGCTCGCGCTCGCCGTGTTCGGACCGAGCCTCATGGCGCTCGCTGCATTTGGCCTCTGCGCGACCTTGCTGGCAATGAGCGCCATCGACATCGACACGCACCTTCTGCCCGACTCGTTGACGCTGCCGCTGCTATGGGCCGGTCTGATCGTCAACTTCAACGGCATGTTCACGAGCCTGCACGACGCGGTGGCGGGCGCGATTGCAGGCTATCTTGTACTGTGGGTGGTGCATTGGCTGTTCAAGCTCGTGCGCGGAGTCGAAGGAATGGGTTATGGGGATTTCAAGCTGCTTGCCGCGCTCGGCGCGTGGCTCGGCTGGATCGCCCTGCCGCAGATCGTGCTGATCGCCGCGGTGGCCGGCGCGGTCGTCGGTCTGGCGGCCACCTGGCGCGGCCGCATGCGCTTCGGCGAGCCGCTGCCGTTCGGCCCGTTTCTCGCGGCCGGCGGCGCGATCACGCTGTTTCTCGGCACGCCCCTCTATCTGGCACTCGGAGGCTGACGCATGTTTGCTGTGGGACTGACCGGCGGCATCGGCAGCGGCAAGTCGACCGTCGCCGACCTGTTCGCCGCGCGCGGCGTGGCAATCGTCGACACGGACCTGATCGCGCATCGGATCACGGCGCCCGGTGGCTCCGCAATGCCGAAAATCGCCGCTGAATTCGGCGCCGGCTTCGTGACTGCGGACGGTTCGCTCGACCGCGCCCGCATGCGCACCCTGATCTTCAGCGACGACGACGCGCGCCGCCGCCTCGAAGCCATCACGCACCCGCTGATCCGCAGCGAAACCGAGCGCGCCAGGAATGAAGCCAGTGGTCCGTATGTCATGCTGGTGGTGCCGTTGCTGGTGGAGTCGGGCAGCTGGAAAACGCGTGTGGACCGCGTCCTGAGCGTCGATTGCAGCGTCGAAACGCAGATCGGCCGCGTCATGCGGCGCAACGCCTTCAGCCGCGAACAGGTGCTGGCGATCATCGCGCGGCAAGCCAGCCGTGAAGCGCGTCTTGCCGCGGCGGACGACGTCATCGTCAACGAAAACACTTCCGTCGAGGAACTCGGTGCGCAGGTCGAGGCGCAGCATCGTCAATATCTGATACTGGCCGGGGCGTGAAAGATGGATCCGGGCGGCGGCATCGTCGCCGCATCCCGGATGGGACTCGCCCCGCTATCGCAATAAGGCACGGGCGCCTCACTCAAAGATGCGTCAAACAGGCGTAAAAACGCGCAAAAGCGTCCCGGGAAAGTGTGTGATTGCTAGGGTAGTCTCACGGCATTAGAATGTTCTGCATTCCCGTCACCGACCACGCCCGAGGCGAGCCCGCTTGATCCTTTACGAGTATCCCTTCAACGAGCGAATCCGGACGCTGTTGCGCCTCGAAGACCTGTTCGAGCGCTTCACGTTCTTTCTGACTCAGGAAGATGCCAGGGAACACCACGTCGCGCTGACGACGCTGTTCGAAATCTCTGAAGTCGCCGGTCGCGCGGATCTGAAATCGGATCTGATGAAGGAGCTGGAGCGGCAACGGCAAACGCTTGCGCCGTTCCGCGGCAATCCGGGCATCGAGCAAAACGCCCTGGAGGCGGTGCTCGGCGAGATCGAGCAAACCCTCTCCGGGCTCTCGCAGATGCAGGGCAAAACCGGCCAGCATCTGACGGACAATGAATGGCTGGCCAGCATCCGCAGCCGTGCCATCATCCCGGGCGGCACCTGCAAGTTCGACCTGCCGTCCTACTACGCGTGGCAACAGACGCATCCTGACCAGCGCCGTCAGGACATCGCCAAATGGGTCACGCCGCTGCTGCCGTTGCGCGACGCCGCCACCATCGTGTTGCGCCTCGCCCGTGAATCCGGCCAGGCGTCAAAGGTCATGGCGATGCAGGGCAGCTACCAGCAAATGCTGTCGGGCCGCTCGTATCAGTTGATGCAGGTGCGCGTCTCGCCGGAATTGCGGGTGATCCCCGAGGCGAGCGCCAACAAGTACATGCTGTGGGTGCGTTTCACCGTGCAGGACGGCGACCTGCGGCCGCGAGCCGTGGACGTCGACGTTCCATTCCAGCTCACGCTGTGCAGTCTGTAACGGCAACACCTCTCGTCCGCTGCGTTACTTGGCGCAATGATAGGGCCGCGCCTTTCAGGCAGCGAAAATGCCCTTATATTAGAGGCTTGTCCCGTTTTCGATTGACGCCTGACCGAATGATTACTGTCGTTAAATGCCCGACCTGTGCGAAGGATGTCCGCTGGACACCCGAGAATCGCTTCCGCCCCTTCTGCTCCGAGCGCTGCAAGCAGATCGACCTCGGCGCCTGGGCCGCTGAGAAGTACAAGATCGGCGGCACGGATGAAGAAGCGCCGTCAGACGACGAGCCGAGCGGCGATTACAACCCGCATTAAGCGCGTCTGCTCAGGCCTGCCCAGCCAGGCACGCCTCGATACGTCGCGCGAAGTCGCGCAAAAAAGTACGCGGCCGTTCAAGGCCGCGTCACTTTTACCTCTCTGCCCCTGCTATTCAGCGGCCAGCCATTCCAGCACCGGGATCGTCGCCGGCAATAACGGCGACACCTCGGCCGGCAGCGACTGCCAGACAAACGCCTGGCCTTCCCGTCCGTGCGGCTCGCCGGTCCACTGCGTTACCTTGCAGAAGTACAGCCGCACGTAGGCATGCGGGTAATCGTGCTCGAGCGTATGCCAGCGGTGGCTTGCGTTGACCTCGATTCCCAGTTCCTCGTGCAGTTCACGCGCGAGCGCCGCCTCGACTGATTCACCGGGTTCGAGCTTGCCGCCCGGAAACTCCCAATAACCTTCGTAGGGCTTGCCGGCCGGCCGTTGCGCCAGCAGATAGCGCCCGTCCGGCTGCACCAGTACCCCCACGGCCACTTCCGTGACCGGGCGGCCGTCCGCATTGACGTCCGGCTTGGCGGGGGTCGCTGGGCTCGTGGAATCCGTCATGCCTGTCATCCTTGCGACTTCCGGCCGGAACGGTCGCGGGCGAATTGCCATGCCACCCGCCCCGAGCGCGAGCCGCGTTCGAGCGCCCACACCAGCGCATCGCCGCGTGCCGCCTCGACCTCGGCGGGATCGCAGCCGAAGTGCTGCAGCCAGTGTCCGACGATCGTCAGATAGTCGTCCTGCTTGAACGGGTAAAAGCTGACCCACAAGCCAAAGCGTTCGGACAGCGAGATCTTTTCTTCGACGACTTCGCCCGGATGAATCTCGCCATCGGACGTGTGCTTGTACGTCTCGTTGTCGCTCATGTACTCGGGCAGCAGATGGCGCCGGTTCGACGTCGCGTAGATCACCACGTTATCTGATTGCGCGGCCACCGAACCATCGAGCGCCACCTTCAACGCCTTGTAGCCCGACTCGCCGTCTTCGAACGACAGATCGTCGCAGAACACGACAAAGCGCTCCGGACGTTGCGAGATCAGGTCGACGATATCGCCGAGATCGTGCAAATCGTCCTTGTCCACTTCGATCAGACGCAGCCCGTCTTTGGAATACGCGTTCAGGCAGGCCTTGATCAGCGACGATTTGCCCGTGCCGCGCGCGCCCGTCAGCAACACGTTATTGGCCGGCTGCTTGCGCACGAACTGGCGCGTGTTCTGCTCAATCAGATCCTTCTGACGGTCGATGTTCTGCAGATCGTCAAGCGTGATGTCCGAGATGGCCGTGACCGGTTGCAGATAGCCGCGCCCCTGGCGTTTGCGCCAGCGAAATGCGACAGCCGCCGACCAGTCGACCTCGGGCGTGGCCGGCGGCAGCATGGCTTCCAGACGGCCAAGCACGGCCTCGGCGCGGGTCAAAAACTGTTCGAGTTTATCCATGGCGAAGAGTGAAATCGGGTGAGGTAGGGGCTCGGGCTTACGAGCGGTAATCGGCGTTGATACTCACATAGTCGTGCGACAGATCGCACGTCCAGATCGTGGCGTGCGCGTCGCCGCGGCCCAGCACGACGCGAATCAGAATCTCCGCCTTCTTCATCACGCGCTGCCCGTCTTCCTCACGGTACTCCGGATTGCGGCCACCTGCCTTCGCCACCAGCACGTCGTCCAGATACAGATCGATCTTGCCGACGTCGAGGTCGGTTACGCCGGCATAGCCGATGGCCGCGAGAATCCGGCCGAGATTGGGGTCCGACGCGTAGAAAGCCGTCTTCACTAGCGGCGAGTGGCCGATCGCGTAGGCAATCTGACGGCATTCCGCGACGTTCGCGCCGCCTTCCACCTGCACCGTCATGAACTTGGTGGCGCCCTCGCCGTCACGCACGATCAGTTGCGCGAGCGTCTGCGCTACGTCAGTCACCGCGTCGCGCAATGCCGCGTAGGCGGGAGAATCGGTGGAGGTAACCGACGGCAGGCTGGACTTGCCTGAAGCAATCAGGATGAACGAATCGTTGGTGGACGTATCGCCGTCGATGGTGATGCAGTTGAACGAGCGGTCTGCGACATGCTTGACCAGCGCGTCGAGAACCGGCTGCGACACGGTGGCGTCGAAGGCGAGGAAGCCGAGCATGGTCGCCATGTTCGGCTTGATCATGCCCGCGCCCTTGCTGATGCCGGTCAGCGTGACCGTATGGCCGTCGATGCTCACCTGACGCGATGCCGCCTTGGGCAGCGTGTCCGTAGTCATGATGGACTGAGCCGCTTCGTACCAGTGCGCGGCCTGGCGGTTCGCCAGCGCGGCCGGCAGGCCGGCCTTCAGGCGGTCGAGCGGCAGCGGTTCGAGAATCACGCCGGTCGAAAACGGCAGCACCTGTTCCGGCGCGATACCGGCCAGACGCGCCAGTTCGGCGCAGGTTTCGCGCGCGATCACGAGACCCGGCTCGCCGGTGCCGGCGTTCGCATTCCCCGTGTTGATCACCAGCGCGCGAATCCCTTTGCCGCCGGCACGCACCTGTTCGAGATGCTCGCGGCACACCGTGACGGGCGCCGCACAGAAACGGTTCGAGGTGAACACGCCGCCGACCGTCGCGCCTTCCTCGACGGAAATCACGAGCACGTCCTTGCGGTTCGGTTTGCGGATGTTCGCCTCGGCCCAGCCTAGCGTAACGCCGGCGACAGGGTGAAGTTGGGCGGCATCGATGGAGGGGAAATTGACAGCCATGGTCGCGACCTGTTGTCCAAGTTGAAAATGCCGGCATGAAGCCGGCATCGGAAAATCGTAAAAGGGCGGTGCGGCGTGGACCTCACCACCGTGGCATTACCAGCAAAGCGCTGGGTAAAACGACGCGGCGCGCTTTACGCGCGCCGCCTTTTCAGTCTCACGCAATCTTGCCGTGACACTGCTTGTACTTCTTGCCGCTGCCGCACGGGCAGGGATCGTTGCGGCCAACCTTCGGCACATTGTCGCCCAGCGGCTCGCCGCCAGCATGCGTGTGGTTCATGGCGTCGCCGATCATGGCGGCAGTCGCTGCCTCAGCGGCAACCGGCGCGGCCGCTTCGACGAACTCGGCATGGCGAAACTCGACGTGATCCAGCTGGCTACCGCCCTGTTCTTCCAGATCTTCAGCAACCTGTTCCAACTGCTCCGACGACTCCACCTGCACGTTCATCACCACGCGCGTAACGTCGAGCTTCACGGCGTCGAGCATCGCCGCGAACAGTTCGAAGGCTTCGCGCTTGTATTCCTGTTTCGGATTCTTCTGCGCATAGCCGCGCAGATGGATACCCTGACGCAGGTGGTCGAGCGCGGCCAGATGTTCGCGCCACGCGCGGTCGAGCGTCTGCAGCATGATGGAACGCTCGAAGCCGCTGAAAGTTTCGCGGCCCACCAGGGCGACCTTTGCTTCGTAGGCTTCGTCGGCCGCGGCGATCACGGCTTCGAGAATTTCGTCCACGCTGATCGACGACGACTCGTTGATCATTTCCTGAATGGCCAGATCGAGTTGCCATTCGTTGCGCAGCACTTCTTCCAGCTCGGGCACGGACCACTGTTCTTCAATGCTGCCCGCCGGCACGAACTGATGGACGATGTCCGTAATCACGCCATGGCGCATGGCGCCGATGGTTTCGGTGATGTCGTGCGCCTCGAGCAATTCGTTGCGCTGCTGATAGATCACCTTGCGCTGATCGTTCGACACATCGTCGTATTCGAGCAATTGCTTACGAATATCGAAGTTGCGTGCCTCGACCTTGCGCTGCGCCGATTCGATCGAGCGCGTGACGATGCCCGCTTCGATCGCCTCGCCTTCCGGCATCTTCAGGCGGTCCATGATGGAGCGCACGCGGTCGCCGGCGAAAATACGCAGCAGCGGATCTTCCAGCGACAGATAGAAGCGCGACGAACCCGGGTCGCCCTGACGGCCGGCACGGCCGCGCAACTGGTTGTCGATGCGGCGCGATTCGTGACGCTCGGTGCCGATGATGTGCAGACCGCCCGCGGCCTTCACCTTGTCGTGCAGCTCTTGCCATTCGTCATGCAGCTTCTGGATGCGGCGCTGCTTCTCGTCGGCGGGGATGGCGTCGTCGAGTTCGATGAAGGTGGCCTGCTTCTCTGCATTGCCGCCCAGCACGATGTCGGTACCGCGGCCGGCCATGTTGGTGGCGATCGTCACGCGTTGCGGACGGCCCGCTTCCGCGACGATTTCCGCTTCACGCGCGTGTTGCTTCGCGTTCAGCACTTCATGCGGCAAGCCCGCCTGCTTCAGCAGATGCGACAGCAGCTCGGAGTTTTCGATCGAGGTGGTACCCACCAGCACCGGCTGGCCGCGCTCGTAACAGTCGCGGATATCGCGGATCACGGCGTCGTAGCGTTCCTTCGCCGTCTTGTAGATCTGATCCTGCTTGTCGATCCGCTTGGGCGGGCGGTTGGTCGGAATCACGACCGTTTCCAGGCCGTAGATTTCGTTGAATTCGTATGCTTCCGTGTCCGCCGTGCCAGTCATGCCGGACAGCTTCGCGTACATGCGGAAGTAGTTCTGGAACGTGATGGAGGCGAGCGTCTGGTTTTCGCTCTGGATCTTGACGTGTTCCTTGGCCTCGACAGCCTGGTGCAGGCCGTCCGACCAGCGGCGACCCGACATCAGGCGACCGGTGAATTCATCGACGATCACGACTTCGCCGTTCTGCACGACGTAGTGCTGGTCTTTGTAGAACAGCGTGTGAGCGCGCAGCGCGGCGTACACGTGGTGCATCAGCGTGATGTTTTGCGGCGCGTACAGGCTCTCGCCCTCGCCGATCAGGCCCCACTCGGCGAGCAGACGCTCAGCCTTTTCGTGACCCGATTCCGTCAGGAATACCTGGCGGCCCTTCTCGTCCAATGTGTAGTCGCCCGGCTTTTCGACGCCCGTACCGTCCGCCTTTTCTTCGCCAATCTGGCGCTCCAGCAGCGGCGGCAGTGCGTTCATTCGCACGTAAAGATCAGTATGGTCTTCAGCCTGGCCGGAAATGATCAGCGGCGTGCGCGCTTCGTCGATCAGGATCGAGTCCACTTCGTCGACCACGGCGAAATTCAGCGACCGCTGCACGCGCGCGTCGGTCTCGTAGACCATGTTGTCGCGCAGGTAGTCGAAGCCGAATTCGTTGTTGGTGCCGTAGGTGATGTCCGCCGCGTAAGCCTGCTGCTTCATGGCGTGATCCATCTGCGACAGGTTGATCCCCACCGACAGACCCAGGAAGTTGTACAGACGCGCCATCCATTCGGCATCGCGCTGGGCGAGATAGTCGTTGACCGTAACGACGTGCACGCCGCGCCCGGTCAGCGCGTTCAGGTAGACCGGCAGCGTGGCGACCAGCGTCTTGCCCTCGCCGGTGCGCATTTCGCCGATCTTGCCGTAATGCAATACCATGCCGCCGATCAGCTGGACGTCGAAGTGGCGCATTTTCAGCACGCGCTTGCTCGCCTCCCGGCAGACCGCAAAGGCCTCCGGCAGCAGTTTGTCGAGCGACTCGCCGCTGGCGATGCGCTGGCGGAATTCACCCGTTTTGGCGCGCAGTTGATCGTCCGTCAATTGCTCGATCTGCGGCTCGAGCGCATTGATCGCCGCGACGGTCTTTTGATATTGCTTGACTAGCCGCTGGTTGCGGCTGCCAAAAATCTTTTGTAGAAAACCGGTGGTCATCGGATCGGTGTCTGCGTCGCGGCTTCGGCTGGTTCACGGCAGGCGGTTTTACCCACCTGCTGGCCCGGGGTCGGAAATGCCTCGGCGGCTTAGTCCAAGAGTGAATTCGAATCGGGCATTTTAGCACGCGCCCCAGCGCGCGCCTGTGTCAAGGGCGCGACGTGGGGAGAGCCTGCCGAGCCCCGGCCGGCCCTCGTCACAGGCGGCCGCGAGCGTATCCCGCGCGGTACAATCCGGGCGTGGGTGCGCATTGTGCGCGCTCACGCCGTCACTATCCTACATGAGCCGCTCACCGTCGTTTTCAAGACCGCCGCCGAAGCAGTTCAACACCCGCCGCCCGCAGCCGGTCGCCGAGGTGCTCAGGCGCACCGATGCGTTCGCCGCCTTGCGTGCCGGCGTGGAGCAGATTGCCGCGCTCGAGAAGGATCTGCGTGCCTTGTTGCCGGATTATTTGAGCGCGAGCGTCGAGCCGGGTTTTATCAAGGAAGGCGTACTGGCGCTATTTGCCGGGCACAACGCGCTGGCGGCCCGTCTGCGGCATCTGGAGCCGCGGTTGTTGTCCGATCTGCAGCAACGCGGCTGGGCGGTGAATGCGCTGCGCATTCGCGTGCGGCCGCAGGCGCTCAAGGAGCCGCCTCCCGTCAAGCAGGCCCGCATGACGCCGGCCGGCGCCGACGCGCTGCAAACGTTGAGCGAATCGCTCGCCCCCTCGCCTCTGCAGGAGGCGCTCGCCAGGATGGCGGCGCGGCATCTGCGCAATCGCGAAACCAAAAAATAAGCGGCCCCGAGGGGCCGCTTATTTGCTTATGGGTGTCCGCTTCACCCGCAGGCGCTAAGACGCACCTGCATGAAAGCGTTCAGGCAAACGCCGTCTGCGTGTCGTACGCAAAGCCGCGCGGGGCCTTTTGCGTGTCGTTGAACGTGACGATTTCGTAAGCGTCTTCATGCGCCAGCAATTCGCGCAGCAACGCGTTGTTCACGCCGTGGCCGGACTTGTAAGCCGTATAAGACGCCAGCAACGGATGACCGACCACGTACAGGTCGCCGATTGCGTCGAGCATCTTGTGCTTCACGAACTCGTCGTCGTAGCGCAGGCCGTCGTTGTTGAGGATGCGGTATTCGTCCAGCGCGATTGCGTTGTCCATGCTCGCACCGCGGGCAAGGCCCATTTCGCGCAGCATTTCCACTTCGTGCGCATAACCGAAGGTACGCGCCCGGGCGATGTCGCGCACATACGAGGTATGCGCAAAGTCCACTTCCAGCGCCTGGCCGGTCTTGTCGACGGCGGGGTGGCGGAAGTCGATGGTGAACTTCAGCTTGAAGCCGAAGAACGGCTCCAGACGGGCGAATTTGTCGCCGTCGCGAACTTCCACCGGCTTGATGACCTTGATGAATTTCTTTGCCGAACCCTGTTCCTCGATGCCTGCCGACTGGATCAGGAACACGAACGACGCTGCGCTGCCGTCCATGATGGGGATTTCTTCCGCGGTGACATCGACATACAGGTTGTCGATACCGAGGCCCGCGCAGGCCGACATCAGATGCTCAACCGTCGAAACGCGCGCACCGTCTTTCTGCAGAACCGAGGCGAGGCGCGTGTCGCCAATCGCCATTGCGGACGCAGGGATATCCACCGGCGTGGGCAAATCCACGCGCGAGAACACGATACCCGTGTTCGGGGCGGCCGGGCGGAGCGTCAATTCGACTTTGCGGCCAGAGTGAAGGCCGATGCCGACCGTCTTGACGATCGACTTGATAGTGCGCTGCTTCAACATGGTGATCTTCTATTCGATTGAAAATCCCAATCGGGACTTTTTATTCCATAGCGCGAAGTATACTCCATTACCCTGGGAGACGTCGTTGCCGAGGGCGTATCAATCTGTTTCGCTACATTACCCAACGACAAAGCGTGATGGGCCGATGCCCGGAACGGAGGCGTTTCCGGACATCAGCCCGCGTTACGGCTTGTCACACGAATGCCTTGCGCCCGTTGCCGCGGCACAACGTCGCGCCGGGGAAAGGGGCCGTTCGGCACTCGAGAACTAGCTCAACGTCGCGAGAATACTGCCTGCATCGCTGACTTCGAACTTGCCGGGTGCCTCGACGTTCAGCGTCTTGACCACGCCGTCGTCGACCACCATCGCGTAGCGCTGGGAACGGATTCCCATGCCGCGCGCCGACAGGTCCTGCTCCAGACCAAGCGCCCGCGTGAAAGCCGCACTACCGTCCGCCATCATGCGCACCTTGCCCGAGGTGTGCTGATCGCGTCCCCACGCGCCCATCACGAACGCGTCGTTGACGGACAGGCACCAGATCTCGTCGATGCCGGCCGCGCGCAACTGCTCGGCGTGTTCGAGGTAACCGGGTACATGTTTGGCCGAACAGGTCGGAGTGAACGCGCCCGGCAATCCGAAGATCACCACGCGCTTGCCCGCGGTCTGTTCACGCACGTCGAAGCTGTTCGGCCCGATCGTGCAGCCCGCACGCTCGTCTTCGATCAATTCAAAGACGGTTGCGTCGGGTAGCTTTTCACCCACCTTGATCATTTTGCTCAGTCCTTCACATCGATGCGGAGCGTGCCCGCACGTTGTCGTGTCGCAGTGGATCGTGCAGTCGCGCCCCTATTGCTACCGGTTGCGCTGCCTGCCGCCGACAGCTACCCCTTCCGCTTCGCGAATCCGAAGAGGGCACCTGTCCTTGCCGCGTATCACAGGAAAACGCGGCCTGCTTTACCGTTCCACCCGCCACGCTCGTGCATTCCCTGCCGGCACTTAAAACTCGATTTCCGTGCCGCAGCGAAAGCCTGCTCGTTGCGTCAGTCTGCCTGCTTGCGCAGGAATGCCGGGATATCGTATGTATCGACGCCCTTTTCCTGCAGCGCCTGCACATGCGAAGCCGCCGTATCACGCGAAGTGCGCCACACCGCCGGCGTATCCAACGCGCCGTAGTCTGCCGTGCTTGCGTGGTGTTGCGGAGCATACGCGTGTTGCATTGCACCAACCGGCTGGTTGTCCGTGCCGGTGCGCAGCAGCGTCATCGGAGCCGATTGCTGCTTCTTCGCCGCACGGCCCAGACCCGTCGCCACCACCGTCACGCGCAGCGCGTCGCCCATTGCATCATCGTATACCGCTCCGAAGATGACCGTTGCGTCTTCCGCCGCGTAGCTCTTGATGGTGTTCATCACTTCGCGGGTTTCCGACAGACGCAGCGAACGGCTCGACGTGATGTTCACCAGCACGCCGCGCGCACCCGACAGGTCCACCCCTTCCAGCAGCGGGCTGGCGACAGCCTGCTCGGCAGCCAGACGCGCGCGATCGACGCCGGCGACCGTCGCCGTGCCCATCATCGCCTTGCCCTGCTCGCCCATCACCGTTTTCACGTCTTCGAAGTCGACGTTCACCAGACCGTCGACGTTGATGATTTCCGCGATACCGGCCACTGCATTGTTCAGAACGTCGTCCGCGCACTGGAAGCACTTGTCCATCTCGGCGTCATCGCCCATCACCTCGAACAGCTTGTCGTTCAGAACGACGATCAGCGAGTCGACGTGATCCTCCAGTTGCTGCGATCCGGCTTCTGCTACACGCATGCGCTTGCCGCCTTCGAATTCGAACGGCTTGCTGACCACGCCAACAGTCAAGATACCCATTTCCTTGGCGATCTGCGCCACGACCGGAGCTGCCCCCGTGCCCGTGCCGCCACCCATGCCCGCGGTGATGAACACCATGTGCGCGCCGCGCAGTGCGTCTGCGATACGCTCACGTGCTTCTTCCGCTGCGGCGCGGCCCATTTCCGGCTTGGCGCCAGCGCCGAGACCGGTGTTGCCGAGCTGGATCACCGCGGTGGCGCGCGAACGCGACAAAGCCTGCGCGTCCGTGTTCATCACGATGAAATCGACGCCTTGCACGCCGCGGTTGATCATGTGCTGAACGGCATTGCCGCCAGCGCCACCGACTCCGACCACCTTGATGATGGTGCCGTTGGTTTCGGTTTCCAGCATCTGGAATTCCATGTTGCCTCCGTCAAGATAAAAAATTGCAGCCACTCGGCCGTTATTCGGCAGGAGATCGGGCAACCTCCTGTCGCGCGCCAGCCGCCGGCACCAGCGCGTATTTCGAAACTCTTCGGGAAACTGTCCCGTACCGCGAATGCTTTAGAAATTGCCGAGGAACCAGTCCTTCATGCGGGTGAACACCTGGCCCATCGAGCCGGATTGCACCGCCACCTTGCGGCCGCGCATCCGTTGCGAACGTCCTTCCACCAGCAGGCCCATCGCCGTCGAGTAGCGCGGATTGCGCACGACGTCCGCGAGACCGCCCGCGTACTCCGGCACGCCAATGCGCACCGGCTTCAGGAAGATGTCCTCACCCAGTTCGACCATGCCGATCATCATCGACGCACCGCCCGTCAGCACCACGCCGGAGCTCAGCAGTTCCTCGTAACCCGACTCGCGCACCACCTGCTGCACGAGCGAAAACAGTTCTTCGACACGCGGCTCGATCACCGCCGCCAGCGCCTGGCGCGATAGCGTGCGCGGACCGCGTTCGCCGAGACCCGGCACTTCGATCATCTCGTCCGGATCGGCCAACGCCTGCTTGGCGATGCCGTAGTCGACCTTGATGTCTTCCGCATCCGGCGTCGGCGTGCGCAGCGCCATGGCGATGTCGCTCGTGATCTGGTCGCCGGCAATCGGAATCACCGCGGTGTGGCGAATCGCGCCTTCGCTGAAAATCGCGATGTCCGTCGTGCCGCCGCCGATATCCACCAGCACCACGCCCAGTTCCTTCTCGTCTTCCGTCAGCACCGCCAGCGACGACGCCAGCGGCTGCAAGATCAGATCGTTCACTTCGAGCCCGCAGCGGCGCACGCACTTGACGATGTTCTGCGCCGCGCTCACCGCGCCCGTCACGATATGCACTTTCACTTCGAGGCGAATGCCGCTCATCCCAATCGGTTCGCGCACATCTTCCTGACCGTCGATGATGAATTCCTGGGTCAGGATGTGCAGCACCTGCTGATCGGTCGGGATGTTGATCGCCTTGGCCGTCTCGATCACGCGGGCCACGTCCGCCTGCGTCACTTCCTTTTCCTTGATCGCCACCATGCCGCTCGAATTGAACGAGCGGATATGGCTGCCGGCGATCCCGGTGAATACGTTGGTGATCTTGCAGTCCGCCATCAGCTCGGCTTCTTCGAGCGCGCGCTGAATAGACTGCACGGTGGCCTCGATGTTCACCACCACGCCTTTTTTGAGCCCCTTCGATTCGCTCTGGCCGAGGCCGATCACCTCGTAGTGACCTTCGCCTTTCAGCTCGGCGACGATGGCCACGACCTTCGACGTCCCAATGTCGAGGGCGACCAGCAGATCTTTATAGTCTTTACTCATAGCGTGCCCATTGCGTGTGATGTCCTGTTACTTCTTGCCCTTGTCGGGTTCGGTGATAAAGCGCATCCCTGCTGCGCGAATCGCGAAACCGTTCGGATAGCGCAAGTCCGCATACTCGATATCCTTCCCCCAACGTTGCGTCACCGCTGCCCACGCCGCTGTCAGGCGCTTGCTGCGATCGAGCAGCGTCTGCTGATTGCGCTCGCGACCCAGTTCTATCTGCGTGCCGTTCGACAACTTCACCGTCCACGCATAACGCGGCGACAGCGTCACTTCGTCCGGCGTCGCGCCCAGCGGGGCAAACCACTTCTTGAAGTCGCGGTAACGTGCGACCACTTCCTGCGCGGTGCCATCCGGGCCGTCGAAGGCCGGCAGGTCCGCTTCGAGCTCGCCCTGGTTCGCCGTGAACAGTTCGCCGTCCACGCTCACCAGTTGATCGCTGCCCCACGTTCCCAGCGGTTTGTACTCTTCCAGCGTGACAGCCAGCGCATTCGGCCACACGCGCCGCACGCTCGCATGACGCACCCACGGCATCTGCTCGAAGGCCTGGCGCGCCGCATCCAGATCCACCGTGAAGAAATTGCCCTTCAGCCGGCCCACGACGCCGGCGCGGACCGTCGGCGAATTGATGTGCTCGGTGTCGCCGTCGATCTGGATTTCGCGCAGCGCGAAACTCGGCCGCTGCACCAGCCAGATTCCCCCGGCCGCCAGCAGCACGAGCACCAGCAACGCATGCAATGCGTTGGCGGCGAAATTGAGCTGGCGAACGTTGTTCCACATAACGGTGACGTCAGTCCTTCAGCGTGAGCGCCAACACGCTCACGACCAGTTCTTTGTAGCTGATGCCGACCGCACGCGCCGCTTTCGGCGGCAGCGAGTGATCGGTCATGCCCGGCGCTGTATTCACTTCCAGGAAATACGGATTGCCCGCGCTGTCCAGCATGAAATCGGCGCGGCCCCAATCGGTGCAGCCGAGCACGTCGAAGGCGCGGCGCGCCAGCGTCTTCAGACGTGCTTCTTCCGCCGGTGCGATGCCGCAGGGAATAAGGTACTGCGTGTCGTCGGCGACGTACTTCGCGTGATAGTCGTAGAACTCGCCCGCCGGCACGATGCGGATGACCGGCAGGTCCAGATCGCCCGCAATGCACGCGGTGTACTCGCCGCCGCCTTCGATGCTCTTTTCCACCACCACGATCTTGTCGAACTTCGCGGCTTCTTCGAGTGCGGCCGGCAGCGCGGCGGCGCTCTTCACCTTGATCACCGCGACGCTCGAGCCTTCGCTCGCCGGCTTGACGAACAAAGGCAAGCCGAGTTTGGCGACGATATCTGCGGCGCGCGCCGCGTAGTCGTCACCGCGCAGCACGGCTTCGAACGGCGGCGTCGGCACGCCCAGTTGCTGCCACACGAGCTTGGTGCGGAACTTGTCCAGACCGAGCGCCGAACCGAGTACGCCGCTGCCCGTGTAGCGAATGCCGTAAAAATCGAGCGCGCCCTGAATCTGGCCGTTTTCGCCATAGCCGCCATGCAGCGCGTTGAACGCGCGCACAAAACCCTCTTCCTTCAGCGCCGCGAGCGGACGCTCGGCGGGATCGAACGGATGGGCGTCGATACCGGCTTCGCGCAGCCCTTGCAGCACGAGGCGGCCCGAGTTGAGCGACACCTCGCGCTCGGCGGATTCACCGCCCAGCAGAACGGCCACTTTGTCGAATGTCTTGGGATCGATACTGCTCATTTCACACCTTCGTTTTGCGCGAGACGACCCGGCACACCGCCGATCGAACCCGCACCCATCGTGATCACCACATCGCCTTCGCGCACGACTGCAGCGAGCGCCTCCGGCACCTCATCCACCGTTTCGACAAACACCGGCTCGGTCTTGCCGGCCACGCGGATCGCGCGGGCGAGCGCGCGGCCGTCGGCGGCGACGATCGGGGCCTCGCCGGCCGAATAGACTTCGGTCAGCACGAGGGCATCGACGGTGGACAACACCTTCACAAAATCTTCGAAGCAGTCACGCGTGCGCGTGAAACGGTGCGGCTGGAATGCCAGCACCAGACGGCGGCCCGGAAACGCCCCGCGCGCCGCCGCGACCGTCGCGGCCATTTCGACCGGATGATGGCCATAGTCGTCGACCAGCGTGTACGTCCCACCGGACTTGCCGTCTGTCGTGACCGGCACCTCGCCGTAGCGCTGGAAGCGGCGGCCTACGCCGTTGAAATCTGCCAGCGCTCGCTGGATATCGGCATCTTTCACCTCAAGTTCAGTCGCAATGGCAATCGCGGCCAAGGCGTTCTGCACGTTGTGGGTGCCGGGCAGGTTCAGGACGATGTCGATCGGCGCCGCGTCTTCGCGCAGCGCCGTGAAATGCATGCGGCCGTCGTGCGCCTCGACGTTGACCGCGCGCACCTGCGCATCGGCCGCGAGACCGTAGCGGATGATCGGCTTCGAGACGAACGGCAGGATCTCCTTCACGTTCGGATCGTCGACGCACAGCACGGCGATGCCGTAGAACGGCAGCCGGTGCGTGAACTCGATGAACGCCTGCTTGAGCCGCGCGAAATCGTGGCCGTAGGTGTCCATGTGATCGGCGTCGATGTTCGTGATGACTTCGATCACCGGGAACAGATTCAGGAACGACGCGTCCGACTCGTCCGCTTCGGCGACGATGAAGTCGCCGGTGCCGAGTCGCGCATTCGCGCCCGCACTGATCAGCCGGCCGCCGATCACGAAAGTCGGATCGAGTCCGCCCGCCGCCAGCACGCTCGCCACCAGCGAGGTGGTGGTGGTCTTGCCATGCGTGCCGGCAATCGCGATGCCCTGCTTCAGGCGCATCAACTCCGCGAGCATGACGGCGCGCGGCACGATCGGAATGCGCCGCTGACGCGCGGCCAGCACTTCGGGGTTGTCGCTGCGCACCGCCGTCGACACGACGACGGCGTTCGCGCCTTCGATGTTCCCGGCGTCGTGGCCGATCGAGATACGCGCGCCGAGCGCGGCGAGCCGATCGGTCACTGCGTTGTTCGACAGGTCCGAGCCGCTCACCTGATAGCCGAGATTCACCAGCACTTCGGCAATGCCGCTCATCCCCGCGCCGCCGATGCCGACGAAATGAATATGTTTGACGATGTGTTTCATTGTTGCCTTCCTTCTGTGCTCGGGCTCGCGCTCGGGACTACGCCTGCCACGGCCGCGCAAATCTGCGCGACCTGCTCCGTGGCGTCGGGTTTCGCGAGCGAGCGCGAACGCTCTGCCATTTCCGCGAGACTCTCGCGGCTCTGGCCGCGCAACCAGGCGGCGAGACCATCCGCCGTGAGGTCGCGTTGCTGCACCACCCGCGCCGCGCCGTGATCGGCGAGAAACGCTGCGTTGGTGGTCTGGTGATCGTCGACGGCGAACGGGAACGGCACGAAATACGCCGCCACGCCCACCGCCGCGATCTCGGCGACGGTCATCGCGCCGGAACGGCAGATCACCAGATCCGCGTTCGCGTAGGCGCTCGTCATGTCGTCGATGAAAGGCACGAGCTGGACATCCGCACCCGTTTGCAAGCCGGCTTGCGCATAGTTCGCCTGCAGTGCCTCGATATGCTTCGCGCCCGCCTGATGCACGACACGCGGACGCTGCTGCGGATCGAGCATCGCGAGCGCGCGCGGCACGATTTCATTGAGCGCCGCGGCGCCGAGGCTGCCGCCCACCACCAGCACGTTCAGCGGACCGCTGCGTTGTGCGTAGCGTGCTTTGGGTGCCAATGTGCGCGCAAGTTCCTCACGAATCGGATTACCGGTCCATTCGGCATGCGGCAACGCGTTCGGAAAGGCGACGAGCACGCGCCGCGCGAGCTTCGCCAACACCTTGTTGGCGAGGCCGGCAATCGAATTCTGTTCATGCAGCACGAGCGGACGGCCGCTCAGGGCCGTCATCAAACCAGCGGGAAACGTGATGTAGCCGCCCATGCCGAGCACCACATCGGGCTTCACGCGCCGCAGCACGCTGAGACTTTGCGTGCAGGCGCGCAGCAGATTGAGCGGCAGCATCAGCTTGGTCTTCGCACCCTTGCCGCGGACACCGCCAAAGCTCACATATTCCATCGGAATGCCATGCTTGGCGACGAGCGTCGCTTCCATGCCCGCGGGATTGCCGAGCCACACGACTTTCCAGCCCCACGCCTGCATCAGATGCGCGACCGCGAGCCCCGGGAACACGTGTCCCCCGGTGCCGCCGGCCATCACCATCAGCGTGCGCTGTTGCATGGGGGTCATACCTTCCCTCCGCGCATCAGCACCCGGTTCTCGTAATCGACGCGCATCAATAGCGCCACCGCCACGCAATTCAGCAAGATGCCCGAGCCGCCATAACTGACGAGCGGCAACGTCAGACCCTTGGTGGGCAGCAAACCGAGGTTCACGCCCATGTTGATGAAGGTCTGCGCGCCGAACCACAGGCCGATGCCCTTCGCCACCAGGCCGGCGAACGTGCGGTCCAGCGCGAGCGCCTGACGGCCAATCTCGAACGAGCGGCGCACGATCCAGTAAAACATCAGGATCACCACCAGCACGCCGACAAAACCCAGTTCCTCGCCGATCACCGCGAGGATGAAGTCGGTATGCGCTTCCGGCAGATAGTTGAGCTTTTCGACGCTGCCGCCAAGACCCACGCCAAACCACTCGCCGCGCCCGAAAGCGATCAGCGAGTGCGTCAACTGATATGCCTTGCCCTGCGCGTAACGGTCGTCCCACGGATCGAGGTAAGCGAAGATCCGCTCGCGACGCCAGGGCGACGCCCACACCAGCAAACTGAACGTGCCGACCGCCGTGGCCACGAGGCCGCCGAACAGCTTGCCGTTCACGCCGCCGAGAAACAGCACGCCCATCGCGATGGCCGCGATCACCATGAACGCGCCCATGTCCGGTTCGAGCAGCAGCAGCGCGCCGACCACGCCGACGGCGAAGGCCATCGGCAGAAAGCCCTTGGCGAAGCTGTGCATGTACTCCTGCTTGCGCACCGTGTAGTTCGCCGCGTAGATCGTCACCGCGAGCTTCATGATTTCCGACGGCTGCATGTTGGTGATGCCAAGCGGAATCCAGCGGCGCGCGCCGTTCACGCCCTTGCCGATGTGCGGCACGAGCACGATCACGAGACTGGCCAGCGCCAGCAGGAAGATCTTCGGCGCGTACTTGTCCCACGTCGAAACCGGAATGCGGAACGCGACCACGCCGATCACCGAGCCGAGCACCACGAAGATGATCTGGCGGACCAGGAAAGCCCAGTCGCGATATGACGAATACTTCGGCGAATCCGGCATCGCAATCGACGCCGAGTACACCATGACGATACCGAGGCCCAGCAGCGCGATCACCACCCACAGCAGCGAGTGGTCGTAATCGAGCATGCGCGAGCGCAGCGGACGCACGCCGTTGACGGCGCTCGCGAGTCCGCTGGCGGTGCGGCCGGCGCTGGCGTCACCGACCGAGCCGCGTTGTTTGGAGAGGCGCGAACCGAAGCGTTCCGACCAGCTCATATCATCGTCCCCCGTTCGGCCGCGATGTCTTCCACCGTGCTGCGGAATACCGCGGCGCGATGCGCATAATTCCTGAACATGTCGAAGCTCGCGCAGGCCGGCGACAGCAGCACGGCGTCGCCCGCCTGCGCGAGCGCCGCTGCGGCACGCGTCGCTTCTTCGAGCGTGGCGTGCTCGGTCATCGCGATGCCGGTATCGGCGAGCGCGGCGCGGATCAGCGGCGCGTCGCGGCCGATCAGCATGACGCCGCGACACCAGCGCATCACCGGTGCGGCGAGCGGTTCGAATTCCTGACCCTTGCCGTCGCCGCCGGCGATCAGCACCACGCGTTGTGCGAGACCGTCCAGCGCCGCGACCGTCGCGCCCACGTTGGTGCCCTTACTGTCATCCACGTAATCGACACCTTCGATCGACGCGATCAATTCAACGCGATGCGGCTCGCCGCGATATTCGCGCAAGCCGTGCAACAGCGGCGCGCCCGGCAGATCGATGGCTCGCGCGAGCGCGTAGGCGGCGAGCGCGTTGGAGGCGTTATGCAGGCCACGGATGCGCAAGGCGTCGGCCGGCATCAGGCGCTTGAGCCCGAGGTTCGGTGGCGCGGCGGTTTCGCCCTTGCGACGGCGCGTTGGCGCGGGTTCGTCCGAGGCGTCGCGGTCGTGCGCTTCGACCAGCCAGACGATGCCGTTCTCGCGCAGCAGGCCGTAGTCGCCGAGACGGGTCGGTTCGGTCACGCCGAAGGTGAGCACCGGCGCGACGGCGTCGCCCGCAGCGGCATCTTTTGCGGGAGTCGCGGCGAGCGCCATGACGCGCGCGTCGTCGCGATTGAGCACGCGCACGGTGCGCGGTCCGAAGATGCGGCCCTTGGCGGCGGCGTAGGCATCGAGGCCGCCGTGCCAGTCGAGATGGTCCTGCGTGATGTTGAGGATGACCGCCGCGTCCGGCGCGAAGGTGTGCGCAGTTTCCAGCTGGAAGCTCGACAGTTCGAGCACCCACACGTCGGGCAACGCGGTGTTGTCGATGGCTTCGGTGAGCTTGTCGAGCGCGGCCGGGCTGATGTTGCCCGCCACCGCCACCTTCTTGCCGGCGCGTTCGCACAGGAGGCCAGTCAGGCTCGTGGTGGTGGTCTTGCCGTTGGTGCCGGTAATCGCGATCACCTTCGGCGCGTAGCCGCTTTCACCCAGCGTCTTTAGCGCCTGAGCGAAGAATTCGAGTTCGCCCCAGACCGGGATGTCCTTGTCGCGCGCTTCGTTGATCAAAGGCAGCAAGTCGGCGGCGAGCGGCGACAAACCGGGGCTGATCGCCACCAGTTCGACACCTTCGAGCAATACCGGCGAAAACGGGCCGCCGACAAAATCGGCGTCGACGCCATGCGCTTCCAGGGCGGACAGATTCGGCGGCACCTCGCGCGTATCCGCCACGCGCAGCCGACACCCGTGCCGCGCGCACCAGCGCGCCATCGCGAGACCCGATTCACCGAGTCCCAGCACGAGCACCATCGGCTTTTGCCGATCCCGAAACTTCTCGCCAAACATCGCCTGCTTCCCTTTATGTGCTGCTTAACGCAACTTGAGCGTGGACAAACCGAACAGACACAGCATCAACGTAATGATCCAGAACCGCACGACAACTTGCGTCTCTTTCCAGCCGGACAATTCGAAATGGTGATGCAGCGGCGCCATCTTGAACAGACGCCGGCCCTCGCCGAAACGGCGCTTGGTGAACTTGAACCACGTCACCTGCAGCATCACGGAAAGCGTTTCGGCGACGAAGATGCCGCCCATGATGAACAGCACGATTTCCTGGCGCACGATCACGGCGATGGTGCCGAGCGCGCCGCCCAGCGCCAGCGCACCGACGTCGCCCATGAACATCTGCGCCGGATGCGTGTTGAACCAGAGGAATGCGAGCCCTGCTCCGCCCATGGCCGAGCAGAAAATCAGCAGCTCGCCGGCGCCGGCGATGTGCGGAAACAACAGGTATTTCGAATAGACCGAGCTGCCCATCACATACGCGAACACGCCCAGCGACGCGCCCACCAGCACCACCGGCATGATCACGAGGCCGTCGAGGCCGTCGGTGAGATTCACGGCGTTGCTGGCGCCGACTATCACCAGATACGTCAGCACGATGAAGCCCCACACGCCCAGCGGATAGCTAATCGACTTGACGAACGGCAGCATCAGGTCGGCGTGCGGCGGCAAGCCCATGGAAAGGCCGCTGCGCACCCACGCCATGAACAGGTCGTACACGCGCACGTTGCTCGCTTCTGAGACGCTGAAGGCGAGATACACCGCGGCGAACAGACCGATCACCGATTGCCAGAAATACTTTTCGCGCGACGACATGCCGCGCGGATCTTTGTAGACCACCTTACGGTAATCGTCGACCCAGCCGATCACGCCGAAGCCGAACGTCACCAGAATCACGATCCAGATGAAGCGGTTGGTCAGATCGGCCCACAGCAGTGTGGACACTGCGATGCCGAGCAGGATCAGCACACCGCCCATGGTGGGCGTGCCGGATTTCACGAGGTGAGTTTGCGGGCCGTCTTTGCGGACAGCCTGCCCTACCTTCATCGCGGTCAGCTTGCGGATCACCGCCGGGCCGCAGACGAGTCCGATCAACAGCGCGGTGATGGTCGCCGCCACCGCACGGAAAGTCAGGTAACTGATCACGCGCAAGAAGCTTGCGTCATTCTGCAGCCATTGCGCCAGCGCCAGTAGCATGCTTCGGTCCTTCTATTTCAATGTGCACCGGGCGCCGCGCCCGGTGCGATGGGTTGTGGACTCGTTACGGCGTCCACCACGCGCTCCATTTGCATGAAGCGCGAGCCTTTCACGAGAAGCGTTGCGGCAGCGCCCTTGCCGGATAACTCCGGGGCCTGCAGCAGTTGGGCGACGAGCGTGGCGACATCGTCGACGTGATGCGCGCCCGCGCCGTACACGGTGCAGGCATCGCGCGACGCGGCGCCGAGCGCGTACAGCGCGTCGATGCCACGCTCTTTCGCATATGCGCCGATTTCGCGGTGAAACGCCGGGCCGTTATCGCCGACTTCGCCCATGTCGCCCATCACCAGCACGCGCGGCGCGGGACGGGAAGCGAGCACGTCGATGGCGGCGCGCATCGAATCGGGATTCGCGTTGTAGGTGTCGTCGATCACCATGGCGCCCGCAAGCGAGCCGAGCGCCGCGCGCTTGACCTGCAGACGTCCCTTCACCGCGCCGAACGATTCGAGGCCGCGCTTGATGGCGTCGAGAGTGACGCCTGCGGCCAGCGCGGCGGCAGTGGCCGCCAGCGCGTTGTGCGCGTTGTGGTCGCCGAGCACTTGCAGCGTGACTTCGAGCGGACCTTCGGGCGTATCGACGCTCAGCAGAGCGCCGGTAAAGACGCCTTTGACGGCGGCTTCGGTCGCGCGGCCGTCGTTGTTCAGCGCGAAGTCGATGATGCGGTTGCCGGTAGCCGCGACGCGCCAGATGCCCGCGTAGGCGTCGTCCGCCGGGAACACGGCGACGCCGTCCGGCGCAAGCGCGTGAATCACGCTGGCATGTTCGAGCGCGACCGCCTCGACGGTGGCCATGAATTCCTGGTGCTCGCGCTGCGCGTTGTTCACGACCGCGACGGTCGGCTCCGCGAGCTTGCCGAGCAAGGCCGTTTCGCCCGGATGATTCATGCCGAGTTCGACCACCGCCAACCGATGCGCCGCGCTCAGGCGGAACAGCGTCAGCGGCACGCCGATGTCGTTATTGAAATTGCCCGCAGTGGCAAGCCGCGCGTCTGCGCCAACCGCCGCCGCGAAAATCGACGCGATCATTTCCTTGACCGTCGTCTTGCCGTTGCTGCCCGTCACCGCGACGAGCGGCATCGTGAAGCGACGGCGCCAGCCGCGCGCGAGCGCGCCAAGCGCGACGCGCGTGTCGGCTACCTTCAGCGCGGGAATCCGCCAGTCGGCGGGCACGTGCGTCACCAGCGCTGCGGCAATCTGGCGCGCGGCCACGTCCGGCAGGAAATCGTGCGCGTCGAAACGGTCGCCCTTGAGCGCGACGAACAGATCGCCGGGACCGGCGGTGCGGCTATCGGTCGAGACGCGCTCGAAGGCGACGTTGTCGTCGCCCAGCACGGTGGCACCCGGAATCAGCGCGGCGGCTTCGCGCAGGGAAAACATCGCGTCAGCTTGCCGGGTCATTCGCCACCTCCGCGAGCCTGCGTGGCGCGCGCGGCGAGCGCGAGACGTGCGTGATCCTGGTCGGAGAAAGCGCGCTTCTTACCCATGATTTCCTGTGTTGCTTCATGCCCTTTACCCGCCAGCAAGATCACGTCTTCGCACGCCGCGCCACGGACGGCCTGCAGGATGGCGCTTGCGCGATCCTCGATGCGGCGTGCCTTCGACGGGTCTTTCATGCCGGCGGCAATCTGGTCGAGAATCGATTGCGGATCTTCGCTGCGGGGGTTGTCGCTCGTCACGACCACGCCGTCCGCCAGCTTCTCCGCGATCGCGCCCATCAACGGACGCTTGGTCGCGTCGCGATCGCCGCCGCAGCCGAACATGCAGATCAGCTCGCCGCCGCGCGCAGCCGCCATCGGGCGTAGTGCTTCCAGCGTCTTTTCCAGTGCGTCGGGCGTGTGCGCGTAGTCGATCACGACGAGTGGCTCGTCGTTTTGCAGACGCCCGCCGAGCCGCTGCATGCGGCCGTTGACCGGCTCCAGCCTGGCCAGTTGGGCGATTGCCGCATCGAACGGCACGTCGGCTGCGAGCAGCGCGCCCAGCACGCCCAGCAGATTGCTGACGTTGAATTCGCCGAGGGTCTGCACTTCGACTTCGGCGTCGCCCCAGGCGGACGTGCTCAGGTGAAATGCCGTACCGGTGGCGGTGGCGCGCACGTTCGACGCGCGCAGCCAGGCGTCGGCTTGCGCAGCGTCGGCGTTGGACGTCCCAGTATCGGTTTCGATCCCGTAAGCGATAGTCCGCGCATGGCCTTGTGTGCTCGCTAGCAGCCGGCGGCCGGCTGCGTCGTCCTGATTGATGACGGCACAGCGCAATTCCGGCCACGCGAACAGTCGCGCCTTGGCGGCCTCGTAGGCGGCGAAGGTGCCGTGATAGTCGAGATGGTCCTGCGTGAGATTGGTGAAGACGGCGATATCGAACGCCGTGCCGTTCACCCGCCCCTGATGCAAGGCGTGCGAGGAGACTTCCATGGCAACCGCCTGCGCGCCGGCGTCGCGCAACTGCGCGAGGCTGCGCTGCAATTGCGGCGCGTCCGGCGTCGTGAAGCCGGTATGCACCAGATGGTCCGGCATGCCGGTGCCGAGCGTGCCGATGATCGCGCAGCGCGTGCCGAGGCTGCCGAGCGCCGCGGCGATCCATTGGCTGCACGAGGTCTTGCCGTTGGTGCCGGTGACGCCGATGACGCGCATCGAGTCGCTCGGGTTGCCGTACCAGCCGCTGGCGATCGAGCCCGCCAGTTCATCCAGGGCCGGCACGGCCAGCGTCAGCGACGGGTCCACCGCGCCCTTGAAGTTGTCCGGCTGGAACAGCACGGCTGCCGCGCCGCGCTCGATCGCGCTGTCGATGAACGGGCGGTTGTCCGCGCCATCGACGGCATACGCGAGAAACACGTCGCCCGCTGCGAGCGAGCGCGTATCGGCGTGCAGATGAGCACCTGGCTGCGCGCGGGCGTGCAGCCAGGTGAGGGCGTCGGCGATCTGCCGGTGCGCGGGATGCCGCGAACGTAGCGCGCTCATCGCACTACTCCGGGGTGATTTTTCGCATTCGAGGCGATGGTCATTTTCTTCGCGCCGCCGCTCGTGCCGAGCTTTTTGGCGGACGCGGGCGGCAGCGTCGGCGCGGCGGGAGCGACCGGCGCCGAGTCGTCCGACACCACCATCTGCTTGACCGGCATGTCCGGCGGGATGTTGAGCGAGCGCAGCGTGTCGCCGGCAATCGCCGAGAACACCGGACCGGACACCTGGCCGCCGAAGTGGCTGCCGGCCGTCGGTTCGTCCACCGACACCGCGACCACGATGCGCGGATCCGGCATCGGCGCCATGCCGACAAACGACGCGCGGTACTTCGATTTATCGTAGCCGTGCGCGCCGTGCTTGTACGCCGTGCCGCTCTTGCCGCCGACGCGATAACCCGGCACCGCCGCATCCGGCGACGTGCCGCCCGGTGCGACCACGGTTTCGAGCATCGCCCGCACTTCGCGCGCGGTGACCGGCGAGAAAATCTGCGGACCGGTGGCCGGCTGATCGCCCGGCGAGCGGAAGATGGTCACCGGCATAATTTCGCCGTCGTGAGCAATCGCGGTGTAGGCGCGCGCCAACTGGAACAGCGACGCCGACAAGCCGTAGCCGTAGGACATGGTCGCCTGTTCGATACGGCGCCAGCCTTTCCACGGCCGCAGATGGCCCGCAGTGGCGCCAGGGAAACCGATCTTCGGCGCCTGGCCAAGACCGATGCTCGTATACATATTCCACATCTCTTCGGGCTTGAGCGTCATGGCGATCTTGGTCGCGCCGATGTTGCTCGATTTCTGGATCACGCCGCCGACCGTCAGCACGCCGAACGCGCTGTCGTCGGTGATCGTCGCGCCGTCGAGATTGAAGTGGCCCGGCCCCGTATCTACCAGTGTAGTCGGCGCCACGCGATGCAGGTCGAGCGCGAGCGAGATCGTGAACGGCTTCATGATCGAGCCCGGCTCGAACTCGTCTGTGAGCACGCGGTTGCGCAACTGGTCGCCGGTCAGATGCGAACGGTCGTTCGGGTTGAAGGTCGGGTAATTGACGAGCGCCAGCACTTCGCCGGTGCGCACGTCGATCACCATGGCCGCGCCGGCCTTGGCCTTGAATTTGTCGACCGCCGCTTTCAGATTCGTATAGGCGATGTACTGGATCTTGCTGTCGATGGCCAGATCCACGTCCTGGCCGTTGTGCGGCACGACCTGTTCGTCGACGTCCTCGATGATGTGCCCCATCCGGTCTTTGATGACGCGGCGGATGCCGGGCATGCCCTCGAGCTGCTTCTGGTCACCGAGTTCGACACCTTCCTGGCCTTCGTCCTCGACATTGGTAAAGCCGATCAGATGCGCCGCAATCTCGCCTTCCGGATAGAAGCGCTTGTATTCGTCACGCTGATAAATGCCGGGGATGTCGAGATCCGCCACCTGCGCGGCGACGTCCACCGGCACCTGGCGCTTCACGTAGACGAAGTTCTTGTCTTCCGACAGCTTGGCGCGCAATTCGGTGTTAGTCATGCCGAGCAGCTTGCCGAGCGCGGCCAGTTTGTCGGCGCCGAGATCGTCGGGCACGGCTTCGGGAATCGCCCAGATGGCGCGCACCGGCAAGCTCGTGGCCAGCACGAGGCCGTTGCGGTCGAGAATCTTGCCGCGCGTGGCCGGCATTTCCAGCGTGCGCTGGTAGCGGCTTTCACCCTGCTTCTGATAGAACGCGTTGCCCGGACCCTGAATCCAGAACGCCCGGCCGGCGAGCGCGACGAACGCCATGAACAGCAGGAACACGACGAGTTTCGAGCGCCACATGGGCAGGCGCACGGACAGGATCGGGTTCGACGCGAACGCGACGCTCTTGCGGGTGGAGGATTTTTTCATCGCACGCCCCCGCGGCCGTTGGCGGACGAAGCCGAAGCGGACAGCGGCGCCGAAGTGGGCACCGGCGCGTCTTCAGCCGAGGCGGCGCCCGGGTCGAGCGTCAGATATTGGGTGCGGCCTGTGGTGACGGCCTGCATTTTCAGGGAGTCGGTAGCAATCCCTTCGATGCGCGATGTCTTCGACAGCGCGCTCTGCTGATATTGAAGCTGCGAGTAGTCCTGCTGCAACTGGCGCTCCTGCGACTGCGCGCGCTGCAACTGGATAAAGATCTGACGCTGCTGATTCGTCGCGTTCACCACAGACAATGCACAACCCATCACAACAATCAGCAGGAAGATATTGAGGCGGCTCATGGCGCGATACGCTCCGCCACCCGCATCACAGCAGAACGGGCGCGCGGGTTCGCGGCGACTTCAGCGTCGCTTGCGAACACGCGGCCAATGATTTTGAGCGGCGGGCTGGGAAGATCGACAGCACGGATCGGCAGGCGACGGTCCACCGTCGGCGTACTGGCGTGCGCCTGCATGAACCGTTTGACGATCCGATCCTCGAGCGAATGAAAGCTGATGACCACCAGCCGCCCCCCTTGCTCCAGCAACGCGAGCGCTGCGTCTAAAACGACTTGCAGCTCCGCAAGCTCTTGATTGACGTGAATCCGTATAGCCTGAAAGGTGCGGGTTGCCGGATCCTTGCCCTTCTCACGGGTCTTGACGACGTTAGCCACGATTTGGGCAAGCTCGCCCGTGCTGACGAGAGGCCCAAGACGGTCGGACTCTGCCCGGCGAGCAACAAGCGCCTTTGCAATCTGAAAAGCAAACCGTTCTTCCCCATAATCTCGTATCACCTCCGTCAATTCCTGCACCGTGGCCCGCGCTAGCCAGTCAGCAGCAGATTCGCCGCGCGTCGGGTCCATCCGCATGTCGAGCGGGCCGTCGGCGCGGAAGCTAAAGCCCCGCTCCGGATCGTCGACTTGCGGCGACGACACGCCCAGATCCAGTAAAACGCCCGACACCCGCCCTACTCCGCGCTCCGCAATCGCGTCGCGCAGTGAAGCAAAACTCTCGTGCACGATCTGGAAGCGCGGATCTTCGATCTTCTGAGCCGTGGCGATGGCAAGCGGGTCTTTGTCGAATGCGATCAGACTCCCTGACGCACCCAGCTTGTCCAACACCGCCCGGCTATGACCGCCGCGTCCGAACGTGCCGTCTACATAGGCGCCGTCCGGGCGCTTGACCAGCGCTTCGACCGCTTCTTCCAGCAGCACCGTGCGATGCTGCAATTCGTTTCCCATCGCAGGTGCCATATATGTGAGCCGCGATCAGAACGTGAAATCTTTCAGGGCGTCGGGCATGCCCTCGGCCATGGCCGCCTGTTCCTTCGCGGCGTAGGTCTGCGTATCCCACAACTCGAAGTGACGGCCCATGCCGAGCAGCGTCACGTCTTTTCCCAGCCCGCCGGCCGTGCGCAATTCCGGCGACACGAGCACGCGGCCCGCGCCGTCCATGTCGACATCCATGGCGTTGCCGAGAAAAATACGCTTCCACCAGGTGGCGTTCATCGGCAGCTTGTCGACCTTGTCGCGGAAGAGCTCCCATTCAGGGCGTGGAAATAGCAACAGGCAGCCGTCCGGGTGCTTGGTGATCGTCACCCGGCCTTCTGCCTGTGCTTGCAGCGCGTCACGATAGCGAGACGGGACGGACATCCGCCCCTTCGCATCGAGTGTCAGCGCCGACGCCCCTTGGAACACTTCTGCTCTCCCCTGTCGATCAGAATGAGTGCTTCGGCTGTCGACCGGAGTGAGCGCTTGAGCGCCCACTCCGGTCCCATGCGAAGCCCTTTACCCTGATTCCATGCAATCTGGTTGCGATGGCGACACGGCACGCCGCTCGCCTGTTCTCAAAAATTTACCGGAAACCCACGCGGGAATCACACAAAAATACACTTTCTCACACTGTCTCCCACTTTAGAGGAAGCCTAAACAGGGGTCAAGGGAGAAGCATGGATTTTTGACGAAATTTGTTTGTTAGAACAAGGACTTAGCGCGACTCCTTCACGTCGGGTCTAAAACGGAAAACCGTTATAAATGAATGCTCTAGTGCAACTTGTGAAGGTGATACGTGAAAAGTGCGGGCGAAAGGCGCGGAATCTAAGCGATCTACCGGCGGGGACTAGACGAATCAGCGGAGGGTTTGAAGCGATTCAGCGGACGGCGCGCGATGCGCCGTCCCACTTGCACAGCGATTAAACGTAGTAAGCAGTCCGGGTCATGATTTTCGAGGCGGCGCGCATCAGCGCACGAGCCGGAAAAGGCAGTTCGACACCGCCCGCGTCGAGAGCGGCTTTGCCGTGCGCGGCTTCATCCGTGCGCATCTGTTCGACAATCGCCCGCGACTCGAGATCGGCCTCGGGCAACTTCTCCAGATGACTGTCGAGATGCTGTTCCACCTGGCGCTCGGTCTCCGCCATGAAGCCGAGACTCACGCGATCGCCGAAGCGGCCCGCCACCAGACCGAGCGCGAGCGCACCCGCATACCAGAGCGGATTCAACAGACTGGGCCGCGAATCGAGCGCTTCCAGACGACGTGCGGTCCACGCGAGGTGATCTTCTTCCTCGCGCGCCGCATGCTCGAAGGTCTGCTTCAGGCTGGGTGAGCGGGTGGCGAGTTTCTGCGCCTGATAAAGCGCCTGCGCGCATACCTCGCCGACGTGATTGACGCGCATGAGGCCTGCCGCGTGCGCGCGCTCGGCCGGCGACAACTCCGCGGCCATCTCAGCGGACTCGGGCGGCATCGGCACAGGCCGGCTCATCCGCGACACGCCCGTCACGGAGCGCAACCCTCTGTCCAGCTCGGTAATCAGTTCATCCAGCACTATCCAACCCTCCCCGTTCGACGCCTCAGTCCGAATCTCTCACAGGGCCGTGTGGCACGCGTTTGCGCGGCGACCGGCTGCGCAAACGCTCTGCTAGGGACTGATTTCATGGCTAATTTTCAATTCTAGACCATGTCGGGTACAGGAAACAGCGCGAAACAGGACGAAAGCAGCGGCCGGCGGGCGGTTTTTGTGCCACGTTAATCCGGCGTGCTTTTCTTGCCTGCCTTGTTGAGGTGTTTCAAACTCGCCCGTCGCGCAACTCGCGCCGCAAGATTTTGCCGACATTGCTCTTGGGCAACTCAGTACGAAACTCGATCAGTTTCGGCCGCTTGTAACCCGTCAGCTGTTCCTTGCAGAAGGCAAAAATGTCGGCGTCGGTGAGCGCCTGATCCTTCTTCACGACGTAGAGTTTCACCGCCTCGCCGGAATGCTGGTCCGGCACGCCGACTGCTGCGACTTCGAACACGCCCGGCAGCTTGGCGACGACGTCTTCGACCTCGTTCGGATAGACGTTGAAGCCGGACACCAGAATCATGTCCTTCTTCCGGTCGACGATCTTCACATAGCCCGCCTCGCTGACAATACCGACGTCGCCCGATTTGAAGAAGCCGTCCGGCGTCATCACCTTGGCGGTTTCGTCCGGGCGATTCCAGTAGCCGACCATCACCTGCGGACCGCGAATGCAGATCTCGCCTGGCTGGCCGAGCGGCACTTCGTTGTTGTCGTCGTCGCGGATCGAAATGTCGGTCGACGGCAGCGGCAAACCGATCGTGCCGCTATAAGAAGTGACCGTGACCGGATTGCACGTCACGCACGGTGAAGTTTCCGACATGCCGTAACCTTCGACGATGGGGCTACGGGTCCTTTCATACCAGCGCTTCGCCACCGCTTCCTGCACGGCCATGCCGCCGCCGTTGGCGACCAGCAGTTTCGAGAAGTTGAGCTTGTCGAAATCGGGGTGGTTGAGCATCGCGTTGTAGAGCGTGTTGACAGCGGGGATGGTCGTCACCGCGTAGCCCTGCAATTCCTTGATCATGCCGCCGATGTCGCGCGGATTCGGAATCAGCACGCCGAGGCCGCCCGTGCGCACGGTCAGCAGACCGCAGACCGTCAGCGCGAAGATGTGATACAGCGGCAGCGCGACGACGGTCACAAACTGGTCGATGTCGTCCCGCCCGGCGCGCGCCGGATCGAGCCAGACCTGTGACTGCAGCACGTTGGCGATCAGGTTCCGATGCGTCAGCGTGGCGCCCTTGGCTACGCCCGTCGTGCCGCCCGTGTACTGAAGGAATGCCACATCGTCCGGACCTTGCGTGACGGGCGTGAATTCGTGGCGGCCGCCTTCGGCAACCGCGGCGTTGAACTTGATGTGACCGGGCAGGCTCCACGCCGGCACCATCTTTTTCACCCGGCGCACGACGAAGTTTACGATGAGCCCCTTCGTGCCCATCAGATCGCCCATCGCCGCGACGACCACGTGCTTGACTGCCGTGTTGCGGATCACCGCCTGCAAGGTCACGGCGAAATTCTCGAGAATGACGATGGCTTCAGCGCCGCTATCCTTGAGTTGATGTTCGAGCTCACGCGGCGTGTACAGCGGATTCACGTTCACCACGACGTAGCCCGCGCGCACAATGGCGGCGATCGCCACCGGATACTGCAGCACATTCGGCATCATGATGGCGATGCGCGCGCCGCGTGCGATGCCTTGGGCCTGAAACCAGGCGGCGAGCTTACGGGACAAGGCATCCAGCTCGCCGTAGGTGATCTGTTTACCCATGCAGACGAACGCGGGCCTGGTGCGGTATTCGCGGAAACTTTCTTCGAACAGCTCGGCCACGGACGAATACTGATTCGGGTCGATCTCTGCTGGAACGCCGGGCGGATATGATTTCAGCCAGATTTTTTCCATGCGGCGTCTCCTCCTTTATTTTCGAATGGTCGTGCTAAAAACGCATCGTAGCATGCACCTCACCCCACGATTCGTGCCTGTGTTAGACCTCACCCTCGAACGCGAGCCGATGGAATCGAAGGGTCGATGGACGGCTGGAGGCCGGGATTTCAAACGCGCTCGACTTCGACGAGGCAGTCGTAGAAGGTGGCCGAGCCGCCCAGGTCCGTGAGCGCCTGGCTCGTGACCTGATTGGCGTTGCAACCATCAGGAGCCAGTTTTTTCCACCAGATGGAGAGACCGACGACCAGCCCTTCACGTGCCTTATCCGTCACGCGGGCGCGCGCCTGCATCGAGCCGCGGTCGTTGAAGATGCGAACCTTATCACCATCGGCCACCTGGCGCGGGCTGGCGTCGGAAGGATGAATGTCGACGCGCGGTTCGCCCTCCGTGGCGCGCAAACTTTCCACGTTGACGAACGTGCTGTTCAGAAAGTTACGGGCCGGAGGCGAGATCATGGCGAGCGGATAGCGCGCGGCGAGTTCGGGCGCGCCGTCTGCGGATTCGTAGGGCGGCAGATAGTCCGGCAACGGATCGAGTCCCTGCTGCGCGAGGCGCTCACTGAAAAACTCGCACTTGCCGGACGGCGTGCGAAATCCGCCGTCGGCGAACGGAGCGTCGGGCAGATTAAGCCTGGCCCAGCCGGTTTGTTTCAGCGACTCCCAACTGATGCCCTCGAACGCCGGATCGTCCCAGCGCAAGGCATGAGCCGCAATCGACTCGTCCGACTCGAATAGCGCCGGTTCCTGCAGATTCATCTGGCGGGCGATGCCACGGAAAATTTCGGTATTCGGCCGGGCCTCTCCTACCGGCTCGATTGCCGGGAGGTTCGCCATGATGTGCGTGTGGCCGTAAGACTTATGCAGGTCGAGGTGTTCGAGTTGCGTGGTTGCCGGGAGCAATAGATCGGCGTAATCCGCCGTATCAGTCTGGAAATGCTCGAGGACGATCGTGAACAGATCTTCCCGTGCGAAGCCGGCCGCGACCCGCGCCGAATCCGGCGCCACGGCGACCGGATTCGAGTTATAGACGACGATGGCCTCGACCTTCGGGCCGAAGCTGGCGTCGCCCGGATGCAGCAAGGCGTCGCCGATGGCATTCATATTGATCACACGCGCTTGCCGCGACGGCCAGCCGGGCATCAGATCGGGACGCTGCAAGGCGTGCGAATTGACCGGCGCCCATCCCGACGACGACAGCAATGCGCCGCCCGAGCGCTCGCGCCACGCGCCCGTCAGCGACGGCAGACAGGCAATCGCGCGGACCGCGTTACCGCCGCCACGCACTCGTTGCAGGCCGTAATTCATGCGGATGGCGGCTTTCCGGGTGCTGCCGTACAAACGCCCTAGGTCGACAATCGTTTGCTCGTCGATGCCGCAAATCTGCGCGACACGGGACGGCGGATAAGTTAGCGCCCGCGCCTTCAATTGATCGAACCCCAGCGTATGGTCGGCAATATAGGCGTGATCGAGCAGATCGTCGCGAATCAGCACGTTCATCATGCCGAGGGCAAGCGCGCCGTCAGTACCGGGTTTGAGCGCGATGTGCTGATGACATTTTTCCGCCGTCAGCGAGCGATACGGGTCAATCGCAATCAGCCGTGCGCCACGGCGCTTGGCTTCCTGGGCGCGCGTCCAGAGGTGCAGATTCGAGGCGATCGGATTGGAGCCCCAGATCAGGATCAGTTCGCTCTCGGCGAAATACTCCGTGAGCATGCCGAGGCTCGCGCCATAGGTGTATTTCAGGCCGGCGGCGCCGGCAGCCGCGCAAATCGTGCGATCTAGCTGGGAGGCGCCCAGCTTGTGGAAAAACCGCTGCGCGATACTGTCGCCTTGCACCAGACCCATCGTACCGGCGTAGCTGTACGGAACGATTGCCTCGGGAGCACGCGCCGCGATTTCCGACAGACGCCTAGCCGCGAGCTCTAGCGCTTCTTCCCAGCCGATAGGTTCGAAGCGACCCTCGCCTTTGGCGCCGACCCGACGCATGGGCGTCGTAAGCCGGCGCGGATGATGGACCCGCTCGGCATAGCGGCTGACCTTGGTGCACAAGGCTCCTTGGGTCGGCGGATGGTCGGGATCGCCGACCACCTTGATCGCCCGTCCGTTCTCGACTGTGACGCGCATGGCGCAGGTATCCGGGCAGTCATGCGGACAAACTGCGCGGGCAAATTCAGTCGGGGCATTCATTGGCTGGTCAGTGCAATGGGATGGGCGGCGTGGCGCGAAGCGTAATTTTATTACTTCCGCGAGGGGCCGCGCGCGGCGACGCCGCCAAAAATACGGGTGGGCGTAGAATTAACCATCACCGAGCCCGGGCGAAGGCGCCTCGAGCATCCCAATGCATAGAGAAGCACAACGCACCATGAAACTAATCCCCGAAATTCAGGCCGCTCACGGCGAAATCCAGACCCTCCGACGAACCATTCACGCCCATCCCGAACTGCGTTACGAAGAACGCCAGACCTCCGATCTGGTGGCGAAAAGCCTCAGCGACTGGGGTATCGAAGTGCATCGCGGTCTTGGCAAGACCGGCGTGGTCGGCGTTCTGAAGCGCGGCAGCAGCGCGCGCTCAATCGGTTTGCGGGCCGATATGGACGCCCTTCCTATTCAGGAACTCAACGGTTTCGAGCATCGCTCCCAGCACGACGGGAAAATGCACGCCTGTGGCCACGATGGCCATACGGCCATGTTGCTGGGCGCGGCTCGGCACCTGGCGAAATACGGCGAATTCGACGGCACGATTGTATTCATTTTCCAGCCAGCCGAAGAAGGCGGCGCGGGCGCGCGGGCCATGATCGAGGACGGTCTGTTCACGAAGTTTCCCGTCGATGCAGTGTTCGGAATTCATAATTGGCCGGGCATGCCGACGGGACACTTCGGTGTGACCGAGGGCCCGATCATGGCTTCGAGCAACGAATTCCGCATCGAAATCACTGGCGTCGGCTCTCACGCGGCGTTACCGCACAATGGCCGTGATCCCGTTTTCACCGCGGTGCAGATCGCCAATGGTCTGCAGAGCATCATCACACGCAACAAGAAGCCGCTCGACACCGCCGTGCTGTCGATCACGCAGATCCACGCCGGCGACGCGGTAAACGTAGTGCCGGACCGGGCCTGGATTGGCGGTACGGTGCGCACATTCACGACGGAAACGCTCGATCTGATCGAGACGCGCATGCGCAAGATTGTCGAAAACACCGCGGATGCTTACGACTGCTCGGTGAAGATCACCTTCCTTCGCAACTATCCGCCGACGGTGAATAGTAGTGAGGAGGCACGCTTTGCTGCGTCGGTCATGAAAGAGATTGTGGGTGCAGAAAATGTTAACGATGCCGTAGAGCCGACGATGGGCGCCGAGGACTTTTCGTTCATGCTGCTGGCCAAGCCCGGCTGTTATGCATTCCTCGGAAACGGCACGGGCGGACATCGCGATGCTGGCCACGGCGCCGGGCCGTGCATGCTGCATAACGCGAGTTACGATTTCAACGATGAGCTTTTGCCCATTGGATCAACTTATTGGGTGAAGCTGGCGCAGAAGTTTCTCGCGCCGATGTGAGTTCGCAGGAACATGTGTGGCCGCTCTTCGCGCTTTGCGGGTGGGGCGGTTTCTCGTATTTTCGGCCGCGTAAACGCAGAAACCCCACCTTTTAGGGGTGGGGTTTCTGTTTGCTGCGAGGGAGCCTGACGATTACCTACTTTCACACGGGTAATCCGCACTATCATCGGCGTGGAGTCGTTTCACGGTCCTGTTCGGGATGGGAAGGGGTGGTACCGACACGCTATGGTCATCAGGCATGACT
>NZ_CAAJGM010000275.1 GCF_900996235.1 Paraburkholderia sp. BCC1885
GAACGAAACCGCTCGCGCGGTAGGGGGCTCCGACCCGGCGTACGGGGTTCGGAGAGGGCCGCTGCGCAGTTCCGTATGTTGGAGGTCGGGGCAATCCGCCTCGTTCTTCAAACGGAGCTGCATCATGACCTCCAATCAACCGGGCGTCAGCCCATTGCGTCAGCGTATGACAGACGACATGCGCATGCGCCAGCTTGCTCCCAAGACTCAAGCAGGCTACTTGCGCATTGTGCGTGAATTCGCCCGATATCTTAAACGCTCACCCGATACGGCGAGTGTCGAGGACCTGCGAAACTACCAGTTGTATCTGGTCGATCGCGGAACGTCTCCCGTCTCCCTTAATGCCGCGATCACCGGGCTGAAGTTCTTCTTCGAGATCACGCTTCAGAAGCCGGAATTGATGGCCCGGATGCAGCCAGTGCGTGTGCCGCGCATATTGCCGGTCGTCCTGAGCCCTGACGAGGTCCGGCGACTGATTGCGGCAACAGGTAACCTGAAGCATCAGACAGCGTTGTCGCTAGCCTACGGCACGGGGTTGCGTGCCAGCGAAGTGGTCTCGCTGAAGGTGGGCGACATCGACAGCCAACGCATGACACTGCGTGTCGAACAGGGCAAGGGGCGCAAGGATCGCTATGCGATGCTCTCGCCGGTGCTGCTCGAACGCCTGCGGGTCTGGTGGCGCGTGGCCCGCGCCCAGGGCAAGATGCCCGACGGCGGCTGGTTGTTTCCAGGGCTCGATCCTGTCGACCCACTGACTCCACGTCAACTCAATCGCGCGATCCGGGCCGCTGCAGAAGCCGCACAGATCGACAAACGCATATCGATGCATACGCTGCGTCACAGCTTCGCGACGCACCTGCTCGAGCAGAAGGTGGATATTCGCGTGATCCAGGTGCTGCTTGGCCACAAGAAGCTCGAAACGACAGCGCTCTACGCACAGGTTGCCACCGACTTGCTGCATGAAGTCGTCAGTCCGCTGGAGCGCCTGCGCCTCGAATAACGCACGCGCGGACCGATCCAATGCTGGAGGTCGCGGACATCTTCCGCGCCTGCGGGCCCACGTGGCGAAGCACGGTAGCACTGAGCCTCGGGCAGCTGAAGGTGATGTCGGCCATCGAACAGTGCCGCAGCGCGGCGCTGGGCGGTCATGTGCTGCGCTGTTCAGGCTGCTCACGAACCGAGATCGCCTACAACTCCTGCCGCAATCGCCATTGCCCGAAGTGTCAGGCAAGTGCTGCGCGCCGCTGGCTCGAAGCCCGCGAGGCCGATCTGCTGCCGGTCGAGTATTACCACGTCGTCTTCACGCTTCCCGCAGTGATCAGTGCGATCGCCTGGTATAACAAGCGCATCATCTACGGACTACTGTTCGACATCGCCGCCGAGACGCTGCGCGCCATCGCGGCGGACCCCAGGCATCTGGGCGCCGACATTGGCGCCACGCTCGTGCTGCATACCTGGGGCTCAGCGCTCACGCATCATCCGCATGTGCACGGTATTGTCCCTGGCGGTGGCCTGTCAGCAAACGGCGGCCGCTGGATCGCCTGTCGGCCCGGTTTCTTCCTGCCGGTGCGTGTGCTCTCGCGGCTGTTTCGTAGGCGCTTCCTCGAAGCGCTCACTGATGCTCATCAGCGCGGTCGACTGCAGTTCTTCGGAGAGTATTCGGGGCTCGCCGATCCGGCCACCTTTGCCCGGTGGCTTGCACCGCTGCGCGCCTGCGAATGGTTCGTGTATGCCAAACGCCCCTTTGCAGGCCCCGAAGCCGTTCTCGCGTACCTCTCACGCTATACGCACCGCGTGGCCATCTCCAACCAGCGCCTGCTCGCCTTCGATGGGCGGAGCGTGAGCTTCCGCTGGAAAGACTACCGGGAGAAGGGCCGTACCCGCTATAAAGCGATGACGCTCGAATCCAGCGAGTTCATGCGTCGCTTCCTGCTCCATGTGTTGCCCGCCGGCTTCCATCGAATCCGCCACTATGGCTTGCTCGCCAACCCGGTGCGCCGCACAAACCTGGCCAGGATTCGTACGCTGCTCGGCGTTGCGCCCGGGCTCTGCCCATCACCGCACGATGCGATCACCGGCGATCGACCGACCTTCTTTTGTCGCCATTGCGGCGCGCCTATGCTCGTCATCGACATTCTCACGCGCACCGTACCGATTCGCGCACCACCAAAGGCAGCACAGCGATGAGCGCCTCGCGTCGATCTGCAGTTCAACCGTCGGCTTTGCGTCAGCGCGGCCGAAGAGTGGACGGTTGTGCGTTCGGTGCCATGCACGGTTGCCCAGCCGTATTCCGAACTCAAGATCGCGCGCGCCATCGCCTCTATTGCCGCATCCACGCATCTGCGCGCGCTCGCATCCCCCGCCGCCGACCTGCAACACAGACCGGTCAGATTGATCAATCGCCATAGCGAAGACGCTGGCCGCATCGGACCACTCCGCGGTTTCCTTCCTCGAGGTTTATTCAACGCCTGCCCACACGCGCCGTCGTCACCCACGAGCTCGCGGTCGAGGGCAGGCGTCGAACAAACCTAAGCGA
>NZ_CAAJGM010000276.1 GCF_900996235.1 Paraburkholderia sp. BCC1885
GCGCCCGGCTACGTACGGAGCTGGGCCGGGTGCTGCCAGACTACATGGTGCCGTCGGCGATCGTTGTGCTGGAGACAATGCCGCTGAGCCCGAACGGCAAGGTGGACAGGAAGGCTCTGCCCGCGCCGGAACGTCCACTTGCGGAAACTGCGTATGTTGAGCCACGAACCGAAACAGAAGTGGCTCTGGCCCGCATCTGGGGCGACGTGCTGAGGATCGATCGGGTTGGCGTGCACGACCGTTTCTTTGATCTTGGTGGCCACTCCCTGCTGGCTACCCGCGTCGCGGCAGAGGTCCGCCGGCAGTTGATCGTCGAATTGCCGTTGCAGCTGATATACCGGACGGCTTCGCTTGAAGAGCTCGCAAATTATGTGGATTCCCAACATGAAGCGGCACTGGCCAATGTGAATATCGCCAACGCGGACCAGTTGCTTGACGAACTTGAAGAGGGAGATCTGTAGTGTGGGCACTTTTCCTGAAACGGCATGTAACGCGATTTTCGGATTTCGGGTTGGCTGCTCCTGCGGATCGTGACCGCGTGACGAATGGGGAGGCACGACATCATGGGTGAGGTAAAGCCAGAGTTGCTGGATGTGGGGGCCACGGATGTCGCCGCACCTGCTTCGAACACTCCGTCGCCGGCCGCTCCGTCGGATGGGAAGGACCACGGGCGTGTGAGTGCCGGTGAAATCGAACGCATCGCTTACCGGTATGCCGGACTTGATGCGACCAGGCGCGCAGCCTTCCGAAGGAAGGCCTCGCAGACGGGAATTTCATACAGAAATTTTCCGGTCGTTCCGATTGCCCGGCACGACCGGCGTGTGCCATTGTCCTATGCCCAGGAGCGCCTGTGGTTCCTGTGGAAGCTTGATCCGGCGAGTATCGCCTACAACATCACGCGTGCTGTGCGCCTTGACGGAAAGCTGAACGTCGACGTCGTCCGCGAGGTGGTGTCGATGCTCGTGCAAAGACATGCCTGCCTGCACACCCGCTTCGAGGAGAGTGATGGTATCGCCGCTCAGGTCGTGGACCCGACGATCGGGCATGAGTGGGTTGAGCACGATCTGCGGGCGTTATGTGGCACAGAAAGAGCAGAGCAGGCAGAATCGTTGATTCGCGAACTGTCAGCGAGGCCCTTCGATCTCGAGCATGGGCCGCTGCTTCGCGTTGCGTTGCTGAAGGAAAGTGACGAGCGACATATCCTGCATTTTGCGGTCCACCACATTGTGTCGGACGCCGGTTCACTCGAACTGCTGACTGCGGAATTCGTGTGTGCCTACGAGGCGATCTGTGACGGGCGACCGGTGCCGCTTGTGCCGTTGACGATCCAGTATGCGGACTATGCATACTGGCAGAGGGAATGGCTCGATGGGCCCGCACTCGACGAGCAGATCGAATACTGGCGCAAGCATCTCGGTGCCGCCAATGCGCCAGTCGAATTGCCGGTCACGGCAAGACATACCGGCTTGCGAAGTGCACAAGGCGCGCGTGTTGGCAAGATAGTTGGCATCCGGACAGTACGTTGGCTGCGCGAGCTAGCGAACCAGCGTAGTGTGACGATGCCCACGTTGTTGGGTGCAGCATACTGCCTCCTGCTGTCAAGATACGCGGGCCAGCGCGATGTACGCATCGGTGTACCCGTCGCGGGCCGTAATCGCGCAGGAACAGAGCTGCTAATCGGGTTCTTCGTCAATACGCTGGTGCTCCGTGCCGACCTCGATGCGGTCGACACGTTCGGCGGTCTGCTGGAACAGATCGACCAGAACATGGCGGCCGCACAGAATCACCAGGATCTGCCCTTCGCAAGACTGGTCGATGCGCTGCATCCAGAGCGCAGTCTCGGCGAAACGCCACTGTTTCAGGCTGTATTCAACTACCTCGCTGACAGCGGTGCGACAGCGTCGCTGCGCGGCCTGACCGTTTCGTCACTTCCCCGGAGCGTGGACACGGCGCGATTCGACCTCGTGCTGGGCGTCATCGACAGCGCAGAGATGGAGGTTGCATTCAATTACGCGATCGACCTGTTTGATGGCGCAACGGTCAGGCGTCTGCTGGGACATTACGTCGAGATTTTGGAGCAGGTCGCCGCTGGCGACGATGTTGCCCTTGGCTCGATCGTGCTGACGGTGGACCGATGTTGGCCTCGTGATCGAGCGGATCACGGATTTTCATCGGTGGTGGGTCGGGTGAGTGCGAGAGCGGCGCAGATGGGTCATGCGCGCGCGGTGGTATGCGAGGGCGAGTCGCTGTCGTACGAGAGGCTGGAAGCGTGGTC
>NZ_CAAJGM010000277.1 GCF_900996235.1 Paraburkholderia sp. BCC1885
AGCGCGACACAGCGCAAGGCGTTTTCGGCAAGCACATTGCTTATCTCGGCCCGACCGTCTTCACAGTAGAACGTGAGGGCTGCCCAGTGGTTCAGCGAGTAGTTGATCGCCTTGGCGAGCGCGGACTTCGTCGACAGCGTCGTGAGTTTTGCCCTGATCGTCGTTTCGAACTTAACGAGCAATGGCTTGCTCTTCTCTCGCCTCACGCGCAGACGCTCGTCTGGTTCCTTGCCACGGATGTCGGCTTCTATGCTGTAGAGCTCGCCGATCATCTCGAGCAGCTGCTGGGTATCCGCAGTCGGCGTGCGCGCGTGAACATCATAGATGTACCTCCTTGCGTGATCCCAGCATGCCGCTTCGTGGATCTCGCCGCTTGCGTACAGTTGATCGAACCCCGAGTAAGCATCGGCCTGCACGATGCCGTGGAATGCAACGAGCCGGGTTTGAGGGTGGATGCCTTTGCGATCCGAGGAGAAGTCGAACCATACCGCAGCAGGCTCAGCCGAACCCGAGCGACGATCGTCGCGCACGTAGACCCAGAATCGGCCGGTCACCGTCTTACCGTTGCCTGGCGCGAGCACCGCGACCGGCGTGTCGTCAACGTGTACCTTTTCGGAAACCAACACGTAGCGCTGGATCGCTTCAACGAGCGGTACACAGAGCTGGGCAATCTGCCCGAGCCAGCGGCCCATGCTGCCGCGATCCAACGTCACTCCATCGCGTGCCGCAATCTCCGATTGGCGATACAGCGGCTGATGATCAGCGAACTTCGACACCGCAATATCGGCCAGCAAGCTCGGATGCGCGATGCTGTGCTCGATCGGCAAGCTAGGCATCACGGGCTGTTCGATGTGGCCGCAATCGGGGCAACACAGCTTGTGGCGGATCGTGCGGATCACTTTGAACGCGGCCGCCACGCGGGCGAGTTGCTCGGAGACATCCTCGCCCAGCCACTGCATTGCAGTCGCGCATATGGGGCAAGCCGAATCAGGTGTGAGTTCGATCTCGTCGCGCGGCAAGTGCGGCGGTAGGGGTTCTCGCGTGGGCCCTCGATTGGATGGTCCCTTCGATGCTTTGTCTCGTTGTCCTCGCGCCTCTGCCGCCCCTTGGCCGGCCGTCAGGTCTTCCAACTGCGCTTCGAGCTTATCGATCTGCCGGGCCAGTTTCTCGGACTTGCTCCCGAAGTACATCCGCCTGAGCTTGTCGATCTGCGCCTTCAGTCGGTCGATCTCGTCGTCGCGGGCGGCGATCTCCCGCACCATGTTCGCGAGCGATGCTTGCTGCTCGAGCACCAGAGCCTGGAGCTCAGCGACGGTGGCGGGAAGCGGCGCATGTTGGGACATGCGTCGCAGTTTACGAGTCTTCTTCGCGGTTTACAACATCGACAGCGCGGCAGTGCGTCGCGGCTGCCGCCAGTCGATGCCCTCGAGCAGCATCGACAGCTGGGCGCTCGTCAGATGAATCTTTCCGCCATCGGCCTGGGGCCAGATAAAACGGCCTCGCTCCAATCGTTTTGCGAGCAACCAGAGTCCGTCATCAGTCGCCCAAAGCAGCTTCACGAGATCGCCGCGACGCCCGCGGAAGATGAACAGGTGGCCGCCCAGCGGATTCTCTTCGAGTGCTGTCTGCACCTTCGCGGCCAGCCCCTGGAACCCGCAGCGCATGTCGGTCACGCCGGCCGCTAGCCAGATACGCGTACCTGCCGGCAGCGCGATCACTTCAGACATTCCTGCAGGAACGCTTCGGTGCGCTCGGCAGACAGGCCGCGAATCTTCACGCGCCGCTTGCCGATCTCCACCTCGATCTCGCACACGGGCGTCGGCATCGGTACGCTGCTCATCGCCTCTGACATCACTGTCGGCTCCGGCGCCCGAAGTACCAATGCCGAGTCGATCACGTCGACGCTCAGCAGTTCCGTGCATGGCATGCTCGGCGCAACGTCGAGTGCAGGGACGACGAGCTTGCCTTCACGATATTGCTTGCGCCATCCGAACACTACATTGGCGTTGATGTCGTGCCGGCGCGCAACAATCGACACCGACATGCCAGGCACCAACGTCTCTCTGATCACCTGCTGCTTGAATTTTCGCGCGTACGTGCGACGGGGATGGGCTGCGCCCCCTGCGTTCGACATGGCTGACTGGCTCCGTTGATCTGAACGC
>NZ_CAAJGM010000278.1 GCF_900996235.1 Paraburkholderia sp. BCC1885
CGCAGGGAAAACGGTCATCGCGTCATCAAGTTCGAACTGATCGTGAACCCTTGGGCATTCACTTCGGGTTCTCACGGCTATCCACCGCGCCTCGTCTGATCACCTCCGCATGCCCCCTTCGCCGTCAGGTGGATGGGGCTTTTCACGTTATCCCGTACGGAAGCGCCACACCCGTACCGAGCGCAAATCACTTCGCTATGACCCGACCGAAGCTACCTACCACGATCGAGCCCCAGACTCTCGATAAAATCGGCCGCCACCTTGAGCGCAATTTGAACTTCTTCGTCGGCCAGGACGGCCGGAAAATTGTCGGGAACGGTCCGGAGATCATGTTGTTGGTGAAGCTCGATCGCTTTGCCCGACTGGTGCTCGAAACTGATTTCGCGCCATTTCGGATTCGTGGTGACATGCGTGAGGTACCGCTGTCGAACACAGATAAATTCGGAGGCAACCGCATCGTTCGACCGCTGCGTTATACCAAGACTGCTTCGCCGTATTCGCTCTCCAGCGGCACAGAGGAGTTGGCTGCCATCATGAGGACGTTTCGAGCGGCCTCGAAATTATTTGACACATCGAACCAGGCGGCCAATCAATTGCTACATGCGCCTCACATTCGACTGCTGCTAGACACTTTTTTCCACCATCGGATCGGCAGCTATCTCGGCGGCAACATCGAATTACCGATCGACTTCGAGGGACGAATTCGGGCAGACGTATACAACGATTTTGTGGCTCAATTTCGTCGGACTATGCGTGATAGTAAATCGTTGCGGCAGGAATGGCGCAACTGGAATTTGGGCAGCCATGAGAACGTCGCGAACCTCTCTGACTATCTTGACCGCCTGTTCGCCAACCACGGCAGCTTGACCGTACTGCACCTTCGGCTATTCCACGCTCGCGTACGTGCCAATCTGGTCACTGCGCCAGTCGAGGCACAGCACCGTGATCTGGCGGCACTCCGGGCGTGTCGCGCTTTGTTCTTCGACCGTATGAGGCGTAAGCCAGCGCTGTTCACCGATGATCCTGGCTATGTTTGGGCCATCCTGCCGTCGCTGGAAGGTGGGTATCACCTGCACCTTACCCTGTTGTTCAACACTGTCGCTTTGTGCCGAGTGGTCGATGACAAAAGGGTGGAAGCCGAGCAGTTCGGGGTTGCTCTCCAGAGCCACGCAGATCAAGTCGGGGCGTACTGGGTGCAGATGGCAACCGATGGTCGGGGAAGCTATTTAAGTGGTGACGCGAACGCGGCGCTGTACGGTCCAGGCTGGGTGCACGGCGAGGTCCGTGCCGATGACCCTGTGCGGCCCGAAAAGCTCAAGGAAACGCTCGGCTATCTCGCCATGCGCCGTGCTTTGGTACGCCTGAAAAGCGAACCCCCGGGGGCGTATTTCGGCATGCCCGAGCGTAAAGCGCGAGTCCCGCGCCGGTTGGTCAGGGGCGGCGCGAGGTCGGAATAGAACGGTTCTAATGCACGGGGAGCGCGCCCGAAAATCGGTATCCAAAACGCCTAACCTATTGATCTTGTTGGGTCACTGATTTTACTGGGTTTGGGCGGGGCAATAGCTACAGCCTCAGGAAGCCGGCTGTCGAAGCGCGGTTTGTCCATCATTTTTTGCAAATTCCGTAGTCGAGGTTCGCAAAAAAAGCTGCAAAAGAACTGGTGGTGCTCCTGTTCGCGTGACGGAACTCCCGCGCAATTTTTGCTGCAAATTTTCTCGCAGATTGCTAATCATAATTTGCGCAACGATTCACGACTTGCTGCCGCCTTTTTCGTTGTCGTCCGTTTTGCGAATCCGTGTGGGGGGATGGTGGCGATCAGGTGAGTGGGCGGTGCGTTGCTGTCTGAAATCTTGGTGATCGACGGGCCGAGGGGCCGTACTTGGCAAGTGTCGCCTTCTGAAGGCCGGCGCATTGTTTCTCTTGTAGCGCCCATCTTGCCGATGACTTTTGTGCGGTCCCTGTCAGCTTTCTTCAGCAGTGTCGAGTGCCTTCGCCGATTTCGTCGATGCAGTAGTCGTCATGTCGCAACGCCATCAGACAAAAAATACTGCGTGCGTATGTATGTCTATGAGAGGCGGCAAAGAAACGCACGTCTCTCGATAGTTCATCGATCGGTTTGT
>NZ_CAAJGM010000279.1 GCF_900996235.1 Paraburkholderia sp. BCC1885
GCACGATCGAGATCCGCATCGGCCGTGCGGTGGTTAAGGTAGACGGCCTGGTCGACGCTGACATGCTGCGTACCGTGCTGGGCAGTCTGCGATCATGATCTCTCTGCCGGTTGGTACGCGCATCTGGATTGCTGCAGGCGTGACCGATATGCGATGTGGGTTCCAGGGACTGGCCGCGAAGGTACAAACGGCGCTTGAAGAGAATCCGCTGGGAGGCAACGTCTACATCTTCCGGGGCCGCCGGGGCGACCTCGTAAAAATCCTCTGGGCAACGGAGGACGGAATCTGGCTTCTCGCGAAGCGGCTTGAGCGGGGCCGTTTTATCTGGCCCCAGGCCGACGGCGGGAAGGTCCATCTGAGTTCAGCACAACTGTCAATGCTTCTCGAGGGCATCGATTGGCGACAGCCCCGTCGTACCGCCGCGTTATCGATGTTGTAAACCGCGCCGCGGACTCGTAAACTACGGCGTATGTCGAATGGCGCCGATCTTCCAGACGATGTCGAATTGTTGAAGGCCTTGCTGGTCGAGGCCCGTAGTCTGCTTGCTGAACGCGATGTCGAGATCGAGCAGCTTAAGGCGCAGATCGACAAACTTCGACGCATGCAGTTCGGCCGCAAGTCCGAACAGTTGCAGCGGCAGATCGAGACCCTCGAGGCCCAACTCGAGGATCTGGCCGCCGGACGCGGCGTTGCAGACGTGGAGCGAGCGCAAGCTCGAGGCGCAAACGCTTCCTCCTCCAATGCAACGATGGACGAAGCGGCTTCGAGGCAAGCGCTGGCTGCGCACCTCGCGCGTGAGGATCGTGTGCTCGAGCCCGAATCGAGTTGCCCGGACTGCGGTCAACAGATGCAGGTGCTCGGTGAGGACGTGTCCGAGCAACTCGCCCGGGTCGCAGCGGCGTTCAAAGTCGTTCGCACGATCCGGCGCAAATTCGTTTGCCCATGCTGCAGCACCATCAGGCAGCCACCCATGCCCGGCCTTCCGATCGAGCGGAGCATCGCCCATCCAAGCTTGCTGGCGGATATCCTCGTTTCGAAATACGCAGACCACCAGCCGTTGTATCGGCAATCGGCGATCGCGGCGCGCGACGGCGTGACGCTCGACCGGGCCAGCATGGGTCGCTGGGTCGGCCAATGCGAAGCGTTGTGCGCGCCGCTGATTGAGGCGCTGCGCCGCTATACGGTGTCGGCCGCCAAGCTGCATGCGGACGACACGCCGATCCCGGTGCTCTCACCGGGCAACAGGAAGACCCGCACCGGTCGGCTATGGGTCTATGTGCGCGACGATCGTCGCTCGGGGTCGACGCAACCCGCTGCGGTATGGTTCGCATACTCGCCGAACAGACAGGGCATCCACCCTCAGACTCATCTCGCCGGCTTCAGGGGGACCCTGCAAGCGGATGCTTACGCGGGCTTCGATGAGCTGTTCCTGGGTGGCTCCGTACTGGAAGCGGCATGTCATGCTCACGCGAGGAGAAAGTTCTACGACATCCACGTGCGCACGCCGTCCGACACGACGCAAAAAGCGCTTGAATACATTGGCGCGCTATACGACATCGAGGCCTCCATTCGCGGCAAGCCAGCGGCCGAACGGCTACAAATACGGCAGGAGAAAGCCAGGCCACTGCTTCAAATCTATGAAGCGTGGCTCAAGGCCAGGCTCGAAACATTGTCGTCGAAGTCCGACACTGCCAAGGCGATCAACTACTCGCTTAACCAGTGGCGCGCCCTGACGCTATATTGCGAAGACGGCACGCTCGAGATCGACAATAACATCGCGGAAAACGCGTTGCGTTGTGTAAGCCTGGGTCGGAAGAATTTCCTGTTTGCCGGTTCCGACAGCGGTGGTGAACGTGCTGCTGCGATGTACTCATTGATTGGCACGTGCGCCCTCAACGACATTGATCCGCGCGCTTACCTGAACTATGTGCTAGCTCACATCGCTGACCATAAAATCAATCGCATCGACGAGCTTCTGCCGTGGCGCGTGGCCGACAAGCTGCACACGCCAGCCAGTCCGCCGACACCCGCTACCTGACAGTCCAAGTCCGGATCACCATCATGCCTCACGTGCACGCGCGTGGACGAACGGCCCACGTGAGCCGCTTACC
>NZ_CAAJGM010000280.1 GCF_900996235.1 Paraburkholderia sp. BCC1885
TCTTCATGTTTTGCGGCATCGCAAGCGCGCTGTACGCACGCGAAAAGACCGGTAAAGGAGCACACGTCGACGTCGCGATGTTCGATGCGACGCTGGCGTTCCTCGAACACGGCTTCATGTCGTATGTCGCGACCGGCGAAGCGCCGGCCAGAATCGGCAATCGTCATCCGTTCATGGCGCCGTTCGACGTCTTCGAGGCGTCGGACAAGTCCTTTGTCATTTGCTGCGGCAACGACCATCTGTTCAGGCAGTTGTGCATCGCCATCAATCGCCCCGAAATCGCCGCCGACACACGCTATCTCTCCAACACCGACCGGGTCGCGCATCAGGCCGAACTGAAAAGCGACTTGCAGGTAACGTTGAGCACGCAGACCGCGGAACACTGGCTACAGGTGATTCACGAGGCCGGCGTGCCGGTGGCGCCCCTGCTGAATGTGGCTGAAGCCGCGCAACTCCCGCAAACCCGGGCGCGCAACATGCTGATTGAGGCGGGCGGCGTCCAGATGCCCGGCAACCCGGTGAAGATCAGCGGCTACGACGATCCACCGGTTCGCGCCGGCGCGCCGGCGCTCGACCAGCACGGAGCGGCGCTACGCAAGGAGTTCGCAACGGCCTTGCGGACGAACGATCGCGTATCTGGCGCCGTGCGCAAGGCAGAGGACGCGTTATGAATGCCACCCTGCAAGCGTCCGCGGAACTATCGCTACCCGCTCTTCTTAGGCGCATCGCGGCGCTGTCGGCCATTGCGGGATATGTCGAAGTCATCGGATTCATGGACGTCGGTGGAATTTATCCCGGCATCATGACGGGCAATACCGTGCAACTCGGCCTGACGCTCGCCAAGGCCCAGTGGGAGCGATTCGGCACGATCGGCTTCGCGGTCGGCATGTTCTTCATCGGCGGCATCCTCTCCAGTCTGATCAAGCGACACCTGCGCTGGCCGCCAATGGAACTGATGCTGATGGCCGCTCTCCTGCTGGTTGCCAGCGCCATTCGGCTGTACACGCCCTGGCGGATCGGAATCGAATTGCCGCTGCTGGCTATAGCGATGGCGATGCAGGGAGAGACCCTTTCACGGTTTGGCGGTGTCTCGCTGCAGACTATTGTCGTGACGAACAACATGGTGAAGTTCTCGGACGCCCTGGTCGGCCGTTATCTGTCGCGGCCCGGCTCGACGCCGTCCACCGCCAAGATTCCGGAGCTGAAGGAAGTTTTGATGCCGGGGCTCGCATGGCTCACCTATAGCATCGGCGCAGGCGCCGGTGCGACGGCCGCCAGCCTGTTTCGGCTGCCGCTTCTCGTCCCCGCCGTCATGCTGGCGTTCCTGGTCGGCGATCTGGCATGGACGCGGCGCGGCAGCACCAGGACGGCAAGCTGATCACGGTTTGCGGTGGTGAGGCTGCATGCGCGCGGCTTCATCCTGTTTTAAGCCCCCCCAGGAACGACACCATGAACGACTCCTTCGCACTGGCAGAAGCGATCATCGAACAGACCTCCGACGCTGTCATTTACGCGGACCGATCGGGAACGATCGCACGCTGGAACCGGGCCGCCGAAAGCCTGTTCGGTTACAGCGCAAACGAAGCAATCGGCCACAGCCTCGATCTCATCATCCCCGAGCGTCTTCGTCCCGCACACTGGGCCGGCTTCGAGCTCGCCATGACGAATGGCACGACCAGATTGCGGGGACATGCGACCTTGACCCGCGCGACACACAAAAGCGGACGCAAGCTGTACGTCGAAATGACGTTCGCGCTGGTGAAGACCCCGGACGGCAAGCCGCTCGGCTCGGTGGCGGTGGCGCGGGATGTAACAGAGCGTGTCGAACGAGAACGTGCCGCGCAGCGCGACAGCACGAACGGAGAGCGCAATCAGGATGCAACGCAGGCAGCGTCGCATCATTCAACCAAGGCGGAACAGGAGAAGCAGGCAATGATGTACAGACGGATACTCGTGGCAATCGACGGCAGCCGGTGCGCCCAACTTGCGCTGGAAGAAGCGCTGAAAATCGCGCAGCCCGCCGCGGCGTTTGTCGAAGCCGTGTATATCGTTCAGCATGCCATGCCGCTTGAGGATCTGAATGTCGGTTCCGG
>NZ_CAAJGM010000281.1 GCF_900996235.1 Paraburkholderia sp. BCC1885
AGTCGTACCGCTTCCAGCTTGAACTCGAGCGTGTACTGTGCCCGCTTTGCCTTGCTTGTCATCGTTCTTCTCCTTGCTTGAGTTTACCTGCTCAGCAAGGGATTCGTTTTTCGGGGGCAAGCTCAAGACGATCAACGGATTAAGGATATCGAGTAACCCGCAGCTCCCTGCCGCTGATCGGCGATGGGCAGAGCGCGCCAGGAACCGCCGTTCGACGCCAGCAGCTAGATCGACAACAATTGAATACTCGGGTCCGTCGGTAATCTGGCAGCGTCACAACGATATCGGAACTTCTGAATGAGCGCGCTGTAGCGATAGGCTAGTCGCCGCTGTCCGCAAATTCCGGGTTCGGCCAGCTCCGGACGTTCGCGGCAGCCTTTCAGACCGTTGACTATCGAAGGACAAACCAGCGGGTATCGGTAAATACATCGAAGGCGATATAACCACAACCGCAGACAGGTCCGTCTCGACTACCTGTCTGTCGCCCGCGGCATTCACACAGCATCACTATCTCGATACGCCGCAGCTTAATGCCTTGATGTCCAAGGGTTTCCCTTCGCCAAGAGCTCACCTTGTCGGCCTATACAGGCGCCGGCCCAACGCGCCAACCGCTATGAGTGCGCCGAACGCACCACCGTGCATTATTGGATACGTCGCCAACAGCATGACAAAGCAGGACGCGATCCCAGACCAACACCAAATGACCTCGGCTTCTCGCGCATCCCGCTGGCTGCCAGATCGAACTCGGCTCGCTTTGTAGATTTTGACTGACGCGAATAGCACTCCAAACAGCGGGAGCAACAGCGCCGCAACGGCCAGCGAAGACTTACCGGGTCGGCCATAAACCGACAGGAGATACAGGTACGCCGCTGCAAGCGGCAAACTCCAAACCAGTGTGCGTCTTAAGATCGCGTTGAGCATCGCCCTGCCTCCCATCCCCGAATTATTGGTCTGATCGTACCCCTCGAAAAGTTACCGAGCAAGATGGTGCACAAGATGCGGCTTGCACAGACTGAATGGCCGCTTTCGGCAAACTCGAAAGCCCGCTGAGGGTCGCCTGCGGTCTGACGCTGCGGGCGACTTGCGGCCACCTTCGGCCGTTCAACAGCGCACGACTAATCGTCAACAGTCATTACATTGCTAACAGTCTGCGGGGAATGTTCGAACCATGCGGAACGCAACTATTCAGGCGCCCAAGGTGAGGTCAGTGTTCGAGCTTCGTATGGCGACAAACGACGATATGGAGTTCGCTTTCGAGGTCAAGCGTGAATCTCTGGGGCCGCATATTGCCGTTCGTTGGGGGTGGGATGATGAGCTCCAGCGTCAGTTCCACGAGCAGCGTTGGGGACAACGAACATGGTTCATCATCACCGTTGATGGTTGCGATGCCGGTACGGTCGCCATAGACGATGCACCCACGCATATCCAGTTTGGCGAGTTCTATCTGTTGCCGGGCTATCAGAGGAACGGGATAGGTACAAACGTCCTTCGGACCGTTCTAACGAGAGCCGACCTTCAGGCAAAGGCGGTCAGGCTGGAGTATCTCAAATGGAACCCGGTTGCTTCTCTGTATCTGCGGCATGGATTCAGAGTCGCCTCGGATAGCGATACACACTTTTTTCTTGTACGCGACTCCTTACAGATATGATCGACCAGTTCGTTCAGCCGACATTCTCACTGAACTTACAGACGATAAATGCCTCAGGCACCACACAAGAAGCCAATGAAGACAAACAGCGGACTAGAAGGGATCGAGCTACGTCGCCTTACTCCCTCGGATTCCATATCTGAGCTCACCTGGCTTTTGCATCGAGCCTATGCCGACCTGGCAGCAATGGGATTGCGCTACATGGCGACGCACCAGTCGGAAGAGGTCACGCAGAGACGCGTCGACGAAGGCGGAAGTTTTCAAGGTAGTTGTCGCCTCGCCGCATAAGATTTACGCTGCTTTTCGCTCTTGGTGCCGGGGTTGCGCGATGGCGCTGTTTTGTTCAGCGTGATCGGGATTCAGATGCACGACATGA
>NZ_CAAJGM010000283.1 GCF_900996235.1 Paraburkholderia sp. BCC1885
TGGCGGGGCTGGCCCAGGCGGTCGCGGGGGCGCAGGCGTCGAAGGCGCCGCCCCTGGTCGCGGTACCACGTGACGGGCCACTGCCGTTGTCGTATGCACAGCAGCGGCTATGGTTCCTGTGGAACCTGCAGCGTGACAGCACGGCGTACCACATCGCGGGCGGACTGAAGCTGACGGGTGAGCTGGACGTCGGGGCGGTGCGCACGGCAATGGGCGACGTTTCGCAGCAGCAGGAGTCGCTGCGCACGACATTCGGGACGGGCGAGGACGGTACTGCACGGCAGATGATCCACGCGCAGCTGCCATACGACTGGCGGTATGTGGACCTGTCCGGGGACGGTGACGGGGAGGCGTCGGCGAAGGCGTGGGCGCGCGGGCTGGCGCACGAGGTGTTCGACCTGGAAGCCGGTCCGCTGCTGCGCGTCGGGGTGGCGAAGCTCGGTGCGTGCGAGCACGTGCTGGTGGTGTCGATGCACCACATCGTGTCGGACGGGTGGTCGATGAACGTGCTGCTCGAGGGGTTTGTGTCGGCATACCGTGCGAGGGTGTCGGGCGAGGCGTCGGGCCTGCCGGCACTGGCCGTGCAGTACGCGGACTATGCGGTGTGGCAGCGTCAGTGGCTGGAGGCGGGTGAGCGTGAGCGGCAGCTTGCGTACTGGCGCGAACAACTGGGCGACGAGCAGCCGCTGCTGGCGTTGCCGGTGGACCGGCAGCGGCAGACGCTGGGCAATTACAGCGCAGCGCATCACGAAATCCCGTTGCCGGCGCAGGTGGGCGAGGCGCTTAGACAGACGGCGCGACGGCTGGGCGCGACGCCATTTGTGGTGCTTCTGGCCGCATTCCATGCGGTGCTGCACCGTCACACCGGGCAGGAAGACATCCGTATTGGCGTACCGGTGGGCAACCGGGAGCGCACGGAGGTGGAAGCGCTGATCGGGTTCTTCGTGAACACGCAGGTTCTGCGTGCACAGCTGAACGGGCGCACCACGCTTGCCGGGTTGCTGGAGCAGATCAGGGAGCGTGCACGGGGGGCGCAGGCGCACCCCGATCTTCCATTCGACGTGCTGGTGGACGAACTGCAGCCGGAGCGCAGCCTGAGTCACACGCCCCTGTTCCAGGTGGTGTTCAATCATCAGAGGCTGGACTACGGGGTACTGGCACAACTGCCGGGCCTGGGTGTGGCGAGTTACGGAACGGGTGAGGGCGGGGCGCAGTTCGAGCTGACACTGAACACGACGGAGGACTCCCAGGGCCGTCTGTGGGCACAGTTCACCTACGCCCGCGAACTGTTCGAGGAACGGACGGTTGAACGCCTTGGCCGCCATTACGTGGCGATGCTGGAAGCGTTGACGGGCGACGGCAAACGTACGGTGTCGGATGTGGAACTGCTCGATGGGGCAGAGCAGGCGAAGCTGTTGTCGTGGGCGCGCAATGACGAAGTGTATGAGGACGTGAGGCCGGTGCATGAGCGGATCGCAGCACAGGCACATTCGACGCCGGATGCCACGGCGGTCGTCTTCGGCAACGAACAGGTGAGCTATGCGCAGCTGGAGGCGCGGTCGAACGGTCTTGCGCAGCATCTGGTGAGGCTGGGGGTAGGCCCGGAGGTTCGGGTGGGGATTGCGGCAGAGCGGTCGGTAGAGATGGTGACGGGTCTGCTGGCGATCCTGAAGGCGGGCGGTGCGTATGTGCCGCTGGACCCGGGCTACCCGGCGGAGCGGCTGGCCTACATGATGGAGGACAGCGGGAT
>NZ_CAAJGM010000284.1 GCF_900996235.1 Paraburkholderia sp. BCC1885
CGGAAGTTTTCAAGGTAGTTGTCGCCTCGCCGCATAAGATTTACGCTGCTTTTCGCTCTTGGTGCCGGGGTTGCGCGATGGCGCTGTTTTGTTCAGCGTGATCGGGATTCAGATGCACGACATGAATGCGCTGCCAATTGCGCGTGGCGCCTTTCCAGCGCAGCGGATGACGCTCGCGCGCAGCCTTGTAGAGCATCGCGCGGCGATCCAGGATGTCCCGGTCAAGGTTGGCATGACGCTGGGCCGGCGTCACGAAACGGATCGCGCTGTGACGATGTTCGTGGTTGTACCAGCGCACGAGTCCCGCGACCCAGCCGCGCGCAGCGAACACGGTATCGAACGCCGCTAATGGATAAGCGGGCCGGTATTTCAGGGTTTTGAACAGCGATTCCGAATAGGGATTGTCGTTGCTCACGCCCGGACGACTCAACGACGGCATCACGCCCAGGCTCTGCAAGGTAGCGAGCATCGTGGCGCCCTTCATCGGACCGCCGTTGTCAGAATGCAGAATCACCTGGTTGGGCTGTATAGCCTCACGCGCGCACAGATCCTTGAGCACCTCGCTGGCCTGTGCGCTACTCTCTTCGGCATAGACCTGCCAGCCGACGATCTTTCGGCTGAACACGTCCATAAACAGATACAGATAAAAGTACTGCCCGCGGATCATCGCCGGCAGGTACGTGATGTCCCAGCTGTAGAGCTGATTCGGCGCGTCTGCGCGGACTGCTCGTGGTTTGCCGCAGGCTTTTACCGGCCGCTCGCTACGCCGGTGGGCGAGCTGCTTCTCGGCTTTCAGCACCCGGTAGAACGTCGATTCCGAGGCGATATAGCGTTGCTGATCAGCCAGACGCGGAACGATTTGGCTCGGTGGCAGATGACCAAATTCGGCCGAGTTCGCCACCGCTAAGACCTCAGCGCGTTCGTCGGCAGAGAGCTTGTGGGGTGGCTCATAGCGCCGCAACGAGCGCCCATCCACCGCGTCCGGTTCGCCGCTTTGCCAACGTTGCACTGTACGCGCGCTCAGCCCCAGCACCTCACACGCGGGCGTCTGGCGTGACCCGGCCAGGGTCGCCTCGTTGATCAACCCGATCAATGTCTTGCGCTCTTCAAGGACCGTCATTCGGCCTCGCCCTCGAACAACGCACGATACTTTTTTTGCAGCACCAGCAGCGCTGCTGCTTCAGCCAACGCTTTCTCCTTGCGGTTCAATTCGCGCTGCAGTTGCACATTGGCTTGCTTCAAATCCCGTACTTCGTGGGCGTTCTCGCGTCGGCTATCGGTCCCAACGACGGCACAAAAATCCACGCGCCACGCCGCAAGGTGATGAGCAAACAGGCCTCGTTCACGGCACCATGCGTTCAGTACTTCGTCAACCAGCCCGTGGCTCTCATGCAAAGCCACCAGCCGCTCTTCCAGCGACCAGTCTTCTGGACGTTTTGCGTGTCCGGAGTCCGAGCTTCGACCCGCTGCGGCGCTACCTCTCATCCACTTCCTTAAAGTCAGTGCGTTCATGTTCAATTCATCGGCCACTGATCCAACGCTGCGGCTCCCGCGTTGCAAGACCTTCGACAGCGCTTGCTCTTTGAACTCGACAGAATACGTTTGTTTCGTCTTCAACCTACACCTCTGATTTCTTCAAATTAAAAAAATTCAGAGGCGACAACTACTATGACACCGGGGG
>NZ_CAAJGM010000285.1 GCF_900996235.1 Paraburkholderia sp. BCC1885
TAGATCGTGTCCACGATCGCCGATCGTGGACACGATCTCCCTTGATCTACACGGACTCCAACACGCCATCACCATCATGCCTTGCTCGCGCGCGCGTGAGGACACGGCCCAGCCGAGCCGCTTACCTCCTTCACGATGCATTTCCCCGATCAGGTTTCTGCGTTCAACCCGGTGCCGAACTGGGAAGCGGAATTAAATCGAATGGTGATGGATTTCCTCGGCTGAGTGCTTTCGCTGCGACAAGTTTGATCCAGTCGAACGCTCAGTTGCGAAGTCACCGCCTTTTCTGCCGCTGCATCTCTAGATACTTCGAGTAGTGCTTCTCGAGCGCGTCTGCGGCAGGAGCATCCGTGAAGCGATCCGGTACGACCGCTAACGACTTGCCATCGTACTTCCCATAGTCAGTCAGTCGGAGTTGTGGTGCGACATGGACGATAGATCGTGAGTCGACGGACAGCAGATAGAGGTCAAACAACGTGTGAATGTCTGCTCTGAATAGCAGCCCATTGCGCACGTTGTAGTCCGTGACCAGCGAGTGGGGGACGATGTGTGCTGCTTCCAGAAGCTCCTCAATCCGTGAGCCTGTGACGGCACACCGCGTTCGATACGCGTCCAAAAGCGCGCGCCGGAATTTCGCCTGACCACGACGTGTCTTTATGGCGCGGTTCTGCACCTCGTCATAAGGGCCAGCGTCTTCATCGGTTTGATCAACGTTGCTATCGACGGACTTTTCGATCCCGCGCACGATCATGCACGCGCCGCTGGAAAAATCGTAAGAGTGAACGTACCACTCCTGGCCATCCAGATAACGCTTTTCAACCTTCGCTGCGCGTTCGGCCCGCTCTTCGCCCTCAGGCCGCTTTCCCGCTCCAACAATCACCCGCACCGGAAGTCGCCGCTCGTAAGACTCCCGGATGGCGACGTCCAATGCCGCTGCACGCTGCGCCTGAGTCTTTGCCCGAGTGCGCACATTTGTATCCAGCGCGGCATTGTTGGCTATTCGGGCCCGTTCCTCTTTCCCAGCACGGGCATTACGGTCAAAGTAAATCCAACCGTCTTCGTCGATTTTGAATTCGCTGTACCAGAGGCAAAGGACGAAGCCCTCGGTCACCGATCCGAAACACCACTCGTAGCAGAAGTTAGGATTCGACTTAAATTCTTCATTCCAACCATCAATCGACACGCCCGCTTCATGTAGCAGATCGTAAAGCGTGTCTTTGGATACTGGCTCAAGGCTGCTCAGTGATTCTGTTGGACGAGCAGTTGATCGCCTGAATGTGACGAGTCGATTGGCTAGGTCCAGTTTTACCTGCCGCCAGCCTCGCTCCATCCAGAATCGCCCCGGATGACCATCCTTAGTGCGCGAGTTTGCCCAGAATGGCTTGAACTGGTCAGCGGTCGGTGGTAGTTCCTCGCCGATTATTCTTTCTACATCGGCAAACGAGAGTGTCACTTCACTGGCGGGTTGCACTGCTAAGTGTTCTGCAAGTGGCTGATATTTGGTCATGGAGCGCCTCTGCAGTTTTTGGTATCGCGGAAAGTGTAAGCGGCTTGGGCAATAGTTCTGCTGGGCGAAAGCAGCGCGACGTCGATGCTGGGCAGATGAGCGCGAGAAGAGGCTCACATCCTGGCAATTGAAAGAAAGGCTACAACGCCCACGAGGCTGGAGACAAACAACCTCCTTGATGTCTATAGGCGGTATCAAAAAATGCGCGAATGTTAGGACAGAAACTATCTGGAAGGCATCCGATCTTGGTCATGCACGCGTTTGCAGCTGTCGCCCAAGCAGATCGCTTCAGCCGGAATTCAATTGCACCGCTCTGCTCTCATGAATTGAGACTGCCAGCTTTCCATGGCCGAAACTGCGTCAGGGCCACCGGAAAACGTATGGCACGCTACCGAGCGCCGGGATCGACGCATGGATTGACATGGCTTGACACTGACCCAAAATGCCTACAGGGTGCCTACATGAAGTCGTAAGCGGATAAAGGGTTACAAGCCAATGACCTGTAACCCTTTGATAATACTGGTGGCGAATCAGGGATTCGAACCCCGGACCTGCGGATTATGATTCCGTCGCTCTAACCGGCTGAGCTAATTCGCCTAAAGAAGAAGCGAGATTATGAAGATGGCGGCGCGAGCTGTCAACCCCTGCCGCCCAACATTTTCACGCCCAGCCTCAGCCTCGAACCCAGCCCGAACCATGGTCAGGCCCAGGCAAGAGGCCGAGGGCCGCGCTCCTCCCTCGATCAATCCTTCGCATAAATATCCGAATCCTTCGTCTCCTTGACGAACAGCACGCCGATCACCAGCGTGATGACCGCGATCACAATCGGATACCACAGCCCCGAGTAGATATTGCCCTTGGCCGCCACGATCGCGAATGCTGTCGCCGGCAGGAACCCGCCGAACCAGCCATTGCCGATGTGATACGGCAGCGACATCGACGTATAGCGGATCCGCGTCGGGAACATCTCCACCAGCATCGCCGCGATCGGCCCGTAGACCATCGTCACGTAGATCATCATGATGGTCAGGATCACCACGCTCATCGGCCAGTTGATCTGCGACGGATCGGCCTTGGCCGGATAGCCGGCGGTCTTGAGCGTCGAGCCGAGCGTCTCGTCGAAGGCCTTGCCCTGCGCCTTGGCGTCCGCCGCCTTGCCGTCGTAAGTGTTGACCACCGCATCGCCTACCTTGATCTGCGCCAGAGTGCCCGCCGGCGCCGCGACGTTGTCGTAATTCAAGCCGGCCTTCGACAGCGCGCTCTTGGCGATATCGCAAGATGACGTGAACTTCGACGTACCGACCGGATTGAACTGGAACGAGCATTCATCCGGATTGGCGATCACTACGATCGGCGACTTTTGCGTCGCGGCCTCGAGCGCCGGGTTGGTGAAGTGCGTGAGCGCCTTGAACAGCGGGAAATACGTCAGCGCGGCGATCAGCAGGCCGGCCATGATGATCGGCTTGCGGCCGATGCGGTCCGACAGCGAGCCGAAAAACAGAAAGAACGGCGTGCCGATCAGAAGCGCCAGCGCCACCAGGATGTTGGCGGTCGAGCCGGCCACCTTGAGCGTCTGCGTCAGGAAGAACAGCGTGTAGAACTGCCCCGTGTACCAGACTACGGCTTGGCCGGCGGTCAGCCCGATCAGCGCGAGAATCACGATCTTCAGATTTTTCCATTGGCCGAATGCTTCGGTCAGCGGCGCTTTGGAAGTCTTGCCCTCGGCCTTGATGCGCTCGAACACCGGCGATTCATGCAGTTGCATGCGAATCCACACCGAAACGGCCAGCAGGATGATCGACGCGATGAACGGCACGCGCCATCCCCAGACACCGAATGCGTCCTCGCCGATCGAGGTCCGCACGCCGAGAATCACGAGCAGCGAGAGGAACAGGCCGAGCGTGGCCGTCGTCTGGATCCACGCGGTGTAAAAGCCGCGCCGGCCTGCCGGTGCGTGTTCTGCCACGTAGGTCGCCGCGCCGCCGTACTCGCCGCCCAGCGCCAGGCCCTGCAACATGCGCATTGCAATGAAGATGACGGGTGAAGCCATGCCGATAGCCGCATATCCCGGCAAAAAGCCCACCAGGAAAGTCGACAGGCCCATGATCACAATGGTGATCAGGAACGTGTACTTGCGCCCGACCATATCACCGAGCCGCCCGAACACGATCGCGCCGAACGGCCGCACGGCGAAGCCCGCCGCGAAGCTGAGCAGCGTGAAGATGAAAGCCGCGGTGGGATTGACGCCGGAAAAGAAGCTCTTGCTGATGTAGACCGCCAGCGAGCCGGCCAGGTAGAAGTCGTACCACTCGAAAACAGTGCCCAGCGATGATGCGAAGATCACCCGCTTTTCTTCGTGCGTCATCGGCACGTGGGAGATTTGCCCGCCAACGGTTGCCATATGTCGTCTCCAATTTTTTGATATGCACGCGGCTCGCCCGCAGGCGTTCCCGTGAGTTGGATTATTGGAGCGGAAACTTACGGCCTACTGACGTTGTGTCTCAAAAATGGCGGGCTGATTTGGCGAGGTGAGATGCGGCCTTTATCTTTTAATGGCTGTTCTTGTTCGGTTAATTGAGCGTCAATATGCAGGCATTTTTCTGATTTGGTTGTTTGAAAATGCCGCCACTTAGGGTAAGTCCCGTGCCGTTTCACGCGCCCTCAAGCTGACGCGTACCAACGTGCCGGCCAGTCTCGGCTCAGCTTGATAGACATTGTCCTCAATCGACAAGGCCCCGCCGTGCATGGTGGTGATCTCGCGGACAATGGCTAGTCCTAGCCCGCTGCCGTCGCCTTCGCGGCCAAGGATGCGATAAAAACGTTCGACGACGCGCGCCCGCTCCGCAACCGGAATCCCGAGACCGGTGTCCTCCACTTCCAGATGGACCTGGCGGGTCGCCGTGTCGGGCCGCACCCGCACGGTGATGCGGCCGCCGGGCGGGGTGTAGCGGATGGCGTTGTCGATCAGGTTGGACAGCATCTCACGCAGCATCAGCAGACTGCCGTCGATTTCCACGGCGCCCTCCGGTCCCTCGTAGCCCAGATCCATTTGCTTGGCCAAGGCCGCTTGCACCCAGTCGCGCACTGCATTGCGCGCCACCTCGGTGATCTCGACCGGCGCGAAAATCTGCCCCGACAGGCGGTTTTCCGCACGCGCCAACGCCAGCAATTGCGTGACGAGCCGCGCCGCGTGCTCGGAGCTCGTGGCGATCTGTTCGAGCGAGCGGTGCACTTCCGCCGAGGCGTCCTGCCGCAGCGCCAGTTCTGCCTGGGTGCGCAGGCCGGCAAGCGGCGTTTTCATCTGATGAGCCGCATCGGCGATAAAGCGTTTTTGCAACTCCATGTTCTGTTCGAGGCGCGTTAGCAGGTCATTGAACGACGTTACCAGCGGTTCGATCTCCGGCGGGGCGCGGCGGGCTTCGAGAGGCGAGAGGTCGTCGGGGCGTCGCGCGCGGATGTGCGCCTGCAGCGCGTGCAAGGGCGCGAGCCCGCGTGAGAGCCCGAACCACACCAGCACGATCGCCAGCGGCAGGATCACGAACTGCGGCAGGATCACGCCTTTGATGATGTCGTTGGCAAGCTGGCTGCGCTTGTCGAGCGTCTCGCCGACCTGCACCAGCACCGGCAGCGCGCCCGGCGTCTGCGGAAACTCGACCGTCGTGTAGGCGACGCGGATGTCGTTGCCGCGCAGCACGTCGTCGCGGAATTCGACGAGGCCCGGCGGCGGCCGGTCTTCCTCGTGCGGCAGCGGCATGTCGCGGTCGCCGCCGACCAGCTCGCCGCGCGTGCCGAGCACCTGGTAGAACACCTTGTCGATGTTGTCGGCGCTGAGGAAATCGCGCGTCGCCTCGGGCAGCGAGAGTTCGGCGACGCCGTTCACCGGATGAATCTGCCGCGCCAGCACATAGGCGTCGGTTTCGAGCGCGCGGTCGAACGGGCCGTTGGCGATCGATTTGGCCACCAGATACGTGACCGCAATGCTCATCGGCCATAGCAACAGCAACGGCGCCAGCATCCAGTCGAGGATTTCGCCGAACAGCGAACGCGGCCGGGCTTCGGCGGCGGCTTCGGTTTCGTCGGGCGGGGCGAACGGGTTGGCGTAGCGGGCGTCGCGCGCCTCGTCGTCGAGATCCGCCGCCTGCGCCGTGGCGCGCTCTACGCGTGCGGACATGAGCGGTCTCTATTTGAAGTGGTGGCTCGCGGGCATCGCGGCGGATGCAGGCGACGTGGGCGAGGCCACTGCGGCCGAGGTGGCCGGGGTGGCTGGGGTGGCCTTTTCCAGGCAGTAGCCGAGGCCGCGCACGGTGAGAATGCGCACGCCGCTCGGCTCGATCTTCTTGCGCAGCCGGTGCACATAGACTTCGATGGCGTTGTTGCTGACCTCTTCGCCCCATTCGCACAGGTGGTCGACCAGTTGTTCCTTCGACACCAGCCGGCCAATCCGCTGCAGCAGCACTTCCAGCAGCCCCAGTTCACGCGCGGACAACTCGATCACCTGCTCGTTGATATAGGCAATTCGCCCGACCTGATCGAACGACAGCGAGCCGTGCCGCACCACCGTCGGGCCGCCGCCCGCGCCGCGGCGGGTCAGCGCCCGCACGCGGGCTTCGAGTTCGTTGAGGGCGAAGGGCTTCGCCATATAGTCGTCGGCGCCGAGGTCGAGCCCTTTGACGCGCTCGTCCACGCTGTCGGAGGCAGTCAGGATCAGCACCGGCAGGTTCGAATTGCGCGCCCGCAGACGCCGCAGCACCTCGAGCCCGGACATGCGCGGCAGGCCGAGATCGAGGATCAGCAGGTCGAAAGTTTGCATCGACAAGGCGGTATCTGCCTCGCCGCCGTTCTTCACGTGATCAACGGCGTATGCCGATTGGCGGAGTGATCGAACGAGACCATCCGCGAGTATGCTGTCGTCTTCGGCAATGAGAATTCGCATGATGCGCCAGTCTGGCCTTGCCGGCACCGTGGTACGCCCGGCGCGCAGCGGTCTCCAATGATTTTTGTGGGTAGTTTGGCGCACTTTGATCGCACACAAATAGCAACACCTGCGAATCGTGCTTGCCAAAACTACTGTTTTTTTATACAGTGTCTGCGTTTAGCGTGCTGTCCGTGATGAATGGGCTGCACATCTGCCTCAGACGCCGTTCATCATAGCAAAGGACGATTCATGGAAGAAAGCAAGAAAGGCTCGGCTGGACTGACTGCTGAAAAGAGCAAAGCATTGGCTGCCGCGCTCGCGCAGATTGAAAAACAGTTCGGCAAAGGGTCGGTCATGCGGCTCGGCGCGGGTGAGGTAGTCGAAGATATCCAGGTGGTCTCAACGGGATCGCTGGGTCTTGACATCGCACTGGGCGTCGGCGGTTTGCCGCGTGGCCGGGTGGTCGAAATCTACGGGCCGGAATCGTCGGGTAAAACCACGCTGACGCTGCAGGTCATCGCCGAAATGCAAAAGCTCGGCGGCACCGCAGCGTTTATCGACGCGGAACACGCGTTGGACATTCAATACGCCGGCAAGCTCGGCGTGAACGTGAACGATCTGCTGGTTTCGCAGCCGGACACGGGCGAACAGGCGCTGGAAATCTGCGACGCGCTGGTGCGTTCGGGTTCCATCGACATGATCGTGATCGACTCGGTCGCGGCTCTCGTGCCGAAGGCTGAAATCGAAGGCGAAATGGGCGACTCGCTGCCGGGCCTGCAGGCGCGTCTGATGTCGCAGGCGCTGCGTAAGCTCACCGGCACGATCAAGCGGACGAACTGCCTCGTCATCTTCATTAACCAGATCCGTATGAAGATTGGCGTGATGTTCGGCAACCCGGAAACCACCACGGGTGGTAACGCGCTGAAGTTCTACGCGTCGGTGCGTCTGGACATTCGCCGTATCGGTTCGATCAAGAAGAACGACGAAGTGATCGGCAACGAAACGCGTGTGAAGGTCGTCAAGAACAAGGTCTCGCCGCCATTCCGCGAGGCGATTTTCGATATCCTGTACGGCGAAGGCATTTCGCGCCAGGGTGAAGTGATCGACCTGGGCGTGTCCGCGAAGATCGTCGACAAGGCCGGCGCCTGGTACAGCTACAACGGCGACCGGATCGGTCAGGGTAAAGATAACGCACGTGAATTCCTGCGTGAAAATCCCGAGATCGCACGCGAAATCGAAAACCGCATCCGCGAATCGCTGGGCGTGAACGCAATGGCGGAAGCTGCTGTGGGCGCAAGCGCGGAAGTCGCGGGCGAAGAGGAGTAATCGTCGCGTGATACGCAAGGGCCGGCCTGTATCCCAAACAGGACGTGATGCGGACGGCCCGCGTGACGACGACTCATCTGACTCGCCGGATTCGTTCGACCCGTTCGAATCCTTCGACGCGCACGATCAGGCCACCGGCCGCGGGTCGACGACTCGTACATCGACGTCCCGCACGTCGTCGCCTGGCAAGCCGGCGGCTCGTGCGTCGTCGTTTCGAGGCAGTTCTGGTCGTTCCAGCGGTTTCAGCAGGCCAGGCAATTCCAGCAGTTCCCGTAGTCTCAGCAGTTCCGATCCGGCAGATTTCGGCGATGCGGCCGACTCTCCGGTTGCCGCCTCCACAGAAACCACCTATAGCCGCTCGCGCCGCACGCCCGGCGAAGCCCGCCCCGCTGACGACGACGCCAAAAAGTCCCAACGGCCCGCCCGGACGCTGAAAGGCCGCGCGCTAGGCTATTTGTCCCGCCGCGAATATAGCCGCGCCGAACTCTCGCGCAAGCTGACGCCTTTCGTCGAAGAGAGCGACTCGCTGGAGACGTTGCTGGACGCGCTCGAAAGCGAGAACTGGCTGTCCGACTCGCGTTTCGCTGAAAGCCTCGTCCACCGCCGCTCGTCGCGTCTTGGTTCCAACCGGATCGTCGGGGAGTTGAAGCGGCACGCGGTCGGCCAGACGCTGATCGAAGAGGCGAGTGCCCAGTTGCGCGAGACCGAACTGGCCCGCGCCCAAGCCGTCTGGCGCAAGAAATATGGCCAATTGCCCGAATCCCAGGCAGAACGCGCCCGGCAGGCCCGTTTTCTGGCCTCGCGCGGCTTTTCGGGCGCGACGATCGGCAAGATCCTCAAGGGGATCGAGGACGAGTTGACCGACGACTGACGGCCCGTCTCAAAAGCCGTCGCCGGCGCGACATCACACCGCATCCACGCGCCCTGGATTGGTGCTATGCACAATCCAACCTGTCTCAAATACCCGGTATGCTAAAATCTAGGGGTTTTCCTATTCGGCCTTTTCCTTCCGCATGCCGCTTTCCCCGCCCGTCTCCCGTCAATTGCGCCATCGTCGCGCAATTCGTGCGGAAGCCTACGAGCGCGAGGACGGCCTGTGGGACATAGAGGCGTGTCTAACCGACCAAAAACCACGTGACGTGGTGCTTGCGTCGGGCGTCCGGCCCAACGGTCAGCCGATCCATGAACTCTGGCTCCGCATTACGATCGATCGCAAGCTCAATGTTGTCGACGCGCAAGCGTCGTCCGACTGGGTGCCCTATCCCGGTCTCTGCGAAGCCACCAATCCCGCCTATCGTGCCCTCATCGGGCTCAATCTGTTCAACAACTTCCGCCGCGAAGTCGCCCGTTTGCTGGGAGGCACGGCAGGTTGCACGCATCTCACCGAGTTGTGCGCTTTCCTTCCCACGGCCGCCATTCAGGCGTTCGCCGGTGAAGTGTGGAACACGAATGGCGGCAAGCCGCCGCACGAAGCGGGTTCAGGAGACGCTTCACCTCAAGCCTCGGGCGAACACTCAAACGACAAACCGCCATTCCAGCTGGGTCGCTGCCACGCGCTGCGATTCGACGGCGAGGCGGTGCGACAGTTTTATCCGCGCTGGTATGGCCACGCGCCGCGTTCAGCGGAACGTGCGGATACAGCAGGCGAACAAACACGCCAGCCCGCCGGCAACGGCGCTGGCACGTCCCGTTTGAACGACAGCAGCGGAAACGAAGTTCAATCCAACTCTCAGACTGAAGGGAATCACGCATGAAGATTCACGAGTACCAGGGTAAGGAAATCCTGCGGAAATTCGGCGTCGCGGTACCGCGCGGCAAGCCGGTCTTCTCGGTGGATGACGCGGTCAAGGCCGCTGAAGAGCTCGGCGGCCCGGTATGGGTCGTGAAGGCTCAGATCCACGCGGGTGGCCGTGGCAAGGGTGGCGGCGTGAAGGTTGCCAAGTCGCTGGAGCAGGTTCGTGAATTTTCGAACCAGATCCTCGGCATGCAGCTCGTCACGCACCAGACTGGCCCGGAAGGCCAGAAGGTGAACCGCCTGCTGATCGAAGAAGGCGCTGACATCAAGAAGGAACTGTATGTCGGCCTCGTGATCGATCGCGTCTCGCAGAAGGTCGTCGTGATGGCTTCGAGCGAAGGCGGCATGGACGTCGAAGAAGTCGCGGAAAAGACGCCTGAGCTGATCCACAAGATCGCCGTCGACCCGTCGACCGGTCTGAAGGATGCGGAAGCAGACGAACTGGCTACGAAGATCGGCGTTCCCGCCGCTTCGCTGCCGCAAGCTCGCGCGATCCTGCAAGGCCTGTACAAGGCATTCTGGGAAACGGACGCGTCGCTCGCAGAAATCAACCCGCTGATCCTGACCGGCGACGGCAAGGTCATCGCGCTGGACGCCAAGTTCAACTTCGACTCGAACGCCCTGTTCCGTCATCCGGAAATCGTCGCGTATCGCGATCTGGACGAAGAAGATCCGGCTGAAGTCGAAGCCTCGAAGTTCGACCTCGCCTACATCTCGCTCGACGGCAACATCGGCTGCCTCGTGAACGGCGCCGGCCTCGCAATGGCAACGATGGACACCATCAAGCTGTTCGGCGGCGAACCGGCGAACTTCCTCGACGTGGGCGGTGGCGCCACGACCGAGAAGGTCACGGAAGCGTTCAAGATCATGCTGAAGAACCCGAATCTGACGGCCATTCTGGTCAACATTTTCGGCGGCATCATGCGCTGCGACGTGATCGCGGAAGGCGTGATTGCAGCTTCGAAGGCTGTCTCGCTGAAGGTGCCGCTCGTGGTCCGCATGAAGGGCACGAACGAAGACCTGGGCAAGAAGATGCTGGCTGAATCCGGCCTGCCGATCATCGCGGCAGACAGCATGGAAGAAGCGGCTCAGAAGGTCGTCGCGGCCGCTGCGGGCAAGGCGTAAGCCAGGCCGGGCGTCTCTGGCGGTGCCTGCCGGGCGGGGTTGCCGGGCAGGTTCACCAGGATTAACCAGGATTACGAATGGCGGCGCGTGAGCGAGGCGGGCAGAGAACATCCCGCCTCGCGGCGCAACGGCGCGACGCCAAACGAACAGAGGTCAATACATGTCGATTCTGATCAACAAAGACACGAAGGTCATCACGCAGGGCATCACCGGCAAGACCGGTCAGTTCCACACGCGTGCTTGCCGTGAATACGCAAACGGCCGCGAAGCATTCGTCGCCGGCGTGAACCCGAAGAAGGCCGGCGAAGATTTCGAAGGCATTCCTATTTACGCAAGCGTCGCGGAAGCGAAGGCTGAAACGGGCGCAACCGTTTCGGTCATCTACGTTCCGCCGGCAGGCGCTGCTGCTGCAATCTGGGAAGCGGTCGAAGCCGAACTGGATCTCGCCATCTGTATCACGGAAGGCATTCCTGTCCGTGACATGATCGAGCTCAAGGCACGCATGCGCGCAAAGAACAGCAAGACGCTGCTGCTCGGACCGAACTGCCCGGGCACGATCACGCCGGACGAACTGAAGATCGGCATCATGCCGGGTCACATCCACCGCAAGGGCCGCATCGGCGTCGTGTCGCGTTCGGGCACGCTGACGTATGAAGCAGTCGGCCAGTTGACGGCAATCGGCCTCGGCCAATCGTCGGCAGTCGGCATTGGCGGCGACCCGATCAACGGTCTGAAGCACATCGACGTCATGAAGATGTTCAACGACGATCCGGAAACGGACGCCGTCATCATGATCGGCGAAATCGGTGGTCCGGACGAAGCGAATGCTGCCGAGTGGATCAAGGGCAACATGAAGAAGCCGGTGGTTGGCTTCATCGCGGGTGTCACGGCTCCGGCCGGCAAGCGCATGGGTCACGCCGGCGCGCTGATCTCGGGCGGCGCCGATACGGCTGAAGCCAAGCTGGAAATCATGGAAGCATGCGGTATCAAGGTCACGAAGAACCCGTCGGAAATGGCGCGTCTTCTGAAGGCGATGCTGTAAGTTGAAATAGGCCGGCCAGCCCGGCCTATTTTTGATACTCTTACGAAATCCTTTCGTGAGAGTGCAGTCTTAAAGCGAGGGAGCGAGCATTGCTCCCTCGCTTTTTTATTGGGCTGCGTGATTTGCCTTCTTTCCCTGACCGTCCATGCTCGAGTTCTTCGCCACGCTCCATTGGGGCGCCGTCATCCAGATCATCGTAATCGACATCCTGCTGGGTGGCGACAACGCGGTGGTGATCGCGCTCGCCTGCCGCAACCTGCCGCCTGCGCAGCGGGTGAGGGGCGTGCTGTGGGGAACAGCCGGGGCCATTCTGCTGCGCGTCGCGCTGATCGCATTCGCGGTGGTGCTGCTCGATGTGCCGCTGCTGAAATTTGCCGGCGGCCTGCTGCTGCTGTGGATCGGCGTGCGGCTGATGGCGCCCGCTCATGACGCCCACGAGCACGTGAAACCCGCCGACAAACTGATTGCCGCCATCAAGACCATCATCGTCGCCGACGCGGTGATGAGCCTCGACAACGTGATCGCGATTGCCGGCGCCGCCGAAGCGGCCGATCCCGGCCACCGCCTCGCGCTCGTGATCTTCGGGTTGCTGGTGAGCATCCCGCTGATCGTGTGGGGCAGCCAGTTGGTGCTGAAACTGCTGGACCGCTTTCCCATCGTCATCACGTTGGGGGCGGCGCTGCTGGGCTGGATTGCCGGCGGCCTGATCGTCAATGACCCGGCCGGCGACCGCTGGCCTATCCTCGACTCGCCGGTAGCCGAGTACGGCATGAGTATCGCGGGCGCGCTCTTCGTGGTGTTACTCGGCTACGCGCTTAAGCGCCGCAATGCGAGCCGGGCTGCCGGGCAGGTGCCGCCGGGTTCGCCGCCGCCTTCCTCGCACTGACGGAAGCGGCGCGACCGCTGCGGTGACCGGCGCCAGAAGGGCGGCGCAAGGGTGGCGCAAGGGCGGCGCACGGGCGGCGGAAGCTCTCACGTTAGCCATTCGGCTGACTGTCGCGGAGCCGCTTGGCTCGATACGATCAACGCGCCTGTTCCGATTCACGGGGCAGGCGTTTTTCGTTTCAGGAGCCTGCCGATGACCGTTACCCTTTTCTCCTCTTCCTTTTGCTGCGTGCTGCTGCAGCGCGACGACCCCGCCGCTGGCGCGCCCATCTCCGAGTCCAGCGCGCCATGGCCGGCCCGCATTGCGCGCATCGCTGGTGTGAGCCGCAAGCTCGGCTTCACGCTGATCGAACTGATGATTGTGCTGGCGATTGTCGGCGTGATCGCCGCGTATGCGATTCCCGCTTACCAGGACTATCTGGCCCGTAGCCGGGTGGGCGAGGGCTTGTCGCTCGCGGCGTCGGCCCGAATCGCGGTGGCCGAAAACGCCGCCAGCGGCAGCGCGCTCGGCGGCGGTTATGCGTCGCCGCCGGGCACCCGCAACGTCGAATCGGTACATGTCGACGACGACAACGGCCAGATCACCATCGCCTTCACGACGCGGGTCGCGCCCGCCGGCTCCAACACGCTGGTGCTGGTGCCGTCGGTGCCCGACAACGCCGACACGCCAACCGCGCGAATCGCGCTGGTCAAAGGCACGTCCCAACCGGGCGCGGTGACGTGGGAGTGTTTTGTCGCCGGTAAGACCGCTTCATCCTTGCCCGCGCCCGGAGCCGGACCCGCACCGGTCGATGCGCCGACCTTGCCGTCCAATCTGGCGCCGCCGGAATGCCGCGGTTAATGCCGCAGTCAATGCTGCAGTCAATGCCGAAATGCGCGCAGAGAATGCCGTGAGACCGTCGTAACCGGCTGATTTAGCGATATTTGAGGCTGTCCGGCGCACAGGGGGAGGATTTTTTTGTATAGTGCGCCGGTTGCTGACGCCCCCGGTTACTCATGCCCACCCCATTTGCGCGCTATTTATCACTGGTACTGCTGGCTTGTGCGTTGATCTTGCCTTACGCCGTAGTCAATCACACGTATCCGATCCCGACGTTTTACGCGGAATTCACGGCGCTGACGCTGCACGTCCTGACCGCCGCCGCCGTGGTGCTGCTGGTCTGGACTGAGCGCGCGAATGTCCCGTTCGCGTCGCCCACGGTTTCGCTGGTGCCACTGCTGTTCGGACTCGTGCTGATTGCGCAGACGTTCGTGCTGCCGGTCGCGCAGCCGTCGATGAACTGGCTCGGCAGCGGCTATCTGCTGGCCGCGTTCATGGCGACCCACACCGGCTACGCGTTCAGCCGCGCCAAGATGACCGAAACGGTGCTGCGCTGGGCGGCGGTGGCTTTCATCATCGGCGGCCTGTTCGCGGTGTTCTGCCAGGTGATCCAGCTATTTCACCTGGAGACGAAGGTGACGCCGCTGGTGGTGGCCTACAACGTCACGTTCGAGCGGCGACCGTTCGGCAACATGGCGCAGGCCAATCACCTTGCCACCTATATCGCTTTCGCCACGGCGGGGGCCATGTTCCTCGCGCAGACGCGGCGTCTGCCGGTGATCGCATGGGCGCTCTTTTCGGTGATCTTTTCGACCGGGCTGGCTCTGACGGTTTCGCGCGGTCCGTGGCTGCAGATCGGGGTTATCGTGGTGGCCGGTTTCTGGATGGCGTTTGCGGAGATTCGCCGCAATCCGGCCCTGCGTCGCAGCAACCGGGAATGGCTGATTCCCATTGCGCTTGGCGTGCTGTTCTTTGTCGTCAATGCGCTGGTCCGCTGGGCCAACGTGCGCTATCAGTTCGGTCTGGACGTGTCGGCGGCCGATCGCTTCAAAGATGCAAACCAGATCGCTCCGCGCCTTGCGCTGTGGAAATACGGCTGGACGATGTTCAAGACGCACCCGATGCTGGGCGTAGGCTGGGGCGAGTTTCCGCGCTTTGAGTTCGACCTTGTGCGAGGGCTGGGCGGCGTCGAGATCGCCAATAATTCGCACGACATCTTCATCGATCTGCTGGGCAAGACCGGGCTGATCGGCGTGGCGATCGTCGTCCTCGGTCTGCTGGCGTGGCTCGTGCGGGCCGTTCGGGCGCCGCAGACAGCCGCGCGTGTGTTCGGCATCGCGCTGATCGGCGTGCTGGTGATGCACGCTCTGGTCGAGTATCCGCAGCAATACATGTTCTTCCTGCTGCCGGCGATGTTCATATTCGGCTTGCTCGAAACACGCTCGTTGCGCCTGCTGGCTGGCCGCGTGTCGTTCGGTGTCTATGCGGTCATCGTGTTCGGTGGGCTGGCGGCGCTGTATCCGATCTGTCGCGACTACAACCGCGCCGAGGTGCTGTACTACGGCGCCCGTCCGGCCGAGCAGTACGCCGCGGATCCGTCGTACCTGTTCCGTGCATGGGGCGAATACGGCATGGCGACGCTGTTGCCGATGGACGCGACGGATCTCGACCACAAGCTGGCCATGCACAAGCAGGCGCTCGCGCTGTTGCCGGGCGAGACGGTGCTGCGCCGCTACGCCGTGCTGCAGGCGCTAAGCGGCGACACGAATGCCGCCTTCGATACGGTGGCGCGTCTGAAGATTTTCGCTGAAGAGCTGAACGACTGGCCGTCGCAACAGGGCTATCTGTACGATCTCTGCGACGAACAGAAGAGTCTTGCGGGCTTCAAGGCGGAGCTGGTCAAGCTGTACGGCACGCCGCCGAAGGACGTCAATCAGGACGATGACGATAGCGACTGAGGGCGATCGTCGCCTGAAGTGGCTTGCGGCCTTAACGGCGGCCGCCTCGGGCGACGGTTAGATGATGGACCGGAACGAGGAGGGGCGGGGGTATCGGCCGCTATGGCAGGGCGGTTCGGCGCGGCGGCTGCAACAGCCCTTACGCCGCCACCCAGTCTCCCGACTTCCCGCCGTGCTTCTCAAGCACTTTCACATCGGTGATCGTCATGCCGCGATCTACCGCCTTGCACATCCTGGTTTCCGTGCCTAGCCTTCTTCAAATTGTCTTACAAATCAAGGGCTTACGGTGCTCGATGCGTTCGATCCTGTCCAAATCGGTTAATGAACTTGGACAGCGTTCGGACAAGACTTGGACAACAATTCCTGACCATTCGCCGAACGTGAGGTTACGCGATTCGACGCACTCTTGGACATGCGACGAAGCGTGGAGACACACTGCGCCGCCACAGCGCCTGTCTCGACGCCCGCGATGTTGCCACACCGTTGGAACAGATTCAGGCGGCGTTGCTGGCATGCGTAGACGCTGCGGCATAGCTTGCTGGTTTCACACCCGCGAGTGAGAATCATCAGACATCCAACAAGCGAAGAAATACGCGAACGGGGAAGACCATGCTAAAACGTGCGGTGCTGTGCGCTTTTGTTCCAGCCATACTGGCGGGTTGCGCGAATCCATACGCCCAGTATTACAACGACCGGACAGGCGGAATCGACATAACGAAGGCGACCGGCGTTATCGTCAGCGATACCCCACCTGTCATCATACGCGGTAGTGACCCAGAGACCGACTACCAGACCATGTTCGGAGACGGCTTCCGCCTATTGGGCTACTCCTCGTTCAACGGTAAGGAAGGCCGCGAGTATCAAGTTAAACAACAGGCCGAAGCAGTTAAGGCAGTACGAGTTCTGCTGTACGAAAAGTATTCCGGCGCGGAACAAACTGCCGTGCCCTTGACATTACCCAATACAGCATCTGCGACAACCAACTTCTATGGTTCCGGTGGGTACGGTACCGCCACGACAACCATGACAGGTTCCACGACAACAATGGTCCCGATCTCGGTTCGACGGTATGACCAGATGGCTACTTTTTGGATTCGCGCCAAACCGAATCCTGTGCTAGGGATCGACATACGTGACTTGACCCCGCAGCAACGCGCCATTCTTCAAACAAACAAAGGCGTGACGGTAAACGCTGTCCAAAAGGACACGCCCGCCTACGATGCTGATTTGTTAAAGGGCGACATTCTGAAATCTGTCGGATCGATTGAAGTTACGGATGGGCGCGAGTTGCAGCAATTGCTTCAAAAATTCGCAGGACAGAAAGTCAAGGTCGAATTCATTCGCGATGGAAAGTTGGTCAGCAAAGACATCAAACTCAATCCGATTCAATAGTTTAGACCTATCGAACACCGGCCTTCGCGTCAATGGTGGACCCGAAGGCCACGCGCTTGATGGCTGCGCAATCAAGGCTCAATAAGTGCGGCAGCTTGATGGTACAACTTGCGAAACGGAAAATATTATGAGAATTCCTGTCGCCGCATTACTAATTTCGGTGGTATCAGCTTCTGCCGCTGCTCAGGGTGCATACGAAGGGCAGATTGACGGTGAATTTCACGGATGGGATGGTGAAACGATTTACAAGCTAATGGATGGGCATGTAATTCAGCAAGCCGCGTATCATTACCACTATCATTATGCGTATTCACCGAATGTAATAATACTTCAATCTCAGCAGTCAGGCGGCTACAAGATTCAAGTGGAAGGCGATGACGACCAGCCTGTGCCGATCGCCGTCTTAAAATAGTTGATCAAGCGCGTAGCTACGGTCAGTCTGGAAACGATGAAGACTGTGAAGTCGTTGCCCCGTCTCGACGTTCAGCAACCGGGGCCGACTGTTGGACGGTTGATTTCGTCTATCGGCACGTCGGATGCAATGACTGTGTGATCGCTGATCTTGAGGAAAGGCCGGCCACATTCACTTAATGCATCCCTTCAATATCTCTATCGAACAAGGCGGGTCGGTCCGGTGGATCATCGAACGGCAGTTGGGGCAAATGGGGCGAAGGTCTTTGATCGGATCGAGGACGTAGGACTCACCGATGCTGGCTAGTGGAACGAGATGGTGGACGTGGACGAAGTGTTTTCCGCGTTCCCCGTACCTTTCCTCGAAGTCAAAGTCGCAAACGCAGCATCGATAACCATAATGATCGATGCAGGCTTGCCTACCCGCGACGCTGCGCTCGTAGGCGTTAACATTTCGTCTGATGCCCTCGTCCTTCGGACTCGGTGAATCGCCGCCACTTCGTGCCGTCGAGTTCATTAACGGGTAGTGCGATGAACGAGAACTCGGATTTCCCGACCTGTCCAGTCCTATCGGTCGTGACGTGTCTTGATCGGACCTCATGTCATCGGCCGGTTCCGCTTGTACTCCACTACCACATGTCTGTCCTTCATGCGCCACGTCAGATGCAATGATCGCTAGCTCGTTCGTTGTACGAACCAGTTTTCTTGCTTGTAGACGGACGGGTTCACCGCTCAGACCTGAAGTCCAAGTAGGAACGGCTGTGCCCCGACGATCAACCGTCGAGCGAAGAAGGTGCTTGGGGATGCTTTGGCTGAGAACACAGCTATCATGACAGGCGGGTAAGCTCGACTCACTACTAAAAATCCGACGAATCAAGCGGCGTGTGTTATGCCAAGGATGTTAGGCTTTGTCAATCGGTGTCGATTCGCAACTCACTCGTTATCGGGCGTCCCACGTGGTGTCTGCGAGAATGTTCATCGTGTCAGCGTCCAATCAAACACTCAAACAATAGGTATGCAGCACCAAACAATCAATCTGACCGATGTGGATATGCTTCACAAGGTCTTTCGGGGATTCAGAAGTCACGACGGATTCGGATACGTGTTCAGGGGACACGCTCAGGCCAGTTGGGGTTTGCTGCCGAAGGCCGGTCGCCCCGAGTTTTATCTACCGCATGATAGGGACCTCGGACGGTTTAACGCATGGGGTAGGAAAGCTGTCGCGTACACGTCCTTGTCGTCAAGCTATCTCGAACAACTGGCGCTAGCGCAGCATCATGGCCTTGCGACACGGCTTCTCGATTGGTCGATGAATCCGCTAGTCGCGTGCTACTTCGCGTGTTCCGATCATGCTGACAAGGATGGCGCGGTCTGGATGTATGAGATGGACGATGCAATCATGACGGATGAGGTTGCCCGAGAGACATTGAAGGAGCAGCGCGGCGTGTTCGGCTATCTTCCGAAAGCTGCCTTTCCGCGTGTCATCAACCAGAAAGGGTTGTTCACAGTCCACTGCGATGCTTCACATCAAATTGACGTGAAGCAGTCTCGCTTTGGTCGCGAATTCACGAACCTGATGCAGCTTTACATTCCCGCGACATTGAAGGCGGAAATTCTGGACCTATTGGCAGACTACGGCATTGATCGTTCGCACCTGTTCCCTGATCTTGATGGCCTGTCGGCGCACGTCAACGCGGGCACAGCGCGAATGCGGAAGCCCGGTGCAGAGAAGTAGCCGATTCTGTTCAGGCCGCCGTGGTCGCTGCATCGACCAGTTGCTTTTTGTTAGGTATTTGCGAAAATTCGATTAGAAGAAAAAGATTTGACAATCGCCATCAGGGATGCTGTGTATTCCGCCCATCTGGGGATAATTAAGTGGTAAGAGCGAGGGCCATCCAGTATGGACAATCAGTTAGTCAAGTTTTTGCGGCAGAAGGACTTCGTGCTTGAGAAGCGTCTGGGACAAGGCGCGACCGGAAATACAGTGTTGCTTTTTGATAGCGTGATCAATGAATATTTTGCCTGCAAGAAGTATGAGCCTTCCCAGCAAGCGCTAGCTACGAAGCTTTTCGATGCGTTCGTGCGAGAAATCAAACTCTTGCATCAGGTCAATCATCCAAACGTAGTGCGGGTATTCAACTACTATCTATACCCCGAAAAGCACTTAGGTTACATCTTGATGGAATATGTCAAGGGCGCGGATGTTGGTTCTCATCTCTTGTTTTCACCAGAGGATATTAATCAGATATTCGAGCAAACGGTCAACGGTTTCGCATATCTTGAAGAAAACGGGGTGCTGCATCGGGATATCCGAGAGGACAACATTCTGATAACTGAAAAAGGTGTTGTGAAGATCATTGACTTCGGTTTCGGTAAGCGCGCCAATGCGGCATCGGATTTCGAAAAAAGCGTGTCTTTAAGTTGGTGGTGCGATCTTCCCGCCGAGTTTAAGAGTTCGATATACGATTTTCGTACAGAAGTGTATTTTGTGGGAAAGCTGTTTGAAAAAATCATTTCCGACATGAAAATTGAGGTATTCAAACACGGTGATCTGCTTGATAGTATGTGCAAGATTGAACCGGAGAACCGGATATCGTCTTTTGCGGAAGTCCGAAATTCGGTATTGACGGCCGATTTTTCTGGTGCCACTTTTGGCTATTTCGAGCGCGAAATATATCAGAAATTTTCTCAGAAAATGAGTGAGATTATGATTAGTATCGAGACGAGTGCAAAATATTACACAGATGCACCCAGCGTCCTAAACAATCTCGAGGCTGCATATAAGAAAGTAATGCTTGAGAAGGATGTGCCTAATTCGGGTGTCGTGCTTCTTTGCTTCGTCAAGGGTGCAATGAAATATCGCACCAAAACCAGGTTTTCGGTTGAGGATGATCTGCGAAAATTCATTGATATGTTTCGGTCCGTATCAAGGGAAAAGCAAAACATCATAATTGCCAATCTTTCAAATAGACTTGATGCAGTTGAGAGATATTCGGATGAAATGGACTCGGATATTCCGTTCTAGATGGCGGCATCCCGGTTTCTGCGTTCTTCGATGCTCGTCACGCGTCCGGTCAATGCATCGAGTAGGAAGTCGAACGTATGAATTTCTATTTTGGACTCGCGACTGATTCGGCGGCGCATGTGTCTGGTGTCTTCGGATTCGGTTGCTCGACGACCCATCAGGATTAATCCCGGTACCTCTGCATCGATATCGGTAAGGCCAAGCCCATCGTCGCTGCGCATTCGCGCCGCGTAGTTTTGGTTGTGGGAGAGCCATATGCGCCAGTCTCGAATCTGGCGGATGGCGTGATTCAGCGTTGCAGAAGGGTTACCGGCCTTGGTGAACATAGTTGCCAGCGGGCTTTCGAGTTCCACAGCGGTCCAATGAAAGCCCATCGAGTCGCAATCGGCAATCATGAAGTCTGTGACATGCTCGCTGCCAAGTCGCTGCTTCGGAATTATCCATCGTCCGTGGCCGCCGCCTAAATGCTGGATCAGGTGCGAAGGATTCTTTTGCAAGAACTGCTGGATGTCTTCTTCGCGTGTCGCCGAATCCAATGCATGACGAAGTGTTTGTACGTCGGACGGCTGCACATCGTCCCACCGACTGAAAAAATCTCTCAGCGGGTCGCGAGCGCGCCACGTTTCATAGGCTTCCCTTGCTGAAGTCAGTTTCATGTGGTTGCCACGCAGAAGTTGTTTGCCCGATTGTATCCCTGATCAACGGGGATTTAACTGAAGCCGCGGAGCCGCCGAGGCGGTCTTCCACGTGCACCGCTGCCCGAAATCGAGTGTTTCGGTACACCTAGCTTTTGGATGTCCAAAAAATAGCTTGTATACGTTTCGTACACCCGGTACTATTCGTACTCCCATTTCGGACATTCAAGGGTGCCAATGACACGAATTTTTGCTTACTGCCGAGTTTCGACCGCCGACCAAACGACGGAGAACCAGATACAAGAAATCGAAGCAGCCGGATTCTCAGTAGCAAAGCAACGCGTCATAGCTGAAACAGTCAGCGGGTCGGTTCCGGCCTTCGACCGTAAAGGGTTTGCGAAACTGGTAGACCGACTTGAAGACGGTGACGTACTGATCGTGACGAAGCTCGACCGGTTGGGGCGCAACGCCATTGATGTTCGGTCCACGGTCGAACGGTTGGCGTCCATCGGAGTCCGGGTCCACTGTCTCGCGCTAGGCGGAGTAGACCTGACCAGTGCGGCGGGCAAGATGACGATGGGTGCGATTAGCGCCGTGGCCGAATTCGAACGCGACTTGCTGATTGAACGAACTCAGGCTGGTCTTCGTCGCGCAAAGGCCGAAGGAAAGACGTTCGGGCGTCCGTCAGCACTCACGGAAGCGCAGCGTGCGACCGTTATCGATCGGTTGAACGCGGGCATCGCCGTCGCCCAGATCGCTCGCGACATGAAGACCAGCCGCCAGACCATCATGCGGGTGCGTGCGGGTCTCGCCGTCGGTGACGATTTCGTCGAACAAGGCAAGCTTGACCCGGCTGGCGCACCTTGCGCACTGATTGACTGGTCGGATCGTCGCAAGTCGCGAGGCGCATGAACGGCAGTCGTCAGACCGTGCGGGATTGGGATCAGCAGCCGCGCGAACGGCGGCTGTCTCATAACCCGGCTTCGGCTATCAACTCGGCCAGCGTTATGTCGAGTGCGTTCGCCAGTCTTTTGAGCGTCAACGTGGCGGCATTGTTGGTGCCGCGCTCGACACGACCGACATAGCTTCGATCAACGTCAGCGAGCAACGCCAACTGCTCTTGCGATAGTTCTTTGGCTTCGCGGTGGCGGCGAATCGCTTCACCGAGCGCGATTAAGGATGGGGCCTTGCTTTGACGGGTGCTAATTGGCATCCCGTCATCGTGTGGGGCAACATCGCCCAATTCGACGGACCATGGTCCTCTTTTTGACTGAGACGGGAAACATACGGGGATTCAAAATGAAAAAATGCCACTTATGCTACGAAGACATTCAGGACTCGGCGATTCGATGCAAGCACTGCGGGGCCGATATTGCTGCTGCCGAAGCTGCGGCAAAGGACGCCAAGAATGAACAAGCGGTCAGCAAGTTTGCTGGCAGATTCTGGGGTGTGGTCGGTGCACTAATCTTCGCGGCGCTGGCCTACGGCGCGTACACCAAGTTTCTATACATGTCGGCGGCGATCTGTGCCGCATGCGGATTTGTCTTCCTATTCTTCGCCCCGAAGGCATAGCAACTAGGATTTCTTTCTCGCAATGCGGGGCAGCCCGGCATCATCATCGCCAGTAGTGCGGGCGAGTTGGCGAAGCAACGCTCAAGATCGACTTTTCGTATGCCAGAAGTCAGATTCGTAGTGATTTCGTCAGGCGATGGCAATTCTGGAACGGTCGGCGCAGCGTCGAATAAAGACTTACAAAACAATGCCTCAACCCTGTGCCACCCAATCCCCCGACTTCCCGCCATGCTTCTCCAGCACGCGCACATCGGTGATCGTCATGCCGCGATCCACCGCCTTGCACATGTCGTACACGGTCAGCAGGCCGACCTGTACGGCAGTTAGCGCTTCCATCTCCACACCGGTACGCCCCAAGGTCTCCACCTGCGTCGTGCAGTGCACGCCGGGCAGCGTCTCGTCGAGTTCGAAGTCCACCTTGACGCGCGTCAGCGCGAGCGGATGGCAAAGCGGGATCAGATCCGCGGTGCGCTTGGCGCCCTGAATCGCAGCGATACGCGCGATCCCGATCACGTCGCCTTTCTTCGCGTTGCCGTCGCGGATCAGCGCGAAGGTCTCCGGCAGCATGCGGATCGACCCGCGAGCGACGGCAATACGTTTGGTTTCCTGCTTGGCGCCGACGTCCACCATATGCGCCTGGCCGGCGGCGTCGAAGTGTGTAAGTTCGGGCATGGGGAGGCTCCTTTTGAGGGCGCTTATCTTAACAGCGCGGGGCGAGCGGCGTGCCCGCGTTCGCCCATAACGCCGTGCGCGTGGCCCGCAAGGTGGCGGCGCGGGCGGACGCCGCCGCAATCAGGACGACGCGCCCCGCCGTGCCGCCTGCGCCCGCGCCGGACTCGCGACGAATCCAAAGCGCGCCGCGACCTCGGCGCGCGCCACCGATTGCAAGGGTAGTGTCAGGCCCTCACGCCAATGCAGTTGGCCGCTGCAACCGTCTTCGGCCACATCGGCGTGCCGTGAGAACAGATCCAGATCGTGATCGTGCAGCACGGCGACACGCGGCGGCGCAGACGTATCCGCGAAGAGCACGCCGCCTTCGTCGTCCAGATAAACGGCCACAGGCTCGAACGCGTTGCCCGCCTGATCGGTTAGCGTCAACGCCGGCGCGGCAGCCGTATCGCCACCGCCCGCGTCAGCAAAGTCACGCTCGGCCAGCCGCACCACCCAAGGCGTGTAACCCAGTTCCACATACACCCGCTGCGGCCCGTTCTGAAAAAACCATTGCCCTTCGGCATCCGCTTCGTAGTTGCGGTTGATAAAAGCCAGCAGTGCCGTATGACGAATCGGTTCGCCCGCCGCGCCGCTCGCCTGGGCCGCTTCGTCGCGCATGCGCCAGTTGCCGCGCCGGTCGAGCAGCAGCCAGCCAGTGCAATGCGGCACGTTGGGCCATTTGGCGAGGGCCTGCCGGACGATGTCATCCATGCTCGACGAACGGCCCCAGATAGGCGAACACGCGCTGCGACAGCCAGTCGATCTTGCCGGGAAACGGCCCCGTCATAAAGCCGACGTGGCCACCGTGCTGCGGCTGGTCGAGTTCGACCGCGCTCGAAACTTCGTGGTGCGCCGGCAGCACCGCGCCCGGCAGAAACGGATCGTTGCGCGCGTTGAGCACGAGCGTCGGTACCGTGATCTCCGGCAGCAGCGGCCGGGTGGTGGCGCGGGTCCAGTAATCGTCGGCGTCGCGAAAGCCGTGCAGCGGCGCGGTGACGACGTTGTCGAACTCGTACATGGTGCGGCTCGCGAGCATGGCGTTGGCGTCGAACAGGCCCGGATACTGCGCGAGCTTCTGCCGCGCTTTCACCTTCAGCGTCTTGAGGAAGTTGCGCGTGTAGACCTTGTTGAAGCCCTGCGACAGCGCGCGGCCGCCGGCATGCACGTCGAGCGGGGCGGAGATCGCGGCGGCGGCAGTGACAAACGAGGCGTCTTCGCGTCGTTCGCCGAGCCAGCGCAGCAGGACATTGCCGCCCAGCGACACACCCGCCGCGACGATCGGCCCGCGATGCATCTGGCGCAGACGCCGCAGCACCCAATCGACTTCGTCGCTATCGGCAAGGTGATAGAAGCGCGGCTGCAGATTCAGCGGCCCGCTGCAACTGCGGAAGTGCGGCACGACGCCATGCCAGCCGCGCTGGCGTGCGGCAGCCATCAGCGTGCGGGCGTAATGCGAGTTCGAGCTGCCTTCGAGGCCGTGAAACAGGACGAAAAGCGGCGTGTCGGGCGCCGAGGCCTGGTCCGCCGCATGTGCCTGGGAAGGCTCGTCCACCAGCCAGTCCAGTTCGATGAAATCGCCATCCGGCGTATCCCAGCGTTCGCGCCGGTAGGTCACGGCGGGAAGCCGGGCGAACAGCGCGGGAATGATGGTCTGGACGTGGCTGTTCGGCAGCCAGAGCGGCGCGCGATACAACAGGCCGACGCTCGCCTCAACCGCCGCCGCGACGGCAGTTACGGGGGAAACGTCGTTGTTGTTCATCGTACTCATACCCGCGACCAGAAAAAGCAGAAACGTCCAGCGTCAGTGCAAGGACCCCTGACCATGACGCATTTTGGCGGCAAACTGGCTCGCCGCTTCGTTCGGCATCGCACTCGCGTGGATATGTGCGATCTTCCATTCGCCGCGTTCATGGACCATCACGTAAGTCGTGAATACCATGACGGGCGGCGCTTTCGGGTCGGCCGGGCGATGCGCTTCGGCAATCGCGTACACCACCGTGCCGAGGCTGTCGTACACGCGGATGTCGACCGGTTCGATCGAAACCGGGGCGGCGGCGAGCTGCACCGAGAGGCCCGCGCGGATGGTGTCGAGACCGTGCAGGTGCGCGCCGTCGGCGCTGATGTAGCTGGCGAACTCCTCGTCGATCCACAGGCCCATCAAACTGTCGATATTGACCTCCGCCACCGCCTGGTAATAGGCGTTGAGGGTATCCGCAGCGGCTTCGAAGATGTGGGCAAAACGTGGCATGGCTCGTCAGTCTCTTGTGCGCGGCGCGCGCGGTTGCGGGGCAGCAGTAAAAACAGGACAACCAGGAACAACCCGGCGGGGCAACCGCGAGGATGCCCGCGCTCCAGGGCGCGGGGATGACGCCGCGTGGCGAGCTTGCAACGCGGCGTGCGGTTGTCCGACGGTTCAGCGTTGGGCGAGGAGCATGCCGCGCAGGTCGCCGAAAACTTGCTCGGCGCTTAATTGCCGCAGACAGTTCAGGTGACCGAGCGGACATTCGCGCTCAAAACAGGGACTGCATTCGAGATGCAGCCATTGTACCTTCGCAAGCTCGGACAATGGCGGGGTGTGGCGCGGATCAGTCGAGCCGTACACGGCGACGAGCGGGCGCCGCAGCGCGGCCGCGACGTGCATCAGGCCGGAATCGTTGGTGACCACGGCATTGGCGCGCGAGATCAGCGCGCAGGCTTCGCCCAGCGCGGTCTGGCCGCACAGGTTGCGCACGTTCGGCGCGCGTTCGGCGATGGCCTGGGCGAGCGGGGCGTCTTTCGGTGAACCGAGCGCGACGATCTGCGTGTAGGGAAACGACTGGCCGACGATCTGCGCCAGCGCCGCGAAGTGCTCGGGCGGCCAGCGCTTGGCCGGGCCGTATTCGGCGCCGGGGCAGAACACCAGCAGCGGCACCCGCGTGTCCAGATTGAAGCGGGCCGAGACGCGCGAGGCCTCGTTCAGGTCGGCGTCGAGGCGCGGCATCGGCAGGTCGTCGGGCACCTTGGCGCCGGGCTTGTAGGCAAGCGCGGCGTAGTGGCCGACCATCGGCGGACGCTCGTCCTTGCGCGGATTGGCGTGGCGCACGTTCAGCAGGCCATAACGGCTCTCGCCGGTATAGCCGATGCGCAGCGGAATGCCCGCCATCCACGGAATCAACGCCGATTTCAGCGAATTCGGCAGCACATAGGCCGCGTCGTATCCGACGTCGCGCAAGTCGCTCGACAACTGCCAGCGGCGCAGCATCTGCAGCTTGCCGTGCGCGAGATCGGTGGCGTAGACGTCTCGTATCTCCGGCATGCGTTCGAGCAAGGGCGCGACCCACGAGGGCGCAACCGCATCGATCGCGATGCGTGGATGCAGTTTCACGAGGCGCGAGAACAACGGCTGCGCCATCAATGCGTCACCGATCCAGTTCGGTGCGATAACCAACGCGCGACGCATCAGGGAGGGTTTCCGAGGTCGAAACGAAGCGCAGCGCGCACCTGCGCGCGGCGTTCAGATTGTAAAAAGGACGCGGCCGCACAGCCGCGCTTGACGCCCGAACGAATGGCGCCGCGCGCAGCCTGCGGCCTGATGGCGATGGGCGTACCCAGCCGGTGCGCGGCGATCAGTGGCCTTTGACCACTTCGCCGTCGCGCAGCTTATAGCGCGTGCTGCAATAGGGGCACTTCGCTTCGCCGTGCGTGACATCCAGAAACACGCGCGGATGCGCGCTCCAGCGCGGCATGGCGGGATTCGGGCAGTAGGCGGGCAGGTCTTTTGCCGTCAGTTCGACCAGCGGCATTTCCTTGATTTCGCTCATGTGGCTTTTCTCTGTGGAGACAGGGGGCAGGCGCGCCGCCAGCGGCGGCCTGCTTTGATTTCAGACTCAGATCTTGGTGAGCCAGTGCGCGTACTTCGGGCTCTTGCCGTTGACGATGTCGAAGAAGCCGCTTTGCAGCTTTTCCGTGATCGGACCGCGCGCGCCCGAACCGATGGTGCGGTTGTCGAGTTCGCGGATCGGCGTGACTTCGGCGGCGGTGCCGGTGAAGAACGCTTCGTCGCAGGTGTAGACCTCGTCGCGCGTGATGCGCTTTTCGATCACTTCGATGCCGGCGTCTTTGGCCAGCGTGATGACGGTATCGCGCGTGATGCCGTCGAGGCACGACGCCAGGTCCGGCGTGTACAGCTTGCCGTTGTTCACGAGGAAGAAGTTTTCGCCCGAACCTTCCGACACGTAGCCGTCCACGTCGAGCAGCAGCGCTTCGTCGTAGCCGTCGGCGGTGGCTTCCTGGTTGGCGAGGATCGAGTTCACGTACCAGCCCGAGGCCTTGGCGCGGACCATGGAAACGTTCACATGGTGGCGCGTGAACGACGAGGTCTTCACGCGGATGCCCTTCGCCAGGCCGTCTTCGCCCAGATACGCGCCCCACGGCCAGGCGGCGATGGCCACGTGGATGGTGTTGCCCTTGGCCGACACGCCGAGCTTTTCCGAACCGACCCAGATGATCGGGCGCAGATAGCAGGATTCGAGCTTGTTTTCGCGCACCACTTCGCGCTGCGCGGCGGCGAGCGTTTCGTGGTCGAACGGCACATCCATCTGGAAAATCTTGGCCGAATTCAGCAGGCGCCTGGTGTGTTCCTGCAGACGGAAAATGGCGGTGCCGCCGTCGGCCGTCTTGTAGGCGCGCACGCCTTCGAAGACGCCCATGCCGTAGTGCAGCGTATGGGTGAGGACGTGGATCTTGGCATCGCGCCAGTCGATGAGCTTGCCATCCATCCAGATCTTGCCGTCGCGGTCGGCCATTGACATACGATTCTCCAGCAGTGCGTTTGTGAAGTGTGTTGCGCAAGGCCGCCCGGACGCTCGGCTAGGCTCAGCAGGACACGCGGCGCGCAAGCCCGCAATCTGGGGCGCGCCGGGCAAGCGGCCAAAGAGAGGTCCGGCAGGCGGCGAAGTCCGTTATTTTAACGTCTTTTGCACACGGAACGGGCATTTGGCCGCATGGGGAATCATCTATGCTGCAATGCGGCATGCGAGCCTATCTCCCAAATACGGGGCATTCGCTGCGGCACGGGGCAGAACGGGGTGGGGATCGGTTAAAATACTCGACTCCCGGATCACTGCGCGACGCTGCGGCGGATGCCGTCGGCGCCTGTTTGCGGGGGCCATCCGCGGGCGCCGCAGCAAGGGCACCAGGCGGGGCTCCTGAGCGGAAGCTGCTCGCGCGCTGTCCATCACCGCCTTCCAATCAACTCGCAACCCAACGCTCATGAACCAGGTATTGCGTCTCTCCGATCTGATCGCCGAAGGCAAGCTGTCCGGCAAGCGCGTGTTCATCCGCGCCGACCTGAACGTTCCGCAGGACGATCAAGGCAACATCACCGAAGACACCCGCATCCGCGCCTCCGCACCGGCCATCAAGGCCGCGCTCGACGCCGGCGCCGCCGTCATGGTGACTTCGCATCTGGGCCGCCCCACCGAGGGCGAATTCAAGCCGGAAGACTCGCTCGCGCCGGTCGCGAAGCGTCTTGCCGAACTGCTCGGCCGCGACGTGCCGGTGGTGGCGAACTGGGTGGAAAACGGCGTGAACGTGGCGCCAGGCCAACTCGTGCTGCTGGAAAATTGCCGCGTCAACAAGGGCGAAAAGAAGGATTCCGACGAACTCGCGCAGAAGATGGCGAAGCTCTGCGACATCTACGTCAACGACGCCTTCGGCACCGCGCACCGCGCCGAAGCGACGACTCACGGCATCGCGAAGTACGCCCCGGTCGCCTGCGCCGGCCCGCTGCTCGCGGCGGAGCTCGAGGCGCTCGGCAAGGCGCTCGGCGCGCCGAAGCGTCCGCTGGTGGCGATCGTCGCCGGCTCGAAGGTGTCCACCAAGCTGACCATTCTGAAGTCGCTCGCCGAGAAGGTCGATCAGTTGATCGTGGGCGGCGGCATCGCCAACACGTTCATGCTGGCCGCCGGCCTGAAGATCGGCAAGTCACTCGCCGAGGCCGATCTGGTGAACGAGGCCAAAGCCATTATCGATGCCGCCAAGGCGCGCGGCGCCTCGGTGCCGATTCCTACCGACGTCGTCACGGCCAAGGAGTTCTCGCCCACCGCCAAGGCCGAAGTCAAGGCCGTGGCCGACGTGCAGGACGACGACCTGATTCTCGACATCGGACCGGAAACGGCCAAGGCACTGGCCGCGCAGCTGGAAAAAGCCGGCACGATCGTCTGGAACGGCCCGGTCGGCGTGTTCGAATTCGACCAGTTTGGCAACGGCACGAAGACCCTGGCAGACGCCATCGCCAAGTCGCCGGCGTTTTCGATTGCGGGCGGCGGCGACACGCTCGCGGCCATCGCCAAGTACGGCATCCACGACAAGGTCAGCTATATCTCGACGGGCGGCGGCGCCTTCCTCGAATTCCTCGAGGGCAAGAAGCTGCCGGCAGTGGAAGTGCTGGAATCGCGGGCTTAATGTGACGACGCGCTCCCCTTCGGTCAAAGCTGCAAAGACGCGCGTGAAGTCGTCGCCGAAAGATTCCGCGGCTAATGTGGCGAAGTCGGCGGCGAACCCCGCCGCCCAGCCGGCGGCGGAGTCGGCCCCGGCCGGGGAGCGAGCCGGCGCCAGCGGGGCCTCCCAGCCCGAGGGTTCTGCCGTATCGTCCGCAGCCTCATCGGCCTCTGCGTCACCCGCCACTGTTTCCCCCGCCGTTTTGACAACGATCGTTTCACCCGCCGGTCATGCCGGCGGCGCATCATCCGCAGTACCGCTGGCGTTCCGCGCGCTGGTTTCGAACACCGCTTCATTGAATAAAGCGACGCCGGTTGCAACCGGCGCGCCGCCCCACGCAGCACCCTTCGGTGCGCAGCCTCCGCACCCGACTCGCAGCGCTATTTCCAGCGATCCCATCCAGACGAGGAGACTCATGCATCGCGCCACCAAGATTGTCGCCACCATCGGCCCGGCTTCCAGCACACCCGAAATCCTTTCGCAAATGATTAAGGCCGGGCTCGATGTGGTACGCCTCAATTTCTCCCACGGCACAGCCGACGACCACCGCCAGCGCGCCGAATACGTGCGCGAAGCGGCGCGCCAGGCTGGCCGTGAAGTTGCCATCATGGCCGACCTGCAAGGCCCGAAGATCCGGGTCGGGCGGTTCGAAAACGGCAAGACCACGCTCGTTCCCGGCAACGCTTTCGTCCTCGATTCCGAGTGCGAACTCGGTAACGACGACCGCGTCGGCCTCGACTACAAAGACCTGCCGCGCGACCTGAAACCGGGCGACGTGCTGTTGCTCAACGACGGCCTGATCGTGCTCGACGTCGTGCGCGTGCTCGGCAGCGAGATTCACACCACGGTGAAGATCGGCGGTGAGCTGTCGAACAACAAGGGTATCAATCGCCAGGGCGGCGGCCTGACGGCGCCGGCTTTGACGGCCAAAGACATGGAAGACATCCGCACGGCCATGTCGCTCGGCGTGGATTACGTGGCGGTTTCGTTCCCGAAGAACGCCACTGACATGGAAATGGCCCGCCAGCTCGCCAACATCGCGGGCGCGCCCTACGGCATCAAGCCGAAGATGATCGCCAAGATCGAGCGCGCGGAAGCGATTCCGGCGCTGCAAGGCATCCTCGACGCCTCGGACGGCATCATGGTCGCGCGGGGCGACCTGGCCGTGGAAGTGGGCAACGCCGCGGTTCCGGCGCTGCAAAAGCGCATGATCCGCATGGCGCGCGAATCGAACAAGTTCGTGATCACCGCCACGCAGATGATGGAGTCGATGATCTACGCACCGGTGCCGACTCGCGCCGAAGTGTCGGACGTCGCCAATGCGGTGCTGGACGGCACCGACGCGGTGATGCTGTCCGCCGAATCCGCCGCCGGCAAATACCCGGTGCAGACCATCGAAACGATGGCCGCGATCTGCGTCGAAGCGGAAAAGTCGGAGCAGTCGGAGCTGGACAAGGATTTCCTCGACCGCACCTTCACCCGCATCGACCAGTCCATCGCCATGGGCGCGCTGTTCACGGCGTTTCACCTCGGCGCCAAGGCGATCGTCGCGCTGACGGAGTCCGGCTCCACCGCGCTGTGGATGTCGCGGCACTGGACTCATGTGCCGATTTTCGCGCTCACGCCGCGCGTCGGCAGCGAGCGGGCCATGGCGATCTACCGCAACGTCACGTCGCTGCATCTGGACACCAGCAGCGACCGCGACACCGCGCTGCAACAGGCGCTGGAAACGGTGGTCAGCAAGGGCTACGCATCGCGCGGCGACATGGTCGTGCTGACCGTGGGCGAGCCGATGGGTCAGGCCGGCGGAACGAACACGCTGAAGATCGTGCGGGTGGGCGAGCCGTATTGATCCGCATGAAAGCTGCTTGACCGGCACGGCGAAGCAGCCGCATCACCCCGCGAGAGGCGGAGCGCAGGACTTTTTGGGCAAGCCTCGCGGCAAGCCCCGAGCCTGTTGCTCACGGGTGGGCGGATGCTTCGCGCTAAAATTGTAAAAAAAGATGCCGACGGCACAGGATTCGTTTCAACTTAGGAGTAGTGGATGCCTCTCGTATCAATGCGTCAACTGCTGGACCATGCCGCCGAAAACGGCTATGGGCTCCCGGCATTCAACGTAAACAATCTGGAGCAGGTGCAGGCCATCATGGCGGCGGCGGATCAGGTCGGCGCGCCGGTCATCATGCAGGCGTCGGCGGGCGCGCGGAAGTATGCGGGCGAGCCGTTTTTGCGTCATCTGATCGAAGCGGCCGTGGAGTCGTATCCGCACATTCCGGTCGTGATGCACCAGGATCACGGCCAGTCGCCGGCAGTTTGCATGGCGGCGATCCGCAGCGGTTTTACCAGCGTGATGATGGACGGCTCGCTGGAAGCGGACGGCAAGACGGTGGCGTCATACGAGTACAACGTCGAGGTGTCGCGCAAGGTGGTGGAAGCGGCGCACTCGATCGGCGTGACGGTGGAAGCGGAACTCGGCGTGCTGGGTTCGCTGGAAACCATGCAGGGCGACAAGGAAGACGGCCACGGCGCGGAAGGCAAGATGACGCGCGAGCAACTGCTGACCGATCCGGAGCAGGCCGCCGATTTCGTCAAGCAGACGCAATGCGACGCCCTGGCGATCGCTATCGGCACTTCGCACGGCGCGTACAAGTTCAGCAAGAAGCCGACCGGCGATATCCTGTCGATTCAGCGCATCAAGGAAATTCACCAGCGCATTCCGAATACCCATCTGGTGATGCACGGTTCGTCTTCGGTGCCGCAGGAACTGCTCGCGGAAATTCGCGAATTCGGCGGCGACATGAAGGAAACTTACGGCGTGCCGGTCGAAGAAATTCAGGAAGGCATCAGGCACGGCGTGCGCAAGGTTAATATCGATACTGACCTGCGGCTGGCGATCACCGGTGCGATTCGCCGCTATATGGCGGAAAATCCCGGCAAGTTCGACCCGCGCGACTACCTGAAGCCGGCGCGCGAAGCAGCGAAGAAGATCTGCGTGGACCGTTTCGTCGCGTTTGGCGCCGAAGGCCAGGCCGCCAGGATCAAGCCGGTTTCGCTTGATAAAATTGCGGAGAAGTACAGGTCGGGCGGCCTCGCGCAGGTCGTCCGCTAAACCAGGAAGTATTTCAGGTACTACAGCGCGGACCTGGCCATCCGGCCAGGTTGCGGTTCGTTTCGCCGTTCCTGCATCATAGGGGAACGGCGTTTCCCTTTTGTTCCGGTCTCATTTTTGCCCCACTTTTAGCGAACTACGACGATGTCTACCCTTTACGAATCCACGCTCCGCTCGCTGCCGCTGCTCGGCCGCGGCAAGGTCCGCGACAACTATGCGGTGGGCAACGACCAGTTGCTGATCGTCACCACCGACCGTCTGTCGGCGTTCGACGTCATCATGGGCGAGCCGATTCCGAACAAGGGTCGCGTGCTGAACCAGATGGCCAACTTCTGGTTCGACAGGCTCAAGCACATCGTGCCGAATCACCTGACCGGCGTGGCGCCGGAGTCGCTGGTGGCGGCTGACGAGGCCGAGCAGGTGAAGGGCCGCGCCGTGGTGGTGAAGCGTCTCGAACCGATCCTCGTGGAAGCCGTGGTGCGCGGCTATCTGGCCGGCAGCGGCTGGAAAGACTATCAGGCCACGGGTTCCGTGTGCGGCGTCGAACTGCCGCCGGGCCTGCAAAACGCGCAGAAACTGCCTGAGCCGATCTTCACCCCGGCCGCCAAGGCCGAAATGGGCCATCACGACGAGAACATCACGTATGACGAGATGGAGCGCCGCATCGGCACCGAACTGTCGGCCACGATCCGCGACATCTCGATCAAGCTGTACAAGGAAGCGGCGGATTATGCGGCCACGCGCGGCATCATCATTGCCGACACCAAGTTCGAATTCGGTCTCGACAACCACGGCAAGCTGTATCTGATGGACGAGGCGCTGACGGCCGATTCGTCGCGCTTCTGGCCGGCGGACGAATACCAGGTCGGCACCAACCCGCCGTCCTTCGACAAACAGTTCGTGCGCGACTGGCTGGAAACCCAGTCGTGGAAGAAAGAGCCGCCGGCGCCGAAGCTGCCCGATGACGTGGTCACGAAGACGGCCGCGAAGTATCAGGAGGCGCTCGAGCGCCTGACCGGGCAGAAGCTCGCTTAACGCCGCGAGCGCAGATAAGGAAGCCCGAAACATGAGCCAGGTCCAGACCGCGCAGGCGGCGCAGACAGCCCATACGCATGCTGCACCGCTCGTCGGCGTGCTGATGGGTTCCAGTTCCGACTGGGAAGTCATGAAACACGCCGTCGCGATTCTGCAGGAATTCGGCGTGCCGTATGAAGCGAAAGTCGTCTCCGCCCACCGCATGCCCGACGAGATGTTCACCTACGCGGAAGGCGCGCGCGAGCGCGGCCTGCGCGCGATCATCGCGGGCGCCGGTGGCGCCGCGCACCTGCCCGGCATGCTGGCCGCCAAGACCACGGTGCCGGTGCTCGGCGTGCCGGTAGCGAGCAAATACCTGAAGGGCGTCGACTCGCTGCATTCGATCGTGCAGATGCCCAAGGGTGTGCCGGTCGCTACATTTGCCATTGGCGAGGCGGGCGCGGCGAATGCTGCACTGTTTGCCGTATCGATTTTGAGCGTGACTTCGACCGAATACGCCAACGCGCTGGCCGCGTTCCGCGTGCGCCAGAACGAAGCGGCTCACGCAATGGTTTTGCCCGCGCTGTGAGCGCGTTTGACGGCCTGATGTTCCTGGCCTGACCCCGGTGCGGCGCGTATTTCCGCGCGCCGCCCGCGACCGACCACTGAGATGAATCCAGACAACACACCGGTTTCACCGATTCTGCCCGGCGCATGGCTTGGCATGGTCGGTGGCGGCCAACTCGGCCGCATGTTCTGCTTTGCCGCCCAGGCGATGGGCTATCGCGTCGCCGTGCTCGATCCGGACGAAGCCAGTCCGGCGGGCGCCGTCGCTGACCGGCACCTGCGCGCCGCCTACGACGACGAAGCGTCGCTGACCGAACTGGCGCGGTTGTGCGCGGCGGTATCGACGGAGTTCGAGAACGTGCCTGCCACGAGCCTCGATTTTCTGGCGCGCACCACCTTCGTGAGTCCGGCTGGCCGCTGCGTGGCCGTGGCCCAGGACCGCATCGCCGAGAAGCGCTTTATTGTCGAATCGGGCGTGGCGGTGGCGCCGCATGTGGTGATCGAATCGTCGGATGCGCTCGCCGCGCTCGACGACGCCACAATCGCCGCTGTGCTGCCGGGCATTCTCAAGACCGCCCGGCTCGGCTATGACGGCAAGGGCCAGGTGAGCGTGAGCAATGTCGAAGAGGTGCGCGAGGCCCATACGTCGCTGGGCGGCGTGCCGTGCGTGCTGGAAAAACGGCTGCCGCTGAAGTTCGAAGTGTCGGCGTTGATTGCGCGCGGCGCCAGCGGCACGTCGGTGGTGTATCCGCTGGCTCAGAACACTCACCGCGACGGCGTGCTGTCGCATACCATCGTGCCGGCGCCGGACGCGAGCCCGACGCTCGTCAGTCACGCGCAACAGGCCGCGCTGCAGATCGCCGACAAGCTCGGCTATGTCGGCGTGCTGTGCGTGGAGTTTTTCATCCTCGAAGACGGCTCGCTCGTCGCCAACGAAATGGCGCCGCGCCCGCACAATTCCGGCCACTACACCGTGGATGCGTGCGCCACCAGCCAGTTCGAGCAGCAGGTGCGGGCGATGACCGGCATGCCGCTTGGCGACACGCGCCAGCATTCGCCGGCGGTGATGCTGAACATCCTCGGCGACATCTGGTTCCCGGACGGCGGCAAGCACGCCGCGGTCACGCCGGCGTGGCAGGAAGTGGCGGCGATGCCCGCTGCGCGCCTGCATCTGTACGGCAAGGAAGAGGCGCGGCCCGGTCGCAAGATGGGGCACATCAACTTCACCGCCGCGACGCTTGACGAAGCCCGCACTGCCGCGCGCGATTGCGCCCGGCTGCTGCATATCCTGAAGGGCTGAGGCGGTTGTCATCATGCCGGATCAAGCAAAACCTGCCGATGCCACGCCGGGCTACCCGCTCGTGACTCCCCCGCAAATCGAGCACGCCGCGGCGCTGCTCGACGCGGGCGAACTGGTCGCGTTTCCCACCGAAACCGTCTACGGCCTTGGCGGCGACGCGCAAAGCCCGGATGCGGTGGCCCGCATCTACGAGGCGAAAGGGCGGCCGGCCAACCATCCGGTGATCGTGCATCTCGCGCCGCACGGCGATCCGGGGTATTGGGTCGAGCATTTGCCGCCCGAGGCGCGGCGCCTGATCGATGCGTTCTGGCCAGGTCCGCTCACGCTGATCCTCAAGCGCGCCGCCCATATTCCCGCGGCGGTGAGCGGCGGGCAGGATTCGGTGGGTTTGCGCTGTCCGTCGCATCCGGTGGCGCAGGCGCTGCTCGAGGCATTCAGCGCGCGGCGTGGCGGTCACGGCGGCGTGGCGGCGCCTTCTGCGAACCGCTTCGGCCACGTGAGTCCAACGACGGCGCAGCATGTGCGCGATGAGTTCGGCGGCACGATTCATGTGCTGGACGGCGGCTCGTCGGATGTCGGCATCGAGTCGACCATTCTCGATCTGTCGCGCGGTTTTCCCGCGCTGCTACGGCCTGGACATGTGACGCCGCAGGATATCGCCGAAGTGTTAGGTGAAGCGCCGCGTCTGCCGGATGGCTCCGACGCCACGGCGCCGCGCGCTTCCGGCACGCTCAAGGCCCACTACGCGCCGCGCACGCCGCTCGCGCTGTTGCCCTTTGAGGCGCTGGAGCCGCTGCTGGCCGGGCGCGAAGCTGGCGAGCGCGTCGCGCTGGTCGCACGGGTGTCGCGTGCCGGACCATGGGCGGATGCCGAGGGCGTGCATTTCATGGCGGCGCCCGAGGATCCCCACGTGTACGCACGCGAGCTGTATAGCCTGCTGCGTGCCCTCGATCGTGCCAATGTCGCGCGCATCCTGATCGAAAAGCTGCCCGATACGATCGAATGGATCGCGGTGAACGACCGTCTAGGCCGCGCTGCGGCGGCGTTCGAGGCGCAGGGGTAGGTTGTGCTGCCCAAGAAAAAGCCCGGCCAAACCAGCACCGGGCTTTTCTCAACACTTCAATCGGCTCAGGCAGCGGGCGACCAATAGCGGCCGCCCCACGTCACCTCGTTACTTACCCAATCCCGTTGCCGCAATCGTCTGCTCGACGTACTGCGCGAACAGCGCGTGCGCATGCGTGGTCGGGTGCACCGTGTCGGCGAAGATGTAGGTCTGATCCGCACCGGCCACCGTGTAGGTCTGCGGCGAGCAGAACAGCGACGAGGCGAACTGCGAACCGTATTCGGCCGGAGTCAGGCCATTGAGCACGGCCGGATTCGCTGTGGCGTAGGCGGTGGCATTGGCGGCCATCGAAGTCAGGTTACATGCCGTACCCGTATTCGACACCGTGAAGCCGAGCGACTGGTAGTTCGGCAGCAAGACAGTATCGAACCACGTGAATGCATCGGCGACGATCACCGCGTGGGACTGGATCAGCGGCGCGAGCAGCGTCTCGAGCGTCCCGTTATAGGCGGCGGTGATACCGGTCAGCAGCGCGGCCGCACCCGGCGTCTGGACGTTCGCGGCGACGCCGAGCGGCGTCTGGCCGATGTCGGGGACGGTCATCAGCACCACGTGTGTCGCGCCCGATTTGACGATGGTCTGGATTTGCGTCGCGAGTGCGATAGCGGCCGCAGCGACCTGGGTTTGATTCTGCTGCAGGTAATTGGCGATAAATTCCACCTGCTCCGTCTGCGAGGTCGGCGGCGTGGGGCTCTGCAAGGCCGCCTGCAGCGCGCCGCCGAGTGCCGTCAGATTGGCCGTGGTGGCGAACTGGAAGATGTCGTTCGCGCCGCCGTTGATCAGCACGAGCTGGTTCGCGTTGAAGCTGCCGTGCGCGCTCAGGTATTCCGAGACCTGGGTCTGCACCGGAACCGTCGTTGCCGCGAGATTGTTCGGCGCCCAGCCTTCGCCTTCAGCATTGACGACATCCGAGCCGCCCTGTGCATAACCGAGGCCGCCCGTCGCCACCAGTGCCTGGCCGAAGCCGCCGAGGTATGCCGGCGTCAAGCTGCCGCCGTAGTATTCCGCGACCTTTTGCGTCCAGATTTCACCCGGGTTGGTGGTGAAGCGGCCGCCGCCGAAGTCCGCGCCCACGACCGGCGAATAGGTGCCCACGTCCGAGAGGCTGTCGCCGAACGACACGACCTGCAGGTTCACACCGCCCGTCGGCGTGGCGCTGGCCGAGTTGTTGTTATTGCTGCTGCCGCCGCCGCAGGCCGCGAGCATGACAAAGGCTGCGCTGGCGATCGCGACTTGAGTCAGGCGCAGCAGTCCACGGTGTTTCATTCCCTGTTGTTTCATGTTGACTTCATCTCCTCGTATGTGGCCTTTTTGCCATGTGATGCAGGTAGCGCCCGCCGCGTCGGCGGCGTGACGACAGCTTACAGAATCTTCCCCGGCCTGCGCGGCGTTTGAAACGCGGCCGGATGGTTTGCCGATGCCTGGTTGTCCAGCGCATCCGCATGCTTGAGCGCGTTGACGGGCTCATTTCCAAACGCATTCGTCGTGCCCGCACGGGCGCCGTCCGTGACGGCGTTCGCGCCTACGTCGAGCGAGGCGTGGTACGCGGCAGCCCAGGCGGGCGGTGCGAACAGCGCGCTCAGCTTGTTGCGCCAGCCCTGTACGCGCAGCACGTCGGCGCCCATCGAGGCCCATTCGTGAAACGTCGCCTTCAGCGGGTTGTAGGTGTGGAGCGGCTCGACGATGCCGTAGACAGGCGCGTCGTTCGTATCCTCGTCCACGTAGCTGCCGAACAGCCGGTCCCAGATCACCAGCACGCCGGCGTAATTACGGTCGATATAGCGCTCGTTGCGCGCGTGGTGAACGCGATGGATCGACGGCGTATTCAGCACATATTCGAGCCAGCCGAGCTTGCCGATGGCCTGGGTATGCACGAAAAACTGAAAGCCCAGATTGATCAGCACAATGGCGACGATCTGCTTCGGCGCAAAGCCGAGCACGGCAAGCGGGATCCAGAAAATCCACATGCCGGCGACGGGATACATCAGGCTCTGGCGGAACGCCGTCGAAAAATTCATCCGCTCCGACGAGTGATGCACCACATGCGCGGCCCACAGCCAGCGGACCCGATGGCTGCAGCGGTGAAACACGTAGTAAAGCAAATCCTGCGCGACGAACAGCACAACGAACGATACCCACCCGGCGCGCCACGTATAGACGCGAAAGTGGTCGAAGCAAAACGCATAGACGGGGATGATCGCGAGCCACGCGAGCTTGTCGGCGGCCTGCTGCAGCAGCGCGAGCGCGGCGTTGCACAGCGTGTCGCGCCAACTGTAAAGGCGTGCTTCGGGACGCGTGCGGTGCAGATGCCACGCCTCCCAGCCAATACACGCAAGGAAGACGGGCGCCATGGCGAGCAGCAGCAATTCGGCATCGAATTGCATGGGCGTCTTCCTCCTGGGTCCCTGGCCGCTGCGTATGCCGCAGCGGGCGTTGTCGTTTTCGTTTGAACCCGCCACGCCGGCACAGCCGGCACGCGACTCGCGCGCGCCCTGATGCGTTTCACGCGGGCTTCAAACACTGCCCGCAAGCGTACACGCTCTGCGGCTTGCCGCGCATGGCTTCGCTAGAAGGAATCCTCAATGCTCCGCACGCTTGTGCGGGTTTTTCCTGGGCTTGCTGCGCGGCTCGTCGGCCACTTCCTGCATCGGTTGCGAGGGTCCCTGATAGACCCATTCGAGCAGCGAGTCGTGCGCGGCGCGCGCCGCCTCGGAATGCGGATCGTTGATGATGCTGACCACGATGTAGCTCACGCCGTCGGCGGATGCCACGTAGCCGGCGATTGCCCGCACGTCGCGCAACGTGCCGGTCTTGATGTGGGCGTTGCCGCCGACCGGTTGCGAGGTCAGGCGGTTGCGCATCGTGCCGTCGACGCCCGCCACCGGCAGCGAATCGACGAACACCTGGGCGACCGGGCTCGCGTTGGCCGCCTGCAACAGATCGGCCAGCGAGAGCGCCGTGATGTGCTCGTCGCGGGAGAGGCCCGAACCGTTGTCGAGCGACAGATACTCCATGTTCAGGCCGCTTTTCTCCAGGAATGTTTCGATGGCGTGCGCGGATTTTTCGGGCGTCGCGGGCGGCTTGCCGGTGACCGCGCCGATCGTCAGGAACAGGTTGCGCGCCATCGTGTTGTTGCTGAACTTGTTGATGTCGCGGACGATGTCGGAGAGCACCGGTCCCTGGTGCGTGGCGACCAGACGGGCCTCGGCCGGCACCGGGCCTTCGCGGGTCGCGCCCTTGAAGGTGCCGCCGGTCTGCTCCCACAGCGCGAGGAAGCCGCCGGCAAAGAAGGCCGAGTGATCGAGCACCGCCACGTTCAGCGTGCGCGGTCCGCAGCGTTCGGCGAGGTCGCCGGCGAACGCTGCGACTACCGTGCCGTTCGGCTGCGGCGTGACGGCAGGCGTGGGCAGTTCGCCACGGCATGGGCCGGCGCTCGCGTGCATTTCGTTGTCGATCTGCAATTGCGCAAGCGCCGGAATCACGTCGACGCCGACACTGCCGTCAGGCGACGGCGTCAGCGTGAACGAGAGTGACTTGAACGCGTACAGCAGCGGATCGGGACCGACGTTGTAGGGCGCGGTGGCGTCGTCGTCGAACGGCGGCAGGTCGCGTGTCGACGGGTCGAAATAGCGCTTGTCGAGCACCAGCGCGCCGTCGATTCCGTTGATGCCGGACTTGCGGATCTTCTGCACCAGGTCGATCAGTTCCTCCGGCACGAGCTTCGGGTCGCCGGTGCCCTGGATATACAGATTGCCGTGCAGGATGCCGGCGGCGTCGAGCGTGCCGTCGGCGTAGGCGGTGGTGCGCCAGCGATAGTCCGGCCCGAGAATCGAGAGGCCCGAGTAGGTGGTGACGAGCTTCATCGTCGAGGCGGGCATCATCGGCTTGCCGGCGTTCAGCGCGACGATGGGCGTGCGGTCGCCTACCTTCTCGATCACCACGCTGATCGCGGACAACGGCACGTGCGCGCGCGCGAGACCCGCCATCACGGCCGGCGGCAACACCGTGGTGACATTGACCGACGGGTGTTTGGCCTTGACGCGTGCCTGCGCCGGAGCCGCGCCGGCCAATGCGGCGCCGGCGAGCAACAGGGCGAAGGCAGCCGTCGAAGCACGCCGCGCCGCACGCTTTGAGGCGGCGCCCCGCCCGCTGCGCGGCGCGGCCGCACCGAAAGCGGCGGCAGGCCGAGCGGTAGCGGATGAAGCGGATGAAACGGACGAAGCGGCGCACGGCGCGAGGCGGCGGACGAGAAAAGACAGAAAGGCGTGCGTCATGAACGGGCGAAAAACCAAAAAGTCACGGCTAAAGCACGGCGCTCGGCGCGCAGCGCTCATATGGGGCAGTCAAGTGGTGTAACGGCCGGGCGGCGCAAATCTTCATGGTCACGCGTGAGACCGTTACAACACTTATGCGAGCCGCCATGTGGCCCCTGACTCGGAGGCGGATGGCGCGCTGCGCAAAAGCGCCCATTGTAGAGACATGCCGCCGCCGTGCGCGAATTTGCGTGGCATCTAACGCGGCGCATCGGCACGAAGCGCACGAGCGCGGGCCGGGCGCTAGAATGCGGCATCATGAATGTTTCGGATTGGTAAAACCATGCGCATATTGCTAGTCGAAGACGACCGGATGATCGCCGAAGGCGTGCGCAAGGCGTTACGCGGCGAAGGCTTCGCGGTCGACTGGGTAGAAGACGGCGAGGCGGCCTTGAGCGCAGCCGGCGGCGAACCTTACGATCTGGTTCTGCTCGATCTGGGCCTGCCCAAGCGCGACGGTCTGGACGTGCTGCGCACGCTGCGGGCCCGTGGCCATACGCTGCCGGTGCTGATCGTGACGGCGCGCGATGCCGTCGCCGATCGCGTCAAGGGGCTCGACGCCGGCGCCGACGATTACCTCGTCAAACCTTTCGATCTCGACGAACTCGGCGCCCGCATGCGCGCGCTGATTCGCCGCCAGTCGGGCCGCAGCGACTCGACCATCCGCCACGGCACGCTCACGCTCGATCCCGCTTCGCACCAGGTGACGCTGGCGGGCGCGCCGGTGGCGCTGTCCGCGCGTGAATTCGCCCTGCTCGAGGCGCTGATCGCGCGGCCGGGCGCGGTGCTCTCCAAGAGCCAGCTCGAAGAAAAAATGTACGGCTGGGGCGAGGAAATCGGCAGCAACACCGTCGAGGTGTATATCCACGCGCTGCGCAAGAAGCTCGGCGCCGACCTGATCCGCAACGTGCGGGGTCTCGGCTACATGATCGCCAAGGACGCCTGAGCCGATGCGTTCCATTCGCCGTCAATTGCTGTTCTGGCTGCTCGCCATCGTGCTGCTGGGTGTCGGCATCGCGGGCTGGCTGATCTACCGCCAGGCGCTCGCCGAAGCCAACGAACTGTTCGACTACCAGTTGCAGGAGATCGCCGAGGCGCTGCCGTCCGAGCCGTTCTCGCAGGTTCTCGGTTCACGCGATACCGGCGACGAAGGCATCGTGCTGCAGATCTGGAATCGCAACGGCGCGTTGATGTACTACTCGCGCCCGCGTGCGCCGCTCGCTCCGCGCGCCGAACTCGGTTTTTCGACCGAACGCACCGATCGCGGCGACTGGCGCGTGTATGGCGCGATTGTCGGCGATAACGTCGTGCAACTGGCGCAGCCGGTGTCGGTGCGCAACCGGCTCGCGGCCAACGTGGCGCTGCGCACGCTGTGGCCGCTGATCGTGCTGCTGCCGCTGCTCGGACTGGCGGTGTGGGTGGTGGTCGGACGCGGGCTCCGGCCTTTGCGCCGGGTGACCGGCGCGCTCGAAACACGTCATCCGGAAGCACTCGATCCATTGCCCGACAGCCGCCTGCCGCTCGAAGTACAGCCGCTGGTGCGGGCGCTCAACGGACTGCTGCAGCGCCTCGCCACGGCGCTCGATACGCAAAAAGCCTTCGTCGCCGACGCCGCCCACGAACTGCGCACACCGCTCGCCGCCGTGCAGATCCAGACGCAACTGGTGGCGCGCGCCACCGACGACTGCACGCGCCGCGAAGCACTGGCCGACCTGCAAGCCGGCGTCACGCGCGCGACGCGGCTTGCCGAGCAACTGCTGGCGCTGGCTCGCTCGGAACCGGACGGCCATCTGCAGACCAAGGCGATCGATCTGCATGCGCTGCTCGCCGATTGCGTGCTGGCTTACATGCCGCTCGCGCAGCAGCGTGGGGTCGATCTGGGCGTCGAAGCCAATGAAGCCGCCACCGTGATTGGGGACCGCGACGCGCTGCGGGTGATGCTCAACAATCTGGTGGACAACGCAACCAAATACACCCCGCGCGGCGGCCGGGTGGATGTGAGCCTCGTGGTGGAAAACGGCCACCCCACGGTGCGTATCGCTGACAACGGACCGGGCATTCCGCCCGCCGAGCGCGAGCGCGTGTTCGACCGTTTCTATCGTGCGGGAGAGAGCGCCGAGCGCGCCCGCACCGACGTCTCCGGCAGCGGCCTGGGACTCGCCATCGTGCGCCGCATCGCGATTCAGCATGGTGCGAGCGTGACGCTGAGCGACTCGCCTGCGGGCGGTCTCGAAGTGAGCGTGCGTTTCTGATTCCGGGTCGAGGCGGCTTGCGTCAGCATGTGCAGGAAGACTGTCACATCGCGCGCGCAAGGTAGAGGAAAGCGGGCGGATGGGCGGCAGCGGCACTTGTTTAAGACTCCTTTAAGCGATGCCACGTAGGCTTCATCCCATCCCTAGAGCCTTTCTCCCTGTCAGGAGTACACGATGAATGCGAAAACCCTGTCCCGCAGCGCCGTCGCCGTTGCCGTCGCCGTTGCGCTGTCCGCCGGCTACGTGGCGGGCCATCGCGATGTGCCCGCGCCCCAGGTGATCACCCAGGCGCAAGCCGCGATGATGCCGGCCGAAGCCGCTGCCAAAACCGGTATCCCCGACTTTTCCGGCCTGGTTGAAACCTACGGTCCGGCGGTCGTCAACATCAGCGCCAAGCATGTGGTGAAGCGCACCGCGTTGCGCAGCGGCGCGGGCGGCGACGGTGACGGCGGCAATGCACAGCAACTGCCGATCGACCCGAGCGATCCGTTCTATCAGTTCTACAAGCATTTCTTCGGCGGCGTGCCGGGCATGCAAGGCGGTGGCGGCGACGGCGATGACCAGGGCGATACGCCGAGCGCGAGCCTCGGTTCGGGCTTTATCGTCAGCAGCGACGGTTACATCCTGACCAATGCGCACGTCGTGGACGGCGCCAATGTCGTCACCGTCAAGCTGACCGACAAGCGCGAATTCCGCGCCAAGGTGGTCGGCGCGGACAAGCAGTCCGACGTGGCCGTGCTGAAGATCGACGCGAGCAATCTGCCGACCGTGAAGATCGGCGATCCGAACCAGAGCAAGGTCGGCCAGTGGGTGGTGGCGATCGGCTCGCCCTACGGTTTCGACAACACGGTGACCTCCGGCATCATCAGCGCGAAATCGCGCTCGCTGCCGAACGAAAACTACACGCCGTTCATCCAGACCGACGTACCGGTCAATCCGGGCAACTCGGGCGGCCCGCTGTTCAATCTGCAGGGTGAGGTAATCGGCATCAACTCGATGATCTACTCGCAGACGGGCGGCTTCCAGGGTCTGTCGTTCGCGATTCCGATCAACGAGGCGATCAAGGTCAAGGACGATCTCGTCAAGACCGGTCACGTGAGCCGCGGACGCCTCGGCGTCGCCGTGCAGGGTCTGAACCAGACGCTGGCCAATTCGTTCGGGCTGCCGAAGCCGAACGGCGCGCTGGTGAGCTCGGTGGATCCGGGCGGTCCGGCTGCCAAGGCCGGCTTGCAGCCCGGTGACGTGATCACCGCGGTGAACGGCTCGCCGGTGTCCGACTCGACCGATTTGCCCGCTCAGGTGGCGAACCTCGCGCCCGGCAGTTCGGCAACCGTGACGGTGTGGCGCGACAAATCGAGCAAGGACATCAAGGTGACCGTCGGCTCGATGGCCGATGCCAAGGTTGCGAAGAGCGACAGCGCGCCCGAGCAGGTCCAAGGCCGCCTCGGCGTCGCCGTGCGGCCGCTCACGCCGGATGAGAAGAGCAGCGCGTCGATCACCCACGGCCTGCTGGTGCAGCAATCGGGGGGCGCGGCGGAAAGCGCCGGCATCCAGCCGGGCGACGTGATTCTGGCGGTGAACGGCCGTCCGGTGACGAGCGTCGACCAGCTAAAGCAGATGATTGCGCAGGCGGGCAACAGCATCGCCCTGCTGATCCAGCGCGATAACGCACAGATCTTTGTGCCGGTCGATCTGGGCTGACGTAAAACTTGCCGGTCCGTTTGCACAAACTGCCGACGGGCCGGCATTCCCACCTCCGCATTACCCCCCCTTTTACAACCACAGCCCGCGCTCGACGACTGCATAGCGAGGCTGCGCGCGCGTCCGCTTATTAATCAGACGATGCGGCGAGGCGGGCATGACAGTTGCACCTCTCGTTCGGGCAGATGGTTCAAGACCCTAATAAAGGAGCAATGCATATGAAACTTCAAGGCAAGCAGCGACGCCTCGCAGCGACCGCACTCACTGCGGCAGTGACCGCCGCGCTAACGCTGGGCTTCGCGGGCGGCGCGTGGGCGCAGCAAACCGGCGACACCACAGGCGGCAGCACCTCCGACACCACCAGCGCCGGTAACGACAATGGCGGCGGCATGCCGCAAATCCAGCATCAGGGCGACGTGGCGTTCGTGTCGGGCGGCGTCGGCAGCGACGAATCGAAGGCCTTGCAGGGCGCCGAAAGCCACTGGCCGCTGGCGCTGCGCTTTACCGGCCCGGGTTCGGACTTCCTCGCGGACGTCCACGTGCAGATCGTCGACGCGCATGGCGCGGACGTGCTGCAGGCCACTTCCCGCGGACCCTATATGCTCGTGAAACTGCGTCCGGGCCACTACACGGTGCATGCGCGCTACAAGAGCGACGAGCAGCAGAAGGCGGTGACGATCCCGGCGACAGGCAGCGCGAAGTCGGCGTTTTACTGGAAAACCCAGTAATCGGCCGCTGTGTGAAGGCCGCACGCTCGGCCGCAGATTGGCCGATAATGAAGCCACGGGGCGTCCCGTGGCTTTTTCGTTCGGAAAGCCTCGGCGCGCCGCTGGTTTTCAGACCGTTTTCAGCGTTTTCCGCCGTTTTGCCTTTCGCAGCTGCGTCGCGTTGCAAGCTCGCATGGCCGCCGCCTGAATCGCTGGTTTTTCGCACACGGAGCCGTGACATGAGCGACACCTCGACGCCCAACGGAAGTCCCGCCGGAGCACATGGCTCGCATGGCGCATCTGCACCCGGCGCCGCTGGCGGCGCTCATCGCATCGAGATTGCGGTCAATCAGCATCGGGTGCGGGTGATCCACCGGGGCGTCACGATGGCCGATACCCAGGCCGCCCTCACGCTGGCCGAAACCGGGCTGCCCGAGGTGTTTTATTTTCCGCGCGACGATGTCAATATGGCGCGGCTCGAACGCTCCGATCACACGTCGCATTGCCCATTCAAGGGCGAAGCCTCGTATTTCCATCTGCGCACCGAGGACGGTCTGGTCGAAAACGCCGTCTGGTGCTACGAAAATCCGCTCGACGCGGCCCAGCAGATCAAGGGATATCTGGCGTTTTACGCATCGCGGGTCGACCGCATTGATCAGACGTCCTGATCGCGCGGGCGCACGCTAATCGGGGAGGCAGCCGTGGAACTGAACAACGCGTTACGGATTGCGCTTGCACCGTCCGATGTCTGGGACGCGCTGCAAGACCTCGCGTTGCTGCGCGCCAGCCTCGACAATTGTGAATCGTTCACCCGTCTGGCGGGCGGCGAGTATGCATTGACGCTGACGGTGCCGCTCGGCCCGCTGCGCGCCCGCTACGACGTGCGGGCTCACGTCGCCAACAAAAATGCCGTGGAAGCGGATGCGCCGCATCGTGCCCTGAACTTCAAGGCGCGCGCCGACGGAGTCGGCTCGCTGCGTGGACAGATCGACGTGACGCTGCGCCCGGACGAGAGCGCCACCAGTAAGGCGCCGAGCACGCGCATCGACTATTCGATATGGGCCACGCTGACCGGGCCGCTCGCGGAACTGCCGGCGCGGCAGATCGAAAATGCCCTGCACGAACTGGCGGACGATTTTTTCACCGAATTCTGCGCGGTCGTGCAGGCCAAGCACGGGCAAGGGCCGAATCGCGCGCGCGGCACGCACGGCCGGCGTCAGCACGTGTTTCTGCGGCCGATCAACCTGGGCGGAATGGCGCGCCGCATGCGCGCGCACGATCACGGCGGCGCCGTCAGCGGCCGCGCCACCAGCACGCTGTTCGGGACGCGGACGCCGCATGGCGTGTCGCAGCGGGAGCCGACGCCACACGCCATGCCGCAGTGGCTGTGGGCCGTGATGATTCTTTTGGTGGCCGTGCTGATGTATGCGGCCCACTGGTTCAGCCAAAGCTAGGGCCTAAACGAACGGCAATGGCAACGGCAGGCGGCAACCGCCTGCCGGCCACTGCTCAGGCGGACTTCCCAGCCGTGCGCAATGCCGGACTGAGCCGCAGTCCATCGAACATGGCCTCGACCATCTCCTGCGCGTGCAGGTCGAAATCGGTGGATTCGGGCAGCATCAGCATGTCGCGCAGCGAACCGCCCACGAACGCGTGCAGCATGGTGGCCGCCAGCTTCGTGTTCAGGTCCGCAGGCATTTGCCCTTTGGAAATCGCGTTGCGCAGGCCGATCTCGATCTTGCCGAGCCCCTCGCGCATATTGGTCTGATAGCGCGCCATCACCGGTCCCATCTCCTCGACGAATTCACACTTCAGAAACAGGATGTCGAACACGCGACGCCGCCGCGGGTCCGCCGCCGTGTCGCGCAGACACACCGTGCAAATGTCGATCAGCCGCCCGAGCGGGTCGGCTTCTTCCGGATTGACCGAGGCGGCCTTGAGTTCGTCGAGCGGCAACAGCACGCGGTCGAACATCTCGTTGAAGAGATCGCCCTTGTTGGCGAAGTGCCAATAGATTGCGCCGCGCGTCACGCCAGCGGCCTGGGCGATATCGGCCAGTGACGTGCGCGACACGCCCTTCTCAAAGAAGACCTGTTCGGCGGCATCGAGGATGCTGGCGCGCGTCTCCAGGGCTTCTTCCTTGGTCCTTCTGACCATATTCGTCTGACCTGCCTGTTTTGCGGGGATTACTGGGCACTTTTAAACGCGGCCCGTCACAATGCATCTGATTGTTGCGGTTTCTGGGAGCAGTTATTGCCGCCATGTACCTTACAAATAGTGAAAGACACTTTAACATCCATACGCGGATGTATATATAATAGCACCCCATTGATTGGATAGCCCAAGCCGTCACGACCGGTTAATATCCGTCACTGTCGTCTTTCAGGAAGCTGTACGCGAGGCCGAAAAGGCCGGCGCCGTGCCGGCGCTGTATGGCATTTCCGGGTTGGGTGCATTTCGCTGAGGATATCCATCCAATACGCATCATCGGGCTTGCGGTCACGCGTCGCGAGACGCGGTGCGCGCGATTTCCCCGGGGTAGGGATGCGCGCATTTTTCACGCATTTTTTCATTCTCTCAGCCTTGACAGAGGTCGCTCCATGCGCGTCGAACGGGTTCCATTTCGCTTAATCAGTGTCGCGACGGCTGCGGTATTTCTGGCCGCGTGCGGACAAAAACAATCGGCCCCGCCACAACAAACGCCCGAAGTCGGCATCGTGACTGTTCAGCCGACTGCCGTGCCTGTCGTCACCGAACTGCCGGGCCGCACCAATGCATTCCTCGTGGCGCAGGTGCGCGCGCGGGTGGACGGCATCGTGCTGCGCCGCGAATTCACCGAAGGCAGCCAGGTGAAGGCCGGCCAGCGCCTCTACAAGATCGACCCGGCGCCGTACATCGCCACCCTGAACAGCGCCAAGGCGACGCTCGCCAAGGCTCAGGCGAATCTCGTTTCGGTCACCGCGCAGGCGAGCCGCTACAAGGTGCTGGTCGCGGCCAATGCCGTGAGCAAGCAGGACTACGACAACGCGGTCGCCTCGGAAGGCCAGGCCGCGGCGGACGTGGCCTCGGGCAAGGCGGCCGTGGACACGGCGCAGATCAACCTGGGCTACACGGACGTGGTTTCGCCGGTGAGCGGCCAGGTCGGTATTTCGCAGGTCACGCCGGGCGCGTATGTGCAGGCGAGCGCCGCGACGCTGATGTCCACCGTGCAGCAGCTCGACCCGATGTACGTCGACCTCACGCAATCGAGCCTCGACGGCCTGAAGCTGCGCCGCGAAGTGCAGGAAGGGCGCCTGAAGACGAGCGGCCCGAATGCGGCCAAGGTCACGTTGATCCTCGAAGACGGCCGTACCTATTCGGAAGTCGGCAAGCTGCAGTTCAGCGACGTCACGGTCGATCAAAGCACCGGTTCGGTCACGGTTCGCGCGCTGTTCCAGAACAAGGACAACGTGCTGCTGCCGGGCATGTTCGTGCGCGCGCGTATTCAGGAAGGCGTGAACGACCACGCCATCATCGTGCCGCAGATCGGCGTCACGCACGACCAGAAGGGCACGCCTACGGCGCTGGTGGTCGGCGCGGACAACAAGGTCGCCTTGCGCCAGCTCGTGACTTCGGCCACGTATGGCTCGTACTGGGTGGTCGATAGCGGCCTGAATCCGGGCGACCGCGTGATCGTGCAGGGCACCGACAAAGTCCGTCCGGGCATGGAAGTGAAGACCGTCGCCGCACAATTGCCGGCCACACCCGCTTCCGACGCCACCGCTCAAGCTGCGCCGGCTGCCAACGGTGCATCGACGGCACAAGCTGCCTCCGCTGCATCGGGCGCGTAATAACAGGGAGCCTGTTTCATGGCAAAGTTCTTTATCGATCGCCCGATTTTTGCCTGGGTGATCGCCATTATTCTGATGCTCGCGGGCATCGCGTCGATCTTTACGCTACCGATCGCGCAATACCCGACCATTGCTCCGCCGGCCATCCAGATCAGCGCAACCTATCCGGGCGCGTCGGCCAAGACGGTTGAAAACACCGTCACGCAGGTGATCGAGCAGCAGATGAGTGGTCTCGACCACTTGCTGTACCTCTCGTCCACTTCGGACGATTCGGGCACGGCCACCATCACGCTGACGTTTGCAGCCGGCACCAATCCTGACATCGCGCAGGTGCAGGTGCAGAACAAGCTGCAGCTCGCCACGCCGCTTCTGCCGCAGGAAGTGCAGCAGCAGGGTACGAAGGTCACCAAGTCGAGCAGCAGCTTCCTGCTCGTGATGGCCTTCAACTCTGAAGACAACAGCATGAACAAGTACGATCTGGCGAACTACGTCGCCTCCAACATCGAAGATCCGATCAGTCGGATCGACGGTGTGGGGACGGTCACGCTGTTCGGCTCGCAGTACGCCATGCGGATCTGGCTCGATGCCAATAAGCTCAACAACTTCGGCCTGACGCCGGTTGACGTGCAGACGGCCATTACGAATCAGAACGTGCAGGTGTCGGGCGGCTCGCTCGGCGGCACGCCGTCGGTTCCGGGGCAGTTGCTGCAGGCCACGATCAGCGAAGCCACTCTGCTGCAGACGCCCGAGCAGTTCGGCAACATCCTGCTGAAGGTCAACCAGGACGGCTCGCGCGTGCTGCTGAAGGACGTGTCGCGCATCGAGCTCGGCGGCGAAAACTACAACTTCGACACCAAGTACAACGGCGTGCCGACGGCCGGTTTCGGGATTCAGCTCGCCACCGGCGCGAATGCACTGGCAACGGCCAAGGCGGTGCGCGAGAAGATCGACCAGTTGTCGAAATACTTCCCGCACGGTCTCGTCGTGAAGTACCCGTATGACACGACGCCGTTCGTGCGCCTGTCCATCGAGGAAGTGGTCAAGACGCTGCTCGAAGGTATCGTGCTGGTGTTCCTGGTCATGTACCTGTTCCTGCAGAACCTGCGCGCCACGTTGATTCCGACCATCGCCGTGCCGGTGGTGCTGCTCGGCACGTTCGCGATCATGAGCGCGGTGGGTTTCTCGATCAACGTGCTCTCCATGTTCGGGCTGGTGCTCGCCATCGGTCTGCTGGTGGACGATGCGATTGTGGTGGTGGAGAACGTCGAGCGGGTGATGGCCGAAGAGGGTTTGTCGCCACGCGACGCGACCCGCAAGGCCATGGACCAGATCACCGGGGCGCTGGTGGGCGTGGCGCTGGTGCTGTCGGCGGTGTTCGTGCCGGTGGCGTTCTCGGGCGGTTCGGTGGGCGCGATTTACCGGCAGTTTTCGCTGACCATCGTGTCGGCGATGGTGTTGTCGGTGCTGGTCGCGTTGATTCTGACGCCGGCGCTGTGCGCGACGATTCTCAAGCCGATTCCGCAGGGCCATCACGAAGAGAAGAAGGGCTTCTTCGGCTGGTTCAACCGGAACTTCGAGAAGAGCCGCGACAAGTATCACAGCGGCGTGCACCACGTGATCAAGCGCTCGGGCCGCTGGCTCATCATCTACCTGGTGGTGATCGTGGCGGTGGGCATGCTGTTCGTGCGTCTGCCGAAGTCGTTCCTGCCGGATGAAGACCAGGGCACGATGTTCGTGCTGGTGCAGACGCCGTCGGGCTCGACCCAGGAAACCACGGCGCACGCGCTGAAGGACATCTCCGATTACCTGCTCAACACCGAGAAGGGCATCGTCGAATCCGTGTTTACGGTGAACGGCTTCAGCTTCGCGGGCCGTGGCCAGAACGCGGGTCTGGTGTTCGTGCGGATGAAGGACTATTCGCAGCGTCAGCACGCGGACGAAAAGGTGCAGGCCCTGGTGGGGCGTCTCTTCATGCACTTCGCGGGATACAAGAACGCGCTGGTGTATCCGGTCAATCCGCCGTCGATTCCTGAGCTGGGCACCGCCGCCGGCTTCGACTTCGAGCTGGAAGACCGTGCGGGCGTGGGCCACGAAAAGCTGATGGAAGCGCGCAACATGCTGCTCGGCATGGCGGCGAAAGATCCTCTGCTGGCGCAGGTGCGTCCGAACGGGTTGAACGACACGCCGGAGTTCAGCGTGACGATCGACCATGAGAAGGCTTCCGCGCTTGGCGTGTCGCTCGCGTCGATCGACCAGACCTTCTCGATTGCCTGGGCATCGTCCTACGTGAACAACTTCCTCGATACGGACAGCCGGATCAAGAAGGTGTATCTGCAGGCCGACGCACCGTTCCGGATGAACCCGGAAGACCTGAGCGACTGGTACGTCCGCAACGGCGCGGGCACCATGGTGCCGTTCTCGTCGTTCTCCAAGGGCACGTGGACTTACGGCTCGCCGAAGCTGGAGCGCTACAACGGTATTTCCGCAGTGGAAATCCAGGGGGCGGCGGCGCCGGGCAAGAGTACCGGCCAGGCCAATGCGGCCATCGAAGCGATTGCGGCGAAGCTGCCGGCGGGTATCGGCTACGAATGGACGGGTCTGTCGTTCCAGGAAATCCAGTCCGGTTCGCAGGCGCCGATCCTGTACGGCATCTCGATCCTCGTCGTGTTCCTGTGTCTCGCGGCGCTGTATGAAAGCTGGTCGATTCCGTTCTCGGTGATCATGGTGGTGCCGCTCGGCGTGCTGGGCGCGTTGCTCGCCGCCACGCTGCGCGGTCTCGAGAACGACGTGTTCTTCCAGGTGGGTCTGTTGACCACGGTGGGTCTGTCGGCGAAGAACGCGATTCTGATCGTGGAATTCGCCCGCGAGCTGCAGCAGGGCGAAGGCATGGGTCCGATCGAGGCCGCGCTGGAAGCCGCACGTCTGCGCTTGCGGCCTATCCTGATGACCTCGCTTGCGTTCATTCTCGGCGTGCTGCCGCTCGCTATCAGTAACGGCGCGGGCTCGGCGAGCCAGCACGCGATTGGTACCGGCGTGATCGGCGGCATGTTGACCGCGACCTTCCTCGCCATTTTCATGATCCCGATGTTCTTCGTCGTGGTTCGTGCGAAGTTTGGCGGCGAGAAGGAAGACCCGGATGAGGCGCTCGAACACTATAACCAGCACCATCCTCACGACCCTCAGGACCCAGGTCATGATGCAGGCGGCTCGGGCAAGGAAGGACATTGAGATGCAAAAACACTCTTTGATTGCAGTGGCGGTCGCGATTCTCGCCACGGCTTGCACGATGGAGCCGAAGTACGTGCAGCCGGCCGCACCGGTCTCCGGCGCGTTCCCGGCGAGCGGCGTCTACGCGACGCAGCCGGGGCCGGCCAACGGCGGCGCACGCAGCGCCAACGGCCAGGCCGCGGTCGACATCGGCTGGCGCGAGTTTTTTGCCGACGCACGCTTGCAACGGCTGATCGAACTGGCGCTGAAGAACAACCGCGATCTGCGCGTGTCGGTGCTGAATATCCAGCAGGCACAGGCGCAGTATCGGGTGGCGCGCTCTAACCTGTTCCCGGCTATCAACGCAGCCGGTTCGGAGACCCGCTCGCGCACGCCGGCCGATCTCGCGCTGCCGGGCGAAGAGCTCAGCACCGAGTATTCGGTGGGGCTCAACGCATCGTGGGAGCTCGACTTCTTCGGCCGGATCCGCAGCCTGAAAGACCAGGCCTTGGATCAATACCTGTCCACGGCCCAGGCCCGCAAGGCGGCGGAAATCGCGCTGCTGTCGTCGGTGGCGGACCAGTATCTGACCTTGCTATCGGACGACGATCTGCTGAAGGTCACGCAAGATACGCTGAATACGGCGCAGGCCTCGTACAACATCACGAAGCTGCAGTTCGACACAGGTACGGGTTCCGAACTCGATCTGCGCCAGGCTGAGACGGTGGTGCAGCAGGCGCTGGCTAACCAGCAGGCGCAGGCGCGTCTGCGGGCGCAGGCGGAAAACGCGCTGGTGCTGCTGGTGGGCGAGCCGTTGCCGGACGATCTGCCGGCGGGCAAGCAGCTTGGCGACCAGGACCTCCTCACGGACATCCCGGCCGGCTTGCCGTCGGATCTGCTGACGCGTCGTCCCGATATCGTCGAAGCGGAAGACAACCTGCTGGCAGCCAACGCGAACATCGGCGCGGCTCGGGCGGCGTTTTTCCCGAAGGTCTCGCTGACCGGCAACTTCGGCACGCTGAGCCCGTCGCTGGGTGGCTTGTTCAAGCCGGGTTCCGCGGCGTGGTCGTTTGCGCCGACTATCACCTTGCCGATCTTCGCCGGCGGTGAGAACAAGGCCAATCTCGACCTCGCCAACATCCAGAAGAACATCCAGATCGCGACCTACGAAAAGGCAATCCAGACGGCCTTCCGCGAAGTGGCGGACGGTCTGGCGGCGCGCGGCACCTACGATCAGCAGATTCAGGCGCTCGAACGCAACACCTTTGCCGAGCAGCGCGCGCTGACACTGTCGGAATTGCGCTATCACAATGGTGTGGACAGCTATCTGTCCGTGCTGACGGCGCAGACCAATCTGTACGCGGCGCAGCAGTCGCTGATCGCGGCGCGTCTGAACCGTCTCACGAACCTGGTGGACCTGTATCAGGCATTGGGTGGCGGCTGGATCGAGCATAGCGGCGATCAACCGCGTCCCGCAGATGCACCGGTGGATTACAGTGCGGCGGGTACGACGGCGGCTTCGGCGCCTTCGGTGAACTAACCTTGGGCAAGGGCGGGTTCTTCTGCAGAACCCGCCGCTGCAAGTAGCAAAGAAAAACGCCACGGCATGCCGTGGCGTTTTGACATGGTCTCGCAAAGTTGGTGACGGAAGCACTGTAGAAATTTCGAATGTGCTGTCGAGCACGAATGGATGCGGCACGGTGACAGACAATCAGGTCACTCAGCTCGTGTCGGCTATGGCCTGCTACTCGTCTGGGTCGTCTGGCTATGAGCCTGGTTCTCCGCATCATTGAACGTCCGCACCCAGTCTCTCAAAGCGGCGACTATCCGCGCAACTACGTCATCCCGGTTGTCGAGTTGCGATTGCCTGAAGAGGCGCATGACTCCAGGATACCAGGGCGACCTTGAGTCCCTGCGCCGGCAGGCGTTGTCGCCATTTTGCAATTCGCTCTGTCAACGCGTGAAGATATGGCAGGTGCGAGGGAATCGTTTCGACAACGGTATTGAAGTGAAACGGCAGGCTCATCATGAAAGCCCAGAAGTCGTGAGTTGCATTCGGCCCCACGGGCTCACTGACGACATCATCGACGCCATCGACCGTCTCGAGTAGCGGCTTAAGCGTCGCGGGACAGACAAGGGTGAGACGCCGAAGTCCAGGCGCCTTGAGCAGCGGTGCATGCCGGACGAACTGGATGGCGTCACCGAACCCCGGCTCATGCAATATCACCATCGATTTGTCCTGCTACGGTTAACCGCGCCACTGTGGACAGTCGACGGAAGGCCGAGGGCTAATCTTTAATCGCCTGGTGGAACGATATCTGGACTCGCCGTATTGCCACGCCTTCGGCGTGACGGGGACGATCCCTAAGAATGGTTAAGTAACATTGCTCGGCCTCTTGAATGCGGCCGGCCTGATGCGCGTTAAGTGCAGATTGCAATGTCGGCATTTAACGTCGAGCAGTTTCACTGGTGTGACGAAGCTCGCGAGTGATACGTTCAATGACATCACCCCATTCCCCAAGCGTCTGTTGCCCGAAAAGCCGCGCGGATGGATACCACGGCGAGTCCTGCCGGTTCCTTAGCCATCGCCAGCATGCGTCGAAGCGCGACAAAATCCAGACGGGTCGACCCAGTCCGCCTGCCAGATGAGCTATCGAGGTGTCGACGGTTATCACGAGATCGAGACACTCGATGATCGCGGCCGTATCGGAAAAGTCGGCGACGTCTCCCATTGGATCAAGAGGACGTATCGCTTGCGGGAGGGCGGCAAGTTGCGATCTCGCGGCGTCGCCCATCTGGAGGCTGACGAATACGACATCGGGAACCTGAAGCAGCGGCAAGAATGCGCGCACATCGAGTGAACGCCGGCGGTCGATGGCGTTGTTTTGAGGCATCGCGGCTCTCGGATTGCCAGCCCAGACGAGCCCGACCTTGAAGCCGTCCGAAGGCAGGCGGTTTTGCCACGCCTTCAGCCGATCCTGCGGCGTATGCAAATAAGGTACTGCTGCCGGGATCGTATTGATGGTCGTGTTGAACCGAAAAGGCAGACTCATCATGAAACACCAATAGTCATGCGCAGGCAAGTCGACCGCGTCAGCAGATGCGATACACATGTCCACACCATCGACCGCCTGCATAAGACTGCCAAGTGCCGAAGGGCATGCCACGCTCAGCCGTTTCAAGCCGAGACGTTTGAGCATTGGTAAATAGCGGCAAAACTGCAGCGTATCGCCGAACCCCTGTTCCGGCATGACAATCATCGTCTTGCCTTCGAGCGGCTCGCCGCGCCACTCTGGAAAAGCTACTGCGGGAGGCGGGGTGATAAATAGGCCGTCATGGCGGATGATGCGCCGCAATTCATGCAACGCCCAGCCTTCTTCATATCTGCCGTTGGCCAGGAGCAGCAGTGACAGGTTCCATTGCGCGTAGACGTTCGACGGATCGCGCGTGATGATTTGGCGCAGCAGGGTTTCGGCCTCTGTCATGTGGCCCTGCTCCTGAAGCAAAAATGCGAGACCGAAGTGTGCTAGCGGATGTATACCGTGGTTCCTGAGCGCGACGTCTAGCGGCGCTTGCGCCTCCGCAAGCCGCCCTGAATTCAGCAGCGCCATTCCGAGCGTGATTTGGGCACTGACGCAATAGGGATCGAAGGTCAATGCCTGACGGCAGGCGACTTCTGCTTCTTCTGGGCGCTTCAGTTTCATCAGCGCGGCGGCGAGGTTGCTGTGGACATTTGCGCCCGTAGGCTTGAGGCGGATCGCTTCGCGAAGGCACGTTTCGGCTTCGGCATAACGCTCCTCACCCAGTAGCAACCGGCCGAGATTGCGCTGCGCGGCAGCATTCGACGGGTCGCTCGAAACTATCTGCCGCAACCAGGCTTCCACCTCAGCTTTATATTCGTGTAGTTGGAGATCTAAATCGAGAGTGAGTGCCTGACGATAGACCATTTCCGCGTCGTCCGGCCGCGCCTGCTTCATCAGCGCCACGGCAAGGCCGCTATGCGCAATCGCATCTACGGGTTTGAGGCGGATTGCCTCGCGAAAGTACACTTCGGCTTCAGCGTGACGTGTAGCAGCCGCCAGCAAATTCCCCAACTTGCATTGCGCATCAGCATTCCATGGGTCTTGCTCCACTACCCGGCGCAACAAGATCTGCGCCTCGGCCGTGTTTCCTTGCTTCTGAAGTACGGCTGCGAGATTGAAATGTGCCAGCGTGTGCATGCCATCGTGCTTAAGAACCTCACGCAATCCCGCTTCGGCCTCGGGTAGCAAGTTCAGATTCAGCAGGATTGCTCCGAGGGTGACTTGCGCCTCGACACATTGCGGGTCGAGCGCGAGCGCCTGACGGCAGGCGATTTCTGCCTCTTCTGGGCGCTCTTGCCTCATCAGTGCTGCGGCGAGTCCGTTATGGGCATTGGCATCCATCGGATCGAGTCTGACCGCCTCGCGAAAATACTCCTCGGCTTGCGCATAACGTGAAGTCGCTATCATCAGCCTGCCCAGTTCGCGATACACGCTGGCGCGCTTCGGATCGATGGCAAGTGCTTCTGTAAGCACATCCGTGGCTTCGGCAAATCGTTTCGCGCCAAACAATACGGCGCCAAGGTTGATTCGCGCTTCAACGAGGTTGGGCGCATTTTCAAGTGCTCGTCGAAACGCTCGCTCAGCTTCATCGTCCTTATTGGACGCCATGTATGCAATTCCCAGGTTGTAGTGGGCAAGAGCATAGGAGGGGTCAATTTCGACCGCACGACAGAAGGCGGCCTCGGCCTCGGGCATGCGTTGCATGTCGATCAATACGTTGCCCAGATCACCCAGGAAGGTCGCGCGTTCATCAACAGCGATAGCTTTGCGTATAAGCGTCTCTGCCTCGTTCAACGCTCCGCGGTCGAGATGGATGACGCCTAGCATGTGCAGGGCATCCGCATGATGGGCATCGTGAGCCAGCGTTAACCGATAGCCCGATTCTGCGTCATCGAGCCGGCCGGCCCGATGCGCAACCAACGCATGTTCAAACGGCGACATGAGTTTTCCAATTGCACGAAATATTGGATCCAGATCGTACGTGACGTGCAATGGATATTTGTGAAAAAGTGTCTTTGAAGGCGCTTGATTAAGCGATGTGCTGATGCCACACCTGCCGAATATGCAGCCTCGCATCCTTTCCTTTTTTGATCATCTGAAGCTGCCGTATATCGTGCGAAACCTCCCAACAAGTGCTCGATTTGAGCGATTGGTCAAATCCATCGCGCGTTCAGGCGCATCGTTGATGTTATGTGGATCTGCGACTTCGCCTACAGCGCGGCCAGCATCGCGCAACTGGATTTGCTGATCTGCGTGGAGACGGCGGGGGCGGATCCAGCGGGCTCGCTGGGCCCCTAAGAAGGCACGGCTTCGGCGCCAAATGCGCCAAATCCGCCGAAGCCATACCCGATCCAGCTCAATGCAAATCAGCCGCCCTCAACATCTCATCCCCCGCCGCTGCACCCTCATTGCCGGCACGCCCATCGAAGTCATGTCCCGCGCGGCGAATCTCGCACTTCGCCGCACGTTCACCCTTCACGCCATTGAAGACGAGATTCAACACCACCGCCGAAACCGACGCCAGCAGAATCCCGCTATGCAGCAGCGGCGAAAGCGCCGGCGGCAGCTTGGCGAAAAATTGCGGCGACACCACCGGCACGAGGCCGAGACCGATACTCACCGCGACGATGAACAGGTTGTGACTGTTGCGCACGAAGTCGACCTTCGACAGCACCTTGATGCCGTTGGCCGCCACCATGCCGAACATCACGATGCCCGCGCCGCCGAGCACAAACGCCGGCACCGACGCCACCACCTGGGCCATCTTCGGAAACAGGCCAAGCAGCACGAGGATCACGCCGCCCATCGCGCAGACGAAACGGCTCTTCACTCCCGTCACGCCGATCAACCCCACGTTTTGCGAGAACGACGTATGCGGAAACGAGTTGAAGATGCCGCCGATCAGCGTGCCGAGACCGTCGACGCGCAGGCCGCGCACCAGCGTTTTCTGATCCACCGGACGATCCACCATGTCGCCGACCGCGAGGAACATGCCGGTCGATTCGATGAAGGTGACGAACATCACGGTGACCATCGTCGCGATGGCGAGCGGATCGAAGTGCGGCAGGCCGAAGTGAAACGGCATCACGATGCCGACCCACGGCGCGGCCGTCACGCCTTCCATATTGACGCGCCCGAGCAGCAGGGCGATCACAAAGCCGGCGACGATGCCGAGCAGCACCGAGATATTGGCGACGAAGCCCCGGCCAAACTTGTTGATCAAAAGAATCAGCGTCAGCACGACGAGCGACAGGCCGAGGTAGACCGGATTGCCGTAATCGGGATTGCCGACACCGCCCGCCGCCCAGTTGATGCCGACTTCCATCAGCGACAAGCCGATCACCGAGATCACCACGCCGATCACCACCGGCGGGAAGAACCGCAGCAGCTTGCCGACCGCCGGCGCGAGCAGAATGCCGATCACGCCCGCCGCGATCGTCGAGCCGAAGATGTCGAGAATCCCGAGGCTGGGGTTAGTGCCGATCGCCACCATCGGCCCGACGGCGGCGAACGTGCAGCCCATGATGACCGGCAGGCGAATGCCGAAGATCCACAGGCCGAGGGTCTGGATCAGCGTGGCGATGCCGCACGAAAACAGGTCGGCGCTGATCAGAAACGCGATCTGATCCTTGGGCAGCTTGAGCGCGCTGCCGATGATGAGAGGCACCGCCACCGCGCCGGCATACATGACGAGGACGTGCTGAATGCCGAGCGTGAGCAACTGGCCCGCGGGCAGTCGCTCGTCGCACGGGTGAACCGTGTTCGATTGCATTTGTCTCTCTCCACCATCTCGTTTTGGGATAGCTCCAAGGTATGCGGAGAGAAAAAGCACAACAAGCCCACTGCAGCCTATTCCCGGCTTCGCGATGATCATATGGGTGGGGGCGTTTTGAAAGCCGATCGAAATGAGCGGGCCGCGCAAACCGGCTGTGAGCCCTTTGCGGCGGTGCAGGTTCATGGCCGCGCGGGCGGGCCCGGCGAAACCGATATGTGTGAGAATCCATGAGGTGTATTCGAAGCGACGCATAGTGCCGTTTTGACGGCGCCTGCAGAATGGCGGGGTTAACCCGCGAGTGCCGCTTTTCCCTCCACGCCCCGATTCTTCTTTATCCATGAGCTTTCTCGGCATTGATCTCGGTACGGGTTCACTGAAGCTGGCTATCGTCGACGACGACGGCCGCGAAACGGCGGCGGCCAGCGTCGCGTATGCGATCGAAACGCCGCATCCCGGTTGGGCCGAGACGGCCGTCGACACATGGTGGCGCGCGCTGTGCGAAGCGGCGGCACGGCTGCCGGCGCAGCAGCGTGAAGGCGTCGAGGCGATCGGCTTCTCCGGACAGATGCACGGCGTGGTGTTGACCGACGAGCATGGCCGCGCGATTCGTCCCGCGATGCTCTGGCCGGACACGCGCGCCGTCGGCCTGCTCGGCGAATGGCCGGCGCCGCAGCCGAACCCGGTGGCGCCCGGCATGGCGGGTCCGTTGCTGCGCTGGATCGTGCGGTACGAGCCGCAGTCGGCCCGCGCGGCGCGCTGGGCGCTGCAACCGAAGGACTGGCTGCGGGTCGCGCTCGGCGGCGCCGTGCAGACCGATCCGTCCGATGCCTGCGCGACGGCGCTGGCCGATCCGGCCGGCGTGTGGGATCGCGCGCAACTCGCACGGCTGGAATTGCCGCCGGCGTGGTTTGCGCCGCTCGCGCTGTCGTATGCGGCGGGCGGCACATTGAAGCGCGAAGCCGCCGCGGCGCTGGGTTTGCGCGCGGGCATCGTGCTTGCGACCGGCGGCGCGGATACGCCGTGCGCCGCGCTCGGCAGCGGCCTCGCCGCCGAGGGCGACGCGCTGCTCACGACCGGCACCGGCGGCCAGATCGTCGTGCTCGCCGACGAGGCGCCGGCGGCGGCGCGCGGGCTGCATCGGTATCGCGCGGTGAGCGATCACTGGTATCGGATGGCGGCGATGCAGAACGTCGGCGTGGCGCTCGAAACGGTGCGCGGCTGGCTCTCCTACCCATGGGCGGACGCGTATCGCGATGCCTTCGACAGTGCCGGTGCGGCCGTCGCTCCCGGCCTGACGTTTCTGCCTTATCTGACCGGCGAGCGCACGCCGTGGCTCAATCCGGCGGCGCGCGGCGGCTGGATGGGCCTCGCTCTCGGCCACACGCGCGGCACGATGATGCGCGCCGCCTTCGAGGGCGTCGCCTTCTCCTTGCGCGCCGGGCTCGAGGCGATCCGCGCGAGCGGCGCGCCCGTCACCTCGCTGCGTCTCGCGGGCGGCGGTTCCGTGGATGCGCGCTGGCGTCAGTTGCTCGCCGATGCACTCGATGTCGAACTGCACGCGGTCGATTGTCCGAACGCCGCGGCGCGCGGAGCGGCGATCCTCGGCGGCCTCGCAAGTGGTCACTGGCACGCGGGCGATCTCGCCGCGCTCGCGCCGGGCGCCACCCGCGTCGCCGGTCCGCAAAACGACACGGCGCTGGCCGGCCGCTATGCGCGCTTTATGGATCTGTACGGCCGCGTGGAAGACTGGTTCGCGGCGCCACATGCCGAATGAAGCCAAAGGTCATGCACGAATAATCACACGGGCACAGTGGGAATACGCGTTGCACCGTTTTCGGCGATCATATGCGCCGGCCACGGTCCAGGCATTGGGACCGGTTCAAGGAACTACAGGAGCACTCATCATGAAGACGAAAGCAGCTATCGCATGGAAAGCCGGCGCACCGCTGACGATCGAGGAAGTCGATCTCGAAGGACCGCGCGCCGGTGAAGTGCTGATCGAAGTGAAGGCGACGGGCATTTGCCACACCGACTACTACACGTTGTCGGGCGCGGACCCGGAAGGCATCTTCCCGGCGATTCTCGGCCACGAAGGCGCGGGTGTGATCGTCGACGTCGGTCCAGGCGTCGGCACGCTGAAGAAGGGCGATCACGTGATTCCGCTCTACACGCCGGAATGCCGTCAGTGCAAGTTCTGCCTGTCGCGCAAGACCAACCTCTGCCAGGCCATCCGCACCACGCAAGGCCGCGGCCTGATGCCCGATGCGACCTCGCGCTTTTCTCTGGACGGCAAGCCGCTGTTTCACTACATGGGGACGTCCACGTTCTCCAACTACATCGTGGTGCCGGAGATCGCCGTGGCGAAGGTGCGCGAGGACGCGCCGTTCGACAAGATCTGCTACATCGGCTGCGGCGTAACGACCGGTGTGGGCGCCGTGGTGTATTCGGCCAAGGTCGAGGCGGGCGCGAATGTGGTGGTGTTCGGTCTCGGCGGCATTGGCCTGAACGTGATCCAGGGCGCGAAGATGGTGGGCGCGGACAAGATCATCGGCGTGGACATCAACCCTCGCCGTGTCGAACTGGCGAAGAAATTCGGCATGACGCATTTCGTCAATCCGAGTGAAGTCGAGAACGTGGTCGACCATATCGTGCAGTTGACCGACGGCGGCGCCGATTACTCATTCGAGTGCATCGGCAATACCAAGGTGATGCGTCAGGCGCTGGAGTGCACGCACAAGGGCTGGGGCCAGTCGTTCATCATTGGCGTGGCGGCGGCCGGCGAAGAGATCAGCACGCGTCCGTTCCAGCTGGTGACGGGCCGTGAATGGAAGGGCTCGGCGTTCGGCGGCGCGCGTGGCCGCACCGACGTGCCGAAGATCGTCGACTGGTACATGGAAGGCAAGATCAACATCGACGATCTGATCACGCATCATTTGCCGCTCGATCGCATCAACGAAGGCTTCGACCTGATGAAGAAGGGCGAGTCGATCCGCTCGGTCGTGCTGTACTGATGCGCGTCTCGGACTGCAATCAAGGGAGGGCGCGATGCTCGAACTGCTAGCTTCGCATGCGTGCCACGGCGGTGTGCAGCGCATTTACAGGCATGACTCGAAGGTCATCGGCTTGCCGATGCGCTTTTCGGTGTTTCTGCCGCCGCAGGTCGCGCGGACGGTGCAAGGCACGGACGTTGCCTCGGTGAAGGTGCCGGCGCTGTTCTATCTGGCCGGCTTGACCTGCACTGAAGAGACCTTCCCGATCAAGGCCGGCGCGCAGCGTTTCGCCGCGCAGCACGGCATCGCGCTGATCGCGCCGGATACCAGTCCGCGCGGCGCGGGCATTCCGGGCGAAAGCGCGGCGTGGGACTTCGGCGTGGGCGCGGGCTTCTACGTCGACGCCACCGAGGCGCCCTGGTCGAAGCACTTTCGCATGTACTCGTATTTGCGCGACGAGCTGCGTGAGACGGTGCTGGCGAACCTGCCGGTCGATGGCGAGCGCCTCGGCATCTTCGGTCACTCGATGGGCGGCCATGGCGCGCTGATGCTGGCGCTGCGCAATCCGCAGATCTATCGTTCGGTGTCGGCGTTCGCGCCGATCGCGGCGCCGTCGGGTTGTCCGTGGGGCGAGAAGGCCTTCACGGGCTATCTCGGCGAGGACCGCGCGGCATGGAAGGCCTATGACGCGAGCGAGCTGGTGGCGAATGCGCCGCACAAGTTCGCGGCGGGCATTTTGATCGACCAGGGGCTGGCGGATCAGTTTCTCGCCGAGCAGTTGCATCCCGAGGTGTTCGAAGCGGCGTGCCATGCGGCCGGGCAGCCGCTGATCCTGCGCCGGCATGAAGGCTACGATCACGGCTATTACTTCATCTCGACTTTCATCGAGGACCACCTTGCGCATCATGCAAAGGTGTTGCTGGCCTGAGGCGTGAGCATCTCGCCTCAGCGCCGCCCCAGCAAACTCCCCGCGTACACCAGCGCCGCCAGCGCGGTGATCCAGAAGCTCGTCGGCCAGTCGGTGTAGAACGCGAGCGTGAGTCCGAGCCACGCTTGCGCGAGCGCCAGCAGCGCCGCGAGCATCAACCCGATGGACAGCCGCGTCGTCAGGTTTTGCGCGGCGGCGGCCGGCCCGACCATCAGCGTGAACACCAGCAGCACGCCGACGATCTGCGTACACGCCGCGACTGCCAATGCGGCAATTGCCAGAAACAGCATCGACACGAGCCGCAGCGACACGCCCTTGGCTTCGGCCAGCTCAGGCTGCAGCGAAGCGAACAGCAGCGGCCGCATGATCGCCGCGAGCGCCACGAGGCTCAATACGCCGAGCCCCGCCAGCACGCCCAGCGTGGACGAATTCACGCCCAGCACGTTGCCGAACAGCAGGGCTGTGATCTGCGTGGCATACGCAGTAAAAAAGTGCAGAAACAGCAGCCCGAAGCCGAGCGCGAGCGAGAGGATCACGCCAATCGCCACGTCGCGTCCGGCGAGCTTTTCGCCGAGCGCGCCCATGCCGACGCCGGCCGCCAGCGTGAAACCGACCATCCCCCAGATCGGCGAAATGCCGATCAGCACCGCGCCGGTCGCGCCGGTGAAGCCGACGTGCGAGAGCGCGTGCCCCGCGAAGGTCTGGCCGCGCATCACCAGAAAGTACCCGACAATCCCCGCCAGCACCGCGACGATCCCCGATGCCGCGAAGGCGTTCACCATGAAATCGTATTCAAACATCGTTCGTGTGTCCGTCGCGTGAGGCGTGATGATGGCCTTGACTGTGGCCATGCGAATGGCCGTGGCCGGAAGCGCCGCCATGATCGTGACCATGCGCGTCGTCTTCGTGTTCGTGATCGTGCTTTTCGACTTCGACGTCGCCGGACATCACGAAGATGCGGCCTTTTACCCGCATCACGTCGATCGGCGAGCCGTAGAGCCGCGACAGCACCGGCCCGGTGATGACCTCGTCGACCGTGCCGAGCGCGGCCACGCCGCTGCCCAGGTACAGCACGCGGTCGAGCGCGTGCAGCAGCGGATTGAGCTCATGCGCGGAGAACAGCACCGCGATGCCGAGTTCCTGCTGCACGTTGCGCACCAGTTCGACCACGCTCTTCTGATGATGCGGGTCGAGGCTGATGAGCGGCTCGTCGAGCAGCAGCAGTTGCGGATTGCCGAGCAGACATTGCGCGAGCAGCAGACGCTGCCGCTCGCCGCCCGACAGTTCGGACAAAGGCCGCGCCGCGAGCGCGCGGCCGCCCACCAGATCCAGCACGCGTTCGACATCCGCGCGAGTTTTCGCATCGGCGTGCGGCAGGCCCCAGCGGTGGCCGTCGGCCGCCATCGCGACGAAATCGCGCCCGCGCACGCGGCGGCCGGCGAGCGCGCTGCGCGTCTGCGGCATGTAGCCGATCGACGGATTGCCGCGCATCACCGGTTGGCCGAGCACGCGGATCGTGCCGCTCGCCGCCGGTACGAGGCCGAGCACCGCGCGCATCAGCGTGGTCTTGCCTGCGCCGTTCGGACCGAGCACGCCGATGAATTCACCTTGATTCACCTGCAGGCTCGTATTGCGCAGGATCGCGCGGCCGCCGAGTTCCAGCGTCACGTCCTCGAGTTCGAGAACGGGCGCGGCTCCCTGCGGCGTGCGTCCAGTCAGATTCATTGAGTGTTTCCTGTGTTGGCCGGCCCTGCCGCCAGCGCCGTGCTGAGTGCGTCCAGTTGCGACAGCATCCATACCTGATAGGTCTTGCCGGCCGGTTCGGTCTCGGTGACGCTCATGGTCGGGACATGCGACTGCTGGGCGAGTTTCAACATGCGTTTGGTCAGGGCTTCCGTTGCCTGGCTGTTATAGATCAGAACATGCACGCGCTTTTCGCGCAGGTCTTTCTCGAACGCGGCGATATCCGACGCGCTCGCTTCCGTGTCGTTCATGGTCGCCAACTGGAAGCGCAGATTGCGCATCGAGAGGCCGATCGCGTCCGACATATACCCGAACACCGGTTCCGTCGCCGTCACCGGCACGCCGGCATAGCGGCCGTGCAGGTCGGCCACTTTGGCGTTGATCGGCTTCAGCGAACCGAGAAACTTCGCGAGGTTCGCATCGTACGCCGACTTGTTCGCCGGGTCAGCCGTTTCGAGCGCGGTGGTGACGGCGCGAGCCACGGCCGGCATGGTGGCCGGGTCGTACCAGAGGTGGGGATTATCGCCGCTCTTCTTGCCGGTCAGGTCGGCCGCCACGATAATCGTGCGCTTCGCGTTGTTCTTCGATGCGTTCAGGAGCTTCGCCATCCACGGATCGTAGTCGGCGCCGTTGTAGACCACAAGGCTTGCGTGCTGCAGGGCGCGCGCGGTCTTCGGGCTGGCTTCGAACAGGTGCGGGTCTTCGTCCGGATTGCTCAGGATGCTGGTGACGTCCACGCGATCGCCGCCCAGTTGATGAACCACGTCGCCGTAGAAGTTTTCCGCGGCCACCACCTGGATCTTCGCGTCTTGCGCGAAGGCGGCCTGGCTCATGGCCAGCACGGCTGCGCCGGCTACGAGATACTTCGGCAGGCTGACGGCACTGAGTACGCGGCGAGCGTCGTGCCACTTCAGGCTGAGTTGTTTCATCGCGAGTGTTTTCATCGATTTCCCTGCTGCATAAAAGTTAGATGCAAGTTGGATGCGGATCTGGACGCGAGGGCTCCTGCCGGGCGGGAGGACTTCGCAGCGACGCGGGGATGCAATGATATAACGTATCTAATAAATTTGTCTCCGGTCCTGCCGCGCTGCACCATCGAAATCTCGATAACCGGCTTGACATGACCCAACGCGTATCCGATCATTCGATCACTAACAGAGCAATTGTTCGCGTCATGAGCGTTCGCTCACCGCAGGAATGCTCGAAAACGAACCGGAGACAGCAGTGGCAGCGCGATTGCAAGGGAAGGTGGCGATCCTCACAGGTGCAGCAAGCGGAATCGGCGAGGCGGTGGCCCGGCGTTATCTCGACGAAGGTGCGCGCTGCGTGCTGGTCGACCTGAAGCCGGCCGACGCGTTTGCCCACGCGCTGCGCGAAGCGGATGGCGAGCGCGTCCTCACCCTGAGCGCCGACGTCACGCGCCGCGAAGATATCCAGCGAATCGTCGCGAGCACCGTCGAGCGGTTCGGCCAGGTCGATATTCTCTTCAATAATGCCGCGCTGTTCGACATGCGTCCGATTCTCGACGAATCCTGGGACGTGTTCGACCGGCTCTTCGCCGTCAACGTGAAAGGCATGTTCTTCCTGATGCAGGCGGTCGCCCAGCGGATGGTCGAGCAGGGCCACGGCGGCAAGATCATCAATATGTCGTCGCAGGCCGGCCGTCGCGGTGAAGCGCTGGTTTCACACTACTGTGCAACCAAGGCTGCCGTACTAAGCTATACGCAATCCGCGGCGCTGGCACTTGCGCCGCACCAGATCAACGTCAACGGCATTGCGCCGGGTGTCGTGGATACGCCGATGTGGGAACAGGTCGACGCGCTTTTCGCCCGCTACGAGAACCGGCAGCCCGGCGAAAAGAAGCGTCTGGTCGGCGAGGCGGTGCCGCTTGGCCGCATGGGCCTGCCTGAAGACCTGACCGGCGCGGCGCTGTTCCTCGCTTCCGCCGATGCCGATTACATCACCGCGCAAACCCTGAACGTCGACGGCGGCAACTGGATGAGCTAAGGCAACGAAGCTGAGCCGCTCGCCGCCCCGTTTGCATAACAACGCAGCAAAACATAACGTACGAGAAAGGAGACAAGTGATGAAAGCAGCCATGAAACCCGCGCTCAAAGCAGTCGGCGCCGCCGCAGTCGCCTGCGCAGCGCTGAACGCCACGGCCGGGACCGTGACGATTGCGACCCTGAACAACCCGGACATGATCGAGCTGAAGAAGCTGTCGCCCGCGTTCGAACAGGCCAATCCGGACATCAAGCTGAACTGGGTGATCCTCGAAGAAAACGTGCTGCGCCAGCGCGCCACCACCGACATCACCACGGGCAGCGGCCAGTTCGACGTGATGACCATCGGCGCCTACGAGACGCCGCAATGGGGCAAGCGCGGCTGGCTCACGCCGATCACGAACCTGCCCGCCGCCTACGATCTGAACGACGTCGTGAAGACGGCGCGCGAAGGCCTCTCGTACAACGGCTCGCTGTACGCGCTGCCGTTCTACGTCGAAAGTTCGATGACGTATTACCGCAAGGACCTGTTCGCGGCGAAGGGGCTGACCATGCCCGACCAGCCGACCTATGACCAGATCCAGCAGTTTGCCGACAAGCTCACCGACAAAGCCAACGGCATCTACGGCATCTGCCTGCGCGGCAAGGCCGGCTGGGGCGAAAACATGGCATACGCCACCACGGTCGTGAACACCTTCGGCGGCCGCTGGTTCGACGAGAAGTGGAACCCGCAACTGACCTCGCCGGAATGGAAGAAGGCCATCGGCTTCTACGTCAATCTGCTGCAGAAAGACGGCCCCCCGGGAGCGAGCTCGAACGGCTTCAACGAAAACCTGACGCTGATGTCGTCGGGCAAGTGCGCGATGTGGATCGACGCGACGGTGGCGGCCGGCATGCTGTACAACAAGCAGCAATCGCAGATCGCCGACAAGGTGGGCTTTGCCGCCGCCCCGACGGCAGTCACGCCGCGCGGCGCGCACTGGCTGTGGGCTTGGGCGCTGGCCATTCCGAAGTCGTCGAAGCAGGCCGATGCGGCGAAGAAGTTCATCGCGTGGGCCACGTCGAAGGAATATATCGAGATGGTCGCCAAGGACGAAGGCTGGGCCTCGGCGCCTCCGGGAACGCGTCAATCCACTTACGCGCGTCCTGAGTACAAGGCGGCGGCTCCGTTTGCCGACTTCGTGCTGAAGGCCATTGAAACGGCGGATCCGAACCATCCGACGGCCAAGCCTGTGCCGTACACCGGTGTTCAGTTCGTCGGCATTCCTGAGTTCCAGTCTTTCGGTACGGTGGTGGGTCAAAGCATCTCCGGCGCGGTTGCCGGTCAGATGACGGTCGATCAGGCACTGGCCGCCGGCCAGGCCACAGCCGAGCGCGCAGTGCGCCAGGCTGGCTATCTGAAGTGACGTGAAACACGCCGGCTGACGCCAGTCAGCCGGCCCTTGGCTGCACAGCGGGCCGTCGCGGTCCTCTGGGCGAGCCGGCCTGCCGCTTGCCGATTTCGTTTCAGGCAGCGGCGGCGCCGGTCCACCTCAACCACCGCGATCGCCCGCGCATTACCGAACAGGTGGTCACATCATGCGTCCTCTGCGCCTTCCTCTCATGCATGCCACTCCCCAGACCGAAAAAGAGCGCGAAACGCGCAAAGCCAATTCCGCCCGCTGGCTAGCGGCGCCGTCCACGGCCGTGCTGGTGCTCTGGATGGCGATTCCTCTGGCGATGACGATCTGGTTTTCGTTCACGCACTACAACCTGCTCAATCCGGACGAAAAGGGTTTTGCCGGAATCGACAACTACAAGTATCTCGCGACCGATCCGTCGTTTCTGCCGTCGATCGGCCACACGCTCGAACTGATCATCTCCACGCTGGTGATTACGGTGGTGGGCGGGATACTGATGTCGGTGCTGTTCGACCGTAAGTTCTACGGCCAGGGCGTCGCGCGATTGCTGGCGATTGCGCCGTTTTTCGTGATGCCGACTGTCAGCGCGCTGATCTGGAAGAACATGATCCTGCATCCGGTCTATGGCCTGATCGCGCAGGGCATGCGGGCGCTCGGCATGCAGCCCATCGACTGGTTCGCCGACTATCCGCTCACCGCCATCATCATGATCGTGTCGTGGCAATGGCTGCCGTTCGCGTTCCTGATCCTGTTCACGGCGATTCAGTCGCTCGATCAGGAGCAGAAGGAAGCGGCCAGGATCGACGGCGCGGGCGCCTTCTCGATGTTCTTCTACATCACGCTGCCGCACCTGAAACGGGCGATTGCGGTGGTGGTGATGATGGAAACCATTTTCCTGCTGTCGATCTTCGCTGAAATTTACACGACGACCGGCGGCGGCCCAGGCACGGCGACCACCAACCTGTCTTACCTGATCTATTCGCTCGGCCTGCAGCAGTTCGACGTCGGGCTGGCCTCGGCGGGCGGGATTCTCGCTGTCGTGCTGGCGAACATCGTGTCGTTCTTCCTGGTCCGGATGCTCGCGAAGAACCTGAAAGGGGAGTACGAAAAATGAGCCACGTAGCCGCTTCACCCGTTTCGACCTCGGCCACCACGTCGAAGAACGCGCCTTGGGCTGTCTTCAAGCGCGCCATTCCCGGCGTGCTCGCCTGGGCAATTGCCTTGCTGCTGTTTTTCCCGATCTTCTGGATGACGATTACCGCATTCAAGACCGAGCAGCAGGCTTACGCCTCGTCACTGTTCTTTATCCCGACGCTCGACAGCTTTCGCGAGGTGTTCGCCCGTAGCAACTATTTCTCGTTCGCGTGGAATTCGGTGCTGATTTCGGCGGGCGTCACGGTGGTGTGTCTGCTGCTCGCCGTACCGTGCGCCTACGCGATGGCGTTCTTTCCGACGCGCCGCACGCAGAAACTGCTGCTGTGGATGCTGTCCACCAAGATGATGCCGTCGGTGGGCGTGCTGGTGCCGATCTATCTGCTGTGGAAGAACTCGGGGCTGCTCGATACCGTGTCGGGCCTGATCATCGTCTACACGCTGATCAATCTGCCAATTGCGGTGTGGATGACCTTCACGTACTTCGCCGAAATTCCGCGCGACATTCTCGAAGCCGGGCGGATCGACGGTGCGGCGACATGGCAGGAAATCGTCTATCTGCTGATGCCGATGTCTCTGCCGGGCCTCGCCTCCACCGCACTGCTGCTGGTGATTCTTTCGTGGAACGAAGCATTCTGGAGCATTAACCTGTCCAGTTCGAACGCGGCGCCGCTGACCGTGTTCATCGCGTCGTATTCGAGTCCGGAAGGCCTGTTCTGGGCCAAGCTCTCGGCTGCGTCGCTGCTGGCGGTGGCGCCGATCCTGATCGTCGGCTGGCTGTCGCAGAAGCAACTGGTGCGTGGCCTTACGTTTGGGGCGGTTAAATGACTGTGACCGAAGCAAAGCTGGCCTTGATCTGCGATTGCGACGGTGTCCTGATCGACAGCGAAGCCGTGGCCGCGCGCATGCTGGTGCACGAACTCGAAGCGCGCTGGCCGGATTGCGACGTCGAACCGGTGGTCTTGCCGCTGCTGGGCTTGCGCATCGAGCGGGTGCTGGAAATGGCGGCGGCGCAACTTGGCCGCAGCCTGAGCGCGGCCGACATGGAGGCGATCCGCCATGCCGTCGAAGCGGCGGCCATGCAGGCACCTGCCGTAGCCGGCATCGCCGAGGCGCTCGGGCAAATCGCGTTGCCCAAGGCCTGCGCGAGCAACAGCTTCACCACCTATGTGCGCACGGTGCTGGCGCGCACCGGCCTCGACGCGTTCTTCCACGACCGGCTTTACTGCGCGGATTCGGTCGCGAGCCCCAAGCCGGCTCCAGACGTATATCTGGCGGCGGCGAAAGGTTTCGGTCTTGCCAGCACGGCGTGCCTGGTGGTGGAAGACAGTGTTACCGGCGTGACGGCTGCGACGGCGGCGGGCATGACGGTGCTGGCCTTCATTGGCGGCGGCCACGCGAGCGAGTCGCAGATCGGCGCATTGCGGGCCGCCGGCGCCGCGCACGTATTCGACAATATGGCGCAATTGCCGGCGCTGGTGAATCAGTGGACCCAGCGCGTGACGGCGGAGTCACATTGAAGCACTGAGGCATTGAGGGGCGCTGCGCCCATGCCGCGAAGACGGCGCGGGCAGACGCTTTCCAACTGGATAACGTAGTACCAGCAACAATCAGCAACACACGGAGACACATCATGGCAAGCCTGACTCTGCGCAACATCAGAAAAGCCTACGACGACAACGAAGTGATGCGTGACATCAATCTCGACATCGCGGACGGCGAATTCGTCGTGTTCGTCGGTCCGAGCGGTTGCGGCAAGTCGACGCTGATGCGCATGATCGCCGGCCTCGAAGACATCACGAGCGGTGACCTGAACATCGACGGTACGCGCGTGAACGACATTCCGCCCGCCAAGCGCGGTATCGCGATGGTGTTCCAGTCGTATGCGCTTTATCCGCACATGACGCTGTACGACAACATGGCGTTCGGCCTCAAGCTCGCCGGCACCAAGAAGCCGGAGATCGACGCGGCGGTGCGTAACGCCGCGAAGATCCTGCACATCGACCACCTGCTCGACCGCAAGCCGAAGCAGTTGTCCGGCGGTCAGCGGCAACGGGTGGCGATCGGCCGGGCGATTACGCGCAAGCCGAAGGTGTTCCTGTTCGACGAACCGCTGTCGAACCTCGACGCCGCGCTGCGCGTGAAAATGCGTCTCGAGTTCGCGCGTCTGCACGACGAACTTAAGACCACCATGATCTACGTGACGCACGATCAGGTCGAAGCCATGACGCTGGCCGACAAGATCGTGGTGTTGTCGGCGGGGAACGTGGAGCAGGTCGGTACGCCGACCATGCTGTATCACGCGCCGGCCAACCGCTTTGTGGCGGGTTTTATCGGCTCGCCGAAGATGAACTTCATGGAAGGCGTGGTGCAGTCGGTCACGCACGACGGCGTCACGGTGCGCTACGAAACCGGCGAAACGCAACGGGTGGCGGTCGAACCGGGCGCGGTCAGGCAGGGCGACAAGGTGACGGTGGGGATTCGCCCCGAGCATCTGCATGTCGGCACGACCGACGACGGTATCTCGGCGCGCACGATGGCGGTCGAATCGCTTGGGGATGCGGCGTATCTGTACGCGGAATCGAGTGTGTCACCGGAAGGCCTGATCGCGCGTATTCCGCCGCTTGACCGGCATACGAAGGGCGAGACGCAGAAGCTGGGCGCGACGCCTGAGCATTGCCATCTGTTCGATAGCGAAGGCAAGGCATTCCAGCGCAAGATCGTCGAGGTGCTGGCGGCTTGATGGTTGACGGACGCGGCGCGCGCCACGAAGCAGGCGCGCGCTGCTAGTTGCGCCCCGGTCCGTGCGCAGCGCTCACTTCGCCGCCGGTCCCGGAGCGGGACCCAACGACATCCCCGCCCGTTGTGTTCACGCTTCCAGCGCCGCGCGTGCCACCCGCTCGTCGGTGACCAGCCCCGACAGCCATCCCCCCTTCAGCACCGCAATCACCGCATCGCGCTTGCGCTCGCCGCCGGCGAAGCCGATCGTCGGGCGTCGCGGCGGCGAATCCAGCGCCACGCTGGTGACGCGCTGTCCCGTCGACGATTCGACGTGCGCGCCCGAGGCGTCGATCGGCAAGCCGAGCATCTCGGCCACCGCCTTGTGCTGCACCAGTTCTTTTACTTCCGCCGCGGTGATAAAGCCGTCCTCGTGCAACGGACAGTGCGGGCCGACATTGCCGATCCCCACAAAAGCGACGTCCGCCTCACTCGTCAGCGATTCGACGATGCGGTACAGGCGGTGATTGCACCATTGCGCGCGTTCGGCTTCGCTATCGGCGAGCAGGGGCGCGGGCAACAGAAAATGCTTGCCGCCCGTCTTCTCCGAAATGTGCAGCGCGACGTCGTAGCGGTTCGAGGAGCCGTCCTGGGCGATCGCCCCTACCATCGACACCAGCCGGTGCTGCGGACGCTCCAGTTGGGCGATCTGATCGACCGCCGCTTTCAGGGTCCGGCCGCTGCCCACGGCGACCACCATCGGCCTCTCTTCGTTGAGATACCGTTCCATGACCTGCGCGCCGGCGACCGCCAGCTTGCGGTCGATTTCCTCGGGCGTATCGCTATCGACCGGCACGACTTCGCACATCGACAGGTCATAGCGCTTCGACAATTCCTCGGCGAGCGCGAGGCAATCGGCGAGCTGATGGTCCACCCGCACCCGGATCAGGTTCTTCTCGACGGCGAAGGCGACCAGCCGTTGCGCGACCGGCCGCGACACCTGCAGCTTCTCGGCGATCTCGTTCTGCGTATTGCCGGCGACGTAGTAGAGCCACGCGGCGCGGGTGGCGAGGTCGAGTTTTTCGTTGGACTTGGGCACGATGGGCTTCTTGTGGTTTGCGCCGGTGAAAGCAGGCTCTCAGTCTGCTGATGCCGGCATGAACGTCTAAGCCAGCCGCTCGCGCGACGGGTCGAACAACGGCCGCACGTGCCGGTACAGCGCCCGGAAGCCGTCCAGCCGCACGCGCAAGGCGGCGTGGCGGGCGGGGTTTGGGGTGAATTCGATTTCTACCGGCGGTTTGCTCAGCACCTGCGCCGGATCGCCGCCGGCCGCCAGCCAGCCGAGGCGAGCCGCGCCGAGCGCCGCGCCGGTTTCGCCGCCGCCGTGCTTGCGGGTGGTGGTGTTGAGCGCGTCGGCCAGCAATTGCGCCCAGTAGTTGCTGCGCGCGCCGCCGCCCAGCAGCGACAGCGCGCTCGCTTCGGTGCCGGCCGCGCGCAGGGCGTCGAGGCCGTCGGTGAGCGCGAAGGTGACGCCTTCGAGCACCGCGTAGCCGAGTAGCGCGCGATCGGTGGCGTGGTTCATGCCGAAAAACACGCCTTGTGCATACGGGTCGTTGTGCGGCGTGCGTTCGCCGGACAGATATGGCAGAAAGTACGGTGCGCTTGCCAGCGCATCGGGCGCGAGGGCTTCGATTTCGGCCAGCAGGGTGGGCTCGTCGGTCGAGGTGAGCTTGCAGACCCAGCGCAGGCAACTGGCCGCCGACAGCACCACGCTCATCTGATGCCAGCGGTCCGGAATCGCGTGACAGAAGGCGTGCACGGCGGAGGCGGGATTCGGCCGGAAACTGTCGCCCACGACGCACAGCACGCCCGAGGTGCCGAGCGAGACGAAGCCGTCGCCCGGCTGGGTCGCGCCGATGCCGATGGCGCTGGTCGCATTGTCGCCGCCGCCCGCCGCGACGACCACGCCTTCGCTCAAGCCGAACTCGCGAGCGATGTCCGCGCGCAGGACGCCCGACGATTCGCTGCCTTCGCACAGACGCGGCATCTGCGCGCGGCTCATGTCGCAGGCAGCCAGCAGCGTGTCGGACCAGTCGCGTTTGGCGACGTCGAGCCACAGCGTGCCGGCCGCGTCCGAGGGATCGGAGACCTTCTCGCCGGTCAGCTGCAGGCGCAGATAATCCTTTGGCAGCAGCACGCAGGCCGTCTGGCGGAAAATCTCCGGCTCGTGGCGCGCCACCCACAACAGCTTGGGCGCGGTGAAACCGGGCATCGCCAGGTTGCCGGCAATCTCGTGCAATTCGGGCGCGCGCCCGCTCAGCTCGGCGCATTCCTCGACGCTGCGCATGTCGTTCCACAGGATCGCCGGCCGCAGCACGCGGTCTTGCGCATCGAGCAGCACCGCGCCGTGCATCTGGCCGGACAGGCCGATGCCGCGCACCTGCGCGAACTCGTCGGGATGCTTTGCGCGCAGGGCGAACAGGGCCTTGCGGGTGCCGTCCCACCAATCGGAGGGATTCTGTTCGGCCCAGCGCTGATGCGGGCGCGAAACGGTGAACGGAGAACCTGCCGTGCCGATCACGCGGCCGGTGGCCGCGAGCAGCAGGACTTTCACTTCGGACGTGCCGAGGTCGATGCCGAGATACATGGGCGCGGAACCTTCGTCGTTGGGGATGCGCTACTTTAGCCGTACATGGCTAGCGATGCCATGGGCGTTAGACCTGGCCTCGGGGCGAAACGCAGCGGCATGAAAGGGCGGGGGCCTGGAGACGCGGTGGGCGCCCCCCCAAACCCCCAGGGGAAAACTAACCGGCTAAGCTCGCGCCTTAGCCGCGCGTGGCGAGCCAGGCGTCGACGCGGGCCAGCGCGCCGCGCAGCGCCTTCTCGAGAGGCGGCGTTTGCGCCATGCTGCCCCACAGCAGGCGGTCGGCGCAGAAGGCCTGCAACGGATCCGGGGCGGCGAAGAAAGCACGCGCGACGCGCTCGTCCATCACACCGTCCTGATACGCATACGGCAGCTTGCCGGCCTGCCAGCGGTCGAGAAAGCGGAAGAACAGCGCGGGCAGCATGGCGGTGGCCGCGGGTTCGACGCCGCGCGCGAAGCACTCGGCGAGCGTCGGCGCGATGAAGCCGGGGATCTTCGAGAAGCCGTCGGCGGCGACCCGCTGGTTCGTGTCCTGAATGTGCGGATTGCTGAAGCGGTCGAGCACGACGTCGCGGTAACGCGCCAGATCCAGCGGGCTCGGCGTGAGACAGGGGATCACGTCCTCGGTCACGTAGTCGTAGGCGAACTGGCGGATTTCGGGGTCGAGCGTGCCTTCGTGGATGTAGTTCAGCCCAACCAGCGTCCCCGCCCACGCGATGCAGCTATGCGTGGCGTTGAGGATGCGGATCTTGGCTTCCTCATACGGCACCACCGAATCGACCAGTTCCGCGCCCACGCGCTCCCACTCGGGACGTCCGGCGCGGAAATGATCTTCGATCACCCACTGGATGAACGCCTCGCCCATCACCGGCACGGCGTCGTCAAAACCGGTGGCGGCGAGCACGCGCTCGCGCACGTCGGGCGTGGGCCGCGGCGTGATGCGGTCGACCATCGAACTCGGCGAGCTCGTGTTGGCGTCGAACCACGCGCGCAGCGCGGTGGAGCCGCTGCGCTCCAGAAACTCGCTCATGCCGGCGTGAAAACGTTCGCCGTTACTGCGCAGGTTGTCGCAGCTTTGCAGCGTGACCGGACCGGCGTTGCGCTGCATGCGTGCTTCGAGAATCGCCGCCAGCGCGCCGTAGATGGTGGTGCGGCCGCCTTTCAGGTCGGACGCGAGGTCGGGGTTGGCGGTGTCGAGCCGGTCGTGTTCGTCGAGGTAATAGCCGCCTTCCGTCACCGTGAAGGCGATGATCTTGCAGGCCGGATCGGCGCCGGCTTCGATCAGCCCGTCGAGACTCGCGGACCACGGCACCACGCGTTCGATCGAACGCACCGTCTCATACTCGCGCTCGCCGGCGGGCGTGACGGTTTCGAGGGTATACACACCCTCTTGCGCGGCCAGCCCTTCGAGCACCGGATTCATGTCGCCACGAATATTGCCGACGGTGAGCGACCAGCGCGGCTCGCCTTCCTTGCGCAATTCGTTCAACCGGTGCAGATACCACGCCTGATGGGCGCGATGAAACGATCCTGCGCCGATGTGCAGGATCACGTGTGCGTCCGCGACGCCGCTCTGGGTGCTCATGTGCGTCTCCTATGTCGACCGGAGTTCGCGCTTTAGCGCTTACTCCGGTCCCATGCCACTTCGTGGCAACATTTTGTGCACGGTCTTTAGCGTGCGTTTTCTGATCTGGAGCATTTGCTCTGCATGTGAGCGAATGATCGTCTGCGGCGAATCGAAAGTCAAGGCGGCAGACGCGGCAATCTGTGGCGCAGCGCCGCGTGGCAAGCCTTGCAGAAGGGGCCTGACGCGTTCGCAACCTTGACCGGAGGGACTTTGCGGTGCTGCTGCATCGCATCAAACATCGGCCGCGAAGTGCGCGGGCTAATCCCGATGCAAAAAAGTATCGGTCTGCCGTTCCATATTGAGTGGCGTCAAAGCGGTTTGAGGTCTAATTTCCGGTATACAAACCGAAGCCGGGCGGCGCGCCAGACAGGCCGCGCCATACCGCGACGCTTCAATGGAGGAAGACACGTGCAACCCGATCTCGAACTCGTGGCCGTGCGCCGCGACGAATCGTTCAAGGCGTGGTACCACGGCTATCCGTACCGCACGGTGCGCTGGCATTTTCATCCCGAGTACGAACTTCATCTGATCGTGGCCACCACCGGCAAGATGTTCGTCGGCGATCACATCAGCAGTTTCGCGCCCGGCAATCTGGTGCTGCTGGGGCCGAACCTGCCGCACAACTGGGTGAGCGACGTGCCCGCCGGCGAAACCGTCGAGCAACGCAATCTGATCCTGCAGTTCGGTCAGGAGTTCGTCACGCACTGCATGGAGAGTTTTCCGGAGTGGCGTCAGGTGGAGGCGTTGCTGGCCGCGGCGCGGCGCGGCGTGCTGTTCGGCGCGCAGACCAGTGCGGCGCTGCGGCCGCTCTTCATGGAGTTGCTCACGGCGCGCGGCTTGCGGCGCCTGATGCTGTTCATGTCGATGCTCGAACTGCTGGTGAATGCTGAGGATTGCGAATTGCTGGCGAGTCCGGCGTATCAGGCGGATCCCGGCGGATTCGCGGCGACGCGCATCAATCACGCACTGTCGTATATCGGCAAGAATCTGGCTTCGGAGTTGCGCGAGTCGGATCTTGCCCAGCTCGCGGGTCAGAGCGTCAGCGCGTTTTCGCGTTATTTTCGCCGTCATACCGGCATGCCGTTCGTGCAGTACGTGAACCGCATGCGCATCAATCTTGCCTGCCAGTTGCTGATGGATGACGCCTTGAGCGTGACCGATATCTGCTACAAGGTGGGCTTCAATAATCTGTCCAACTTCAACCGGCAGTTTCGGGTTGCCAAGGGCATGGCGCCCTCGAAATTTCGCCGCTATCAGCAGTTGAACGAGGCGAGTCGCGATGTCTGCGACGAGGCGATGAGCGGCGCCGGCGTCGAGAACGCCCCGTCGATCGTGCCGGCCGCACAGGTTCGCAGCCGCGAGCGAACGGGCGTGAGCGCGAGCCATCCAGCGGCGTAGAGACGGGCGAGCGTTTCGCTTCATGCGATAAAGGCTGCGTGTCACCAGAGATAGCTGAATCCGAGTGCGCCCGCTAACGCATTGTCGTGCGAGCCGAATTCGCCGTTGCAACGCAAAAACGCGTGCGCATGCTGTCCGAACGCGAGGCTCGCGCTCAAGGCGATTTGCGCGGCGTCGCGAGCCGCGCCGCTGCCGTGGACGACGAAACTGCTTGCCGATGCGCCCGCAAAGCTCGCGTCGACCGCGCGCGTGAGGGCACCGTAGGCATGGGCCCACGCGGCCGACGCTTCGAAGTCCCATTGCCGTCCCGCCCAATTCACGGCCTTGCGCCATTGCGTGCCGAGCAGGGTCCGCACCGAACTGGCCGATGTGCCCGGCAACACCAGATCCGCCGCGCCCGCACCGGCCTCGCTCAGTCCAGGCAGTTCGACATCTTGTGCTTCCAGCGCTGCGAACGGCGTGAGCACGCCCACTGCGCCCGCAGGGAGATCGAGCCCCGCGCGCAGCGACGCAAAATACTGACTGCCGTCTGTGTTGCCCTGGGCGGTGCGCGTCGGGTCGGTGAACAGAATGCTGCGTTTCATCTGGTCGTCGTTGCGCGCGAAGCCGAGCGTCGTGTCGATCCAGTAGAGGCCGGGCGCGTAGCTGCCGTAGAGCATGGCCTGATAGCTGTCGAACTGGCCGTGCGCGGGCAGCGAGTCGGTGGAAGTGTTGCCGTGCAGATAGGCGAGCGCGCCGCCGAGCGTCAGCGTCGGAGCCGCGCGGTAATCGACGCCCGCGATCGCGCCCGCCAGGTCGATCTGTTGGGAGAGCCAGGTATCGTAGCCGCCGATTCTCGCGGTGTCGCCGAGGACTGCCGCCCACGAACATACGCGGGCGTCGCCGCTGCGGGAGAGGCCGTCTTGCGCGCGGTTCAGGCCGCTGCTGGCGTCTTGTGCGCAGGTGCGGCCAGCGTGGGTTTCGTCGAGTCGTGCGTCTATCGCGCTGATGTCGGTTTGCGCGGCGGCGAAGTGCGCGTTCGGCAGCGCGGCGTAGGCTTCGGCGCTTAACTGGTTGAGTGCGGCGTAGGCGGCGGATCCCTCGAGGCTCACCAGATCGGCGGCGAGCGTCAGGAAGTCGACAGTCGGCGGCGCATGATTGGCGATTCCCGCGACGCCGTGATCGAGCGCCGTTTCGACCGCGATCTGATTGGGTGTGCCGCCGGCATTCTGAAAGCTCCGGTTGACCTGCAAGTAGACATCGTCGGCGTCGTAGACCAGCGACGGCTGCACGAACGGATTGAGCGTCTCGACTGACGCGAAGCTCCCTGTCACGCCTGTCGACGCCGACAGGATGCGATACGTGTCGCTGGGCGAAAACGAGGCAGCGCGCAGCCTTGCGATGACGGTTCCACCCTGCAGCGCTGCTGTACCCAAGATCGCGATCAGGTCGTTGCCATTCGGCGATACCTCCACGACATAGCTGCTTGCAGCGCTTTGCGTATAACGGCCAGCGACGCCGAGCGTGCCGATTGATAGCGGCAACGGCGTCGGCGCATATACATTCACCGGGGCGGCGGCGGGCGGGGTGGCGTCGCCGGGCGTGATTTGGCCCTGGACCGCCAGCGCGCCGCGCACTGTCCCCGTACCGCTGAGCGTGGCCGCCGGCGCCAGCGTGACCACTGGACTTGTCATCGTGCTGTCCAGTTGCAATGTGCCGGTATTGAGCAGCGTGGCGCCGCCGATTTCCGCATTGCCAGCAAGTGTCCACGCGGCGCCGTTCATCGTCAGGGTAGGGAAGCCGTAGACATGACTCGACAGCGTGCCCGCGCCTTGCAGGACCAGCGCATTGCCGGCGCTGTTGCCGCCGCTCAGATCGCCACTGACGACGCTGCCGGTGCCGAGCGTCAAAAGATCATTCGAGCCGGTGAAGCTCACGGCGATGCTATTGCCCGTCAACGTGCCGGCATTGCTGAACGAAACGTTCGACCCCGCCGCGACCGCAACCCCCTCGTTGCTGGCAATGGTCGCGCCTTGCTGGTTGACGAGGCTTGCGGCGCCACTGGACGCGGTGATCGATACCCCCGCTGCATGCGCGCCCGAGGCGGCAATCGAGCCCGAGTTCGTCACGCCGACGCCCGCGCCCTGCGCGTCAACGGCGGGCGCACCGCTCGCGCTGTTCGCAAGCGTGCCGCCGTTGGTGACGAGGCTGCCGTCGCCTACTGAAACCGCGCTGCCGGTGGCGGCCCGAATCGCGCCGCTTTGGCCAACCCCGACCTCAACGCCTGTGGCGCCAGGCGCGGCAGCAATGCTGCCTGTCAACTGTCCCGTCACCATGAGCGTGCCGCCGGAGATCTGCCAGTCCTGCGGCGCCGTGTTCGCGCCGGTTAGCGTCCAGACACTCGTATCCTGCTTGAGCAAAGCATTGAAATTGCGGTACTGGGCATTCGCCCCGAGCGACGACAGATCGAATGTGCCGGGCGCGCTGCCGCCGAGAATCAGCGTATTCGCGCCTGTCGCGCTGTGCGAACCGCCGTCGACGATGCCATCGATGAGCGAGGTTCCGGTGATCTGCAAGGTGTCGTCGTTCGGGCCGAACTGAATGGCGATTCCGCCGCCGCCGTCGATGGTGCCGCTATTGACGACCACGCTGCCGGTGGTCCCCGTGGCGGTCGTCAGATCGATCGCCGGTCCACTTGTGGAACCGATGACACCCGCGTTCATGACGGTGGTTGCCGCAGCGGCAAGGATGCCTGACGTATAGCCGCGGATGACGCCGCCGTACAGATTATCGACGCTACCGCCCAGCGGCAGATGAACGCCGCTTTGATCGTCCGCGAGACCGAACACGTCGCCGTTGATCATGCCCGCGTTGACGACGCGGCTGTTATCGCTGTCGGCATATACACCGTCGAGCTTGGCGGCGATCACGGCGCCCGCCGCGTTGGTCACCTGGCCGCCGAAGAACAGCGCCAGCGCGGTTTCGTTCGGGCTCAGGAACGAGCCGTTGTTCACGACCGTGGCAAAGGAGCTGCCGAACTGAACGGCGAAGAACCCGCCGGTGACGGAGCCGTTGTTGGTCAGAGTCCAGCCGCTGGTGCTTTTGCCGTAGATGGCGTCTTCGCCCGAGGCGACGGTATTGATGGTGGCGCCGGAGACCACGGTATAGGGATTGCCGCCGGCGCTCAGGATGTATTCCGTGGTGGAACTGGTGAGGTCGGTCGCCTGCGCGTCGCGGGCAGCACCCAGCGAAAGCAGGATGAGTAAGGCGAGTTCTGCAACGCAGAGGCTTTGAGCCTGTGACGCGGTGTCGCGGAGCAATGGCGCTATGGCGTATCCGAACAACCGAATTTCCGGTGCACGCATAAGCGATCCCGACGAAGCATTGTTTCAAGCTAGGTTAGGTGATGTTATGCGTTAAGGAAAGATGTGCGAGGCCAGTACATCCAAAACCGAAATTGTTCAGTTGTGCAATGTATTTTTATAAATTACGAATGAGCACGTGTCACTGCCGTTGATGCACTGCGGAGAACACATCTGCACATGTTTACAGAGAGAGGAACCCCGCATGTGGAGCCGTGCGCGGCCCCTCGCTGCAGCCCCGACCGTTGCTGACGCGCTCAAGTTCTACAGCACCGTTCGCACATGCCACAACTCCGGAAACAGCACTACGTCCAGCATCTTGCGCAGATACGACGCGCCACTGGTGCCGCCCGTTCCCTGCTTGAAGCCAATGATCCGCTCGACCGTGGTCACGTGCCGGAAGCGCCATTGCCGGAACGCATCTTCGAGATCGACCAGCTCTTCGGCCATCTCGTACAACTCCCAATGCTGCGACGGATTACGGTAGACCTCGAGCCACGCGGCCTCGACCGATGCATCGTGCGTGGTCGGCTGGGTCCAGTCGCGCGCGAGCCGCTCGGGTGCGATCGCGAAGCCACGCCGCGCCAGCAGGCGGATCACTTCGTCGTAGAACGAGGGCGCTTCCAGCGTCGCTTTCACTTCCGCCAGCACCCCGGGCCGATGCGCATGCGGCTTGAGCATTAGCTCATTCTTGTTGCCAAGCAGAAATTCGATCTGCCGATACTGATGCGATTGAAACCCGGACGAGCTTCCCAGATACGGACGCATTGCCGTGTACTCGGACGGCGTCATCGTCGACAGCACGCTCCACGCCTGCACCAGTTGTTCCATGATGCGCGAGACGCGTGCGAGCATCTTGAACGCGGACGGCAACTCGTCCCGATGGACGGCGGCGAGCGCCGCGCGTAATTCGTAGAGCGCGAGCTTCATCCACAGTTCGCTGGTCTGATGCTGGATGATGAACAGCATCTCGTTGTGGTCCGGCGAAAGCGGATGTTGCGCGGACAGAATGGAGCCGAGCGACAGATAATCGCCGTAGCTCATCGACTTTGAAAAATCGAGCTGGGCGTTGTGCCAGCCGTCGTCGTCCGCGGGCGGCACGTGCGGGACATGCGGTGCGTGCGCGGCCGCGCGACTATCGGCCGCCGCGCCGTGACCAAACGGGCAACCGCCTTGCGCGGGCGCGTTGCCGGGTGCGTCCTGCGAGCCCGGAACCTCAGGCGTCTGCATATGATCGGTCATCGCCTGCTCCTCAGGTCACCGCGCCGCGAGCGGCAAATTCAGGCGCCCGCCAGGTCTCGTTGACGAGTACCTCATGCAGGGTTTGGACGGCGTCCCACACATCGACAAAGCGCGTGTACAGCGGCGTAAAGCCGAAGCGCAACACGTGCGGCTCGCGGTAATCGCCGATCACGCCCCGCGCGATTAGCGCCTGCATCACCTCGTAACCGCGCGGATGTTCGAAGCTGGCATGCGAGCCGCGCTGCGGGTGCGCGCGCGGCGTGACGAGCTTGAGCGGAAACTCTGCGCAGCGCGTTTCGACCAGTTCGATGAACAGATCGGTAAGTGCCAGGGACTTCTGACGAATCGCCTGCATATCGGTTTGCAGGAACACGTCGAGCCCGCATTCGACCAGCGCCATCGACACCATCGGCTGGGTGCCGCACAGGAAGCGGCCGACGCCGTCGTCGGGCCGGTAGAGCGGATTCATTTCGAACGGCGCGCGATGTCCCCACCATCCCGACAACGGCTGCGTAAAAGCATTCTGATGGCGATGCGGCACCCACACGAAGGCCGGCGAACCCGGGCCGCCGTTCAGATACTTGTAGGTGCAGCCCACCGCGTAATCCGCGCCGACGCCGTTCAGATCCACCGGCACCGCGCCCGCCGAGTGCGCCAGATCCCACAGCGCCAGGGCGCCTTTTTCGTGGATCAGCTTCGTCAGCGCGGCCATGTCGTGCATGTAACCGGTGCGGTAATTGACGTGAGTGATCATGGCGATCGCGGTGTCGTCGCCGATGGCCGCCGGCAGTTCGGACGGATCGTCGACGAGGCGCAGTTCGTAGCCCCGATCGAGCTGCTCGATCAGCCCTTGGGCGATGTATAGATCCGAGGGGAAATTCGAGCGTTCGGAGACGATCACACGCCGCTTTGGGTCGCGCTCGTTCGCCAGCCGCAGGGCGGCCGAGAGCAACTTGAACAGGTTGATCGAAATCGTATCGGTGACCACTACCTCGTTGTGCGCCGCGCCGATCAGCGGCGCGAGCTTGTTGCCGAGGCGGCGCGGCAGCGCGAACCAGCCGGCGCTGTTCCAGCTGCGGATCAGCCCTTCGCCCCATTCGGCGGCAATCACGGTCTGGGCGCGTTGCGCGGCCGCGGCCGGCGGCACGCCGAGCGAGTTGCCGTCGAGATAAATAGTGGTGGTCGGCAGCGCGAACTGATCGCGCAGCGCGCCGAGCGGGTCGGCGCGGTCGAGCGCTACGGCTTCGTCACGGTTGTTCATGATGGTCCAGAGTCAAAAATCCAAAATGGGTCAGTCGGCACAGGCGGCGGGCTGGGCGGGCAGGGCGCGCAGCACGGCGCGCACGGGGCTCGCGTCGAGCGTGGCGAACTTGAGCGGCAGCGCGATCAGTTCGTAATCGCCGGGGGCCACTTCGTCCAGCACGATGCCTTCGAGAATCGCCATGCGGTGAGCGCGGATGCGGTGATGAGCGTCCATCGTCTTCGAGTCCTGCGGATCGAGCGACGGCGTATCGATGCCGATCAGCTTGACGCCGTGCGCCGCGAGCAGGTCGATTGTCTGCGGCGCGACCGCGCAGAAGGCGCTGTCCCACGCTGCCGTGGGCGCCCGCTCGTAGGTGCGCAGCAATACGCGCGGCGGCAAGTCTTGCAGCGCGTGCGCCACCTGCTCGGGCGTGACGAGCGGCGCGGCGCCGATGCAGTGAATCACGCGGCATGGGCCGAGATATGCGTCGAGCGGCACCGCGCCGATGGCCGCGCCGCCGGCGTCGTAATGCAGCGGGGCGTCCGTATGGGCGCCAGTGTGCGGCGACAGGGTCAGCCGCGCAACATTGACCGGCGAGCCGGCTTCCATGCGCCAGACGCGCTCGATGCCGACTGGCGTATCGCCCGGCCAGACGGGCGTGGCGGCGTCGATGGCGGGGGTGATATCCCAGAATGTTTTCATGTCTCCGTCATATCTCCCGGTGTATAGCTGGAATGATAGGCGGGCCGCCGTGAAATGTGCTTGCGAAAAAAACTCGTTTTTTGGTCTCTCTTGGAACATAATTTGATACAAACAGGAAAGGGAGACCGAATATGAACGCGATCTCGCTCGACGCCACCGATTGCCGTATCTTGACGGTGCTTCAGCAAGAAGGAAGGATCAGCAATCTGGATTTGGCGGAGCGCATTTCGCTCTCGCCTTCCGCCTGTCTACGCAGGCTGCGCCTGCTGGAAGAGCAGGGTGTGATCGAACGCTACCGGGCGTGCCTGAACCGCGAGGTGCTGGGTTTCGAGCTGGAGGCGTTCGTGCAGGTGTCCATGCGCAACGACCAGCAAAACTGGCACGAGACCTTTGCGGAGGCGTTGCGCGACTGGCCGGAAGTGGTCGGCGCGTTTGTCGTGACCGGCGAGACCCATTATCTGCTGCGGGTGCTCGCGCACAATCTCAAGCACTACTCGGATTTCGTGCTGGAGCGGCTGTACAAGGCCCCAGGCGTGATGGATATCCGCTCGAACATCGTGCTGCAGACGCTCAAGGAAGACTCGGGCGTGCCAGTGGCGCTGGTGGCCACGGCGGTGGCGCGGGGCAGTGTGGCGGCCGGGGACTGACGGCGGCTAGCGCCGGGGTGACCTGAAGCCGCCTACAGCGGCTTCAGCCCGTGAAATTGCCCGTTCTGGAACACCAGCGGCGCGATTGCTTGCGCATCCTCGCGCACGCCGCAGCGCTCTACTTCGCCTACAAAAATGACGTGGTCGCCCTCTTCGTAGCGGCTGCGGTTGTGGCACTCAAACCACGCTAATGCACCGTCGAGCACCGGCATGCCGGTATCGCCCGCCGCGTGTGAGACCCCTTCGAAGCGGTCACCCTTCACCGTCGCAAAGCGCTTGCACAGATCGAGCTGCGAGGCGGCCAGCACATTGACCACGTAGTGACTGTTCGTCTGAAAGGCCGGCATCGATGCCGAGCGGGTGGCGAGGCTCCACAGCACGAGCGGCGGCGTCAGCGAAACCGAGTTGAATGAGCTGGCCGTAATGCCGATCAACTGGCCGGACGCCGCGCGCGTAGTGATCACCGTGACGCCGGTGGCGAACTGGCCCAGCGCCTTCTTGAAGGCGAGCTGGTCGAAATTGGGCGGGCTGGCGCGCTTCATCGGACGCGGGTCCGCTGGGTCGGCCGGGTCGCCGCGTGACGGGCACGAAGGGAATAAATTGAATCGAAAGTCATGTAGAAAATCGGCGATTTATCCCAATTTTAACGGAATCGTAGACCAACTGGCCGTGAAGCTCGGCTGCCGGCGGGGCGCTCAATATGGCCCGCTTCATGCATGGAAGGAATAGAAGCCGCCGGTGGACGGCAATGAGCGGCAGCGCGGCATGCCCGGCAGGGTGATTCCGCGCGGAGACGGGCAGCAATCCAATCAGGAGCAGGCAGCATGAGTCAGACCGTTGAAGTCGCCACCCTCGGAGGTGGCTGTTTTTGGTGTCTAGAAGCTGTGTTTCTCAGTGTCGAGGGCGTCAGCGCCGTGGAGTCCGGCTACGCAGGCGGCACCGTGCAGTGGCCGTCCTACGAACAGGTGTGCGACGGCGACACCGGCCACGCTGAAGTCGTGAAGCTCGAATTCGATCCGGCGACGATCAGCTACCGCGAGATTCTGGATATTTTCTTTGCGATCCACGATCCGACGCAGCTTAACCGGCAGGGCAACGATGTGGGCACGCAATACCGTTCGGTGATCTTTACGCACTCGGAAGCGCAGCGCGAGACGGCGCTGCAGGCAATCCGCCAGATCGAGGCCGAAGGTATCTACAGCGGGCAGATCGTCACCCAGGTGTTGCCGCTCGACGGCAACTATTGGCCGGCCGAAGCCTATCACCAGAACTATTTCGCGCAGCATCCGGATCAGGGCTATTGCTCGGTGGTGGTCGCGCCGAAGGTGGCGAAATTCCGGCAGAAATTCGCCCATCGGGTGAAGGCAGGCTAGTCCGGGCTGAGCGCCTCGCCGCCGCCGGCCGCTTCGTCTCTCATTCGCGTGCAGGCTTCGACAATCGCCCGCGCGAGCTTGATGCAGCTGAGCGGCGCCGACCCTTCCGCCTTGTTGTTCACCGCAATCAGCACCGGCTGCCCGGCCAGGGCATAACGCGCGGCCAGTTCGGCTAAGGCCATGCGGGTGGTCGGATCTTCGTCGACGAGGCGATCGAACGGATCGTATTTCGCCTTCGCCTGTTCGTACTTGAAACCGCCGTGCAGGCTCCAGCGCACGATCAGCGCGCCGCCTGGTTCACCGTCGAGCAGCGCAAGCGCCGCGGCTTGCCGCAGCGGGTCGGGCATGCGCGCATGCAGCCCGACGCAATACCGCACCCCCGCCGCTTTCAGCGTGCGGATGAAGCGCGGCGTCAGCAGGCAGGCGTCGCGAATCTCGACGGCATACGAGGTGCCCTCGGGCAGACGCGGCAGCGCCTCAAGAAATTCAGCGAATCGCTCGATGAAGGCCGCCGGGTCCGCCAGCATCTGATCCGGCAGCGGCGAAATCTGGAATACCAGCGCGCCGGCTTTGGCGCCGAGTCCGTCGAGGCAGGGCTGCACGAATTCGTCCGCGGCGAGTTGCGCGTTCAGAAAGCAGGGGTTGAGCGATACCGGTTCGCCGCGCTCCGCGCGCACGGTGGCGTCGGTGACGAGCGCGGGCGCCTTGACGATGAAGCGGAAGTGCTCCGGCACCTGCTGCGCGTAACGCAGATAATCCGTGACGGTGAGCGGCGCATAAAACGAACGGTCGATGCTAACCGTATGCAGCAGCGGATGCGCGCCGTAAGCGGTCAGACCGTCGCGCGACAGTTTGCTGTTGCTGTAGTCGTCGCCGTAAACGATGTTTTTCCAGCCGGGAAACGACCACGTCGAGGTGCCGAGGTGAATCTGCGGCGGCAGTGCGCGGGCGATCTCCAGGACTTCGGCGGACGGTTCGGCGGCGAGGACGTCGCGGGTGCGGCGTTTTTTGGCGGGAGGCGCAGCGGCGGGTGAGGCGGTGGCAAGCGAGGCGGCGGGCGTCGCGGCGGGATGGCTGGCGGAAGCCGGCGCCGTTTTGGCAACGACTACCTCCACCGGCATACCGAACAGATCCAGCTGGCCTGCATCGGCAACCGGAGGCTCCGATTGCTCCGGCTGGTCTTCCGCCCTATCCGTCAGTAACGGATAGTCACTCGCTCCGCCTTGATCCATCGTTTCTTGTTCTTGCTGTCAAAAGTTGCGCCGGAGCCGTTGCGCGGTGGTGTCCAGCTCCGGCGCAACCGCATCACAGCGGTTTGTCGTACATGTACCGGCGCGACCACGGCAAGGTCTTCGCGCTGCGTCCCGCCTTGCGGCACACCACCTGATAGATCGACACGTCGTCGTTTTCGAAGGCATACGCGCAGCCGGCCAGATACACGCGCCAGATGCGGAATTTCTCGTCATCGACCAGTGTGCGGGCTTTTTCCGCGTGGTTCTCGAAATTCTCCGCCCAGATATCGAGCGTGTGCGCATAGTGACGGCGCAGACTTTCGACGTCAACCGCTTCGAGGCCGCCGCGCTGCATCGATTCGAGCGCGAGGCTGATATGCGGCAGCTCGCCGTCCGGGAACACGTAGCGGTCGATAAACTCGCCGCCGCCAAGCGACGTCTCGCCGCTATCCGCATCGGATGACGTGATGCCGTGGTTCATGGCAATGCCGTCGTCCACCAGCAGGTCGTGGATCTTCTGGAAGTAGCCCGGCAGGTTCTTGCGCCCGACGTGCTCGAACATGCCCACGCTCGTGATGCGGTCGAACTGGCCTTCGAGGTCGCGGTAGTCCTGCAGGCGGATCTCGATCTTGTCCTCGAGCCCGGCGGCTTTCACGCGCGCGGTCGCCAGATCGAACTGGTTTTGCGACAGCGTGATGCCCAGACACTGCGCGCCGAATTTCGACGCCGCCCGCATTACCAGCGCGCCCCAGCCGCAGCCGATGTCGAGCAGACGCTGACCGGGTTGCAACTGGATCTTGGTGAGGATGTGGTCGATCTTCTTGATTTGCGCGGTGGCGAGATCTTCATCGCCATTTTCGAAGTACGCACACGAGTACACCATGTTCTCGTCGAGCCATAACTGATAGAACTCGTTCGAGACGTCGTAGTGATACTGAATGGCCTTCTTGTCCGACGACTTCGAGTGATTGAAGTAGCGTCGCACGCGTGCCAGCTTGCTGGCGCTCGTGACCGTGTTACGGGCCAGCGAGTAGCCGACGTTGATGATGTCCGACAGCTTGCCTTCGATGTCGATCTTGCCCTTCACGTATGCCTCGCCGAGATTGTCGAGGCTCGGTTCGAGCAGGTACGGCAGCGCCGTCGCGCTTTTCACGTGCAGCGTGACCCGGGGCGCGGCAAACTGCCCAAAGTCGTGTTGCTGACCATCCCACAGCACTAAACGAGCGGGTAGATTCGCCTTGGTCCTGACTTCTTCCACCCACTGCGCCAGCTTCTTCTCCCAGAACATGTGATTTCTCCGTGTCCGATGAAATACAAAGCAAAGCTATTCAGGTCGCTGCGTGCCGTAGCGTGACTCCTGGGCCTCGATGGCCGCGCGACCTTGGCCGGTGCGCGCGCTGCTTCTATGGCAGCCCGGGCGCGCCGGCGTTGAGATAGTTCAGGGCGATAGCCGGGCGATCTGCCAGTCGCCGCCTTCTACCGCACGCGTGTAGAGCAGCCGGTCATGAAGACGCGACGGTCTACCTTGCCAGAATTCTATTGCGTCGGGAATCAGGCGATAGCCGCCCCAATGCGGCGGACGCGGCGGATGCTCGCCGTACTTCGCGCTGATTTCCCGTTCCCGTGCTTCTAATACGGTACGGCTTTCGATTACCTGACTTTGTTCCGATGCCCACGCGCCGATGCGCGAACCGAGCGGCCGCGACTCGTAGTACCGATCGCTTTCGGCGGCGCTCACCTTGACGACGGTGCCTTCGATGCGCACCTGGCGCTCCAGTTCGATCCAGTAAAACAGCAGGCTCGCGTGCGGATTGTCCGCCAGCTCGCGGCCTTTACGGCTTTCGTAATTGGTGAAAAACACAAAGCCGCGTTCGTCGACGCCTTTCACCAGCACGATTCGGGCCGAAGGGCGGCCGCGCGAATCGACGGTGGCGAGCGTCATCGTGTTCGGCTCGGGTAGTTGGGCTTCGATTGCCTGGGCAAACCATGCGTCGAATTGACGGAAGGGATTGCGATCGGCATCCGCTGCGTCCAATGAACCCAGCGAATAGTTTTTCCGAAGGTCGGCAAGTGATGTCATGTTCTTATGCGAACGCTACAGTTCGGCCAGTATAACTAAGGAACAAATTTCCTGCGTGCCGCATGACAGGGTGCGAGGCACCCCGGGGCGGCGCATGCGGGGCTTGCGCGTGGGATGGCACGCGATCAGGCAAAATAGCGGATCGGCGCGTGCAAATGTTTATCCGCTTTGTTTCCAGTAGGGATTTATTTGCGCCGCGACAGATTTTGTCTGATTTTTAATTTGCTTCGAAGTCACCGCGTTGTTGTCTTTGCGTAGTTTGCTTTGTAGTTTCATTTTGCGCCAATAGCTTTTAGCCACCGCTTTGATCGCTTTTCGCTACTTTTATCCGCTTTAGACGAGTCCCGCCCATGTCCACACCGAGTTTCACCACGCTTTCTGATGTGACCGCCTCCGGTGGCGTTGAAGCCGCCGATCACGCGCGGCGCTTCGGCGGCGTCGCGCGGCTGTATGGCGCGCCCGCGCTCACGGCGTTCGAGCGTGCCCGGGTCGCGGTGATCGGGATTGGCGGCGTGGGCTCGTGGGTCGCCGAGGCGTTGGCCCGCAGCGCGATCGGCTCGCTGACCCTGATCGACCTGGACAACGTCGCCGAAAGCAACACCAACCGGCAGATCCACGCGCTCGACGGCAACTACGGCAAGCCGAAGGTGGACGCGATGGCCGAGCGCATCGCGCAAATCAACCCGCTATGCGACGTGAGGCTGGTGGAGGACTTCATCGAGCCGGATAACTTCGCCGCGGTGCTGGGCGGCGGCTTCGATTACGTGATTGATGCCATCGACAGCGTGCGGACCAAGACCGCGCTGATCGCCTGGTGTGTCGAACAGAAGCAGCCGTTGATCACGGTAGGCGGCGCGGGCGGCCAGCTCGACCCGACGCGTATCCGCATCGACGATCTGGCGCTGACGATTCAGGACCCGCTGCTTTCGAAGGTGCGGGCGCAGTTACGCAAGCAACACGGTTTCCCGCGCGGCCCGAAGGCGAAGTTCAAGGTGAGCGCGGTGTATTCGGACGAGCCGCTGATCTACCCGGAAGCAGCCGTCTGCGATATCGACGGGGACGCCGAGCACGTCGCGACGTCGCCTAACGTGGCCGGCCCGGTTGGTTTGAACTGCGCGGGATTCGGTTCAAGCGTGTGCGTGACGGCGAGCTTTGGATTCGCCGCCGCCGCGCATGTGCTGCGCGCGCTCGCGCAGCGCGCGGCGGGGTGAGGCGGGCTTCACCCGGATCAGAACAGCGCCGCGCTCAGCTTGCGCCGCCATTGCGCCACGACTTCCGGCTGATGCGCTGCAAGATCGAACACTGACAGCATGGTCTTGCGGCCGATGTCGTCGCGGAAGGTCCGGTCGCGCTGCACGATGGCCAGCAGATGCTCCAGCGCGCCCGCGTAGTTGCGCCGCGCAATCAGCGCGCTGGCGAGGTCGAAGCGGGCTTCGAGATCGCCCGGCTCAGCGGTGACGCGGGCTTCCAGTGCGTCGGTGGGCGGCAGGTCGGCGGCGGCATCCAAGGCGTCCAGACTTGTCTTGATCGCATTGAAGCGGGCGTCGATTCCTTGCGTGGTTTTCGGCGACAGCAGATCGACCTCGTTGCGCGCTTCGTCGGTGCGGTTGTCTTCCAGCAGCAGCTCGATCAGGTCCATACGCGCCTCGTCGAAGCCCGGGTCGTAAGCGAGGGCGGCCTTGAGCGCGTCGTAGGCGTCTTCGCGGCGGCCTTCGGCGAGCGCGGCCTGCGCTTCGGCGCGGGCCGCGTCGGCACCTTGGGGTACGAGGCGGTCGAGGAACGCGCGGATCTGGCCTTCCGGCAGCACGCCGATAAACTGGTCGACCGGTTGGCCGTCGGCAAACGCCATGACGTGCGGAATGCTGCGCACCTGAAAATGCGCGGCCAGTTCCTGATTTTCGTCGACGTTCACTTTGACGAGCCGCCATTTGCCGGCATATTCCGCTTCGAGTCTCTCCAGCATCGGGCCGAGCGTCTTGCACGGTCCGCACCACGGCGCCCAGAAATCGACCAGCACCGGCGCAAGCGTCGAAGCGGTGATGACGTCTTTTTCGAAAGTGGCCAGGGTTGTTTCCATTGCGTCCTCGTCGATATAACTGTTCGGGCTTATAGATGGGGGCGAATGCGCCGGCTTCAATGCGACTGGCGTTCAGGCAGCGGAATCCACTCCGTCTCGCCGGGCACCTTGCCCATTTCCTGAGCGGCCCAGGCCAGCTTGGCCCGGTCGATTTTCTCGCGCGAACTGGCGACGAAATTCCATTCGATGAAGCGCTCGCCGTCCAGCTTTTCGCCGCCGAGCAGCATGACGGTGGCACCGCCGCTGCTGGCGAGCGTCACGGTTTCGTCGAGCGCCAGCACGGCCATCTGGCCGGCTTCCAGCGGCGTGCCGTCGATCTCCAGATCGCCCTCCACGAGGTAGACGCCGCGTTCCTCGTGTTCGGGTTCGAGCGCGAACGCGCCGCCCGGCGTGAAGTGAGCGGCGACATACAGGGTGCCCGAGAAGGTCGTCACCGGCGCGGTCTGGCCGAACGCGGTGCCGGCGATCACGCGCAGCCTGACGCCATTGCGCTCGATTTCCGGCAACGTGGCGGCGGCGTGATGCTCGAAGGACGGTTCGACCTCTTCCGCTTCCAGCGGCAGCGCGACCCAGGTCTGGATGCCGTGCATCGTCTGCCCGGTGGCGCGGCTTTCGGGCGGCGTGCGTTCCGAATGGACGATGCCGCGGCCGGCGGTCATCCAGTTGACGTCGCCGGGGACGATTTTCTGCTCTGAGCCGAGGCTGTCGCGATGCATGATCTCGCCTTCGAACAGATAAGTGACGGTGGCGAGGCCGATATGCGGATGCGGGCGCACGTCGAGCCCTTTGCCCGGCTCGAGGGTGGCCGGTCCCATGTGGTCGAAGAAGATGAACGGCCCGATCAGCCGCGCCGCCAGCGCCGGCAGGACGCGGCGCACGGTCAGGCTGCCGACGTCGCGCAAGTGGGGCTTGAGGACCGCTTTGATCGAGGAGGACATGGGCAGGCTCGCGGGGTGGGGGATGGGGTCATTCTACTGTTGTGGGCGGGATGGTGCTGTTTGGGATGCGGCCGGCGCCAAAAAGCAAAAACGGCCGCACGCGGCGGCCGTTCTGCTTCCTCGACGCGAGGCGCCTCACGTCATGCGGTTCTTCGCCAGCGGCGGATTCGCCGCGAAATATCGCTTGATGCCCTTCATGATCGCGGTCGCCATCTGATCGCGATAGGCGTCGTCGTTGAGGTGCGTTTCTTCTTCCGGGTTGCTGATGAAGGCTGTCTCGACGAGGATGGACGGGATATCCGGCGCCTTCAGCACCGCAAATCCGGCCTGTTCGACCGAACCCTTGTGCAGCTTGTTGATGCCGCCAATTTCGTTGAGCACGAAGTTGCCGTAGCGCATCGAATCGCGGATCTGCGCGGTGGTCGACATATCGAATAGCGCGCGATTCACCGCCGCGTCGTCCGATTTGATGTTGATGCCGCCGATCTGATCCGACGAGTTTTCCTTGTCCGCCATCCAGCGCGCCGCGGCACTCGAGGCGCCGTGCTCCGACAGCGCGAACACCGATGAGCCGCGTGCCAGCGGCGTGGTAAACGCGTCCGCGTGGATCGACACGAACAGGTCCGCGCCGACGCGCCGCGCTTTTTGCACGCGCACGTTGAGCGGCACGAAGAAGTCGTCGTCGCGCGTCATCATCGAGCGCATGTTGGGCTGCGCATCGATTTTCGCGCGCAGCTTTTTGGCGATGTCGAGCGCGATGTGCTTCTCGTAAGTGCCCGCGCTGCCGATTGCGCCCGGGTCCTCGCCGCCGTGGCCCGGGTCGATCGCCACGGTCAGCAGGCGCACGGTGTTGTTCTTGCCGGACTTCGGCGTGGTGAAGGCGTAAGTGTCGTCGCCGCCGTCGTCGTTGTTGCCGCTGCCGTTGGTGTTGCTGTTATTGCGCGCCAGCGCGCCCGCTGCTGCCGGCTTGCCGGGCACGGGAAGCGGCGCCGGCGCCTGGGCAAGCGCGCGCGGCGCGAGAATCGGCGGCACGGGCGTGCTGTGAAGCTGCGGATGCGGCGCTTCGGGCGCACTGCCGTTGTCCTGCGCGTAGCGGTCGAAAAATGCTTCGCTGTTGTCCGCGGCGGGCGGCGTGGTGCCTGGGCCGCTCAGCGTGCTCGGCGGCGGCGAGCTGTTTTGCGCGTTGTTTTCGTCGAGGCGCTGCTGCTTGTGCTCGCTCTGCGCGAGCAGATCCATCATCGGATCCGGCGCGACGGCGGGATACAGGTCGAATACCAGCCGGTATTTGTACGAGCCGACCGGCGGCAACGTGAACACCTGCGGCTTGACCGAGCCTTTCAGGTCGAACACCATCCGCACCACATGCGGTTGATATTGGCCGACCCGTACCGCCTGGATCTGCGGGTCGTTTGGCGTGATCTTCGAGACGAGGTCCTTGAGCGCCTGGTCGAGATCGAGACCGTTCAGGTCCACCACCAGCCGGTCGGGGCCTTGCAGCAGTTGCTGGGTGTTCTGCAGCGGCTGATCGGATTCGATCGTCACGCGCGTGTAGTCGCGCGCCGGCCAGACCCGCACGCCGAGCACCGAGCTGGCCCAGGCGAGGCGCGGGCCGACGAGGCCGAGCATGAGTGTCGAGGCGCCCGCGCGCAGAATCTGCCGGCGCCGCCAGTTATGGCTCGCGGTGGCGGCGGACTCGATCGAGCGGAATGGTTTGATCAACATCTTTCTAGACATGCTTTTCCTGATTCGCTGTACGCCCGGGCAATGAGCAGCCGGCCGTCGCCATCCACATCGAGCGAGAAAACGAGATCCGGCACGCCGAGCAGGCTGCCCGCGCGCTGCGGCCATTCGACGAGGCAAACCGCGCCGCTGTCGAAGTACTCGCGAAAGCCGGCGTCGGCCCATTCGGCCGGATCGGTGAACCGGTACAGATCGAAGTGATAGAGCTCAAGTTCCCCATCGGGTGTTTGCACCGCGTAGGGTTCGACGAGCGTATAGGTGGGACTGCGCACCCGCCCGGTGTGTCCGAGGCCGCGCAGGGTGGCGCGCACGAGGGTGGTTTTGCCGGCGCCGAGGTCGCCGGTCAATTGCACCTGCAGGCCCTGGAAGCCCGGGATGGCGGCGTTGCTGTCATGCACCCGTTGCGCGGCGTTGCGCGTGCTCTCGATCGCCTCTGCGAAGCGCACGCCGAACGCACTGGTGGCGGCTTCGTCCGCGAGCGCGAACTGGCGTTCGAGCAGGACGGCAGCGGGCGGTTGGATCGGGAGATCGGAGTTGTCGGGCATTCTCGTAAAATGGCGTGATGAACCGAAGTCCGGAGTCCCCCGTTTCCTGCACGCCTGCGTCCGATGACGATGCGCCCGCCCTGCGTCACTACGATGAAGCGGCGCTGGCGACGCTTGCCCTGCGCATCAAGGCGTGGGGCCGCGAACTAGGTTTCGGGGCGGTCGGTATCAGCGACACCGATCTCTCCGCTGCCGAGGCGAATCTTGCTGCATGGCTCGAAGAGGGCTGCCACGGCGAGATGGATTATATGGCTAAACATGGGATGAAACGCGCGCGTCCCGCAGAGCTTGTGGCCCATACGCGACGCGTGATCAGCGCGCGCATGGCCTATTTGCCGGCGTCATTGCCGGCTCACGGATGGTCCGCGCAAGAGCACAGCGAGCCGGCCGCAAACCCCGGCCAGCAGGGGCGCAACTGGCGCGCGGAGGAACACGCACGGCTTGCCGATCCCGCGGCGGCGGTGGTGTCGATCTACGCGCGGGGTCGCGATTATCACAAGGTGATGCGTAATCGTTTGCAACAACTTGCCGAGAAAATCGAAGCGGAAATCGGCGCCTACGGTTACCGCGTGTTCACCGATTCCGCCCCGGTTCTCGAGGTCGAGCTGGCGCAAAAGGCGGCCCTCGGCTGGCGCGGCAAGCATACGTTGCTGCTGCAGCGCGATGCCGGCTCGCTGTTCTTCCTCGGCGAAATCTTTGTCGACGTGCCGTTGCCGACCGATGCCGAAACCTCTCCGGACGATGCCCCGCAGACTCCCGGGTCCCATTGCGGCAGTTGCACGCGCTGTATCGATGCCTGCCCGACCCGCGCGATCGTCGCGCCTTACAAGGTCGACGCGCGCCTGTGCATTTCCTATCTGACCATCGAACTGAAAGGCAGTATTCCACTGGAATTGCGCCCGCTGATCGGCAATCGCGTGTATGGCTGCGACGATTGCCAGCTGGTGTGTCCATGGAACAAGTTCGCGCAGGCCGCGCCGGTTGCCGATTTCGACGTGCGGCACGGACTCGATCGCGCGACGCTGGTGGATCTGTTCGGCTGGAGCGCCGAGGACTTCGACACGCGCATGCAGGGCAGCGCGATTCGTCGCATCGGCTACGAACGCTGGCTGCGCAATCTGGCGGTCGGCATGGGCAATGCGCTGCGGGCCGATCCGGCGAGCATCGCCGAGGACGCGCGGGCCGCGATTGTCGACGCCTTGCGCGGGCGCGCGAACGATCCGTCGCCGCTCGTGCGCGAGCATGTCGAATGGGCGCTTGAAGCGGCCTCGGCAGGCGGCGTACAGTAGCGGGATTCGTGGCGCGGCGGCGCGTCGCGCTTCAGTCTCCGTCGCAGTACCGGTTCGGTGAGGGCCGCTTCAGCGAGTGGGATAAGCAAATCGGGCAGGCCCATCATGTTCAACGCAGTCATCGACGCACCGTTCGGCAAGGTCGGCATCCGGCACGACGCGCAGACCGTGCGCGAGATCGTCTATTTGCCGGAATCGGCGCGCAACGTCGCGCCCGATACGCCGTTGGCGAAGCAGGCGGCGCAGCAGATCGAGCGCTATCTGGAGCGCGCGTCGGCGGCTTTCGATCTGCCGCTGGCGTCCGTTGGCACCGCATTTCAGCGGCGCGTGTGGGCGGCCATCAACGAGATTCCGCCCGGCGTGGTGCTGACGTATGGGCAGCTCGCGCGGCAGATCGGCAGCGTGCCGCGCGCAGTCGGCCAGGCGTGCGGGTCGAACTATTTTCCGCTGGTGATTCCGTGTCACCGCGTGGTGTCGTCAAGCGGCCTGGGCGGCTTTGCGCATCACGCGGACGACGATTTTTTCCGCAACGTGAAGCGCTGGCTGCTGGCGCATGAAGGTGTGCCCTACGCATGAGCGAAGCCATCCTTGCCGATTCTGCCGACGACTCCGCCGCCGCATCGCCGCTGTTTATTACGAGCAATGCTTCGATCGATGCATTCTGCGACGCGCTGTGGCTCGAACACGGCCTGTCGCGCAACACGCTCGACGCCTACCGCCGCGACCTGCGTCTCTTCTGCGAATGGTTGGCGCTCAGCCGCAACGGTTCGCTCGACACCGCCAGCGAAGCCGATCTGACCGCTTACGCCGTGGTGCGGCAGAAAGACAAATCGACCTCGTCGAACCGGCGTCTTTCGGTATTTCGCCGCTATTACGCGTGGGCCGTGCGCGAACATCGCGCGCAGGTGGACCCGACGCTGCGCATCCGCTCCGCCAAACAGCCGGCGCGTTTTCCCGCCACGCTGAGCGAAGCCCAGGTCGAGGCGCTGCTCGGCGCGCCGGACGTCGGCACGCCGCTCGGCCTGCGCGATCGCACCATGCTGGAGTTGATGTACGCGAGCGGCCTGCGCGTCACCGAACTCGTCACGCTGAAGACGGTGGAAGTGGGGCTTAACGAAGGCGTCGTGCGGGTGATGGGCAAGGGCTCGAAGGAACGCCTGATTCCGTTCGGCGAGGAAGCGCACGGCTGGATCGAGCGCTATTTGCGCGAGGCCCGGCCCGCGTTGCTGGGCGCGCGCGCCACCGACGCGCTGTTCGTCACCACGCGCGCCGAGGGCATGACGCGCCAGCAGTTCTGGAACATCATCAAGCGTCACGCGGCGGCGGCCGAGGTGCATGCGCCGCTTTCGCCGCATACGTTGCGGCATGCATTCGCGACGCATTTGCTGAATCACGGCGCCGACCTGCGCGTGGTGCAGTTACTGCTCGGCCACACGGATATTTCGACGACGCAGATTTATACGCACGTCGCGCGCGAGCGGTTGAAGTCGCTGCACGCGGCGCATCATCCGCGAGGGTGAAATTGCGCGCTGCGGGCGACACGGCGGCTTCGTGAGACGTGAGGCGGCCGCCGGCTCCGCTCCGGCCTAAACCAGATCGCGCAGACGATGCTTGAGGATTTTGCCGGTCGATGCCGCCGGCAGCGCAGCCAGCACGCGTACTTCGGCAGGACGTTTATACGGCGCCAGACGCTCGCCGCACCACGCGATCAATTGCGCCGGCGTGACCTTGGCCGCGGCTCTCAGTTCGACGAACGCAATCACTTCCTCGTTGCCTTCTACCGCCCGCCCGATCACCGCCGATTGCACGACGTCCGCATGCGCGTTCAGCACGTGCTCGACTTCCGCCGGATACACGTTGAAGCCGGAGCGGATGATCAACTCCTTGCTGCGCCCGACGATATGCAGCGCGCCGTCGAGGTCCTGGCGCGCGAGATCGCCGGTTTTCAGCCAGCCGTCTTCGGTCACCGTCGCCTGGGTTTGTGCCGGATTGCGGTAATAGCCGAGCATCACGTTCGGTCCGCGCACCCACAGCTCGCCGATTTCCCCTGGCGCGGCGTCCACCCCTTCGAGCGTGACGAAGCGCACTTCGACGCCGGGAATCGCGTGACCGACCGAGCAATCGCTGCGCGGCGTGTCGAGCATGGTCTGGGCGACGGTCGGACTGCTCTCGGTCATCCCGTAGCCGTTGTGTAGCGCGAGCCCATAGACGCGTTCGACATGCGCCTTCAGCGCCGCGTCGAGCGGCGAGCCGCCCGAGTAGGCAAAGCGCAACTGCGGCGCGGACCACGCATGGCCTTGCGTCTGCAGATGTTCGAGCAACTTGGCGTGCATTGCGGGGACGCCCTGGAAGATCGATACGCGTTCTTCGGCGAGCGCGCGGCGCACGGCATCCGGGGCGAAACGCGGCGCGAGCCGCAAGGTGGCGCCCGCGTACAGGCTGCCGAGGCACACCGAGGCGAAGCCGTAGACGTGTGACAGAGGCAGCACGGCGTACACCACGTCGTGCGGACCGACTCCGCGCAGGCCGCTCGAAATCGCCGCGATAAACAGCAGGTTGCGATGCGACAGCATCACGCCCTTAGGCGCGCCGGTGGTGCCTGTCGTGTAGATCAGCGCGGCGCACTGGCGCTCGCTTGCTGCCTCGACCGGCTCGGTCTCTGCGGTATCGTCACGCGCAAAGGCCCATGCGCCGATGTCGGGCGCGAGCGTGGGCGCCATGGCAGCGCCGTGGCGTAGCGCATGTTGCTGCGCATCGGGCGAGCTTTCCACCGCGTAGGCGACAAGACGCGGCCTGGCATGCGCGCGAATCGCGTCGAGTTCGGCGGCGGACAGGCGTGCGTTCGACACGAGCGCCCACGCGTCGAGCTTCGCGGCGGCGAACAGCAACACTACCTGCGCGATGCTGTTTTCCGCCACGATCATCACGCGATCGCCGCCGCGCACGCCCCATTCGCGCAGCAATTGCGCGGTGGCTTCTACGGCTTCGAGCAGTTGCGCATTCGTCAGGCGGCGCGCGTCTTCGATCAGCGCGACGTGCTGCGGATCGCGCGCAGCGGCCAGCGCTGGAATTTCGGAGATGCGCCGGGGCAGTGCGGCCAGCAGGCGGGGCACGTCGATGGCGCTGCGTGCGGGCGAATCGAAAGTCAACGCGGTCTCCTTGAAACAAAGGCATCCGCACGCCGCGCGGCGGATGATTTGCGAACGATCGTGCCACAGCCGCCGGAGGCGCACAATTGGCCGTTCGGCCAATAGCCGTTGCGCGACGCCACTATTACAATGCGCCGATGAGCAAATTCAGACACGTTTCCGAAACGCCTGCGACGCAGTTTTTGCGCCGCCACGGCGTCGCGTTCGGCGAGCATCCTTACGACTATGTGGAGCATGGCGGCACCGCGGAATCGGCGCGCCAGCTCGGGGTCGACGAGCATCAGGTGGTCAAGACGCTCGTCATGGAAGACGAACATGCCAAGCCGCTGATCGTGCTGATGCACGGCGACCGCACCGTCTCCACCAAGAACCTCGCGCGACAGATCGGCGCAAAACGGGTCGAGCCGTGCAAGCCCGAAGTGGCGAACCGGCACTCGGGCTACCTGATCGGCGGCACCTCGCCGTTCGGCACCCGCAAGGCGATGCCGGTGTATGTCGAGTCGAGTATCCTCGAACTTGAACGGATCTGGCTGAACGGCGGGCGGCGCGGGTTTCTCGTCAGTATCGAACCCGCCGTGCTGAGCGCGCTGCTGGAGGCGAAACCGGTGCAATGCGCGAGTGTCGATTGACGCGGCGAAGCGACCGGCCAGCCGCGCGTTTTCGTGCCAAGCCTCTGCGAAAGTGGCTGGTCGCGCGGGTCCGGTTCGGTAGAATGTTCGCCATTTCGCTTTAGCTGCGGGTGGCATGTTGCATCTGCGGCACCTGTTGCACCCATTGCGCTTTCCGATACCTATAAGAGACCCCTGATGCAAAACCTGATCGTCGCCGTCGTCGCCTATCTGATCGGTTCGGTGTCGTTTGCCGTGATCGTCAGTTCCGTGATGGGCCTCGCCGACCCGCGCTCCTATGGCTCGAAGAATCCCGGCGCCACCAATGTGCTGCGCAGCGGCAACAAGACAGCCGCAGTTTTGACGCTGCTCGGCGACGCGTTCAAGGGCTGGCTTGCCGTGTGGCTCGTCAGCCACTTCGGCCCGCATTACGGCCTCGACGACACGGCGATCGCGCTGGCTGCCATTGCCGTGTTCCTTGGTCATCTGTATCCGGTGTTCTTCCGCTTCAAGGGCGGCAAAGGTGTGGCGACGGCAGCGGGCGTGTTGCTGGCCATCAATCCTGTGCTCGGGATTGCTACCTTGCTGACCTGGTTGATCGTCGCGTTTTTTACCCGCTACTCGTCGCTGGCGGCGCTCGCCGCGGCGGTGTTCGCGCCGCTTTTCGACGGCTTTCTGTTCGGCGCGAACATCATTGCGCTGGCGATCGTCGCGATGAGCTCGCTGCTGGTGTGGCGCCATCGCGGCAACATCGCGAAGCTGATGGCGGGGCAGGAAAGCCGCATCGGCGACAAGAAGAAGGCCGAGGCTCAGGCGGCCGCGAAGCGGCACTGAAGACAGCCGGCTCTTCGGGCGCCACAGCGTCAGAGGACGCTGTGATGCACAGCGGTGGCAGGCGATCTGGACATGCCGCCACCCTGGCTTCGCGCCCGCCGGGCCCGTTCGCCTTAATCGCGGAAGTTGTTGAAGTCGAGCGGCGTATCCGTCACATCCTTGCGCAGCAGCGCGATCACGCTTTGCAGGTCGTCGCGCTTGGTGCCGTTCACGCGCACCGCGTCGCCCTGAATGCTCGCCTGAACCTTGATTTTGCTGTCTTTCACAAGCCTGACGATTTTCTTCGCCAGGTCGCCCGATACGCCTTTCTTCACGGTGACGACCTGCTTCACCTTGTCGCCGCCCACCTTCTCGATCTTGCCGTAGTCGAGAAAGCGCACGTCCACATTGCGCTTGGCCATTTTCGACACCATCACGTCCTTGACCTGGCCGAGCTTGAAGTCGTCGTCGGCGTACAGCGTCAATTCGTGCTCCTTGTGCTCGACGCGCGCGTCCGAGCCCTTGAAGTCGAAACGGGTGGAAATTTCCTTGTTGGACTGCTCGATCGCGTTCTTGACTTCGATCATGTTCGCTTCGCAAACGACGTCAAACGATGGCATTGCTTTCTCCCAATAGTGCCGCGGTGCGTGGCGCCGCCGGACGGCTGCGCACGATGCACTCGCTATAATCACGAACCGGACGTCATTTTACCGACGCCTTACTCTTTTGCCCAAGGCCGCTGCGGATGACCGCCCGGCCCGCCGCAGACGCCCCTCATATTCCGATGTCCCCGATGTCTCATCAGCCCGACTCCCCATCCTTCCTCGCCGACTATCCGCTGCAGCCGCACAACACGTTTGGTTTCGACGTGCGCGCGCGTCTGGCATGCCGCATCGAGCGCGAGGCGCAATTGCTGGCCGCGGTGCGCGACCCGCGCGCGGCGGGCTTGCGCCGGCTGGTGCTGGGCGGCGGCAGCAACATTGTGCTGACCGGCGACTTCGACGGCCTCGTGCTGCTGGTGGCGCTGCGCGGCCATCGTCTTGCGCGTGAAGACAACGAAGCCTGGTACGTCGAGGCGTCGGCCGGCGAAAACTGGCACGACTTCGTCGCCTGGACGCTCGCACAGGGGATGCCCGGACTCGAAAACCTCGCGCTGATTCCGGGGACGGTGGGCGCGGCGCCGATCCAGAACATCGGCGCTTACGGTCTGGAGATGTGCGAGCGCTTCGCGTCGCTGCGTGCCGTGGAACTGGCGAGCGGCGAGGTGCTTGAACTGGACGCCGCTGCGTGCCGGTTCGGCTATCGCGACAGTTCTTTCAAGCGCGAAGGGCGCGACCGTTTTGTGATTACGTCGGTGACCTTTCGCTTGCCGAAGGCTTGGGTGCCGCGTGCCAGTTACGCGGACATCGCGCGGGAACTGGCCGCCGAAGGCCATGGTGACACATCGCCGAGCGCGCAGGCGATTTTCGACGCCGTCGTGGCAGTGCGGCGCGCCAAGTTGCCCGATCCGGCGCAACTCGGCAATGCCGGCAGTTTCTTCAAGAATCCGGTGATCGATGCCGCGCAGTTCGCGGCCTTGCAACGGCGCGAGCCTGAAGTGGTGTCGTACCGGCAAGCGGACGGCACGGTGAAACTCGCCGCCGGCTGGCTGATCGACCGTTGCGGCTGGAAAGGGCGCGCCATGGGCGCGGCGGCCGTGCACGACCGTCAGGCGCTGGTGCTGGTGAACCGCGGCGGCGCGAGCGGCGCCGCGGTGCTCGAATTGGCCCGCGCCATTCAGCGTGACGTGCGCGAGCGGTTCGGCGTGGAGCTGGAGGCCGAGCCGGTCTGTCTGTAGTCCCGCGCGGTCTTGGGACATGCGCGGCGCGTTCGTGACAGCCTGCCTCGTATTCAGGCCCCGTCGCGCTTCGCGCACACCCTCGCTCAGTGATTCAGCTTGCCGAGCAGCAGAAATTCCATCAATGCCTTTTGCACGTGCAGACGGTTTTCCGCTTCGTCCCACACGACGCTTTGCGGCCCGTCGATCACTTCCGCGCTGACTTCCTCGCCGCGGTGGGCGGGCAGGCAGTGCATGAAGAGTGCGTCGGCATTGGCGCAAGCCATCATCTCGGCATCCACGCACCAGTCGGCGAATGCTTTTTTGCGCGTTTCGTTTTCCGCCTCGAAGCCCATGCTGGTCCACACGTCGGTGGTGACCAGATCGGCGCCGGCACAGGCTTGGTTCGGATCGTCGAATTCTTCGAAGAAGGGGGCGCTTTCCGCCGCCACTATTGCGTGGTCGAGCTTGTAGCCCGGCGGTGTGGACAGGCGCAGCTTGAAGCCGAGAATCTGCGCCGCCTCGATCCACGTGTAGAGCATATTGTTGGCGTCGCCGACCCACGCCACCGTCTTGCCGCGAATCGGGCCGCGATGTTCGAAATACGTGAAGATATCAGCCAGCACCTGACAGGGGTGATACTCATTGGTCAAGCCATTGATGACCGGTACGCGTGAATTTTCAGCAAAGCGCGTGAGAATGTCCTGGCCGAATGTGCGGATCATGATGATGTCTACCATCCGCGAGATGACTTGCGCCGCGTCTTCGATCGGTTCACCGCGACCCAGTTGCGTATCGCGCGTGCTCATGAAGACGGCATGGCCGCCGAGCTGGAAGATACCCGCTTCGAACGACAGGCGCGTGCGCGTCGAGTTTTTCTCGAAGATCATCGCAAGCGTGCGGTCGTGGAGCGGATGGTAGGTCTCGTAGTTTTTGAACTTGCGCTTCAGAATGCGCGCGCGTTCAAGCACGTACTCGTAATCTTCCAGGGAGAAATCCTTGAACTGCAGGTAATGGCGAATTTTCTTGGCGGTCATGAAACAAATACGGCGGTCTCACCCGGCGAAATTGCCGGACTGTGCCGCCGTCGTTTGTGGTAACTCCATGCAGCATAAAGGATTTTGACCGCTTTGACGAGTTGGCGGGACGGCAGGCTGGGCATTCCTGGCAGGCTGCTCAGCATGTAGGAGTGTTCTTGTGTGCAGTGCGGAAAAGGGTCGGCTGAGCTATAATCTCGGGGTTTCCCAACAGCCCGGCAAGCAGGTTGCATGCTTGCTGGACACGGCTCGCGCGCCCGGAAGTCTCTCCTCGCGGTGCGCCGTCATGACGATTGCCGAGGTGGCCTTGGCCGGCACCGCGGCCGTGGGCGGGAAGGTCCGCGAGGTCGTGTACGACGTGTTCAGTTAGCCGTTCAGGCAGCCGCATTCGCCGGCATTTTGCTGGGCAAGTCACATAGGTATTCCTACATGGCCGAAGAAGCTCCAACCGAATTTTTCATTCAGGGTGTCACCAAGAGCGGAAAAATATTTCGGCCGAGCGACTGGTCGGAGCGTCTCGCGGGGGTGATGTCCATGTTCGGGCCGGGGGCAAAAAAGGGGCCAAACGCCTACATGCAGTACTCGTTGTACGTCCGTCCCACGATCCTCGACAATCTCAAGTGTGTGATTCTCGATTCGCGGCTGCGCGACATCGAGCCCATGGCCTTCGATTTCGTCATGAACTTCGCCAAGGACAACGATCTCGTCGTGACCGAAGCGTGCGAACTGCCGCCACATCACGGCACGCAGGTGGCGTTGAAGGCTGGCAAGTAGAAGGAGCGGGCGCTAGCAGAAAGGCGTTGGTTTGTCGCGCTGCCGGGCCGTGCGGTCAAGCCTGGACCAGAATCGGATAGAGCAGCCAGAAGGCGAACGGAAAAAAGAACGCGAACGAAAAAATGACAAGACCCGCTCGAGCGGGTTTTTTTATGCCTGTGCGCTGTTGTGCCTATGCCTGTTGCAGACACGGCGCGCCGGCCATCTGCACCGCCGCTTATCCGCACGCCGCCCAAACAAAAAAGCCCGCCAGAGCGGGCTTTCATGACGACGCAGCGGAAACAGGAGGTAGCCCACCGAAGCGGGCTGACCGGATTTACTGCGCTGCGGGCGCTTGCAGACCCTTGATGGCTGCAGCGAGGCGGCTCTTATGGCGAGCTGCCTTGTTCTTGTGAACGATTTTCTTGTCGGCGATGATGTCGATCGTCTTCGACGACGACAGGAAGATCTCAGCGGCCTTAGCCTTGTCGCCGGCGTCGATCGCCTTGCGAACAGCCTTGATTGCCGTGCGGAACTTCGAGCGCAGCGCCGAGTTGTGCGAGTTTGCTTTCGCGGCCTGACGGGCGCGCTTGCGTGCTTGTGCGGAGTTAGCCATGACGGTTCCTTATCCTGTTCCTGTTTCCAGTACCTGACCTTCGAGTGGCCGGGTGCTGCTTTTAGATCGAACTCCTGGAAGCGATTGCCCAAGAGCGCAAAAAGTGTCGAAATTACTGATCCAGCTACACCAAATCAGGCTCATTTCAGCTGGCATTGGAAGGGTGCCCGAGGTATCTCGTAAGCGTCCTTAATGCCGCCCGAAAATTGAGCGAGCTTCGAAACCGGCGATTATAGCAACAAAAACAAGCACGTGGCAAACGGAAATGCGCGATCCGGGGCGCGAGTGTCGTCGTGACGCGTCGCTCAAACTGCCTGGCGGGGATGCGCGGCGAACGTCTGCGCGGCAAATCGGTCCGATTCGGGTCCTGGTTGATAGCCCGCCTGTGCGGCACCCGTATAATAAGCGCCCCATGAATCTATTCCGAGCCCTCCTGACGGTCAGCGGCTTCACGCTGCTGTCCCGCGTGACCGGACTGGCCCGCGAAACGCTGATCGCCCGCGCGTTCGGCGCCAGTCAGTTTACCGACGCGTTTTACGTCGCTTTCCGTATTCCCAACCTGCTGCGCCGGATTTCCGCGGAAGGCGCGTTTTCGCAGGCGTTCGTGCCGATTCTTGCCGAATTCAAGAATCAGCAGGGACACGACGCGACCAAGGCGCTCGTCGACGCCACCTCGACCGTGCTCGCCTGGGCGCTCGCCATTCTCTCGCTGCTCGGCGTGGTGGGGGCCTCGGGCGTGGTGTACGTGGTGGCTTCCGGCCTCGCGCACGATGGTCAGGCTTATCCGCTTGCCGTCACGATGACGCGCATCATGTTCCCGTACATCGTGTTCATCTCGCTGACGTCGCTGGCCTCGGGCGTGCTGAATACTTACAAGAACTTTTCGTTGCCCGCGTTTGCGCCCGTGCTGCTGAACGTGGCGTTCATCGTCGGGGCCGTGTTCGTCGCGCCGCATATGAAGACGCCGGTGTATGCGCTGGCGTGGGCGGTGATCGTCGGCGGGGTGCTGCAGTTTCTGGTGCAGTTGCCTGGCCTCAAGAAGATCGACATGGTGCCGCGCATCGGCTGGGATCCGGTGCGCGCGCTCGCGCATCGCGGCGTCAAGCGCGTGCTGTCGAAAATGGTGCCGGCCATGTTCGCGGTGTCGGTGGCGCAGATCAGCCTCATCATTAATACGAACATTGCATCGCGTATCGGACCCGGCGCGGTCTCGTGGATCAATTACGCCGACCGCCTGATGGAATTTCCCACGGCGCTGCTGGGCGTCGCGCTCGGCACGATCCTGCTGCCGAGCCTCTCCAAGGCCCACGTCGACGCCGATCCGCAAGAGTATTCGTCGCTGCTCGACTGGGGCTTGCGCGTGACCTTTCTGCTGGCCGCGCCGAGCGCGATCGCGCTGTTTTTCTTCGCCGAGCCGCTGACGGCGACGCTATTCCACTACGGCAAGTTCGACGGCCACTCGGTGGTGATGGTGGGCCGCGCGCTGGCGGCATATGGCGTCGGGTTGATCGGGCTCATTCTCATCAAGATTCTCGCGCCCGGTTTCTACGCCAAGCAGGACATCAAGACGCCGGTGAAGATCGGCATCGGCGTGTTGATCGTCACGCAGTTGAGCAACTTCGTGTTCGTGCCGATCTTTGCGCATGCCGGTTTGACGCTGAGCGTCGGGCTCGGCGCCTGCATGAACGCGCTGCTGCTGTTCATCGGCTTGCGCCGGCGCGGCATCTATATGCCGTCGAGCGGTTGGCTGGTTTTCTTCGTGCAGATGATCGGCGCCTGCCTCGTGCTCGCGGGCGTGATGCACTGGTTCGCCATCAGCTTTGACTGGATCGGCCTGCATGCGCAACCGCTCGCGCGCATCGTCTTGCTCGCCGCGTGCCTCGTTCTGTTCGCTGCGCTATATTTCGGTATGCTTTGGCTGATGGGCTTCAAATACGCGTATTTCAGAAGGCGAGTGAAGTGATCACCACGACGCGGGTTCTCGACTATTTCAGCACGCTGGTCGCCGAAGACGACAGCCTGCCTCTCACCGAGGCAGCGCTTTCGCTCGCACAGGACGCCTATCCCGATCTCGATCTGCAAGGCACGCTCGCCGAGATTGACGAGCTGGTGGTGCGCCTGCAGCGCCGCATGCCGGCCGACGCCGATATCAAGCAGAAGGTCGGCATCCTGAACCGCTTTTTCTTCCGCGAGCTGGGCTTCGGCAGCAACCTCAACGATTACTACGATCCCGACAACAGTCATCTGAATGTCGTGCTCAAACGGCGCCGTGGCATTCCGATTTCGCTCGCCGTGCTGTATCTGGAAATGGCGGAGCAGATTGGCGTGCCGGTGCGCGGTGTGTCGTTTCCGGGACATTTCCTGCTGCGCGTGACGACGCCCGATGGCGACGTAATGCTCGATCCGACCACCGGGCATTCGCTGTCCGAGTCGGAGATGGTTGAGATGCTGGAGCCGTATGTGGCGTCGGCGGGCGAGTCGGTCAGCCGCGCCCTGCGAATGCTGCTGCAGCCGGCCACGCGCCGCGAGATCATTGCGCGAATGCTGGGTAATCTGAAGTCCACCTATCTTCAGACGGAACGCTGGCAACGTTTGCTGGCCGTGCAGCAACGGCTGGTGATTTTGTTGCCGGAGAGCATCGAGGAAGTGCGCGACCGCGGCTTCGCTTATGCGCGGCTCGATTATCTGCGCCCGGCGCTCGAAGATCTGGAGCGCTATCTAGGCGACCGGCCGGATGCCGATGACGCCACCGTCGTCGAATCGCAACTGCATGAGCTAAGGCAACGCACGCAGCATAACGATCGCGACTGACGCGGGCGCTTCGATTCGATTCGTCTAATGGATGCATGGGGCGCGGCCTGGTTCGGCCCGCCGCTCCATGCATTCGGCTCATCCCGCCGTGTTACTTCGGCTGCATCCGGATCGCGCCGTCCAGACGGATCACTTCGCCATTGAGCATCGGGTTATCGAATATCTGCTTGGCGAGCATCGCGTATTCCACAGGTTTGCCCAGACGCGGGGGGAACGGCACCATCGCCCCGAGCGCGTCCTGCACGTCCTGCGGCATGCCGAGCAGCATCGGCGTTTCGAAGATGCCCGGGGCAATCGTCATCACGCGAATTGCGTTGCGCGACAAATCACGGGCGACAGGCAATGTCATGCCCACCACGCCGCTCTTCGACGCCGCATAGGCCGCCTGGCCGATCTGGCCATCAAACGCCGCAACCGACGCCGTGTTGACGATCACACCACGTTCGCCGAGCGCATTCGGTTCGTTCTTCGCCATCGCCGCAGCGGCGAGGCGGATCATGTTGAACGTGCCGATCAGGTTGATCGAGATGGTGCGCGAAAACGACTCCAACGGATGCGGGCCGTCCTTGCCGACGGTCTTGATGGCCGGCGCCACGCCCGCGCAGTTGATCAGGCCACGCAGCGTGCCGAGCCGGGTTGCTGCTTCGACGGCTTGAATGCCGTCTTCCTCGCGGCTTACATCGCACTTGACGAACACGCCGCCCAACTCCTGCGCGAGCGCCGTGCCGGCGTCCTGATTGAGGTCGGCCACCACGATCTTGCCGCCTTCCGCAGCGAACAGGCGCGCGGTTGCCGCGCCGAGGCCGGACGCGCCGCCGGTGATCAGGAACACATTGTCACGAATCTCCATGTCTTCTCCTTTGCTTCAGTTCGTTAATCTGCACGATCGAATATCTTTTCGATAATCGATTGTAACGGCTGTGCTGCAGCAGCGGATGGCGAAAGAGCAGCGGCGCATGCGCCGGTAGGGCGAATCGAATGCGGGAAACCGTTTTGATTTGGATAACTGATTAATAAGGCTGCGCATTAAAGTGCACACACGCAAAATAAAAAACCCGCCTGTGAAGGCGGGTCTTTTTGCATTGCGGCTTACTGGCGCGTTGCGTGTGCTTTGATCAAACTAAAACAAAGTGGTCGGCGCCTGATTTCAACGCGTGATTACTTCAACGCCTCGAACACGCGGGCGCGAATTTCATCCACTGTGCCGAGGCCGGAAATGGCCCGGTACTGCGGCGCCTTCAAACTGCTCGAAGCGTCGCCGTTCTTCGCCCACGTGGTGTAGTACTCGATCAGCGGCTTGGTCTGCGCAACGTAGACGTCCAGACGCTTCTTGACGGTTTCTTCCTTGTCGTCGTCGCGCTGGATTAGCGGTTCACCCGTCACGTCGTCGGTGTTCTCGACCTTCGGCGGATTGAACTTGACGTGATACGTGCGGCCCGACGCGGCATGCACGCGGCGTCCGCTCATACGCACAATGATCTCGTCGAACGGCACGTCGATTTCCAGCACGTAGTCGATGGCGACGCCGGCATGCTTCATGGCTTCGGCTTGCGGCAGCGTGCGCGGAAAACCGTCGAACAGATAGCCGTTCGCGCAGTCCGCTTCTTTCAGACGTTCCTTGACGAGGTTGATGATCAGCTCGTCCGACACCAGTTCGCCGGCATCCATGAAACGCTTTGCTTCAACGCCGAGCGGCGTACCGGCTTTAACGGCCGCACGCAGCATGTCGCCGGTGGAAATTTGCGGAATGCCGAACTTCTCTTTGATAAAGGTCGCCTGGGTGCCTTTGCCCGCTCCGGGGGCACCCAACAGGATCAAACGCATGTGATATCTCCAGATCTATGTGAATTCTTGCGCGGCGCAACGCTTGGGCTGATTCGCAAGCGTATCTGCGCGTTGGGTTCAGGGGGCCTGTATCGAACTGGCGCAATGCGCCTCGCGCGGCACATCTATGACGACGGCGCTGCGAGGGGGATAGCGGGACGACCGGGCAAACCCTGACGAACGATCATTGCAGATGGTGCGCACAACCGTTTGATTATGCCATGGGTTTTTACGCCGACGGACCGAATAACGACCTTACGCGGGCGAGATCGGCGGGCGTGTCGACGCCCGGCAGCGGCGCCTCGCGGGTGACGAGCACGGCGATCCGCTCGCCATGCCACATGGCGCGCAGTTGCTCGAGCGCCTCGACCTGTTCGATCGGCGAGATCGTCAGACTCGGGTAGGAGCGCAGAAACTTTGCGCGATAGGCGTACAGCCCGATATGCCGGTAGACCGTTGCGGGCGCGGGCGGCGCGGGCATGGCGGCGACATCCGGCCAGTGTGGCTGATACGCGTCGCGCGCCCAGGGAATCGGCGCGCGCGAGAAGTACAGCGCAACGCCGCGCGCATCGAGTACGACCTTGACGACGTTCGGATTGAAGATCTCGGCGGGGTCGGTGATCGGATGGGCGGCGGTCGCAATCGCACATGCGTGGCTCGCCGCGAGGTGCGACGCAACGCCGCACACCAGCGCGGGATCGATTAGCGGTTCGTCGCCCTGCACGTTCACCACGATCGTTTCGTCGCTCCAGCCGAAATGCGCCGCGACTTCCGCGAGGCGGTCGGTGCCGGACGGATGATCGGCGCGCGTGAGCATGGCTTCGATGCCGTGCTCGCGGGCGACGTCGAGCACCGACTGTGCATCCGATGCAATCAGTACATGCTGCGCGCCCGAGGCGAGCGCGCGTTCGGCGACGCGCACGACCATCGGCTTGCCGCCGATGTCGGCGAGCGGCTTGTCGGGCAGACGCGTGGAAGCAAGGCGCGCCGGTACGACGGCGATAAACGGCGGGGCGGCGGATGCAGGAGTAGCTTGAGTCATCGGAGAAACTGCGGTTTTATGCGCCGGGTGCGGGATTGAGCGGCTCGACCGGCGTGCCTTCCACCGTTTGACGGGCTTCGTCCACCAGCATCACGGGGATACCGTCGCGGATCGGGTAGGCCAGCTTGTCCGCGATGCAAATGAGCTCCTGCGCCGGACGGTCGTAGCTGAGCGGGCCCTTGCAGATGGGGCAGACGAGAATTTCAAGCAGGCGAGCGTCCACGGAGTTTCTCCACAACTAATTCGATGAGGCGATGATCGAGCGCAGCTTCAACCGGGACTACCCAGATGCGCGCGTCGTGCCAGGCCCCTAATTTTACCGCATCCTTTTCGGTGACCAGGATCGCGTCGGCGGCGACGTCCACGAATGGATTGCTGCTGAAACTGTAATGATCCGGCAGCGCGCGGGTCTCGGGCGTCAGGCCGGCGGCGCGCAAGGTTGCGAAAAAGCGCTCCGGCGCGCCGATCCCGGCCGCGGCCAGCACGCGTTCGCCGCTGAACTGGGCGAGCGGGCGGCGCAGCGACGGATTGCCGAGATGCCATGCGTCGCCTGGCGTGAGCGCGAGCGCGAAGGTGTTCGGCCACGGCGGCAGCGTGCGTTCGTATGGGCTGTTGACGAGCGTCGCATCGCGGCGGCGCGACAGCGGCTCGCGCAACGGGCCGGCCGGCAGCAGGAAGCCATTGCCGCCCAGACGATGGTCGAACACGACGATTTCGGCGTCGCGCGCGAGGCGGTAATGCTGCAGGCCGTCGTCGCTGACGATCACATCGACTTCACGATGCGCGGCGCACAGCGCCTGGGCGGCCGCGACGCGGTCCGGACAGACCCAGACCGGCGCGCCGGTGCGGCGGGCGATCAGCAAGGGCTCGTCGCCGCCGTCCTGTGGCGACGAGGCGGCTGTGATCGCGGTTGGCCGGTTCACGCGCGCGCCATAGCCGCGCGACACGACACCCGGATGGAAGCCGGCGCCCCGCAGGGCTTCGACAAGCGCGATTACCGTGGGCGTCTTGCCGGTGCCGCCGACCGTCACGTTGCCGACCACCACCACCGGCACGCCGACGCTCACCCGTTTCATCCAGCCAAGCGAGAACGCGGCGCGGCGCGCGGCGGCGATAGCGCCGAATAGGCAGGCGAACGGCAGCAGCCCCCACGCAAGCGGGCCGCGTTGCCGCCATTCGCTCGCGAGGCGCGTTTCGATGCGGGCTTTGAGGCCGCTCATGGGGCCGAGGCCGCGGTAAGTGGCGACAGCCGTAGCGGCGACAGTTCAAATGTCGCGGTGAAGAGGCTCAGTAGCAACGCGTTTTCTCCAGGCGAAAACCAGCGGGACAAGTCGGACGGTACAACGGCGGCGCAACTGACGCGGGAAGGGCGACGAGGCAAAAGGCGCTCTGCGCCTGAGCTTCCATGCCTCGGTTTCGCGCACGGCTCATGATGCCCTTTAAACCCGGCACTCTAGCGCGCGGGTGTCGTGCGCGGCAAGTCGCGAAGAATGCGGCGACGTTATTGGCAGGGCCAATTGACGCGTCGACAGAGGTCTCACAGCCTGTGGATAACTTTGTGGAGAACCCGCCGTCGGCGAGGCTGGAAGGCCCGATCCGCGCGGGTCCTGTCGGCACGCTATCGCATTAACGAGATATAAAACACATATAAATCAATGGTTTGCTTCGATGCCATGGGGCTCCGCGAGGGACTTGACAGGCGTTAGAAAGATTCTCCCGACATGTGGACACTTTTAACAATTGGTACGACGTGCTGGACGTGGATGGCCGCTCGGTCTATCGTCTGTCCGGCCTGTCATCCCTATTCCTCGCATGAACTCCGAAAGTCCTTTTTCGTCCGCTGCTACGTCGGGTGGTGATGTCGTCGTGCCGGTCTCGGCGCTCAACCGCGCTATCGGCACGATGCTCGAACGCTCGTTCCCGCTCGTCTGGGTGGCGGGCGAAGTGTCGAATTTCACGCGCGCCGCCAGCGGCCACTGGTATTTCTCGATCAAGGACGCCCAGGCGCAGATGCGCTGCGTCATGTTCCGCGGCCGCGCGCAGCATGCCGAATTCACGCCGCGCGAAGGCGACCGCATCGAAGTGCGGGCGCTGGTCACGATGTACGAGCCGCGCGGCGAACTGCAACTCAACGTCGAGGCAGTGCGCCGGACCGGGCAGGGGCGGCTTTACGAAGCCTTCCTGAAACTCAAGGCGCAACTCGAAGCGGAGGGGCTGTTTGCCGCCGAACGCAAGCGGCCATTGCCGGCGCATCCGCGCTCGATTGGCATTGTCACGTCATTGCAGGCTGCCGCGTTGCGCGACGTGCTGACCACGCTGCAACGACGCGCGCCGCATATTCCGGTGATCGTCTATCCGGCGCCGGTGCAAGGCGTGGGCGTGAGCGCGAAACTCGCGGCGATGGTCGAAACAGCGAACGCGCGGCGCGAGGTCGACGTGTTGATCGTGTGCCGCGGCGGCGGATCGATCGAAGATCTGTGGGCCTTCAACGAAGAAGTGCTGGCGCGTGCGATTGCCGAAAGCCGCGTGCCGGTGGTGAGCGGCGTCGGTCACGAAACCGATTTCACGATTGCCGATTTTGCCGCCGACGTGCGCGCGCCGACTCCAACGGGCGCGGCCGAGCTCGTCAGTCCGCAACGCGTGCTGTTGCTGCGCGACCTCGACCACCGTCACGCGACGCTCGCGCGCGGCTTTGGCCGCATGATGGAACGGCGGGCGCAGCAACTGGACTGGCTCGCGCGCCGGCTCGTTTCGCCATCCGAGCGGCTCGCGCGGCAACGCACGCACCTGCAACAACTCAGTGTGCGGCTCGCTTCAGCAGGGGCGCGTCCGGTGCGCGATGCCCGAGCACGTTTTTCGCTGCTGCAGATGCGCTGGCAACGCTGGCGCCCGGACCTCGCCGCGCATCGCGCCACCTTGAACACGCTCGCACAGCGTCTCGACGATGCCGTGCTGCGTCAGCACGAACGCCAGACGGCGCGCGTGACGACGCTCGCCGCGCGTCTCGAGGTGCTGAGTCCGCAACGCACGCTCGAGCGCGGCTATGCGGCTCTGCTCGACGCCAACAACGGCCGCGCGGTGCGTACGCCGGGCTCGCTCAAGCCCGGACGGCGACTCACCGTGCATCTCGCCGAAGGCGCCGCGGACATCACGCTGGCCGATGTGCAGGCACGTCTGGCGGATGGATTCTGATACACCTGCCGGGAGCATGGCCGGGTCGTACATTTGACCGTGACAAGCGTGTGGCGTGAGCACTAATTACGTCATTCAGGCGCGTTTTCGCGGATGCCGGGCATAAAGTCCGCTCGTTTGCGGGGTTATTCCAAGTCGCCTACAATCGAGTGCTCTACAGCGTTATCCTCAGACTGACCCCCCACACACAGATAGAAGGAAAGCACCATGGAACATACGCTCCCGCCGCTGCCGTTTGCAAAGAACGCTCTCGCTCCGAACATGTCGGAAGAGACGCTCGAATACCACTACGGCAAGCATCACCAGACCTATGTGACTAACCTGAACAATCTGATCAAGGGCACGGAGTTCGAGAACCTGTCGCTTGAAGAGATCGTCAAGAAGGCATCGGGCGGTGTCTTCAATAACGCTGCGCAAGTCTGGAATCACACGTTCTTCTGGAACAGCCTGTCGCCGCAAGGTGGCGGTGCACCGAAGGGCGCGCTCGCTGACGCGATCAACGCGAAGTGGGGTTCCTTCGACAAGTTCAAGGAAGAATTCGCCAAGACCGCGGTCGGCACGTTCGGCTCGGGCTGGGCATGGCTCGTGAAGAAGGCAGACGGTTCGCTCGACCTCGTGTCGACCAGCAACGCCGCCACGCCGCTGACCACGGACGCGAAGGCACTCCTGACGATTGACGTGTGGGAACACGCGTACTACATCGACTATCGCAATGCTCGTCCGAAGTTCGTCGAAGCGTACTGGAACATCGTGAACTGGGACTTTGCTGCGAAGAATTTCGCGTAAGGTTTAAACGCGGTAACGAAAGTGAAAGCCCTCATTCGAGGGCTTTCTGCTTTCTGCTTTCTGGTTTTTGCTTTTCGGTGTTTAGACCGTTGAGTGAACCGTCGCCACCGCGATGGCGAGCGCTACTCGACTCCCGCCACACCGCGGCGGGACGTGCTGGCGAATACGTAGCAATCTCTCGCGAGATTTCCGAATGCAGGGAGCACTAGCCATTTGTGCAATGTCCCCTCACACCGAAATCCCAGTTTCTCCAGAACCCGCCGTGAGCCGGTGTTTTCGACATCACATACTGTCCAGATTCGTTGGACGTCAGGCGAGCGCCAAAGCGCCGAAACCGCAGCCTGGCCCGCTTCGGCTACGAGTCCGCGTCCCCAGAACCGTTCGCTGATTCCAAAGTGAATTTCGGTCTTGTGTCCGTCGGGAATGACAACAAACAAGCCGATCGGTTCATCGTCGTCGAGAGTGCTAATAACCCAGGAAAACGGCGCATCCGCTTGATTCCACGCGCTGATGCACCACTTTTCGAGCATCGCTTCGGTGTGCGCGACATCCTTGTGGGGGCGCCTTTGCAGAAAGCGTGAGCAATTCTGGGCGCCCGTGTAATTCCGGAACAGGACAGGGGCATCGCCCTGACGCGCACGACGCAGACGCAGGCGCTCTGTCAGCAGTTCAACTCGATCTTTCATCCTGCTCCTCCGCACGGTATGCGCCGTCTGTTACGGCGGCACCAGGATAGCAGATCGTTCAGGCCTATCTTTTGGGTCCGGGAATTTGTCCAAGACGCCCGGGTGCGCCGCGCGCGAAGTCCAGCAGCATTACGTCCTGCCCGGCGTCCGCAGCGACTTCAAGTCCGAGCGGGAGTTGATTGCCCGTTTCAGGATTCACGCAGCGTTCGGCCTTTCGGTCTCAGAGGCAAGCCTCAGCGCGTTTGCAATGCCATCTTTCAGCAGTTGCGTAGACAATTCCTTATCAGGAACGATGCGGGAAAGCTGCAGCGTGCCGACCATCACAGCCCAGATGGCACTCGCCGTCCTCAAGCGTGTTTTAGCGCCGACCTTTGAAGGCAGGCGATTCGCAATGCGCTGGATAAACTCTGCGGTCTTGTCGGCAACGGTCGCGCGCGTATCGGCCGGTCGATTTTTCAGCTCTGATGCAAGCGCTGACACAACGCAACCCATTCCTGGATTGTCTCGGTGCTCGACGCTCAGATAGCGTTCCACAATTAATTTGAGGCTGGTTTTACCGTCGTCGTCCAGAGCGCCGAACATACGGAATAGGGTTTGGTCCGCGGCGCATGCAATGGCTTCTCCGACCAACTCTTCCTTCGACTTGAAGTGGCTGTAAAAGCCACCGACGGTCAGACCGGCGCTTTCCATTACGGCGGCAACACCGATTTTCTCAATGCCTTCTTCGCGGAAGAGCTTCGAGGCTATCTTGACAATATGGCCGTGCGTTTCGTCTTTGTGGCCTTTGGCGTAGCGCATGATTTCTTGCTCCCTGGCTGGCGAGACAGCCGTCGATAGTTAAACGAAAGCGCTTGTCCGTTGTTCGCGGCCCGGACAAGTAGCGATCATCACGACACTTTAACTGCGGAGCCGGTGTGGCCGACAGGGCGGGGCCACATGGCACCCGATAGCTCGGTGACCACGCAGATCGCCGCGGCAATCATCATTGCGGCCGTAACGATGGCAAAGAGGCCCGCTTGCGGTAGGCCGAACACGGCAACAGCCAGCCACCCTCCGCCAGCCGCGATCAGCAGACGCGCCGTGCCTGCAAAAAAGATTCGCCACATATGTCCGCTGCCCTGCGCCGCGAAGCCGAGGGCGAAGACGATCCCGTTCGCGGCATAGAAGGGCGCAACGACGCGCAGATAGAGCGAACCTGTCGCCATGATTCCCGCATCATGGCTAAACAGGCCGATCCACTGACCGGGAAAGATCGCGACCAACAGACCCACCGTCTCGGTGATGGCGACGCTGGCAGCGACGCCGATCCATGCAATCTTCCTCGCTCGGGGGACTTGCCCCGCACCGACATTGGTGCCGACCATCGTGAGGATGGCGGTTCCCATTCCGAACAGGACGGGAATGAGGACGTAGTCAAGTCTGGACGCGGTCCCGAACCCGCCGATCGCATCGACACCGAACCTGCCCACGGCGCCAGTAACGAGCAACACCATCACATTCAGCTGAATGGTGCCGAGCGCGGCCAGCACGCCGACCTTGAGAATGTCGCGGAACAACGGCCAGCGCAGGGCGTCGAGTGAAAGACGCAAGCTGGATCGTCCGCTTGCCATGTATCGCAACAGGGCGGCCGCCGCTACCCAGTAGTAGAGGCTGACGGCGATGCCAGCCCCTGCAAGGCCAAAGCCGTGAAACGGCCCAATGCCGAAGATGAACAGAGGGGACAGCGGGACCAGAACCGCTGCGCCGATAAACGTCACCATCGCCGGCACGCGGACATTGCCGACTCCCCGAAGGGCGGCCGACAGAAGGTTGACGATCCAGATCGGGATGGCGGCGAGGAAGACGAAAGTCGAGTACGTCTGCGCAGATCGGAGCGCTTCGCCAGTCCCGCCTAGCGCGCTGTAGAGATGAGAGCCCATTCCGATCGTGAGGATCGAAAATGCCAGGCCAAAAATGATAGCGATAACCACCGCATGCACGACGAGAGCATTGGCGTCACCATGCCTGCCCGCGCCGGCGGCGCGTGCGACTGCCGAAGCGACTCCGCCGCCAATCCCTCCGGCCGCCATCATCGTCATGAGCATCCAGATGGGAAACACCAGCGAGACGCCGACCAAAGCCGGCGTGCCTAGAAACGACACGTAGTAGGTCTCGGCGACACCGACAAGCGTTTGCGCGACGAGGACGCCGATCGTCGGAAGTGCCATGCGCATCATTGTTGCGAAGATCGGTCCGTGCAGCATCGCTTCACGCGTTCGTAGTTTCGCGGCCTCGCGCCCGGTCTGCGTCGTCAATTTCGGCTCTCCATCATTGGAGTGTCCCTGCTGTGGTGGGCTCAATGTCGCGCGGTCCGTCATGTCGTCGCTCATCATTAAATTATGGTCGTAATACTATAGGGCATGTGAGCATTCGATGCAACGGCGCGTATCCCGCACAGGCCGGGAGCGTCCTACACGAGGAATGGGGAGTCAGGCGGGGCAGAGTACGATGACAACCGGCCGTCTTTCCGGGCGGTCAAGCGGAATGGTCGCCGGGGGACGCGCCGTCCTCGCCCGGCCTGCTCACGGCAAAAAGATGGCGCCCGCCGAGACGATGAACGCGTGCACGCGCTGGTGGACCACGGCATCGAGATCCGCGGGTTCGGGCTCGTGATAGACCCGGATGCGCACGCCCAGATGAAAAATCCCGCCATGCAATCCCCACAGATGTTCGAGTTCCGCATCAGTGGGTTCCGGGCGCGGCGCGAAGCCCAGATAGGCTCGCGTCTCGCGCACGATCAGCGGAAAGATGCGCTCGCGCAGCACGCCGAGATAACGGTGCGGGATGTAGCCGTCCTTGAGCCCGGAAAACAGCAGGATGCGCACCCAGTCGCGGGTCAGCGCCATGCGCGCGTAGTCGCAATAGAAGCGGCACAGCCGGGCCTCGAACGGCATCGATGGATCGACGACCCATTGTTCCCACTCGTGTTTCCAGCGGCCCAGGTATACGCGTTCATAGACGCGATCGATCAGCGCCTGCTTGGTCGGAAAATAGTGAAACAGCAGCGGATGGGTAATGCCGATCGCTTTCGCCAGATCGCGCGTCTGCGCTTCGAGTCCGTGCTCTGCGAAAAACGCGACCGCGCCCGCCAGAATCTGCTCTTCGCGCTCCTGCGTGCTCAAACGGCGGCGCTTCGCCGGCGCTGCGGTCATCGGGCTAGCGGCGGATTTCATCGTGAACGCTTCGCTTCAACATGGATTGGGTCATGGGCCTTGGTCTGGCGCCGGCTCAGATGCGGCCCAGCGCGCGCAGGATTTTTTCAGGCGTGATCGGTTGTGAGACGACGCGCGTGTCGAACGGCGCCAGCGCGTCGTTGATGGCGTTCATCACCGCGGCCGGGGCGCCTGCCGCGCCCGCTTCGCCCGCGCCCTTTGCGCCCAGCGTCGAACTGCGGGTCGGCGTCTCGATGTGCGCGACTTCGATGTCCGGCATTTCGGCCGCCATCGGTACCAGATAGTCGGCCATGCTGCCGTTCGTCAAGGTGCCGTGCTCGTCGTACAGACACTCTTCGTAAAGCGCGCCGCCGATACCCTGCACCACCGCGCCACGCACCTGCTCGTCGACCAGCAGCGGATTGAGCACCCGCCCGCAATCTTCGACCACCCAATGCCGTAGCAGCTTGACGAGGCCCGTATCGACGTCGACTTCGACGTGCGAAACGTGCACACCGTTGGTGAAGATGAAGGGAAAGTCGCGCTGCGCGTAATGGCGGGTGGCGCTCAACTCCGGATGCACGCCGGCCGGCAAGGTATCCGGACGGAAATAGGCCTGCGCGCCGAGTTCCGCGAGCGTGGCGATGCGCACGCCGGTTTCGGCATCGACCACCGCTTCGTCGGCGAGCGTCAGCGTGGCCGGATCGAGTTGTCGGAGTTCTGCGGCGAACTGGAGCAATTGCGTGCGCAAGGCGAGCGCGGCCTGCTGGACCGCCTCGCCGCCAATGCCCGCGCCGCGCGAAGCCCACGTTCCACCGCCATAAGGCGTCACGCTGGTGTCGCCGGTCATCACGCGAATCTTGTCGAGCGGCAGCGCCAGTGCGTCGGCGGCGATCTGCGCGAAGACCGTCTCGGTGCCTTGTCCCTGTTCGCCGACGCTGGCTAGCAGCGTCGCCGTGCCGGCCGCGTCGAGCCGCACGGTCGCGCCGTCCTGCGAGGCGATCCTCGCCCCGCCCACGCCGTAGAACGCCGCGCCGGGATTGGTCAGCTCGATCATCGCGGCGATGCCGATGCCGCGATACACGCCTTGCTCGCGCAGACGGGTCTGTTCGGCGCGCAAAGCCGCGTAGTCGATCATCTCCTCGATGCGCGCGAGGCAGCGCTCGTGCGACAGTCCTTCGAGCTTGATGCCCGCGGCGCCGGTACACGGATAGCCGTCGTCGGGCATCACGTTGCGCCGGCGCATTTCGAGCGGATCGATGCCGAGCGTGCGCGCGGCGAGATCGACGATGCCCTCGGTGACCGCGCAGGCGATCGGATGACCGACGCCGCGATACTGGCTCATCGGCGATTTGTTCTGAAAGGCCACCCGCAGCCGCGCCCGATATTGTTCGTGCCGATACGGGCCGCCGGTGATGTTCAGCACCTGGTTGCCCTCGATGCCGCTCGTGCGCGGATAAACCGAGTAAGGTCCGACGCCGGTCAGATCGTCGATCTCGAAAGCGAGAATGCGGCCGTCGCGCGTCGCCGCGAGACGGGTCTTCACCTGATGCTCGCGGGCGTGAATATCGCTCGCGAAGGATTCGAGACGGTCGGCCACGAACTTCACCGGCCGCTTGAGCAGCTTGGCGATCGCCACGGTGGCGAAGTCGTCGGGATAGGAGTGGACCTTGATGCCGAAAGAGCCGCCGACGTCCTTGCAGATTACGCGCACCGCCGACTCCGGCAGGTCCAGATGGCGGCAATACAGATCCTGCATCATGTGCGGCGCCTGATGCGAGTGATAGACCGTCAGCGTGTTCTCGGCGGCGTTGTAATCGGCCAGTACCGAACGCGTCTCCATCGTCACGCCGGTATGGCGCGCGAAATGATAGGTTTCCTCTACAACCACGTCGGCCGCCGCGAACGCGGCATCGACGCCGCCGGTGTCGATGCGTCGTTCGAGGCACAGGTTATCGCCCAGTTCCGGATGAATCACGGGCGCGTCCGGGGCCAGCGCCTGCTCCATGTCATGCACGACCGGCAACGTCTCCCACTCGGCGCGCACGTATTGCAGCGCGTCCTCAGCCTGATGACGCGTCTGCGCGACGATCGCGAACACCGGCTCGCCCTGCCAGCACAAATGCCCATGCGAGAGCGGATATTGCGGCATCGATTTCATGCCGGCCAGATGCGCGAGCGTGGCGACCCACGGCTTGCAGACGCCGTCCAGGTCGGCCGCGCTGAAGACCGCGATCACCCCTGGCATCATGCGTGCATAGTGCAGGTCGAACGAGGTCAGCCGGCCATGCGCGATCGGGCTGCGCCAGAATACGACGTGCGCCATGCGCGCCAGCGCGATGTCGTCGACATAAGTGCCGCGCCCCTGCAACAGCCGCACCGCGTTGGGCCGCGCCATTGAACTGCCGATGTAGGGGCCGGTTTTCGTTTTCGGATCGCGCGCCTTCAGCATGTCAGGCTCCTGCTGCGGACTGACGCGCCGCATTGCGTTGCTCGATGACATCCTCGATGGCGTCGACGATCGCCTGGTAGCCGGTACAGCGACAGTAGTTGCCGGAGATGAAGGCGCGGATCTCCTCGCGATTCGCCCGCGGTTGACGCTCGATCAGATCGGCGGCGGCCAGCAGCATGCCGGCCGTACAGAAACCGCATTGCAAGGCATTGCGCTCGTGAAAAGCCGCCTGCAATTCCTTCAGTGCGCCGCGATCGCTGGCGCCTTCGATGGTTTCCACTGCCGCGCCGTCCGCCTGCACCGCGAGCACCAGACAGCCGCGCACGATCTCGCCGTTCAGCCGCACCGTGCAGGCGCCGCATACGCCGTGCTCGCAGCCGACGCGCGCGCCCTTGATCTGCAGATCCTCGCGCAGAAAATCGATCAGATGCCGGCGCGGTTCGACGCGCGCTTCCACCGTGCTGCCGTTGACGTTCAGGCGCACCGTGATGGTTTCATCGAACATGGCTGTCTCCTTCGTGAGAGGCATCGCTCGCACCGGTTCCGTCAGCGGCAAGCCGCGTGAGCAGGCGGCCGAGCAGCACGCGGGCCAGATGCCGCTTGGCGGCGGCGGAGTGATACAGATCGGCGGATGGCTCGAGTTCGAGCGCTTCCACGGCGGCGCGAATCGTCTGCGTGTCGAGCGGCGCGGCGGCTAGCAGCGGTTCGATCGAGCGGGCGCGCTCGGGCACCGAGCCGGTGCCGAAGAACACCGCGCGCGCGGCGGTAAGACGGCCGTCGGTTTCCAGATTGCCGGTAAGCGCTGCGCCGACGATGGCGTAGTCGCCGTGGCGGCGCGTCAACTCGTCGAAGGCGAAGCGGGCGCGTGGGCCGGAACGCGGAATCTCGACCGCGACGACCAGCTCGTTGGACTCGAGCGCGGTTGTATAAAGATCGACGAAGAATGCGTCGGCGTCGATGCGCCGCTCGCCCGCCGGGCCGCATACGACGATGGTTGCGTCGAGCGCGACCGCGCAGGCGGGCCACTCGGCGGCCGGATCGGCCAGTGCAATCGAGCCGCCGAAGGTGCCGCGATTGCGGATCGCCCGATGCGCGACGTGAGGCGCGGCGGCGAACAGCAACGGCGCATGCTCACGGATTACCGCCGAATCCTCGATCTGCGCATGCGTGACCAGCGCACCGATGCGCAGGTTGTGCTCGCCAACGGTGATGCCGCGCAAGCCGTCGAGCGCGGTGATGTCGACCAGCATCTGCGGCTCCGACAGGCGCATGTTCAGCGTCGCCAGCAGGGTCTGACCGCCGGCGACGATGCGCGCGCCGTCTTCGTATTCAGCGAGGACGGCGAATACGTCGGCGAGCGTGCGCGGCTTCACGTACTGGAACGCGGCGGCTTTCATGATGGAAGTCTCCCTGAATCTGGCTTAATGCGGCCAATGGGTCAGAAGCAGCGTGACCGCCACGCCGAGCGCAAACCAGCCGGCGCGATACAACTCGGCGCGCCAGCCACCGGACCAAGCCGAAGCAGGTTGCGGCGCTGCGGAGGCAGAGTGCGTCTGGGAGCGCCCTGGGTTGCCGGACGAGGCTGGGGCAGGGCGGAGCGGTGGCGCAGCCGTGTCACGATCTGCAAGGCTCGCTGCGTCGCCTGTTGCGGCTGGCCCGGCTTCGCCGTCGGCCTCTGCTGACGCAGATGGTCCGGTCAGTTCCCGCTCCAGATTGACGAAGAATTCGTCGGCGATCTTTTTGGCCGAGGCATCGATCAGCCGGCTGCCGATCTGGCCGAGCTTGCCGCCCACCGAGGCGCTTGCCGAATAGTCGAGCAGCGTGCCGCCCTCGGTATCGCGCAGCGCCACGTTCGATACGCCTTTGGCGAAGCCGGCCGCGCCACCGGCGCCGTCGAACGACAAGGTGCAGCGCTCGGCCGGCACCACGTCGCTCATCGACATCTTGCCGACGAAACGCGCCCGCACCGGGCCGAGCCGCACCGCCACCCGCACCAGGGTCTCGGTTTCCGAGGCTTTTTCGACGTCCTCGCAGCCTGGGATGCTGCGCAATAAAACCTGTGGATCGTTTAGAGCGTCCCAGACGGCGGCGCGCGGCGCGCCGATCTGGCGTTGACCTAACAGTTCCATGCCCTTGTCTCCTGTCTGCTATTGGCTTGTCCGGGCGGCGCCGGGCGTTTTGAGCCGTTATTGAGCATATGGTAAACAAAGAATGGAAAGTTTGCTGAGATCTATGCCGACGGAAAGCTCGCGATGTCTGTCGGCGCTCTTCGTGGCTAAAGCTACGCAAAATGCGGTCGATAACCGCATCATGGACAGAAAACAAGCTAATGCGATCCTGGAGTCATCCTGTGCAGCGGCGCAAGCGATCGTCGCGGTTCAGTTGGGCCGGTTCGATCCCACCGATCTCGCCTGCGGTGCCGCCTATGACGCGATCCTGTTTCCGCTGCTGGCGGACTACGCCGGAGAAATGACGCTCGGCGATTTTTTCAGCTTGCTCGAATAGTTACGGGGTCACGCGCGGCTTCCGCAATACAAAAAAATAGAACGCCGCGCATGCGCGCCGGCATCGCCGCCGCTATCGTCACCGCCACCACCGTCGCAACCACTGCGGGCTAACCGAACTTCCGGCCCCGACCACTTTCGGTCACCCAACTCTCGCGCACGATTTTCAATCGGCCACCAGCGCTTTTAAATACCGCGATTTTCCCGATAGCCTATGCTGTCGAAACCAGTTTTGGGCGACGCAGCCGAATTTACACCGGCGATGCTTCTGACCGCCCGGATATCCGTATCCGGCGAGGAACGGGTGACAGGAGACGCGCTGCCGATAAGTGCCCAGGTTCGTCTTTTCAAATCAAGCCGCACTTCCTGCAAGGAAAGTTTCATGTTGAAAATCCATCACCTTGGTCACTCGCAATCGGAACGGATTGTCTGGCTTTGTGAAGAACTTGAGATTCCCTACCAGCTCGAAAAATACACGCGCGATCGGCTCACGCAGTTGTCGCCGCCGGAGTTGAAGGCGCTGCATCCGCTCGGCGCGGCGCCGCTTATCGAAGTGGACGGCATCTTGCTGGCCGAATCGGCCGCGATCGTCGAATTTATCCTCGCCCGATATGGTCACGGACGTTTGCAGCACGGGCCCGACCACCCCGATTTCCCTGCGTATCTCTACTGGTTTCACTTCGCCAATGGCAATCTTCAGCCGGTCATGGGCCGTTCGATGTTCATCGGGCGTTGCGGCCTTGCGCCTGATCATCCGATTCAGGCGTCGGCGCAGGGACGGCTGGACAAGGTGCTCGCATTGATCGAAGCGCGGCTGGCACAGAGCGACTATCTCGCGGGAAGCGCGTTCACCGCGGCCGACATCATGAGCGTCTTTTCGCTCACCACGATGCGCCTCTTTCATCCTCTCGATCTCGCGCCGTATCCGAACATACTGGCGTATCTTCAGCGCATCGGCGCGCGGGCCGGCTATCAGCGGGCGATGACTAAAGGCGATCCCGACCTGACGCCGATGCTGACATGACCTCGCGGCGAGATTCGCTGCACATCCCACTTACCTTTGCGAGGACTTATGCATCTTCTTCACGTAATCGGTTCGCCACGCACACAGCGCTCGGCTTCCCGCCAGGTCGCTAACGCCTTCACCGAAGCCTGGAAGGCGCAACATCCCGAAGGCACGGTCGACGAACTGAACGTCTGGGAAACCGATCTGCCCACGTTCGACGGCCCGGTGCTCGAAGCAAAATACGCGGGCATCGAGGGCCGGCCGCTCGATGCTGTGCAGGCCGATGCGTGGCGTACTGTGCATACGCTGGCCGAACGGTTCCGGCAGGCGAACGTGATTCTCTTCAGCGTGCCGATGTGGAATTTCGGCATCCCGTATCGCCTCAAGCATCTGATCGATGTCATATCGCAGAAGGACGTGCTGTTTTCATTCGACGATCGGGGTTTGAACGGCCTGCTGGGTGGACGGACGGTCGTCACGATCGCGGCGCGAGGCGTTCAGCTTGGCGCGGCTTTTCCGCCGGAACAGTTCGACTTTCAGACGGCCTATCTGACCATGTGGTCGCGCATGGTTGGAATCACCGATGTACGGGTGATCAATGTCGAAAAAACGCTGGCGGGTGCCGAGCAGGATCATGCATCCCGCAACGAGGCCAGCGAACAGGCTCGCGAGCTTGCCCGGAGTTTGTAGGCCGGGATTGTAGTTTCATTGCCGCGCGCCGAAGCGTCGCCCGATGCCGCTCCGGCGCCAGTCATTTGCGACGCCGGTCGAAAGCCTGACGCGCTTTCTCGACCGCATCCAGAGGGTCGGCCGCCGCCCAGACTCGGACTCCGCAGAACGCAGCGCCCAATGTGTGCAATGCGGGTCACGATGGTTCTCCTGATCACCGAAAGAGGAGGAGGTCTGCGTCCAACGCGTCCTGCGTTGCGTTCGCATTGATGGAAGTCCAGATACCCAGGTGGCATAAGACGAGTACGGGATGCGACTCGCCAGCCACGTCTGTCGTGATAAACCCTCCCTTTCTTGCGCCTTTTCTGAGCGTCACGCGCTGCCCGCCGCCTGCCGCGTGGCCATGCGCCTTCTGCAATCTCTTGATGAAAATAATGCAATGGCTTTATGCCGTCAGTTACCTTCAAATTGGCACGTCCGTTCTATTTTTTGATCTGGCAGGCGTTCCAGCCTGGCCGGGCGCACAGGACCTGAGGGAACGACCGCTCGCGCCGGGTTGAACCGGTTCGCGAGGAGACAGCGGTCGCGCGGTATCGCCGTAAGGCAAGCAAAGTCCGCAGCAAGCGGCCATCAGAAAAGAGGAGACAGGCATGCGTTTGATCAGTCAGGGTATTTGCGGGGCTACGTTGGTGCTTGCGGCAGGCAGCGCGGCGGCGGCCGATTCGAGTGTGACGTTGTACGGCGTAGCCGACACCTTCCTTCAATACCTCGATAACGGCGGCAATCATTCGTATTCCGAACGAAGCGGCGGCTCGACGGGTTCGCAGTTCGGTCTCAAGGGCAATGAAGATCTGGGAGGCGGCCTCGCGGCGCAATTCGACGTCGAAACGGGCTTCAATCTCAACAATGGCAGCCTGTTCGCCGACACGACCGCGTTGTTTTATCGTCAGGCCTGGGTGGGCCTGAACGACTCGACGTATGGCTCGCTGACATTCGGCCGCCAATACGAACCGAGTTTCCGCGTGATCTACCCGAGCGACCCGTACCGCGCGAACGAAGTGCTCTCGCCGTTCTCCGCAGCCGTGCTCACGGTCGACAGGAACACGCTCTCCACGCAATACGACTCCGGCCGCGCCAGCAACTCGGTGCTCTATCAGTCGCCGAGTCTGGGTGGTCTGCAGCTTTACGGCATGTACGCGTTTGCGTCTACCGTCTCACAGCCGGTGCCTGCGACCAGCGGCAACATGCTGAACCTGGCCGCAACCTATTCGGGCTATGGCCTTTATGCCGGGCTGTCCTACGTGAATCAGCATCCGGGGCAGGAGACGGTTGCGGGCTTGCCCGCTGCGCTGAGCCTGCTCGGCACCGAACACTTTATCGGCGCACTGGCTTACCGCGTGGGGATCGTCAACTTCCAGTTCAACTATTCCTACCAACGAGCACAGGACCCGTCCGCGCATTCGCTGGCAGCATTGCTCGGCACGGCGCATTCGCTGAGCATCGCCGAGCTGGGCGCGACGATCCAGGCCACAGCGGCGGATACGATCGAAATTGCCGGGATTCAGCGCAGCGTGCGCGGTGTGCATGACAACGCACAGGGTATCCAGATCGGCGCCGATCACTCGATCTCGAAACGCACGAGTTTCTATGTTCGCGCCGGCTACATCAAAAACAACGGCAGCGCGACGATGAGCTGGCCGGGCGACACCGTGAGCGAGTCCGGCACCAAACAGGTAATGGCGACGCTGGGCATGACGCACCGGTTCTGAGCACTATTGCGGCGGCGTGACTTTGATAACGCTTCATCGTCACGCTGCCGCTCACACAGCCCCGATTATTCAGCCTCTGACGTGGCCGCCGTTTTGCGCGGCGTGCGACGGCTGCGCGTGGTGGATTTGCGCGCGGTCTTGCGGGCTGCCGGCGCTTCCGCAGCAGGCTGAGCCGCAGTTTCCTGCGGCGCTTCGGCGGCGGGTGTTGCAGCGGCCGCTTCGGCTGCCGGTGCAGCGGCCTTCCTGGTCTTCCTCGCCGCCGGTTTGCGGTTGCCACGTCCCGTGCGGCGAGACTCCTGCGGCTCCTGCGCTTCCTGATGCTCGGCCGGTTCGGCTTCGGTTTTGGCGTCGGCCTCCGCGTGGGCCTTCGCTTGGGTCTCACTCACCGGTGCCGGCTCGAAGGTGAACATCGCGTGCTCGGTGACGGCTTCCTCCTGCGCGTGCTCCTGTTCTTCGATAGGGTCGTCGTCCGCGAAAGGCGAGCGGCCACCGTAATTGCGCCGGACATCCGGCGCGTCGGCCAGCACGTCTGCGTCGTCATGAGCAGGTGCCGCTTCCGAGCGTGCCGGCTCAGCGGGCGCTTCGCGTCCCGTCTTGCGATTGCCGCGGCCACGGCGGCGCGCGTCGTGCTTGTGACCCGATTCCGCGGCCTGAGCCGGTTCTGCAGCAACTGGGCTTTCCTGCGGCGCTTGCTCCGCCGGCTCGTTCACCGACTCGCCGACGGTCGCCGCAATGGCGGTCGTGCTGCGATACACATACGCCCCCGACTTCTCGTCGCGGCCGAATTCGAGCAGGCCGCGCGCTTGCGCTTCCTCCAGCAGATTGCCGAACGCGCGAAAGCCGTAATAGGTTTCGTTGAAGTCGGGCTTGCGGCGCTTGATGGCGTTTTTCAGCACCGACGCCCAGATCTTGCCGCTGTCGCCGCGTTCCGAAGCGAGCGCATCGAAGGTCTGCACGGCGATTTCCACCGCTTTGGTGCGGCGCGATTCGAGGTCTTCTTTCGGGCGCTTTTCTTCGCTCGGTGCGCGTTTCGCGGCGGCCGTGGTCGCCGGCTGCTGCGCGGGGCGCGCGGTCTCGCGCTTTACGACGGTTCGCTGGCTTTCGCGTACCAGGTCGTCGTAGAAAATGAATTCATCGCAATTGGCGATCAGCAGATCCGAGGTGGATTGCTGCACGCCGACGCCGATCACCTGCTTGGCGTTCTCGCGCAGCTTGGACACGAGGGGCGAGAAGTCCGAGTCGCCACTGATGATGACGAAGGTGTTGACGTGCGATTTGGTGTAGCAGAGATCGAGCGCATCGACCACGAGCCGGATATCCGCCGAATTCTTGCCGGACTGGCGCACATGCGGAATTTCGATCAGTTCGAAGTTGGCTTCGTGCATCGTGCCCTTGAAGCTCTTGTAACGCTCCCAGTCGCAGTAAGCCTTCTTGACGACGATGCTGCCCTTGAGCAGTAGCCGTTCGAGGACCAGCTTGATGTCGAATTTTTCGAACTTCGCATCGCGCACGCCGAGGGCGACGTTTTCGAAGTCGCAAAACAGCGCCATGCTGATGTTTTCGTTGGATGACGCCATGTATTTCTCCAATGAGGCAGCCGTCGAATGCGACGGATCGCGACCATGATAGCGGCTCCGGCGCTTTCGTTGCTCCAATACATGGTCGTGGACGCAAGAAAACGGCTTGTGGTCGTGATCTATTTCTCACGCCCTGGCACGCCCCCCTCACCGCCAGGCGCATCCCGCGTCACCAGCACATCATCAATCAGCCCATAGGATCTGGCGTCTGCCGCCGACATAAAATTGTCCCGATCCGTGTCTTTCACGATCTCGTCGATGCTGCGCCCTGTATGTTCCGCCATCAACGCATTCAGACGTTCCCGCTGATACAAAACCTCGCGCGCCTGAATCTCCACATCCGCTGCCGTGCCCTGGCTGCCGCCCGATGGCTGATGAATCATGATTCGCGCGTTCGGCAAGGCGTAGCGCTTGCCGCGCTGACCGGCGGTCAGCAGAAATGTCCCCATGCTGGCGGCAAATCCGGTGCATAGCGTCGACACTTCCGGCTTGATGAACTGCATCGTGTCGTAGATCGCGAGGCCGTCGTAGACCGAACCGCCCGGCGAATTAATATAAAAAGAAATATCCTTATCGGGGTTCTCGGACTCCAGAAACAGCAACTGCGCGACGATCAGGCTCGCGGACTGCTCATTGACCGGACCCACCAGAAACACGATGCGCTCGCGCAGCAGCCGCGAAAAGATGTCGTAGGCGCGCTCGCCGCGGCCGGACTGCTCGATGACGGTGGGCACGAGGCCAAGACCGGAGAAGGAAGGAAAGCTGGAATGCATGCGCGCCTCGTCTGAGTGGGGTTGACTGGTTGAGCGGACGACAAGCCGGCGCCGCCGTTGTGGGCGCGGCTGTCTGACCACATGACGAAAACGCGTGCCGAGGTGTGACAGAAAAATTTTTGCGCCGGCCTGTCACATCCGGCGAGGCTCAAACGTCTACATACAAAGAAGCCGGTCTTTGCGGCCGCGCGGCATTGCACGTTTCTGGGAGCATCACGAATGACGGAACAGGAAATCGACAAGGCCTCCACGTTTGAAGCCGCCCGCGCGCGGCTCGTGGCGCTCGCCTACCGCATGCTGGGCAGCCGCGCGGAAGCCGAAGACGTAGTGCAGGACGTCTGGCTGAAATGGCATCTCGCGGATACCGCCGATATCCGCACGCCGGCGGCATGGTTGACCACGATCGCGGCGCGCCTCGCCATCGACCGGCTGCGTCATCTGCAACTGGAGCGCAACGCGCGCGCCGCCGGCTGGCTGCCGGAGCCATGGCTCGACGACGTGGCGCCGTCGGCGGAAGAACTGGCGCTGCGCTCGGCGCAGATGTCCTATGGCGTGATGCTGTTGCTCGAACGGCTCAAGCCTGATGAGCGGGCCGCCTTCGTGTTGCACGAGGCGTTTGATTGCGACTATGCGGAGATCGCCTGCATCCTCGAACGCACGTCTGCTGCCTGCCGGCAGATCGTGCATCGTGCGAAAACGCGTTTGCAGCGCGAGGGCGCGCCTTTGCAGCGGCCCGATCCCGCGCGGCATGCGCAACTCGTCGAGCGTCTGCGAACGGCATTGGACGCACAGGATCGCGCCGGATTGCTGCGGCTCTTTAGCGACGCGCCGGAGGTGCGCAGCGATGCGCCCGCGCGCGTGGCCGAGCCGGTTCTGGCTGCGGCAAATTGGGTGGACACGGTGACGTCGCTGAGGAGCGAGACGAGCGGCGCGGTGAATGCGTCGGGCGCGACGGTGTTCGCCACGCATGCCGAACTGCTGATGCTAAACGGCGCGGTAGGAATCGCGTTGCTCAACGAGGGAGAAATCACCGCGTTGCTCGATGTATCGACGCGCGGCGGCCGGATCGTTGCGCTGCGTATCATCACGCGTGCTGCGCAACTTCAGGCGGCGCGACGCCGCTTTGGTTTGGCAGCCGTCGTGCGTCTGCTGGACGCGATCCGCGCCGACCCGCGCAACAACCCCAACAGACCCGCCGTGCAGTTCGCGCCGGCCCCACGCACGTCGTCAATTACGGTGTGCGGCCACTTCCCAGTTGATGTCGACGCATAGCACCTGCATGCCGTGCGGCGTGCGCGCGGCAATCGATGCCGTCACGCACAGGTGCGCCTCGTTGATCGACAGATAAGGCGGTGTCAGATGCACCTGGCCGGGCGTGCGCATCGCGCCGATGAAATACGGCCGACGCTCCCAGCTTGCCCCTTCCGAATGCAGCAGCGGTCGAAACCGCTTGGCGCGTTGCGACGCGCGCCCTGGCGGCAACACGTTGTCGCCGATCTGCCGGCCTGATCCGTCCAGCACGAAACAGCGTGCCGTTTCGCCCAGTGCGAGCAGCGGCGCGGTCGCCTGGGCGACCGATTCGCCCGCCACCAGTTGCATGCTGGCCGTCTCCAGCGCCGTTACATACGGCGCGAGACGCGCGGCCTGAGCCCGGTCGCGCGCGGCGACCCGCTCGCGTAGCGCGGCCGACAACGCGTCCATCAAACCGGCGGCCGCCTGCGGCTTCACCGGCTCCACGCTCGGTCCGGCGAAATAGGCGCCTTGCACGAAATCCACATTGCATTCGAGCGCGATTAGCGCGTCGCGCTCGGTCGAGAGGCCGCCCATCAGCACCAGTTGTCCCGATTCATGCAGCAACGAGACGAGGCCCGGCAGCACGCGTTCGATATGCGAATGCTCGCTCGCCTGCGCGAGGATGCAGCGGTCGAGCGTGACGATATCGGGCCGCAGATTCCACACGCGGTCGATGTTCGAATGCTTGGCGCCGAATCCATCCAGCGCGATCAGAAAGCCCGATTTACGCAGCGCGTCGACGATCTCCGCAAAGCGCGTGGTTTCGCCGCCCGCCTGTTCCGACACCTCCAGCACCACCCGTTGCGGCGGCAGGCCGAGCGCCTTCAGGCCGGCCAGCAGGGCGTCGCCGTAGCTGGTGTCCATCAGCGCTGCGGGATGCAGGCTCAGGAAGAGCCATTCGTCGTGGCTGTCGAATGCATTGAAGTTGCCCAGATGAAGCGATTCGGCGAGCCGCCCGAGTTCCAGCAGATCGCCGCGCCGCGCGGCCTGGGTGAACACTTCGTGCGACGGCACCTGTTGCGCATGTTCGTCACGGGCGCGCAGCGAGGCGTGATAGCCGATCGCGCGCCGGTGCGACACGGAAAACACCGGCTGGAACACGCTGAACACCGTGTAGCCGCCGTACAGGACGGTGCGCCGGGAGCCTTCGTCGCCCGCCATCGGACGCGGGGGCTGGAAGCCGGGAGGATCGAGTTCGATCATGCTCATCATGTGTCAGTCGTGTGAGAGGGGCGGCATCGGGCTAACAAAGCGGGCGCGCAAACAGCGTAAGTTTACAGGATAGGCGAGCAAGAACCGTGCGCACGACGGAATTGCGCCTGGCGCGTAGACAACCCCTCATTGTGCGCCGGGATGCGCGTCGCGGCTATGCGGCGCACTGCGGTGGTGCGCTGTGCGCCCTGTTGCGGGTCGGCGGGGCGACTGTCGTGAAGCGTCGGAACGGCTGCCGTAGCGGAACACGGCCCGTTTCGAGCCGCGCTTCGCGTTGTTCTCAGGTTCGCTCGGAAGGGTCGGTTTTCTTCGCGGTACTACGGATATCCGCCGAGAGCTGCGCGAAGATCCACGCCGAGCAGGCGGTGATGATGCCGACGCACAGGAAGGTCGCGTGGAAGGCGGGCAGCGAATTGGCCGCGGTCACCTGGCGGATCAAGCCGGTGAAGGTCGCGAGCAAGGCCCCGGCGACGGTGACGCCGAGGCTCATCGACAGCATCTGCACCAGCGAAAACAGGCTGTTGCCGCTGCTCGCGCCGCCGGTGCCGAGGTCCTTCAGCGTGAGCGTGTTCATGGCGGTGAACTGCATCGAGTTGACGGCGCCGAAGAACGCCAGTTGCACGAGCCGTAGCCACAATGGCTGGCCCGCGCTGGTCAGCGAAAAGCTCGCCATCGCGAGGCCGACCAGCACCGTATTGGTCACCAGCACCCGGCGATAGCCGTGCCGCGTGATGAGCTTCGTCACGAGGCGCTTGGAACTCATGCCGGCGGCGGCGACCGGCAGCATCATCAGGCCGGCTTCGAAGGCGCTGTAGCCGAGGCTCACCTGCAGCAGTAGTGGGATCAGATACGGCATCGCGCCGCTGCCGATCCGCGCGAACAGGTTGCCCAGCAGGCCGACGCTGAAGGTATTGATCTTGAACAGATCGAGCGGGAACAGCGGATGCGGCTCGCGCACCGCATGCAGCCCATACGCGACAAAACACGCCAGACTCAGGATCAGCAGCACCAGCACGGTGGCTTGCTGGATGCCGAGTTCAGTGCGGCCGTCGAGCGCGAATGAGATCGCCACCATGCCGATCACCAGCAGCACGTAGCCCTTGATGTCGAACCTGGCGGTGTCGGGATTGCGGCTGTCCTGCATGAAGATGAAGGTCGCGATGCAGCCGACCAGACCTACCGGCACGTTGATCAGAAAGATCCAGTGCCACGAGGCGATCTTGACGAGCCAGCCGCCGAGCGTCGGGCCGATCAGCGGCCCGATCAGCCCAGGAATCGCGACGAACGCCAGCGCGGGCAGATAACGTTCGGCGGGGAAGGTCCGCAGCACGGCGAGGCGTCCCACCGGCAGCAGCATCGCGCCGCCCACGCCTTGCATCACGCGATACACCACCAGCTGGTTGAGCGTGTGCGCGTCGGCGCATAGCAGCGAGCCGATGGTGAAGACGAGGATCGCGCTGAAGAACACCTTGCGCGTGCCGAGCTTGTCCGCGAGCCAGCCGGACACCGGGATCATCACCGCCATCGTCAGCGAGTAGGCGATCACCACCGATTGCATGCGCAGCGGCAATTCGCCGAGACTCGTGGCCATGGCGGGCAGCGCCGTGTTGACGATGGTCGAGTCGAGGGTCTGCATGAAAAAGCCCGTAGCGACGATCCACAGCATCACGGTGAGCGAGCGTGCGGTGGGCTGGGCGGTGGGGGAGGCGGGTGTCGAGGCGGCGTTCGGCTGATTGGTCATGAGGGGCGGCTGCTCACGCGCGCCGGACGGGCTGGGGAGTGCTCATTTTAGGGAAATCCGCGGGGCCGTGCAGCGAGGTTTGCGGGCTGAGTCAAGGGCCGAGTCACGGGCTGAGCCGCAGGTCGAGCTATGCACCGGGTTATGGACTGAGCTTCGCCGCCGCCTCGAAGAACGCCTGGGCGCGCGGATCGCCGGCATAGGCGGCGTTGATGCGGATCCATGGGCTCGTCTCGGCGTTCGGCCGGAAATAGCTGCCCGGCGCCACCGTGACGCCGAGCGGCGCGCCGCATTCGACGAGCCGCATCGAATCCTCCACGTGCGGCACGCGCGCCCACACGAACTTGCCGCCGAGCGGCGTTTCGAACACTTCCCAGCCGCAGGCTTCGAGGGCCTGGATGGTCGCGCCGAGGGCGTCGCGCATGCGCCGGCGCAGCCGCTCCAGGTACTTGCGGTAGGTGCCGCGTTCGAGCATGGCGACAGCCACCGCTTCCGCGAAGCGCGAGCCGCCGATGCTCGTGAGCATCTTGATGTCCGCGAGATCCTTGATAGTGGCGCGGTCGGCGACTACGAAACCGATCCGCAGCGACGACGACAGCGTCTTCGACAGGCCGCCCACGTAGATCACGTGTTCGAGCTGGTCGAGGGTCGCGAGGCGGTCGGTGAGGTCGGTCTGGAAGTCGGCGTAGATGTCGTCTTCGATGATCCTGAAGTCGTGTTCGCGCGCCAGTTGCAGCAAACGGAACGCGACGGGCGGCGCGATGATCGTGCCGGTCGGGTTGTGAAACAGCGAGTTGATGAAGAACAGCTTCGGGCGATGCAGGCGCAGCTGTTCCTGCAGCACGTCGAGATCCGGGCCGCTGCGGGTGCGCGGAATGCCCACCAGCTTTACGCCATGCAACTTCAGGAGACCGAACAGGTTGAAGTAGCCGGGGTCTTCGACAAACATCGTGTCGCCGGCTTTGAGGATGTAGCGCATTAGCAGATCGAACGCCTGACTCGCGCCGTTGGTGATGAGGATCTGCGCGGCGCTCGCTTCAATGCCGAGTTGTCCGAGGCGGCCTTGCAGATGCTCGCGCAAGGTCGGATTGCCGAGTTGCGTCGCATAGTCGACGAGGCTCGCGGGGTCGGCGCGCGAGACGTGGCGGATTGCCTGGCCCAGGCCCTCCATGTCGCGCCAGGCCTCGGGGATAAAGCCGCTGCCGAGTTTGAGCGTCTCACCCGGATGATTGAACTGCTGCAGGATATGCACCGCTTCTTCTTCGGCGCGGCGAGGGTCCGAAGAGCCTTGAGAACTGCTCAGGCTGCGATGCCGCTCGGTCACGAAGAAGCCCGAGCCGTGCCGCGAATCGAGGTAACCGAGCGAGACCAGCCGGTCGTATGCCTCGATCACCGGGAAGCGGCTGACGCCGAAATCGGCCGCGAATTGCCGGATCGACGGCAGCTTGGCGCCGGGATGGGCGGCCCGCGAGCGGATCCACGCGGTCACGCCTGTGACGATCTGCTCGGTCAACGGGACGCCGCTTTCGCGGTCGAGTTCGATTTCGAGTTTCATGAAGTCGTGCCTCGGGAAGGCCGGCGCATCGCGCCGATAACTTTGGGGTTAAGACAAGTGTCCGGTTTTTCAACTGCACAGTTTTACCGAAACTGTTCGTAACTGTGCATGGGAGTTCCATGATCGCACAGCAATAATCAGTCAACCAGAAAAGCCATCAAAGGAGCAATGCGATGCGTGAAATCCGTACTTTTGAACTCGATCATGGCGAGCCGGCGGCTGCCTGGCGTGTCACGCAGGCGCTCACTTTGCAGGTGATGGCGGGCGAGGTCTGGCTGACAGTGCAGGGCGATCTGCGCGATTACTGGCTGTCGGCGGGCGAGACCTTCGAACTGCGGCGCGGCGAGCGCGCGTGGGTCAGCGCGGGGGCGGGCGGTGCGCGGCTCGCGCTGGCGTTCGCGAGCGGCACGGACGGCGTGCAGGCGCGTCCCGCTGCGCAACGGACGGGGTTGTCCACGGTCCGTAGCTTCGTGCCGCGCTGGCTGCAAACTATCTGACGGGTGACGCCGGCGCGGCGTCGTACTCTCCAATGTATCGGGCGCGCGGCCGGATCAGGCGGCCGTCCGCGCTCTGCTCCATTGCGTGGGCGATCCAGCCCACCACGCGACCAACCGCAAACAGCGTGAACGCCGCGCCGCCAGGCAAGCCCAGCACGCGTTCGATGGCGGCCAGGGCGTAATCGAGCGTCGGCTCCGTGCCTGCCGTCTCGCGCACCGCGCGGGCCAGCGCGTGGACTTCCGCAATCGCCGAACGGGCCGGCGCGCATTCGGTCAGCATATCCAGCAAGACACGCGCACGCGGATCGCCGTCGGGATACAGCGGATGTCCGAAGCCGGACAGCAGCGCGCCATAAGTGGTGTGCTCGCCGTGATTGAGCCGTGTGGCGAGAAAACGGTCGAGATCGGGTGCGCGGGCCGCTTCGTCGAGCACTGCGGCGGCGCGGATCGATTCGCCGCCATGCCGCGGTCCGGACAAGGCCGCGAGACCGCCGGCCACCGCGCCGAACAGATGCGTGCCGGTCGACGTGATGCAGCGGACCGTGAAGGTCGAGGCATTCAGTTCATGATCCGCACAGGCGACCAGCGCGGCGCGCAGCACGCCGATCTGCTGGCGGTTGCGGATGCCCCACGCGGCGGCGAGTTGCCGGTGCAGCGGCTCGTTCGACGGCGCTGCCGAGATCATTGCCGCCGCCAGCAGACGCATCACGGCACACGCCGTATCGAGTTGCGCGTCACGGCCTTGCGCCCAGACGCGCGGCATCTGCGCGGCGGCGGCGGGCAGCAGCACCAGCGCCCGTTCGAGCGGCGCGCTGTCACTCCACAACTTGAGCCACGCGGACCATTGCGCCGCACTGAGCGGCGCAGGCGGCGCCTCGCTCAGACGCCGCGGGCTGCATTCCCACAACAGCGCCGCCACTTCTTCCAGCGATGCCGTGCGCGCCAGTTCCGTTGCATCGCGGCCGCGATAAAGCAGACGGCCGTCGGCGATCAGCGTAATCGACGACTCGAGCACCGGCACGCCCCAGTCGAGCACCTTCTGCGCCACCTTGCCGGCGCGCTTGCCGTCAGCTTTGCGACGCGCGAGCCGCCGTACTTCGGCCGCGTCGTACAGGCGATGCTTGCCGTGGGCATCTGGCGTCGAGTGCAGCATGCCGCGGCTCACGTAGGCGTACAGCGTCGGCACGCTGACGCCGAGCAGGGCGGCGGCTTCGGTGGCGGTGAGATCGGTCGGCATGGGTCTAAGCGGGAGATCAGCAGGGTATGAGCCGGGGGATGAGCGGGGTATAAGCGAGCGGAAAAACCGGAGAAATCAATATATATTGATTATCTTAATCAAGATTGATCGGAGCGGGGCGAAATTCTAGACTGGGCCAACCTTTCCTCCTTCAGACCACTTGCCATGACACCTCGCCTCGCACTCGATCATCTCTGGACCGCGGCCGGTTGCGACGCCGCCGCGCTCGACGCCGTCACGCTGACCGGCGAGGACCCCGGCCTGCCGTCGATCTACCGGGTCGGCACGCTCGCCAGCGCCACGATTGCGGCGACGGGGCTGGCTGCCGCGGAATGCTTCCGCCTGCGCACCGGTTGCCGGCAACGCGTCGAAGTGGAGATGCGTCGCGCCTTGGCGGTGTTTCGCAGCGAGCGCTATCTGCGTGTGAACGACGGCCCGCCGCCGGCCCTGCGTGATCCTGTGATGGGCTTCTATCAGACCCGCGACGGCCACTGGATTCAGCTGCACACCAATTTCCCGCATCATCTGGCGGGTATTCTGAAAGTGCTGGACTGCGCCAATGACCGCGCGGCCGTGGCCACGGCAATTCGCGGCTGGGACGGCGCGACGCTTGACCAGACCCTCGCCGATGCGGGCCTGTGCGCGGCGCTGATCCGCTCGCCGCGCGAATGGGCCGCGCACGAACAGGCGCACGCAATTGCCAATCTGCCGCTGTTCGAGATCATGCGGATCGGCGATGCGCCGCCCGAACCGGCCGGGCGCGGCGGCGCCGACCGGCCGCTGGCCGGCGTGCGCGTGCTCGATCTGTCGCGCATCATTGCGGGGCCGGTGGCCGGGCGTGCGCTTGCGCAGCATGGCGCGCAGGTGTTGATGATCAACGGCCCGCATCTGCCGAACATCGCGCCGCTGGTGATGGACAACGGCCGCGGCAAACGCTCGGCGACGCTCGATCTGCGTGACGCCGGTGAACGTGAGCAATTACGCGCGCTGGCCGGCGATGCAGATGTGTTCCTGCAGGCTTATCGGCCAGGGGCGCTCGCCGCGCGCGGGTTCGCGCCGCAAGCGCTGGCGCAGGCGCGGCCGGGAATCGTCTACGTGTCCATTTCCGCTTATGGGCATACCGGACCATGGGCGCAGCGCCGTGGCTTCGACAGCCTCGTGCAGTCCGCGAGCGGCATCGCGTGGACCGAGAGCCGCGCGGCGCACACCGACGAGCCGAAGCATCTGCCGTGTCAGGCGCTCGATCACGCCACCGGTTATCTTGCGGCGTTCGGTGCGATGGTGGCGCTGGCGCGGCGCGCCACGGAGGGCGGCAGCTGGCACGTGCGGGTGTCGCTGGCGCAGACCGGGCGCTGGCTGCAGTCGATGGGGCAGATGGAAGACGGCTGGCGCGCGCCTGAGGTCACGTTCGAGGAGGTGCAGGACTGCATGGAGACCGTCGCGTCGCCGTTTGGCCGGATTCGCGGCACCTTGCCCGCGGAACGGTTGACGGAGACGCCGGCGTTTTACGACCGGCCATCGGCGCCGATCGGCACCGATGCCGCCGTGTGGGTGGATTGAGGAAGATGCTTCGGGGCTCGCGCGGGCTTCTTGCGCGAGCCACGTGCACGACGCCCATGCCCATCACGCTACTTACGCAGCTCCGCGACGAAATCGTAGTAGTCGTTGCGGCAGTACGTGTCGGTCAATTCGATCGCGCGCTGCTCGGCCGTGTAGCCGACGCGCGTGATCAGCAGCAGCGCCTCGTTCGGCGCAATGCTCATCTGCTGGGCAATCTCCTCGTTCGCATTGACGGCGCGGAAGTGCTGCAGTGCGCGCGTGATGCCGAGTCCGCGCTGTTCGAGAAAGCTGTACAGGGAATCGCCGATGGCCTGCGGATCGGGAATCAGCGCCGCCGGGAAGGTCGAGTTCTCGACCGCCATCACGATGCCGTCAGCCAGACGCAGGCGTCGCAGCCGCGTCACCGCCGCCGCCGGCGACAGGCCAAGCTGAATTACTTCGTCGCGATTGGCGGGCACGATCTCACGCGAGATCCATTCGGAGCTGGGACTGAAGCCGCGCCGCCGCAGCATCTCGCTGAAACTCGACAGACGCGAGAGCGGGTCTTCATAGCGCGGCGTGATGAAGCTGCCCGCGCCCTGGGTGCGGCGAATCAAACCCTGTTCGACGAGCAACGCAATCGCCTTGCGCGCGGTGATCCGCGAGACGCCCAGCGCGTCCGACAGCACGCGTTCGGACGGCAGCGCTTCGCCTGCGTTCCAGCGGTTTTCGTGAATCGCGTTGCCGAGCTTGCGCGCGAGTTGCAGGTAAAGCGGCGTATCGTTTTCCGGGTCCGGACGCAGGTCGCGCCAGCGGTCTTCCGAGGCAGAGTTCATTGGGCAGACGCAAGAAGGGCAAGCGGCAATTCTATGACATTGGCGCGCTGCGTTATAGCGGGCTTTTGCCGGGGGGGACGATTTGACAATTGATGAGCGGATAAACTGGCCGGACAATCGATCATCCCTTTAGCCCGAGGAGGCATTATGACGTCCACCATCGCCACCGTGAGCCTGCCGGATGGCGAGCTTATTCCGAAGCTCGGCCAGGGCACCTGGGAGATGGGCGAGCAGCCGGCGCGCCGCGCGGCCGAGATCGCCGCGTTACGCGCGGGCGTCGAGCTTGGCATGACCCTCATCGATACCGCCGAGATGTACGGCGACGGCGCGACCGAAAGCCTGCTCGGCGAGGCGCTCGCGGGCTTGCGCGAGCGGGTGTTCCTCGTCAGCAAGGTCTATCCGCACAATGCCGGCCGGCGCGCCATGGAGGCGGCCTGCGAGCAAAGCCTGAAACGCCTGAAGACCGACCATCTGGATCTGTATCTGCTGCACTGGCCCGGCTCCGTGCCATTGGCGGAGACGGTGGAAGGCTTCGAGGCCCTGCGCCGTGCTGGCAAAATTCGCCATTGGGGTGTCAGCAATTTCGACATGGACGATATGGAGGAACTGATCGCCACGCCGGGCGGTGACGCCTGCGCGACCAATCAGATTCTGTATAACGTCGCGCGGCGCGGTCCTGAATTCGATCTGTTGCCATGGCTCGCCGACCACAAGATGCCGGCCATGTCCTACAGTCCGGTGGATCACGCGCGCCTGCCGAAGCGCTCGCGGCTCGACGAGATCGCCGACGCACGCGGCGTCTCGGTGTTTCAGGTGGCGCTCGCGTGGGTGCTGCTGCAACCCCAAGTGTTCGCGATTCCGAAGGCCGGGAGCGTCGAGCACGTGCGCGACAATCACCGCGCGCTCGAACTACGACTGACCGTCGACGAACGTGCGGCCATCGATGCGTTCTTCAGGCCGCCGCGCAGCAAGCGGCCGCTCGAAATGCTCTAGGCGTAGGGCAGCCAGGTGCAGGCGTGACGCTGTCTGGTTCTGACGGCCTTTGAATACATCGACGAAGACTCCCGGCCGGGGCGGTGACGTTCGACCGGGGGATCGAGACGCCACCGCCAGCACTTGCCGGGAGGAGCCGCCGTGAAGGAGCCCGGCGAGCGGAGAGGGAACGGCTCGGGGGCGCCGTTCCCGTGGGTCTAATGCCCGTTTCCGCCGCCGCCGTTGCCACCGCCATTGCCGCTTCCACCCTTGCCTCCGTGACCGCCGCCGAAGCCTCCGCCAAAGCCTCCGTGACCGCCACCGAAGCCACCACCAAAACCGCCAGCAGGGCCGCTGCCGAACCCGCCGCCGGGACCGCTGCCGCAACCGCAGCCGCTGCCCATTCCGCCGCCGAAGCCGCCACCAAAGCCGCCACCGGGGCCACCGCCGTGGCCGCCACCGCCAGGGCCTCCTCCGCTAGGACCGCCACCGCTGGGACCGCCGCCGCTAGGACCGCCACCGCTAGGACCGCCACCGCTAGGGCCGCCACCGCTAGGACCGCCACTGCTGGGACCGCCACCGCTGGGCCCACCGCCGCCAGGGCCACTGCCGCCAGGGCCACTGCCTTTACTACCGCCGCTCGGGCCGCCGCCAGCACTTGCGCCAGCGCCGCTCGACCCTAAACCGGGGTTCGAGCCCGAGCTGCCCACGCCGGGGTTGGCGCCGCCACTCGCCGCGCCGAGCGCGGGGCCGCCGTGCGAGCGCGTCGTGCAACTGCCGCTGCCGTTGTTATGGCATTCCTCGACCGAGAAAATCGCGGCGACGTCGTCGGCCATGGTGGCGGCATAGGCCGCATCGCCTGTCGCGGACGGATCGTTTTGCGCGAGTTGTGTCGTCGCCGAGGCGCCGGCGGTGGGTACTTGTTGTGCGCCCGCGGCACTCGCCAGGTTCGCGCCGTTTTCCAGCGAACCGGCATACCCCGCCTGCGAGGCCAGCAATCCCGCGCCGGCGGTCAATATCGCGACTCCTCTCGCTATCCCGTAGCAGTACTGATCAAATCTTGTGGTTCTCATCACACTTCTCCCGAGGAGTCGCCAGCTCCTCGCAAGCTGTCGTCTCTCAAGCTGTTGCGTGTGCGAATGGCCCGTCGTGTTGCGGACCTCATCGCTCCCCGAGTTCGCTTTGCGCGTCGCGTGCCGCTGCATAACACACGCGATGCGCGCGGAACGCCGTCAGCGTCCTGCCGATCGTCATTGGCCCCGGCTCGTGTGAGCGATTCCCCCTCCCTCGCGTGGTTGGGGCAAACAGCGGTTGCCCGCTCGTTTGCCGCGCGCGATGTCGACGGTGCGCGATTTGCCGCAGCGCCGATCCATCCGCATGGAGCGCGGCGCAACGGTTCGCGTGCGCCGCTGGATCGTTCAGCGCGGGCCGGATACCGCCCCTTCCATAGCGATATCCATGCCACAGCCTGTGGAGGCCCGTCCGGTGTGGCCTCGGGGCAGGTGTGGTGGCGCGCAGCGGGGTAAATCGATGGAAAACGTTTCGGGCGTGAAACGCGTCCGGACGGATTGTTAAATCCGCGTGATGCCTTGCAGGGCGCGCAGGTCCTGAATCGGGATGTGGCAGCGGATCCGGTGGCCGTCGCCGGCATCGACGAAAGGCGGCGCCTGTTCCTCGCAGATGGCACCGAGCTTGCGCGGGCAGCGCGTGTGGAACACGCAGCCCGAGGGCGGCTCGGCCGGGCTCGGCATCTCGCCGGACAGACGGATGCGCGCGCCGTGCTGCGTGGCGTCGAGCGCGGGGGCCGACGACAGCAACGCTTCGGTGTACGGATGATGCGGTCCTTCGAAGACCGCGGCGGCTGGTCCGATCTCGAGCAGGCGCCCGAGATAAAGCACGGCAATCCGGTCGGACAGATAGCGCACCACATGCAGATCGTGCGAGATGAACACGTAGCTCGTGCCGCGCTCGCGCTGCAGGTCGGCAAGCAGGTTGAGGATCGACGCCTGCACGGAAACGTCGAGTGCGGAAGTGGGCTCGTCGCAGACCACCACGCGCGGTTCGCCCGCAAACGCGCGCGCAATCGCGACGCGCTGCTTGAGACCGCCCGACAGTTGCCGCGTGCGCGCACTCAGATAGCGGTTCGGCAGCCGCACGGCCGCCGCGAGCGCGGCGAGCCGTTCGTCCTGCGCGGCGCCCCGCAGCGCGGCAAGCCGCGACAGCGCGCGGCCGATCAGGCGCTTCACCGAATGCGAGCGGTTGAGCGCCGAGTCGGGGTTCTGAAACACGATCTGCAGCGACTTGACCTGCGCGTCGTTGCGGCGGGTGACGCGCGCCGGCAAGGGCGTGCCGTCGAGTTCGAGGATGCTGCCGGCGTCCGGCGCGAGCAGCCCGAGCATCAGCTTGGCGAGAGTCGTCTTGCCGCTGCCCGATTCGCCGACGAGGCCGAGCGTCTCGCCGGTGGCGAGATCGAGCGAGACGTCGTCGACGGCTTTGACCGCGACGCCCGCGACGTGGAAAGTCTTCGAGACGTGCTCGGCGCGCAGCACGAGCGCGCCGGGTTTGGCCGCTTGCGTTTGGGCCTGCGTGGTTTCGTTAGCAGCGCCAACCGTTGCGCGTGCATCGGCATTCGCGCGCGGCAACTCCATTGCGCGTTCGTGATAGTGACAGCGCGACATCTGATCGCCGTGCGCCGCCCCCACCCGATGCGGGGGCGGCGCCTCGCGGCGGCAGCGGTCGTCGGCGAGACGGCAGCGTTCGGCGTAGATGCAGCCTTGCGTCACCGAGCCGGGCGCGGGCAGTTGGCCCGCGATCGTGTCGAGCCGCTCCAGCGTCTTGCTGCGGCCCGAGGTCGGCAGGCAGCGCAGCAGCCCTACCGTGTACGGATGACGCGGCCGCGCAAACACATCCTGCGTCGCGCCTTCTTCGACGAGCTTGCCCGCGTACAACACGCCGACGCGCTCGCACATGCGCCCGATCACCGCGAGGTTGTGGCTGATGAACAGCACGGCCGTGCCGAGTTCGCGGCGCAGCTGCGCGACGAGATCGAGCACCTCGGCTTCGACCGTGGCGTCGAGGCCGGTTGTCGGTTCGTCGAGAATCAGCAGGGCGGGGTTGGACGCCAGCGCCATGGCAATCACCACGCGCTGCTGCATGCCACCCGACAATTGATGAGGATAGCTATCCATTACCCGTTCAGGCGCCGCGATGCGCACGCGCCCGAGCATCTCCAGCGCGCGCGCGAGCGCTTCGCTGCGGCTCGCGCCAGCGGCTTCGAAGGCCTCGGCGACCTGGCGCGCAATCGTCATCGACGGATTCAGCGCGCGGCCCGGGTCCTGATAGACCATCGAGATGGCGGTCGCGCGCAAGCTGCGCAGCGCGCCGGCATCGAGCGCCTGCACGTCCTGGCCGGCGATCAGGATCTTGCCCGCTTTCACCTTGCCGTTGCGCGGCAGGTAGCGCAGCGCCGCCATCGCCATGGTCGATTTGCCGCAACCGGATTCGCCCACCAGTCCGTATGCCTCGCCACGCCGCACTCGCAGGGAGATGTCGTGCAGCACCTCGCGCTCGCGTCCGCGCGTCCGGTACGTGACGGTCAGGCCGATCACGGTCAGCGCGTCGGTGCGGTCGCTCTTCGAGACGTCGAAGGCGGGGAAGGAGGCGGGCGGCGGGCCGTTCATCGGTCGAGCAGGCTTTGTACGCTGTCGGCGATCAGGTTCACGCCGACCACCAGCGAGGCGATCGCCACGGCGTCGAACACCACGGTCCACCACGCACCGCCCGCCATCAGCGTGTACGACTCGGACAATGCGAGGCCCCAGTCCGCGGACGGCGGCTGGATGCCGAAGCCGAGGAACGAGAGCGTCGCCACCGCGAAGATCGCGTAGCCGAGCCGCACGGTGGCTTCGACGATGATCGGCGCCAGTACGTTCGGCAGGATCTCCACGAACATGATGTAAGGCGCGCGCTCGCCGCGCAGTTGGGCCGCCGCGACGTAGTCGAGATGGCGTTCGGCGAACACGGCGGCGCGCACGGTGCGCGCGGTGATCGGCATGAAGGTAATGCCGATCACGAGGATCACAGTGAAGTTCGACGCGCCCACTGCGGCCAGCGCGAGTAGCGCGACGATCACGAGCGGCAGCGCCAGCACGGCGTCGATGGCGCGTCCCACCACGTTATCGACCCAGCCTTCGAAGTAGCCGACCACGAGGCCGAGCGCCGTGCCCGCCACCGTGCCGAGCAGGGTGGCGAGCGGCGCAATAGTGAGGATGTCGCGCGCCCCGACGATCACGCGCGAGAACACGTCGCGGCCGAGTTGGTCGGTGCCGAACCAGTGGGCGTGATCGGGCGGCATCAGCGAATTGAGCGGATCGGAGGCGTAGGCGTCTTGCGGCGCGATCCACGTCCCGCCGATCGCGCAGACGACCCACCACAGGACGATGATCACGCCCGCCACGAAGGTCGGCGAGCGCAGCAGCACGCGCAATGCATCGAAGCGCGGCTCGCGGGTCTGCGGCGTCGGTGGGACGATTGTGCTCATTCGCCGTTCCTCACGCGCAGGCGCGGATTGAGCAACACCTGCAAGGCGTCGGCCACGAGATTGGCCGCCGTGTAGACGACGCCGATAGTCAGCACGCCGGCTTCGAGCATCGGAAAGTCCTTCGACCTGGCGGCGTTGTAGATCAGCGAGCCGATGCCCTGATAATGAAACAGCGTCTCCACGACGACGAGGCCGCCGATCATATAGCCGAGTTGCGTCGCAGCGACCGTGATGGTGGGCAGCAGCGCATTGCGCAACACGTGTCGCCAGATCACGATGTGCTGCGGCAGGCCCTTGAGAATGGCGGTGCGGGTGTAGTCGGCGTCGAGCGCTTCGACGGTGCCGGCGCGCGCCATGCGCGCGATGTAGCCGAAGAACACCAGCACGAGCGGCAGTACCGGCAGGACCAGATGCTTCAGTTGTTCCAGCACGCCGGCGTCGGGCGAATAGGTGGCCTCGATGGGCAGCCAGCGCAACCACACGCCGAAGATCAGGATCAACGCGATCGATGACACGAACTCCGGCACCACGGTCGCCGATAACCCGGCGATGCTGATGGTGCGGTCGATCCAGCGTCCCGCGTGCATCGCGGCCCACACGCCGCCGGCAATCCCCAACGGCACGACCACGATGAACGCCAGCAAGCCGAGCTTCGCGGAATGCGCGAGCGCGCTGCCGATGAACGGCCCCACCGGCTCGCGATACGCATACGACAATCCCATATCGCCGCGCAGGAAATGCGTGATCCAATCGACGTATTGCGTGAACAGCGGCCGGTCCGCGCCGAGCTGATGATTGAGCGCGGCGACCGCGCGGGCGTCGGCGAGCGGCCCGAGAATCGCGCGGCCGACATCGCCCGGCAGCAACTGCCCGCCCGCAAACACGATCACCGACAACAGCCAGAGCGTGATCAACGACAGCGCAACGCGGGTGGCGAGAAAACGCGCCACCCGCCCCGCGTTGCCGGAAGCAACACGAGGGGGCGAGGGAGTGAGGGCGCTCGACATGGGGCTTGTGGTTCGTGGCTGCGGGCGCGGGGATCAGGCGGCGGCCATCACGCGCTGAGCGTCACGCGGTTGAAGTACAGCTGCGCCAGCGCCGTAAAGCGCATGCCGTTGACACCCGCCCGCATCGCAATCAACTGATCGTAGAAGAACGGAATGATGACCGGCGTCTCGTCGAGCAGGAGCGTCTGGATCTGGCCGGAGAGCTTGCGCTGCGAGGCGATGTCGATAGCCGCGACGAATTGCGCAACCAGCTGGTCATACTGAGGATTCCTGAAGTGTGCGGCATTCCACGTACCGTTGCTTGTCAGCGGTGCATTCAGGAACACGTTCGGCACGCCTCGGTGACCGTAATCGGTAATGCCGAGCGGCGAGTCGAGCCAATCCGATTTGCCGGGCGTGCCCGCGCCGTAATAGAGCGACTGGCTTTCCACTTTCAGATTGATGCGCACGCCGATCGCCTTGGCCGCGTTCTGCACGACCACGGCGAGATCGGGAATCTCCATGTACTTTTCAGTGGTGAGCGTGACGTCGAAGCCATTGGCCACACCCGCTTGCGCGAGCAGTTGCTTCGCCTTGGCAAGGTCGACCTTGCGCTGGGGGACGCCTGCGTTCGACGACGGAAACACCGGTGCGAACGGGCTGTCGTTGCCGAGCTGCGCCTTGCCGCGAAACAGGCCGCGCACGATCACGTCGCGGTCGAGCGTGAGCGCCAACGCCTGACGAACCCGTTTGTCCTTGAAGCGCGGATCGTCGTTGCGCATGTGAATCTGCCGATGCGCGCTCGACTTTACGCCGATCGTCCTGAACTCCGGGTTGTTCATGATGCCCACGCCGCCCTGCACGGTGAACGTGCCCATCACGTCTGCCTGACGGCCCTGCAGTGCGAGAATCTGCGCCTGTTCGTCGGCGTAGAACGAAAACTGCACGCGCTGCGGCAGCGCCTTGTCGCCCCAATAGTCGGGATTGCGTACAAACGAGGCGCCCACTTTCGGCGTGTACTTTTCGAGCTTGAACGGACCGGTGCCGATGAAGCTCTTTTCGTAATTGCCCGCGTAGTTGGCCGGCAGCAGGATGGCGTTGTAATTGTCCGAGGAAACGTAATACGGGAAGTTGCCGTTCGGTGCGTCGAGATGGAAGGCGACCGTGTGCTCGTCGATCGCCTGGGTGCCGCCCTTCGACAACACGCCCTTTAACACCGAGAGCGCCGCCGAGCCGCTTGCCGGATCGGCGAGACGGTCGAAGGTGGCGACGACGTCTTTGGCGCTGAACGGCTGGCCGTCGCTGAACTTCACATTGGGACGCAGCTTGAAGGTCCAGACGTCGCCCTTGTCGTTTGGCTTCCATGAGAGTGCGAGCGCGGGCTTCAGGACCAGTTGGTCGCCGTCGTCGTCGATCAGGAATTCGCCGGTCTGCACCAGCAGCGCGAGACCGCCGGCGTCGGTGACGGTGAGCGGGTCGATGGCGCCGGCCGGCGTCAGATGGGCCACGCGGATGGTCGCATTGGCCGCGCCCGCCGTGCCTTGCGCGCGCGCTTGCGGCGTGGCGAAAAGGCCGCCGCCCGCGAGCGATAGGCCGATGACGCTGGCATAACGCAGCAGTTCGCGGCGCGACAGACGGCCGGCAAGGAATTCGTCGATGGCGTGATTGCCGTATTGATCGGCGCTGCGGCGTGCAGTTTCGAGCGCGAGGAGTCGATCCGCGGGTGTCTTCATCGATGGGGTGTCCAGTCCGTTCTGATAGATGCCGGGCGGCTCGCGCACGGCAGGGCGACGGTATTGCGATGGCGAAAAGCGGTTTCAGTGTAAGCGATTGCCTATCGATTCGGAACGTTGCGGCCGCTGCGAGCCTGGGTGACGCGCTCAAAACGATCAACCTGTGTCGCTCTGACAACGCCGGCTGGACGCCTGCTGGCGGCCAGCCCGGCCACGTATCGGACTTGCCGATGCATCGGCAGAAGAACCGCTGTCACGGCGGCATCTTTACCGACCGCCGCCGTGGACGGCTCAGTGCTCGTGGGGATGCTTGTGAATCGGATCGACCCAGAACACGGTTTCGGGCGCCTCGACGGCGTCGATGTTCAGATTCACCACCACCGCTTCGTTGTCGCTGCGCACCAGCACGCATTCGAGCGGGTCGTCGGTGCTGGCGTTGATCTCCTGATGCGGCACGTAGGGCGGCACGAAGATGAAGTCGCCGGGACCGGCTTCTGCGGTGAACTCGAGGTGCTCGCCCCAGCGCATGCGCGCCTGGCCGCGCACCACGTAGATCACGCTTTCGAGCGCGCCATGATGATGCGCGCCGGTCTTCGCATTCGGATGAATCGTCACCGTGCCGGCCCAGATTTTCTGCGCACCGACGCGCGCGGCGTTGATCGCGGCGGCGCGGTTCATGCCGGGGGTTTGCGCGGTATTCGAATCGAGCTGGTCGCCGCGGATTACCTTGACGCCGTGTTCGCGCCAGTCGACCGGTGCGGCGGCATCCGGCTCATGTGCGTGCTCGTGGTCGTGATCATGGTCGTGCGGATGGTCGTGGCTCATGGCGTGTCCGGTCCTATGCAAAGCGGTTCGGGCGAGGCAGGTGTGCCAGGCGGGTGTGCCGTTATTCTTGCATGTTCGCGTCGGGCGCGCGCGACGCGCGGAATGTCATCACGCGAAGCGCGAGCGAAACGAACGCACGTTGCGCATGGCGGGAGCAAAAAAAAGCCCGTTCACGACGAACGGGCTTTCCTGACGCCAACCTGCAGCGCTTACTTCTGCTTCGCGTTGATCACCGCTTCAGCGACGTTGTTCGGCGTTTCCGCGTAGTGCTTGAACTCCATCGTGTAAGTGGCGCGGCCTTGCGTGGCCGAACGCAGCGACGTGGAATAGCCGAACATCTCCGCGAGCGGCACCTCGGCGCGCACCAGCTTGCCGCCACCACCGGCGATGTCTTCCATGCCCTGCACCAGCCCGCGGCGTGACGACAGGTCGCCCATGACGTTGCCCATGAAGTCCTCGGGCGTTTCCACCTCGACGGCCATCATCGGTTCGAGCAGCACCGGCTTGGCCTTGCGCATGGCTTCCTTGAAAGCCATGGAACCAGCCATGCGGAACGCGTTTTCGTTCGAGTCCACGTCGTGATACGAACCGAAAGTCAGCGTGACCTTCACGTCGACCACCGGATAGCCCGCCAGCACGCCGGCCTTCAGGGTTTCCTGAATGCCCTTGTCCACCGCCGGGATGTACTCGCGCGGAATCACGCCGCCCTTGATGGCGTCGACGAATTCGTAGCCCTTGCCTTGCGGCGCCGGTTCGAGCGTCACCACCGCGTGACCATACTGGCCGCGGCCGCCCGATTGCTTGACGAACTTGCCTTCGACGTCTTCCACCTTGTTGCGCACCGTTTCGCGGTACGCGACCTGCGGCTTGCCGACCGTGGCTTCCACGCCGAACTCGCGCTTCATCCGGTCGACCAGAATTTCCAGGTGGAGCTCGCCCATCCCGGAGATGATGGTCTGGCCGGACTCTTCGTCCGTCTGCACGCGGAACGACGGGTCTTCCTGAGCAAGACGATTGAGCGCGATGCCCATCTTTTCCTGGTCGACCTTGGTCTTCGGCTCGACGGCCTGCGAGATCACCGGCTCCGGGAAGATCATCCGTTCGAGGATGATCACGTGGTTCGGATCGCACAGCGTGTCGCCCGTGGTGGCTTCCTTCAGGCCGACCGCCGCGGCGATGTCGCCCGCGTAGACTTCCTTGATTTCCTTGCGCTCGTTGGCGTGCATCTGCAGGATCCGGCCGAGGCGCTCCTTCTTCTCCTTCACCGCGTTGTAGACGGTGTCGCCCGAATTCACCACGCCCGAATACACCCGGAAGAAGATCAACTGGCCGACGAACGGGTCGGTCATGATCTTGAAGGCGAGTGCCGAGAACGGATCGGTGTCGCTCGGATGGCGCTCGATTTCCTTGTCGTGCTCGTCGTGACCCGTGATCGCGGGCACGTCGATCGGCGAGGGCAGATAGTCGATCACCGCGTCGAGCATGGCCTGCACGCCCTTGTTCTTGAAGGCGCTGCCGCACAGCATCGGCACGATTTCGTTGGCGATGCAGCGCACGCGAATGCCGTGCTTGATCTCGTCTTCGCTCAGCGTGTCGCCGCCCAGATACTTGTCGAGCAGTTCCTCGCTCGCTTCAGCGGCGGCCTCGACCATCTTGTCGTGCCATTCCTTGGCGGTGTCGGCGAGTTCGGGCGGAATCTCGCGGTACTCGAACTTGATGCCCTGGTTCTCTTCGTCCCAGTAGATCGCCTTCATCTTGACGAGGTCGACCACGCCCTGGAAATGCTCTTCCGCGCCGATCGGAATCTGGATGGGCACGGCCACGCCCTTCAGGCGATCGCCGATCTGCCGTTGCACGCGGAAGAAGTCTGCGCCAACCCGGTCCATCTTGTTGACGAATGCAATGCGCGGCACCTTGTACTTGTTCGCCTGGCGCCACACGGTTTCGGACTGCGGCTGCACGCCGCCGACCGAGTCGTACACCATGCAGGCGCCGTCGAGCACGCGCATCGAGCGTTCGACTTCAATCGTGAAGTCGACGTGGCCCGGGGTGTCGATGATGTTGATCCGGTGTTCAGGATAGTTGCCGGCCATGCCTTTCCAGAACGCGGTCGTGGCGGCCGAGGTGATCGTGATGCCGCGCTCCTGTTCCTGCTCCATCCAGTCCATCGTCGCCGCACCGTCGTGAACTTCACCGATTTTGTGAGTCACGCCGGTGTAGAACAGGATGCGTTCGGTGGTGGTAGTTTTGCCGGCATCGATGTGAGCGCTAATGCCGATATTCCGGTAGCGCTCGATGGGAGTCTTGCGGGGCACGTGAACCTCCTTGGATTGGCGCGCCGGTGGTAGGCGTCGGGCGGCGCACGACGCCGCCCGGACGAACTCGGTGCTGCGGTAAGACCACTAGGATAGCGCGTCGCAGGGGCTTTTGCAGGAATCTTGCCAGCCGGGCGTCAGGACCGGCCCGTGGGCGTCACGGCGGCGTGTGCGGGCGCAAAAAAGCCGGCGCCCCGGAAAGGGCGCCGGCTTCGCGGGATTGGCAGCGGTGGCAGTCGGCCGGCGGCCGGGGTGCTTACTGAGCGGCCGGCAAGCCCTGCATTGTCATCCCTGGCTTGATGCCCTTCGCTGCGAACCAGTTCTTGCTCATCTCCAGCGCATACACGCCGTTGTTGCGCGGACAGTGATTGTTGGTGGTTTCGGCATCCATTTCGTCGATGTCGGTGATGGTGCCGTCGGCGCGGATGAAGGCGATCGACAGCGGGATCAGCGTGTTCTTCATCCAGAAGCAATGCACCGCGTTCTCCTGGAACACGAACAGCATGCCTTCGTTGGGCGCGAGCTGCGTGCGGTACATCAAACCCTGCTCGCGGTCGGGATCGTTGGCGGCAACGGCGGCGTCGATGACGAACATGCCCACCGTCAGTTTGGTGCGCGGGAAGTCGCCGGGCTGCTTGGCGCCAGGCGGCATCTGTTGCGCGTAGGCGTTATGAAGCGGGGCCAGCGTGAACGAGGCGGCGGCCAGCGGCAATGCAACGGCAAACGCAAAACGCGCCAACAACGAGCGCAGGGAAATTCGCACGGCAAGACTCCTGGCAGGAAATGAATCCGCGCATGTTACGCGAGCGCCTCCGGGCACGTCAAAAACAAAAAGGCAGATCGCCTTGCGGGATCTGCCTTTCAACGCCGTAAGAACGGCAAGTGCTGCTAGTTCTTGACTGCGTTTTTACAACAAACTTATTCCGAAGCGCCCGAAGCTGCAGCAGCCGATGCTGCCTTCTTCTTCGATGCCTTCTTGGCGTGCGTTGCCTTCTTCGTGGTCTTCTTTGCCGACGAAGCTGCTGCCGGTGCCGAAGCTGCGTCCGTTGCCGATGCTTGTGCGAATGCTGCCGTTGCGAAGAGGCCAGCGACCAGAGCGGCGATCAGTTTGTTCATTTTGTGAATCCTCAGCTTTAGTTAATTAACCAAATGACCCGGTTATATATGAGTCATGTCGGTAAACGTGCCATCCACCTTTCGGTTGACAGCCGCATCAACAAATTTTCGTGACGCGTCTGCGAGCGCTCGGACTCTCCGCACTGACCGCAAGAACGGCTTGTACAAAGGCCCTTAAGGCTGAATGCCGGATAGCTTCGGGCGGCATCTGCGACGAATAACGCGTGAGCCGACGCTGCGGTTGACGTAAATTTCGCGCAAATTTTCGGGAATGTTTATTCCGCCGCGATGAAAAGGCCAGAGGCATCTTTCCAAGCGCCGCAATAAAATCGTTATGAAAAGAAAAGGCTTGCGGATACAACGATTTAGCGTGAATTTTCTGAAGCGGCGCCGTTCAGCGCAAACCGTCCCAAGGTGCGCGTGGCGGCAGATCGAGCCAGGCGCCCGGCTCTAGGCCGAGCGAAAAAATATCGAGCGCGCCGATGCCGACGCGCACGAGCCGCAGGGTAGGGAAGCCGACCGCCGCCGTCATGCGCCGGACCTGGCGGTTCTTGCCTTCGGTAATGGAAAGTTCGATCCACGTCGTGGGGATGGCCGCGCGAAACCGAACCGGCGGATTGCGCGGCCATAGCGTTTCAGGCGGGTCGATCGGCCGGGCCTGACACGGACGTGTCACATAGTCGCCAAGATCGACGCCGCTTGCGAGCCGGCTGAGCGCCGCTTCATCCGGCACGCCTTCGACCTGCGCCCAGTAGCGCTTGACGAGCTTGTGGCGTGGCTCGGCGATGCGCGCCTGCAAGGCGCCGTCGTCGGTGAGCAGCAACAGGCCTTCGCTATCGGAATCGAGACGGCCGGCGGGATAGACGCCCGGCACCTTGACCCAATCGGCGAGCGAAGCGCGCGTCTCGTGCGGCGAGAACTGGCAGATGGTGCCGAAGGGCTTGTTGAGAGCAAGAAGGCGCATGCGGAATCTGGCGGACAGCGGCCGTGGTGGTGGCGTGTTTAGCGAATCAGGAGACGGGTCGGGTGGCCAACGAGGTAGCCAATCGGGCGGCGAATGGCGGGATCATAATGCATAAGCTGCGACGATATGTCCTGCATCTTATATAAGACATAAGACATGGCTGCGTGGCAGCGGGCGCTTCGCAGAGTCCACCGTGGGCTAGAATAACCGCTCAGTCGCTTGCAGGCGTTCGGCATTGCGCGCAACGAGGAGCGCGCGGCGCCGCAGTCCCCATCTGCTTCAACCAGAATAGCCATCACTGGAGTCCGATCATGCCGTATCAGCACATCAAGGTTCCGACGGGCGGAGACAAAATCACTGTCAACCAGGATTTCTCGCTCAAGGTTCCCGACCAACCGATCATTCCGTACATCGAAGGCGACGGTACGGGTACCGACATCACGCCGGTCATGATCAAGGTGGTCGACGCGGCGGTCGAGAAAGCCTACGGCGGCAAGAAGCAGATCCACTGGATGGAAGTCTATGCCGGCGAGAAAGCCACCAAACTCTATGGTGCGGACGTGTGGCTGCCGGAAGAAACGCTGGCTGCGGTGAAGGAATACGTGGTCTCCATCAAGGGACCGCTGACGACGCCGGTGGGTGGAGGCATCCGTTCGCTGAACGTGACGTTGCGCCAGGAACTCGACCTCTACGTGTGCCTGCGGCCGGTGCGTTATTTCAAGGGCGTGCCCTCGCCGCTGCGCGAACCGGAAAAGACCGACATGGTGATCTTCCGCGAGAACTCCGAAGACATCTACGCGGGCATCGAATGGGCCGCCGGTTCGGAGGGCGCGAAGAAGGTCATCCAGTTCCTGCGCGACGAAATGGGCGTGAAGAAAATCCGCTTTCCGGACACTTCGGCGCTCGGCGTCAAGCCGGTGTCGCGTGAAGGCACGGAGCGCCTGGTGCGCAAGGCGCTGCAGTACGCGATCGACAACGAGCGCCGCTCGCTCACGCTGGTGCACAAGGGCAACATCATGAAGTTCACCGAAGGCGCGTTCCGCGATTGGGGCTACGCGCTCGCGCAGAAGGAGTTCGGCGCGGAACTGGTGGACGGCGGTCCGTGGATGAAGTTCAAGAACCCGAAGACGGGTAACGATATCGTCGTCAAGGACGTGATCGCCGATGCTTTCCTGCAGCAGATCCTGCTGCGTCCAGCCGAATACGATGTGATCGCCACGCTGAACCTGAACGGCGACTACATCTCGGACGCGCTGGCCGCGCAGGTGGGCGGGATCGGCATTGCGCCGGGCGCCAACATGTCGGATTCGGTAGCGATGTTCGAAGCCACCCACGGCACCGCGCCGAAGTATGCGGGCAAGGACTACGTGAATCCGGGCTCGGAAATTCTCTCGGCGGAAATGATGCTGCGCCATCTCGGCTGGTTCGAGGCGGCGGACATCATCATCGATGCGATGGAAGCGTCGATTCTGCAAAAGCGCGTGACGTACGACTTCGCGCGTCTGATGGAAGGCGCGACGCAGGTGTCGTGTTCGGGGTTTGGGCAGGTGTTGATTGAGAATATGTGAGTGTGACGGCGGCCTCACCCCGCCTTCGCAACCCGTGCGCCTTAATCCGCAATGATCTGTCTCCGGCGATTCCTCATCGTGCTTTCGCTCGCATTGCTAACCATGCAAGGCCAAGGCGCGTTTGCACATGAGCGGATTATGTCCATGCCTGCAGCTGTGCCTGTAGAAGGCGGCGCGCTGCAAATGGTGGACGTCGCGCCGCATATGAATGCGGTCTCGCGAGTCGCATCCAGTTCGCCGGCGGACCACTGTGAAACGACGACTGCCGCACAGCCGCCGTGCGGTCACGAGCACAACCACTGTGCCTGCTGTGCAACGGCTTGCAGTATTCATTGCGCTGTCCTGTTAACGGCCTGGCAATTCGAACCGCGTGCATTGGATACCGCGTCTCCCCGCTCCCTCACCGAACTTCCCCGCGATGGGCTGACTCACGCGCCTCCCGTGCCGCCGCCCATCGACTGATCGTTTTCCTGGCGTCGTGTGCTTCCTTATACGAACGCGCGACGCTTGCCTGTCAGCGCGGCCTGCGGCGTGATCTTCGTCACGCGGGCCTGCAACGATGACGCGCGGCGGGCTGCAGGCTTTCCGCGCAATCCAATAGAGGAAACGATCGATGATCCGCAGAGAATTTCTCCTCCGCGCGCTGAGTGCCGCCGCGGTGTCGTTGTCTGGACGTCACGCGCTTGCGCAGCAAAACGCGCACGCGATGCACGACATGTCCGGGATGAGCGGCATGCAAGGGATGTCCGATATGCCGGGCATGGCGAAAAACGCCACGCCGCAAGCCAGCACGCTGGCCGCACCCGATGCGTTGCCATCAGGCGCGCCGCTCGCCGCATTGCGCACGCTGGTGAACGAAAGCCATGCGCCTGGCGTATTTCGCGCCACCCTGGTCGCGCAACCGGAGCAACACACGCTCATACCCGGCCACCCGACCACTTTCTGGCAATACGGACAAGGCGGCGACCCTCCTGATTCCACCGCGCAGCTGCAAGGTCCGGTCGTCGGACCGCTGATCGACGTGCGCGAGGGCGATACGGTCGAAATCCGCTTCGTCAATCGCCTGCCGCAGGCGTCGACGATCCACTGGCACGGCTTGCCGGTGCCGCCGGATCAGGACGGCAATCCGTCCGATCCCGTCGCGCCCGGCGCCTCGCGTGTCTACCGCTTCACGCTGCCGCCGGGCAGTGCCGGCACTTACTGGTATCACCCGCATCCGCACATGATGTCGGCCGAGCAGGTGTTTCGCGGACTCGCGGGGCCGATAGTGGTGCGCGCCGCCGCCGATCCGCTCGCCGGCTGGCCCGAGCGCCATCTGTTCTTCTCCGATCTGAAGCTCGCCAGCGACGGCACGATCGCGCCCAACGACATGATGGACTGGATGAACGGACGCGAAGGGCAGTTCGTGCTGGTGAACGGCGCGCGTCGTCCGAGCGTCGTCATGGCGACGGACGAGCGCTGGCGCGTGTGGAATGGCTGCAATGCCCGCTATTTGAGATTGTCGCTGGATGACGGTCGTGCTTTCACGCAGGTCGGCACGGACGGCGGTCTGCTCGGAACGCCGCGCGAGAACGTGACAGAGCTTTTGCTGGCGCCGGGAGAGCGCGCGGAGCTGATTGTGTCCGCGGGACGGCGGGCGGTTCTGACTTCCGCGGTCTACGATCGTCGCAAGATGGCGATGGCGGGCGGCAGTCTGCCAGCGGGCGCGGCTATCCCGCTTGCCGATGTCCAGTCCGGGCCGCGCGCTGCCGATACCACGCACGCTGCGACGAAACTCCCCGCGACCTTGCGCGAGATCTCGCCGCTCGGCGCCCCCGCCGCGCAAAAATCCGTGGTGTTTTCCGAGCAGATGGACATGGCCGCGATGCATCGCCCCGGCGCATCGCACAACGGCATGCCGGCTGGCATGAGTTTCCTGATCAACGGCGCGAGTTTCGATCCGCAACGCGTCACACTGACAAGCCGCCGTGGCGAGGTCGAACGCTGGTCGATTGCCAACCGCACGGATATGGACCACCCATTCCATCTGCACGGCACGCAATTTCAGGTGATCGAGCGCGAACAGGATGGCGTCGTGACGCCCGAGCCTTATATGGCGTGGCGCGACACCGTCAACGTGCAGCCTGGCGAGACGGTGCGCATTGCCACGGTTCAACAGCAGGCGGGCAGGCGCATGTTCCATTGCCACATCCTCGAACACGAGGATCTCGGCATGATGGGCACGCTCGACGTGGTGTAAATGATCTGAAACGCGTCCCCAGAATGAAGAAACCCGGCACGGAGCCGGGTTTCCAGGGTACGGGTATCGAACAGACTCAGGCGGCCGCCTGGATGTTCGATGCCTGCTTGCCTTTGGGGCCTTGCACGACCTCAAAGCTAACCTTCTGGCCTTCCTTCAGGGTTTTGAACCCATTCATCTGGATGGCCGAAAAGTGTGCAAACAGATCCTCACCGCCTTCGTCGGGCGTAATGAATCCGAAACCTTTCGCGTCATTGAACCATTTGACCGTACCAGTTGCCATACCTACTTCCCCTGTAACTCATGACACCACCACGAGCCCTCGAAAAGCTCAACGGCCGCGGGCATGCAGCCGCTCCCTCCTCACAAGCTCACCATCGGCATTTTTTCGAATTTGTGGCTGACTGAAAAAAGTGCCAGCTTGATTGTTGAGGCTCTTTATTCGAGTGTCAAGAAAATTTTGAGACACGCAACGGTGCGTTGCAAACGCCCCATTTCCAGGGTTTTTACCGCTTTTCTTATGTGCGGTGGCGCAAGCGTTGCATCTTGAAAAGTCGCATAATCGACTCACATGCTGTTCAGCGGGGGTGGCACTCCCGCAAGTCTTACCGGATCAGCACTCAAGGCCATATAGGCGGTTTGGGTAGAGCCGCCCGGAGCGCAGTCGTCTCAGTCGTAAATGGGGGCGCCCGGGGTTTTCGCGGAGCCGCCGCGCACGCGTTCAGCTTGCTACGGCAGGTTGTGCGATACTCGATCCAAAGCACCGTAACACCAGCAGCAATGACATTCTTTTGGAGGGCCGGCTCCGCAATCGGCTCCGTGCAAGGCGCACGCGTGACAGGCAGTGCCGTCATGTGGAGGCGAAACAGATCACCGGCCAGCCGGTCGGGTTTTGACAGGATTGCGGCCCTGTCCGAGTTGTTTAGAATGGGTGTATGGCAATTATCCCGGACAAGCAGGATGGCACCGTACTGGAGCGGCAGGAAAAAAAGCTGAAGCCGCCGGCCATGTACAAGGTGGTGCTGTTGAATGACGACTTCACGCCAATGGAATTTGTCGTGATGGTCGTGCAGGAATACTTCAATAAAGATCGTGAAACCGCAACGCAGATTATGTTGAAGGTGCATCGCGAAGGCAGGGGAGTTTGTGGGGTCTATACGCGGGACATCGCGTCGACCAAAGTCGAGCAAGTCGTTACCCACGCACGGCAGGCCGGGCATCCGCTGCAGTGTGTGATGGAGGAAGCATGATTGCCCAGGAACTGGAAGTCAGCTTGCACATGGCGTTCATGGAAGCACGCCAGGCGCGGCACGAGTTCATTACGGTCGAACATCTTTTACTGGCCCTGTTGGACAATCCGACGGCCGCAGAGGTGTTGCGCGCGTGCGCGGCCAACATCGAGGATCTGCGCCAGAACCTGCGCAACTTCATTCATGACAACACGCCAACCGTGCCTGGCACGGATGACGTCGACACGCAGCCCACGCTGGGTTTCCAGCGCGTGATCCAGCGTGCCATCATGCATGTGCAGTCCACCTCGAATGGCAAGAAGGAAGTGACCGGTGCGAACGTGCTGGTCGCCATCTTCGGCGAGAAGGATTCGCACGCGGTTTACTACCTGCAACAGCAGGGCGTCACGCGTCTGGACGTGGTGAACTTCATCTCGCACGGCATCGCCAAGACCAATAGCACCGACGCCGCCAAGGCGAGCGATGCGAACGCCGAGTCTGACGAAGCCGCTGCGCAGAAAGAAACCCCGCTCGCCCAGTTCACGCAGAACCTGAACCAGATGGCGAAAGACGGCCGCATCGACCCGTTGATCGGGCGCGAATCGGAAGTCGAGCGCGTGGTGCAGGTGCTGTGCCGCCGGCGCAAGAACAATCCGCTACTGGTCGGTGAGGCCGGTGTCGGTAAAACCGCGATTGCCGAAGGGCTGGCGTGGCGCATTACGCGCGGCGAAGTGCCGGACATTCTCGCGGATGCGCAGGTGTATTCGCTCGACATGGGCGCGCTGCTCGCCGGCACCAAATACCGCGGCGATTTCGAACAGCGCCTGAAGACGGTCCTCAAGGAACTGAAGGAACGTCCGCACGCCATCCTGTTCATCGACGAAATTCATACGCTGATCGGCGCGGGCGCTGCTTCGGGCGGCACGCTGGATGCGTCGAATCTGCTGAAGCCGGCGCTGTCGTCGGGCACGCTGAAGTGCATCGGCGCCACGACGTTCACCGAATACCGCGGCATCTTCGAAAAAGATGCAGCTTTGTCGCGCCGCTTCCAGAAAGTGGATGTGACCGAGCCGACCGTCGAACAGACCGTGGCTATCCTGCGCGGACTGAAGTCGCGTTTCGAGGAACATCACGGCGTGAAGTATTCGTCGGGCGCGCTGTCGGCGGCCGCTGAGTTGTCGGCTCGTTTCATCACGGATCGTCATTTGCCGGACAAGGCGATTGACGTGATCGACGAAGCGGGCGCGGCGCAACGCATCCTGCCGAAGTCGAAGCAGAAGAAGACCATCGGCAAGGGCGAGATCGAGGAAATTATCTCGAAGATCGCGCGTGTCCCGCCGCAAAGCGTGTCGCAAGACGACCGCAGCAAGCTGCAGACGCTGGACCGCGACCTGAAGAGCGTGGTGTTCGGGCAAGACCCGGCCATCGACGCGCTGTCGGCTGCGATCAAGATGGCGCGTGCGGGTCTCGGCAAGCTGGACAAGCCGATCGGCGCGTTCCTGTTCTCCGGCCCGACGGGCGTCGGCAAGACCGAAGTGGCGAAGCAACTGGCGTTCACGCTGGGTATCGAGCTGATCCGCTTCGATATGTCGGAGTATATGGAGCGTCACGCGGTGAGCCGTTTGATCGGCGCGCCGCCGGGCTATGTCGGTTTCGATCAGGGCGGTCTGCTGACCGAAGCCGTGACCAAGAAGCCGCATTGCGTGCTGCTGCTCGACGAAATCGAAAAGGCGCATCCGGACATCTACAACGTGCTGCTGCAGGTGATGGACCACGGCACACTGACGGACAACAACGGTCGCAAGGCGGATTTCCGCAACGTCATCATCATCATGACGACGAACGCGGGCGCCGAGGCAATGGGCAAGTCCGTGATCGGCTTCACGACGCGCCGCGAAACCGGCGACGAAATGGTCGACATCAAGCGGATGTTCACGCCGGAGTTCCGCAACCGTCTGGACGCAACCATCAGCTTCCGCTCGCTGGATGAAGAAATCATCATGCGCGTGGTCGACAAGTTCCTGATGCAACTGGAAGATCAGTTGCACGAGAAGAAGGTCGATGCGCTCTTCACCGACGCGCTGCGCAAGCATCTGGCGAAGCACGGTTTCGATCCGCTGATGGGCGCACGTCCGATGCAGCGTCTGATCCAGGACACGATCCGTCGTGCACTGGCCGACGAGCTGCTGTTCGGCAAGCTGATGAGCGGCGGCCGCGTGACGGTCGACGTGGATGCGGAAGACAAGGTGCAGCTCACGTTCGACGAGCAACCGGCACCGCGCAATCCGAATCCGGAAGCGGTCGAAGTCGAGTAAAGCTGAGGCTCTACGGAGCCGGCGGATTCGTTCAGCCAGGCAAAAACGGCGCGGGCCTTAAAACCCGCGCCGTTTTTTTATGCGCATCTTTTGCGGCTCAAGGCTTACTGGCGTCGAGTCGGCCGGGCATCAAGCGCCTGGCGCATCAACCGAAGCGCATCAACCGAAGCGGCCTCAATCGTCCACGGCAAGCAACCCTTAATGCTTGCCCGTGCTGCCGAAACCACCCGCGCCGCGCTCGCTCTGCTCGAAGTCATCCACGATATTGAATTCGGCCTGCACCACCGGCACGATCACGAGCTGCGCGAGGCGCTCCATGGGATTCAACGTGAAGGTGGTCTGTCCGCGATTCCACGTCGAGATCATCAGTTGACCCTGGTAATCCGAGTCGATCAGTCCTACCAGATTCCCCAGCACGATGCCGTGCTTATGTCCCAGACCCGAGCGCGGCAGGATCAACGCCGCATAGCCAGGGTCGCCTACGTGGATCGCCAGACCCGTCGGTACCAGTGCCGTTTCGCCGGGTTGCAGTGTCAGCGGTTCGTCGAGGCAGGCGCGCAGATCGAGACCGGCGCTGCCGGTCGTGGCGTAGGCCGGGAGTTGGTCGCGCATGCGCGCATCGAGAATCTTCAGGTCGAGTTTCATGCAGTTCGAATCGATGGGTAAGTAGAGGCAAAAAGTTTGCGTTAGCGGCCAAGCTGGAACGCGTCGGCCAGGAGTTCATAGGAGCGCAGCCGCGCGCGGTAGCTTCCCGCCACGGTCAGTACGATCAGCTCGTCGGCCTGGAACCGCTCCTGCAGATCGAGCATGCGTGCGGTGACCTGCTCCGGCGTGCCGATGACGCTGCGCGGCTTCTCGCGGTCGATCACCAGCCTTTCGCGCTCGCCGTATTCCTGGGCGAGACCTTGTTCGATGTTCGGAATCGGCGCGTTGAGACCGTAGGCCATTTGCACGCGGCGCAGGTCGACTGCCTTTTCCAGATCGGCGGCTTCCTGCTCGGTGTCCGCGCAGATCACAAACACGGCGGCGGCCAGATAAGGTTGCGCTTCGTTGCCGGCGGTGAAGCGCTCGCGATACGCCTCGGCCACCTGATGACCGAAATGCGCGTTGATGAAATGCGCGAAGGCGAAGCGGATGCCAAGCTGCGCCGCGAGCAGGCCGCCGAATTCGCTTGAGCCGAGCATCCACAGTTGCGGACGGGTTTCGACCTGCGGCTGCAACAGCACGCCTTGCGCAACATGATCCGCCGGCAGCGTGCCGTTGAAGAGCCCGACCAGATCGGCGACCTGCTGCGGGAAGATGTCGCCGCGGTTGTAGTCGCCGGCGGCGACGGCCTGGGCGGTGCGCATGTCGCCGCCCGGCGCGCGACCGACGCCGAGGTCGATGCGATTCGGAAACAGCGCTTCGAGCATCATGAACTGCTCGGCCACTTTGAATGGGCTGTAGTACGGCAGCATGACGCCGCCGGAGCCGAGCCGGATGCGCTTCGTCACGCTGCCAAGGCGCGCCAGCATCACTTCGGGGCAGGGATTCGAGACACCGCGCAGCCCATGGTGCTCGGCGCACCAGTAGCGCGTGTAGCCGAGATCGTCGGCGAGTTGCGCGAGTTGGATGGTGGCGGCGATCGCGTCCGCCACCGAGTGCCCGTCGATCACGGGCGTTTGATCGAGCACGGAAAGTAGCGTCATGACAGTACGGCTCCAAGGTGACTCACGGTTCCGGCGAAGGGACCACGCACTTGCCGGAATCGCTTTGCCGGATGGTTGATTGCCTACCGGATCAGGCTTGTATCGGGCAGGCGCCGGGCGATTTCGGCAATCAACGTGCCGGCGAGCGCCTGCTTGCCCGCGCGCGGCAGCTTCGTCGCGCCGCCGGCTTCGAACAGGACCACTTCGTTATCGTCGAGGCCGAAAGTCAGCGGGCCCAGATTGCCGATCAGCAGCGGCACGTTCTTGCGCACGCGCTTTTGTTCGCCGTGCACGTCCAGATCACCGCTCTCCGCTGCAAAGCCGACGCAAAAGGGCGCATGCGGCAGCTTCGCCACCGAGGCGAGGATGTCCGGATTTTCGACGAAGTTGAATGCGGGCACGATGCGCCCGGCGGTCTTCTTGATCTTGTGTTCGCTCACCTGATCGACGCGCCAGTCGGCCACCGCCGCGACGCCGATGAAGATGTCGTAGTCGGGCACCGCGCGCATCACGGCGTCGTACATCTGCTGCGCGGTCTGCACGTCCTCGCGGATCACGCCCCACGGCGTTTCCAGGGCGACCGGTCCAGCAATCAGATGCACGTCCGCGCCAGCCTGCTGCGCCGCACGCGCCAGCGCAAAGCCCATCTTGCCGCTCGAACGGTTGGTGATGCCGCGCACCGGATCCAGCGGCTCGAAGGTCGGGCCGGCGGTCAACAGCACGCGGCGGCCGGCGAGAATCTTCGGCTGAAAGAAGGAGGCGATCGCTTCGTAGGTGGCGGCGGCTTCCAGCATACGGCCGTCGCCGACCTCGCCACAGGCCTGCGGGCCGGAATCCGGGCCGAGCACCTCGATGCCGTCCGCGCGCAGTTGTGCAACGTTGCGTTGCGTGGCCGGGTTCTGCCACATCTGGCGGTTCATGGCCGGCACGACCAGCAGCGGGCAATCGCGCGCCACGCATAGCGTGGAGAGCAGGTCATCGGCCATGCCGTGCGCGAGTTTGGCGAGGAAATCGGTGGAAGCCGGCGCGATCACGATGGCGTCCGCTTCACGCGACAGATCGATATGCGCCATGTTGTTCGGCACGCGTCCGTCCCACTGGCTGCTGTAGACCGGACGGCCCGATAACGCCTGCATGGTGACGGGCGTGATGAACTGCGTCGCCGCTTCGGTCATGACGACCTGCACGGTGGCGCCCGCCTTGGTGAGCAGGCGCGTGAGTTCGGCGATCTTGTAGCAGGCAATGCCGCCGCTCATGCCGAGGACGAGATGTTTTCCTGCGAGTTCTGCGGTTGCCAACGAAAGCCTCCGTGACAGAGCAAAAGCAACAGCGTTAGCGCGAGCCGCGCACGCGCCGCAATTCGTCGAGCACGAGCAGGATCGCACCGATCGTGATCGCGCTGTCGGCGAGGTTGAACGCCGGCCAGTGCCAGGTGCCCACGTGGAAATCGAGGAAGTCGATCACGTGGCCATAAGCCAGCCGGTCGATCACGTTACCGAGCGCGCCGCCCAGAATCAGCGCGAGAGCCGCGCAGAACATCTTCTGCGAGCCGTGACGCTTGAGCAGGTAGCAGATCACCAGCGCCGCGACGATGCCCAGCGCCGTGAACGCCCAACGCTGCCAGCCGCCCGCCATGGCGAGGAAGCTGAAAGCGGCGCCGCGGTTGTACACCAGAATGAGGTTGAAAAACGGCGCCACCGCGTGCGGCACACCGTATGCAAACACTTTCTGCACGGCGATTTTCGAGAGCTGATCGAACAGGATGACGATGAGCGCCACGCCAAGCCACGGTGCCAGCGAACCGCCGCTGGCCGGTTTCGACAGGGTTCTTGCCATTATGCCGCGCTCCTCGTTTCGCCGCTTCCGAACAGATTGCTGAAGCACCGGCCGCACAGCGTCGGATGCTCGGCGTTCTCGCCGACGTCTGCGCGGTAGTGCCAGCAGCGTTCGCATTTGAGATATTTCGACGCCACCACGTCGACACTTTCGTCCGCTTCGCTTTCCACCTTCACGACCGTCGCCGCCGAGGTGATCAGCACGAACTTCAGGTCGGCGCCGAGGCTCGCCAGCGCATCGTGGCGCGCACCGCTCGCGCGGATTTCGACTTCCGCCTGCAGCGATGAGCCGATCAGGTTGGCAACGCGCGCTTCTTCCAGCGCCTTTGTCACGTCGCTGCGCACCGCGCGCAACAGCGTCCATTTGTCGAGCAAAGCCGCTGCATCCGCCACTTCCGGATACGCGTGATAGGTCTCCGTGAAGATGGTCTCGCTATTCGGCTGGAAGATCTTCCACGCTTCTTCCGCGGTGAACGACAGGAACGGCGCCATGATGCGCAGCAGTCCGTGCGCGATGTGATACAGCGCCGTCTGTGCGGCGCGACGGGCGACTGAATCCGGCGCCATGGTGTACAGACGGTCCTTCAGCACGTCGAGGTAGAAGCCGCCGAGGTCTTCCGAGCAGAACGTCTGCAGCTTGGCGACGACCGGGTGGAACTCGTACCGGTCGTAGTGCGCGAGGATGTCCGTCTGCAGATTGGCCGACAGCGCCACCGCGTAACGGTCGATTTCCAGCCAGTCTTCCACCGGACGCGCGTTCTTCTCGAAGTCGAAGTCCGACAGGTTGGCAAGCAGGAAGCGCAGCGTGTTGCGGATACGGCGATAGCCTTCCGTCACGCGCTTGAGGATTTCCTCGGAGATGGCGAGCTCGCCCGAATAATCGGTCGAGGCGATCCACAGGCGGATGATTTCCGCGCCCAGACGGTTCGACACTTCATGCGGATCGACGCCGTTGCCGAGCGACTTGCTCATCTTGCGGCCTTCGCCGTCGACGGTGAAGCCGTGTGTCAGCAGCGCGTTATACGGCGGCCGGCCATCGAGCATCGACGCCGTCAGCAGCGACGAATGGAACCAGCCGCGATGCTGGTCCGAGCCTTCCAGATACAGATCAGCCGGGAATTGCAGTTCGTCCTTGTGCGAGCCGCGCAGCACGTGCCAATGCGTAGTGCCCGAATCGAACCACACGTCGAGCGTGTCGCGGTTCTTCTCGTACAGGTTGGCGTCGTCGCCGATCAGCTCGCGCGGATCGAGCGATTGCCACGCTTCGATGCCGGCCTTTTCGACGCGTTGCGCGACTTCTTCGAGCAGCTCCAGCGTGCGCGGATGCAGCTCGCCGGTTTCCTTGTGCACGAAGAACGCCATCGGCACGCCCCATTGGCGTTGGCGCGACAGCGTCCAGTCGGGGCGGTTGGCGATCATGCTGAACAGGCGCTGCTTGCCCCACGACGGATAGAACGCTGTGTTTTCGATGCCTTCCAGTGCGGTCTCGCGCAGTGTCCTGTCGCTATCGTTCGGCTTCACGTCCATGCCGGCGAACCACTGCGACGTGGCGCGGTAGATGATCGGCGTCTTGTGGCGCCAGCAGTGCATGTAGCTGTGCTCGAACTTTTGGGTACGCAGCAGCGTGCCGGCGGACTCCAGCGCTTCGATGACCTTCGGATTGGCCGCCCAGATCGAGAGGCCACCGAACAGCGCGAGCGATTCGATATAGCGGCCATCGCCCATGACCGGGCTGATGATGTCGGAATCGGCCATGCCGTGCGCCTTGCACGACACGAAGTCTTCCACGCCATAGGCGGGCGACGAGTGGACGATGCCGGTTCCCGTTTCCGTCGTCACATAGTCGCCGAGATACACCGGCGCCGTGCGCTTGTAGCTGGGATGCGCGGAGGCGAGCGGGTGATGGAAGCGCAGATTGGCGAGCTTCGCGCCCGTGGTGGTGGCGACCACATTGCCTTCCAGACCGTATTGCTTCAGGCACGCTTCAACGCGTTCTTCCGCGAGGATCAGCAAGCCGCGCGGCGTATCCACCAGCGCGTAGACGATTTCCGGATGGACGTTGAGCGCCTGGTTGGCGGGAATGGTCCACGGCGTGGTGGTCCAGATCACCACGCCGCCTTCGCCGCGCGGCAAGGCGGCGAGGCCGAACGCCTGGGCGGTCTTTTCTGGCTCGGCGAAGGCAAACAGCACGTCGATGGTCGGATCGACCTTGTCCGCGTATTCGACTTCCGCCTCGGCCAGCGCCGAGCCGCAGTCGAAACACCAGTTCACCGGCTTCAGGCCGCGGAACACATAACCTTTCTCCATGATCTTCGCGAGCGCGCGGATCTCGCCGGCTTCGTTGGCGAAGTTCATGGTCTTGTACGGATTGTCCCAGTCGCCGAGCACGCCCAGACGCCGGAAGCCGAGCTTTTGCTTTTCGATCTGTTCGCTCGCGTAGGCGCGCGCCTTCTGCATCACTTCGGCGGCGGGCAGCGATTTGCCGAACTGCTTTTCGATCTGGATTTCGATCGGCATGCCGTGGCAATCCCACCCCGGCACGTAGACCGCGTCGAAGCCCGCCAGATTGCGCGCCTTGACGATCATGTCCTTGAGGATCTTGTTCACCGCGTGGCCGAGGTGGATGTCGCCGTTCGCATACGGCGGGCCATCGTGCAGGATGAACTTCTTGCGGCCCTTGCTGGCGGCGCGGATCTTTTCGTAGATCTTGCGTTCCTGCCATTCCTTGACCCATTGCGGCTCGCGTTTGGGCAGGTCGCCACGCATCGGGAACGGCGTGTCGAGCAGGTTGACCGGGTAGCGGGACTGCGGTTTCGAATCGGCTTTCTTGTTGCTCATGATGTGGTCGCGGTGAATTCTTTCGGTGCGCGGTAAGGGCGCAGTTTGCGCACGATGCGCGGGCGTTGGGCGCGCCCGGCAGGCATGTCGCGTGTGGCACGGACGCCCTTCGATGCGCGCGGCGACGGGTACTTGCGGCGCCTGATGCCAAGCGCGCCGGCACGTACCGCGGCGGCTATCTAATTCGGTCGGTGGCTGACGTGGCGAAACCGGTGGAACGGCTGCCCGGCGTGCCGTTGCCGACAGCCGCGAACCACGCGCGCGCATTGGCGACGTCGCGCGCAATGGCGGCGGTCAGCGTTTCGAGGTCGACATACTTCTCCTCGTCGCGCAGCTTCTTCAGAAATTCGACGCGCACGAGTTTGCCATAGGCGTCGCCGTGCCAGTCGAGCAGATGCACTTCGAGCAGCACGCGGCCGGAATCGTCGACGGTGGGGCGCAAGCCGAGGCTCGCGACACCTGGCACCGGCTGCGCCTCGATGCCGTGCACGCGGACCACGAAAATCCCCGCCAGCGCCGGGCGCTTGTGGGCGATCGCCAGGTTCAGCGTGGGAAAGCCGAGGTCGCGGCCAAGCTTCATGCCGTGCACGACGTGGCCGCTGATCAGGTAGTCGCGGCCCAGAGCGGCGCGCGCCGAGTCCAGATCGCCCGCCACCAGCGCCGCACGCACGCCGGAACTGGAGATGCGCGCGCCGGACGGATCCGCGACGGTCGCCATCTGTTCCACTTCGAAGCCGTGTTGCAGGCCCGCCGCCTTGAGCGAGTCGAAGTCGCCCGCCCGCTTCGAGCCGTAGCGGAAGTCGTCGCCGATCATCACCCAGCGCGCGTGCAGGCCGTTGACGATGATCCGTTTCACGAACGCATCCGGCGACTGGCTGGCAAACGTGTGGTTGAAATGCTCGACCACGACCCGGTCGACGCCATTGGTGCGCAAGGCTTCCAGCTTGTCGCGCAGCATCGCGATGCGCGGCGGCGCGCCCGCCGGATTGAAGAATTCACGCGGGTGCGGCTCGAAGGTCATCACGCAGACGGGCAGGCCGCGGGCGTCGGCTGCGGCCCGCACATGGGCGAGCAAAGCCTGATGGCCGCGGTGGACACCGTCGAAATTGCCGATGGTCAGGGCGCAGGGCGCTCGGCTCTCGGCATTGGGAAGACCGCGGAAGACTCTCACAATGGCGTGTGGGGCGACTTTAAGTTGCAAAACAAACGATTATAAACGCTCAAAGCACGCCACGGCGGCGCCGCGCCGTTCCGGCGTCCCCCGAATGATAAAATCCGCGGATGAAAAAACTTGTCATCCTGATTTCCGGGCGGGGCAGCAACATGGAAGCCATCGTTCGCGCCTGTTCGCGCGAAGGCTGGCCGGCGCAGGTCGCCGCCGTGATTGCCAGCCGTCCAGACGCTGCCGGCCTCGAGTTTGCCGCGTCGCATGGTATTGCCACGGCGGTGGTCGACCACCGCCAGTTTCCCGATCGCGAGAGTTTCGACGCGGCGCTGGCACGCGAAATCGACGCTTTCGCGCCCGATCTGGTGGTGCTCGCCGGCTTCATGCGGGTGCTGACGGCTGGTTTCGTGGACCGCTACGCTGGCCGCATGCTGAACGTGCATCCGTCGCTGCTGCCGAGCTTTGCGGGCCTGAAGACGCACCAGCAGGCGCTCGACGCCGGCGTGCGTCTGCACGGCGCGTCGATCCATTTTGTCACCTCGCAACTCGATCACGGACCGATCGTGATCCAGTCGGCCGTGCCGGTGCTGCAGGGCGACGACGCCGTGGCGCTGGCCGCGCGCGTCCTCGAGACCGAACACATGATTTACCCCCGCGCGGTGCGCTGGTTCGTGGAAGGGCGCCTCGCGCTCGACGGACTGCGCGTCACGCTCACGCCGCCGGAGCCGCAATGGCTCTTTGCCGACATCAATAGCAACAGGATCGCCGGAGAGGGCGTATGAGACTGCATGGATTTCTGATTGGACAAACCGAAACGCTGCTGGCGGACGTGCTGAAGCTGGCCGGCCCCGCCGACGCCGCCACCAGCCGTTTTTTCCGCGCTCACCCGAAGCTCGGGCACGGCGAGCGCGGCGTGATCGCCGAGGCCGTGTTTGCGGTGCTGCGGCGCCGGATGGAGTTCGCCCACCTGGCCGAAAGCGGCACCGGCAGCCCGGCGCGCCGCATGGCCTTGCTGGGCCTGATGCAGACGGCCGGGCGCTCGGCCTTGAAGCCGTTTCTCTCCGACACCGAGTCGAACTGGCTCGAACACGTCGCCAAGATCGACCCGGAGAGCCTGCCGCTGCGGATTCGCATGAATCTGCCGGACTGGATCTATCAGGCGCTGGCCAAGCGCTTCGAGGCCGACGAACTGGCGCAGCTCGCCGCCGCGCTGAATTACCCGGCGCCGCTGGACCTGCGCGCCAACCCGATCAAGGCGAGCCGCGACGAGGTGCTCGACGCGCTGTCGAAGGCCGGCATCGAGGCCGGCGCCACGCCGTTCGCGCCGTTCGGCGTGCGGGTGGTCGGCAAGCCGCCGCTCACCAAGCTCGACGCGTTCCAGAACGGCTGGGTCGAAGTGCAGGACGAGGGCAGCCAGTTGCTGTGCTCGCTGGTCGCACCGAAGCGCGGCGAGATGATCGTCGACTTCTGCGCCGGTGCCGGCGGCAAGACCCTGGCGCTGGGCGCGATGATGCGTTCTACCGGCCGTCTGTACGCCTTCGACATCTCCGAGCGGCGCCTCGCCAAGCTCAAGCCGCGCCTCGCGCGCAGCGGGCTGTCGAACGTCAATCCGGTGCTGATCGACAGCGAGCACGACGCCAAGATCAAGCGTCTGGCGGGCAAGATCGACCGCGTGCTGGTGGACGCGCCGTGCAGCGGCCTTGGCACGCTGCGGCGCAATCCGGACCTGAAGTGGCGCCAGTCGCCGGAATCGGTGGCCGAACTCGCGCCCAAGCAGTTGTCCATCCTGACGAGCGCCGCGCGTCTCGTGAAGGTGGGCGGGCGCCTCGTCTACGCGACTTGCAGCATCCTGGAAGCCGAAAACGAGCGCATCGTCGAGCAGTTCCTCGCCAATCATCCGGGCTTTGCGCTGGTGCCGGCGCGCGACGTGCTGGCCGAGCAGCGGGTCGAAATTGAAATGGGCGACTATCTGTCGCTATGGCCGCACCGTCATGCCACCGACGGCTTCTTCGCCGCCGTGCTGGAGCGCAAGGCTTAAAGACGCGCCCGGGCGCCGCAGGCGAAGCGCGGCTGCCGTGCTGTAACGGCAGCCGCGCCTCGCCAGGCGCCTCAACGAGACCATGCACAACCGGATCTTCTCGCACCTGTTCGGCGACGTCGCCCACGACTTCGGCCAGCCCGTGATGCTCTGGCAGGTCGGCGTGCTGCTCGGCACGCTGGCGCTGGCGTGGCTGCTCGCCTGGCTGCTGCGGCGCAGGCTCGATCTGCGCCGCCAGACGCGCTATCAGGCGCTGCGTTTCGGCGCGGAGAGCCTTAACCGCGCGTTCTTTCCGCTGATCGGCGCCTTGCTGGTGTGGATCGCGCAGGCGGTGGCCGGGCCGTTCATGCACACGGCGCTGCTCGAACTCGCGCTGGTGCCGCTGCTCGGCATCGGCCTGATCTATGTGCTGTTTTTCCTCGCCCGCCGCGTGTTCGCGAGCCATGGCGAGGCGCATACGTGGCTTTTCCTCGGCGAGAAAATCGTCTCGCTGATCGTCTGGATCGGCATGGTGCTCACGGTGATGGGCATTCAGGACGACGTGCTCGACTGGATGGCGAGCGTCCACTTCCGCGTCGCCAACGCGCATATGACGCTGCTGTCGCTCTCCACCGGCCTGCTGTGGGTCTGCGTGACGATGGTGGTGGCCATGTGGCTCGGCTCGGCGTTCGAGGAGCGTCTTGTGCGCTCGCGCACGCTCGACGCCAACCTGAAAGTGGTGGTCGCGCGGGTCGGGCGCGCGCTGTTCATGCTGGCGGCGGTGCTAATCAGCCTGTCGCTGGTGGGCATCGATATCACGGTGCTGGGCGTGTTTGGCGGCGCGCTGGGTGTCGGGCTCGGCTTCGGGCTGCAGAAGATCGCCAGCAACTATGTGTCGGGCTCGGCTTCGGGCTGCAGAAGATCGCCAGCAACTATGTGTCGGGCTTCATTATCCTGATCGACCGTTCGTTGCGGATCGGCGACACCATCAACACCGGCGGCCTGCAGGGCATGGTCACGCAGATCCGCACGCGCTACACGGTCGTGCGCGGCCTCGACGGCATCGAAACGCTGATTCCGAACGAAAAGCTGATCACCGATGTCGTACAGAACCAGTCGTCCTATCTGACGCGCGGCTACGCGAAGATCGCGGTGCAGGTGGCCTATGCATCGGACGTCGATCAGGCGATGGCGTTGCTCGCCACGGCGGCGCAAGGCGTGGAGCGGGTGCTGCAGGAGCCGGCGCCGACGCCTTATCTGATCGGTTTTGGACCCGACGGCATCAACCTGGAACTGGGTTTCTGGATCGAGGACGCGGCGACGGGGACCTCCGGCGTGCGCTCGACGATCAATCGCAATATCTGGCGCCTGTTCGGCGAACACGGCATTGCGATGCCCTACGCGCAACGCGAGGTGCGAATTGTCGGCGCGGGCGACATACTGTCGCGTCCGGTAAATCTGACCGGCGACGCCGTCAACGAGCCCGGCAGCGCCGCCTGACGCGGCTGCGGCGCTTTCCACATGCAGTAAAAAAAGCCTGTCAGCGTGTTTGTCCCAGGTTGATGCGCTACAAAAAATCCCCAATTGTTACAAACACTTGGAACGGTTCGCGTAGAATAACGTCCAATCTGTCCGTATGCTTTCACTTTCTTGACACCGCGTTTTTGGTTAGTCTTCTGGTTGTTCGTTACGTGTTGTCTTTTGGTGTCCTGTCACTCTCGTTCCACAGGTAAACTGCCTTGTTGAATTCCTTGCTTGATTTCCTTGCCCACGGTTTGTTGCGCTTCTCGTGGTGGCAACTCGTGGTGTACACGCTCGTGGTGACGCACATCACGATCATCGGCGTGACGGTGTATCTGCACCGCCACCAGGCGCACCGTGCCCTCGAACTGCATCCTGCCGTCAGTCATTTTTTCCGCTTCTGGCTGTGGATGACCACCGGCATGCTGACCGGTCAGTGGGCCGCGATTCACCGTAAGCACCACGCCAAGTGCGAGACCGAAGAAGATCCGCACAGCCCGCAAACGCGCGGTATCTGGAAGGTGCTGCTGGAAGGCGCCGAACTCTACCGCTCGGAAGCGAAGAACGAAGAAACCATGCGCAAGTTCAGTCACGGCACGCCGAACGACTGGATGGAACGCAACGTCTACACGAAGTACCCGATTCTTGGCGTGAGCCTGATGATGGTGCTGAACGTCGCGCTGTTCGGCCTTGTCGGCCTGACGGTGTGGGCCGTGCAGATGATCTGGATTCCGTTCTGGGCGGCTGGCGTCGTGAATGGTCTCGCGCACTTCTGGGGCTATCGCAACTTCAATTCGGCGGATGCGAGCACCAACATTTTCCCGTGGGGCATCCTGATCGGCGGCGAAGAACTGCATAACAATCACCACACGTATGCGACGTCGGCCAAGCTGTCGAACAAGTGGTACGAGTTCGATATCGGCTGGATGTACATCCGCATCATGTCGGCGTTCCGTCTGGCCAAGGTCAAGAAGATTGCGCCTACGCCGCGTCTGACGACCGGCAAGCTCGTGCTCGACCAGGACACCTTGCAAGCCGTGCTGGCCAATCGCTATGAAGTGATGGCCCGTTACGGCAAGGCGCTCAAGCGCGCCTATCGTCAGGAACTGGCGCATCTGAAGGAAGTGGGTGCGCGCGAGAAGTATCAGGTGATGCGTGGTGCACGCAGCTGGTTCCATAAGGAAGAAGCCGGCCTCGACGAGCCGCAGAAGCGTCAGTTGCCGCAGATTTTCGCCAACAGCCAGAAGCTGCGCACTTATATCGAGTTGCGCAACGAACTTGCGGCCATGTGGGAACGTTCGAATGCTTCGCGTGAACAATTGCTCGTGCAATTGCAGGATTGGTGCCATCGCGCTGAACAGAGCGGCATCAAGGCGTTGCAGGAGTTTGCGACGCGCCTGCGTCGCTATGCCTGAGTCACTGCACTGAGCAAGGCCACAACGCGCGAAATCCATTAAAATTTCAGCACGTCCAAAACCCCGCATTGGCGGGGTTTTGCTTTTTTAGGCCGCATAAAACGTCGGACGCTACGGATACGACGCACGCACGGCGCTAAGCGGCGCATCAGCAGGGCAGAGGGGATCATGAATCAGCAGGCGATCAGGAGCGTCGAATACGACCGGCCGCAGCCGCAAGGTTTGACGTGCGGCATCGGCCAGGCGTGGGCGAAGGTGCCGGACGTGCCGTCGGCAGAAGAGAAGGTCGCGCTCAAGGCGCGTATTCGCGCATTGCTCGAGCGTGAGAAAGCGGTGCTCGTCGCGCATTACTACGTCGATGCGGAACTGCAGGAACTGGCCGACGAAACCGGCGGCTGCGTGGCGGACTCGCTGGAGATGGCGCGTTTCGGCCGCGATCACGAAGCGCAGACGCTGGTCGTGGCCGGCGTGCGCTTCATGGGCGAGACTTCGAAGATTCTCAGTCCCGGCAAGCGTGTCCTGATGCCGGATCTCGATGCAACCTGCTCGCTCGATCTGGGCTGCCCGGCCGACGAATTCTCGGCATTCTGCGATGCGCACCCCGATCGCACGGTGGTGGTCTACGCGAACACGAGCGCGGCCGTGAAGGCACGGGCGGACTGGATGGTGACGTCGTCGATCGGCCTTGAGATCGTCGCTGACCTGCACGCGCGCGGCGAAAAAATCATCTGGGCGCCGGATCGTCACCTCGGCAGCTACATCCAGAAAAAGACCGGCGCGGATATGCTGCTGTGGCAAGGCTCGTGTCTCGTGCACGACGAATTCAAGGGCATCGAACTCGACCTCTTGCGCGAGCAATATCCGGACGCCAAGGTGCTCGTACACCCCGAGTCGCCGGCGAGCGTTGTGGCGCTGGCTGACGTCGTCGGTTCGACGACGCAACTGATCGACGCCGCGCAACGGCTCGACGCGAAGCACTTCATCGTCGCAACAGACCTCGGCATTCTGTACAAAATGCGTCTCGCCGCGCCCGGCAAAACCTTCATCGAAGCGCCGACGGCCGGCAACAGCGCAACCTGCAAGAGTTGCGCGCATTGTCCTTGGATGGCCATGAACGGTCTGGCGAATCTCGCCGACGTGCTGGAGCGCGGTCACAACGAAATCTTCGTGGATCGCGCGGTGGGCGAACGGGCGAAGCTGCCGATCGACCGCATGCTCGACTTCGCGGCGCGCCACAAAAAACGTGTACAAGCGAGCGGCGATCTCGCAAAAGACACGACTTTGTTTTCGAACGTGGGGGCGGCGTAATGGCAGCGGTTGAACAGAATCACGTGCGGCACGCGGTCGATGCGGTGTCGCCGTTGTTTGCAGAAGTGCGCGCGCAGTACGGCGCGGCGTTCGACGCGGCGCTCGCGCGTAACGTTGCCGACGCGCTCGCGGAAGACGTGGGCGCCGGCGATCAAACCGGCCGCCTCGTACCTGCCGATGAATTGCGCGATGCGCGCATCATCGTGCGTGAAGACGCGGTGCTGTGCGGCGTGCCGTGGTTCAACGAGGTGATGCGCCGCGTCGATGCGCGCATCGAGGTCAAGTGGTGCTATCGCGAAGGCGATCGCATGTCGGCTGACACGCCGGTTTGCGAGCTGCGCGGTCCGGCTCGCGCGCTGCTCACAGCCGAGCGCAACGCGCTGAATTTCCTGCAGATGCTGTCAGGCGTGGCGAGCGTGACGCGGCGTTACGTCGATGCCATCAGCCATACTCAGGCGCGCATTCTCGATACGCGCAAGACGCTGCCGGGGCTGCGGCTCGCGCAGAAGTACGCGGTGCGGGTGGGCGGCGGGGCCAATCAGCGGCTCGCGCTTTATGACGGCATCCTCATCAAGGAAAACCATATCGCGGCGGCGGGCGGCGTGGGCGCGGCGATGGATGCCGCGCTTGCCTTGAATGCGGGCGTGTCGATCCAGATCGAGGTTGAGACGCTGGCGCAACTCGAAACGGCCTTGACGCACGGCGCTCAATCTATTCTGCTCGATAACTTCTCGTTCGACGCCATGCGCGACGCCGTGCGTCTCACGGCGGGGCGCGCGGTGCTGGAAGTGTCGGGTGGTGTGAACTTCGAAACGGTGCGGACGATTGCGGAAACCGGCGTCGATCGCATTTCGATTGGCGCATTGACGAAGGACGTGCGCGCCACGGATTACTCGATGCGGATTGTTTGATTTTTTGCGTGGGGCAAGGAATGCGGCACATGCGGCATTCCACGCATCGATGCCATTGCGGCAGACAAAGGCCATCGCACCTGAGACGGGCGATGGCCTTGTTGCTTTTCACGCGGGTTGCCGAGGATTCCGGCAGTACGGAGAGAAAACCGCGTTCATCCAAACCGCACCACACGCCTCAAACGTTGCGATTCCGCACATTTTCCGGCGACAACACCGTCGGCAAAGCCTTCGGCAGCGCGGCCGGCCAGTCGCGGCTGAAGTGCAGGCCGCGGCTCTCGCGCCTGGAGCGGGCGCTATCTACGATCAACGACGCGACGTCGACCAGATTGCGCAATTCGAGCAGATCGCGGCTCACCTTGAAGTGCGAGTAGTACTCGAGGATTTCTTCGCGCAGCAGCGCAATGCGATGCCTCGCGCGCGCCAGCCGCTTGTCCGTGCGCACGATGCCGACGTAATTCCACATCAGGCGGCGCAGTTCGTCCCAGTTGTGGGCCACCACCACTTCCTCGTCCGGATCGGACACGCGGCTCTCGTCCCAGTCCGGTAGCGGCGCGTGGGCCGCGGGGCTGAAACCTTCCGCTTCGATGGCGGCTGCGGCGGAACGGCCTATTACCAGGCACTCCAGCAGCGAGTTGCTGGCGAGGCGATTAGCGCCATGCAATCCGGTGCAGGAGGTCTCGCCGACGGCATACAGGCCCGACAGGTCGGTGCGGCCCGCCAGATCCGTGACGACGCCGCCGCAGGTGTAGTGCGCAGCCGGCACGACCGGAATAGGCTCTTTGGTGATGTCGATGCCGAATTCCTGGCAGCGCGCCAGAATCGTCGGAAAGTGTTCCTGCAGGAACGCAGCCGGCTGGTGACTGATATCCAGATACACGCAGTCGATGCCACGCTTCTTGATCTCGAAGTCGATCGCCCGCGCAACGATGTCGCGCGGCGCCAGTTCGGCGCGTTCGTCGTGTTGTGGCATGAAGCGCGTGCCGTCCGGCAGCCTCAGGATGCCGCCTTCGCCGCGCACCGCTTCCGAGATCAGGAAGGATTTGGCGTAGGGATGGAACAGGCAGGTTGGATGGAACTGGATGAATTCCATGTTCGAGACGCGGCAGCCGGCGCGCCAGGCCATGGCGATGCCGTCGCCCGTCGCGGTGTCCGGGTTGGTGGTGTAGAGATACACCTTGCCGGCGCCGCCGGTCGCGAGCACCGTGTGCGGCGCTTCGATGGTGACCGTGCGGCCACTCTCCAGATCGAGCGCGTACAGCCCGTGACAGCGGCGTCCGGGCAGCCCCAGACGGTCCGACGTGATCAGGTCGATTGCATAGTGATTTTCGAGCAGCGTGATATTCGGATGACGGCGCACGCGCTCGCTCAACGTGGCGACCACCGCGTGGCCGGTGGCGTCCGCTGCGTGAATGATCCGCCGATGGCTATGTCCGCCTTCGCGCGTGAGGTGAAAGCCGAGTTCGGCGGCGTCGTCCCGGGTGAACGGCACGCCTTGCGCAATCAGCCATTCGATAGCTTCGCGCCCGTGCTCGACGATAAACCGCGTGGCCGCTTCGTCGCACAGACCGCCGCCCGCGATCAGCGTGTCGCTGACATGGTTCTCGATGCTGTCCGCGGAATCCAGCACGGCGGCAATGCCCCCTTGCGCCCAGTCGCTCGCGCCTTCCGTCATGGAAACCTTGGCGATGACCGCCACCCGCCGTGTCTCTGCCAGATTCAGTGCAACACTCAAGCCGGCCAGGCCACTTCCGACAATTGCCACATCAAAATTCATTTACTGCGTCTCCGTCACTTGATCAGCCGTTGCGGCCCGCGTCACCGCTCACCGCCAAACGAGAGAGGATACGCGCCGCACGGCGCGAGGGAAAGCTGGCCGAATGGCCAACGGTGCGAGCGGGGGTGCAGGAAGAAGAAAACGCGCGCCAAAAACAAAAAGCCCCGCACGGATGCGGGGCTTTCGTCTTCGTCAACAAACAGGAAGCAAGACCTTATTTGATCTTGGTTTCCTTGTACGGCACATGCTTGCGAACGACGGGATCAAACTTGCTGATCTCCATCTTTTCCGGCATGTTGCGCTTGTTTTTCGTCGTGGTGTAGAAGTGACCCGTGCCTGCGGTCGATTCCAGCTTGATCTTGTCGCGTGCGCCTTTTGCCATCATTTACTCCTTAGGCTTCACCGCGTGCGCGCAGATCTGCGAGCACAGCGTCGATACCGTTCTTGTCGATCAGACGCAGGCCGGCGTTCGAAACGCGCAGACGCACCCAACGGTTTTCGCTTTCCACCCAAATACGGCGGTTTTGCAGGTTCGGCAGGAACCGGCGCTTGGTTTTGTTGTTCGCGTGGGAAACGTTGTTGCCGCTCATCGGCGCTTTCCCAGTTACTTGGCATACGCGTGCCATATGAGAGCACTCCTAATACGCTAATTCTGAGTTCGGACGCCGCGAAAGTTATCCGGAAGGGCCGCGATGATGACTCAGTCGCTTATCCGCCGGAAGGCCTTTGATGGCTTCGGAACAGGGTTGGAAACAGGCAAACCGGAATTCTAGCAGAAAAAAAGCCGATAAATCAAACCTTATTTGCGATGCCGCCCGCAGGGCAACCACGGGACGAAGCTTGGGCGCAGTCGTATCGAGACGGGTTTCGCTGCGCCCAAATGCGTGCAAGTCGGCCTCCAATTCACGCCCAGCCGGCGCGGGCAAACGAGAACGTCTCGTGCGCGCCGATCACCAGATGATCGACCAGATGGACGTCGATCAGCGCGAGCGTGTCGCGCAGCACCTGAGTCAGACGCCGGTCGCTGGCGCTGGGTTTGACTGCGCCGGAGGGGTGATTATGCGCCACGATCATGCTCGCGGCATTCGCGGAGAGGGCGCGGCGCACGATTTCGCGCGGATACACCGCCATGCGCGTCAGCGAGCCGCGCGAGCTTTCTTCGGTGCTGATCAGACGGTGGCGCGCGTCCAGGAACAGGCACACGAAGACCTCGTGCGGCCGCGAGCCGATTAGCAGACGCAAATAGTCTTCGACGGCTTCGGGCGAATCAATCAACGGTTTCTCGCGCATTTTCTCGACGAGCGAGCGCCGCGCCAGTTCGAGGATGGCGAGCAACTGGGCGGTCTTGGCCGGCCCGACGCCAGGCAGTCCGTCAAAATCCGACGGGGTGGCGTCGAGCATCGCGCGCAGCGAGCCGAAGCGCTTTAACAGCGAGTGGGCGATGCCGAACACGTTGTGTCCCCGCAATCCCGAGCCGAGCACTAAGGCAACCAGTTCGGCGTCGGCGAGCGTGGCGGGGCCAAAATCGAGCAGGCGTTCGCGCGGCATGTCGCGCTTGCCGTGCGGGCGCCTGCGTCTGGCGCGCCGCGGCGGGTTCAATTCCGCTGCGGTCCATTCCGGCGCGATAGCCGCCAGCAGTTCCGTCTGGCGTCTGGACGGCGTGAGAAGAGCGCTCGCCCGGCGTGCTTGCCGCGCGGGCGCTTTCGTTTCCACGGTTTCTGAGCTTGCACCCGCATCCGCGCTCGCGGCTTTGAGTGCGCTCCGGCCGCGCCTGCCCGCCTTCGGGGTTGCGCGCCCGGCAAGCGTCAGCCCGCCGCTGTCGTCCATAGGATCGGCTGTTGTATCCACGCAGGCGTAATAGTCCATCTGATGGTTCTCCAGTTAGAGGCGAGAGAGTCCTCGCCTGCGGCGGCCGCGCAGATGACGCGTCCAAACCGTCGCTGCATATGTGGCTTACAATAGAACCTTTGCGCACGGCACCCCGACGGTTTGCCACCCGCACAGGCTGCGCCTTCGGCGCACGCGTGCAGCGCGTCCCGACTGAACGAGTTACTGCATGAGCATCATCGACATCTCTGAAGTGAAACCCGGTTCGCACGTCACGCTCCATTACCGGCTTTCGCTTGCCGATGGCGCCGAAGTCATCAACACCTTCACCGAAAAGCCGGCCACGCTCCTGCTGGGCGCCGGCCAACTGGCGCCGCCGCTGGAAGATATTTTGCTGGGTTTGAAGGTCGGGCACCATTCGACCTTTCAGCTAGCATCGGGCGAAGCCTTCGGCCCGCGCAATCCGGAATTGCTGCAGCGCGTCTCGCTTGCCACGCTGCGTGAAAACAGCATGATCGGTGAGGATTTTTCGCCGGGCGATCTCGTCGAATTCAATGCACCTGGCGGCGGACGCTACGCGGGCGTGTTGAAGGAAGTCGGCGAAACGTCCGCCCTGTTCGATTTCAATCACCCGCTCGCCGGCCAGGCGCTGGCGTTCGAAGTGAAAATCATCGGGATTCTGTAAACATGAGCACCACGGATACGACTCTGACTGAAGCCGAGATCCTGCTGGCGCAACCGCGCGGTTTTTGCGCGGGTGTCGATCGGGCCATCGAAATCGTCGAACGCGCGATCAAGCTGCACGGTTCACCTATCTACGTGCGCCACGAAATCGTTCACAACGCGTATGTCGTCGAGGATCTGCGCAAGAAGGGCGCCATTTTCATCGAGCAGCTCGAGGAAGTGCCGGCCGGCAACACCGTCATTTTCAGCGCGCACGGCGTGTCGAAAGACGTGCGGGCGGAAGCCGAGTCGCGTGGTTTGCGCGTCTATGACGCCACCTGTCCGCTCGTCACCAAGGTGCATATCGAAGTGGCAAAGATGCGCCAGGAAGGCTTCGACATCGTGATGATCGGCCACAAGGGCCACCCCGAGGTAGAAGGGACGATGGGGCAGGCGGCCGAGGGCATGTATCTGGTCGAAGATATCGAGGACGTGCAGGCGCTGCAGCTCGCCGATCCCGACCGCATCGCCTTTGTCACGCAAACCACGCTGTCGGTGGACGACGCCGCCGAGATCATCGCCGCGCTCAAGGCCAAGTTTCCGGCCATCAAGGAGCCGAAGAAGCAGGACATCTGCTACGCCACGCAGAATCGTCAGGACGCGGTCAAGTTTATGGCGCCGCAATGCGATGTGGTGATCGTGGTGGGCAGCCCCAATAGCTCGAACTCGAACCGCCTGCGCGAAGTCGCCGAGAAGCGCGGGATCCCCTCCTATATGGTGGACTCGCCCGACCAGATCGATCCGGCGTGGATCGTCGGCAAGCGCCGCATCGGCGTGACCGCCGGCGCTTCGGCGCCGGAAGTGCTGGCGCAGGCCGTCATCGCCCGTCTGCGTGAGCTGGGTGTGCGCAATGTGCGCGCGCTCGAAGGGATCGAGGAAAATATCGCATTCCCGCTGCCGCGCGGTTTGGGTCTACCGGCCTGACACTTCGCTGGTGTCTCTGTAAGAAAAGCGCGCCTCGGCGCGCTTTTTTGTGTCCGCTGTCTGGCCGTGAGTCCCGTTAATAAGTACCAGATCAAAAAACAGGCTCCTTTTCCGCCTCGGCGACACAAATTTTTTGCCCGCAGACGATTTTATTTTATCGTCCACCCATCGATCGATCCCCATTTAATTCACCGATATTCGTCCTCGGTTATTTTTGATGCACTAAAATTGTGCGAGTGAGCGGGGGCATATAGAAACGTAATACCTATTGTGCGGCGCGATGAAATCAGGGGCGAGCCGGGATCGCCGCAACACTTGATGCTGCTGGGGTCTACGGTGGTGCAACTGATGCACGAAAAAATGTCGCAACCGGGTTGCGCCTTTAGCGGGTTATTGCTCGCAAAATGCGGTTGCAATGCAGGAAAACCCTGCCGTTTCAACAATATTGCCCATCGCATAATTGGAGTTACAATGCGCGCGTTCTCAAGGCCTCTGGGTCTGGAGCAATGAATTTGGCAAGGCGCTGGAGACCTACTTAATGCGAGTCAAGTTTGCTTACGCCGCGTCCGTCAAGGCCACGGTTGAGATGCTGACCGCGGGCAGCAAGAAGCGCGATGACGAGGCGAATCACGACGCAAACGTCGCCGCCGGTCATGCGGCCCCATTAATGGGAAGGATTGCCGATTCAGGCAACTACAACGAAAACGGGGCGCGATTGACGGCTGCGGACATCACCACCGAAGGGCAGGCGAGCCGCGGCCGGCGCCACGAGGTCTCGGGCGTCCGGACCATCCTCACCACGATCAAGAGTGTCCAGCCGGGCGTAAGCCGATCCGGCGGGACGGACACGACGGACGGGCGGCCTGCACAACAGGCGGCTGCGTCCGGTATCAGGGCAAAAATCCTTGGCGGCGACGGCGTGTGTACCGACAAGGTGGGGAAGCTGGCGGGATTCGCCATGCGCAACCCGGTCTGTGCGAAGGCGCAAGTCGCGCTTTCGGATGAGAACCCGGGAATGGACTTCAAGCCGCAGGCCGAAGACCGTTCCCACACGCTGGTGCAGATTGACGCGCCGTTCGCGCACGAGGCCTTGTGCGTGATCGTCGCTGCAATGAAGCGCGCCAATTCATTCGACGCGCCCAAGGTGCTGGCTGCGACGCCGTCCACCGGTTACGGGGTAACCGGCGGCCTCGCAATCGACTACAAGGGTGATTTGAAAGAAGGCGCCATTACGCTTTACGACTTCAGGGACAGCGAAGCCGCGGTCCTCGACGCCGTAGAGATGTGATGACGGGAGTACAGCCTGGCGGCACCGCTGGCCCACCCAATGGTGTCGTTTTTGCATCCGGTTCCGACGACGCGGCGACTTTCCGGTCGCACGCCGAGTAGGTAGCGGATAACCCTTACCGGTCTTTTACATCAGTACCCGCAGTGCCGTTGCGATTCCGGCCCGCATGACTGCCCACCAGTCGATGCAGGACGCGAATCCAGTCGCACGGGCTAAGGAGCTTTAAATGGATATCTTCATCCAGCAGATCCTCAACGGACTGGTGCTTGGCAGCGTTTACGCCATCATCGCACTGGGCTATACGATGGTTTACGGCATCTTGGGCATCATCAACTTCGCTCACGGCGATGTCTTGATGGTGGGCGCGATGGTTGCGCTCTCCGCCATAGGCGTGCTTCAGAACCACTTTCCGGGGCTCGGCCACGTGCCGACGCTCATCATCGCGTTGATCATCGCGGCGGCTGTCTGCTCGGTGGTCGGCTACACGATCGAGCGCGTGGCCTACCGGCCGTTGCGCCGGGCGCCGCGTCTCGCGCCGCTGATCACCGCCATCGGCGTGTCGATCCTGCTGCAGACGCTCGCGATGATGATCTGGTCGCGCAATCCGCTGCCGTTCCCGCAACTGCTGCCCACCGATCCGCTCAACGTGATCAAGGCCGGACCCAACAATCCGGGCGCCGTGATTTCGGTGACTGAAATCACGATCATCGTGGTGGCGTTCCTCGTGATGGGCGGCCTGCTGCTGCTCGTGCACAAGACGAAGCTCGGCCGTGCGATGCGCGCGATCGCCGAAAATCCGAACGTGGCGAGCCTGATGGGCGTGAACCCGAACTTCGTGATCTCGGCCACTTTCATGATCGGCTCGGCGCTTGCCGCGCTGGCCGGCGTGATGATCGCCTCGGAATACGGCAACGCTCACTTCTACATGGGCTTCATCCCTGGTCTGAAGGCCTTTACCGCGGCCGTGCTGGGCGGCATCGGCAATCTCGGCGGTGCGATGGTCGGCGGCGTGGTGCTCGGTCTGATCGAGCAGCTCGGCGCGGGCTACATCGGCAACCTCACGGGCGGCGTGTTCGGCAGTAATTATCAGGACGTGTTCGCTTTCATCGTGCTGATCGTCGTGCTGGTGTTCCGTCCGTCGGGCCTGCTCGGCGAACGTGTCGCGGATCGCGCCTGATCTCGGGCCATAAGGAGTAAAAACATGACCTCAATTCAACCGATCGAGCCGTCCACGACGCTCATCCCCGAGAAGAACAAGACCAAGACCCTGACGGTCGGCATCATCACCGCAATCCTGGTCATCACGGCCCCCATGATCATCGGCGCGGCCGGCGGCAATTACTGGGTGCGGGTGCTCGACTTCGCCATGCTCTACGTGATGCTGGCGCTCGGCCTTAACGTGGTGGTCGGTTTTGCCGGCCTGCTGGATTTGGGCTACATCGCCTTCTACGCGATCGGCGCCTACACCACGGCGCTGCTGTCGTCGCCGCACCTGTCCACGCAATTCGCGTGGATCGGCGCCATGTTCCCGCATGGCCTGCATACGCCGTTCTGGATCATCGTGCCGATCGCCATGGCGCTCGCCGCCATGTTCGGCGTGCTGCTCGGCGCGCCGACGCTGCGTCTGCGGGGCGACTACCTCGCCATCGTGACATTGGGCTTCGGGGAAATCGTGCGGATCTTCATGAACAACCTCGACCGTCCGGTGAACATCACCAACGGCCCGCAGGGGATCACGGGGATCGATCCGGTGCAGGTGGGCGGCTTCAGCCTCGCGCAGACGCACACCTTCCTCGGCTTCCAGTTCACGACGGTGTACATGTATTACTACCTGTTCGTGCTCTGCTCGCTGCTGGTGATCTGGGTATGTACGCGTCTGCAGCACTCGCGGATCGGCCGCGCATGGGCCGCCATCCGTGAAGACGAAATCGCCGCCAAGGCGATGGGCATCAACACCCGCAACGTGAAGCTGCTGGCGTTTGCGATGGGCGCGTCGTTCGGCGGCCTGTCGGGCGCGATGTTCGGCGGCTTCCAGGGCTTCGTGTCGCCGGAATCGTTCACCTTCTGGGAATCGGTCGTGGTGCTGGCCTGCGTGGTGCTGGGCGGCATGGGCCATATCCCGGGCGTGATTCTCGGTGCGATTCTGCTCGCCGTATTCCCGGAATTCCTGCGTTCGACCATGGGCCCGCTGCAAAACGCCATCTTCGGCCATGAAATTGTGGATACCGAAGTGATCCGTCAGTTGCTGTACGGTCTCGCAATGGTTCTCATCATGCTGTACCGCTCGGAAGGCCTGTGGCCGGCTCCGAAGCACGAGGACAAGATTGCGAAAATCGCCAAGCGCAACAGCAAGAAGCCGGTGCGTGCCTAAGGACTGCGCAGGGCCACGGCCCTGCATGGGACGGGCGTAAGCGCTAAAGCGCTAACTCCCGTCGACAGGAGAAAATTCAATGAGCGATAACAACATCCGCCTGTCCGTCAAAGGCGTGAACAAGCGCTTCGGCGGCTTGCAGGCTTTGTCGGACGTCGGCCTGGAAATCAAGGCCGGCGAAATCTACGGCCTGATCGGCCCGAACGGCGCCGGCAAGACCACGTTCTTCAACGTGATCACGGGGCTATACACGCCGGACTCCGGCGACTTCAAGCTGGACGGCGAGAACTACACGCCGACCGCCGTCTACCAGGTCGCGAAGGCCGGCATTGCGCGGACCTTCCAGAACATCCGTCTGTTCGGCGGCATGACCGCGCTGGAAAACGTGATGGTGGGCCGTCACGTGCGCACGAAGCACGGCCTGATTGGCGCCGTGTTCCAGACGCCGTCGGAGCGCAAGGAAGAGCGCGAGATCAAGGAACGCGCGCTCGAACTGCTGGAGTACGTCGGCGTGCTGCAATACGCGGACTACACCTCGCGCAACCTGTCGTATGGCCACCAGCGCCGTCTGGAGATTGCCCGCGCGCTGGCAACCGATCCGAAGCTGCTCGCACTGGACGAACCGGCGGCCGGCATGAACGCGACGGAAAAGGTCGAATTGACCAAGCTGCTCGACAAGATCCGCGGGGACGGCAAGACCATCCTGCTGATCGAGCACGACGTGAAGCTGGTGATGGGCCTGTGCAACAACATGACAGTGCTCGATTACGGCAAGGTGATTGCCCAGGGTCTGCCGCAAGATGTGCAGAAAGACCCGAAGGTGATTGAGGCTTATCTGGGTGCGGGGGTCCACTGATGGCTACGGCAATGTTGAAAATCAAGGGCCTGCAGGTCAATTACGGCGGCATTCAGGCAGTCAAGGGGATCGACCTGGAAGTGGCGCAGGGCGAACTGGTCACGCTGATCGGCGCGAACGGCGCAGGCAAGACCACTACCATGAAGGCGATCACCGGGCTGAAGGCATACGGCGCGGGCGACATCGAGTACATGGGCGAGTCGATCAAGGGCCTGCCCGCACATGAGTTGCTCAAGCGCGGTCTGGCGATGGTGCCGGAAGGGCGCGGCATTTTCTCGCGCATGTCGATCATCGAAAACATGCAGATGGGCGCGTATCTGCGCAACGACACGGACGCCATCAAGGCCGACGTCGATCGCATGTTCGGCTTCTTCCCGCGTCTGAAGGAACGCGCCACGCAGTACGCGGGCACGTTGTCGGGCGGCGAGCAGCAGATGCTGGCCATGGCGCGCGCCATCATCAGCAAGCCCAAGCTGCTGTTGCTCGACGAGCCGTCGATGGGCCTCTCGCCGATCATGGTCGAGAAGATCTTCGAAGTGGTGCGCGCGATCTCCTCCGAAGGCATGACCGTGCTGCTGGTCGAGCAGAACGCGCGTCTCGCGCTGCAGGCGGCGAATCGCGGCTACGTGATGGACTCGGGGCTGGTGACGATGTCCGGCGACGCGAAGCAGATGCTCGACGATCCGAAGGTGCGCGCTGCTTACCTCGGCGAGTAACGTCTAACGGGCGATGGGCGGCGCGAAACGCCGCTCTCGTCTGCGCAAGGAAAAAGGCCGCATGCGTTGTTTCAGCATGCGGCCTTTGTCATTTCGGGCGGTGACTGGCGGTGACCGTTTTATGCGGGAGCGCCGCTTGCGGCTGGCGCCGCGTCGGCGTATTGACCCAGCCGTTTGCCCATGCTGATCACAGCATCCGCCCGATAGCCCAGCGCTTCATAAAACCCGCGGATGTCGTCCTTCGCGCAGAGCACCTGCAGATTCACCTTCGGACAGCCACGCGCGGTCAGCGCCGCCTCCGCGTGCGCGACCAGCCGTGTGCCGATGCCGTGGCGTCGCTGCGCCGCGTCCACCGCCAGCGAATACATCCAGCCGCGATGACCGTCGTAGCCGGCCATCACCGTGCCGACCAGACGTCCGTCGAGTTCGGCGACAAAGAACAGCTCCGGCTGCGTCGTCATCTTGTTGGCGATCGACAGATGCGGGTTGCGCTGCGGCCGGGTGGTGTCCCGATACTCGGGAAACGCCTCTTGCCACAATGCGACCACGGCATCCGTATCGCCGGCATCGAAGCAGCGGATCGCAAGCGGCGTGGTCGTCGACGTCATGAGTGGCTCCTCACCGATTACAGGGTGTCGAGAATCGAGCGCAGCATCGTCATCATCTGGTCGATTTCCGCGTGGGTCACGTTCAGGGCCGGCATGAAGCGCAGCAGATTCGGGCGCGCGGCGTTCAGCAGCAGGCCGTCCGGCTGCAGGTTGCGCGCCTTTTCGACGATCTGGTTGCCGATGTCCTTGCCGAGCAGCAGCGCGCGCAGCAGCCCTTCGCCACGCTCGCCCTCGAAACCGCGCTCTTCCGACAGTTCCAGCAGCTTCGCCTTCAGGTACTCGCCGCGCTCGCGCACGCCTTCGAGGAAGCCCGGCGCCGTCAGTTGCGAGATCACCGAATAGCCGACCGCCGTCATCAGCGGATTGCCGTTGTAGGTGCCGCCCTGGTCGCCGGCTTCGAATACTTCAACCGCGGACTTGCACAGCAGCGCCGCGAGCGGCACGCCGCCGCCGATACCCTTGCCGAGCGTCATGATGTCCGGCTCGACGCCCGACAGCTCATACGCGAACAACGTGCCGGCACGGCCGCAACCGCTTTGCACTTCGTCGACGATCAACAGCAGGTTGTGCTTTTGCGTGAGCGCGCGCAGTGCCTGCATGAATTCGCGGGTGGCGGGGATCACGCCGCCTTCGCCCTGGATCGGTTCGAGCATCACCGCGACCGTCTTGCCGTTGATGAGCTTCTCGACCGAGCCGATGTCGTTCAGATCCGCCTTCGGGAAACCCGGCACTTGCGGCGCGTAGATGGTGTCCCAGCCCGGCTTGCCGCTTGCCGACATGGTGGCGAGCGTGCGGCCGTGGAAGCTGTGGTCGAACGTGATGATTTCAAACGCGCCGTCCTTATGCTTCTTGCCCCACTTGCGCGCGAGTTTGATGGCGCCTTCGTTGGCTTCCGCGCCGCTGTTGGCGAAGAACACCTTGTCGAAGCAGCTGTGCTGCGTGAGCAGACCGGCGAGCTGGGCCATCGGCGCGTTGTAGAAGGCGGGTGACGGATTGATCAGCAGTTGCGCCTGCTTGTTCAGCGCTTCGATCATGCCGTCGTTGCAATGGCCGAGGGCATTGACCGCCCAGCCCTGGATGAAATCCAGATAGCGCTTGCCGTTGTTGTCGTAGATCCACGAGCCCTTGCCGTGCGTGAAAACGATCTCGGGCCGGTTGGTGATGTACATCAGCGACTCGACGGGATACTCATTGAAATTCATGGCGGCAGGCTCCGGGCAGTACAGGGATGAAGGAACAGTAAAAAGGAACGGCAAACGCGAGCGGAAAAACAAAAAAGCCACGGCATGCCGTGGCTTTCGTGATTCGAACAACATGCGCCTGATCGGCGCGAATCCGTGACAAAGCCGGCGGCGTCCCTAAGGGAGCAGCGAGCGGCGACGTCGGAGTTCGGACTGGATGCGGTTCATGCGCGAAAGAATACGACAACGCGAGCGCCGGTGTAAACCATGAATTTCGTCTGCGGCGGATTTTTTTGATCCGCCGCGCGGGCTTTCAGAGCTTACGGTGACGCGCTTCGCGGTTACAAGGGCGGCTCAACGCGTTGCAGGACCGGCGTTTAGACCGGATTGGCGAGGTCGGCGGCGCTCGTGAAGGAGTCCGCATAAAACTCGTCTTCCGGCAGGCCGTGGTGCTGCGTGAAATCGCGCTGCGCCGATTCGACCATCACCGGTGCGCCGCAGGCATACACCTGATAACCCGACAAGTCTGGCAGGTCTTCGATGACGCTACGATGAACGAAACCGGTGCGGCCCGTCCACGCGTCGCTCGGGTCCGGTTCGGACAGCACCGGCACAAATTTGAAGTTCGGGATCTCGCGGGCCCATTGCTCGGCCAGATCGAGCAGATACAGGTCTTTCTTGCGGCGCGCGCCCCAGTACAGCGTCATCGGCCGGTCGAGGTTCTTGAACACCGCGTGTTCGACGATCGCCTTCAGCGGCGCGAAGCCGGTGCCGGAGGCGAGCAGCACGATGGGTTTGGTGGAATCTTCGCGCAGGAAGAAGGTGCCGAGCGGCGCCTCGAAGCGCAGGATGTCGCGCTCCTTCATGGTGTTGAAGACGTGATCGGTGAACGCGCCGCCGGGCATATGGCGGATATGCAGCTCGATCGGGCCTTCCACGTGCGGCGCATTCGCCATCGAATAGCTGCGGCGCTTGCCGTCCTTCAGGATGAATTCGAGATATTGGCCGGCGAGATATTGCAGACGTTCGTTAGCGGGCAACTGCAGTTTCAGGACGATGACGTCGTCGGCCTTGCGCTCGATGGCGTTCACCCGGCACGGCAGCTTCTTGACCTGCACGTCACCCACACCGGCTACTTCGCGGATGTCGATTTCGAGGTCGGAGCAGGGCGTAGCGCAGCAGAAAAGCGCCATACCGCGGGTCTTTTCGTCGTTCGACAGGGCGGAGGACGAATGCTGGCGCTGCTCGACTTCACCGCTCACCACCGTGCCCTTGCACGAGCCGCACGCGCCGTTCTTGCAGCCATACGGCAGACCGATTCCCTGGCGCAGGGCGGCGGTCAGTACCGGTTCATCGGGTTCTACTTGAAACTGCCGGCCGCTTTGCCGGAGGGTTACATTAAATGCCATAGCGTGTTCGAGTTCGAAAAGTCGGTAATCGGTGCGAGCCGTCCCTGACGGCTACAATGCGTCCACCATGAAAGCCACACGAATCTTGCGCCGGCCGCGCGTGCTCATTGTGGGCTGCGGCGACGTCGGCATGCGTTGCGCCAAACTGTTGCGGCCGCGCGCACATCTCTTTGCGCTGACCACCCAGCCGGCCCGTTGCGCCGAATTGCGCGCGGCGGGTGTGACGCCGCTCGTCGGCGATCTCGATGCGCGCCGCAGCCTGAAGCGTCTCGCGGGTCTCGCGTCACGCGTGCTGCATCTGGCCCCGCCGCAAAAGACCGGTGACGACGACCGCCGCACCCGTGCGTTGCTCGCGGCGCTGAGCGCCGGCCGCCTGCGTGCCGCACGCAACACCGCGGCGCCGGTCGCACGGCTGCGCCACCTTCGTGCTGCATGGATGGAACGGAAAACTGCCGATATTGTACCCGACGGGGTTCGGCGCCCCGCCGGTTCGCGGCCAGCCGTGCGCATGGTTTACGCCAGCACGACGGGGGTCTACGGCGACTGCGGCGGCGCCTTGATCGACGAAACCCGCACGGTCCGTCCAGCCAATCCGCGCGCGCTGCGACGCGTTTCGGCTGAACGGCAACTGCGCCGCGCCACCGCGCGCGGCGCCGTACAGGCGAGCATCGCGCGCATTCCTGGCATCTACGCGGGCAATCGTCTGCCGCTCGCGCGGCTCGAAAAAGGCACGCCGGCGCTGATCGATGCTGACGACGTCTACACGAGTCACATCCACGCCGACGACCTCGCGGCGATTCTGGTGCGCATGATGCGGCTCGGCCGACGCGGCCGGGTGGTCCACGCCTGCGACGACACGACGCTGAAAATGGGCGAATACTTCGACGCCGTGGCCGATGCATACGGCCTGGCCCGCCCGCCGCGCATCACGCGGGCGCAGGCCGAGACGCAGCTCGAACCGATGCTGTTGTCGTTCATGCGCGAATCGCGCCGGCTTGTGAACGAGCGGATCAAAAGCGAATTACGGATACGCCTGCGCTATCCGACGGTAGCGGATTTCCTGCGCAGCGCGCCGGGGACGACGCAGGCGGGGTGACGCCCACGGGAGGGCGCCGGCATGAAGGCACCAGCACTGGCGGCTGAACGCCTCACACGATCAGCCGCGACACGCGACACGCGACGCGAATCGCAGATCGGATCAGGTCAGCGCGGGCAGCGCTTCGAGCAGCAGGAAGCACAGAACCGCGCCGATCAACGCGCCGATCAGGCTCGGATGATATTTGTGCCGCAGGTGCATGACGGCCAGCATCACGCCGATCAGGACCGCCGCTATGCAGATAAGCCCAATGATCGCGGCCGGGATCTCGAACGAATTGTTGGTGATCATGGCGCCCCTCCCTTAGACCTTTTTAGTCATTGTTCAGTCGAGTATAGGGCGGCTTGTCAGGAAGATCATGTTGCGCCGCAGCGCTAACGGGGCCTTAACGCCAGCCTTTGCGGGACGCGGCACACAGGAGTCTCGAGGGCATCGGGCGTGGCGGCCGGATTAGCGGTTTACCCGCTCCGTAAAGATCCGAGGTCGGCTTCGTCGAGCCACTGCCACGCGCCTTCGGCAAGCGTCGCGGGCAGGCTCAAACCGCCGATCCGTTCGCGATGCAGCGCCTCCACGCGATTGCCTGCCGCCGCGACCATGCGCTTGACCTGATGGTATTTGCCTTCGAGCACGGTCAGTTCGAGTGCGTGTTCGCCGCGGGCCTGCGCGGCGACCGCGGCGATCGGTTTTGGCTCGCCGTGCAGCAGCACGCCTGCGCGTAGCGCGCCGAGTTGCGCGTCGTCGAGCGGGTGGCGGGTGGTCGCCAGATAGACCTTCGGCACCTTGCGCTTCGGTGACGTGAATGTGTGGACGAACTTGCCGTCATCGGAGAGCAGCAGCAGGCCGGTCGTATCCTGATCGAGGCGGCCGACGCACTGCACGCCGCGTTCGGCAAACTGCGGCGGCAACAAGCTGAAAACGCTCAGATGATGCTGCGGATCGCGCGAGCATTCATAGCCGGCGGGTTTGTTCAGCAGCAGGTAGGCGTGTTCGCGGTACGGCCAGGTAACATCGTCGACGCTGAAGTGAAGCGCCTCGGTGGAGACTTCGGCATCGGGATCGGCATGGACGGCGCCGCCGATGGTCACGCGGCGGTCGGCGATCAGCGCGCGGCATTGGCGTCGCGAGCCAAAGCCCTGGGTGAAGAGAACGCTTTCGAGATTCATGGGGAGCGGGAGAGCGGCAGGGCGAAATGCAGGCGACGGACCGGCCGCGGTTGCAGCCAGCGCGTCGCTTCGCGTGCATTCTACCCGGCGCGCGGCGGGTCCCGCCTCGGCCGCCCGCCGGGCCGCCCGTCTCAGTGCGGCACGCCCGCGCGCCGCTCGACGAAACGCCGCACGTAATCGTCGGCGGGACGCGTGAGGATTTCGTCCGGCGTGCCTTCCTGGACCAGGGTGCCGTCGCGCAGGATGGCGATGCGGTTGCCGATGCGCAACGCCTCGTCCAGATCGTGCGTGATGAAGACGATGGTCTTGTTCAGCGTCGCCTGTAGTTGCAGCAACTGGTCCTGCATTTCGGTGCGGATCAGCGGATCGAGGGCCGAGAAGGCTTCGTCCATCAGCAGCACGTCGGTGTCGGCGGCGAGCGCGCGGGCGAGGCCCACGCGCTGGCGCATGCCGCCGGACAGTTCGTCCGGATAGTGTTCGCCGTAGCCGTTCAGGCCCACCTTGCCGAGCCAGGCGCGCGCTTTCTCGTGCGCTTCGGCCCTGCTTTCGCCGCGCGTGCGCAGGGCATACGCGGTGTTGTCGAGCACGGTCTGATGCGGCAGCAGCCCAAAGTTCTGGAACACCATGCTGACCTTGTAACGACGCAACTCGCGCAAGCCTTGCGGATTGAGCTTGATGACGTCCGAGCCGTCGATCACGATCTCGCCCGCCGTCGGCTCGATCAGCCGGTTGAAGTGGCGCACGAGCGTCGATTTGCCGGAGCCCGAAAGCCCCATGATCACGTAGATCTCGCCCGAGCCGATGTTCAGGCTCACGTCGTTCAGGCCGACATTGCAACCGGTCTGCGCGAGCACTTCGGCCTTGCCCTTGCCGCTTTTGAGCAGGTCGAGCACGCGAGCGTGGCCGGTCTCGGGGCCGAACAGCTTGTAGACGTGTCTGACTTCTATCGCTGCCATGATGGTCTCCTTACTTTGCTGCGCGGGTTTCGAGCCCGCTCTGGCCGGCGGTGGCGTCGCCGCTGTCGGCCGCGCCCGTTTCGGTGGCCGCGACCCGGTACGGCACCCGCGACACCGCCTTCGCCTTCTTGCGCAGCGCCAGCAGACGACGCGTGCGGCGATCCTGCCCATAGCCCTGGCTGATGCGATCGATGACGATGGCCAGAATCACGATCGCAATGCCCGCCTGGGTGCCCTTGCCGACATCGAGTGTCTGGATGCCCGCGAGAACATCCTCACCGAGTCCACGCGCGCCGATCATGGAGGCGATCACCACCATCGAAAGCGCCATCATCGTCGTCTGGTTGATGCCGGCCATGATGCTGGGGCGCGCGAGCGGCAACTGCACGTTCGTGAGCAACTGCCAGCGCGTCGTGCCGAACGCGCGCGCGGCTTCGACGACATCCGCATCCACGTGACGGATGCCGAGATCGGTCAGGCGGATCAGCGGCGGCAGCGCGTAGATGATGGTGGCGAGAATCGCCGGCACCTTGCCGAGGCCGAACAGCATCAGCACCGGAATCAGGTACACGAAGCTCGGCAGCGTCTGCATGATGTCGAGCACCGGCAGCAGAATGCGCCGCAGCCACGCGCTGCGCGAGGCGAAGATGCCGAGCGGCACGCCGAGCGCGACCGACAGCACCGTGGCCACCAGCATCAGCGCGAGCGTCTCCATCAGCTTGTCCCACAAACCGAAGCAGCCGATCGCGTAAAGCAGCATCACGAAGAAGCCGGCGATGCCGAGCCGCCGCGTCGCGTTCCACGTAATCGCGCCGACCACGAGCAGGATCAGCCACGGCGGCGTCGCCCGCAACGCGCCTTCGAGCGGCACCAGCAGATAACGCAGCAGCGCGATGCTGAAGTCGTGAAAACTGTCACCATAAGCGGCGACGAACGACTGAACCACGTCGTTCACCCAGTCGGCAATCGACAGCTGTAGAAAAAACGAATGCATGATCAAACCTCCGATGCACGCGAACGGACGGCGAAGCGCGCCGCCCGTTCAGCACCAAGTGTCGTGACGTCGCCGCAGATCAGGCGCCTGCGAGAGAAGCCTGAACTTTCTGGGCCACGTCGTTCGGAACCCACGGCTTCCACATTTCCGGGTGATCGTGGAGGAACTGCTTTGCCATCGTCTGACCGTCGATCTTCTTGCTGGTCATCTCCAGAATGGTCCTGTTCAGGAAATCCATCGGGAAGCTGACCTTCGCGTAAGCCGCCATCAGTTCCGGCTCGGCCTGATAGAACGGCGTGGAGACCCCGACCTTCAGATGCGACACCAGGTACGACGACGCGCATTGCGTCGTGCTCTTGTCGTCGCGCAGCGTGTCCCAGCACTTCTGGTCGAACGGCGGCATCTTCAGTTGCACGAACTTGTATTTCGCCATCAACGCGGCCGGTTGCCAGTAGTAGAACAGGATCGGTTTGCCACGCTGATACGCCGAGGTGATCGCGGCGTCGAGCGCGGCGCCGGTGCCGGGGCGGAAGTTCGTGTAGCTGTCGTCGAGATTGAGCACTTTCAGCAGACGCGAATTGACGCGCTCGCAGTCCCATCCCGCCGGGCAATTCAAAAAGCGTCCCTTGCCGGGTTCTTCGTCATCCTGAAAGAGGTCTTTGTATTTCGGCAGATCGCCCACCGACGCCAGGTTCGGCGCGAGCGGCTTGATGTTGCGAGCCGGGTCGCCCTTGATGACGTACTCGGGCACGTACCAGCCCTCGTTGGTGCCGCCCGGCAGCGTGTCGCCGATCAGCTTGACCTGGCCTGCCGCGACACCTTTGGCGATGATCTCCGAGCGGCCGGTCCATTGTTCGCCCCAGACCTGCAGATCGTTGCGCGCGAGGGCCGTTTCGGTGGCGGCGGTGCTGCCCGGCACGGTGTCGGTCTTGCAGCCGTAGCCCTTCTCGGCGATGTAGCGCAGCACTTCCGAGGTGAACGAGCCGCTTTCCCACGTCACACCGGCAAAGTGCACCGTCTTGCCGGCCGAGCACCAGCTGCCGGCGTGCGCGGCGGCCGGGAACAGGGCGCCGGCGGCGAGCGCCATGCAGGCGGCGCGCATCCAGGGTTTGATCTGCATGTGTCTTGTCTCCTTTTATTGTGTCGATCCGGAGTTCGCGCTTTGCCGCGCTACTCCGGTCTCATGCGACGTAACTGCGTGATGATGTTGAGGTTGGCCTCAGACGAGGCGTCAGGCGTAGGTACTGCGAGAACTTTGCGTGGCGGCGAGCACGTCTTCGTCGAGCGCGAGGCCGAGGCCCGGTTCGTCCGACAGCGTGAGCCAGCCGTCGTGGTCGATGTCGATGGGCTGCGTGAGCATGAAGTCGCGCCGCTCGATCGACCATTCCGGCGGGTCGTAGGGGAATTCGATAAAGGGCGCCGAGGCGGCGCCGGCCGTCAGATGCAGGTTGGCCATCAGGCCGATGCCGTTGCCCCACGTGTGCGGCGTGAATACCTTGCCGCGCGCTTCCACGGCCTGCGCCAGCTTGCGCAGGCCTTCCATACCGAGCGAGCAGGCCACGTCGGGCTGAAACACGTCGAGACCATCGTGGGCCAGCATTTGGTCGAACTCATAGCGTTCGCGGGTCATTTCGCCGCCGGCGATGCGCAGCGTGGTAGCCCGGCGCAGCGCCGCGTAGCCTGCGTAGTCGCCGCGATGCAGCGGCTCTTCCATCCAGTAGACGTTCTGCTTTTCCAGTTCGCGGGCCACTTCGAGCGCCTCGCTCACGCTCCAGGGCGCGGCCGTGTCCCACGGCATGCGCCAGCCCTGGTTGCAGTCCACCATCAGTTCGAGGCGGCTGCCCACTGCCTCGCGCACGGCGGCGAGCGCCGTGAAATCGTCCGCGAGACTTGGGCGGCCGAAACGGATTTTTAGCGCCGGAAAGCCGCGTTCCACGACGTGCAGCGCCATGTTGGCCATCTCGTGCGGATGACGGTGCACGCCGCTCGAGGCGTAGGCGCGAATCCGGTTGCTGCGGCCGCCCATCATCTTCCAGCAGGGTTCGCCGCGGATCTTGCCGGCGAGATCCCACAGGGCGATATCCAGCGGCCACGGGCGGCCGGCATGAAAGCCGATGTTGTCGAGCACGGCGCTATGGCGCGCAAGGTCGAGCGGGTCGGTGCCGATGAACAGGTGCTGGTAGTCGGCAAAGCCGTACATGGCGTCGCCGGAGCCGATGCCGACATGGCCCGCGTCGTCGTGGACGCGCACGATGGTGGCGGGAAATTTGCGGCGCGGCTGGCTGTCCCACGAGGCCGGAAACGGCGGGTCCAGTTCAAGCTGATGATGCGTTACTTCGATCCTGCTGATGCGAGGTGTCTCACGGCTCATCGGGCGCTCCTGAAGGGATGCCGCAGTGCCGCATCGAGGCGGCACATTGAATTGGGAATGACGTCATGCTATGGAAGCCCACCGAGCGACTCAATCGCTTCAATTAAAGTAAATGACTGCATGCAATGCGGTGCAATTGAATGCGTATCATGTTAATGACACCCATGGCATAGCAATGCCGACAAGAAGGAGACCATCGCACCATGGCGATGAACGCGTGGCTGCCCAAGATTCAAGCGGGCAACGATCCAAAATATCAGGTCATTGCGCGAGCCTTTGCGCAGGCCATCCTCAACGGCCAGTTGCCGGCGGGCGAAAAACTGCCGCCGCACCGCTCGCTGGCGAGTGAACTTCACGTCACCACTGGCACCATCAGCCGCGCGTATGCCGAACTGGAGCGTCAAGGGCTGGCGAATGCGCGCGTCGGCGACGGCACCTACGTGGCGCAGGCGCGCGCGAGAGAGATGCCGGCGGGCGCGGCGCACGGCATGGTGCGGCCTGGCATGCCGCAACCGGCGGCGCTGATCGATCTGGGGCAAAACGTGCCGCAGTCGACCGGCGAGGCGGCCGCGTTGTGCGCGACGCTGCACGACATCGCCAGCGACGAGCGGCTCGCCGCCGAACTGCTGCAATACGCGCCGGAGGCGGGGTCGATGCGGCATCGCCTGGCGGGTGCGGCGTGGCTCGGACGCGCCGGCAGTCCGGCGAGCGCGTCGCGGGTGCTGGTGACGCAAGGGGCGCAGCACGCGCTGGCGTCGGTGCTGCGTGCCGTCGCGCGGCCAGGCGACACGGTGCTGGCGGAGGTGGTGAGCTATCCGGGCATCATCGCGCTCGCGCGGCAATTGCGGCTGCATCTGGTCGGCGTCGAAATCGATTCCGAGGGGCTGGTGCCGGCGGCGCTCGAACTGGCCTGCAAGTCGCTCCATCCGCGCGCCATCTTCTGCGTGCCGACTATCCACAATCCGACCACGGCGACGATGTCGGGCGAGCGGCGCGACGCAGTCGCCGCAATCTTGCAGCGGCACGGCGTGCTGCTGATCGAAGACCTGGTCCCCGCGATGCTGCTCGATGCGCCGCCGGAGCCGCTCGCGACCCGCATGCCGGATCAGTCGTTTCTTATTGCGGGGCTGTCGAAGTCAGTCGCGCCGGGCTTGCGGGTGGGCTATCTGCAGGCGCCGCCGGCATGGTGCTCGAAGATCGCGGCGGTGATCCGCAGCGATTGCTGGATGACCGCGCCGTTAATGGCGGAGGTGGTGTCGCGCTGGATCGAGAATGGCGAGATGGAGCGGCTCAATGGCCTGCAGCGGGCGCATATCGCCACGCAGCATGAGGCGGCGAGCGAGGTGCTGAAGGGCGTGGCGTATCGGCACGCGGCGACGAGTTCGCATTTGTGGCTGCCGTTGCCGGAGCCCTGGCGGGCGGCCGAATTCGCGGCGGCGCTGCGGCAGGAGGGCGTGCTCGTCAAGACCGCTGATAGCTTTGTGATTGGACGCAATGCTGCGCCGCATGCGATTCGGGTTTGCATGACCGGGGCGCCGTCCACGGAGGCGCTATCGCGCGGGTTGTCGATTATTCGGACTACGTTGGATCATGGGTTGGAGAGTGGGATGGCTTCTTCTTATGCGCCTTGAGGTGATTTTACCCTTCGGCGGTTTGATGGCTTTAGCGGTCTTTTATAAAGGAATACGAATTAATAAGCGATATGCTACGTGACGCTTTTACGCATCCCGGTCCGGCATTGGTCATCGTCGCGGTGTGGCATGAACCGACACTGCCGAAGTAGCGAAACTCGCGCCGCGGGTTTCTCCCATTCGGAGCGGCCCATCAGACGAGCTAAAATCGAAGGCTTTGCCAGGCCGAGCCATGGGCTCGTCTGGATGATCGACATCCTCCGTACAGTGGGGCGCAATTTTGAATAGTCCACAGCAGCAAGAAGGCCTGAAGCGCGGGCTGAAGAACCGTCATATCCAGCTCATCGCGCTGGGCGGGGCAATTGGCACGGGCCTGTTCCTCGGCTCGGCCAGCGTGTTGCAGGCGGCTGGTCCATCGATGATTCTTGGTTACGCAATCGGCGGCGTCATCGCCTTCATGATCATGCGGCAACTCGGCGAAATGGTCGCCCAGGAGCCGGTGGCCGGTTCGTTCAGCCACTTTGCCTACAAGTATTGGGGAGATTTCCCGGGCTTTCTGTCGGGCTGGAATTACTGGGTGCTCTACGTGCTGGTCAGCATGGCCGAATTGACGGCGGTCGGGACCTATGTGCATTTCTGGTGGCCGGGCGTGCCGGCGTGGGTGTCGGCGCTGGTGTGCTTCGTAGGCATCAACGCCATCAATCTGGCTAATGTGAAAGCCTACGGCGAAACCGAATTCTGGTTTGCCATCATCAAGGTGGTGGCGGTGATCGGCATGATCCTGTTCGGCGGCTATCTGCTGATTAGCGGCCACGGCGGCCCGCAGGCATCGATCACCAATCTTTGGGTCAACGGCGGCTTCTTCCCGCACGGTTTCCACGGTCTCTTCATGATGCTGGCCGTGATCATGTTTTCGTTCGGCGGCCTCGAGCTGATCGGCATTACGGCGGCCGAAGCGGACGAGCCGCGCAAGAGCATTCCGAAAGCGGTGAATCAGGTCATCTACCGGATTCTGATTTTCTACATCTGCTCGCTGGTGGTGCTGCTTTCGTTGTATCCGTGGAATCAGGTGGCCGCGGGTGGCAGCCCGTTCGTGATGATCTTTTCGCAGATCGGCTCGAACGTCACGGCCAATGTCCTGAACGTCGTCGTCTTGACGGCGGCGCTGTCGGTTTACAACAGCGGCGTGTACGCGAATAGCCGCATGCTCTACGGCCTCGCGGAGCAGGGTAATGCGCCGCGCGCGTTGATGAAGGTGGATCGGCGCGGTGTGCCGTATCTGGCCATCGGGCTGTCGGCGCTTGCGACGTTTGCCTGCGTGGTGATTAACTATCTGATTCCGGCGCAAGCGCTCGGTGTGCTGATGGCCCTGGTGGTGGCGGCGCTGGTGCTGAACTGGTCGCTGATCAGTCTCACGCATCTGAAGTCGCGCAAGGCGATGGTGCGGGCCGGTGAGACACTGGTGTTCAGGTCGTTCTGGTTCCCGGTCAGCAACTGGATCTGCCTCGCATTCATGGCCATGATTCTGGTGATTCTTGCGATGACGCCGGGGCTGTCCGTATCCGTATGGCTGGTGCCGGTGTGGTTGCTGGTGATGTGGGCCGGTTATGTGGTCAAGCGCCGACGCGCGGGCGCGGTGGTTCGTGCAACGCGATAATTTATGACCATCATGGCCTGACCCGCCGACGCGCGTGGGGCGGCCGAGGCGCGTGACTTGTGTCACGCAGACCAGGTCGCCAACCACGTGACCCTAGCGCCGGTTTGCAGGTGGCCTATGTAGAATGCACGGAGGTTATCCGCTCTGGAACTCTCCGTGCCCGCATCTTCGTCCAATCCTTCAGATGTTCTCGCTGCATTGCGCGCGGCGACCGCGCAACGTCACGCCATACTCGATTCCGCGATGCCGCTTGCGAAAGCGCAGCCCACCATCGCCGATTATCGTGACCATCTGACGCTGCTCAAGGCGTGGCTCGGCCCAATCGAAAACTGGCTAGCCGGTTTCGCGGACGGCCCACAAGATCCGCGCACACTGACGCCGGTACGGCGTCTGCCGCTACTCGAAAGCGATCTGGCGCACGACACGATCGCGTCGTTGCGCGTGTCATCAAGCGAGCCGCTGCCGTGTCTATTTCCTCCCGCTCAAGCTGACCATCACGCTGCGTACCGCTGGGGCGTGTGCTATGTCGTCGAAGGTTCGCAACTGGGCGGTGCTGTGCTCTACAAACAGTTGCATGCACAACTGTCGCCGCATCCGTTGCGCTACCTGGCAGGAGAAGGAGAACCGGTGGGTCCGCGCTGGCGCGGTTTCGTTCAGGCACTGGAACAGCACGTCACGGACGAGACTGCCGTGCGGCGCGCCTGCGAAGGCGCAATTCAAACCTTCGACAGCCTGATTGCACTTTTACCGACGGCAATTGAGATCGCGCCGGCTATTTTTACCGGTCACGCCGGTGCCTGAACGCGAATGTTACGCACGGTAATCGCGCTGCATCGCGTTTGCGAATTATTTCAGGCATACCGAACATTGCGGCTCCAAACCGTGCAGTCAACATTTCGCGTTTCGGGTAAAGTTTTGCTCTATGGACAGACCTTCCCGAGAACAGGCTGCAGCCTCCGCCATCGATCCGGCTTCGGTGTTCGATCTGCTGCCCGATGCTTACCTCATTCTTGACGAGCAACGGGTCGTCGTCCTGGCGAACGCGCGTTATCGGCGTCTGCTCGGCGTGACGCTGGCCGAGATTCAAGGGCGCTCCGTCTACGAGATCAACCAGTTCGGTTCCGGGCAACAGCGCGACGAGCGCCGTGCGTGGCTCATGGATGCGCTGGACAACCTGGCGCCCGGAGAAACGCGTCTGTCGCCGCTACTGCGTTACGACATGGCGGCGCCCGGCCTGGAAGCCGGCAGCCCCAACGTGCGCTACTGGCAGGTCAAAGCCAGTGTGGTCGCGGCTGGAGCGCCGCAAGGGCAATTGATCGCGCTATGTGTGCTCGATGTCACCGCCAGCACCGCGGCCAACGAGCGCAATCAGCGCGAGCGCGCCAAGCTGCGCTCGCAGGCGCGTCTGCGGCAGGTGCTGGTCGAAGAAGCGGCCGCCCAGCTGCGCGATCACCAGGAGCAGTTCCAGCAGGCGCTGGCGTTTGCACATGTCGGCGCGTGGGAACTGGATCCGCAAACGGGTGCAATCGATTGCACCGCGCAATGCAAGGCCAATCTTGGCCTGCCGTCCGAGGTGGCGCTCGACGAACAGCGCTTCTTTACCGACCTCGTCTATCCCGACGATCGCGCCCGCGTGCGCGAAACCATGCTGCATGCGGTGGAAAACCGTGAGCCGTTCGAAGTCGAATACCGGGTGGTCTGGCCGGCGCAATCCGTGCACTGGATTCTGGTGCGGGCGGCGGGGCGTTATCTGCCGGACGGCGCGCTTAAATCGATGCTCGGTTTCACGCTCGACATCACCCGTCGCAAGGAAGCCGAACTCGAACAGCAGGCCATCGCGCAAGCCGAGAAGCGTGCCCGCGAAGAAAGCGACCGCGCGGCGCGCGCCATGGATCATTTCGTCACGGCGGTGAGCCACGAACTGCGTTCGCCGCTCGGCGCGATCCTCTCGTGGACGGCGTTGCTGCAGCGCGCGGGCGATGCCTCACACGTAATGCGTGCAACCGACGTGATCGAACGCAACGCGCGGCAGTTATCGCACATGGTCGACGACCTGCTGGACAGCGGCGCGATTGCCACCGGCAAGCTGTCCGTCAACCGGCAACCGGTGGATCTCGGTGCGCTGGCCGGCAACGTCGCGGAAGACATTCGCATGAAAGCGGAGGCGAAAGGGCTTTGCCTCAAGGCGGACGAGATCCGCTCCTGTCTCGTGATGGCCGACGAGAGCCGCATGAAGCAGATCGTGTGGAACCTGCTGTCGAATGCCGTCAAGTTTTCGGCGAGCGGCACGGTCGAACTGTCGGTCGGCGTGAACGGCAATATGGCGGAACTGCGTGTGCGCGATAGCGGCTCGGGCATCGAGGCCGAGGCGCTGGGCAGGATCTTCGAGCGGTTCGAGCAGATCGGCGCGGAGGGCGCGGGGCGGGTCGGCGGCCTGGGCCTGGGGCTATGGCTGGTCAAGCACCTGGTTGATCTGCATGACGGCAAGGTGTTTGCCGAGAGCGCCGGGCGCGGACACGGCGCCACGTTTCATGTCCTGTTGCCGCTCTATCAGTAACGGCCTGGATAGAGCAGCGTGCTTCGGGAGTATCCGATCACTCGGTATAGGGCGGCGGTTCGTTCAGGACTGCCCAGAACATGCCGAGGTCGCTGATGGCGGCCATGAAGTCGTCGAACTCGACAGGCTTCACCACATAGGCGTTCACGCCGAGATCGTAGCTGCGCAGTAAATCTTTTTCTTCACGCGACGACGTCAGCATCACGACCGGAATTCTTTTCAGCCGCTCGTCGCCGCGGACGACTTTCAGCACCTCGTGTCCGTCGATCTTGGGCAACTTCTTGTCGAGCAGAATGACGGCTGGATTCTCGTCCGTGCGGGCGGCCCATTGTCCTTCGCGGCGCAGATAATCGAGTGCTTCCGCGCCGTCCCGAACCGAGACCACCGGATTCGCAAGACGCGTCTTTTCCAGCGCGATCAGCGTCAACTCGATATCGTTGGGATTGTCTTCCACTAGCAGGATGGGTCGTAACACGCTGCATTCCTTTAGCTTGACTGCTTTTGATCCGTATTGGGGTCTTCGATCGACTCTGGACGCGCTTCTTTCCCGGCCTCTTTCGAGGCTTCTCTTCCAGCGTCCTTCGGCACCGGCCTGAACGGCTGGCCGGGCGTCAACGCCGCCAGGCGGGCCACGGCCGCCGCGGTCTCGTCGTAATCCGCCGATTCCGCGGTGAAGACCTTCGGCAAGGAAAAATATACCGTCGCGCCCTTGTCGACCTCGCCGACTGCCCAGGCTTTACCGCCATGCCGCTCGACGATTCGTTTGACACTGGCGAGTCCGATGCCCGTGCCCTCGAACTCCTCGAAACGATGCAGGCGCTGAAACACGCCGAATAGTTTATCGACGTAGCGCATATCGAAGCCGACGCCATTGTCGCGCACATAAATCACGTGCTGTTCGGCCAATTCGCCCGTACCGGCCTCACAGCCGATTTCGATGACTGGATGCCCGTCGGGCGCACGACGATGCGCGCTAAATTTTACCGCGTTCTCCAGCAGATTTCGCAGCACGACATGTACCAGGACCGCGTCGGCCGTGACCTGGCCCAATGCGCCGACGCGCCACTCGATCTGCCGCTCGCCGGATTGTTTCAGATCGTCGGCGATCAGGCTGTCCACCAACGCGCGCAGATCGACGCTTTGCGGACGCAGCGCCGCGCGGCCCATCTGCGAGAAGGCCAGCAGATCGTCCACCAGTTCGCCGCCGAAACGCGCGGACGTGGCGATGCGTTCGACAAAATGCTTGCCGCGCTCGGAGAGCCGCGACGATTCCATCTCGCTCAGCAGATCCGCGAAACCGACGATATGCCGCAGCGGCGCGCGCAAATCATGCGACACGGTGTACGAAAAGCCTTCGAGTTCCTTGTTGGCGCGGCCCACTTCCATGGCCAGTTGCGCGAGTTCTTCCGCGCGGCGCAGCACGATACCCAGCATCGCCGTGCGAAATTCCGCCGCGATTTCCAGCTCGGCGGGGCGCCACGGCTGCGAGCGGCCGTGCACGGTTTCGGTCCAGGCGTCGAAGCTCTCGCGCGGCGAGAGCGAGGCCGAGAGCGAGGCGAGTTTGCTGCGCGGATCGCCGGCCCATTTCACCGTGCGGATCACTTCGGCGCGAAACCAGATGATGTAGTTGCGAAACAGCTTCGAGATCGATACCGAGAGAAGGCCGGCACTGTCCGGTTCGATGGGCACAGCGCGCTCGACCGCGAGAGCATCGGTCGAATAGATGTCGTCGGGCCGGGTGTCGAGCCAGCTCACCAGCGTCTCGATCTCGGCTGCGGCGGGCGTCGCGCCGATCAGCACCGTGCGCCCGTCGAACACGATGGCCGCGCCGGTGGCGTCGGTCAGTCCGAGCAATTCCTTCGGGTCTTCGGCGAGGGCATCGATAAAGTGTTCGGTATTGGCCATCGCGGCAAGCAGACGCGATTGCCGCCGCCGCAATTCGATACTGTATTCGGCCTCTTCGCGATCTTCCTTGGCTTCGACCTGCAACGACAGCACCTGGGCGATATGTTCGCAGGCCGTGCGCACTTCGAACGGCGGCACGCGCGCTGCCGCGTCATGGCAGGAGATCAAGCCCCACAGCCTGCCGCGCACTACGATTGACATCGACATGGAGGACCATGTCCCCATGTTTTTCATGTACTGCACGTGCACCGGCGACACGCTGCGCAGCGACGAATACGTGAGATCGGTCGGCTGTCCGGTGCTCGGATGCAGCGCGGGCACGAGCGCCGCGGGCGCGTAGTCGGCATCCGCGATCAGGCGGATGCGGTTGCGCACGTAGAGCGCGCGCGCCTGGGCGGGGATGTCGGAAGCCGGGAAATGCTGGTCGAGATACGACGGGTAGCCCGGCTCCGAGGCCTCGGCGAGGACGTGTCCGTGCCCGTCCTGATCGAAACTGTAGACGAGCGTGCGGCCGAAGCCGGCGATGCGATGCACTTCCTGCGCCGCGAGCGCCGCCAGCCCGTCGACGCTCTGCACTTCCTGCAGACGGTTGATGAACGTGCGCACCAGCGGGTAGATCGACGCAAACACGTCGTTCGTGCCGCGGGCGGGTTCGAGTTCGATCAGGTTGATGCCGTTCAGGCGGTGCACGACAACCGCGAGCGGCGTGGCGGGTTGGCCGCTGGCGCTGCGCGGATCGTCTATCGAGCCTGCGTAAAGGGGGACGCCTTCGGTTTCGAGCGCGCACAGGGCGTTGAGCGCGAGCTCCGCGGTCGCCCCTAGGACGCGTTCGAGCGGTTGCCCGAGTAGTTGCTGCGCGGTGGCGCCAGCAAGGGCCGAGATGTTGTCGCTTACCTGCAGCACGGTGCCGTCGTCGGCCACGCTGATGAGGAACCCGTGTGGCTGGATGCCGCCAGGAATGTGGATGGGCTCGCTGGCGCAGTCGGATGTCGCGACCGGGCCGTTTGTCATGTCTGTCATGCTCGCTCCGTGCGGACTCGCTGATATTCTCGCATAGACGCGTGAATTTGCAGGGCGGGGGGGCGTGCTTGCGTGGCAAGCATTGAGTGCCACGGCGAGTGACGCTAAGCCGTGTCGATGCTGAAAAGAGGGGTGGTGCCCAGGGCCGGAATCGAACCGGCACGCCTTGCGGCGGGGGATTTTGAGTCCCCTGCGTCTACCAATTTCACCACCTGGGCTTGTCTTGCGACACGTGCGCATGGGGTTGCGCGCGGCGGGAGACGCAGATTATGGCCGAAAATGCGACGCCGGGCAAGTTGGCCGGCGTCCGCGGCTCATTGACCGCAAACCTCGGCTTCACGCCGGACCTCAAACCGTCCGCGAGAACCGCTCCATGGTCTGCTGCCCGAGATACCGGTCGAACACCATCGCGATGTTGCGCACCAGCATCCGCCCGGCCATCAATACCTCCAGCTTGCCCGCGCTGACCGACACCAGTCCATCCGCGGCGAAACCGCGCAGCCGTTCCAGTTCCGGCGCGAAGGTTTCGGTGAAGTGGATCCCATAGGCCGCCTCGAATTCGTCGAAACGTAGTTCCAGGTTGCACATCAGCTGAGTGATGATGTCGCGGCGCAGGCGGTCGTCGGCGGTGAGGCGCACGCCGCGCGTGATGGCCAGGCGTCCCGCGTCGATCGCCGCCGCGTAGCCGGGCAAGTCCTTGGCGTTCTGCGCATATACATCGCCCACCTTGCCGATCGACGACGCGCCAAAGCCGATCAGATCGCATTCGGCGCGCGTGCTATAGCCCTGGAAATTGCGCTGCAAGGTGCGTTGTTGCTGGGCGCGCGCCAGTTCGTCGGTGGGCAGCGCGAAATGATCCATGCCGATATACACATAACCCGCGCTCGTCAGACGCTCGACCACCAGCCGCAGCAGTGCCATCCGCACGGCGGGCGAAGGCAGCGCGGCGGCGTCCATCTGCCGCTGCATTTTGAAAAGCTGCGGCATGTGCGCATAACCGAACACCGAGAGACGATCCGGCGCGAGTTCGAGCATGGTGTCGAGCGTGCGGCTGAAGCTGTCGACGCTCTGATGCGGCAGGCCATAGATCAGATCGACGCCGACGGAATGAAACCCCGTCGCCCGCGCGGCATGCATCACCGACGCAGTCATTTCGAGCGGCTGGATACGGTTGATGGCCTGCTGCACCACCGGATCGAAGTCCTGCACGCCGAGACTCAGCCGGTTAAAGCCGAGCGTGCGCAGGTGCGCGATGGTTTCGGCCGATGCCTCGCGCGGATCCACTTCAATCGAAAACTCACCCGATGCGTCCGGATTCAGCGTGAAGTGCTGGCGGGTGGCCGCCATCAACTCGGCCATCTCCTCGTGGGAGAGGAAAGTCGGCGTGCCGCCGCCCCAATGCAGTTGCGAAACCGGCCGCGTGGTGTCGAAGCAGGCCGCCTGCAACGCGAGTTCACGCTTGAGGCGCTCCAGATACGGGCGCGCGTGGGCGCGGTTTTTTGTCGCTACCTTATTGCAGCCGCAATAGAAGCAGACGGTGTCGCAGAACGGAATGTGGAAGTAGAGCGAGAGATCGGTCGCGGCGGCGCCTGGATCGGCGGCGGCGCGCCGGTAGTCGGCGGCGGCGAAATCGTCGCGGAACTGAAGCGCGGTTGGGTAGGACGTATACCGTGGGCCGTTCGCGCTGTACTTGGCGAGCAGGTCGGGGCGAAACAGGGTGTCGGCGGTGGTCATGGGCGGCTCGGTGGGCGCCACGCCGGGAGTCGCGAAGCGGCCCATGGGTGGTCAACGAGACCGCGTGCAACGGGCAGGCGCCTCTTGAACGTGGCCTTTCGTAACTGTCAAGTTTACGTGAGCGTCCCCGGCCTGCATTGCGTAAAAAGGTCGCACGCGCTGCGGTGGCACAATGCAGGGTTGGCGTGCCGCAGCGGTATCGCCAGTGCGTGTTGAGACGTTTCAGGAAGAGTGTGGTGACTGTCGAATCTCCGTTTCATGTTGCCGGTCATGCGTGCCGTCCGGATTGCGGCGCGTGCTGTATTGCGCCGTCCATTTCGAGTCCGATTCCGGGCATGCCGCACGGCAAGCCGGCCGGTGTGCGTTGCGTGCAACTCGGCGACGACCTGCGCTGCGCGATCTTCGGTCAGCCCGAACGGCCGGCGTGCTGCTCCGGTTTGCAGCCGCAGGAGGAAATGTGCGGCACAACGCGCTCCGAGGCGCTTGCCTGGCTCACCCAACTGGAATCGCTGACGCAACCTGTTGCGCGAGGCGCCTGATCACGACCATGATTCGATGCCCGCGACGGGTTGCTTGACCTACCCGCTTTGACCAGCCCGCTTTTGACCCGCTTAACCGGAGAATGTGCATGACCCAACCCGTTGCGCCGACCCGGCGCCGATTCCTGCTCGCAGCCGGCGCGGCTGCGGCCGTGACGCTGTCGCTGGCCGCTTGTGCGGCGTCGACGTTCCCGTTCATCCCGTCGCAATACACCTTCTCGCAGCAGCAGGTGCAGGAGGCGGTGCAGCGCAAATTCCCGTATCAGCGGACGATGTCGCAAGTCTTCGACGTCGCCCTGGCCAACCCGGTGGTCGGCTTCCTGCCGCAGAGCAACCGCATCTCGGTGCGGCTCGACGCGCATCTCGCCAGCCCGTTCCTGCGCGAGCCGGTGGACGGCGTGTTCACCCTGTCGAGCGAACTGGCTTATGACGCCGCGAGCAAATCCGTGGTGCTGAAGTCGCCGAGTGTCGACAGCGTGAATGTCGGCGGCGGCGCCCAGGCCTACACCCAGCAGATCAACGCAGCCGCCGCGGTGCTCGCCACCCAGTTGCTGACCAACTACCCCATCTACACCTTCAAGCCCGAGCAATTGCAATTTGCGGGCGCGAACTACGAACCCGGTACAATCACTATCCTTACAAACGGCATACGCGTGCAAATCGTCGAGAAATGACGCGCGTGCGGCCGCCAGGGCCGCGCGTTGCCTGCCGGAGCCGCCCTGATTCGACAACCATTGGCGATGAGGGGAAGAAATGGACTGGTTACTGGCGGCCAAGGCGCTGATACTCGGTGTCGTCGAAGGCCTGACCGAATTTTTGCCGGTATCGAGCACGGGCCACCTGATCGTCGTGGGCAGCCTGCTCGATTTCGATGGCGAGCACGCCAAGACTTTCGATGTCGTGATCCAGCTCGGCGCGATTCTGGCGGTGTGCTGGGAGTATCGACGGCGCATCGGCAATGTCCTGACCGGTCTGCCGGCGCGGCCTGACGCGCGGCGTTTCGCACTCAACGTGGCGATTGCGACCATTCCGGCGGTGGTGCTCGGCCTGCTGTTCGAAAAGAGCATCAAGGACGCGCTGTTTTCGCCGCTGCCGGTGGCCTATGCGCTGGTGGTGGGGGGCCTCGTGATCCTGTGGGCGGAGGCGCGTCAGCGTGTCCGTGGCGCCGCGCCGGCGCGCGTGCAGTCGATTGACGCGCTGGGTCCGCGGGATGCGTTGAAGGTGGGTCTCGCGCAGTGTTTCGCGCTGATTCCGGGCATGTCGCGGTCGGGTTCGACCATCATCGGCGGCATGCTGTTCGGCCTCGATCGAAAGGTCGCCACCGAGTTTTCTTTTTTCCTCGCCATGCCGATTATCTTCGGCGCGACGGCCTTCGAACTGGTGCGCGGCTGGCATCTGCTGTCGGCCGATGCGCTGGGAATGTTCACGCTCGGTTTCGCCGCCGCGTTCGTCAGCGCCTTTGCCTGTGTGCGCTGGCTGCTGCGCTATATCGCGGCGCACGATTTCACGGTGTTCGCGTGGTATCGGATCGCCTTCGGCCTGCTGATCCTGTTGCTGGGATATAGCGACGCGCTCGACTGGTCAGATTAGCTGCCGCTGCGTCGTTTGAAGACCAGATCCCACACGCCGTGGCCGAGCCGCAGACCGCGGCGCTCGAATTTCGTCACCGGACGGTAGTCGGGGCGCGGCGCATAACCGTCCGCGGTGTTTTCCAGAGCGGGGTCCGCACCCAGCACTTCGAGCATCTGCTCGGCGTAGTTTTGCCAGTCCGTCGCGCAGTGCAGATACGCACCCGGTTTCAGGCGCGAGACGAGCAGCGCGACGAATTTCGGCTGAATCAGACGGCGCTTGTGATGCCGCGCCTTGTGCCACGGATCGGGGAAAAAGATATGCACGCCGTCGAGGCTATCAGGCGCAATCATGTGCTCGAGCACTTCGACCGCGTCGTGCTGGATGATGCGGATGTTCGACAGGTTCTGCTCGCCCATTAGCTTGAGCAGCGCGCCGACGCCCGGTTCGTGTACCTCGACGCCCAGAAAATCGTCACCGGGACGATGCGCGGCAATTTCCGCCGTCGTCGCGCCCATGCCGAAGCCGATTTCCAGCACGCGCGGCGCCGCGCGCCCAAAGGTCGCGTTCCAGTCGATTTCCTGCGGCGTGTAGGGCAGCACGAAACGCGGACCGAATTCGTCCATGGCGCGGCGCTGGCCGGTCGAAACCCGCCCGGCGCGCGTGACGAAGCTGCGGATGCGGCGCAGACGCAGCGCTTCTTTCGGATCGCCCGACCCGGTGGTGTCGTCGACGTCAGCGCCAGCGGCTTGCGGCGTGGACGGTTCGGGATTGGCGTCGTCGGCGGTCGGGGGGAGCTCGCCTGGCTGGCCGGCGTGGTTCGGATCGTGGGTCATCTTCGATGGCTACAAGGGTAGCGGCAAGGGTGAGGGCGGCTGGGCGGCGCTGTCCGCACTGGAAGGCGCGACGGCGCCGATCGCCACGTTACCGCCCTCAGTACGAAAAAGCCGCCTTCGTGGAGGCGGCTCTCGTGCTGGAATTCCGCTGACGGTCAGCTGAATGTGGAGCGGGCGATGGGAATCGAACCCACGGCTCTAGCTTGGGAAGCTAGGGTATTACCATTATACGACGCCCGCAGAGCGCGCTATTTTACGCGGGATCGGGGCGTTTAGGCAAATGAAGGCGGGCGGGGCGGGTTGGAAACGGGCAAAGGCGATGGGTCCGTGAGCGTCTTGCGGGCGTGGTGGCCTGAAAACCTGTCGCCCCTTGCCCGCGCCAGCAACATTGCCCGTTGACTTGCGCAGTCCCATCCGGTTCGCCATATGCAACTCTCTGAATTAACGAAAAATTCAATGCCGTGTTATGTGGTCTGGTATCTGCGCCTGGTTGTATGGCACCGCGTTTCGGCAAAGTCAATAATTTAAATTTACCGTCAATAATCACGTCCCGGATCTCACGTGATTATTGACGGTGCCGATTGAAGGCCGCGCATAGGAACAAGAATAATTATCTAAAAAGCATAGCTAAAACAGAGGCAACAAGTGCGGAGCCAGAAGCCGCGCCAGACCTTGCATAGCGGCCCGTTCTATGCATGCCTGAATCGCCCCGTCAAAAATGCAACCCAAACCGCATTCAGAATGAAAACCCCAAAAAAATATTAAAGATCCGTGAATTCACACCGTATACATCCTTAGCACCATTTCAAATTATTACTGAGAACGGAGTGATCTGAATTTGTCAAGCGGATCTCCAGGGTAATTCGACGAATACGTGCTCGCAGGAAACAATCGAGGTCAATCCAACCAACTGGCATGGACTTGCGGACTTAGGCGGCCGCGCTTGCCTGATAAAACAAATGAATATGAAAAACAAAGCAATATTGACGGTATCTCTGCTCGCATCGCTGGTTCTGGCGGCATGCGGTGGCGGAGGCGGGGGTTCCAGTTCGGCGGCGGCGCCGGCTGCAAGCAGTGCGTCGGCACCGGCCGTCGCAAGCGCACCGGCTGCGGCCAGTGCTCCGGCAGCGAACACGCCCGCCGTCGTCGGCGAGCAGTTGCCGAGTCTGAGCAGCCCGCAGGCTGGCTCCACTGCGGCAACCTCCAACGGCGTGGTCGGAATCTGGTCGACCACATCGGGCATTGCAAAGACAACGGCCTTCATCGATCCGCAGAACAACCTGTCCTTCCTGAGCGGCTTGGGCACGGTGGCGACGTCTGAGTTCTTCGGCGTCATCGCGCCGAGCGGCTCGGCCTGGACGTTGACGTCGGGCGCTGAGTTCGACTCCTTTATCCTGAACACGGTGACATCGGGCTCAGGCACTTTCACGGCCAACCAGACGTTCAATGGCAGTTACACCGTGGGCACCGGCACGCCGAGCATCGCGTGGACGTATGATCCGGCGAACGCGCTCGCGGTGAGTCAGTCGACGGTGGCCGGCACGTGGGCCGAAACCAATTCGTCCATCACGATCACCAGCAGCGGCGCCGTCACCGGCACGCTGAGCAACTGCCCGGTTTCCGGAACGATGCTGCTGGCCACCGCCGGTTCCAGCCAGAATCTCTACACGCTGAGCCTCACCACCGGCACGAACACGTCGTGCGCGACGCCGAACGTGACGCTGTCGGGCAATGCGGCGATTGTGTTCCTGCCGATCCAATCCAGCTCGTTGTATCAGCGCACGATTTTGTACACGCTGCACACGGCGAACAACAGCGCCGTCGCCTACGGCCAGGTGTCGCCGCAGCAGTAAACAACGCATCGCATCATTACGCCGCCGTCTTCTTATATAGACGGTGGCGCTGGCCGCTGCGCGATGTATGCCGTGCAGCGGCGCTAATTGCCGCGCCGACCTCCGGCGCGCGTGATCTTTCTATAACAGTAGATTTCCAGCCACGTCTCCGACGGAGCACCGCGCCCTCGGGCGAAGCGGTGCATCGACCTGCCGCCACGGCCGTGCATCCCGGCGTCGACGGTTACAGCGCTTTACACAACGCGTCACATTACAGAGACCTGTCACACATTCCCGCCTAGACTTTCTTCTGACAACAGAATTTCAGGTCGCGCCGGCCAGCGCGATGCAGCCCGCAAGTCGCGGTGAGGCAGGAGTCGGAGAGTGAAGAAAAACCGCAGGATCGCCCCTGTTCTGAGATGGCCCGCCGCGTTGTGCGGATTGACGCTCGCGTGCGCGGCTCACGCCCAGGAATTCTCTCTGCTTGGCGGCGCGTTGCGCGCCGATCAGCCGGGCGAGGGTTCATACTCGTGGGGCTTTACCTATTTGCAGGCGCTCGACGAATACAACGCCATCAGCTATTCGTGGCTCAACGAAGGTCATCTGCAGGATAACCATCGCGATGGCCTTGCGCTGCAGTACTGGCGCCGCGCGTCGTTCTTCGACCGGCGGCTGTCGCTGGCGGCGGGCGTCGGTATCTACAATTTCTTCGACACGATTGCCCACGACGACGGCAAGCCTTATGTCGACGGTCACGGCTGGGCGCCCATCGTGAGCATCACGGCCACGTGGTACACCGACGCGCGCTTCTTCTATCAGTTGCGCGTCAATCAGGTGCTGGCGACGCAAAGCTATAAGACCACCAGTGTTCTGTTCGGCGTCGGTTATGAACTCGATGCGCCGAACGGCCACGGCGCGCTCAGCGGCGCAACCAGGCAGAGTGTGTCGAGCGGCGACCAGATCACCGCACTGGCCGGCTGGACCGAGGTGAACAGTTTGAGCTCGCCGGGCGCGATGGCGGAAAGCGTCGAGTACCGGCATGGCTTCGGCGCGTATTTCGACGGCACGCTGAGCTGGATCGACGAAGGCCATACGCCGCTCAACACGCGCGACGGCGTGGCTGCGCAGGCGTGGCTGCGCCGCAGTTTCTTCGACGACAAATTGACCCTGGGTGTCGGCGCCGGCCCGTACTTCGCGGTCGACACGCACCGCAGCCCGGACGGCCAGGATACGGGCGGCCGGGTGTCGATCCTGCTGACGATGTCGGCGGCCTATAGCCTGACGAAGCACTGGATCGCGCGAGCCTCGTGGAACCGCGTCATGACCACTTACGACAAGGACAGCGACATCTACCTGGGCGGCATCGGCTACCGGTTTTGAGGCGCAAAAAAAACGCCACATGAGGCTACGGCGGCGTGCCGCGCCGCGTAACCGCACTATCTACGCGCAAAACGGCCCGGCGTGAGCGGGCCCGCTCGGAGTCTCAAATCACGAAATACGTCAGCTGCACGGCGGCCCGCGTGACGATCATCAAAAGCACCTGCACGATCACGAACAGCAGGATCGGCGAGAGGTCGATGCCGCCCAGATTCGGAATCACCCGGCGCAGCGGATTCAGAAACGGCGCGGTGAGCTGAAACAGAATCGGCATGGCCGGCGAGCGCGGATTGAGCCACGACAGCAGCGCCATCAGGATGGTCAACCAGATGATCAGGTTGAGCGCCCATTTGACGACGGTCAGCAGCGCCACGATCAGCAAGGTGGGCCACAGCGCGAGCGGGTCGACGCCGGTCACGGCCACCATCAGCATCACATAGACAACCGCCGCGATCAGGGCGGCGATGATGCTCGCCCAATCGATGCGGCGCGTACTCGGCGCGATGTGCCGCAACGGCAGCACGATCCAGTTGGTGGCGTGCAGCACGGCGTTCGAAACCGGGTTATACGGTGGCAAGCGGACGACTTGCAGCCACGCGCGCAACAGCAGCGCCGCGCCGAACAGGGTGAAAACGGTATTGAGCAGAAAACGGGCGATATCGCCGAACATCTCGTGTCCTTTCCTTCAGGGTAGCGTCCGGTGAAAGCCGGACGCCGGGCGCCGGCGCGTCATGGTGAGCACGCCGGCGTGTTCATGAGTTTCAGTACCGTGCGCTTGCCGGGCGCGCCTTGCGGCGGGACGTCAGCGCTTCGCAGCGGACGTCACATTATCACGGCTTACTTGACGCTAGTACCCGCTGACGCCTGATTCAGCGCTCGCGAGAGGGATTCTTCCACGGCGTCCGAGATGGCGTCGAGCGTCGTCGGCGGCGTGGCGCGGCGGCGCGCCAGTTCGACCGCGCGCCGGGTCATCAGCCCGTACAGCGCGGCGTGGTCGCCGCCGAGCTCTTCGAGCAGGGCGAGCTGCTTGCGCACCACGCCCGTATCGCCGCGTGAGACCGGGCCGGCGAGGGCGTCCGGCAAGCCTTTGTCGCGCGCCGTCTGGATCGTGCCGGCGAGCATGGGCAGCAGCGCGCGCAGTGCGTCGTCCTCGGCAAAACCGAGCGTGCGCCACAGCGCCACGCATTCCGCGAGGCTGCACAGCGCAAAGCTGGCCGCGTAATGGGCGGCGCCGTGGTAGAGCATGCGGCCGCCGGCGGGAATCGACAGCGGGTGGCAGTCCAGCGCCTTCGCGAGCGCCGTGAGGACTTCCTTGAGCGCGCCGTCGGCCTCGATGGTGATCGAGCAGCCGCGGATGCGCTCCATATCTGCGAGTTCGCCGCTGAACAGGTAGAGTGGGTGAAAACCACCGGCCAAAACGCCTTGCTCGCGCGCGGGCGCCAGCAACTCCACTGGCGAGGCGCCGCTGCAATGCACCAGCGCGCGCAGACGCCCGGTCGAATCCGCTGAGCCATTGAAGCGCAAAGTGTTCGCGGTCGAACCGATGCTGTCATCCGGAACGGTTAGAAAGACGATATCGGCGGCGTCGGCAACCTGTTGCGGGCTGTTGCAGGCCGTGCAGTGCGCGATCTGACCGGCAAGCCGCTGCGCCGATTCCGGCGTGCGGCTCGCGATTGCCGTAACCGGATAGCCGGCCCGGGCGAAGCCGAGCGCGAGGCAGCGGGCGAGGCGCCCCGCGCCAATGAAGCCGAGACGCGGCAAGGAAGGCTGAGACATGGTTCCGGCTTTGGGCGGCATAGCAAACATGAACGGAATAAAACTGGAGTATCGCGCATTCATATAGTGGTCGCGAGCCGAAGGCGAACGGCAGACCGGATGGAGCGATGAGCGGCAGGCGTGACGGCGCTATCCTCAGATCAATTTTGGCGCCATATGGCGCGCGCAGTGGGTTATCCGCCCGCGCGATGCCCGCAGGCCCAAAAACTGCTCACAATGATTTTGGTCGAAGAAGTGAAGGGTTGCTGTCGGAATTTTTTATGTCGCGCAGTCAGATTCGGGAGGTGGTTATGAGCATCTTTTCTTACCGAAAGCACTTGCGGTTCTTGACTCATTCACAACGCCGCCGCTGGTGGGATCAAAAAAAGCGCCTCACGCCACGCGTCAAGATCAGTGGCGCGTATGTTCCGCCCAATGTCACACGCGAGTTCACTTATGTAAAAGTGGGCTGAGGACTACCCCTTTAAGGGCAAGGGATGCCCGGCCACCGCGCCGGGCATTTCACGTTTACAGTGTGGCTTCGCGTTTTGCTGCGTTTCGGCCGGCCTTCAGTGCGGCAGCGATTGAAGTGAATTTGTAATTAAAGATTACCGGTATGAGTGCGCCGAGGTCCCGGCAACCGGTAAAACCCACGTGGGGCAGCGGCTGGTTCGGCGCAAACCCTTAGTTTTCGAGAGGTTGCGGGTTTTTCGCATGCGGCAACAAATCGCTGCGCATTTCAGTGCTTATACACCAATTGCAATTTGCAACAAATGGGCACACCGTTACCGATCCTTTTTCGATACATTGAATCTCATAGCATGCATGTCATGCGACACGGTCATCCGGCCGCGCTTGGAGAAGAAACATGAAAAAGATTATTCCGCTTGTTGTTGCCGCTGCACTGGGTGTGGGCTTCGCTTCCGCTGCGGAGGCGCACGTGTCGGTAGGTATCGGGATCGGTATTCCTGTGGCGCCGGCTTATCCGGTTTATGCCGCACCGCCGCCGGCCTATTACGCGCCGCCGCCGGTCTATGCTCCGCCGCCGGTTGTCGTGGTGGGCGGTGGTTATGGCTACTACGGCCATCCGTACTATCATCGCGGCTATTACGGCCGTGGTTATTACGGACATGGCGGTTATGGCCACGGCGGCTACCGTCACTATTAATAGCAGCGGGCAAGTTGTGCGTTGAGGAGGCTGCAAGTCTCTGACGCACAGCCTGCTGGTGCCCAAGGTTAGCGAAGAAAACAAAACGGCGTAATGCGGGCTCCATTGCCTGCGTTACGCCGTTTTCATTTTGCGGTAGAAGGGATGCGCTATAGGTCTAGTTCAGTCCATAAGGTATCGACGCGCCGTTTCACCGCCGCGTCCATTTCAATGGGGCGCCCCCACTCTCGATCCGTCTCGCCTGGCCATTTATTGGTGGCGTCTAAACCCATCTTCGAGCCGAGTCCCGCTACCGGCGAAGCGAAATCCAGATAATCGATAGGCGTGCGATCGACCAGCACGGTGTCGCGCACCGGATCGATGCGGGTCGTGATGGCCCAGATCACTTCCTTCCAGTCGCGAATATTCACGTCCTCATCCACCACGACGATGAACTTCGTGTACATGAATTGCCGCAAGAAACTCCATACGCCGAACATCACCCGTTTGGCATGTCCGGGGTAGCTTTTCTTCATCTGCACGATCGCCATCCGGTAGCTGCAACCTTCCGGCGGCAGGTAGAAATCGGTGATCTCGCTGAACTGCTTCTGCAGCAGCGGCACGAATACTTCGTTGAGCGCCACGCCTAGCACGGCGGGCTCATCCGGTGGTTTGCCGGTGTAGGTGGAGTGGTAGATCGCGTCGCGGCGCATCGTGATCCGCTCGACGGTGAATACCGGGAACCATTCCTGTTCGTTGTAGTAGCCGGTGTGGTCGCCATAGGGGCCTTCGAGCGCGTGCTCATACGCGGCGCTGGCGCCTTTCGAGGGCCGCGGCGGCGCGCCGGCCGGAGCGGCCGCGGGCGTACCTTTCTGCGGATAGATGAAGCCCTCCAGCACGATCTCGGCGCGCGCCGGCACCTGCAAGGTATCGACGCCGGGCGTGATGCACCTGGCGAGCTCGGTGCGGCCGCCTCGCAACAGACCCGCAAACTGGTATTCGGAGAGCGTGTCCGGCACTGGCGTGACCGCGCCGAGGATCGTGGCCGGATCGGCGCCGAGCACCACGGCGACAGGGTACGGCTGGCCGGGATTGCGCAGCGCGAATTCGCGGAAATCGAGCGCGCCGCCGCGATGGGCGAGCCAGCGCATGATGACTTTGTTACGTCCGATCAATTGCTGGCGATAAATGCCGAGGTTTTGGCGGCTCTTGTTCGGGCCGCGCGTGACGGTCAGGCCCCATGTAATCAGCGGCCCCGCGTCGCCCGGCCAGCAGGTCTGAATGGGCAGTTTGGCGAGGTCGACATCGGCGCCTTCCCAGACGATTTCCTGGCATGGCGGAGAGCTGACCGTCTTCGGCGCCATGTCCCAGACCGCCTTGGCGAGCGACAGCAGCTTGCCGGCGTCCCTGAGGCCCTTGGGCGGCTCCGGCTCCTTGAGGGCCGACAACAGGCGGCCGACGTCGCGCAGCGACTCTAGCGCGCCGCTATCACCGTCCTCGTCGCCGCTGTCGATCCCCATGCCCAGCGCGACCCGCCGCGGCGTGCCGAAAAGGTTGCCGAGTACCGGGAACGCATGCGTCTGCCTGCTCTCAAACAACAGCGCGGGGCCGCCGGCGCGTAGCACGCGGTCGCACAGTTCGGTCATTTCCAGCACGGGGGAGACGTATTGCGGGATACGGCGTAGTTCGCCAAGCGTCTCAAGGCGGCCAGCAAAGTCGCGCAGGTCTTTGTATTTCATCGGTCAGGAGCGGAGCCGCGTCGGGCGGCGGGAAAGTGGGGCGCGACAGGCTTTCGGCGCGCATGAACTATTGTCGATTTTACCTGCGTTACTTAGCGCACGCTCCGGCACTGAATCTGTAACTGACCGGAGAGGCGCATGGTGCGCGGGTTTCGACCACCTGAACACTGTTCATTATTACAATTAGTTATAGATTTGCGGTTCTATAGTGTTGACGATCTATTAAACCCTGCTAGAATCCGGACACATTGGTTGCAGGGCGTGAACCTTTTTACCACCGCCCCCCGGTCCTTACGACGCAACGCGTCACCGCTTACCGACCCCCCTGCACGGTATTTGACGGCCTTTGTTGCAGTTCTCACCAGCGCGACCTGGCGCTGGTTTTTCGCGTGGGAGCCTTTGCGTTCGTGCTTTTTAAGCGCGGCGCCGAGTTGTTCCGAGATGGCTCCCCACCGACGGTTATGCCGTATTCCCGACGCCGCTGCTGCCCTAACCAGAGCACGCGACGTCTTGACTCTGCGAACGTGTTTTGATGCCGGCTCGACCGGTGGGGTTCGCAGATCATGCAAGATGGGAGATCTGAATGAACGCCTGGTTAATGTGGCGTCCCGACGAGAAGCTCGCGCAAGCCATGCGCGCAGTCTTGCGTCGCGGTACGCGTGTGAGTCATCACCTGTTCAGCATTGTTGGCGGTTCCGCCATCCTGCTGGCGCTCGCGCTGTGGCTGTTGCCCACCCTGCGCGGTACGCTGGCTGCCAAGCTGATGCCGGTCATTTCTGCCGCTGTGCAGGCCGGTCCCGCCCGTCTGTTGCAGGGCAACCCGCTGCCGTCGTTTGCGCCCTCCAATGGCGTGCCGTCCGACGATCCGCTGTCCGCCGACGCGGCCGGCAGCGACGCCAGCAATGGCGCAACCAGCAACACGAGCTATGACGGCGCCTTCGACGGCAGCGGCACCAGCGGTCTCGGTGTCACCGCGTTCAACGCGCTCGATCCGCATTCCGTGCAAAGCATCAACGCCTTGGCGCGTCTGATTCCGTCGCAGCGTGTGGCGGCCGACGCACGCGACGACCGCGTGCTGGTCTCCACTCGCGAGCAGGATCTGGTGGCTTCCTACCTGGCCCGGCGCTACCGCGTCGCGCAGGAACCGGTGAGCGAGCTCGTCAAGGCGGCGTTCGACACCGGTCGCGAAGTCGGTCTCGATCCGCTCCTGCTGCTGTCCGTGATGGCGATCGAATCGGGCTTCAACCCGTATGCCGAAAGCGGCGTGGGCGCGCAGGGCCTGATGCAGGTCATGTCCAAGGTTCACTCGGACAAGTTCCAGTATTTCGGCGGCGAAAGCGCCGCGCTCGATCCGCTTGCCAACATCAAGGTTGGAGCGCTCGTGCTGAAGGATTGCATCGCGCGCGGCGGCACATTGCCGGGCGGTCTGCGTCTGTACGTCGGCTCGTCCACGCAGGACGATGGCGGCTACGGCGCGAAAGTGATGGCTGAACGCAGCCGTCTGCGCGACGTGGCGCGTGGCCGCAAGGTGCCGATCAACGCACCGCAGGCACCGGTCACCACTACGGCGTCAGTGGCGGCGCCGGCTGCTGCGGCACCGGCCAAGCGCGTTCAGGTCACGCTCGACGGGGCGCATCCGTTGACGGTGAACACGCCGGTCAAGGCCCCGGAGCAGGACGACGACGCCAGCGCGACGGCCACCAAGCGTGCCTCGACGGCGGAGCTGGGTGCCTGAGCGATTTTTTGCCGACGTTGCTGCTGCGCCAAGCAGGTCAGTTCCAGACGGGCACAAGCGGCACACCAATACGAAAGGCACCCGAGGGTGCCTTTTTTCATGGCATTGATGCTTCTCGCTTACCAGGATGATGCTCGCCGGGGGTCCCCAAACTTGCGAGCATTGGCGGGCCGGTCCTTGACCCGACGATTCGGCTCAGCGCCCGAAGAACCCATGCAAACGCTCGACCGCTTCTTCGAGCTTCGCATACGCCGTCGCATAGGAAAGGCGAATATATGAGCGCGGCGCGTGAACGCCGAAATCCATGCCCGGCACCAGCGCGACACCGGCGTCGTGAAGCATCGCTCTGGTGAGCGCGGCGCTGTCGCCGGCGGCCGCATGGGCGACGTGGTTGCAATCCGCGTACACGTAAAAAGCGCCGTCCGGCATGACCGGGACCGCGAACCCCAGCGATTCGAGCGCCGGCGCGATGAAGTCGCGGCGCCGCTTGAACTCGAGACGGCGCGCTTCATAGATCGCCAGCGTGTCCGGTTCGAAGCACGCAAGCGCCGCGTGCTGCGCCAGCGCCGAGGCGCAGATGAAGAGATTCTGCGCGAGCTTCTCGAACGCCCCGATCAGCGAGGGCGGCACCACCAGCCAGCCGAGTCGCCAGCCGGTCATGTTGAAGTACTTAGAAAAGCTGTTGACGGTGATCACATCCTCGCCGAACGACAGCGCGGAGACCGGCGGCTCGCCGTAGCTCAAGCCTTGGTAAATCTCGTCGACGATCGTGAAGCCGCCGCGCGCACGCACTGCCTCGACGATGCGCTTCAGTTCCGCCGGCTCGATGGAGGTGCCGGTGGGGTTCGACGGCGACGCGAGCAGCACGCCACGCGTGCGCTCGTTCCAGAGGCGCTCGACGTCCGCAGCGGTCAACTGGAAACGTTCGGCGGGGCCGCTCGGCACCAGCACCGGCTTGCCTTCCGCGGCGGCGACAAAGTGCCGGTTGCACGGATAGCAGGGATCGGGCATGAGCACTTCGTCGTCACGGTCGACTAACGCCGCGCACGCGAGCAGCAATGCGGCCGAAGCACCGGCGGTGACCACGATTCGCGCCGGATCGACGCGAATGCCATATGCCTGCTGATAGTGCCCGGCGATCGCCTCACGCAGCGCGTGCAGGCCGAGCGCGCTGGTGTATTGCGTGACGCCACGGCGCAGCGCGCTCGCGGCCGCTTCGATGACCGGCTCGGGGGCCGTGAAATCGGGCTCGCCGATTCCCATATGGATGATGTCGCGCCCCTGGCGCTCCAGCAGCGCGGCTTCCTTGGCCAGCTCCATCACATAGAAAGGCTGGATGGCGTCGACGCGCGCAGCGAGCCGCACCAATGGTTCGGTCACGGAGTTCATACGGTCAGTACAGTAAGTGCAATTTCGAAACCGCGGCGGGCGTCATGCAAGACACACATGCCCGCTGCGATCCTGCCAGGCGCGGCAGGGTGCGGCTGGGCCTGGCAGGGTTTGGCAACAACGCGGCGGCCTAGTGCTTGCGGGCCGCCTGCGTTTCGTCGACGCGCAGTTGCGCCGCCAGCTTGTCCAGCACGCCGTTCACGTACTTGTAGCCATCCGCGCCACCGAAAGTCTTGGCGAGTTCGACGGCTTCGTTGATGACCACGCGGTACGGGATGTCGACGTGATTCTTCAGCTCGAATGCCGCGACGAGCAACACCGCGCGTTCGACCGGCGACAACTGCTCGATCGGGCGGTCGAGACACGGCGTGAGGTCGGCGGACAGTGCTTCCGAGTCGCGGATCACGCCGTGCAGGAGCGCGTTCAGATGCTCGAGATCGGCCTTGTCGAAGCCTTGCGCGCCGCGCAACTGCGCGTCGATCTCGCCGCCGGGCGCGCCCGACAGCAGCCACTGATACAGCCCCTGCGTGGCCAGTTCGCGGGAACGTCGGCGAGCGCTCTTCATGCCTGTTCCTCTTCGTCGTCCTCGTCTTCTTCCTCGTCGTCGCCGCCGAGCTGTTCGAGCGCGACCGCGAGGTTCGCCATTTCGACGGCCACGCGCGCGGCGTCACGGCCCTTTTCGGTCATGCGCGCAACGGCTTGCTCGTCGTTTTCGGTTGTCAGCACGGCGTTGGCAACCGGAATGCCGAAGTCGAGACCGACGCGCGTGATGCCGGCGCCGCTTTCGTTCGACACCAGTTCGAAGTGGTAGGTCTCGCCGCGAATTACCGCGCCGAGCGCGATCAGTGCGTCGAACTGGGCGCTTTCGGCGAGCTTTTGCAGCGCCAGCGGGATTTCCAGCGCTCCCGGTACGGTGACGAGCAGCACGTCTTCACCGGTGACGCCGAGGCGTTCGAGTTCTTCGATGCACGAATCCGCGAGGCCGTTGCAGACGGGCTCGTTAAAGCGCGCCTGGACGATGCCGATGCGCAGGCCGTCGCCGTCGAGGTTCGGTTGGTATTGTCCGATTTCCATAGTCAGTCCGTAGTGTTGTTTGAGTAAGCGCCAAGGCGCGTGATGGGTCGGACCGGCCTTGCATTGTGCAGGCCGGTCAAGGCGGTTATGGCGTCTGGCTGGGGCAGCCCGGCATCGGCACGAAGCCGGTGACTTCGAGACCGTAGCCCGACATGCTGCCCAGCTTGCGCGGGTTCGACAGCACCTGCATCTTGCCGACACCCAGTTCGCGCAGAATCTGCGCGCCGATGCCGTAGGTCTTGAAGTCCACCGGACGGCGCTTGAGCGCGTCGGCTTTGTCTTTCGAATCGAATGCCTTGAAGACGTCGATCAGGTGATCTTTCGAATCGCCGCAGTTCAGCAGCACCACCACGCCGAGATCGCGTTCCGCGATCTCTTTCATGGCGGCGTCCAGCGTCCACGAATGAGTGGACGTGCCGACTTCCAGCAGATCCAGCACCGACAGCGGTTCGTGCACCCGCACCGGCGTTTCGCGGTCCGGCGCGGGCTTGCCACGCACCAGCGCGATGTGCGGCTGGCCGCTCGGCTGATCGAGGTACATAACGGCGCGAAACGGGCCGTGCGCGGTTTGCATGGTGCGCTCGCAGATGCGCTCCACGATGGATTCGGTGCGGCTGCGGTAGTGGATCAGGTCGGCGATCGTGCCGATTTTCAGGCCGTGTTCCTGCGCGAACTCCATCAGGTCGGGCAGGCGCGCCATGGTGCCGTCGTCCTTGATGATCTCGCAGATCACCGCGGCCGGCGTCAGACCCGCCAGCGCCGTGAAGTCGCAGCCGGCTTCGGTGTGGCCGGCGCGCACCAGCACGCCACCGGGCTGCGCCATGATCGGGAACACGTGACCGGGCTGCACGATATGCTCGGCGCGCGCGTCGTGCGCGACGGCGGCGAGGATGGTGCGGGCGCGGTCCGCCGCCGAAATGCCCGTGGTGACGCCTTCCGCCGCTTCGATGCTGACCGTGAACGCCGTGCCGTACTGGGTGCCGTTGCGATACGTCATCAGCGGCAGGTTCAACTGCTTGCAGCGCTCCTGGGTGAGCGTCAGGCAGACGAGCCCCCGGCCATAGCGGGCCATGAAGTTGATCGCTTCCGGAGTGACGAATTCGGCGGCGATGACGAGGTCGCCCTCGTTTTCGCGGTCTTCTTCGTCGACGAGTATCACCATCCGGCCGGCTTTCAGTTCGGCGATGATCTCTAATGTGGAGGAGAGCGTCATGTTGGCGAGAAGTTCGGGAAAGCGCGTATTTTACGCCACGCGCGGGCCGGCGTCGTTCATCCGGATGGGATAGGCCGTTTGGCAGCGGGACGGACGGCATCAGGCGGCTGTAATCCGGCGAAAGCTGACTCTACCCGGCATTCGGTAGACTGTTGCATCTGTCATGCAGTAAATCAGCGGATTACGATTCGTTGCAGGGCGCGGCTCATGTACGCGCGTCCGAATGATGTTCCTGTGGTGGCTGCGGCGCTTTCTATGCGGCGCGCGGCCGTTGATTGCTTTGCGTGTGTCTCAAGTCGAATAAACATGTCATTTTTCGGAATCGGTCTTCACGTCATCATTGCGCTGTTTTTTGCCGTGCACGTGGTGCGTACTCACCAGAATATGTATTGGCTGCTGTTGCTGTTTGCTTTTCCGTTGCTGGGCAGCCTCGTGTATCTGTTTGCGATTTATTTGCCGGGCCTGCGCGAATCGCGCGGTGGGCGGGCTGCGACGCGGGCGATTTCGCAACTGGTGGATCCCAACCGGGCGGTACGCGAGGCGCGGGTTAATTTCGATCGGGCGCCGACCGTCGAGCATCGGATGCGCCTGGGTGCGGCATTGCTGGAAGCGGGGCAACCCAAAGAGGCGCTCGAACATTATCAGGCGGCTGCGAATGGGCCTTTTGCGACTGACCCGGCCTTGTTGCTGGGGATGGCCAAGGCGGAGTTTGCCGTCGGGCAGTTTGGTGCGGCGGATGCGAGCTTGCAGCGGCTTTTTTCCGCTAATCCGCAGGCGCGGCAGCAGCCTGAGCCGGCTTTGCTGTATGCGCGAACGCTCGCGGCGCTTGATGCCCCTGGAACGCGGGCGGCGTTTGAGCAGGCGCTTGCCTGTGCCAGTGATGCCGCGCCGCGGTGTTTGTTTGCCGACTGGCTTGCGAGGCAAGCGGATGAGGCGGATGTTCTGCGGGCTCGCAGTCTTTATGCGGAGATCGCACAGGATGCCAGGCATTGGCCTCGGCATGCCAGAGAGCATAATCGGGAATGGGTTTTAAGGGCGCAAGCGGGGCTGGCTGGAGGGCCTTCCCGGCGGTGAAGGAAGGTTTGGCTTTTTGGTTTGTTGGCCTTCCTCGCTGGCTTGGTGGTTTGCCGGGTCTGCCTGGTTATCGCCGTGCAGGGCGGCCCTTGCTTTCTTTGCCGCCGCGAAGAAAGCAAGCAAGGCAAGCAACCAAAGAAAGCGGGCTCGCCCCCTTGTTATACCGCTCGTACCAGCGGTTTTGCCGGTTCTGCCAGGCGGATGTCTACCGGGCCGATGCCGCAGATTGCTATCGTCACCGGTTCCGCTTCGCCCTTCGGTACGCCGTCGTAATGCCATGTCCGCGCAATACGGCGCACGAAGGTTCCCGCCTTCACCGGGACCGTGTGCGCGGGATCGAAGTCGGCGCCGCTATTGATCCACCAGGTGCCCGATAACACCACGCACAGGCGGTCCGAGGCGTAGCTGTGCGGCGCGCTCATGTAGCCGGGAAACCAGCGCAACAGCGCGTAGTAAATGCCCGGTTTCGAGGGGTTGCTGTACAGGAACGCGCTCTCCACACTCTTCGGCGGTGCGCCGTCCTGCGCGACGAACTTGATGTCCTCCGGCAGCGTGTAAAGCGTCTGGTTGGTGTCGATGGGACTTGCCTCTGCGTTTCCCATCGCCAGCATCGATGCCATTCCGCCCAGCATCGCGAGCATGTCGCGTCGGTTGATGCCGTCTCCCGTCATTGAGACTCTCCTTGTCGTTTCGCCGCGGTGTCCAGGCGTGCCGCGCAGGCCGCGTCTTTCTCGCGGTGGCGTGAAGCACACTATAGATCAAGTGTTTTCAATGACGCGGCGAGGCGGGCAAGTATTGGCGAGCAAGCGTCGTTCCCGTGGGCCGACCGAAAGTTTGCGCTTAGGAGTTCGGGTACAGCGTGTCGCGCGGGATGAAGATGCGCGGGTCGAAAGGCGTCAACTGGACGCTCGCGCCCGCCGGCGTCAGGCGCACGTTGCAGGTCTGATCGACCTGCTTGCCGTTGCTATAGACAAACGCGCCGGGGCCGCCGGCGCATTGGGACGTATGTTCGAGCAGGCGCATTTCGCGTCCGTTCGACATGTCTCGCGTGATGTCGAACCCGTCGGCATACGCGACTGTGACGCCGACAAGGGCGGCGATTCCGACTACGACTTTCGCAATCTTCATGATGTGAGCCTCCGGGTTCGGACGCGCGGCGCGTTGGCTTCGACAGGCGAGAGCGCGAGCCGCGACGGATTCTATCTATAGTAGATTATGCGGCTTTCAAAATGATGGCGCCGGGCGCGGCCCATTGGCCGGACCTCGTTTAACGAAGCGACGCCGGCAGGTGCCAGGCCCGAGGGCGCAGACGCAGCCCATGCTTCGAGAGGATGCGCGGCAAGCCAACCGGCCCGACCGTATGCAGCGCTCCGACCACGATGAGTCGCCGCTCCTTGTCGCCGGCCATTTTGGTGATAGCGGGCACCCAATTCATGTTGCGCTGGTCGATCAATTTTTCGAACATGACCGGCCAGCGCCGACGGCGTTCGGTCAAGGCGGTGTCGAAGGGCACGGTGTTGCCGTGCATCCACGCGCGGACTCTTGAAGACAAGCCCGAAAAATCCAGGTCGCCGTTCACAAAATACTCCAGCATGGACGCCTGCTCGGCCATTGGCGACGACGTCAATGCGCCGGTCTGGGCGTCGACGGTCTCAAGCGCGCCACGGCGCTTGGCCTCGCGGACCGCGCCGTCCCACAGAACCCGGTCCAGGCCTCGTTCGACGACATAGCCTTTTTTCGCCGCATGATTCAGGTGAAGAATCAGAGCCGCCGCGCCGGGTGTGAAGCGGGACAGATTGTCCAAGGGGAGCCCGAGTCGCAACCAGTGCGAAAAAGCCTTCGCATAGGTGGCGTCGCTCACGCAGTCCTTGAGCGTCGTGCCATTCGGCAGCAGCAATGATGCGGAGTCGGCTGGCGCCGACAAGTCCGCTTCGAAGACGATGTGATGGGAGATCCTGAATGCCTCTGCCACCGTGGTCGGCAATCGATGCGGATCCAGGTTGGCGAAGTGAATCGAACCGAGAATATGTGTCTCGGAGCCTTCAATCTTCCAGAGCATGCGGAAATCTCTATAGGTGTTGCGAACAGGATGAGGCTTTTGCTGCTTTCCGGCGCGTTCGGGTGCGGGGCGGCGGTGCTGTGGTTTGCGCCGGTGGGCGATGCTGTGGAGCGTTGTCAGTATAGCGTTGTGGGGCGGGGGTTTTGGGGTGGGGCGGGGCGATGGGCTCGCGTCGAACCGCAAGCGCCATTGAGCGGCTTCAAAAGCAGTCATTGACCGGGCACGATCGCCGAAGCCGTATCTCTGTACGGCCAAGATTTGGCGAATGTATGGTTTCGCACACTTTCATAACATCTTCCAGCATATGCTTTTAGCATTGGGCCGAACTGTGATTTCTTCTCGACAGCTGATCCATGAACGCGTAGCGAGCAGCGTGTGCAGATTTCAAATCATGCGCCTCGCTGCGGAGCTTCCTGCAATCTGAGTCTTCGATCTGGCTAAAATCATGAAAAGCGTCAATCGATTTGTTCTTCTCGATGGGTTGCGAGGGCTGGCAGCGATAATCGTACTTATTTTTCATCTGGTTCAGCAGCACACCTTAAATGCGCTTCCCTATACGATCCTGGCGGTAGATTTTTTCTACGCGTTAAGTGGATTCGTTGTCGCATATGCCTATGAGCGTAAAATTCTATCCGGTCAGATGCAAACGGGGGAGTTCATCGTAGTAAGAATCAGGCGCCTTTATCCCCTCGTATTCTTGAGCACTTCAATTGGGATATTTATGGCGTTGCTGGCCGTTATATTTAAAAATAATATTACGATGTTGCAACTTCTCAAGGTAAGTGCGCTTGGCCTCCTGGTTCTTCCGTCATTTGTATTTCCGCAGTGGCAAACGGCTTACCCTCTGAACATGGCAAGCTGGTCCCTCACCTTTGAGGCTTTTGTGAACCTGGTGTACGTTTCTATCGTCCGGAAGCTAACTAACACCGTCCTTATCTTGGTTTTGGTATTAAGCTGGCTCGCGCTGTTCTTTCTGGTTGCTTATGCGGGTGGTATCACTGGAGGGTTTAACCAGAAAGGATGGTCGTTAGGATTTATTAGGGTGATGTTCCCGTTTTTTGCCGGTGTGGCGATGTATAGATTCAGGCCCGAATCCAAAGAAAATGCGGTGGCGGGAATTATTTTGATCTTGGCATTTCTTTTAATTCTTCTGGCAAACTGGTCGAACTATAAGGTTTGCAGTTTAATATATGTTTCGATTGTTTTTCCCGCAATAGTGTATATAGGTTCTGGAATAACCATATCTAGCGGAATTGAGGTGTTTCTGCGGCAAATCGGTCTCATTTCTTACCCGGTGTATATAATGCAGGGGCCGATACTTCGGATCGGTGAGGAAATCATGAGGCACATTAGCTCAAATGCGATGGGGTGGCTTTTTTCGATATTTGAATTCTGTGTGGTTGTACTGGTTTCGTGGATTGCATTGAAATTTTTTGATGAACCTGTACAGCGGATATTTCGCGGACAGAAGCGGCTTCCTGCAGGAGATTTTATCCGGAGTTCTTGAGACTGCCGATACTAATGTTCCTCCGTGGTCGCGGGGGGCGGCCGCCGAACACCGCGCTGTTGTTCAGCACATCAACTGCGCGGACTGGATATGTGGAATAGTTGCGACGCGTCTCAGACTCCGATCGGCGGCGTGAAGGGCAACGCGACCGCGGCTCGCTGAAAGTATCGGAATACTTGATCAAGTCCAGATAACGCGCGCAAGCGCCGACCATTCCGCAACGATTCGGTACCGGGGGAAACTGACGATGAGGATGAGCAGCGCAAAGACATCGCTGGCGAACGGCTTGGCATCTTCGTTCAGGCACACATGCTCAACCTCCCTATCCTTTGTGTTGCTCATCCTCGCCGCTTCCGTTCTTTACGGATGCGCGTCCGACGACACGCCCGCAGCGGCCCGTCAGTGCCCGATAACCGTCGAGGCGCAACTGCCTATTCGCGAGGTGGGCCGTCGATTCGTCACCACTGTCAGCATCAACGGTCACCCGATGTCGATGCTGATCGACACAGGCACCAGCATGAGCACCTTGACCCCACATGCTGCCGAGATGCTTCGGTTACCTTACGATCAAAAACGCATTGGTATCGTGAACGGAATCGGCGGCAGGCTTGAACCGCAGCACCTCATGATTGCCAGCCTGATTCAGCTTGGCACGCAAAACTGGGCAGACGTGCACCTGGTTACGGCAAATGTTTTCGGTCCAGACGACCTCGATCCAGACGCGCCGTCAGGCTCGATCGGCGCCGATCTTCTATCACGGTATAACGTGATGCTGGATTTTCCGAATCAGACGATGACTTTGTACAGCCTCTGCGACGGCCCGTTCGCGCCCGCGACGGGCGTGGTGCAGACGCTCGAACTGGAGCAACCTTCGACCAATTCGCTGCGCGCGTTGCTCATGATTCCGGTGCGGCTGAATGGTCATCCGGTTCACGCCTTGATCGACACGGGCTCCTCTCGCACCTCGGCGACGCGTGATGCGGCGATCAGTTCTGGCGTCGACGGAGCCACTCTCGAGCAGGAGCGGGCCGCGACGATTGGCGGTGCGAAGGGTGTTCGCGTCAATGGACACGTCCACGTGTTTGAAACGATCCAGATTGGAAGCGCGACTTATCCACGTGGACCGGTGCTCGTGCAGGACGCGTCCACCCCTGGAGTGGACATGCTGCTCGGTATGGATTTTCTCAAATCGCGGAAGGTGTGGATTTCGTATGCGACGCGCACGGTGTCGCTCGAGGGTCGCACCGCGCCGCGTATAAGTGTTTCTCGTGATGGCTTGCCGACGCGAAAATTATTCACGTTGCCCGCTGCCCCGTCGCCGTCGGCCACGAGTCGGTAATCGGATCAACGATCGCTCGCCGACTCGATGCCGCGCAGCATGAGATCGATTCCGGCGAGAAAATCGACGCGGTCGTCGTGAGCGCGTAGCTGTGCGGCGACGCTGCGGGTGAACGGGTAGTCGTTCGGATCGAGCTGGGACCATCCGGCCGACACTTCGTCCAGAAAGTTGGATCTATCGAGACCTTGCTGCAGGGCGAAATGCGTGTTCGCCGCGTTCTGGCCGCCGACGCCCAGGATGTAGCTCAGCAGCGCGGACACCGTTGTCCATTGTTTATCGTCCGGCACGCCAAGCGTGCGCAGTTGCTGCCCCAGCCGTTCGAGAACCCGCACCATCGGCAACTGGCCGGGAGCACGCGTCAGCGCCGAGCCAACCCACGGATGCGCGTCGATGGCGTCGAACATGGCCAAAGCGAATGCCCGGATGGCGGCTTGCGGCGTCGTATCGTCGACGGGCGCGTTCATTGCGCGAGCCACGATGGAGTCGCACGCCGCCGTCAGCAGATCGCTCTTGCTGGCGATGTGCCAGTAGATCGCGCCCGCACCGGTGGCGAGCCGCTCGGATAGCGCGCGGAACGTGAGCCCTCTCTCCCCGCTATTGTCCAACAGTTCGATCGCCGCCTCGATGATTCGATCCGGCGAAAGCGAGTCCTCCCGCCGTTGCGCGCTACGTGCTTTTTTAACCATGTCTCTTAACCATGTCTCAGCTTGACACTTATGGAACGTTGTTCCAATATTACTATGGAACGGCGTTCCATAAATTCGTCCGGCGATTGTTTGTGACGGTGATCGCGACGACTTTCGACTAACAGGGAATCAGCATGAGCACTTCAGTTGCGATCATCGGTGCGGGGCTCGGTGGGTTGACACTTGCCCGGGTTCTGCACGTCCACGGCATTGCCGCGACGGTCTACGAAGCGGAGGTTTCGGCAAATGCGCGGGCGCAGGGCGGCATGCTCGATATCCACGAAAACAACGGGCAACTCGCGCTCAAGGCGGCGGGACTCTTCGATCAATTCCTCGCCATCATCCACGCTGGCGGTCAGGCGACGCGAGTGCTCGACAAGCACGGCCGCGTCCTGTTCGAACAGCCCGACGACGCGACAGGCGGTCGACCCGAAGTGCCTCGGGGAGCGCTTCGCCGGATTCTCCTCGACTCGCTTCCTGCCGATACGGTCCGCTGGGGACACAAAGTCACGGAGGTCGTATCGCTTGGCAACGGACAACACCTGGTGAGCTTTGCTAACGGCGCAAGCGTGACGACCGGCCTCCTCGTAGGCGCTGACGGCGCCTGGTCGAAAGTGCGTCCGCTGCTTTCCGGGGCGAAGCCGGTGTATGTCGGCACGTCGTTCATCGAGACCTATCTCTTCGATAGCGATACCCGTCATCAGGCGAGCGCGGCAGCGGTGGGCGGTGGCGCGCTATTCGCGCTCGCCCCGGGCAAAGGTATCGCCGCGCACCGTGAACCCAATGGCGTGCTGCATACCTACGTGGAATTGAACAAGCCAAAGGAATGGATCGAGAGTATCGACTTCTCCGACCCGGCTACTGCCTTGGCCCGCGTCGCGACGGAATTCGACGGCTGGGCTCCGGAGTTGATAGCGCTCATCACCGACGGCGAAACTCCGCCGGTGCCTCGTCCTATTTATGCACTGCCGGTCGAGCATCGATGGACTCGCGTGCCGGGGGTGACCCTGCTCGGCGACGCGGCGCATCTGATGTCGCCGTCTGGCGAAGGGGCCAACCTGGCCATGTTCGACGGCGCCGAACTTGGGAAGGCCATCGCCGGGAGCCTGCATGACGTCGAAGCCGCCCTTACCGTCTACGAAAAGGACCTCTTTCTGCGTAGCGCCTCGGAAGCTGCGGAGTCCGAACGGATCCTCGACATCTGTCTTGGCCCTGACGCGCCCGACAGCCTGGTTGAGTTCTTTACCCAGCACTGAGCCCGTCAAGTCGCGGCCGTACAAAAGGAATGGCTGCGTTCGACGCTAAAAGCGCTTGTTGCATGACCGGCAGTTAGCGAGCCGCTCACCCGGCGCCGGTGCGCAATATCCTGCTCATGTCCGGATGAGGCGCGCGCGCATCGCCGCCATACTGCCGGATGTCCTGCGGCGCGAGGCCGTAGGCGCGCCGAAAGGCCCGGGTGAAATCCGACGCGCTTCTGAAGCCATGCGCATAGGCGATGTCTTGCACCGGCACGCCGGGCCACGTGACAAGCTCGGCGGCGGCGGCGCGCAGGCGCGTGTGGCGGATATAGGTGGCGAGGCCTCCTTCGTGTTGAAAGAGGCGGTAGACCGTGGGTCGCGAGAGGCCTAGCGACGCCATGACGCCATCGGGCGAAAGATCGTCGGCGTGCAGATTCGTCTGCACGTAGCGGCGCGCCTGGTCGAACGCCATGGCGCGGCCGAGCGCCGCTTTGCTGCCCGCCAGCCCCGCCTGCTCGCCAAATGCATCCGCGATCAGCAGCACGATCTCGCGCAGGATCCGGTGGGCCTCCTGAGGCGCCATATAGCGGATTTGAGCCGCGAACGACATGACGCGGCCGGTCAGATAACGCACCGCCGGCAAGTGTGGCGAGAGGACACGTCCATGCAATGCCGAGGGGTCCGGAAACACGTCATGCAGCAATGCGCCAGGCAGAAAAATCGTGACATGCCGGCAGGGCGCGCGTTTGAACTGCACCGGCTGGTCGAGATCGACGGCGAAGATGCCCCCCTCCAGCGCCGTACCCGTGCGTTTGCCCGGATAGATGAGCTCGCTGCCGGCCGTGGCGTCGAAGAACACATGGAAGACGATGCTGCGCGCGTTGTCCCGGGAAATCCGCGCGATGGTCCGGTCTTGCACGATACGGTCGGTGTAGCAGTCGGCGAAGAGGAATTCACCCACAGCGTAGCGGTCGAGCCAGCCTAGAAACGGTCGCGTGTGCCCCTCGCGTTTGGTCAGGAGGTCGACCACGCCGATCATGCGATCGCACCACGTCAGGAGTTGCTGATGAGCGGGCAGCGCGTAGACATCGAAATGCTGGTGCGCGATTTCGAGCTTCCGGGTCGCGTCGAGCGTGACGGGCAGGTCCTGAAAGTGCGTCTTGATGGCGGACATTGCGGGAATGGGGCGGCGGCCGGAAGGGATGGCCGCGATCGATGAGTTAGTCAGGATTGTACTGATTTCTTTCTCGCGCGATCGGGCCCGTCAGACGCGAATTTGCACATCACCCACGCCGCCTCATTGAAATGCATTCGACGCCGAGATCTCACCGATCCAGTCGACAAACGCCTTGATCGCCGCGGTCGCATTCCGGCCGAGCGGATAGACAATGGAAATCGGCACCGGCGAGCATCGCACGTCAGCGAGAACCTCCTTCAGGCGCCCGGTTTGAAGGTAAGGAAAGGCCGCGAACCGCGAGATCTGGATGAGCCCCAGCCCTTCCAGTCCACATTGCAAATAGGCTTCGGTTTCGTTGACGGAAAAACGGCCTGGCAGCGCCATGGTGAGATTTTCGCCGTCGACTCTGAAGCGCCAGTCAAGCGGGCGGCCGGTCGCATTCGACAGGTAGTTGACGACGCGATGCGCAGCGAGCGCGCTCACGGAATCCGGCTCGCCATGCTCCCTGAGATAACCCGGCGACGCGCACGTCAACCAGCTCAGTTGTCCAAGCCGGCGCGCGACCAGCGTCGAGTCCGTCAATTCGCCGGTGCGGATGACGCAATCGATGCCGTCGTAAATCAGGTCGGCGGGCCGATCGCTAAGACCGAGCACCAGTTCGATATCCGGAAAGCGTTGTTCGAATTCGCGCAGCCTCGGCAAGACGATCGCGCGAGCGATCACGCCCGGCATGTCGGCGCGCACGCGCCCGCGCGGGGTCGTTGCGTCGAACGAGAGTCCGATCTCCGCTTTGGCGATGTCGGACAGAATCGCCTGGCACGACGCGAAGTAACGCGCGCCGGCCTCGGTCAGGCTCAGCGTGCGCGTGCTTCGTCTGAGCAGCGGGGTGCCCAGATGAGTTTCCAGATTCTTGATCACGGTCGTCACCGACGAGCGTGGCATCGACAGTGTCTCTGCCGCCTTGCTGAAGCTCTGTGCCTCGACGACGCGCACGAATGTCGTCATTGCCTGAAGTTTGTCCATGAATGGTCGCCATGATGCGGTTGCCTGCGATTCGACGCGGCAAGCCTGAAGGACAACTATCTTACGTCGCGAGCTGCCGTTCACGCTAAATGAGGCCTTTGCAGCCTTTGCGCCCTCGGAACAAAGCCGGCCGATTCGGACCGGATGCTTTCTGTATTCCGGCATGTCGAACAATGCGGCGCCTTGCCGACCCTACACTCCAGAACATTCGACGGCCCGGCTCTGTCGTCAGCACAAACCGTGTGCTCGCAGCCCGGCCGCGAACTCCGCTTCCATCGAAACTGGCTTATTCAAAGAGGTAAGGCATATGTCGCATGACAATCGTATTCTCGTTCTCGGCGCCGGCGAACTCGGCATGGCTATGCTGCGCAATCTCGTGCGCCGGGCCGCGCCTGCGTCTCGCTCCGTGGCGGCGCTGCTGCGACCGTCGACGATCGATTCCACGGACCCGACCAAACAGAAGGACGTCGCGGAATTGCACGCGTTGGGTGTTGAACTGGTGCCGGGCGACCTCGCGGACCAATCGGCCGATGCGCTCGCCGCAATCTTCCGGCGATTCGATACCGTCATTTCCTGCACGGGGTTTGTCGGCGGCCCTGGCGTACAGCTCAAGATCGCACGAGCGGCGCTGGATGCCGGAGTCGCACGGTATTTTCCGTGGCAATTTGGCGTCGACTATGACGTGATCGGCAGAGGAAGCGCGCAGGATCTGTTCGACGAACAGCTTGACGTGCGCGATCTGCTGCGCGCGCAAGAACGCACGGAGTGGGTCATCGTATCGACGGGCATGTTTACGAGCTTTCTGTTCGAGCCAGCCTTTGGCGTGGTGGATCTGGCCCGCAACAGGGTGAATGCCCTGGGCAGCTGGGACAACGCGGTCACGGTGACCACCGCCGAGGACATCGGCGCCCTGACGACAGAGATCGTGTTCGCGGAGCCGCGAATCGTCAACCAGGTGGTGTACATCGCAGGCGACACGGTGACCTACGGTCAACTGGCGGACACGGTCGATCAATTGATGGGCCTGCAAGTTCTTCGCGCCGAGTGGAGCGTGCCTGAATTGACGCGGCAACTGGAGCAGGAGCCAGACGATTCCTTGCGCAAATACCGGGTGGTATTTGCGCAAGGCCGCGGTGTTGCGTGGGATAAGCACCGCACGTTCAATGCGCAGAAAGGCATCGCGGTCCGCGGGCTCGAAGAGTGGATCAGACATAGTGGCTTGATCGGCGAGGCTGTCTCAACGCGGCAAGCTGGGTGACGAAACCCAGGCAGCAGCCGTCATGTCTCCATCCCTCATTCGGGTGATAGCAGAGGGTAGGGCACTCATTCAACATAGCAAGAGCATTCCACCGACCTGGCCGGTGCGGCGTCGAGTGACCGACGCCGCGCCGATGCTCTACAAGGTTGATCGTTCACATCGTGAACTGGGTACCTCAAGGAACAGACATGAGCAAAAAAGTCGCCGAAATTATTGTGGAGACGCTTGTCTCGGCCGGCGTAAAACATTGCTACGGAATCGTGGGCGATACGCTGAATCTCATCGCTCACCACATTAACGAGAGCGATATCGAGTGGGTTCATGTGCGCCACGAGGAGGCGGGCGCGTTCGCCGCCGAAGGGGAGGCCATGATAACCGGCAATCTGACCGCCGTCGCCGGAAGCTGCGGCCCCGGCAGCCTGCACTTCATCAATGGCCTCGTGGACGCCAACCGCAATCGGGCTCCGGTGATCCTGATCGCTACCCAGGTGGCCAGCGAGGAACTCGGTTTCAACTTTCCGCAGGAAGTGGACTTCAAGGCGATCTACGGATCGTGCAGCGTGTTCTGCGACATGATCATCACGCCCGAGCAGGCGCGCCGCAAGACCGTCATGGCGTGCCAGACGGCGATTGCCAAGGGCGGCGTGGCCGTGCTGATCGTGCCGGTGGACATTGCCCACGCGAGTGCGAGCGACGCGGTTCCTTACTCGATTCACACCAGCGTGCCTGTGGTCCGGCCCAGCGACGCGGACCTCGATCGCGCCGCCGAAATCCTCAATTCGGGCGAGAAGGTTGAGAGGTGGCCCCGGAAATCTGGACAGTCGGTTAGGTGGAATCGCTGGGTTCTGAGATAGGCATAATGCCTACAAAGGAAACCAGACGATGACGAAGAGAACCCGGCGCACGCACTCAGCGGCGTT